>NZ_KQ236763.1 GCF_001185345.1 Dorea sp. D27 | reverse complement strand
ACCCCACGGGCCAAGGAATCTGGTGAGGATTCTCCGTCCCTCCCGCTTATACCTTCGCATCTGTCCCCTGTCTCCCCAGCGGCTATCTACTTTACTGGCACGGGCGGGGGTGGCTGTGTGACAATACTGGAGGCCGGAAGGAATTTATCTGTGCCGGTATATAAATAAAAAGGCTGAGCGAGTAAAAACCTTCGGCGAAATGGAATTATAATGAGGAAGAGCCGGAATCAGGTACAGGGCTGTTATGTGAGATAACATTCCTTGCCTGACTCCGGCTCTTCTTGCAGCAACGGCGTGCACGCCTCGCTGCAAGAGTTTAACTACGATAATATACAACGTTCTAAACTGTTTGTGCTGTATGCACTAAGCTTGCTATCATTTTCCATCTAGCTAACGCAGCCATCGTTCATCCGCTGCCCAGTAACGTTACACAGCCACTCTCGCCCTTGTTAAGTGAAGTAGATAGCGGGCGGGGAGCCGGGTGGGAGATGCGCAGGTGTAAGCGGGAGAGGCGGAGAATCCTTTCCGTAGCCCTTATCCTGCGGGATGTAAGCCGCTATCGGC
>NZ_KQ236762.1 GCF_001185345.1 Dorea sp. D27 | reverse complement strand
AGGCTCCGACTATTTCACGTATCCCTAACCCTGCGGAATGCGCGCCGATAGCGGCTTACATCCCGCAGGATAAGGGCTACGGAAAGGATTCTCCGCCTCTCCCGCTTATACCTGCGCATCTCCCACCCGGCTCCCCGCCCGCTATCGACTTTACTAACAAGGGCGAGAGCGGCCGTGTGACGTTACTGGCCAGCGGATGACCGCTGGCTGTGTCAGCTAGATGGAAAATGATAGCAAGCTTCATGTAAACAGCACATACAAATTAGAATGGTGTATATTATCGTAGTTAAACGTTTGCAGCGAGGCGTGCACGCCGTTGCTGCAGGAAGAGCCGGAATCAGGCAAGGGATGTTATCTCACATAACAGCCCTGTACCTGATTCCGGCTCTTCCTCATTATAATTATAATTCCATTTTGCCAAAGGTTTTCACTCGCTCAGCTTTTTTATTAATATACCGGCACAGATAAATTCCTTCCGACCGCCAGTAACGTCACACAGCCGTCCCCGCCCGTGCCAGTAAAGTAGATAGCCGCTGGGGAGGCAGGGGGCAGATGCGAAGGTATAAGCGGGAGGGACGGAGAATCCTCACCAGATTCCTTGGCCCGTGGGGTGTGAGCCGCTATCGGCGAACATT
>NZ_KQ236761.1 GCF_001185345.1 Dorea sp. D27 | reverse complement strand
CCGGGTGGCAGATGCTTCGATGCGTACGAGGCTCCGACTATTTCACGTATCCCTAACCCTGCGGAATGCGCGCCGATAGCGGCTTGCATCCGCAGGATAAGGGCTACGGAAAGGATTCTCCGCCTCTCCCGCTTACACCTGCGCATCTCCCACCCGGCTCCCCGTCCGCTATCTACTTTACTAACAAGGGCGTGAGCGGCCGTGTGACGTTACTGGCCAGCGGATGAACGCTGGCTGCGTCAGCTAGATGGAAAATGGTAGCAAGCTTAGTGTATACAGCACATACAGTTTAAAACGTTGTATATTATCGTAGTTAAACGTTTGCAGCGTGGCGTACACGCCGTTGCTGCAGGAAGAGCCGGAGTCAGGCAAGGGGATGTTATCTCACATAACAGCCCTGTACCTGATTCCGGCTCTTCCTCATTATAATTATAATTCCATTTTGCCAAAGGTTTTCACTCGCTCAGCTTTTTTATTAATATACCGGCACAGATAAATTCCTTCCGACCGCCAGTAACGTCACACAGCCACCCCCGCCCGTGCCAGTAAAGTAGATAGCCGATGGGGAGGCAGGGGACAGATGCGAAGGTATAAGCGGGAGGGACGGAGAATCCTCACCAGATTCCTTAGCTTGTGGGATGAGAGCCGCTATCGGCGAACATTCCACAGGCTTAGGAATCTGTGTGATAGTCGCAGTCCCGGACGCATCGCAGCAG
>NZ_KQ236760.1 GCF_001185345.1 Dorea sp. D27 | reverse complement strand
GGGAGCCGGGTGGCAGATGCTTCGATGCGTACGAGGCTCCGACTATTTCACGTATCCCTAACCCTCCGGAATGCGCGCCGATAGCGGCTTGCATCCCGCAGGATAAGGGCTACGGAAAGGATTCTCCGCCTCTCCCGCTTACACCTGCGCCTCTCCCACCCGGCTCCCCGTCCGCTATCTACTTTACTAACAAGGGCGTGAGCGGCCGTGTGACGTTACTGGCCAGCGGATGACCGCTGGCTGTGTCAGCTAGATGGAAAATGATAGCAAGCTTAGTGTATACAACACATACAAATTAGAACGGTGTATATTATCGCAGTTAAACGTTTGCAGCGAGGCGTGCACGCCGTTGCTGCAGGAAGAGCCGGAAATCAGGCAAGGGATGTTATTTCACATAGCAGCCCTGTACTTGATTCCGGCTCTTCCTCATAATAATTTCATTTTTCAAAGGTTTTCACTCGCTCAGCTTTTTTATTAATATACCGGCACAAATAAATTCCTTCCGGCCGCCAGTAACGTCACACAGCCACCCCCGCTCGTGCCAGTAAAGTAGATAGCCGATGGGGAGGCAGGGGACAGATGCGAAGGTATAAGCGGGAGGGACGGAGAATCCTCACCAGATTCCTTAGCTTGTGGGATGAGAGCCGCTATCGGCGAACATTCCACAGGCTTAGGAATCTGTGTGATAGTCGCAGTCCCGGAGCATCGCAGCAGATG
>NZ_KQ236759.1 GCF_001185345.1 Dorea sp. D27 | reverse complement strand
ATCAACAGCCAGCAGCGGCCGGGATACCCGGCCGCGCAGCCATTTTCTCGGTTCGGTCCGTGTTTCCATACCGCCGGATCAATGCCCGGCCCGTTTGCGGCGGGGGGCGCAGCGAACCAGCAGGAAGATCAGGATGCCCGACACGATCAGCCAGGCCAGCCACAACAGGGCGCGATCCGCCACGCCGGTGTTGGGATTGCTGCCGGCATTGCCGGAATCGGACGTTGGGCCGGAACTGGTGCCGCCCCCCGGCCTGGTGTCCTCCACCGTGAGGGTGAACGTCGGATCGGCGCCGCCGCTCATATCGAAGATAAAGGCGTGGGTGCCTTTCCCCAGCGTGGCAAGATAGGTCCTGGAGAATGTGTACCGGCTGCCGCTCACGGTGTAGTCCCGCCCGGCCTGCAAGGTCACGTTGCCGCAGCGGATGCCGCTCAATGTATGGCTGCCCGGCGAAAGCGTGACCGGTATGTCCCGATGGTTCTTGCCGGAGGGATAGCGGTCGAAGGTCGCCTTGTCGGGATTAATGCTGGCGTTGGCCGGGCCGGGGGCGGGCGTGGTGGTTCTGTAGGTGGCCCGCACGGTCGTGTCGGCAGCGGGCATGGTGAAGGTGGTGCTGGCGCTGGCAGCGTTTAAAAAGCGGCCGCCGCCTAACGTTTCCCACCTGTCGAATGCCTTCCCACCCGGCGCTGCGTCGGCCTCGATGACGGCCTGTCCGCCTTCCGGGTAG
>NZ_KQ236758.1 GCF_001185345.1 Dorea sp. D27 | reverse complement strand
TTTAAGTAAGTTAGGCGGCGGCGGGAGCCGGGTGGCAGATGCTTCGATGCGTACGAGGCTCCGACTATTTCACGTATCCCTAACCCTCCGGAATGCGCGCCGATAGCGGCTTGCATCACGCAGGATAAGGGCTACGGAAAGGATTCTCCGCCTCTCCCGCTTACACCTGCGCATCTCCCACCCGGCTCCCCGCCCGCTATCTACTTCACTTAACAAGGGCGAGGACGGCTGTGTAGCGTTACTAGCCAGCGGATGAACGCTGGCTGTGTCAGCTAGATGGAAAATGATAGCAAGCTTAGTGTATACAACACATACAAATTAGTACGGTGTATATTATCGCAGTTAAACGTTTGCAGCGAGGCGTGCACGCCGTTGCTGGAAGAAGAGCCGGAATCAGGCAAGGGATGTTATCTCATATAACAGCCCTGTACCTGATTCCGGCTCTTCCTCATAATAATTTCATTTTTCAAAGGTTTTCACTCGCTCAGCTTTTTTATTAATATACCGGCACAGATAAATTCCTTCTGACCGCCAGTAACGTCACACAGCCACCCCCGCCCGTGCCAGTAAAGTAGATAGCCGATGGGGAGGCAGGGGACAGATGCGAAGGTATAAGCGGAAGGGACGGAGAATCCTCACCAGATTCCTTAGCTTGTGGGATGAGAGCCGCTATCGGCGAACATTCCACAGGCTTAGGAATCTGTGTGATAGTCGCAGTCCCGGACGCATCGCAGCAGATG
>NZ_KQ236757.1 GCF_001185345.1 Dorea sp. D27 | reverse complement strand
AGGCGCGTGCGGGAGCCGGGTGGCAGATGCTTCGATGCGTACGAGGCTCCGACTATTTCACGTATCCCTAACCCTCCGGAATGCGCGCCGATAGCGGCTTGCATCCCGCAGGATAAGGGCTACGGAAAGGATTCTCCGCCTCTCCCGCTTACACCTGCGCATCTCCCACCCGGCTCCCCGTCCGCTATCTACTTTACTAACAAGGGCGTGAGCGGCCGTGTGACGTTACTGGCCAGCGGATGAACGCTGGCTGCGTCAGCTAGATGGAAAATGGTAGCAAGCTTAGTGTATACAGCACATACAGTTTAAAACGTTGTATATTATCGTAGTTAAACGTTTGCAGCGAGGCGTACACGCCGTTGCTGCTGGAAGAGCCGGAGTCAGGCAAGGGATGTTATCTCACATAACAGCCCTGTACCTGATACCGGCTCTTCCTCATTATAATTCCATTTCGCCAAGGGTTTCAACTTGACGCATCTTTTATTCATATAGCCACACAAGCCAAATTCTTTCCGGCCTCCAGTATTGTCACACAGCCGACCCCGCCCGTGCCAGTAAAGTAGATAGCCGCTGGGGAGGCAGGGGGCAGATGCGAAGGTATAAGCGGAAGGGACGGAGAATCCTCACCAGATTCCTTAGCTTGTGGGATGAGAGCCGCTATCGGCGAACATTCCACAGGCTTAGGAATCTGTGTGATAGTCGCAGTCCCGGACGCATCGCAGCATATGCCCCCTGCCTTCCCAGCGGCGCCCTGCTTC
>NZ_KQ236756.1 GCF_001185345.1 Dorea sp. D27 | reverse complement strand
TTAGGCGGCGGGCGGGGAGCCGGGTGGCAGATGCTTCGATGCGTACGAGGCTCCGACTATTTCACGTATCCCTAACCCTCCGGAATGCGCGCCGATAGCGGCTTGCATCACGCAGGATAAGGGCTACGGAAAGGATTCTCCGCCTCTCCCGCTTACACCTGCGCATCTCCCACCCGGCTCCCCGTCCGCTATCTACTTTACTAACAAGGGCGTGAGCGGCCGTGTGACGTTACTGGCCAGCGGATGAACGCTGGCTGCGTCAGCTAGATGGAAAATGGTAGCAAGCTTAGTGTATACAACACATACAAATTAGTACGGTGTATATTATCGCAGTTAAACGTTTGCAGCGAGGCGTGCACGCCGTTGCTGGAAGAAGAGCCGGAGTCAGGCAAGGGATGTTATCTCATATAACAGCCCTGTACCTGATACCGGCTCTTCCTCATTATAATTCCATTTCGCCAAGGATTTCAACTTGACGCATCTTTTATTCATATAGCCACACAAGCCAAATTCTTTCCGGCCTCCAGTATTGTCACACAGCCACCCCCGCCCGTGCCAGTAAAGTAGATAGCCGCTGGGGAGGCAGGGGGCAGATGCGAAGGTATAAGCGGAAGGGACGGAGAATCCTCACCAGATTCCTTAGCTTGTGGGATGAGAGCCGCTATCGGCGAACATTCCACAGGCTTAGGAATCTGTGTGATAGTCGCAGTCCCGGACGCATCGCAGCATATGCCCCCTGCCTTCCCAGCGGCGCCCTGCTTCACTAAA
>NZ_KQ236755.1 GCF_001185345.1 Dorea sp. D27 | reverse complement strand
CACTCCCCCATACAGCACAAGCCCATCTGCCAACGGTATCCTCATCTCCCCGTCCAGCATCTGCACCGACAGGTTCGGGATATATTTCCCGATCAACTTTGCTACCTTGTCTGCATACTCCAGCTGTTCTTCTGCATCAAGCGCCATGAACTCCTCTTCCCCCAGAAGCTCGTCACCGAGCTGCTTGTTCAGCACCTTCGCTATGAGGATCTCCTGCCTTTCCTTTTCGATCTTCGCAAACAGCTGCAGATTTACCGGCACTATGACATATTCGTTCGTTGCCCCATCGTAGCCCACAGAAGACATGGCCAATATGGCGGATGCCAGCACCTTCTGCATGCGCTGTGCTCCCTCATATATGCCTGACGTGGCTATCAGCATCTCGCCAATCTTCTCGATATTTTCCCTGTACTCCTCTATGATCTCATAAAGGGTTTCCAGCTCCTCACGATAGGAATTGGCGATACGCTGATAGCCGCTCATATCCGTATAGACAGCCCCAGGGCGTCCCCCCATAGAGACCATGCTCCGTATCGTTTCTATGATATAGGTCAGCGTGGAATTAAGCTGGTCATAATGCGCTTTCAAAGCCTCATGCTCGCTTTTCCACTTATCTTCGTCCACGGTCATTCCGTCTGAAAAATACTGGCGGAGGCAGCCTCCGTACGCATCGTTTGCCTCCATCATCTCAGAACAAAAGCCGGCGATTCCCTCTGCTACGGGCTGATGCACCTGCCCGATATAGCTCTTATGATTGTCATATGCCGCACTTTGAAGGCCGGCCTCTCCTTCAAAAGACCGGAACGCCTTGCCAAGCGTGCCGCTTTTCATCCAGACATCCGACAGGTATCTGTTCATGGAATCGAGTTCCGACAGTACCGTTCCTACATTCATCTTTACGCCCAT
>NZ_KQ236754.1 GCF_001185345.1 Dorea sp. D27 | reverse complement strand
TGGTGCAGCCAGTAAAACGCATCTTTCCCGATGCTCGTCACGCTATCATCAAACACGACCGACCGAATCGCCTCGTAGCGGCCGGTTTCTTCCACAGCGATGCCGGTATCATCCCGCCACGCCGTCGTGCCAGCATCGGTCTTGACGGCCAGCTCGCCGGTATTCGGATTGAAGGCGTAATCGTTGTTGTCGATGGTACCGTTGCGCGCGCCGTTCACCGCCAAGGCAAGCCGGCAGTCCCCCTCGTGGTTCTCGGCAAGGGTGCAGCCCTCGGTCGCCGCGCAAAGCACTTCGCTATCGGCGGGCGTTTGCGTGTCCTCTTGCGGCAGCCCGCCGCACTCGTTGTTGTGCTGGTGGGTGCAGGGCTGCTCCGCCACGGCGGCCACATGCCCGCAGCCGTCCTCGTGAGCGTCGCCCGCACACTCCATATCGCAGGGCTGCCCCTCCACGGCGGCCGCATGGCCGCAGCTATCGTCATGGACGTGATTGCAGCCCTTCCCTGCGGCGTAGGCCATGCGGTCGAGGGGAAGCACGGACAGCAGCAGGAAGAGGCAAAGCCCCAGCGCCAGCAGCCGGTTTGTCTTTCTTGGTTTCATCTGGTATTCCTCCTTTTCCTGATTGTTAACTGCTCCCTAAACGCGCAGACAGGCGCTTGCCCTCCTGATAGCAGAAGGGCAAGCGCCTGTCTGGGTGGGGAATGGTTCCCCTTTTGGTATGATAAAAGGACAGACTTATTCTGTCTGTCTGTCTGTCTGTCTGTCTGTCTGTCTGTCTGTCTGTCTGTCTGTCTGTCTGTCTGTCTGTCTGTCTGTCTGTCTGTCTGTCTGTCTGTCACGAATTATATCGCGTCTGCTCAACTGTCAACCCCCTTGAGAAAATTCTTAAAGCCGCCGTTCTCCGCGCCGTGCGCG
>NZ_KQ236753.1 GCF_001185345.1 Dorea sp. D27 | reverse complement strand
GTAGACTTTATTGTACGCTTCATATATAATAAAATTATCGGTAAAAAAGAGAATTTTGTTGAGAAACAGAAGAATTGCGAATACATATACAATAAAATGAATGAAAGCTTTTTGTTCAATAAAGTCTACTTTTATAAACAGTATTCTTTCACATATAAAGGAGGGACAGGTGTGGAAAAGAGAAGTTTTCTTGAATATCTGGCACAAGAAGCCGGATGTGACTGTCTGTCGGATTTGCGGCTCAGACAGGAGCAATGGGCACCCCGAATCATTGAAATACTGGAAAACATCAATATAGATGAATATGTATTCAGTGATTGGAAAGAAGTCACTTCTTATCTTACTGACACAGAATTAAGCGTATTAGATGGAATAAAGACAAAGAAAGAAGCAAAAGAATATATTATTAACTGGATGAATTCAAAAAAGCATTGACAATGCAGGTTTCCTTTAGTATAATAATCCGTGCTGGAGAAATACTCAAGAGGCTGAAGAGGCGCCCCTGCTAAGGGTGTAGGTCGGGTAACCGGCGCGAGGGTTCAAATCCCTCTTTCTCCGTTAGTCATGAATGGCTGTCTGGGACTAAAGTTTCAGACAGTTTTTTATGGCCACTGTGCAGACAGTAACTTAACTATTATATATAGTAGGAACTGCTTTACACCGTACAAGGTATAGTATCTGTTAAGAGCTTGTTCAAAAAAAGTAAAAAAAAGATAAAAAAGCACTTGACATATATAGCCAAAAAGTGATACTATATCTGAGCTGACCCAAACGGGGATGCAAAAGAACCTTGATAATTAAACAATAGACAACGACCCTGAAAATTTCTTGTAAAGAGAAAAATTCAGAACGGACATCGAAAGAGATGTCAACCTAAAAACAGTAATAACGGGATAGGATTAGCGAGCAGTTAATCCTGACCGCGATTGAACGAAGGAAGCTTCCGCGATGCTAGGCTCGGTGAATACCTCGCCAAGCCATCGGGAAGCGTCTCGACGCTAAGGCCTGTGAGAGACC
>NZ_KQ236752.1 GCF_001185345.1 Dorea sp. D27 | reverse complement strand
GACCGCCGTGGCATTGCCGGTAATCTTGATTCCGGTCACCTGCTCCTTGCCAACACTCGCCGCAAGCAGCGCATCTTGAATGGCATCCGCCATGGTGGCGCCGTCGTTGTAGGTCACTTCGAGGGTAATCAGGGAAGCGAGCGTCCAGCCGCCGGGCAACCCGGAGACCCCCAGCCAATCCGACGCATACCCGGCTGGGTAGTAGATCGTGCCGGTGGTGGCAACGCCATTGAAAGCGGCGCCCCCTATCGTCGGGGCGTGGCGCTTTGGAAGGTCAGCTTGGCGAGGCTGGTGCAGCCAGAAAACGCATATCCCTTGATGCGCGAAAGACCTACGGGGAATGTCATCTCCGTGATGCCAGTGCAGCCTTCAAACGCACCGTCCCCGATGCTCTCCACCCCGTCCGGCAGGGCGGACAGCTTGATGCCGGTGCAGTCAGCAAACGCACCGTCCCCGATGCGCTCCACCCCGTCCGGCAGGGCGGTCAGCCTGATGTCGGTGCAGCCAGAAAACGCATAATGTCCGATGCTCTCCACTCCGTCCGGCAGGGCGGACAGTGCAAGGCTGGTGCAGCCATAAAACGCGCCGTCCCCGATGCTCTCCACTCCGTCCGGCAGGGCGGACAGTGCAAGGTTGGTGCAGCCAGAAAACGCATCTTTCCCGATGCTCGTCACGCTATCATCAAACACGACCGACCGAATCGCCTCGTAGCGGCCGGTTTCTTCCACAGCGATGCCGGTATCATCCCGCCACGCCGTCGTGCCAGCGTCGGTCTTGACGGCCAGCTCGCCGGTATTCGGATTGAAGGCGTAATCGTTGTTGTCGATGGTACCGTTGCGCGCGCCGTTCACCGCCAAGGCAAGCCGGCAGTCCCCCTCGTGGTTCTCGGCAAGGGTGCAGCCCTCGGTCGCCGCGCAAAGCACTTCGCTATCGGCGGGCGTTTGCGTGTCCTCTTGCGGCAGCCCGCCGCACTCGTTGTTGTGCTGGTGGGTGCAGGGCTGCTCCGCCACGGCGGCCACATGCCCGGCAGCCGTCCTCGTGAGCGTCGCCCGCACACTCCATATCGCAGGGCTGCCCCCTCCACGGCGGCCGCATGGCCGCAGCTATCGTCATGG
>NZ_KQ236751.1 GCF_001185345.1 Dorea sp. D27 | reverse complement strand
GGGGGAGCGCGTCGTTCACGCCGTTCGCAGACGGGCTGCCGGAGCAGTTCGTGGAGACGGGGATCGCGGAGCAGAACCTGGTGAGCATCTCGGCGGGGCTTGCGAAGTGCGGGAAGAAGCCGTACGCGGCATCGCCGGCGTGCTTCCTGTCGACGAGGAGCTATGAGCAGTGCAAGATAGACGTGGCGTATTCGGACACGAACGTGAAGCTGATCGGGATCAGCGGAGGGGTGAGCTACGGAGCGCTGGGGATGAGCCACCACTCGGCGCAGGACATCGCGGCGATGTCGGCGGTGCCGAACATGCGGGTGTACCTGCCGAGCGACCGGCTGCAGACGGAGCTTCTTACGAAGGCGCTGCTGGAGGATGAGAAGCCGGCGTACATCCGGGTAGGCCGGAACGCGGTGGAGGACGTATACGAGGAAGGGAAGGTGCCCTTCGAGATGGATAAGGCGACCTTCGTGACGGAAGGGAGCGACGTGGCGGTGATCGCCTGCGGGGAGATGGTGAAGCCTGCGGCGGACGCGGCGGAGCAGCTGCGTGAAGAGGGGATCGGAGTGACGGTGGTAGACATGTACTGCGTGAAGCCGCTGGACCGTGCAGCCATCATCAGGGCGGCGACGGGAGCGAAAGCGGTGGTGACGGTAGAGGAGCACGCCCCGTACGGAGGCCTGGGATCGATGGTGAGCCAGGTGGTCGGGAGCGAATGCCCGAAACGGGTGGTGAACCTGTCGCTGCCGGATGCGCCGGTGATCACGGGGACCTCGAAGGAAGTGTTCCGGCATTACGGGCTGGACGCAGAAGGAATTGTAAAGACAATAAAGGGAGTTTTGTAGGAATTTGCATAGGGGTCAGACCCCTGTGGCTACAGGGGTCTGACCCCTTTCGTACAACCCTTATGATTGGAGGGGAAAAGATGTCAGACAATTATATCATCAGCATAGACCAGAGCACCCAGGGGACGAAGGCCCTCCTCTTTGACGGGAGCGGCCGCCTGATCCGCAGGGCTACCGGCATGAACCTCTCCCCCTACTTCCCGGCGTCCAAGATCGCCTGGATACTGGAGCATGTGGAAGGGGCAGGAGAGAAGGCGGCCGCAGGTGAGATCTGCCACGGCACGATAGACAGCTGGCTCATCTATAAGCTGACCGACGGGAAGTCCTA
>NZ_KQ236750.1 GCF_001185345.1 Dorea sp. D27 | reverse complement strand
TTTTTATCGTGTGCCTGGCGGCGCACGTTTCTAATGGGTGAAAGTCCCTAATCCGCCCTAGTAGTGGGAAGGATACAGCCAAGACCAAGGGTGTCCATCGTGAGGTGGAATCTGAAGGAAGGTGGAGGCAAATCTCTGGTCTGACGAACAGAAATCACATCAGGCTATGGTTGAGGATAAGATTGCGATACAAATCGAAGTCCAATATCTACTCGGAATCAACTATAGTAAATGTGGCAGATAGATGGAGTGAAAGAAACGTGTGGTACCCAGGGAGGTCTCGTCAGCGAGTGGAAACAGAGTATGAAATTCGTGAGTAACAACGAATGGCGAGAAGTCAGCAGAAGCCATATTAACCCGATGGTTGCAAACATCGGCGAAGGGCTGAACTTTAGGAGATACAAGCAATGAATGTAACTGAAAGTAGATTTAAGAACAGACAACTTCATATTGAGGACTATCTGCAAATGGTATCTGCGGAACAGAAAGAGTATGCAGAAGTGTTCGGCTACGGTAAGATTACTGAAAAGAGCGGTATCATCACAGACTATTGGACGAACAATCTTTTGGAATTGATTTTACGCAAAGAGAACCTTAACAAGGCCTATAAGAGAGTGGAATCCAATAAGGGAAAAGGTGGAATTGATGGTATGCAGGTGGATGGACTTCTGCCCTTCCTTAGAGGAAACCAAGAAACCCTAATTCAGGAGATAAGGGAAGGCAGATACAAACCAAACCCGGTTCAAAGGGTAGAAATACCCAAAGAAACAAAAGGCGAGTTTCGTAAGCTTGGAGTTCCAACAGTGGTGGACAGAGTGATACAACAAGCAATCACACAGGAACTTACACCAATCTTCGAGGAGCAGTTTTCGGAAAACAGTTTTGGATTTCGTCCCAAAAGGGGGGGCACACAGTGCCCTCAAACAATGCCAAAAGAATGTAAATGATGGCTATGTATACGTAGTGGATATGGACTTGGAAAAGCTTTTTGACACAGTATGCCAGAGTAATGGGAATGTTTGAAAAATCGGAAATAGGTATGCCACAAGGTGGACCATTAAGTCCATTGCTCAGTAACGTTATGCTGAATGAGCTGGACAGGGAGCTTGAGCACAGAGGGCATAGATTTGTCCGTTATGCGGATGATTGCATGGTTTTCTGTAAGAGCAAAAAGAGCGCCGAAAGAACCTTTGTAAACATCCTTCCTTACATTGAAGGAAAACTGTTCCTAAAAGTAAATAGGAAGAAAACAAAAGTGGCACACATCAGCAAGGTCAAGTATCTTGGATATAGTTTCTATAGATATAAAGGCAAGTGTAGATTCAGAGTACATCCTAAATCAGTAATCAAGCGGAAGGATAGGCTCAGAGTGCTAACGGACAGAAATAACGGGATGAGTAATGCGGTCAGAGAAGATAAATACCAACAGTATGTGCGGGGATGGGTGGAATACTTCAAACTAGCAGATATGAAGGGTCTTCTCAAAAGTACAGATGAATGGGCAAGGCGAAGAATCAGAGCAGTCTACTGGAAACAATGGAAGAAAATCAAAACGAGATACCGAATGTTAAAAGCGCTCGGCATAGAACATTGGAAAGCCAAGGAACTAGCTTGTAGCAGAAAAGGATATTGGAGAATGGCACAGGTGCTAAACCAAATCTTTTCAAACAAAATAATAGCCAAGCTGGGATACATATCCTTACTTGGCTATTATCTAACAGTTTGTGAAAATTAAAGAACCGCCGTATACGGAACCGTACGTACGGTGGTGTGGGAGGACGGTAAATAAAATAATTATTTACCT
>NZ_KQ236749.1:0-3954 GCF_001185345.1 Dorea sp. D27 | reverse complement strand
CGTAAGAAATGGAACCTGCCCGGGGCCGTCAGAAGCCGGGGGAGGACTGCTGGTGGCGATGCGCCCGGGGGAGACACCCGTACCCATCCCGAACACGATGGTTAAGGCCCGGGCGGCCGATGGTACTGCACTGGAGACGGTGTGGGAGAGCAGGTGGCTGCCAGCACTGAAAAAGGAAAAAGAGGCGGAAGCCTTTTTTAGATAAGAGACAAGAGAACGGGCTTATAGCTCAGCCGGTTAGAGCGCACGCCTGATAAGCGTGAGGTCGGTGGTTCGAGTCCACTTAAGCCCATAGCCAGAGAACTTAGCGAGGTTTTATCGAGCTTAGTCGTAGGCATGTCACCGCACTTGGCGAGGTCTTATCGAGCCTAGTAAGAGTGACTGATACACAAGGAAAATAGAATCAATCGTACCAGAACGGGGGATTAGCTCAGTTGGGAGAGCGCCTGCCTTGCAAGCAGGAGGTCACGAGTTCGAATCTCGTATTCTCCATCAGATGCGGAACCATGCATCTGCCATGTACCTTGAAAACTGCATATGAGAAATAGAGTTATATCATCAACTGATAAGCCGATGGTATAACGCGATTAGATTCAAATATTTTGAATTAATCAAGACATCCGAGGTAATGTTGAACAACATTATCAATATTCGAGACAACGAATCGAAAAAACATCCTGCCGAGGGCTAGCAGCCCGGCAGGTATTACCTGAGAAGCCAACGCATGTCACGCTAGACATGCGTAGCGAGGAAGACGCACCCGTATCTTCCGAGCGTTTGGTCATGCTAGAAAGAGCATATGGTGGATGCCTTGGCACTAAGAGCCGATGAAAGACGTGATAAGCTGCGAAAAGCTTCGGGGAGGGGCAAATACCCTTTGATCCGGAGATGTCTGAATGGGGAAACCCGGCTGAGGAAACCTCAGCCAGCGCATGGTGAATCCATAGCCATGCGCGGGGAACCCGGCGAACTGAAACATCTAAGTAGCCGGAGGAAGAGAAAACAACAAGTGATTCCGTAAGTAGCGGCGAGCGAAAGCGGAAGAGCCCAAACCAGGGTGCGTGCACCCTGGGGTTCGGACCGCGGGATTGATTCGGGAGGATTAGCAGAACGGCTTTGGGAAAGCCGGCCAGAGAGGGTGAAAGCCCCGTAAGCGAAAGTCCGACCGACATGGCGGTATCCAGAGTACCACGAGACACGAGAAACCTTGTGGGAAGACGCGGGGACCACCCCGTAAGGCTAAATACTCCTTAGTGACCGATAGCGCATAGTACTGTGAAGGAAAGGTGAAAAGGACCCCGGGAGGGGAGTGAAAGAGAACCTGAAACCATATGTTTACAACCTGTGGAACCGCCATATGTGCGGAACCGCGTACTTTTTGTAGAACGGTCCGGCGAGTTACGCCGGCTGGCAAGGTTAAGGGCTAGAGGCCCGGAGCCGAAGGGAAACCGAGTCTTAACAGGGCGTATGAGTCAGCCGGAGTAGACCCGAAACCGGGTGACCTATCCATGTCCAGGTTGAAGCTGCCGTAAAAGGCAATGGAGGACCGAACCCACATCCGTTGAAAAGGGTGGGGATGAGGTGTGGATAGGGGAGAAATTCCAATCGAACCCGGAGATAGCTGGTTCTCCTCGAAATAGCTTTAGGGCTAGCCTCATACGAGTCTTGCGGAGGTAGAGCACTGAATTTCCTAGGGGGCGTCAAAGCTTACCGAAGAATATCAAACTCCGAATGCCGCGTAGATGATGTATGGGAGTCAGACTGCACGAGATAAGTTGGGCAGTCGAAAGGGAAAGAGCCCAGACCTACAGCTAAGGCCCCAAAATGCGTGTTAAGTGGAAAAGGATGTGGGATTTCGAAGACAACTAGGATGTTGGCTCAGAAGCAGCCATACATTCAAAGAGTGCGTAATAGCTCACTAGTCGAGAGGTCCTGCGCCGAAAATGTCCGGGGCTGAAACACGCTGCCGAAGCTTGGGAATCAACCAAGTTGATTGGTAGAGGAGCATTGGATGCGTGAGGAAGCGGCACCGGAAGGAGCCGTGGAGGGCATCGAAGAGAGAATGCCGGAATGAGTAGCGAGAGGAAGGTGGGAATCCTTCCGGCCGAATATCCAAGGTTTCCAGAGTAAAGCTGATCTGCTCTGGGTAAGTCGGGGCCTAAGGCGAGGGCGGAAGCCGTAGCCGATGGACAACAGGTTGAGATTCCTGTACTGCGATATGACAGAACTGTGGGGACACGTGTGGAGAGCACAAGCCGGGAATGGAAAGACCGGCGCAAGCGAGGCAGGGGCCGCATAGGCAAATCCGTGTGGCAACCCGAAGGCGTGACGCGTACCGAACTGAGAGTAGGGAAGTGTGTGAGCCATGCGTCAAGAAAAGCCGCTATCGTTCATATCGTACCCGTACCGCAAACCGACACAGGTAGATGAGGAGAGAATCCTAAGGCCGACGGGAGAAGCATTGTCAAGGAACTCGGCAAAATGACTCCGTAACTTCGGGAGAAGGAGTGCCAGGGAGACCTGGCCGCAGAGAATTGGCCCAAGCAACTGTTTAGCAAAAACACAGGTCTATGCGAAACCGAAAGGTGAGGTATATGGGCTGACGCCTGCCCGGTGCTGGAAGGTTAAGGGGAGAGGTTAGCGCAAGCGAAGCTTTGAACTTAAGCCCCAGTAAACGGCGGCCGTAACTATAACGGTCCTAAGGTAGCGAAATTCCTTGTCGGGTAAGTTCCGACCCGCACGAAAGGCGTAATGATTTGGGCACTGTCTCGACAATGCACCCGGTGAAATTGAAATACCAGTGAAGATGCTGGTTACCTGCGCCAGGACGGAAAGACCCCATGGAGCTTTACTCCAGCTTGATACTGGGATTCGGTATTGCATGTACAGGATAGGTGGGAGGCTAGGAAGCGGAGACGCCAGTCGCCGCAGAGCCGCTGTTGGGATACCACCCTTGCAGTATTGGATTTCTAACCAGAGGCCGTGATCCGGCCTGGGGACAATGTCAGGTGGGGAGTTTGACTGGGGCGGTCGCCTCCGAAAGGGTATCGGAGGCGCTCGAAGGTCCTCTCAGAATGGTCGGAAACCATTCGCAGAGTGCAAAGGCATAAGAGGGCTTGACTGCGACACCGACGGGTGGAGCAGGTACGAAAGTAGGACTTAGTGATCCGGTGGTATAAAGTGGGATTGCCATCGCTCAACGGATAAAAGCTACCCTGGGGATAACAGGCTTATCACTCCCAAGAGTTCACATCGACGGAGTGGTTTGGCACCTCGATGTCGGCTCATCGCATCCTGGGGCTGAAGTAGGTCCCAAGGGTTGGGCTGTTCGCCCATTAAAGCGGTACGCGAGCTGGGTTCAGAACGTCGTGAGACAGTTCGGTCCCTATCCGGCGTGGGCGTAGGATATTTGAGAGGAGCTGTCCTTAGTACGAGAGGACCGGGATGGACCGGCCGCTGGTGCACCTGCTGTTCTACCAAGAGCATGGCAGGGTAGCCAAGCCGGGACGGGATAAACGCTGAAGGCATCTAAGCGTGAAGCCCCCCTCGAGATGAGATATCCCTGCGCAAGCAGTAAGACCCCTTGAAGACGACGAGGTAGATAGGGCAGAGGTGGAAGTGCAGCAATGCATGGAGCTGACTGCTACTAATCGGTCGAGGGCATGACCAGAGATGGTGGATAGGTAATGGATGGATGATATTTCTTGTATGCGGTTTTGAAGGTACATGTACAGGACCTCTTGCATAGTATGGGTGCAAGGGGATATAATAATATAGGTGGTCCTCGATAGCTCAGCGGTAGAGCATTCGGCTGTTAACCGAAGGGTCGTTGGTTCAAACCCAACTCGGGGAGTTCAGGGAGCCCTGCAAACGTCATTGTTTGCAGGGCTTTTAATCATAAGGAGGACATATTTTATTGTAACAGTTACAACTATACCATATGATGAGAGTGGT
>NZ_KQ236748.1:64419-159419 GCF_001185345.1 Dorea sp. D27 | reverse complement strand
GACTGAAAATCCTCGTGTCGCTGGTTCGATTCCGGCTCTGGGCATTTTCTTTACTATAATAATTGTATATGGGCGTGTAGCTCAGGTGGTAGAGCACTTGACTTTTAATCAAGTTGTCCGGGGTTCGAATCCCCGCACGCTCATGGGAATGAGAGAGAAGCAGTGTCTTTTAATGGATGCTGCTTTTTTTGTTCAGCAAATTCTGGCAGATCCTATAAAAGTATTTATAAAAGTGACGAAATTTTTAAAAAAAAATAATTTTGTTGTCCTTTAATAGTAATATAATGTCTTTGAGTTACTTTTGTTAATGTGAAATCATACAAAAAAATGAAAATAACTTGAATATGATAAAACTGAGGCGGTTGTATTTTGTAAATATGTATGATACGTTATGACTAGATTAAATAATTGTATAATAATACATATTGGGAGGAAATTTAGATGAGGATTCGAAAGAGTACAAAGAAGGTAGTTGCTTTATTAAGTATGATACTTATTTTAATTTTTAATGTCATACCAGTTTTTGCTACTGATGAACAAGACGATAAAGGTAGAGATACACGTGTAGCGGTAACATCGCCAAAAGTTTATATGGAAAAAATAGTGGTGTATCCAACATATGTTAGTAACGATGGGTCAATAAGTGTTTATGATAAAGGTTATACATACTATAGGAGTGGAAATAACATACAAGGAGTTTTCTGTACAGTTACTCCTGAACAAGTGGAAAGCATGAAAGAAGCTATCCGCAATAAAGGATATGTGCAGAGCGGATATGAAATAAATGTATTTTATAAAATGACAGGAGATTTTAGACAAGGAATGGTGATTACAAGACAGCCAGCAAACGTGCCAAGAACGCCTGTTGGCCCTAATACTACATACTACACTACATTTTATACGGATATAGACAATCCTGTTTTAATCTGGGATGCGTATTTTGATTACTTGTATAATAACAAATGGGGTACTCAATTAATGCAAGCGTCTGTTTATTTTTAATATAGATAGTTATGTAAGAGATGGTATCAAAAACAGTAAAAACTAGATATAGGAGGAAGAAACTAATATGAGGACGATTCCATTGAGCTATTATCATTCATCGCAAAAAGTTAATAATAAGGGAACTGTTTATTAAAAACTGGATTTGATTCGAATGACTTAAAAACAGTAATGGAAGAGAGGCTGTCAGAAATTGAGAATCAGCCTTTAAAGATAACAGACGAACAGAAAAATTATCTAAAGGAGAAATATGATTTGGAGGAGATGACTTTTCCAATCAATTATACTTTATCATCAGTGACCCACAGTTTTATGACCGACTTGTTCGAGATGGGAATTATTACAGAGAGAGAGTTAAGAGATTATTCAGAGCCTGTACGCCCTATGAAAAAGCCGGCTAACTATAATTCACTTCCAGATGATATAAGGAAGAATTTAAAGTTTGTGGAAGATCCGCTTATTCCAGAAGATCAGATAGCGCAACCTGCTTCCTATATTTTAGGGAGCGATATTGCAGGTGAGAATATAAAAGATGCCTTTGAGATTTTGGCAGTCCAGCAAAAAAGGTATTCGGAGATTGCGTTGGGGGAGAACAGCAGGAATATGTACTTGAAAAATGCAAACATGTATAATAAATTGTTGGATATTTTGGATGAGATATATGGATAGAATTGTGTTCCTATGCATACCCCTGATATTAGAGAAGGAAATACCCCTGTAGAATTCATGCTTTTTCTAAGACTTGAACCACTACAGGGGTGTCTCTTTTGTTCGGACTTATTTATTTTAGGGCCCAAGGCCCCTTGTTCTGATTTTGTCAAGCGCTTTCTTTTCTAAGCTGTTTTCTGCTCCTTTTCCCCTCATATTTCTCAATCTCTTGATGAAGGAACCGGTCATATTAATTCATATTCCGTCCTATCGCATACAACATGTACTCATTATATACTTATTATGGCCTATTATGTTATTTTTTGTAGTTTGCAATTTTTAGCGAAACTTAAGATTATCTTTCAGAAATGGATAGATACTATATATATTTACTAATGATTCAAGCAAAAGTAGTCAGTCATTTAGAAGGGGGTATTTTATGATTAATATACAGAAAACTGCCATAATAGGGTGCGGATTTGTCGGTTCTACAATCGCGTATACATTATTACAGAGAGGGACGTTTTCAGAAATGGTGCTGATTGATGCAGATAAGAGAAAGTCCGAAGGAGAAGCTATGGATATAAGCCACGGCCTTCCCTTTGCCCATGCAATGGATATCTATGCCGGGGACTATGGAGATATCAAAGATGCGGCGCTTATTATCATCACTGCGGGCGCCAATCAGAAACCAGGAGAGACAAGGCTGGATCTTGTACAGAAAAACACAAAGATTATGCGTTCAATAATCCATGATATCAAGGCTGTCAAATGCGAGGGCATCCTCTTAGTCGTATCTAATCCTGTGGATATACTCACGTGTGTAGCATTAAAAGAATCTGGCTTTCCAAAAGAAAGGGTAATAGGGTCCGGAACGGTTCTTGATACTGCAAGGCTCAAATATCTGCTTGGCGAGCATCTTAAAGTTGACAGCAGAAGCGTACACGCGTTTATCATCGGTGAACACGGCGATAGCGAGCTTGCGGTCTGGAGTACGGCCAATATATCTGGCATTGACATAGAACACTTTAGTGAGCTGCGCGGATGCATATCGGAGGAACACGTATGGGAAGCCATATATCAGGATGTACGTGACAGTGCCTATGAGATTATAGAGAGAAAAGGAGCTACGTACTATGGCATAGGGATTGCTGTTGCCAGAATTGCCGAGTGCATCATCCGCGACAGCCATGCGGTTCTTCCGATATCTGTATTCCTGTCCGGGCAGTACGGCCTTCAGGAGCTGTGCCTCAGTATTCCGACAGTCGTAGGACAGAATGGGGCAGAACAGGTACTGGAGATAGAATTGGATGAAAAGGAGCGGCAGAAGCTGATAGAATCAGCAGAAGAAATCAGTAAAACACTCAGCCAGATAATGTAAAATATACGCAGATCTGTCTAAAAAGCAATCTTTACCTAAACTTAAGATTTTCTTTCGGAAATTGATAGATACTATATATATAATTACTATTAACCCGAATAAAAGTAATCAGTCATTAAGAAGGAGGTTTTATGATGTACGAGGATAAAAAGCCTGCAGTCAGCGTGGTTGTCCCTTGTTATAATGAGCAGGAAGTACTGCCTCTTTACGTAAAGGCCATGCAGGAAGTTATAAAGAAGATGGAGCCTGCTGCCGTGGAAATCATATTCGTGGATGATGGTTCTTCAGATGAGACGCTGAAGCTTCTAAAGGCATATCATGAGCAAAATAAAGATTATCGTTATCTATCCTTTTCCAGAAACTTTGGAAAAGAGTCTGCTCTCTATGCAGGACTTAAAGCCGCAGAGGGTGAGTATGTCGTTGTAATGGACGCAGATCTGCAAGATCCACCTGACTATATACCGGAAATGTTCGGCATATTACAGGAAGGCGAGTATGATTGTGTGGCTACAAGAAGAGGAGACCGGCAGGGGGAGGCCAGAATACGTTCATTCCTGTCAGCGTCTTTTTATAAATTTATTAATAAGCTCTCCGAAGTACAGATTGTGGAGGGCGCCAGAGATTTTCGTATGATGAATCGGAAGATGGCCGATGCCATACTCTCGCTGAGCGAATGCAATCGATTTTCTAAAGGCCTGTTCGGATGGGTCGGGTTCCAGACAAAATGGCTTGAGTACCACAATGTCGAGCGTGCGGCGGGGGATACGAAGTGGTCACTGTGGAAACTGTTCAAATACTCCATCGATGGAATCCTCGGCTTTTCGACAGTGCCTCTGTCAATGGCATCTTACGGGGGAATATTGTTCTGTGGGGCGGCGTTCTGCATGATTGTATTTCTCGTCGTCAAGAACCTGTTCTGGCATGACCCTGTTGCAGGCTGGCCGGCCATGATGTGTGTCATCTTCCTGATCGGAGGCATACAGCTGCTCTGCATTGGAATTTCAGGACAGTATCTTGCAAGAGCTTACACGGAGATTAAAAACAGGCCAATCTATTTATTGAGGGAATCAAGTGATGAAGAGGATGCAAAAACGGACAGCAAAAGCTGCAAAAAACAGGGAAGATATTTTATATCTCTCGATTCTTATAATCATACCGCTCATCCTGTATATCCTGAAGACAAGAAACGGATATCTGGCAGGCTCTGAGATAGACTGGCTCGGGCAGCATATCGCATTCCCGGACTATTTCCGTAAGCTGTTTTATAATACGGGCACTTTGTTTCCGCAGTTTGCGGCAGAGCTTGGCGGAGGACAGAACATCTATAACTTTGCATACTACGGGCTCTTCAATCCGGTATATCTGTTGTCTTACGCGCTGCCATTCGTAAAGATGGCCACATATATCCAGGCCGTAGCATTTCTGGAACACATAGCGGACGGGATACTGTGTTACTATTGGCTCGGCAGAGGCCATTTTAGAAGACGGGAAAGCTTTTATGCATCCGTTGTGCTCGTGCTGGCGGCCTCCATCACTTATCACTCAACGATGCAGCTTATGTTTATAAATTATATGCCGTTTCTCCTGCTGGCACTAATTGGCTATGACCGATATAGTGAGACCGGAAAATATGGCCTGTTAACGGTATCAGTATTATTTATGATACTGACAAGCTTTTATTTTGCAGTGGGAGGCCTGGCAGCCCTGTTTCTCTATGGAGTGTGTGAATACAGGCATGAAAAGGGCACATCCTTGTGGAGCATAATCAAGTGGTTATGGCAACGATATTATCCTGCGCTTCTTGGCTGCCTTCTCTCTTTGTTTTATCTCGTACCCGTATATTTTGCGATGTCGGCGGGGCGCAGCGGGCATAAAGGACAGTCCCTGAAAGAGCTGCTGCTCCCTGACATACGGCTTCATAAGCTCTTATACAGCGGTTATGGGATGGGACTTTCTGTCGCTGCACTCATCATATTATGTACGAGTATTTTTTATAAGAAATGCAGAGAGAAGTTTATGGCTGCCACATTGTTAGTCCTGTTTCTGTTTCCGTTATTTGACTGGCTTCTGAACGGAACGCTCTATCTGAGAGACAAAGCCTTTATACCGTTTCTGCCGCTTATGTGCTGGCTCGCCGCTTCGTTCCTTTACAGGATTGGCAGCCGCCTGCTCAAGATACGTGAAGCTGTGGGTGGATGTGTACTGGCCGGTGTACTGCTTATAGCCTCTCTGCTGACAAACAGTTATGCACAGCAGGAGAAGTATTTTATATATATTGATTTCGCAGTCTGTGCGGCAACAATTGCCATCAGCATGTTTTACTGGAAGAAGGCCGTATGCACAGGTATGCTTGCGGTGATGGCGCTGCTGTGCATGGGCCAGGTGACGTTGCTGAAAGAGGAACTGGTCACCAAGGCTGAGATGGACAGAATTGACAGCCCGGATATCGAGAAGGCAGTCAGGTCCGTGCAGGACGACATATTTTACCGCACTGAGACACGGGGCGGATACAGTGTGAACAAGGCGAACCAAAATAAGGTGTGGGTGTGTGGACAGAACCTGACCACCGTATATTCCTCTGTCAGCAATCCTTACTACAGCAATTTCCGAAGTGAAGTTCTGCATCTGAGCAAACCGAGCAGGAACAGCCTCATGGCAGATACAGTGGATAACCCGATTTTTCTGAAGATTATGGGAGTCCGGTATATTGTGGGCAGCCAGGCACCGGATGGTTACGAGAAGATAAAGCGGTTCGGGGATGCCAATATATATGAAGATACGGAAGTGGCACCTGCAGCATATGTGACGGATCAGACGATTTCGGAAGAGGATTTCTTGAACTTATCCTGGCCGGAAAGACAGCTTGCTCTGCTCAGTACGGCTGTAGCAGATACGAAAGAGAAACCGGAAAGTAAAAAAGAATGTGTTAAAAAGGCGGATGTACATATGAGTGCATCCAGAATCAAGGGGGATGCCTCATCCGGTATATTATCTGTCGATAATAATCTGGAAGAAGATGGCTATCTGTTTCTGGAATTTGAAGTGAAGAACAATAAGGTTTCCAAGGATGTGACGGTAACTGTAAACGGGGAGCAGAACAAGCTCAGTGCGAAAAACGCCTCGTATTATAATGCCAATACGACGTTCCACTATACCTCCCTTCTTTCTGCCGGGGAGAAAAAGATTCCTGTTGAGTTTGGCGAAGGCGATTATGAGATTGATAACATCCGTGCCTGGATAGGAACAGCGGACAGGGAGGGAACACGAAACCTTTACAGCAATCCGGCCGGACTGGCCGTTACAGGAAAAGGAAATGTGCTGGAAGGAACAGTGGATTCTGAAACAGGGGGATGGCTCATTACATCCATTCCCTATGACGAGAATTTCAGGCTGTATATCGATGGAAGGCGGGAGAAGATACAAAGAGTCAACAGTGCGTTTATCGGCGTGCCTCTCAAGGAAGGAAAACATGAGGTCCGGCTTATCTATCACTCCAAGGGCAGAGCGGCAGGAATAGCGGGAACGCTGGCGGCCCTTGGCATACTTGGAGCAGACCTGATAAGAAGGAAGAGGAGATTGCATGGTAAAATATAAAAGAATTACAGCTTATATGATATTTGGCATTCTAACTACATTTGTCAACGTGGCGGCGTATTATGTCTGTTATCAGATACTGAAAGTTCCGAATGTGTACAGTACGATAGCTGCGTGGTGTATAGCCGTCGTATTTGCATTTCTCACCAACAAGCCTTTTGTATTCGGAAGCAGGGACTGGAAAGGCATGACAGTTGCGGCGGAGGCAGCCAGGTTCTTTGGGTGCAGAGCGCTCACCGGCATACTGGAGGTTGCACTCATGTATCTGCTCGTGGATATTATGTCGCTACAGGGAACGGTCATGAAGATACTGACCAATATTATCGTCATCGCATTGAATTATATTGCGGGAAGATATTTTGTATTTGACAACTGACAATATACTACAAAAAATCCCTTCACCGGATGTTATATTATATCCGGTGAAGGGATTTTGGATTAACAGGAATAGCAGCAGTATTAGATTTTGGGGACTGGAGACTTATATTTTGAAGGCGTTGGAAGACGAAAGCTTTACACTTTTTTTGCAGCCGAAGGTCGATCTTCACACGGGTAGATTCTGCAAGAGCGGCAATGGAGACATTCCGTAAGAATGGATATAAGCCGGACCTGTTTGAACAGCTATATGAGCAGAATAACGGCAGGTTTGCTCTGCCCTGGCTAAAGGACGGCAGGACTTCGAGCGCCGAAGCCAGGAAGGAGAAAGACGGGGGACAGTGGCATGTACGAGGGGAAGAAACATGGAAAAAATCAATACAGAATCGGGAAGAATAGATAATAATGGCGATTCTTATTGACTTTTCCTCTTTTATTCTGTATATTATGAAATAATAAAAGGGAGTAACTTGCGCCGGCAGAAGCCCGCGTTTACGATGTCGTCAGTACGATGAGCAATCATCCGTATCGTAATGAAATGGTGAGACTTTTATTGCATATTTAATTATGCAATAGAGGTCTCTTTTTTATTTAGGTGGAAATACTAAAATAGAGAGTCTCATTGCAGGAAAGAGAGGAAAACATATGCTGACAAGTAAACAGGCAAAAATAAACCAGGAGAAATACGGCTATAATGAGCTGGCTGAGGGTAAGAAGAAGAGCACGGCAAGGATATTTCTGGAGCAGTTTGAAGATTTTCTCGTTATTATCCTCATAATAGCTGCTATAGTTTCTGGATTTTTAGGCGATGCGGAAAGTTCCGTTGTCATCTTCGTTGTCATAACAATCAATGCCATACTCGGCACAGTGCAGACGGTAAAGGCAGAACAGTCCCTGAAGAGCCTGAAACAGCTGTCTGCGCCGGAGGCGAAGGTTATAAGGGATGGGGTGATGATACAGATTCCGTCCAGAGAGGTCACAGTAGGAGACGAAGTAGTACTGGAAGCCGGGGACTGTGTTCCGGCGGACGGACGGCTTCTGGATGTAGCGAGCCTGAAGGCGGACGAAAGCGCCCTGACCGGAGAGAGCCTGTCTGTGGAAAAATCACTGGAAGAAGCACCTGCCGGGGCCGCGCTCGGCGACCAGACGAACCGGGTCTTTTCCGGTAGTTTTGTAACTTATGGGAGGGGTACCTTTGAAGTTACCGCAATCGGGATGGATACGGAAGTTGGCAAGATCGCAAGGCTTTTAAAGACAACTTCAGAAAAAAAGACGCCGCTCCAGATGAATCTGGATGATTTTGGAAAGAAGCTGTCAATCATCATCCTCGTTTTCTGCGGTATATTATTTGCAGTAAATGTGCTGCGGGGCGGGTCTGTGGCGGATGCGTTCCTGTTCGCGGTGGCACTTGCGGTGGCGGCAATCCCGGAGGCGCTTAGTTCCATCGTTACGATCGTGCTTTCATTCGGTACCCAGAAGATGGCAAAGGAGCATGCCATTATCCGCAAGCTCCAGGCAGTGGAAGGGCTTGGAAGCGTGTCTATCATATGCTCCGACAAGACAGGAACGCTGACACAAAATAAGATGACGGTGGAAGATTATTATGTGGACGGCAGACGGATACCGGCGGGGGATATCGACCTGTCTGTCTGTAACGAGGAGAAGCTGCTTATATTCAGCATGCTCTGCAATGATTCCGTGAACGCGGACGGACAGGAAATCGGCGACCCGACGGAGACCGCACTCATCAATGTCGGCAGCAGGCTCGGGGCTGACGCAGGTGAGATAAGGAAGAGGTTCCCACGTCAGTCGGAGATACCGTTCGACAGCGACCGGAAGCTGATGTCTACGCAGCACCGGATAGACGGTACAGAGCTCATCATCGTCAAAGGAGCAGTCGATGTACTGCTCGGACGTATGAGCGGCATAAGGACGGGGGAGACGGTAAGGGAGATTACGGAAGACGACAGGCTGGAGATCGAGAGGCAGAACATGGAGTTTTCGAGGGATGGTCTGCGGGTGCTGGCATTTGCATATAAGGAGATTGAAAGGGCACGTGACCTTACGCTGGAAGAGGAAGACGGCCTTGTCTTCCTCGGCCTCATATCGATGATGGATCCGCCGAGGGAGGAATCGAAGTCAGCCGTGTCGGAATGCAAAGCAGCAGGCATCAAGCCGATTATGATTACCGGAGACCACAAAGTTACGGCTGCCGCGATTGCGAGGAAGATTGGTATACTGAGGGACGATTCCGAGGCATGCGAAGGTGCAGTGATTGAAGACATGTCCGATAAAGAGCTCCAAGAGTTCGTGGAAAAAATCTCCGTGTATGCAAGGGTCTCCCCGGAACATAAGATAAGGATTGTCCGGGCGTGGCAGGAGAAGGGCAACATAGTCGCTATGACAGGAGACGGCGTGAATGACGCTCCTGCGCTCAAACAGGCGGATATCGGTGTAGCCATGGGTATTACCGGCTCGGAGGTGTCCAAGGACGCGGCGTCTATGGTGCTCACGGACGACAACTTTGCCACGATTATCAAGGCAGTGGAAAATGGAAGAAACATCTACCAGAATATCAAGAACTCGATACAGTTCCTCCTGTCAGGAAACTTCGGCGCCATACTGGCCGTGCTGTATGCTTCCGTGGCAGGATTACCGGTGCCCTTTGCCCCTGTACACCTATTGTTCATCAACCTGCTGACGGACAGTCTTCCGGCTATCGCGCTCGGCCTTGAGCCGCATACGAAGAACGTGATGCAGGAGAAGCCCCGCCCTATGGATGAGTCTATACTTACAAGGAAATATCTGCTCAGCATCGGAACAGAAGGCTTCTGTATCGGAATCATGACGATGGCTGCATTTTATATCGGTTATGCAAGCGGCGGGAGTGCACTGGCCAGTACGATGGCATTCGGAACCCTCTGCACGAGCAGGCTTGTACACGGTTTTAACTGCAAGTCCGCAAGGCCCGTATTGTTCACGGACAGGTTCTTCAATAATATATATCTCATAGGAGCGTTTGTCATCGGACTGCTGCTTATCACTGGTGTGCTCATGGTACCGGGACTGCACGGAATCTTTAAGGTTGTCACGCTGGATCTGGGACAGCTGCTGACCGTATATGGGCTGGCACTGCTGAACCTTCCTGTGATACAATGGATGAAAAAGATAAGGAGTTAAAATGGATTTTAGCAGAGAGAGTGTAAAAAAGATAAGAGGACTCATTATATTTACGGCTATCGTCGTGTTATGTCTCTGGGAATACAACAAAGTGTTCGATATTCTCGGATTCGTGTTCCACATCATGTTTCCGTTCATCCTCGGCGGAGCGATAGCATTTGTGCTGAATGTGCCGATGAACTTTGTGGAACGCCATCTGTTTGGAAGTGAAAAGGCACAGAAGAGCAAAGTGTGCGCCAAAGCCGCGCGGCCGGTCAGCATGCTCATAGTGCTCCTGCTTGTATTCAGCGTTATTGCCGTAGTAATGTTCATACTGATACCACAGCTTGGAAGGACCTTTGCGAATCTGGGCGACAGCATACAGGCATTTATCCCAAGGGTACAGACGTGGGCAAACGACCTGTTCCACAACAACAAGGAAGTGATGTCCTGGGTTAATAATCTGGAGTTCGACTGGAACAAGATTATGGATGCAGGCATCGACTTCTTCCGGAATGGCGCTGGGAGCGTCCTTGACTCGACCATAACGGCCGCCAAAAGTATCGTGAGCGGAATCACGACATTTTTCATCGCGTTTGTATTTGCCTGCTATGTGCTGCTGCAGAAGGAAAAGCTGAATATCCAGGCAAGGAAGGTACTGTTCGCGTTTGTGAGAAGAGGAAGGGCGGAGGCTGCGCTGGAAGTATTTTCGCTGACCTACAGCACCTTCTCCAGCTTCCTCACCGGCCAGTGCGTGGAAGCCATCATACTCGGAAGCATGTTCGTCGTATCTATGGGGCTGTTCCGGCTTCCATATGCGCTGCTGGTCGGCATCGTGATAGCCTTTACGGCGCTGATCCCTATCTTCGGCGCTTTCATCGGATGTGCGGTAGGCGCGTTCCTAATATTTATGGTGGATCCGGTCAAAGCCCTTATGTTCGTAGCTCTGTTTCTTGTGCTGCAGCAGATTGAAGGGAACCTCATCTATCCGCATGTGGTTGGAAATTCCGTCGGCCTGCCGTCCATATGGGTGCTGGCCGCGGTCAGCATAGGAGGAAGCCTGATGGGAATCGTAGGCATGCTCATATTCATTCCTATCGTGTCCGTCGTATATGCGCTTTTCCGTGAGATCGTGTATCTGAAGCTGAAGCAGAAGAAAGTGGACCCGGATTCCATAAAGTAGATAAAAAGGCACAGCCGATGCGGCTGTGCCTTTCGTAATACTATCTGTTATTTGATGACCTCTCGAATAATACGATGCCAGTTCTTGTAGGAAATCTTTTCGATCTCCTCGCTATGGAATCCGGCACGTTTCATTTCCTCAATGACGTTTGGAACTTTGGAGGCGTCCTCCAGACCGATTGTATAAGGGTTCTCCTGGCTGCTGAATGAGCTCAGCGTGTCTCCGCACAGAAATTCGGAGAAATCAAAACCGAAGCCGACGTGGTCTATTCCCATCAGTTCCACCATACGGACGAGATGTTTGACAAGATTCTCTACCGTCTGTTCTGATTCCACATCATGTACGAACTCGTTGAAGGAATTCAGGCCGACGATACCTCCTGTCTTTGCCAGTTCCTTTAACTGCTCATCGGTGAGATTCCGGCGCTGGTTACAAAGAGCCCGGCAGTTGGAATGTGTGGCTACGACAGGTCCTCCCGCCGCGTCAAGCAGATCCCAGAAGGAGGCATCGTTCAGATGCGATACATCCAGTATCATTCCAAGATCCTGGATCTTCTTTACTGCTCTCCGGCCTGTATCCGTCAGTCCTCGTTCAGGATTCCCCAGCGCTCCTGTTGCCAGCGGATTCTCTTCGTTCCATGTTAGGCCGGCGTGTCTGGCTCCGAACTGATAGAAATCATCAATCAGATCCAGGTCTTCACCGATACTTTTTAGTCCTTCCAGCCCGATGAAGGCATACATCCTGCCTTCATCCCGGGCTTTTATCATATCATCGTAAGAACGTGCCACTTTTAATATATCGGCACAGTCAGACTCCTCATGGGCAATTGCCTCCATCATCTGGCGTGTGCGTTTCAGTGGCTCCTTATCGAAAGGTGGATCATTCCAGATTACAAATATTCCGCCCTCAATCTGTCCTTCTTTAAGACGCTCATAGTGGTATTTGCGGAAAATATCAGATTCTCCGTCAAGATAATGGTGTGTCACGTCGGTCCAGATATCAGAATGTGCATCAAAATTCATATCTCTTAATCCCCTTTCCTTTCAGATGTGTGAGGCTTTATAAGCCGAGTATGCTGCCGACTACAAGGCCGAAGTATGTACCAAGGACATATCCCAATGTACCGATAAGTACAATCGGTCCAACGAGCTTCGTCCAGCCTTTGGACACGGCCATAGCGACGGCAGTCGTAGGTCCGCCGATGTTGGCGTTTGAAGCAAGTATGATATCCTCCAGGTTGAACTTCAGCAGCTTTCCTGCAACAAGGCTGAATATCATGTTAACTGCTACGACGATTGCAGCGAATACGAGCAGCAGCGGAGAGTTCCGGATGATAAGAGGTACAGATGCCGGAACACCGATTACGAAGAAGAACAGGTAGATCAGGAAGGTTCCAAGCTCCTGCGTACCTTTGATATTGCCGAAGAATCCCGGCGCGAACGTAGCGCAGAGCATGGCAATCGTCGTAATCCACAGATACATGTTGCCGAACAGCGTGTTCAGAATCTTCAGGAATGCGTTGGATGTTGGGATGACGCTTCCTAGTCCGGTTGCAATAATATTTGACAAGGCAACAATCACAAACGCGGTTGCGGCTGCGAGGGCGATATCTCTTAAGGAGATTTCTTTTCTTCCCCAGAATGCTGATGCGTTTGTCTCGTTTTCTTTCAAGTTGCTTCCTGCAGCTTCTACTTCATCCACATATGGATGTTTGAAGTTCTTGCGGAAGAAACCGATAGACGGCATGGCAATCAGCAGGAAGAAATATAATACCATCAGCAGATTGTCCGCTACCGTGGCGGCGGAAATCATCTCTCCTGATACGTCAAACGCCGCACCCAGTGCAGCGAAGTTCACCGTGCCGCCGATGTACGTTCCGGTAAAGACTCCGGCAAGCCCTGCCAGCTCCGGAATAAACTTGTTGAGTGCCGTATAGGCAAGCAGTGAACCGCATGCCGTACCTACGGAGCCAATCAGAAAGATAATCAGGATACGCCCGGAATCTTTACCTATCTTCCTCATATCGCACTGCAGCAGCAGCAGAGGGATGGAAAGCGGCACCACATACCCCCACACGATGTCCCATACAGGAGCGTTCATAGGAATGATACCAAAGTTAGATAAAACGATTGCAAAGATAAGAGCGATGATAGCTCCCGTCATTTTTGCCGCCCATTTATACCTCTGTTCCAGATAAATGGCAGCAGCGGCGCCTGTGGCACAGATAGCCCAGAGCACCCATGTGTTTTCCTCTCCTATAAGAGGATTGCTCAGATCGAAAATATGTCCCCACATACTCTCTTCCTCCTTTCATTTTTGCGCGTTTTCTGAAGAATTTCCGTCAATTGTTGTCAATTGAACTAAACTAAGTATATAGAATCTGTCTAAAAAAGTCAATAATTGTACAAAAAAGCAGAAAAAAATAAAAGACAAAACAGGAATTGTGAGAAACTTTTCACAAAAACAGGATGGTATGCGTCAGAAGAGCAATGAACTGTGCGTTCGTCGGCCTTACGTCGCAGTAACAGTTGGTCAGTTCCTGATATGTCCTCTTGGCATGTGAATGCCACAGTATGTCAATGGAATTACGGATTGCCCTTTCCACGGCGGAGGGGCTTGTGCTGTACGCGGCAGCGAGATAAGGGTACAGATTTTTGGTTATTCCTGACAGATAACTTGTATCATTGATGCAGAGTGACAAAGCGCTCCTCAGATATAGATATCCTTTCAGCTTGGGCGAAATCTCAAGCCGGTTCAGCAGAAGAGTCAGCCTGCGGTTAAGCTGGATATCTACCGGTGTAGAAGTATAAATATTGTTAGTCATGGCGTTTACCTCTCTTTTTTTGAACATTATGCTTAAAAAAATAATAACAATAAGTCTGATTATAGGAAATATGCTATAATAAATCAATATTGGCATGGGGGAGAAAGTTTCCAAAAATGGAAAGGTGGAGAAAATTGAAGAACGAAAGAATAAAATATATCATGCAACAAAGAGGGCTTACATTTGAAGACCTGGCATGGCTGAGCGGGGTACCTTATAGTACACTGACAAAGATTGGAAGCGGTGCGACGGAGAATCCCGGCTTTTCGGCCATGGAGAAGATAGCAAGGGTGCTGGACTGTTCCCTGGACGAGTTCACGGACAGGGAGCCTGATGTGCCGTATGACTTCTCCGATTATGTATATCGGTTTAAAAAGCTGCCGGATCCTATGAAGGAATATATAAAATATACGATAGACACGGAATATGACCAGATGATTCACAGCACTTCCCACGATAAAATTAAGATGAAATGCTTTGAGTTTACGAATATAGTTCAAGGGCTGGCGCAGTACGACAGCAGGATAGAGAGGGACATACTGGTAAGCGATAACGAGATAAGCCAGTATTGCACCTTCTGCGTATATCTGAGCACGCCGGTGCTCTCCCCGAAGTTTCCGGAAGGCAGCCTGCTCGGGTTCCGCTATGATGACGACTATGATCCGAAAAATGGAGAGATATGGATTATCATGCGGGGAGGCTATCTTTATATGGGGAGAGTATATAAGAGGCACGTTGATATCTATATCAAGGCGCTGAACGGCACGATCGATGACTGGCATATCAATTCCCACACGCAGTATAAGAGGATGGGCAGGCTGGTCGGCGTCCTGAGAGAAGGCAACGTGCATGTGGGTGCAGACGCCCGGTAAGGCAGAGCATGAAGAAGAGCCAGACTACGGCAGGCGGTCTGGCTCTTCTTCGTGTGCCTATCTTCAAGATGCAGATGTACCCCGTCCAGAACATATAATATCCCGGCCCCGCATAGGATGTAGAGATATTACATAAATGGAATGATTACATGCTGAATTATCTGTGGGCAGGAATGATACTTGTAGGCATCATATTTGCCGCCTGTACGGGAAGGATGCCGGACGTGACGAATGCAGCCATAGATTCGTCCAAGGAGGCGATTACGCTCTGCATCACAATGATGGGGGTCATGTCCTTCTGGGTAGGGCTTATGGAAATCGCGACTAAGGCAGGAATTATCAAAAGCGTATCGAAAAAGATGCGTCCCGTCATCCGATTTCTCTTTCCGAGGCTTCCGACTGACCATCCGGCCGCGGAGCACATTACGACCAATATGATAGCAAACATCCTGGGGCTTGGATGGGCGGCCACCCCTGCGGGATTGAAGGCTATGGATGGCCTGGCGGAGCTGGAACGCGAGCGGGGCAACCCGGAATACCAGGATAAGAAGAGGCTGCTTGGAGGCGTGCCGAAAGGCCGTACCGCAAGCAATGAGATGTGTACTTTCCTGATTATCAATATCTCGTCCTTACAGCTTATACCGGTCAATATCATCGCATACCGGAGCCAGTATGGAAGCGTGAACCCGGCTGCTATCGTAGGGGCTGCCATCGTGGCGACAAGCATAAGCACGCTGGCAGGAATCATCTATGCAAAGCTGATGGACAGAAAGTGAGTAGTCTATGACGATGACGGAATATATCAAACAGGTCAACGATGTTCTTCGTGACTTTATCTGGGGCCGGGGCATGCTCATTATCTTTCTTGCGGTCGGCCTTCTTTTTACGGTGCGCACCGGCTTTTTCCAATTCAGAAAGTGGCGCGTCTGGCTCGGCATGACACTCGGCCAGCTCTTTCGCAACAGGAAGGTAAGGCGTACGGATGACGAACAGTCCATGTCCCAGTTCCAGGCATTCTGTACGGCTCTGGCAGCCACGCTCGGAACAGGCAACATAACCGGGGTCGCCACAGCGCTCATCGCGGGCGGCCCCGGTGCTATATTCTGGATGTGGATATCTGCGGTAGTAGGAATGATGACCATGTATGCGGAAAATGTCCTTGGCATCCTCTACCGCTATAAGAACAGAAGCGGCAGATGGGTGGGCGGCGCTATGGTCTATATGGAGCGGGGACTCGGCTGCAAGTGGCTGGCCGTCCTGTTCGCCGTGTTCTGCATCCTTGCCTCGCTTGGCATGGGCAATATGACTCAGGCCAATGCGATGGCCGGAGGGCTGAAGGAAGCCTTCTATGTGCCCACCTTTGTTACCGGGCTGGCCGCCATGGTACTGGTAGGCATGGTATTATTCGGAGGCGTCCGCCGTATAGCGACAGTGACAGAGCGGCTCATACCGCTCATTTCTCTCTTCTATATCGCAGGGGGAATAATCGTGCTGGCGGCAAATGCTGCAGAGATACCAAAGGCGTTCCAGCTTATTTTTACAGAGGCTTTTAAAGTGCAGAGTGTCGGCGGAGGGGTACTCGGCTACGGGATGCGGCAGGCGATGAAGACGGGAATCTCCAGAGGGGTGTTTTCCAATGAAGCGGGGCTTGGCTCTTCTGTCATGGCCCATGCAGCTTCGGATATAGATTCTGCTCCGGTACAGGGAATGTGGGCAATCGTGGAGGTGTTCATCGATACGATCGTATTCTGTACGGTCACGGCGCTAGTCATCCTTACATCGGGAGTGTACGACCAGCAGGGCTTCCTTGCCAATATCGCGAGAGGGGCGGAGAATGTAGACGGCACGACGCTGTGCGGCAGAGCGTTTGCCACGGTCATACCGGGAGGCGACAAGTTTCTGGCGCTGTCCATGATATTCTTTGCCTTCGCTACGATTATAGGGTGGGCTTATTTTGGAGAACGGACATTTGCCTATCTGTTCGGGGAAAGATCTGCGATTGTGTATAAGCTCATATACATTGTAGTGCTGCTACCGGGATGCGTGATTGCCCCGGGACTTGTGTGGGAGATTGCGGATACGTTCAACGGATTCATGGCAGTGCCGAACCTGACCGCCCTTATACTGCTGAGCGGCCAGGTCGTCAGAGTGACGAAGGAATATATGAGGAATTAAGTCCTGGCGGCGATGTTCCCGATGATACGCCGCTGCCGGGATGTCCTTTCTTTTGTAAAGATATAGCCGATAAGTCCGCATATGGCAGCGGGAAGCACCCACTGGAAACCATATTCATATAGCGGAAGATTGGCGATATGGACGGGTACCGGAAGATATTCCGATATAGCTGACAAGGTGCTTATGACAATGGTTCCTGACGCGGCAGACCGGTAGACGGCCGTGTTTGGGAGCCATTTTTCCATCCATCCCATGAAGACCAGAAGAACCAGCACTGGATATAGAATATTCAGTATCGGGGAAGCCAGTGCCAGTATCCTGGTTATACCAAAATTAGAGATTACATAGCTGATACCTGCAAATCCTAAGACAAATGCACGGTAGCTCACTTTTCCTTTTGCCTGCCTTTCAAAGAAAGAAGCCGAGGAGGATAAGAGCCCGATAGCAGGTGTCAGGCAGGCGGCGCATACGAGTACGCCAAGCAGTACCATTCCGTTCTCGCCGAGCAGCGCCTTGACGATGGCGATAAGCAGAGCTACCCGGTCGATATCCGCAGGGAACTGCGCGCTTACCGTTGCTCCGAGATAGGCGAGGCCGCCGTACACTACAAAAAGGATAATCGTAGCGAGAAGGCCGGAAGCGGAGATGATCTTAAACTGCATTTTCGTATCTCTGTAGCCTTTCTGCTTTATGGTCAATAGTATAGAGGCAGAGAATATCATGGCCGCCATAACGTCCATCGTCTGGTAGCCTGCGTTGATTCCGTCGCGGACGGCCGAAGACGCTGCAGTCTGAAGCTCTACGGCCCCAAGCGGCGATACGATGCCTTTTACGATGAGAAATAAAAGGGCAGCGAGGATCAAAGGCGCGAAAACGGTTCCGATGATATCGATGACCTTGGACTGCTTCAGACAGAACAGTACCACAGCGAGGAAAAAGAGGAGGGAAAATACCTTTGTGTCTAACTCCGGAAAGAACGGAGCAATGGAAAATTCATACGCGGTAGCGGCAGTTCTCGGTATGGCAATCAAAGGCCCGAGGCATACCGCATTCAGTGATAATATTAATATAGAAGGGAGCGTTCCGAGCTTGTCTGTAATGCCCTCCGTCCCTTTGCCCGTTTTCGTCACGACAAGCAGTGCCAGCAGACTGAGCCCGATGTCCATGATGATGAAGCAGAGAAAGCTTAAGAACCAGCTTTTTCCGTTCAGCAGGCCAAGGTAAGGCGGAAATATCAGGTTCCCTGCCCCGAAGAACATGGCAAATATTGCAAATCCTATGATAAATATATTCTTTGTGTCTGTTTTATTCATTCTGCGCACCTTCTGGTTTTCCATTCTGTATTGACCTTATTCTATCGTTAAATAATAAACGAGACAAATCGGACAAAGTATCTTGACAGGAAACTTTTAATGTGTTTATCTATTTATGGTAAACTTAAATCATAAATCGCCCGGATATACATACTTGAATAATCTTTACGGGTATTTTTCATGAAAAAGGTGATTTATAGGAAACGGAGGCTTTATGGCTATTGATGAGAACGTGGGGAAAAACATCAAGAAGTACCGGCTTGCTTATAAACTGACGCTCCAAGAGCTGGCAAAGAAGATACATAAAAGTAAGTCAACCATGTCAAAGTATGAGAAGGGCCTTATATCTCTCGATGTAGCTACGCTGGAGGAGATTGCGGACGTATTCCAGATATCGCCGGCGTATCTGCTGGCGGTGCAGGATGAGGAGCTGCACAGCAGGCTGGAGCCAGGGGAATTTCTGGACAGGCAGTACATGTATTCGTATGACGGAAGAAGCAGGCGCATACTGAAAAGTGTTATGGAGAGATATCAGATTCCCGGCTCGGAACAGATAGGGATCCAGCTTTTCTATGATGTCCAGGATGAGGAAAGCTGCGGAAACTGCAAGACATTTTACACCGGCTACAGCCGAAGGTATGAATTTGTGGAAAATTATAACCTGCAGAACCAGAACAATCCTACGGAGCAGGCGTGGATATGCTGCATCAACAGCCTGAACCGTACAAGCAGGAGGACAGGCATGCTGACAGGCCTGTCATACAAAACGATGATGCCTGTAGCGATTAAGGTAATGCTGTCTTCGGCAATACTAAAGGAAGACGATGAACTGGTATCTTCCCTTCTGCTTACGAAGGAGGATATCAAGATATCCAGGAAATATAATTTATTTACGATTGACCAGTTTATGGAATGAGGAGGAACAGATTTGGATACGAAAAAGGAAAAGAAAAAGGTCTCGCTGACTGTCTGGATTCTTGCCGCACTTGTACTTGGAGTCATTGCAGGCCTGCTGCTGCAAAAGAACAGTGACATTGCGGAGACATATATAAAACCGCTGGGAACGATATTCTTAAATCTTGTGAAGATGGTGGTGGTGCCGGTCGTACTGTTTTCGATCATGCAGGGGGTGATATCGCTCCAGGACATCAGGAAAGTAGGCTCTATCGGGGGCAAGACGGTCCTGTTCTATATGTGCACGACAGCGTTTGCGGTGACGCTGGGACTTGTGATAGCCAATGTGCTCAGCGTCGGCAGTGGGTATAAGCTGTCGTCAGAATCGCTGGAAGCGTTCGAGGGTGTGACGGAGACGCCATCTTTCATAGACACGATTGTGAACATATTTCCATCCAACGCGATTCAGCCATTAGCGGAAGCTACCATGCTTCAGATTATCGTGATCGCCCTGTTCTTTGGATTTGGCATCATACTCGCGGGAGAGAAGGGCAGGATGGCAGGCGCAGTGGTGGAAAGCTTTTCTGAAGTCTGCATCAAAGTGATGGGTGTCATCATCAAATTGTCTCCTATCGGAGTGTTCGGCCTGATTACACCGGTCATAGCGACAAACGGCATGTCTATCCTTCTGCCGCTGATGAAACTGATAGGGGTCGTGTATCTCGTCTGTCTCGTGCATATGGTATGTGTCTATTCCAGCCTCGTCAGGGCGATGGCAAAGATGAACCCGCTTACTTTCTTCAAGGGCATGAGCGAGGCTATGATATTTGCATTTTCCAGTGCGAGCAGTGTGGGGACGCTGCCTTTTAATATGGAATGTACGCAGAAGCTCGGCGCCAGAAAAGAAGTCTCAAGCTTTGTGCTGCCGCTCGGTGCAACGATTAATATGGATGGAACTGCAATCTATCAGGGAGTAAGCGTTATTTTTATCGCACAGATATTTGGCATGAACCTTACCATCTCACAGCAGATTACGATTATACTGACCGCCACGCTGGCCTCTATCGGCACCGCGGGTGTCCCTGGTTCCGGCGTCATCATGCTTGCCATGGTTCTGCAGAGCGTGGGGCTTCCGCTGGAAGGGATTGCGCTTGTTGCCGGCGTGGACCGGATCCTTGATATGGCAAGAACGACGGTCAATATTACGGGGGATGCTGCGTGTACAATCTGTGTGGATGCCTCTGAGAAAAAGAGGGAGTTGAAAAAGGCCCGGAGCCTGGAGGCGGACGGATAGCAGATGGTAATGTGTGAGCATTGCATTTTCACCATGTTTCCATTATACTTTAAATGACATATGTAAAATACGAGGCAGCCTTACTTAGAGACTGTTGATTAGATAGTAGTGATAACCAGGAGGATATGATGGCAAACTGGGATTGGGAAAGATTTGGGGAAGATATCCGCAGGACGGTGCAGGACGCAGTGGATACGAGGAATTTTGACAAATTGAACCAGACAATCAATGATACGATATACCATGCGGTGGACGGCATTAATAAAGGGGTGCGCAGTGCGGGTGACGCGGTGGATAAAAGTATGCAGGACATGGCCCGTCAAAGCAGGCAGGCCCGGGACAGAAGGGCATACCGGAGCCGCCCTTACCCCGGGCAGTATCAGGGACGGAACGGGTATGGCTTCGACGCCGGCGGGAGGCAGATGCCTGTGCTGTACGCCAGGACAGGAAGCGCGAAAGCCGGCGGTGTTATCCTGGCTGCGGCGGGATATATGCTCGGCGGTATCCTTTTGATAGGTCTGCCTGTCTATATGATAAGAGAACTTGCAATCGGCAGCTTTGATGTTCTTTTCCAGATTTTGTTCGGGTCTGGTGTCATACTGCTCGGGGCCGGAGCGGTGCTGGCCGGAGCGGGCCATCACATCCTCGGTAAAGTAAAGCGCTTCAACGCCTACATAAAAGGGATGGAAGGCAGAGAATACGGGGATATCAAGACGCTGGCAGAACGTGTGAAGAAACCGCCCAAGTTCGTAGTGAAGGACCTGGAAAAGATGATTGAGAAAGGGTGGTTCAGACAAGGGCACCTCGACCGGCAGCGGACGTGCCTTATGGTGACGCACCATGCATATCAGCAATACGAAGAGCTCATGGAACATACGGAGGCGCAGAAACGGCAGGAGCAGGAGAGAAAAGCGCAGCAGGAAGAGACGGCGGAGAACATGGATCCGCAGATCAGGGAGATTATCCGTACGGGTGATGAATATATAGAGAAGATCCACGAATGCAATGACGCCATTCCGGGCGTAGAGATATCGGCAAAGATATCCCGCATGGAGACACTTGTCGACCGAATCTTTGACCGTGTGGAACAGAATCCCGGCTGTGTGCCGGAGATACGCAGGCTTATGGAATACTATCTGCCGACTACGGTAAAGCTTCTGGAGGCATATGAGGAGCTGGACGCGCAGCCGGTACAGGGCGAGAATATACTGTCTTCCAAACAGGAGATTGAAAAGACGCTTGACACGCTGAACGCTGCGTTTGAAAAACTGCTGGACAGCCTGTTCCAGGATACGGCGTGGGATGTGTCGTCTGACATATCTGTACTGAAGACGATGCTGGCCCAGGAGGGCCTTACCAAAGACGACTTTTAAGCGAGAGAATATATGGGACCGGCATGACCGGGCGGAGGATATCATTATGGAGAAAGAATTAGAACAGTTCCAGACGACACCAACTTTGACATTGGATCCATTCCAGGAAGAACGGCGGACAGCTCCCCCCGCCATGCAGGAGGAGACTCGGGTGTTTGATGAAAGCATCCTGACGGACGAAGAGAAGAAAGCAGTGGATGCATTTGCGGATCAGATTGATCTGACCAATTCTTCCGTGATTCTTCAATACGGCGTGGGTACGCAGAAAAAGATGGCAGATTTCTCGGAAAATGCACTGGAAAATGTGAAAACAAAGGACCTGGGTGAAGTAGGGGAGCTGCTCTCGGGTGTGGTGAAGGAACTGAAAAGCTTCGATGAGGAAGAGGATAAGGGATTCTTTGGCAATATATTCAAGAAGACTTCCAATAAGATAACGGCGATGAAGGCGAAGTATGCCAAGGCAGAGGACAATGTGAACCAGATATGCAAGGTGCTGGAAAATCATCAGGTGCAGCTCTTAAAGGATGTTGCCATCCTTGATAAGATGTATGATGTGAACCTTACGTACTTTAAAGAACTTTCCATGTATATTCTGGCAGGGAAGAAGAAGCTGCGGGAAATGCGGGAAAGCAGGCTTCCCGAACTGATGGAGAAGGCTCAAAGGAGCGGACTTCCGGAGGACGCCCAGGCAGCAAAGGATCTGGACTCTATGTGCAACCGGTTCGAGAAGAAGATTCATGATCTGGAGCTGACGAGGACGATTTCTATCCAGACGGCGCCGCAGATACGTCTCGTACAGAGTAATGACACGCTGATGGTGGAGAAGATTCAGTCCACTATCGTGAATACGGTTCCGCTCTGGAAGAGCCAGATGGTGCTCGCCCTCGGTGTGGAGCATTCTGCACAGGCGGCAGCGGCACAGCGGGAAGTGACGGATATGACGAACGAATTGTTAAGAAAGAATGCCCAGAAGCTTAAGATGGCTACGGTGGAGACGGCGAAGGAATCAGAACGCGGCATCGTGGATATGGAGACGCTTAAGCTGACGAACGAATCGCTTATCTCTACGCTCGATGAAGTGATGCACATTCAGCAGACCGGCAGGCAGAAGCGCCGGGAGGCGGAGCAGGAGATGATGCGTCTGGAGAGTGAGCTGAAGGCGAAGCTCCTGCAGATGGGGTAATTGAAGACGGCACAATAATGTTAAGAAGGCAGGCTCACGTGTGGAGCCTGCCTTCTGATGTACTCTGATAAATATGTCGGAATGTACCAAGTGCCGGGGCGTGTCCGGTGCTGCAAGGGAAGCCTGGCTGGTAACGGCATTCAGCTTATTCTGGACGCCTGCGAAGGGCAGGCCAGATGGTCAGCATCATGGTAGTAAAGCAGGCAGTCCCTCCGATGAAGTTGGACACCGGTTCAGCCAGAAATACGCCTTCTGTACCCAAGCCGCATATGGAAGGCAGCCATAATGTCAATGGAATGACGATGACGACTTTACGGAACAGGGAGAAGAATACCGCCTGTCTGGATTTGCCGAGGGCCACGAATACCGATTGCCCCGCAAACTGAAGCGCCATCATGAAAATGCCGAAGAAATAGATACGCATTGCGGGTACCCCTTTCTGAATCAATTCAGATTCGCTGCTGAACAGGTGGAGGAAGAAGTTCGGGAAAAAGAAAATCATGGCCCATGCAGCGGTGGAGAACAAGATAGCCCATATTGTGGAAAAACGGATAGCCGAACGGACACGGTCATATTTTTCCGCACCGTAATTAAAGCTCATAACCGGCTGGGCGCCGCTTGTCAGGCCATTGACCGGCATAGTGACGATTTCCCGTACAGAGTTAATCACCGTCATGATGCCGACATAGAGGTCGCCGCCATAGCGCTGTAAGGTTGCGTTGCACATAATCTGCACGGAGCCATTCGTGACAGCCATCACAAAGCCTGACAGCCCGAGTCCTGTGATTTCTTTTGCAAGTGCTTTTTCTGGCCGCATGTATTTTCCCGCTATACGGAGTAACGCTTTCTTTCCGGTGAGAAAACGAAAGACCCAGACGGCGGAGACGAATTGAGAGAGGACAGTAGCCGATGCCGCACCTTTGACTCCCATATGGAAGACGAAGATGAAAATTGGATCAAGGATCAGATTTAACACTGCCCCAATTGAAACAGTCAGCATACCGGTGACGCCGAACCCCTGTGCGTTGATAAAATTGTTCATCCCAAGGCTTGTCATCACGAACAGCGTGCCGCACAGGTAGAGTGTCAGGTAGGCGTCCGCGTAGGGGAAGGTGACATCGCTGGCTCCGAAAAGATAAAGGAGCGGCCGTTTGAATAAGTAGCAGAGGGCGGCGAGAAGTATACCGGAGATGATAAGCATGGAGAACGAGTTGGCCATAATCTTCCTGGCACGTTCGGTGTCTCCTCGTCCGCGCGCCATAGAGAACAGCGGAGCGCCTCCCATGCCGAACAGATTGGCGAATGCGGTAATAATCGTAATGACAGGGAGCGTAAGCCCGATACCGGTGAGCGCCTGTGTTGAGGTGTGCGGGATATGCCCGATATATATCCGGTCTACTACATTGTATAATACATTTATGAGCTGAGCCAGAGTCATGGGGACAGCGAGCCGCATAATATTCCCCGCCACGCTGCCCTGCCCGAAATCATTTCTGCTGTCCATATTACCACCGTCCTGTTGCAAATCTTTCTTTGCATATAAGTATATTCTTTTTTTATTTGCCTTTCAATGGAGTAAATTAACCATAAAGCCGCGCAGTATGGCATATATTGATAATAAGCATCTGTTGTAAGGAAATGGTTTATGCGGTTATTTATGTATCTATCAGACTTCATCGTGCCGCTCGTAATCTTTGGCATCGTGAGCTATGGGGTGCTGATGAAAGTAAATGTCTATGATACGTTTGTAAAGGGGGCGAAGAGCGGTTTCTTTACCGTCATCAAGATCATGCCGACGCTGATCGGCCTCATGGTGGCAGTGGGAATACTGCGGGCGTCGGGCTTTCTCGGATTCATGTCCGGGATTATAGGCAAGGCCACCGAATACATAGGATTTCCCGGAGAGCTTGTGCCGCTCACCGTAGTCAAGATGTTCTCATCCTCCGCGGCCACGGGGCTGCTGCTGGATGCATTCAAAGAATACGGGACAGATTCCTATATCGGCCTGATAGCTTCCATCAGCATGTCATGCACAGAGACGATATTCTACACGATGAGCGTCTACTTTATGACTGCCAAGGTGACAAAGACCAGATATACACTGTCAGGCGCCATGTTCGCCACCTTTGCCGGCCTCATAGCCAGCGTGGTACTGGCGGGGATGATGGGATAGGGAAAAACGAAATGGGGACGGAGGTTTTTTAAAAAACCTCCGTCCCCATTTCGTTTTTCCCTGTCCCCAATTTAATTTATGGTGTCCCCATGTAATAAAAAGCCGCCGCAGTTATTTTGCGGCGGCCTTACTCTGGCCCGGTACTTTTGCAGAATGATTTGGGGATATATTACTGGAAGATGTATGTACGGAGTATGTCGAAAGAGGCCGGGCCAGTGGTAAGCACTTTCTTGTGGAAATTTTCCTGGGTGAAGGCATCCCCCCATTTGTCGATGGCATCTTTTTTCAGTTCCATAAATTCCACATAACCGATGTAGTACTTCAGGTAGTTTGCGGGATCCGATATAATCAGGTCATATATGCTTTCTATCGTATTGGCATCTTCGATACCGTACTGCCGGAAGAAGGATACCGTATCCATCAGCTTCCAGCCATCGTAGTGGATGCCCATGTCGGCCAAAGCGTAAAGTCCTAATATTACGGAAGTATTACGTTGCAGCAGGGCGGCCTGCTCTTTGGGTATCGGTGCATAATAATAGCTTAGCATCTCGGTATAAGTGGCCCAGCCTTCCGTGTAGCCCCCGAAGTTCAGCAGATTGCGTATCGGATCTGGTTTCAGGCTCTGGAAGTATACGGTCTGGTAGAGGTGGCCCGGGTATCCTTCATGCGCGAGCGTGGTGAACAGCGACAGGTCATCCGGCATATGCCCCTGGTTGATGTAGATGACATTGTCCGTAGTGCTGTCAATGGCCGGAACCATGAAGAAAGCGGGGCTTAGATACTCTTCCATGGACTTCTGTACATATTTGATCTCAGTAGAGACGTCAGGCGGTTCAGGGAAACTCCCTTTCAGCTTGGATTTCAGGTTTGACAGGATGGAGACAGGATCTGTATCTGAAAGCGCCGGCGCCGCATTAGAAAATGTCTCTTTTGATGAAGATGTGAGTATCTGCTGCATAGCGGTGAGGTCTTCCAATATCTGTGCCTGAGTGAGTTCCTTCAGTTCGTTTACCGAACGGCTTGAACCGGTTTCCCGTTTTACGACCAGCTCATAGTAATCACGGCCGTCCGGAAGGTAGCACAGGCCGTTGTCGTTTTTGCCAGTTGTACGCAGTGCCTGCAAGGCTTCGGCCAGTTTTTTATAAGAAGGGAAAATGTAGTTTTTTACATTTTCGTTGTTTTGTTTTACATAATCGTCATATTCTGTCTTGTCGAGCTTCATGGCATCCAGCCGCTCGGTGAAGGAAGAGTAAAGATAGTTGTCGTTTCCCATACTGATAAATGCATTGCATTCATCTATGATGTCATCCGCGGAATAAGATGCCATGAACAGCCCCTTGTCAGATTTGGCCTGCTCAAAGGCTATGATAGATTCAAAATATTCTGGCAGCTTTGTCATAAGGGTCAGATATGTATCTATATCATCTGTATTTTTAAATTGATATTCGGAAAGAAGTACAGGGAGCTGTGCCTGCGTACCCGTCAGCGGGGCCAGAGGCTCATCGTACAATGCATACCCGGCCTCATCAAGGGAAATACTGAGATAATCATCCAGCACGTCGTAGGTCAGTTTGTTTTTATCTGAAAGCTGTGCACGGTTATGAGCGTGGAGCGATGCCAGGGCATTTTCCGCAGAGGCACTGATGGAAGCTACGTCAGTAGTGCAGCTTCCAAAGGAGACGGGGGCCTCTTTAATTCCGTAATCGACTGGATTTTCTAAGGTATAGTGGAGAGAAATCGTGTTGGAGGAAACTTCCTGGCAGAACAAGCTGTTCGTGTAAGCTTCAAATTTTGCGTCTGCACTGCCGCTGCCTCTGGAACAGGACGCCACGGCGACAAGCACGAAGAGGAGCGTGACGGTCAGGAAAAGCGATATTTTTTTACGCATGGGGGCTCCTTGGATGTTTTACCTATAAATATGCAGAAATGGACCATCGTATGAATGTTCTGCACCTTCCACGGCTTGACAATTGATTTTTCGTATGTTACGATTTTTACCATATTAATGAAGAGTTGAAATAAAATAAATGTTTATATGTTTAAACGCAATGACGAAGAGAGTACGTTTTTTGACATTATACAGAGAAGTCCTGAACCTTGACAGCATGTGGATGGAAATGCGCAGCTGCGGGAGATGCTGAGAGGGATGAATGAAGACTGACGGAAGATGGCTTCTGAGTGGTGTACCGAACAGGGAGCATATGGAGGCGGAAGGCGCCTGCAGGTGTTTCGTGCAAGGCTGCAATGGGTCCGCCCTTTACTGCGGGAGAGTGCCGTGAGGCACTTGCTGAGGTCTCTGCCGTGAGGCAGCGATAAATAGAAGTGGTAACACGGGTGAACTCGTCTTCTCTGATTTTAGAATTAGGGAAGACTTTTTTTATTTCAACGGCAGGAGGACAAGAGATGGAAAAACAAAAGTATTATATTACGACAGCCATTGCCTATACATCAGGAAAGCCCCATATAGGGAATACGTATGAAATCGTGCTGGCCGATGCGATAGCCAGATATAAGAGAAGCCAGGGATATGATGTGTTCTTCCAGACCGGTACGGATGAGCATGGCCAGAAGATAGAGCTTAAAGCAGAAGAAGCCGGCGTTACGCCGAAAGAGTTTGTGGACGGCGTTGCGGCAGAGATCAGGGGCATCTGGGATCTGATGAATACTTCATATGACAAATTCATCCGTACGACCGACGAGTATCATGAGAAGCAGGTACAGAAGATATTTAAAAAGCTGTACGACCAGGGAGACATATATAAGGGGCATTATGAGGGGATGTACTGCACGCCGTGCGAATCCTTTTTTACAGAATCACAGCTTGTGGACGGAAAATGCCCTGACTGCGGACGAGAGGTGCAGCCGGCAAAAGAAGAGGCTTATTTCTTCAAGATGAGCAAGTATGCAGACCGTCTGATCGAGCATATCAATACACATCCTGAGTTCATACAGCCGGTTTCCCGCAAAAATGAGATGATGAACAATTTCCTGCTGCCGGGGCTTCAGGACCTGTGTGTTTCAAGGACCTCATTCAAATGGGGAATTCCGGTGGATTTTGATTCGGACCATGTAGTGTACGTATGGCTGGACGCACTGACAAACTATATAACCGGAATCGGCTATGACTGCGAGGGCGGAAATACGGAACAGTTCAAAAGAGACTGGCCGGCGGACCTGCACCTCATAGGCAAGGACATTATCCGCTTCCATACCATATACTGGCCGATTTTCCTTATGGCGCTGGATCTGCCCCTGCCAAAACAGATATTCGGACACCCATGGCTGCTGCAGGGTGATGGCAAGATGAGCAAGTCAAAAGGGAATGTGCTGTATGCAGATGAACTGGTAGATTTCTTTGGCGTAGACGCGGTGCGCTATTTTGTTCTGCACGAGATGCCGTTTGAAAACGATGGGGTCATCTCATGGGAACTGATGGTAGAGCGCATGAATTCTGACCTTGCCAATACGCTGGGCAATCTGGTGAACCGTACCATATCTATGACAAACAAGTACTTCGGGGGCGCGGTAACGGACAAAGGTGCGGCAGAGGAAGTGGATTTGAACTTGAAGGCAGTCGCGGAAGCTACGCCGAAGGCGGTAGAGGCCAAGATGGAGGAACTGCGGGTTGCGGATGCAATCACTGAGATATTTAACCTGTTCAAACGTTGCAATAAGTATATAGATGAGACGATGCCGTGGGCACTTGCAAAGGATGAAGGGAAAAAGGACCGGCTTGAGACTGTACTCTACAATCTGCTGGAGAGCATCAAGGCCGGCGCGGTATTGCTGGAGCCTTTCATGCCCGAGACATCTGCGAAGATACTCAGCCAGCTCGGTGACGGTAAAGTGACAGAGAAGCCGGAGATACTCTTTGCAAGGCTGGATCTTGAAGAGGTGTTGAAACGGGTAGAGGAGCTGCACCCGCCGGTAAATGAAGTGCCGGAAGATGTCATAGACATGGAGGCTAAGCCAGAGATAACGTTTGAAGATTTCAGTAAGATGCAGTTCCAGGTAGGCGAGATACTCGAGTGCGAAGAAGTACCAAAATCCAAGAAGCTTCTCTGCTCCAAAGTGAGAGTGGGCAGGGAGATAAAACAAATCGTGTCAGGAATAAAGGCATACTATAAGCCGGAAGAGATGGTGGGAAAAAAAGTTATGGTGCTGGTGAACCTTAAGCCGGCCAAACTCGCCGGAGTCCTGTCAGAAGGAATGCTGCTGTGCGCAGAAGACGCAGATGGAAGCCTGGCACTCATGACACCAGAAAAAGAAATGCCGGCAGGTGCAGAAATCAGCTAAAGGGACACGTTAAATTCAATTGGGGACGGAGGAAAACGAGAAAAACCCCGTCCCCAATTCAAAAAGGGACGGAGGAAAATGAGAAAACCTCCGTCCCCAATTGAGAGGAGAATGACTATATGGATAAGATTAGAATTGGTATTGTTGGTTATGGTAACATTGGAAAGGGCGTTGAACTTGCGGTAGCCCGTAATGACGATATGGAACTTAAAGCTGTATTCACCCGGAGGAACCCGGCCGATATCAGCATTGCTACAGAGACTGCGGCTGTGAAGCACATTGATGACATGGTTTCTATGAAAGAGGACATCGACGTCATGGTACTTTGCGGGGGCTCCGCCACCGACCTGCCGGTCATGGGTCCTGATATAGTGAAGAATTTCAACACGATTGACAGTTTTGATACACATGCCAGAATTCCGGAATATTTTGAAAATGTGGATAAAGCGGCAAAAGACGGTGGAAAAGTGGGAATCATATCCGTAGGATGGGACCCGGGGATGTTTTCTCTCAACCGGTTATATGCGGAATCCATTCTTGTGCAGGGAAGTACATACACATTTTGGGGAAAAGGTGTCAGCCAGGGACATTCAGACGCTATCCGTCGTGTGGGAGGCGTTAAGAATGGAATTCAATACACAGTGCCTGTGGAAAAGGCTGTGGAAAGAGTTAGAAGCGGTGAAGAGCCACAGCTTACTACAAGAGAAAAGCATTTGCGTGAATGCTATGTTGTTCCGGAAGACGGTGCTGACCTGAAAGCAATCGAACAGGCAATCAAGACGATGCCAAATTATTTTGATGATTATGATACAACTGTTACCTTTATCACAGAGGAAGAGTTGAAAGAAAATCACGGTAAGATGCCCCACGGAGGTTTTGTAATCCGCAGCGGTGAGACCGGAACAGAAGGAAGCAAACATATTATTGAGTATTCATTAAAGCTCGATTCAAACCCAGAGTTTACGGCCAGCGTTCTCGTTTGCTATGCAAGAGCGGCATATCGTCTCTCTAAGAAAGGGGAGTCCGGTGCAAAAACAGTATTTGATATCCCACCGGTATTACTGTCTAAGAAGACACCGGAACAGTTAAGGGCAGAGCTCTTATAAGGGACAGGGCAAAAATAAAAAGGGACACGTTAAAATGAGTTTGGGACGGAGGAAATTTAAAAAACCTCCGTCCCCAACTACTTCTTTATGGAGGGTTTTATGATTTTTGATACGCATGCGCACTATGATGATGAGCAATTTGGCGAGGACCGGGAGGAGCTGCTGAATTCTATGCAGGAGGGCGGTGTCGGTACTATCGTGAATATCAGCGCCTCGCTTGACTCCTGCCGGACGGTTGTGGAGCTGGCAGGCAGGTATCCGTTCATGTATGCGGCCGTAGGGATTCATCCCGACCATGTGGGCAGTCTGAACGATAAGGCTTTTGACGAGATGGAAGGACTGCTCGACAACGAAAAAGTAGTGGCCGTGGGGGAAATCGGCCTTGACTACTATTGGGACAATGAGTCTCATGCGCTCCAGGAGCAGTGGTTTATCCGCCAGCTTGAGCTGGCTCGCCGGCATCATCTGCCGGTAGTGATTCACAGCAGAGATGCAGCGGCGGATACGCTGGAGATTATGAAAGAGCATGCACAGGGGCTCAAGGGCGTTATCCACTGCTTCTCGTATTCCAGAGAGCAGGCCCGGGAATACGTCAAGATGGGCTTCTACATCGGCGTCGGCGGCGTCGTTACATTTAAGAACGCAAAGAAGCTCAAAGAAGTGGTAGAAGAGACACCCCTGACATCAATAGTTCTGGAGACGGACTGCCCTTATCTTGCGCCGGAGCCATACAGAGGAAAAAGGAATAATTCTCTGTATATCCGCTACGTGGCCAAAGAAATCGCACGCATTAAGAATGTAGATTACGACATTGTCGTAAGGCAGACAGAAGCTAACGCAGCAGAATTGTATGGAATTTCAGACAATTTTGTTGTATAATAAAAATTAGCACATTATTCAGGAGTTAAGTAATATATGAATGGACCGAGGCTGGGAAACCCGCAAAATACCATAGAAATACTGCAGAAATATGATTTTTCATTCCAGAAGAAGTTCGGCCAGAACTTTTTGATTGATACACACGTCTTGGATAAGATTATCCTGGCAGCAGGCATCACAAAAGATGATATGGTATTGGAGATAGGCCCCGGAATCGGAACCATGACCCAGTATCTTGCAGAGGCGGCCAGAAAAGTTGTCGCTGTTGAGATTGACAAGAACCTCATTCCCATTCTTTCGGACACGCTGAAAGATTATGACAATGTAACGGTTATCAACGAGGATGTGCTGAAGCTGGATGTAAAGAAGCTGGCCAGTGGGGAAAATGCCGGCCGGCCGGTTAAAGTGGTGGCAAATCTGCCGTATTATATAACAACCCCCATCATAATGGGGCTATTTGAACATGATGTTCCGGTGGAGAGCATAACAGTCATGGTCCAGAGGGAAGTGGCAGACAGGATGCAGACAGGGCCTGGCAGCAAAGACTACGGAGCACTGTCGCTGGCTGTGCAGTATTACGCGGAGCCTTATATAGTTGCAAATGTACCTCCGAACTGCTTCATGCCTAGACCGAAGGTCGGCTCTGCCGTCATACGACTTACAAGACATGAAAAACCACCTGTCGAGGTAAAAGACGAGAGGCTGCTGTTTGATATCATAAGGGCATCTTTTAACCAGAGACGTAAGACGCTTGCAAACGGACTGAACAATTCCGGCAGGCTGGACATTCCGAAGGAAGAGATAACAAAAGCGGTAGAGAAGCTTGGGAAAGGGCCGGGCGTGCGTGGGGAGTCGCTCACGCTGGAGGAATTTGCGCGTCTGAGCAACTATCTGTACCCTCTGACGGCTGATGCTCTGGAAGATGTATTAATCAAATCTCCTGACAGGTAGAGCCGGATATGCACGCAAGGAGTTGAAAATGGGATATTTCGTCCGCCCACGGCGGATTGACAATATGAATAAGGACAGAAAGGATGATGACTATGACTAAAAATGTGGAACATGCATTATTCGAAATCACGCCGGAGATTCAACAGCTGGCACAATTATGTGAGGACAATAATGCGATTGAAAAGGAACTGTATACCAAATACGAAGTTAAACGGGGCCTCCGCGATGTAAATGGCAAAGGTGTACTTGCCGGTCTGACAAATATATCTGACGTGTGTGCCAAGAAAATCGTTGATGGCGAAGAAGTACCCTGTGCAGGCAACCTATATTACAGGGGCTACAATATCAAAGAATTAGTCAAAGGGTTCCTGGAAGCGAAGCATTATGGATTTGAAGAGATTTCCTATCTGTTGCTCTTTGGGGAGCTTCCGACAGACAAGCAGCTGGCAGCGTACCATGAGACCCTTGTCGAGAGGAGGACGCTTCCACCGAACTTCGTAAGAGATGTCATCATGAAGGCACCAAGCAGGGATATGATGAACAGTCTGTCCAGATCTATCCTGAGCTTGTACTCTTATGATGCAAAGGCAGATGACACATCTATACCAAACGTACTCCGCCAGTGCCTGAATCTGATCAGCCAGTTTCCTATGCTTATGGTATATGGATATCATGCGTATAACTACCGGCTCGGAGAAGACTTATTTATCTATGCCCCGTCACCTGAACTATCCACAGCGGAAAACATACTTATGATGCTGAGAGAAGACAGGAAATACACGAAGCTGGAGGCCAAGATACTGGATATGGCTCTTGTGCTTCATATGGACCACGGCGGTGGTAACAACTCGACCTTTACAACCCATGTCGTTACATCCTCCGGTACGGATACATATTCTACGATCGTGGCCGCCATGGCTTCACTGAAGGGGCCGAAACACGGCGGAGCCAACATAAAGGTAACCCAGATGTTTGAGGATATGAAACAGAAGCTCACAGACTGGAAAGATGAGGACGCGGTAAGACAGTACCTGTGCGATCTCCTGGATAAGAAAGCCTTTGACAAGAAGGGACTCATATATGGTATGGGGCATGCGATTTATTCTGTATCCGACCCAAGGGCTGATATCTTTAAGAAGTTTGTAAAGCAGCTGGCGAAGGAAAAGGGATTTGAAGAAGAATATGCCCTCTATGAGATGGTAGAACATATGGCTCCGGACGTTATCGGAGAAAAGCGCAAGATATACAAAGGCGTCAATGCCAACGTAGATTTCTACAGCGGTCTGGTGTACAGCATGCTGGATCTCCCGGCTTCGCTTTACACACCGATATTTGCCGCTGCCCGTATCGTGGGATGGAGCGCCCACAGACTGGAAGAGCTCAAGAATGTAGATAAGATTATCCGGCCGGCATACAAGCCTCTGGCGCCGCACCGGGATTATATTAAGATGGATGACCGCTGATACAGCGGTCTTTTCCATAACCAGATTCCATAATTAAAATGCTCCGGGAGGACGCTGACAGGAGAGGTACGAATGAAAAAAGATTTTTATTATCCGTCACGCGACGGCCTGACCCAGATCCATGCGGTGGAATGGATACCAGATCAGGAGATAAAAGCAGTCATCCAGATATGCCACGGGATGGTGGAATATATTGAAAGATACAGTGAATTTGCCGATTATCTGACAGAACAGGGGATATATGTGACAGGACATGATCATCTCGGTCACGGGCAGTCCGTCAATAAAGAGGAGGAACATGGTTTTTTTGATACGGCCCAGGGAAATAAATATATCATCGCAGATATCCACAAGCTGAGGGTGCTGACAGAGGAAAAACACCCGAATGTGCCATATATCATGCTCGGCCACAGTATGGGGTCCTTCCTGCTCCGCCAGTATCTGACAATATACAGCCAGGGGCTTGCCGGTGCTGTCATCATGGGGACCGGATGGAAGGGAAACGTCCTGCTCGCTCTGGGTCAGATACTGTGCAGAATTATCGCCGCATTCAGGGGATGGAGACACCGCAGCCCTCTGGTGGACAGTCTGAGCTTCGGAAGCTACAACAAGCGGTTTGAGCCCGGGGATACACCGAAGGACTGGATTACTTCCGATAAAAAGAAATGTGCAGAGTATGTCGCCGATCCGCTCTGCAGCTTTGTATTTACCGTAAGTGCATATTATCAGATGTTTGAAGGAATGAAAGTTCTGACAAAAAAGGAGAACACGGAAAAAATAAAGAAAGACCTTCCGGTTTTTATCATTTCAGGGGCGGAGGACCCGGTGGGGGACTTTGGCAAAGGAGTAGAAAAGGTATATGAACAGCTCCGGGGGGCAGGCATACAGGATGTGACAATGAAGCTATATGAGGGAGACAGGCATGAAATTCTGAACGAGACAGACCGTGAACTCGTATATGAAGATATTTATGAATGGATATCTGAAAAAATCCGGATTACTTAAGGACAGCATCAACAGAAGAAGTAGGAAAAGAAAGAAAAGCAGGATAATCCCTGCTTTCAGACGTCGTCCTCCTCTGCGGGCAGGGAGGAATGTATATTCTTGATCGTGCTGAGCACGTAGTGGGTTCTTGTCTGGCGGACACCTGTCTGGCTTTTGACCCATTTGTGTATCTCTTCCAGATGTTCAGACGACTTGCAGGTGACTTTCAGCAGAAAGTCAAATTCACCGGTAAGGTAATAGCATGCAATCACATATGGATTGCCCGTCACATTTTCAATAAATGTGTCATTGAACTGCGGGTGCTCCATGCTCACTTCTATAAGCACGGTCACATCATTCCCCACCTTGGCGTCATCCGTTATGATGGTATATGATTTGATGATGCCGGCCGCTTCCATCTTATGGATGCGGTCGATGACCGTGGAAACAGAAAGGTGGACTTCACGGCTGATTTCAGAGGCACGCTGCCTTGCATTGCTCTTAAGTTTTTCGAGAATCTGGTAATCAAGAGAATCCATGGAACAGCCTCCTTCAGATTAGTGCGGCAATCAAATATATTCTATCACAGGTTCTGGAAAAAAGAAAGAAGACAGTGCACTGCAAATTGTTCTGCTGAAAATCCCCCCAAAGTCTGATATAATACTCATTGAGACTTAAATCCCCTAGACAGAGCGGGATTACGGAGGTAGTATCAATGAACAGAGAAAAAGAAAAGACAGGCCTGAAAGAAGAGATAAAGGCTGCTGCATGGGAACTGTTTTATGAAAAGGGGTATGAAGAGACTACGATAAATGACATTATAAAAAAGGCAAATACGTCAAAGGGCGGCTTTTACTATTACTTTAAGGCCAAGGACGAGCTTCTGCATTCGTTGTATTCTTTTTTTGACCGGGAGTATGAAAAATTTTATGACAATATGGATAAGAGTCTGGACAGCCTCGTACAGCTGAAGCAGCTGAGCCAATATGTCTCATACTTTATAGAGGGGAATGTATCCGCAGAGCTTCTGGCAGCACTGTACCAGTCGCAGCTCGTCAAAAAGAAGCAGGATTGCTTTCTCAACCCGGACCGTTATTATAACCGGCTTGTACGTAAGATAATAGCAGAAGGCCAGGAGAAGGGGGAGATACGCAGAGACATGACGGTAGATGAGCTGGCGCACCATGTGCTGCTCCTTGAGCGGGGAATCATCATGGACTGGTGCGTCCAAAACGGCGGCTTTTCGCTTGGGTATTATGGAACGAGGAATTTTGATCTGTATATAGAATTTATGAGACCGGATAGATAAAGAGGTGCCTTGGAAGGCACTTTTTTTGTCATAATACAAACTAAGGTCTGTAATAATAAGGTCCCATGGTATAAAATAAAACGCGAATAAAAACTGTTAATAATGCATAATATAAAATTATAATCAGATAAATAAAACTATAATAAACAAAAATAAAGATAATTATATTGACAATTATAATAATATATTGTTATTATTATAACTATAACAAACCGCGGTTTCTAAAAGTGTTCTTTAGAGAGATTGGAGGAAGGAATATGCTTTACACAGAAATCTGTAATGCAGTCTGGATGTTTTTATGGGTAGGCGTCCTGCTGCTGGCTGTCATACTTCAGTGCCTTATCTTTATGAAAAGGGCGTGGAAGCATGCACTTGAACTGGGACTTCAGCCTGCTCAGATAAAAAAGGGGCTGACGACAGGGATATCCATCAGTATCATGCCTACGCTGCCGGTGCTGCTCGTGCTGCTGTCATTGATGCCGCTGCTTGGTACGCCGCTCCCGTGGCTTCGGCTGTCTATCATCGGTTCTGCTTATTATGAGACTTATGCCGCTTCCACGGCACTTGAATGTGTGGGAGAGACGCTCCAGCTAAACGGGTACAGCGTAGACGGATGGGTTGCAGCCGCCTGGGTCATGACAATCGGAGGAAGTGCCTGCGTGCTCTGGTCATCACTTGCGATAAAGCCGATTTCAATGATTTATGAAAAAGCCGAAAAGGTTGATATGAAGCTCGTTCTGTCCATAGGAAGCGGATGCCTTGCCGGGGTCATGGCTTATGTGTCCGTATCATATGGATTCAGCGCGATGTCAACGAAAGGGGTCGTATTCTGTATCAGCTTTGCAGTCGGTGCATTGCTCGTATATATACATAACAAGAGGCCGAAGTCTAAGTGGCTGTCAGATTACCTGATGACAATAAGCATGCTCGTCGCCATGGCGGCAGCCTGTTTTATATTTTAGAAAGGAAGTGTTTGTCCATGAAGCAGAAATGTGGTTACCACAGCTGGGTACATAGGTTCGGAATCGCGTCAAGCCTGTTTTTATTTGTGGCGATGACGGCATTTCCTATTGCAGTCAGCGCGGTGTATGGCCTATGGCCTGATTTTAAGCTGCTTTGGCCGGGATTCATAGCAGTTATACTTTTTATGGCGCCATACTGGCCCGCGGAGACGATAGGCTATATGTCTGTCATGGGGCCTGGAGCGCTTTATATGTCATACATTACGGGAAACGTAACGAACCTGAGAATGCCGGCCACAATCGGTACGATCAATTCACTGGGCATTAAGCCTAATACAGATGAATGCCACACGATGGCGGTTATTGCCTGCGGAGCCTCTATTATCACTACTGTAGTGATAGTGGCTCTCGGGGTAGTGATAGCGGCTCCGCTCGCGCCGGTTCTCAGTTCACCGGTAATCCAGCCGGCATTTGACTATGTTGTCCCGGCATTGTTCGGCGGACTTGTAGCACAGACGATACTGAAAGGGAAGAAACAGTTCCTTTACTTTCTCGCCCCGCTTGCCGTCTGCCTGTTCTTCTGCTATTTTACAGCGGTAAACAGTGCATATTACATGCTGATTGCCATTGCCATATCAGTGGTAATCTACGTGCTGGACTACAAAAGCGGGAAGAATAAGGAAAAGAAAGAGGCTTAGAAGCCATTTGTAAGAAAGGAGAAGAGAATGGATAGACTTACATACATTATTTGTGGAAAGCTGTACGACGGACTGGAAGATGAGTTCAAAGAAGGATATAAGATTCTTGTAAAGAAGGATAAGATCGAAGCGGTAGGCCGGGACATCGTATGTCCCGAATCGGCGGAGGTTGTGGATTTGTCCGATGCGACGGTCACCCCCGGCATGATAGATGCCCATATGCACATGGATTATATCGACTGGCATACGATTCGGGAGGAGGTATATACTACATCCGAAGAAGCCAAGACGCTTGCAATCGTCCGTACTGCCCAGAAGACATTGTCCCGCGGATTCACGACAATCCGCCATACCGGCGGCATCACGTCCAACGGCTTCGGGGTATTGGATGTCAAAAGGGCAATCGAAAAAGGCTACATAACCGGTTCACGTATCGTGGCTGCACCCAGGTTCCTGTGTGGTGCAGGAAGCCATGGAGACCTGTCCCAGGGCTTTGCCAGGAATCCTGAGCTGTCCATGATTCTGCAGAACCTGCGTCCTACGCTGGGCGCCGGGAAGGACTTCTTTGTCAATGCCGTGCGGGAAGAAATCAAGTACGGGGCGGACTTTATTAAGATTATGGCGACAGGCGGGTTCTTTACACCTTATGATAATCCGTCACAGCTGCAGATGAATGACGAGGAGCTGCAGGCGGTCATAAATACGGCCCATGAATGGGGGAAGACGGTTACAGCCCATGTGTACAGCGTAGACCATATGAAGAAGCTGATCGGCTTTGGCATAGACGGCATGGAGCATTGTTCTTTGATGGATGAGGAGACTGCACAGCTCATCATTGATAATGACGTCTATGTCGTGCCGACGTTCTGCCCGTATGAAGAGGCAGTCCACTATGATCCGGTGCTCATACAGACGAAGCAGGAAGAATACAGAATAAAGCTGGAGTATTATAAAGACGCGCTTCAGGCCGGGCGTGAGGTAATAAGGAACTGTAAATGCAAGCTCGGGTATGGAACAGATATGGTGGCGACCCACCAGAACTATGACAGCGGATATGAATTCAAGGCATGGATGGAAAGTGGAATGGGCACCTTCCGAACGCTGCACGCAGCTACGAAGGTCAACGCGGAAATCCTGCAGCTTGAGGATAAGATTGGAACGCTGCAGCCGGACAAGTATGCAGACATTGCCGCCTGGAAGAGGGATTTGATGACAGACCCGTACGCCTTGCTCGACTGTGCTTTTGTCATGAAAGAAGGAGTAACCTATCCGACGGAGCGGTGTGAGGAACTATAACGGATACAAAGCGAAGCCCGTTAACCGGAAGGTTAACGGGCTTCGTTGTCGTTATAGTTATTTAAAGGAATGAGAGTAAAGTACGACACCGGGGAAGATTATATTCCCCGGTGCGTTTACTTTATGAGGGGGGAGATAGTTGTGTGTTGTTCAACTATCTGACTCTTAGTATAAAGTAAAATTGTGTCCAAAATATGTTTAAAATATAAAAGAAAGCGAAATATTCTTAAGCAAAAATTAATTTAGTACGTGGAGACGGGCGCGTTACAGCGTAAAATCAATCTTTCCAATTATCAGATTAGGGATAAACATTATATAATAGCCGTCTGCAATTGTCCCGGTGCCATATTTGCCGCAGTAGTAATCAAGCGCCTCCTGCAGGAATTCCTCAGTAACCTCCAGATACCGTGCGGTCTCATGCCGGTTGCTGCATCTATGCTCATAGGCACGGATCAGGCCCTTCAGGCCTATCTGCCTATTGTATGCCCATACCCGCGCCTGCCGCTCCTGCTTCCGGTTGCCGGACGTGGTAAGGTCCACGATGTTACCCACTGACGTGTGATGATGCCCAAGCTCCTCAGCGAGGACGCAGGTCTTTTCTTCTGTCGTATTCAGGCTTGACGAGAGTGCAATATTATTATCTACATACAGGCCGGAAGTCTTTCCGCTGAAAGGGTAGTTCTCATCTATGGATATCCCCTCGGCGGCAGCTTCGCCTAACAATTCTTCGTATCGGTTCATTTGATCAACTCCTGTTACCAGTATAAGGGGCCTGTTGTGTCATAAACAGGACTTTTCTCACTTGCGGTTTCTTTTGGCTCTGATAAATTCGATATAATTTTCTACGTCTTTTTTTTCATCATCTGTCAGATCATCTGTGTCAAAATGCGCGGCAACCGTATCCGGGTATGCGGAACGGGCCGTATCGGTCCTGCCGAGCAGATAATCGATATCTACATGAAAAAAGTCAGCAATTAATTCTAAAGTTTCAAAGTTAGGCTGGCGCTCTCCCCGTTCGTACATATTTACGGCGCTTTTAGATATACCGAGCAAACGGGCAAGTTCCTGCTGTGATATCCCTCTTCCATTTCTTAACAGACGTAATACATTCGCAAATTCAGCCATCGGTCCACTTCCTTTCTTGATATAACTGTATTATACACGGACTGTGCTTAAAAGTAAATAAAAAGTTCACATAATGTGCTTGACAAGTGAGCACAAAACGTGTACTTTATAAGTGAGCACAAAACGTGCACAGAAAAAACAGAATCAAAAAGCCAGAGCATTCAGCTCTGGCAGAAGGAAAAGTTATGAAAAAGAAAATCTATATAAAAAGCGCTGCCGCTTGTTTGCTTATTAATATAAGGCTGAATTGTGACAGAATTGTGATGCCAAGATGAAGTATATATAAATATTTTAAAAATAAAAAATGAACCCGGAATGAAAGAAGAGCCTGCTAGGCAGGCCCTCCTTCCCGTGTTAAATAGTTGTAGAGGATGTCGATGAATTCCCCGTTTGTCGGTTTTTGCTTAAGCTCGTATCCAGTGATTCTGTTGAGCAGTTTCCGGTTGCCCTTATACCAGCAGATGGAAACGGCAGTACGGATACAGTGCGCTACATTGTCCCTGGTAGTGCCGAACCTTATAGCCACATCAACATACAGGTCTTTGTAGACAGATAAAAGATAGTCTTCATTCAGCAAGCAGAGCTTTAAGGCATACAACAGGAAATGAAAACCTCTTATCGTAGAGCGTATTCCCAAGTCCAGTAAAAGAGCTCTCGTTCTATCCATAAATGCCTCCTGTTCTACCCGACCCTACTACCCAATTGTAAACAAAAGAAAGCAGATTGAAAATCAAAAAAGAGGAGATGATACAATGATCAGACAAAAAAGAATCAGAACTGTATGCAGGATGGATAAGGAGGACCGCCTCAGAGTCCTGTCCGTCCGTCGTCCTGATGAGGCAGCTGCCAGACAGTTCGTACATAAAGCATATGAGAGCTATACAGTTGACGGATATATGAAAAGCAAGGGGATGAGTGATATTGGACAACAGCCTTCTTAATGAATATGCGGCCATGAAAGCAGAGGTAAAGGATCTGCGCCGCAGAATAAGCAGCCTCAGGCACGAGATAAAAAAAGCATCCGCGGCATACGAAGATGGTAAAGAGGGGAGAGGATGGGGAGGCCGCGGCAGTGTAAGGGCATCGGGATATCCTCCATCATTATTTCACAAAAAGCAGGAGAAGATGATGGAACTGGTCATGCTGTTAGAATGTCGAGAAATAGAGTTTCTGGACATGACGCTGGAAGTAGAAAGATTTATAGAAGCAATTGGAAAGAGTGAGATGCGTATTATGTTCAGGCTTTATTATATAGAAGATTTCTCTTATATAAAGGTTGCAGACGAGATGAACCAGATGTTTCCGAGAAGAAGCATTGCCTATACGGATGAAAATGTAAAGAAAAGAATACAGAGATATTTGGCGGCGTGCGGATAAGTGAAAGATTGAATAGTCAGTGAGAAAAATAAAAGCGATAGCAGAATTGACAAAAAAAAACGCAGCAGAAGGGATTCGAACCCCCGGAGCCTTTCGGCTCTTCAGCTTTCGAAACTGACGCCTTCGACCACTCGGCCACTGCTGCATTCCTATTATAGCACAGGTAGGTATGGTTTTGAAAGAGTGATATTTAAGTAAAGTTGAAAAAAATAATCTGGTTCTGCTGCTGCACGTCTGCCGGGCGGTACCCTCCCTGTTGGAACGAGATGGCAATCAAATGATATAAATATATTGGCAGACACAAGGTCAGAACAGCGAAAACCCGTCAACCATGCGGCTAACGGGTTTCGTTGTTGTTATAGTTATCTAAAGGAATGAGAGTAAAGTGCGGCTCCAGTAAGCCTGGCGCGTTACTTTATGAGGGGGGAGATAGTTGTGTGTTGTTCAACTATCTGATTCTTAGTATAAATGGTAATTATGTCTAAAGTATGATGGTTTCCTAAAAGAAACGGGAACTTTCTTAAGTGCTCCTTAATAATGTCTTTACTTTTCAGGAATGTGAATTTGTGCTATAATTAAGACTATAAAAAATAGGAAGAAAGGCGAGGGTGCATATTGCGGGTACACCAAACAAAGTTGTATGAAAAATTAAAAGAGTCATTGGGAGCTGTATTGCCGATTATTGGAATCGTTCTTTTTTTGTGTTTTACGATTGCGCCGATTCCTACCAGCATCCTGATGGCTTTTATTATTGGTGCTGTGCTGCTTATATTGGGGATGATGTTCTTTACACTAGGTGCAGAGATGGCGATGACGCCGATGGGGGAGCGCATTGGTACGAGGATGACCCAGACGAAGAAGGTCGGAATCGTGATATTGCTTTGCTTTATCCTCGGATTTATCATCACCATATCTGAACCAGACCTGCAGGTGCTTGCGGAACAGGTACCGTCCATACCGAACTATACGCTTATCGTGGCAGTGGCGGCAGGAGTCGGCATCTTTCTTGTTGCGGCAGTGCTGAGGATGCTGTTCGGAATCCCGCTGTCATATATGCTCATCGTGCTCTACCCTGCAGTATTTGTACTGGCATATTTTGTGCCGGATGACTTTCTGGCAGTTGCGTTTGACTCCGGCGGGGTTACGACGGGACCGATGACTGTACCGTTCATCATGGCGCTTGGCATCGGGTTTTCAGCGGTACGTACCGACAAGCATGCGGAAAACGACAGCTTTGGGCTCGTTGCGCTCTGCTCCGTAGGGCCGATTCTGGCAGTTCTCATTCTTGGCATGATATATAACCCGACAGGTAATTCTTACACGCAGACATCGATTCCTGATGCAGATAATTCCGTGGAGATGTGGCGTCTGTTTTCATCCGGCCTGCCGCATTATATGAAAGAGATGCTGATTTCCCTGTTGCCTATCGTTTTGTTTTTCGTGGTTTTTCAGATTATTTCGCTTCATCTTAAGAAAAAGACATTATTGAAGATATCGATAGGCATTATATTTACATATATCGGACTGTTCCTGTTTCTTACAGGAGTCAATGTAGGATTTATGCCGGCGGGCAATTATCTGGGCCAGATTATAGCAGGGCTGCCATACCGCTGGATCATCATTCCGATAGGAATGGTGATAGGATACTTTATTGTCAAAGCCGAGCCGGCTGTGTATGTACTGATGGAGCAGGTGGAAGAGCTGACATCTGGTGCCATATCCGGCCGGGCGATGGGATACAGCCTGTCCATCGGTGTAGCTGTCTCGCTCGGGCTCGCTATGGTCAGGGTGCTGACGGGAATATCCATACTCTGGTTTCTGATACCGGGTTATATATCGGCCATTGTCTTGTCGTTTTTCGTCCCGAAAATATTTACAGCGATTGCATTTGACTCTGGCGGGGTAGCATCCGGACCTATGACCGCCACCTTTCTGCTTCCATTTGCAGTGGGAGCGTGCGAGGCTGCAGGAGGGAATATCGTGACAGACGCATTTGGTGTGGTTGCTATGGTTGCCATGACACCCCTGATTACGATCCAGATTCTCGGCTTCGTCTATCAGCTGCAGGAGAAGAGAAGCGCGGCAGGTACTGTGGAAGAGACGATACCTGTGATTCCTTTGGAGGCATTTGATGACAACGATATAATTGAACTGTAAAGGAGGACGCGATGAGTAAGCTTTATATGATGGTAGCAATAACGAACCGTGCCATGAAAAATAAATTCCAGGAGTTTTATAAGGAAAATGACCATATGGTCGTCTTCGGCACTCTCGGCAGAGGGACTGCAAACAGTGCCGTACTGGATTATTTCGGTCTGGAGGCATCTGAGAAGACGATATCCTTCTCTGTAGTGACAGAAGAGATGTGGAGAAAGCTGAAACGGGGCCTGATTATCCATATGCAGATTGACGTCCCGGGCACGGGAATCGCTTTTATAATTCCGCTTAGCAGCGTGGGCGGCAAAAAGGTGCTTCAATATTTGATTCAGAACCATGAGTATGAAAAAGAGGAGGAGACGATATTGAGAGAAACGGATTATGAACTGCTGGTGATTATAGCGAACCAGGGATGCATTGATACCGTCATGGATGCCGCGCGAAGCGCGAATGCGGGTGGGGGCACGGTAATCCACGCGAAAGGGACCGGTATGGAGAGTGCGGAAAAGTTCCTGGGAGTGTCTCTGGCAGCAGAGAAGGAGATTATATTGATTGTCACAAAGACAAAAGATAAAAATCAGATTATGAAGGCGATTATGGAGAAGGCAGGACTGGAAAGCAAGGAGAAGGCGATTGTATTTTCCCTGCCCGTTACAAGTACGGTCGGACTCCGGATGAGAGAAGATGAGATAGGGGATTAGCAATGCCGGTTCAAAATGGACGGGTGTATCTGAGGAGATTAAATTTGCACAGCGAAAACCCGTTAGCCATAAGGTTAACGGGTTTCGTTATTATTATAGTTATCTAAAGGAATGAGAGTAAAGTGCGGCTCCAGATTATCTGGCGCGTTACTTTATGAGGGGGGAGATAGTTGTGTGTTATTCAACTATCTGACTCTTAGTATAATGGATAAATATGTCTAAAGTATGTTAAATGTCTAAAAGAAATCGAAAATTCCTTAAGCCCATCTTAATTTTTTGTTTATTTTGCAACATATCTAATTTAGTGAGAAAATTGCAATAACGGCCTGTTTTACGCTGATTTTCAAAGTTATGGATACCTATATTAGCTTTGTGTAAATAGTGGATAATTGCATACGGTTCGCAACACGTTAGTAACAAATCTGAATCTTTTCTATCTCGGCCCTTAGGTCCTCCAGTTCTCGATGACCGTATACCTTGTTTGTAATATCTCTGAACGAATGACCTAACATACGGCTTCTGTCGTTATTGCTGATACCGTATTTTTCGCATAAAGCCGAAAATGTATGGCGACAATCATGCGGCGTATGGCATCCTATATCCAATTCCTTTATTATCTCGTACATTTTGCACCTAAAGTTTGAATTGGATTGTGGCAACAGGCAACCGTATTCGCTTAGACGATGCTCTACCAGAGGGAGAATGCCAGAGTGTATAGGCACGATTCGGTCTTTGCTGTACTTTGTTTTGACCCCTCCTTTAAAATAGCTCTCTACGAGATTTACTTCCAGATTCTTGTATGCCGATAAGCGATAACCTGAATAGCACATAATCAATATGAACTCGACAATATCATTATCCCTGTTTTTCCAGAGTATTTCCAGCTCTTCTGGGGTAAATGGCACTCCATGCTCATCATCGTCTGGTATATTGATTTTTAAAGCTGTTGAGTAGTCCTTGTCTACCAGTTCATATACTATTGCATACTCATACATTTGATGTAGAAGTGAGACTATAAGTTCGAGGCTGGAATGTTTGAGCTTACAACTGTCGATAGCCTCCTGCAAATCCTTGTGACGTAAGTCAGCAAAGGGCTTTTTGTGTAATATCATACAATTTTTAAAGGCAGCCCTGGTAGAGTTCTTCGATGCTACAGAGTAGTTTCTGCTTTTATCCCTTTCATATTTGTAGTCATAGAAATCATTATAGACTTCTTCAAATGTCTTCTGCCCTAACCTTCCATTCTTTGTAAGATTGTAATCAGCCAATATGCGTTGCACGACTGAACTCGCATTTGCCGAATCCGTGTCATCACAGTTCAGCTCTTTTTCCATTCCCGGGGTGTATGTACCGGCTCTATATGCTGTCAGTATTGCAAAGCCTTTCATCCAGTCATCAACGTAACACAGAGCTTTAGACATAATAGCCTTTCCATTCTCGTCAAATTCTTTCACGGGTGGATAGACGGCGTAAGGGTTGCGCCGGTTCTTCCCGAGATACTTTATTTGCCCATAGCCGTTAGGCAGCTTTGGGTATTTCTTTCTTTTAGCCATATATACCACCTCTCTAAAAATGAGTGCAAAAATGCACCTACTTGCGAAGCAGGTGCATGGGTGATATAATAGCTTTGAGTTGTAGTATTACATCGGGGCACTGCTTCGAGTAGTATTGCTTGGCCGTTCCTGTTGGCGCAGGGACGGTCTTTTGTTTACTTTATTTATAAAACGGGAGAAATTTTTCAGTAGCGAATCTTCTAGAAAGTCCCGTTTTACGTCTTTAATATTTCTCTGCTTGCGTAATTTTTTCGCCTTATAGTGGGCCTTGTTGAACGGTATCTTGCAGTATTCCAATATCTCTTCCATTGTTGATATCTTGCACCTGTCAAGGATAATATCTGGTGCGAGATAAAAGTAGGAAAATTCTTCGGCGTATGTATATCGATCACTTAGTGCTATTGACATCTCATCAACTTTTGTACTAAGGAATATTTCCGAAATGGCTACGGCAAGCATCCAGCGCTTTACCTCGGGAGGGTCCTCCTCGTTATAGAATACGATATGTTTGTCCATATCAGCGGAATATGTCAGGAATCCATGATCATATTCTTTAAGGTAATGGCCTATATCGTCGCCCCAATACTCAGCCAAGAACTGCTGTGAGTAAATCTTGACCTTATCATCAAGCTGAAGCTGAGATAATGGGTCTATCGGCAATGAATCGGTCTCATATTTAGTCAAAATATTATAAGCAGCAAGACGCAACAATAGAACCTCTTCATCTTCGGGTAATGACAATAGAGAATGCATATTATGTACCTCCTGTTATTTGGTTATAACTAAATATTAACAGAAATAACAGGATGTGGAGATTCCATTATATGGTACTTTTACCCCCATCTATAGCCTTAAAGCCTTTTTTGCTTACTGCGGCGGCTCCCTTCTTAAGGGCCTCCTTTTCTAGCTCTTCGAGCATGGACTGTTCTCTCTTGTGCTGACGCTCGAGAGACGTCTCTAAGGTGTCCTCAACCTCAAAATCTTCTTCCTGTGTGTAGACGTCGATGACCCTTCCGAGGCATCTTGAATCTGGTAGTATAGATACGTCATCGCAATCATCATTTAGCGATATCAGAATCCCGTCTCCCTTTTTCTTTACATAAGACTTTCCATCGACTAAAAATATTCCTATTTCACCTTCGTCTATATAGTTTGTAGGCTCTACGAGTATGGTATCTCCGTCAAAGTAAGCGGGCTCCATGCTATTACCATTCACACCAATTGCATACCCGACATGCTTATATTTGTGTATATTAGGTATGTTTATAGTATCATCTGGAAGTCCATCAAGAAGTAGCTGTCCTGGGCCGGCGCTGGCAAGCCTCTGGTAATAAGGAATTGTCTTAGTATCTTCCAACTGAACTATGTTTTCACTTCTATCAAACTCTGTCTTACAACGTTCATATTCCTTGTTTAAAACAAAGTCAACGATTTCTTCCTTGCCGCGTTCACTTAATAACCGGTATTTTTTTATGTGTTCGTATTCACCGGATTTTAATTCGTATGAATGCATTATATCTTTTTCGTCTGTAAGTCCCATGATATAGTCCACTGAAACATCCATTTTCTTTGATATAAGTATTAAAAAGTCAGAAGCAGGCTCTCGGTTTCCAGTTTCATATCCATTATAGGTAGTGTATTTAACTCCTAGATATGAAGCAAATTCTTTTTTGTTCATACTTGTTTTTTCTCGGATTTTTTTTAGCTTATCTCCAATTGTTGTGCCTGTGTCTTCACATTTACATTTCATATTTTGGTGGATATTATTTAAAGGTTGAGTGTATAATTCATCGTGTTCTAAAGAGATTTCCTGATTGCTATCCATCATTTTTAGTAACGTATCTACATCTAGTCCTATCCCTGTAGCAATTTTTTTGATTGTAGGAAGTGTTGGAGCAATGGGTTTTTTATTTCTTGGATTTATATTATTTTCTAGCATTGATATATAGCCTTTGCTCAAAGAGCTTTTCCTTGAAAACTCATCCATACTTATATTGTTTTCTTCTCGATATCTTTTTAAAATGTCACCCAACGTCATGCTTAAATTTCACCTCTTTTTCTTCGTTTAGTATATTGTACAATGACAAAAATAAAATGTCAATAAAAAAGTTCAACATGCTTGACATGGAGGAGATGTAGTGATACTATAATTACATAGTTCAACATAATAAACAAGGAGGTGATTAGAGTGGAGTATAAAATTAAAGATTTCAGAAAGGAATTAAAAATGTCCCAGGCTGAATTGGCTAGAAGGGCCTGTGTATCAAGAACTATAATATCTGGTCTTGAAAATGGAACAATAAAAATAACCACAACAGGGACATTATTAAAAATTGCAGAAGCGCTTAATAAAAAAGTTTCTGAAATTTTTTTGGAATAAATGTTCAACATGTAAAACAAAATTAAACTTAAAAAGAGGTGACACAAGTGTCAACAGAAAATACATACCCAGTAGAACTTACTTGAAGAATACGATAGGCAACGGGTGGGTTATGAGCGCTGAAAGCAAAAAAGAAATAATACTTTCAGACGGGGCAATTGAAATGAATATAAAAGTAAACGCGCCAGATTACCCCAAAGACAAGGTCAGAGAAGCAGTTAAAGAAATCTGTCAGAAAGCTGTTCAATATTATGACTAATTTCTTTAAGTATTTTGCTTTGCTCCTTAGTGTCGCTTACAGATGTGACAAGATTGTCTCCGTATCTTAAATCAATAGCGTAAGAAATACTAAAGATTTTACCGCACGTTTCGTAATTGATTTCGACATTAAAAGTTTCATGTGGATAACCTTCAAAATAAAAATCTGATGAAATAAATTGGTTAGGAGCTAAAAAGACGTTTTTACAGTTAGAAAGAACAGGGTTGTTATCCAAGCCTTCATAATCGCCATCGCTTACATCAGACCATTTTAACTCAGGCGTTATTTTTAGAGATATGAGCCTTGCTGGTGAATTACCATAGTTCTTTAAAACTGTTGAACGGAAGGCCCCCTTTTTCACCTCGGTTATTGAAAATACAAGATTTCCGCGATTTTGTTCAAAGAACTGATTCCGTATTTCTTTCAAGTTCCGATATGTGAACCATGCGGCGAAAGCGGAGACGACAACTGCCATACAAGAAATAACGCAAGTTACAATTTCATAATTTGTCATTTTAACTACCTTCCTTCCTCTGTAAAGATACTTTCAACTATAAGTTAAATTATACGGAAGAAGAAGGACTTTAGCAATAATTAAAATCAGGAGGTGATAATGTGGCTGAAATTTTGAAGCCCCCGGAAGTAGCGAAGATACTAGGATGTTCCCCACAAATGGTACGTGAAAGAATACGCCGGGGGATATGGGACTTCGGGGAGTGCATTCCAAAGAAAAGTAACAGCGGAAGGAATGAGTTTAATATTTATCGCAGCAAGCTGGAAAAACATATCGGAAGGGAGTTGACAGAAACAGAATGTCAAGATTTAGAAGACACAAGTTGAGGCACAAAGCCAAGGCAAAGCTTAAAGACATGGTATTCTACATAATTTTTATCGTTGGCCTTGGGTTTCTGATGGCAGTAGCAATTTTATGCGTGCTTGCCCTGTGGTGTTTTATTTACGGGCACTAAAAAGGCGCTTGACCAAGGGAGGTAAGCGCCGAGAGTAGACCGATAACGGACTACATCACATAATGTATTGTTATTATAACGCTTTAAGGAGGATTAGTCAATGAGTAATAGAGATAAGATACACGCATTATTAGACCTGTGTTTAGACATACAGGAGAACGGGGAAGGGAAAAATGGTTACCCTTACATAGACTTCTGCTGTACAAATCATGGGACAGACATTTCAATTCTGATACAGGATAGCGGATTCAATAGGGGCAGTTACGACGGAGAGTATAGATTTGATTTTGCTAATATAAGTCCACGCACTTATGAAAACTGTAGACAGCACCTTTTGGACTTAAGAAAGCAGGTGAACACATGTACTACAACGAATGTCCATACTGCGGAGCACATCTAGACCCTGGTGAGAGATGTGACTGCGAGATAGAAAGAAAAAAGAGAGGCAGATTATTTAAGAGACATTACAATAACCTATTTGAATATATGGAGGATTTGGAAAATGAGCGTGTTGAAATTTGAAACCTCGCAACATCCAGGCGAGATTGACGTGAACTTTGATGCATTGAAGAAGCAGCTATCCATGAAGATGGACGAGTATGCAGGCAAGGTATTTACTGAAGAGTCAAAAAAAGAAGCGAAATCCGACCTTGCGGAACTGCGGAAGTTGAAGAAGTCGGTACACGATAGGAAGATAGCAGTCAGGGACGCTTACATGATTCCTTACAAGCAGTTCGAGCAGAAGGTTATTGAGCTGCAGGGTATGATTGACCGTCCGATAAGCTACATAGACGGACAGGTCAAGGAATTTGAAGAAAGACGGGTACGGGAGAAGAAGTCAGAAATCGAAGCGGCCTATAACGAGATTGTCCCGGAGAGCTTATACGACTACATACCGTTGGAAACAATATTTAACCCAAAGTGGACAAATACCACGGCGACGATGAAATCTATCCGGCAGGACCTAACTGATATATCCGTAACGACGAGTTCGGATGTCAATGCGATATCTGCAATGAGCTCGGACAAGGTAGATGATGCGCTGAGCCTATACATGGAGACGAGGAACCTCGCAAGTGCCATGAAGCTAATAGCTGATTATGAAAACAGGAAGGCTGAAATACTCAAGAAGAAGGAAGAAGAGGACGCAGAAAGGCGAGAACGTGAGATTGATGTTGAACGAGAAAGGGTTCGCCGGGAAGAGCGTGAACGTATCGCCGCAGAGGAGAGGATTCGCAACGAGGCGAAGAAATCCACAGCAGATGATATTAAATCGGTTGATAAGGCAGAAGCCGCGCCCCTATCTTCAAGAGATTCGCAGACAATAGTCTATACCGTTGTTGCGACACCTGAAGAGCAGCAGGCCATAGAAATGGCATTGACAAGCCTGGGCGTGTACTTTGAAAGGAAGGATGTGTAATGTCGGAAAGCAACCCGAACCTTGAATTGTACAATAAAGTACGGGCAGTTCCCGATGAAGCAAAGAAAACTATCAAGGGCGGCCGCCTAAAGGGTATGACGGATATCAATCCGATGTGGCGTATCAAGAAGCTGACGGAGGAATTTGGCCCGTGTGGGATGGGATGGTACTACAAGACTGTTGACAAGCGTTTAGAACAGGCTGGAAAAGAAATAGCCGCTTTCGTGGATATAGAACTTTACATAAAAATAAAAGGTGTGTGGTCTATGCCGATATTCGGAAGTGGTGGCAGCAAGTTTGTGACTGACGAAAAGAGCGGTTTATTCGTTTCAGATGAATGCTATAAGATGGCGACTACTGATGCATTATCCGTGGCATGTAAACAGCTTGGTATTGGAGCTGATGTGTATTTTCAGGCGGATACCACCAAATATGATGCAAAGAGTGAAGCAAATACTGAGCCGAAAATTGATTCAAGACAGTTGGTTGAGCTAAGAAAAGAAATAGAAAGAACTGGAAAAAATGAAATGTCAATTCTTTTCAGGTATAGCCCGAAGAATCTGGAAAATATGACAGTATCGCAATTTAATGACGCCATGTCACTGCTGAAGAAGATACCTGATTATGAGTCTGTCGAAGTACCTGAAGATATCAACGAAGAAGTTCCGTTTAAGTAGGTGGAAAAGATGAATTTTACAGGACGTTTTGATAGCTTAATGGCTGATTTGATGGAAAAAAAGCAGAAAGCTGTACTGATTCTAAATGAAGACGCAAGAGAAGCCTTTCAGAAGCTTAAGGATTACGAAAAGCTGGATATAAGTATTAAAAGACACAAAAGGAAGAGATCTCTCGATGCAAACGCGTATTATTGGACGTTACTTACTATGTATGCGAATGAAAAAGGAATATCAAAGAACCGAGCCCATAATGAAGCACTTAGAAGATATGGACAGTTTGCAATTCTAGGTGGCCAGTTAATACGTTCTCTTGTACTTGATACAGATGAGACGTGGAATAATGCTCTTGAGGAAGAAAGCTACCACATTAAGCCCACAACACAGGTAACACAGCTTAAGGATGGTAAAGATTATCGCACCTATTATCTGCTGCGAGGCTCCAGTGATTATAACACGCAGGAAATGGCATGTTTAATAAACGGAGTTATTAATGACTGTTTAGACGCTGACATTTCTGAGAGCAGAATTATGACACCGGATGAAAAGAGGCTGTTAAAGGGAAGGTACGGTGTGAACATTGGCTAAAACATTGTGGTCAATCTTTACAGACGATATGGACTGCTGAATGTATACAGGCGTGTATGGCGTGGAACGTCATCATATCTTCCATCACGGTAAGAAAGAGAAGGCTCTATCTGAAAGATTAGGGTTCATAGCACCATTAAAGCCGCAGATGCATCCGAACGGCGCCGGCCGGACGAAAGAAGCAGACGGAATAGACGGAGAGCTTAAAAGGAGGTGCAAGGCTTATTACATAGAACACTACGGGACAGAAGAACAGTTTTTGGAAGAATTTTATTTTTCAGCTAGCGAGGCAGAAGAGCCTTGACTATATGTAACTCATTAACTTAAATCTTGCTTTACGCAGGACAACAACAGCAGTGTATCACGACACTACCCCCGGCTCCGGCCGGGGAGGAAGGAGGGGCATGGACGAACAGATACCAGGTCAGGTAGAGCTTCTAGACTATCTGTCTGAAGTGGAAAAACAGAAGGGCTTTGACATCTTAGATTACATACCAACGGGATATCAGAATGCCGTAAAGCGTTCGGAACTCGTGCAAAGGACAGGGCTTACCGATCGTGTGATGCGTGATTGCCTGCACGATGCCAGGACTAAGATACCTATTATAAATCTACAGCGTGGCAAGGGATATTTTATCGCCGACATGAACAAGGAGGAAGAGGCTGACATGCTCGTCCGTTGGGTAAGACAGGAAAAGAGCCGGATAAAAGAGAGCCAAGAAATTGTTGATACAGCTATAAAGACATTAGAGAACTGCGGAATAGATTGGCGGTGAGGCGGTGAATGGCAATTACATAAAAATAAGCCGTTCCCTTCTTGATTGGGAATGGTATCAGGACATAAATACATGCAGACTGTTTGTCCATATGCTTCTACGGGCAAACTGGAAAGACGGGAAGTTTAAAGGTACAACGGTGCCGCGCGGCTCGCTTGTTTCTTCGATAGGAAAGTTATCAGAGGAAACCGGACTTACGGTTGACGAGGTTCGGACGGCAATTAAGCACCTTCAAGGCACAGGCGAACTTACCAAGCAAAGCACAAACAAGTTTACCGTATATACCGTCGCAAACTACGACATGTACCAAGACATATCCCAAGCAACGCCCAATCAGACACCAAGCAACGCCCAAGCTATTCCCAAACTATTCCCAACAATAGAAGAAGGAAAGAATAGTAAGAAGGGAAGAAAAGAAATAAATAATACTGTGCGTTTTACACCGCCTGATGTTGAAACAGTCAGAGCATACTGCATTGAGCGCAACAATCACGTTGACCCTCAAGCCTTCGTCGATTTTTACGAGGCAAAAGGCTGGATGGTTGGCAAAAACAAAATGAAAAATTGGAAGGCAGCTGTAAGGACATGGGAAAGTAACCGTAGGGTAAGCAAAGCAGTTGTACAAGAAAAAGCAAGAGCAACAGGTTTTAGCAACTTTTCAGAGCGCAGCTACGACATGGACTGCCTTGAGCGTAGTCTGGCGGAATAGGAGGACATATGTACGAGCTAAACAAGCACAGCCATAACGGTGGCAAGCAGAAGATATCCGGCGGGTTCAAGCCGGGGAACATGAACGCCTTCATCTTCGCGGGCGGTAAGAATAAAAGGAAGAGGATTAAACACGGAAAATAGGAGGAAAAATAAATGTTTGAGATAGGCGATATAATCAGAGGGACAAAGGAATCAGATGGACAATATGCGATAACAAATTCAGCGATGACAAAAGGAATTGTTGTAGATATAGACCCTCGTGAAAACATCCAGGTGAAAGTATTACAACACCAGCGCGGCGGACACGGAACGCATTGTGTCAGGCCGGAATATTTTGAAAAGGTAGGGCATGCAGAACCTTTTGAGTCTTCTAAGTTCCGGGAGGCGCTTAGCAAAGGTAAGGATAAGGCGGTTGAATATCTGCTTAGTGCCGACCTGAGACGTGCCGACCTGAGCGATGCCGACCTGAGCGATGCCAACCTGAGCGATGCCAACCTGAGCGATGCCGACCTGAGCGGTGCCGACCTGAGCGGTGCCGACCTGAGACGTGCCAACCTGAGCGATGCCAACCTGAGCGGTGCCGACCTGAGCGATGCCGACCTGAGACGTGCCAACCTGAGCGATGCCAACCTGAGCGGTGCCGACCTGAGCGATGCCGACCTGAGACGTGCCAACCTGAGCGATGCCGACCTGAGCGATGCCGAAGGAATACTTGATGCCATCAACTATCTCGAAGCAAACTTCGAGCGTACGGACGAAGGGTACATAGTTTTCAAGACGTTCAATTCGCAGTATCCTGCACCGGGCAGGTGGAAGATTGAAGAGGGCGAGGTAATAACTGAAATCTGCAATCCCGACAGAACATGTCAATGTGGATGCGGAATCAACGTAGCACCATATCAGTGGGTCAGAAATACTCATGGCGGCACGATATATAAGTTGCTCATAAAATTTGAATGGCTGGCTGGTGTAGTCGTACCATTCGGGACAGATGGGAAGATAAGGACAAGCCGGGCACAGATTTTAGGGAAAGTAGAGTAAATTAGGATTTAGGAGGTGGCAGTATGACAGTGAAAGAACTGTATGAAACGGCAAAGAAAAACAAAGTAGAAAATTATGATATCAAATTGCAATATCAGGACGGTGGCGGTACATATAACGGAACTTGTGAGATGGAGGATTTTAGCATTGATGACGATAAAGAGGAAATAACTCTATATTAGCATTTAAAGGAGAAGGTCAGAATGAAATTTGAGTTACTGTATCTACTGGCAAGATTCAGGGGGTTATTTCCTGATAATCAAAAAGGCAACTTTGTTTTTGGAAAACCAGATAAAAATACTGTTAGGCAGATGTATTATAGTGGCGGTTTTGTTCCGTACCGGATTGATAGTCTTGTCACATACAGATAATTAAGAATTAGCGAAAGGGGTATCTATGGAGATACAAAGAGCAATTGACAATCTTGCCTGCATGAAAATGGAAATTCGAGATTCGGAAGATGTAAGGCAATTGAAGAGAGTTAGAATTGACACAGTAGATGCTGCTATTGCAGCGTTAAAGGAAAAGAAATACAAATCATGGATTCCGGTATCAGAGCGACTGCCGGATGATTGCGTGAATTCAATTACAGAGGATGCATATGTGTATCCCGTGACTGTAAAACTGGGCGAAATAACTGACATCCGGTATTACTCATTCTGTCGCGGTCATTGGTATAATCAAGGGCCCGCGGAAATGGATGACTTGGTCATCGCCTGGATGCCGAGGCCGGAGCCATACATGTCACAGACATTAAAATATGCAGATAACGATGTAGCACAGATGGGACTTATGCCAGCTACATAGTATTAACCTGACGTTTAGGAGGTCAGAATCGACATGAATTACAGACAAATAATACTTTATGCTATTAGAACGCCTTATGGTGAAAACATCCTCGAAGGAGAATATATCGGAGTTAGAACGAAATCTGGGAATGAGTATTATGGGATTTTGCATGATGCTGGTAGTGGTAGAATCCAATTAGCAATGGAAGATGACGAAGTTGAGTATCTTGGAATTAATTATGACGAAATAGAATCATTAGCCGGAAAGGGGATAAATGGAAGGGTATAGGTTATGGTGCAAAAACAAGAATGAGTGGGAACGGGATAATAGCTGGATAGGGATTAATGGTTGTCTTATGACGCTGCAGCACGGATGCCCTTACCCGCTCAACTGCGATACGCATATTTTACAGCGGTCAACAGGTAGGTATGATATATCTGGTCGGGAAGTCTTTGAAGGGGACTTCATCGAAAGCCACCAGGGTGAGAAGATACTAGACGTTTTAATGTTGGTAAAGTACGGTACATATGAGGCATATTGTCCGGCGGACGGCTGTTATATGGACAATGTAGGCTTTTATGTAGAAGCTGTAGGATATCCTCAGATGCCTTTAGGGCCATTGGAAAATTATGCAAAGGTAATAGGGAATGTTTTTGAAAATCCAGATTGGCTTAGTAAGGAAACTGACATTTAAGGAGGAAATGGACATGGAGAATTTGAACTGTAAAATATATGAAGAAGAGAATAATGGTAGCTGGAATTTAAAAGTTGAACATGAAAATGTAAATACCATAACAGCTAGTGGCGGAAATATTGTTGTAGTGTTGGCAGAAGAAGATTACATGGGGAAGTTTGTATATCTATATGATTCAAAAAAGTATAGAGCTATCATAGAATCTCTTTAACCTGACATTTAATGAGAAAGGAAAATGCATATATGAAAGTAACACTATATGAGAAAAGAAGGGAAGAACCGGAAGAGATGTTTGCGCCTTGTTCGAATGAAAGATTGATATGGCTACTTGATTTTATTTGGACTGTTGAAGAGGATAAGGACGCTAGAAAAGTTAGAATTGATTCACTTTTGAATGGAAAAATGATAAATACAAATTCAAGCTCGTTTGTTATTAAAATCAATTAACCTTTATTAGACAAGAGAAAGGAGACGGAGCGGCCGGCCGGCGCAGAGATATCTCGGCTCCTTTTGCAAAATGATAAGACAGATGGAGTTGCCGGTATATGGAGATTATGTAGCCGGTGCAATAAAAGATATAAGAAGGATGTCGCGAGTAAAAGGAAAGCTTTGCCTTAGATTTTCCGGAGGAAAAGACAGCATAGTTGCAAAATGGCTTTTTGACCAGGCCGGTGTTGAATATGAATGTAGATTCAGTCGCACAAGTGTTGACCCACCAGAATTACTGAAATTCATACACACATATTATCCAGACGTGATTGAGGAACGGAACCGAACAACGATGTTTAAGATGATTGTTGAGAAAGGGTTCCCGCCTACAAGGGTGTGCCGATATTGCTGCCAGGAATTTAAGGAGCGCAATACATGTCCTAAAAATGTAATTACGGTTACGGGCGTGAGGAATGCAGAAAGCAAAAAGAGGAGCGAAAGGCACAAAATAGAGACATGTTTAGCATTCCGTGGTGTGACATTGTATCATCCAATCATTAAATGGACAGAAGAACAGGTGTGGAAGGTGATTCTCGACAATCATTTGCCATATCCGGTGCTATACGACGAAGGATTCGACCGTATAGGATGTGTTGGATGTCCTCTCACATCGTGGAGAAAAATCAAGAGGGAGTTTGAGCGCTGGATAAATTTTGAAAGAGCTTATCTCTGGGCTTTTGAAAGGATGTTAGAAGGTCGGGATTTTGACAGATGGAAAACCAAATACGATGTAATGGAATGGTACATATATGGGGTACGGGAGAAGTACAAAGCCCTAGAGGTGGAAGGGCAGCAAAGTTTCCATGCGGACCTTTCCGAAAACACATTGTATTATGGGGATTATTATGAACATAAACCGCATGAAGGTGGCGACATGACGGTAGATGCTGCAAGGAATATCTTACTTAATTAAACGGGCATTTAGGAAATAAAAGGAAGGAGGCGGAAGCTCCTGCAGGGCAAGTGTACACGGCTTCCTTTCAAAAAAATGATTAATGGAGAATTGATAGTAGATAATTTTGCCGGTGGCGGCGGTGCTTCTACCGGAATAGAAATGGCAACAGGGTACAGCGTGGATATTGCAATCAACCATGACCCTGAAGCGATAAAGATGCACAAGGCGAACCATCCAAACACAAGGCATTATTGTGAAAGTGTATGGGATGTGGACCCGGTAAAGGCATGTAATGGTCATCCGGTAGGGCTTGCTTGGTTTTCGCCGGATTGTAAACATTTCAGCAAAGCTAAAGGCGGAAAGCCTGTAGAAAAGAAAATCAGAGGCCTTGCGTGGATTGTACTGAAATGGGCGGCACTGGTAAGGCCAAGGGTGATAATGCTGGAAAATGTAGAAGAATTCCAGACTTGGGGACCATGCAAACCAAAACGGGACAAGGAGACAGGCAGAGTGCTTGTAAGCTTGCCGGATGGGAAAACAAGGGTGGCAGCACCTGGGGAAGTGGTAGGGGTTGGTCTACAGATTTTTGAGCCGGACCCTGGAAGAAAGGGACAAACATATAAGCGGTGGAGAAGACAGCTCGAAAGACTTGGTTATGAAATTGATGCAAAGGAGCTGGTTGCCGCAGACTATGGAGCACCAACCATGCGAAAAAGATTCTTCATGATTGCCCGATGTGACGGGAGGCCGATTGTCTGGCCAGAGCCGACGCACGGGCCGGCAGACAGTGAGGCAGTTAAGGCGGGATTGTTAAAGCCTTACGTGGGAGCTTATACCCAGATAGATTTCAGCCGTCCCTGTCCATCCATTTTTGACACAGCAGAAGAAATCAAGAAAAAATATGGAATCCGAGCGGTGCGTCCATTGGCACCGAAAACTATGGAGCGGATTGCAAGAGGGCTAAAAAAGTTTGTGATTGATAATGCGGAGCCTTTTATAGTGCAAGTCAACCACAGCGGGGCAAAGTCGGATTACTGCAACAGCATGAAGGACCCATTGAGAGTAATCACATCCAAGCATGGATTTGGGATTGTAGAACCTTATATTGTGCCTATCGGCTATGGGGAGAGAAAAGGGCAGGAACCACGCATACATGATATCGAAGAACCTCTTCCGACTATTGTAAGTAGCGGAAAGCATTATCTGTGTGAGTCTTACATGATACAGTATCATTCCGAGACAGCGGCAGGAGAAGTCAGAGGACAGGAAATTACGGACCCAATTATGACGGTGGATAGTTCAAACAGATACGGGCTTGTGACATCATTTTTAAGCAAATTCTACGGGACCGCAACCGGTCAGGACGAAAGGGAACCGCTACACACCATTACAACATCTGCGGGGCATTTTGGAGAGGTAAGAGCCTTTCTCGTAAAGTATTACGGGCAGGGTATAGGACAGGATGTGAGGAAACCGCTTGATACCATACCAACACGTGACCGATTTGGGCTTGTTACGATACAAGGGGTAGAATATCAGATTGTGGATATTGGGCTTCGGATGCTGGAACCACGGGAACTATACGGGTGTCAGGGATTCCCGGATGATTACATAATAGATTATGATTGCGACGGAAAAAGCTACCCCCGGACTGAGCAAGTTAAAAGGTGCGGCAATGCAGTATGTCCACCCATACCGGCGGCACTGATAAGGGCAAACCTGCCAGAGTTGTGTATAGGCAAGAGGATGCCAAATATGAGGATAGATGACAGCCAGGAACAGCTAAGATTTGCGTAATTAAACCGCGATTTAAAGGGAAGAAGCCCGCATAAGCGGGCTAACCTTCCTGGCGTAGGTAGTTGTAGAGGATGTCGATGAACTCGCCATTCGCCGGCCTCTGAGCAAGCTCGTATCCGGCAAGCTGATGCAGGAGCTTGCGGTTGCCCTTGTTCCAGCAGCTTGAGATTGCCGTACGCATGCAGTGCGCGACGTTGTCCCTGGACGTGCCGAAATGTCTTGCGACATCCACATACAGCGTCTTATGGACGGAGAGCAGATAGTCCTCGCTTGCCAGGCAGAGCTGCAGCGCGTAGAGGAGGAAGTGGAATCCCTTCAGGTTGGAGCGTATCCCAAGCTTCAGTAACAGTATCCTTATCTTTTGCATGATGCCTCCTTGTGACCTTACAATCTGATTGTAAACAATACGTTGCAAAAAGAAGATAGGCGGGTGCGAACAGGTTAAAAAGAGACAACAATCGACAATAAAAGATTAAAACAGAAATGTTACGACAAAGGAGATGAAACAATGAGAAAATGTAGAAGGACCAGGAAAGCATGCGCCTTGGATGAGCAGGCCCGCCTTTCCGATATGGAGGAACGGAACCCCGGACGGGAGGCCAAGGAGAGGTTCGAGCGGCCGGCCTACCAGGTCAGCCCTCTGTCCCTCCAGGCCCGGCAGCTTATCAGGAGCCAGGGGAGGCAGCTGGAGCATAAGAGCGTTACAGAATATATGAGAGGCAGGGGAGTGGATAGGATTGGACAAGAATATTCTGATTGAATGTGCAGATATGAAAGAGGAAATAAAAGACTTAAGAAGTAGGATAGATAAAGGCAGGAAGGAGCTGGACAGGCTGAACAGCATGGTAGTTACGGACGCCGTCTCATGTGGCAAGAAGGGAAAGAAGCCGCTCCGCATGGTGAAGATTCAGGGAAGGCCTACGGCATTAATCACTCAGAAGAACCGGCTCCTTACCAGGAGAATCGCCCGGCTGGAGAGATTGGAGCTGGAGCTTCTGGAACTTACGGTCCAGGCGGAGGAATACATAGAGCAGATTGGAAAAAGCGAGCTTAGGATAATGTTCCGGCTATATTTCATAGACGACTTGACCTATCCGAAAGTGGCTGAAAAGATGAACTCTATGTTCCCGAGAAGGAACATAGCCTATACGGATGAGAATGTAAAGAAAAGAATCCAAAGATTTTTTGAAAATGTCCCCCAATGTCCCGAAGAAAAGGGGTATAGTTTAGACTGAAGGAAGTGGCTGAAACACTTTTTCCTCTCGCGATACACACACATAAACCTGAAAGGGAGTCCTGCTTGGTGCGGGGCTTCTTTTCGTTGCTTGACGAAAGCAAACACATGTTCTAATATAATTGTATAATCCATACACATAAATTGCACATACATTTGTTGATAATTGTCAGAATTTGGTATATTATGGAATCAGATGTGATGGTTTGAGTGTAAGGTGAAGTGTGTGGAGGATAAAGTATGAGCATAATGCTATATTTTGGAAAAGTTAATTTAATATCTGAACATGTTTACAAAGTTTATTCAGGTGAGATACAAATGAGAGAAATACTTTCAAATCTTCTGATAAATTTTAAAGACGGATTGCAATACCAAGAGGAAAACTCATATATAGGCGATGATGGAGAGCAACATACCAATGTGATAGAATATAGTGTATATGTTAAAGAAAAAACGGATACTTTTATAAGAGGAAGATTAGATAAAAAATTTAGACTCTTATATAAAGAAAAAAATCCTATAACAAGGGAGTTAGAAACGAAAGGTATTACTAATACAGATGCAATAGAATTTTATTTTGATATATTTAATGAAATGGTGGGATATAACACTAGTATTCGATTTGGACATAAAAAATTCCTTGAGATTTTTGGTATAATGATAAATCTATCAATGGATAAGGCAGAATTGGATTATCGTTTTATAGTAGATCGATATACGAATGGTATAGACATTAAAGAATTATATAGAGAATTAAAGGAAATTAAAGCAATCCAAAAATTAAGTTTTACATTCAGACCAATTAATCCAGACAAACAAACACTTAAATCTATACAAGATAACGGAAAAGATAGGCTGGAACAATTTGAGAACGCAAATCTATCTACAAAGAGTATTTTACTTACATCTGCGAGTAAACTAGGGTTAAACATTGATTCATATATCGTGAGGGAGCAACTGGATGAAGCGGATAATTTACAACGAGACGTAGATGCGAGGAATGCAACTAGTAAGGGGTATGTAAAAGTTGAGGCTACTGGAAGAGATGGTGTTACAAAAAGCACAGAAGATAAGGCACCAATAAAGAGGAAAATTCATAGAATGTCAGAGTTTGTTAAAGCTTGTGAAGATGTAATAAGACAAATAAATGCGAGATCTTTTGATAATGAGGAATAATTATGGGCGGTAGAAGCAGGAAAGGTGACCTAGTTAATATAATGGAGTGGGAAGTTAGAGTCTCAATCGTCGTTACAGTGTTATTTTTTGCTATGTTTCTATATATCCATATATATGAGATGTTTTCTGTTTATGAAAAAGTTATTTACGACGTCATAATTTGCTTGGAGGGTGCGTTATTAGGATTGCTTGGTTTTTCACTAAGTGGAATTGCCATTATTGTTAGTTTGTTTACAAAAGAGGAAACAAAGCTTATTAACCGAATAAATGGCGAGGAAAAAATAGAACATATTTTATCTAGTTATAGTTTTTTGGCACAGAATATTGGAATTCAGTGCTTGATGTTATTATTGTTACTGTTCTTATTAAAAAGCAATCAGCCTATAGTGAATATCTATGTTTTCTATGTGGCCATGATAGTAGAAACCTATCACTTATCATTTATTATTTTCTATACGGTTGCACTTGTAAAGAATTGCGTTGAATTATACAAGGTTAAAAATATATATTCACGAATTGAAAATATAAAAAAAACATTGCATGACACAGTAAATGAAGTAAAGATAGATTTTATTTTTTCTACATTGATTGAAAATTATCATTGTCCATCGGAAGAGGTGATAGATAAATTGCTGTTATTTGTCAAAGAATCAAATGTAAAGGATAAACAAACCATTATAGACTATATAAAGAATCAATATGATAAAAAATAATGATGACTCCGGAGCCTTCGGGCCTCGGGGTATTTTTATGCGATAAAACAGGATGGAGGTGAGCCTGGATGACAACAAAACAAAAGATATTTGCAGATGAATATTTAGTAGACTTGAATGCCACACGGGCTTACAAAGCCGCTTACCCGTGTGTGAAGAAGGACACCGTGGCAGCTACCAATGGAGGGAGATTGCTTAGAAATGCTGAGGTTAAAAAGTATATTGATGGTTGCCTGGAAGAAATGCATAGTAAAAGAACCGCGGATGCCCAGGAGGTAATGGAATATCTTTCTTCAGTACTACGCGGAGAGAGCCAGGCAGAAGAGATTGTTGTAGAAGGAATTGGGGAAGGATGCAGTGAAGCCAGGGCGATAAAAAAAGCACCGTCGGAAAAAGATAGGCTAAAGGCAGCTGAGCTTCTTGGAAAAAGATATTCTCTCTTCAAGGACAAACTAGAGCTTGATGCGGACATGGAGCTTAACATCAGCATCGATTATGGTGGAGATGATACAGAATGAACATCTTGGTAAAGGCGAATCCCTGCTTCATGGAGGCGGACAGGAGCCAGAAGAGATATATCGTAATGAAAGGCTCTGCCGGTTCCGGCAAGAGTACCGATACCGCTCAGAACTATCTGCTCCGCCTGATGCAGGATAAGGGCAGGAACCTGGTCTGCATCCGCAAGTCAGACATCACAAACCGGGACAGCACCTATGCAGAGCTTACAGGGGCAGCCTACCGGATGTTCGGGGATAAGGCAGACCGATACTGGAACATCAAGCAGAGCCCATTACAGCTCACCTGCAGGGCCAATGGGAACCAGATAATCTTCCGCGGGGTAAATGATGAAAAGCAGCGGGAGAAGCTGAAGTCCATCACATTCCAACGGGGGAAGCTGACAGATGTGTGGATTGAGGAGTCTACAGAAATCACGCAGGGGGACTTTGAGATTATAGACGACCGGCTAAGGGGCGAGCTCCCGACCGGACAGTTCTACCAGATAAGGATGACCTTCAATCCGGTAAGCAGCAGCCACTGGATTAAGAAGGTCTTTTTTGATGTCCCAGACTCTAACGTGCTGACTCACCACAGCACTTACCTGATGAACCGTTTTATCGATGCCGCCTACCACGCCCGTATGGAAAGGCGTAAGGAAGTGGATCCGGATGGATACCGCATCTATGGCCTGGGGGAATGGGGAGAGATTGGAGGGCTGATTCTCCATAACTGGCGGGTAGAGGAAATCTCACAGAATCTGGATGATTATGATGATATCTCCATCGGGCAGGATTTCGGCTTTAACCATGCAAATGCAATTCTCTTACTTGGAATGAAGGATGGGAACATTTATGTGCTGCAGGAAATCTATGTGTTTGAGAAAGAGACGGCAGAGATTATCCCTCTGGCAATCAAGGCGGCAATCCCTACGAAGCGGATTATGTGGTGCGATTCCGCAGAGCCTGACAGGATTAAGACATGGAGGACAGCCGGCTTCATGGCAATGCCAGTGGTCAAGGAAAAGACCGACGAGAAGAAGTACCAGGCTGCTCAGATTGACTGGCTGAAAGGGATTGTCTCAAAAGACAAGGCAATCAAGCGGATGATATACGTCCACCCTTCATGCACAAATACCATCAAGGAGTTGCAGCAGTGGAAATGGAAGAAGGATGAACGGACCGGAGAATACCTTGACGAGCCGGTGCCGTTCCAGGATGATGCGATGGCGGCCCTCAGATATGGGGTAGAGGGATGGAGGAAAGGAAAAGTGAAACTGAAAACATTTAAAGGAGGAATATAGAGATGCATTCAAAGAGACCATATAAGCTGCCGAAGCCGCTGTTATGTGATGCTGATGTAGTGATAGATATGGAGCTGATAAATAAGTACGTCGCATTGCATGAGGAACGTTTTCCGAGATATGAGTATCTGGAAAACTTATATCGGGGCTTCCATGATATCTTCCATTTGCCAGAGAAACCAGAGTGGAAACCGGATAACCGGCTGGCGGTCAATTTCCCAAGATATATCACAGATACATTCCTAGGATATGCCTATGGCGTACCCATCAAACGCAGTCACGAGGATGATACTGTCAATGAGGCAATTACTGAATTTGACCGGAACAACAATGTTACAGACCATGAGTTTGAGCTTGCGAAAAAAGCATGTATTTACGGGCACGCTTATGAATACCTCTACCAGGATGAAGAGACGCACACAAGGCTGGCAGCCTGCAATCCCAAAGAAGCGTTTATAGTCTACGATGACACTGTGAAGGGGAAGGCTTTATTTGCTGTTAGGTACGGGTATAAGGAAGATGGCGTTACAAGGTTTGGGGATTTGCTTACCCGGGCGGAGCTTTATGAATTTACGGGAACTACCTTGTCCGAGGGAAAAGAAAACCCATACGGCATGCTGCCAATCGTGGAGTATGCAATGAACCAGGAGCGTATCGGGATATTCGAAGAAGTTTCGGGGCTTGTCGAGTCGTACAATAAAGCGATTGGTGAGAAGGCAAATGATGTGGATGCATTTGCAGAGGCTTATCTTGCAGTGCTTGGAGCAGAACTGGATGATGAAGATGTGTACCGTATCCGTGATGACAGAATCATAAATCTGTATGGTACAAATAATGCGAAAGAAATCTTAGTGCAGTTTTTAGCCAAACCCACCGCGGACGGTTCTCAGGAAAATTTGCTTGATAGATTGGAAACGCTCATCTATCAGATTAGCATGGTGTCAAATATATCAGATGAGAGCTATGGGAACTCTTCCGGTACGGCACTGGCTTATAAATTACAGGCAATGAGCAACCTGGCCCTTACGATGGACCGGAAGATGATAAAGAGCATGAATAAACGGTATAAATTATTCTGCAGTCTTTCTACGAATGTTTCCAATTCAGAGGCCTGGAAGGATATCAAATATAAGCCGACCAGGAATATCCCCAAGAATATTCTGGAAGAGGCTCAGACAGCTCAGGCGCTTGAAGGAATAGCCTCTCAAGAAACACAGCTCAGCGTGCTCAGCATTATCGATAACGTGGGGGATGAGATCGAGAAACTGAAAAAAGAGGAAGAGGCTAGGGAAATCAAGATAGACAGGCAGATGTTTGGAGTGGGTGCGGATGGACAGTAGGGAATACTGGAGGAAAAGGGAAGAAGAGAACCTTATCAGGAATCTAAAGACCGAGGCTGAGTACATAAAGGCCATCAATGGTTACTATGATTACATGCTGGACCAGATTCAGAAGGAAATCAACGGCTTCTATACCAAATATGCCAAGGCAGAAGGAATCACGCTGGCGGAGTCGAAGAGGAAGGTATCCAATCTGGATATCGAGGCCTATGGGCGTAAGGCTGCCAGGTACGTGAAGGAGAAGAACTTTTCAAAAGAGGCTAATGACGAGATGCGGCTCTACAACGCCACTATGAAGATTAACCGGCTGGAGCTGCTGAAGGCCAATATCGGCCTGGAGCTGGTGGACGGTTTCGATAGGATTCAGAAATATTTTGAAGAGATACTGACAGAGCGCACCTTGTCTGAATTCGAGCACCAGGCAGGCATACTTGGGGAGACAATCCATAACAATGCGCTGGCTGCACACGCGATTGTGAATGCTTCCTTTAGCAATGCAAGCTATTCAGACCGCATCTGGATGTACCAAGGCATGATGAAGGCAGAGCTTTCCAAGCTGCTACAGACGGGGCTCATACAGGGGCGGAATCCCAGGCAGCTTGCCACGCATCTGCAGAAGCTGTTTGATGTACGAAAAAGTGATGCAGAGCGTCTGATGAGGACGGAGCTGGCAAGAGTGCAGACGGAGGCACAGAAGCAGTCTTATGCGCGGAACGGATACGACCAGTATGTTTTTATCGCATTAGGGACAGCTTGTAAGGATTGCGCCGACATGGACAACGGAAAACCTATTAACATAGCTGATATGATGCCAGGAACAAATGCACCGCCTATTCACCCGAATTGCAGATGCAGTACGGCGGCTTACATGGACCGGGAAGAGTTTGAAAAGTGGTTAAGAGATAAAGGACCAGAAGAATCAGATATAGCAAGGTCGCTATCTGATAAGATTATGGGATTAAATAAACAGAAGAAAGAATTTATTAGAAATCTGTCATTTGTTGATAATAGGGATGTCAGAATCCTGTTAACGCAATCCTTAGACAGAGTAAAAATAAAGAGGGCACAAGGTAGGCATTCTAAGTTTTCTTCAAAAGAAGGAACGGTATATTTGTCGAAGAGTGCAGACTCTTCTACATTGGCCCATGAATTGTTTCATGAAATTAATAATACTTACAAGCTTACAAAAAGCGGCCTGCTGAATAAAAGCATCCAATCTGATTTCAGACGGTTAGAAAGCCAAGCAAGGGGATATGGAAAAAGAATTGAAGAAATGTTATACTCTAAATATAAGAATGCATTTATACATTACGATGATACACTAATCTTAAAGAAAGAGTATAGAGCAGTTTCCGATATTCTTAGCGGCATGACGGGAGATGCCTTAAATATGGGATATGGACATACTTCAAAATACTGGGAAAAGTCTGGGGCGATTGAGTCAGAAGCGTTTTCTCAAATTGGAAGAGCTCTGTATGAAAATAACTCAAATGTTCTGGTTATGATGAAAGACATATTCCCGGATTCATATAATGAAGTGATAAAAACGTTGGAAAGGATGATGAAATAATGTGGCATGGAGAAACTACACCTGAGTTAGATGAACTAAATAAAGAATATTATGCCCTATTTGGCGTTTTTCCATTTGGACATATGGAATTTGAATATGGTGCTGATGAGTATGACGAATATGTCAAGGATATAAGAAAGGCTCTTCGTATAAAAAAACCATTAACAGATTTTGTTGAATAGCGACCACCAGTCAATCATGGCCGGTGGTTTTCTTATGCATATTTTCAGAAGGAGGAGTGAGAGGATTGATTGAAGTAAGCGTCCGAAAGGACGGGATAACGGTCTCCGGCCATGCAGGATATGCTCCGACCGGACAGGACATTGTGTGTGCAGGCGTAACGGCATTGACACAAACACTAATCAAATCCATAGAGGGTTTAGCAGAGGACAAAATTCAATACAGCATATCACCTGGAAAGGTTGATATAGAATATGGGAATCTATCGTAGAGGTCGCGGACTCTGGTGGATTCCTTTTTCATCGGTATCTGCATGGTTGCCGATGAGTATCCGGATTATGTCCGGATAGTGTAGCATTTGTCTTTTTACGGCTGCAGACGCCATAAAGAACATCCGGTTATGCCGACGGGCACAAAACGGTAGGCCGAATAAAAATCAAACGGAGGTATTTGAACATGAAACACAGAAATAATCATTACGGAGTACAGGAGATTTTTGGAAAGGCAGGGTATAACCTGCAGCTCTTTGCTGAGAATCCCGAAGATCCAGAGGAGGACCCGGAAGAAGATCCGGAAGATGAACCCGAGGACGACCCAGAACAGGACCCGGAAACAGAGAAAAAGAAAAAGGGCAGGCTCTACACAAAAGCAGAGCTTGGGGCAATCGTAGCAAAAGAGGTCGAAAAGGCTCTAAAAGAACAGCGTGAAAAAGAAAAGCATAAGTCAGAGGCTCAGAAGCTGGAGGATATGACAACAGAAGAACGCAAGGCTTATGAAGAAAAGCAGAAGGAAAATAAGATGGCAGAGCTGGAGCGTAAGGTTGCCAGGATGGAACTGTCAAAGACCGCTTCTAAACTGTTGAAAGCTTCGGATATTGATGTATCGGAAGAGGTGCTTGACTTCGTTGTCGGAAAGGATGCCGAAGAGACCAAAGAGAATATTGAGAAATTCGTAAAGATTAAGGACACTATCGTGCTTGCGGCGGAAAAGGCACGGAACACAGGCAGGACGCCGAAGGTTGTCACTGGTGGCTCGAAAAAGGAGATAACCAAGGATGACCTTGTGAAAATGCCATATAAAGAGGTATTGGCATTTAAGCAGAAGGAACCAGAGAAATATAAGAAACTTATGGAGGAATAAGACATGAGAAAATTTAATTTACAGCTGTTTGCAGACGAGCTTACACAGCTGGCACAGATGATTGACCCGGAAGTAATGGCACAGATGATCAGTGCACAGCTTCCGAAAGCAATCAAGTTCAGTGGTATTGCACCGGTTGACACTACGCTGGAAGGAACACCAGGTTCTACAGTAACCATTCCAAAGTTTAAGTACATTGGAGACGCGCAGGATGTGGCAGAAGGGGCTGCCATTGATTACACCATGCTTGAGACCACCAGCGATAAGTATACCATCAAGAAAGCCGGGAAGGGTGTGAAGCTGACGGATGAGGCGGTACTAAGCGGTTATGGCGACCCGGTAGGGGAAGCTCAGAAACAGGTAAGGATGGCTATTGCGTCCAAGGTGGACAATGATATTGTTGCGGCGGCAAAGGAAACAACGCTTTCCGTGGCACATGCCATTGATATTGACTTGATTGACCAGCTAGAAGCAACCTTTGAGGACGCTCCGGACGCCATCGAGGAAGAAGATGCCGGAACTGTGGGTGTTCTGTTCCTGTCCTATAAGGATACTGCAAAGCTCAGAAAGGCGGCAGGTTCTGATTGGACAAAGGCAAGTGACCTGGGAGATAACATCCTGATTTCCGGAGCATTTGGCGAACTGCTTGGGTGGGAGATTGTCCGCTCTAAAAAGATTTTAGAAGGAGAAGGGCTTGCGGTGAAGACCGGAGCATTAAAGACTTTCCTGAAACGCAGCGTGCTTGCCGAGAAAGAGAGGGATATTGACCATAAGCTGACAAAGTTCAATGCGGACCAGCATTATGTTGTAGCCCTTGTGGATGAAACCAAATGTATCAAAATCACAAAGCCAACAGGAGCTTAAGGAGGAAGCGTATGTATAAGGTAATTAGATTTTTTACGGATCTACAAGATGACGAGCACCCTTACGACGTGGGGAATACGTTCCCTCGGGAAGGGATTGAGGTCACAGAAGAGCGCCTGGCAGAGCTTGCCGGGCCTTCCAACAGGCAGGGAGTCCCGCTGATTGAGCTAGTGGATGAAGACAAAGGGGAAGAGGCTGTACCGGAAGAGAAACCGAAGAGGACCAGGAAGAAAGCTGCGGAATGATAGGGAGGTGTCGAGATGCTTGAGAAATTGAAGATGCTCCTAGGACTCGACCAGGAAGATGCAGAGCTGGATGAGAAGCTGAACTGGATTATTTCGTCTACCCAAAAGAGGCTGAAGCTCCTCCTTGGCGGAATCGAACCGCCTGATGAGATGGATTACATCGTCATCGACGTGTCCATCATCCGGTTCAACCGAATCGGCTCCGAGGGCATGAAGAGCCAGGGAGTCGAGGGGGAGAGCATCAGCTTCAGCGATGACGACTTTTCGGGGTTCAGGGAAGAGATACAGGCATTCCTTGACAGCCAGAAGGATGCAACGAAGGGGAGGCTGAGATTCCTATGAGGTATGACACGCCTGTCTTCTTCCAGAAGATAGAAGCCGGAGCGTATGATCCGGATACCGGCAATTACGAAGCGGATGCCGTCCATGAGGCACAGAAATGGGCTAACGTGACAGATTCAGGAGTGGAAACCTTGCATCTCCTGTATGGAGAATTGAGGCAGGGAATCCTCACAATCCGACTGCAAAGGCCCTATACGGAATCGTTCGACCGTATCCGGATAGGCAGCAGGACATACAAGGTGGACTTCAGCAGAGGCGGAAAAACATTTGTAGCAAGTGAGGTGCAGTGATGGGAGTTAAGATTACAGGTGCAGGCGAGCTGCGGGCAGCGCTGAAAAGGAATGCCGATTTAAGCTCTGTCAGACGCATAGTGCACCAGAACGGTGCAGAGCTGCAGGCAAAGGCTCAGAGGAATGCGCCGGTAGATACCGGTACATTGAAAAGAAGCATCGGCATGGAGATATCAGATGGAGGACGGACTGCTACAGTGGCGCCGGTGGCAGAATATGCACCGTATCCGGAGTTCGGTACGCGGTTCATGGCAGCGCAGCCCTATGTGGGACCCGCATTCTGGGAGCAGAAAGAGCAGTTCAAGAGCGACATGGGAAAACTTGCGAGGTGATGAGATGGACCCACAGCAGGAGCTTTTTACGGAACTCTTAATAAGAATCAAGGCAGAGGGGTATGACGTATATGACGGATTTTTACCGCCAGAGGGTACGCCATACCCCTTCGTCTATCTGGCCGACAGCCAGCAGACGGATGTGGCCAACAAGTCAGCCGTATTCGGGAACGTATACCAGACCATCCATGTCTGGAGCAATACGCCGAAGAACCGGGGGACGGTGTCGGAAATGCTGCTCGGCATCAAGAACATTTGCCGCAGGATGAGGGACACGGATAATTTCACCTGGCTGCTGAAGAACGTAAGCCAGCGGATACTGCCGGATAACACGACAAAAGAACCTCTCCTTCACGGTATTCTTGAAGTGGAGTTTAAATTTTATTAAGTCAGGAGGATATGACATGGAAAAACCTATTTTAGGAAAGGACAAGATATTGAAGTTCAGGAGGCTGGCGGATGCAACGAAAGAAGGCGCGGCAAGGCTGGCCCTCCAGGTGGAGCATACGATCAAGTACGAGGCCAACACGGACTCCCAGATGACGAAGGACGGGCCAATCAACTACAGCGGCGGCCTTACCACGACAATCGAAATGACAGCAGTCTCTACCAGGGACGCCGTCAACAACATGCTCAGGCAGGCAGTGCTGAAGCAGGAGGTTCTGGAGGTATGGGAGATAGACCTTGGAGCAGAGCCGACGGATGGCAAATACCCGGCGAAATATGGACAGGGCCTGCTTTCGGAGTGGGAGGACCCGGCAAATGTCGAGGAAGCGGCACAGTTCTCCACGACATTCAACGTGGACGGCGAGCTGCAGGATGGCCTTGTGACGGTGCCGGATGCGGATATCAAGGAGATACAGTATGTATTCAGGGATACGGAAGCGGTAGCGCCAACACCAGCACCAGACGCAGGCGCCTAAGAACGGGATAGGAGGATGACTTCCTCCTACCCTCCATTAAGAAAGGATGAAGATGATGACATTAGATATAAACGGGAAAGAATGCGAACTTAACTTTGGAATCGGGTTTATCAGAGACCTTGACAAGAAGTATTTCGTCCAGAGCAAGTCCGGCATGAAGTTCGGCAACGGGCTGGAAATCAAGATTCCGCTGCTTCTGGTCGGAGATGTAGTGACGCTGGCTGAATTCATCCATATGGGAACGGCACGGATGGACAAGCGCCGGCCGAGCATGCAGGAAATTGATGACTTCATCGATAGAGCGGAAGATATCGACGCAGTATTTAGCGAGGTAATCGATGAGCTAAAAAAGTCAAATGCCTGCAAGAGAAAGCTCCAGGAAATGGAAAAGGAGCTGAAGGAAGTGGAAGAAGGGCTGAAAGGATAGAAAGCTCGCAGGAAACTTATGAGCATATCGTATTGGACTGCCTCCGGTATCTCGGCATGGCAGATTTCAATGAGATTGACCGCATGACCTTGTATGAGTATGGCATGCGGATGAAGGCTCATCGTCTGAGGCAGATAGATAGGGAATATGAAATCCATCTTCAGGCATGGGCGAACCATAACGTGCAGGCGACAAAGAGGCAGGGCAAGGATAAGGCTGTTCCGGTTTTTAAGACGTTCAAGCAGTTTTTCGACTATGAGAAACGTATCGAAGAGGTGACGGGCGGATGCAGGGATAAGGTGCAGGAGGACCGCCTTAAGAGGATTGCCGTCAAAGTGCAGGATTACGAAAGGAGGCAGAAATGTTATGGAGACATATAGCGTCCAGGCGGTTCTAAGCGTGGCTGACCGGGGCTTTACCAGCAAGATGCACAGTGCTGCTGATTCCCTAGTTGCCATAGATGAAAGAAGCCAGAAAGCATCAAAAGGCATATTAGATATAGCAAAAGGAATCGGAGTCTTCAAAGCGCTCAGCGTCGCCGGCAATGCTCTGAAGAATTCATTAGGCGATGCCATCGACCGGTTCGATACCATGAACCGGTTCCCAAGGGTAATGGAGCAGCTTGGGTTCAGCACCCAGGAATCCACCAAGTCAATTGATAAACTGTCAGAAGGAATCCAGGGTCTGCCCACGTCACTTGACGGGATTACGTCATCCACGCAGAAGATAGCGCTCCTGACTAATGATCTGGGCAAAGCAACAGATACGTCACTTGCCTTGAACAATGCCTTCCTTGCATCTGGGTCAGCGACGGCAGACGCGGAAAGAGGATTGGTACAGTATACGCAGATGCTGTCAAAGGGTACGGTTGACATGCAGTCATGGCGAACCCTTCAAGAAACTATGGGGCCTGCACTCTATGAGCTGGCAGAAGCCTTCGGATTTGCCGGTGAGTCGGCACAGAATGACCTTTACAACGCACTCCAGTCTGGCGAGATTACCTTTAGCCAGCTAAACGATAAGCTGGTCGAACTGGATGGAGGCGTAAACGGTTTTGCTGAGAGGGCCAGGACTGCGTCTGCTGGAATTGGAACGGCGTTTACAAATGTCGGGATTTCCATAACCCGTGGCATGACAAATGTAATCCAGTCCGTAGATGATACGCTGAAAAGGATAGATGGCTCTTCCATACAGGGAAAGATTGAATCAGTAAAGACGGTGGTAGACGGCTTTTTCAACGGTCTGGCTAAAGGTGCAGGAATCGCCGTGCAGGCTATTGATGTCTTAGGCCCTTCTCTTGCGATGGCAGGCGCTGGATTCCTTGCATTCAAGGCCGCTATGGCAGTCCAAGACCAGTACATGAAGTTAAAAACGGCGATGGATGGGGCTAAAGTTACGATCGATGCTTTCCGTAATGCAGAACAGCTGGCGGCCACGGCTACGCAGGCAAGCGAAAAGGCTACAAGAGCGTCAGAAGTGGCGGAAAGGCTTGGCGCGAAGGCAAGGGATGCATCGACGAAAGCATTGAAGTCGAAGACGGCAGCCGAACGAATGTCTGCCTCGGCGGCGAAAATGAAGACAACGGCAGAGAAGGCAGCGGCCGCAGAAACGAAGGTCAGGAACGCCGAGGAGCAGTTGGCAAATGCTACGCTAAAGCTCAAGGCAAAAGAAGAGGCAGTAGCTGCAGCAGCGACAAAATCGAAGTCCGTTCAGGATAAGGCTGCGGCAGCGGTTACAAAGGCGAGGGAGGCTGTGGATAAGAAAGCTCTGGCGGTAGAGAGGGCAAAAGCCCAAGCTGCAAAATACGGTGCTTCCTCTTCCGAGCTAAGCGCAAAGGCGGAGGCGTTGGATGCCGCGGCAACCAAGGCGAAATCGAATGCAGATAAGGCGGCTGTAGGGGCATCCGTAGCGAAAGCCAATGCAGATAAAGGCGAGGCCATCGCTTCTGCATTAGGGACTCAGGCTGAAGCCGCCCAGACGGTGGCAACCAAGGCAGGAAACATCGTACAGGCGAAGAGCAGCATGCTTACGATTGCAAAGACTGTTGTTTTGGGTATACTTACTGGAGAATTGAACGCCGCTACAGCAGCACAGACAGCGTGGAATATGGCTACGTCGGCTGGAAAAACAGGTTTGGCTATAGCGGGTGTCACTGCCTTAACTGCTGTTATGGTAGGCGTAACAAAAGCAATAAACAAGCTGGATACAACGGCCCAAGATGCTTTGAAAACGAAAGATGAAGCTATTGAATCATCTAAGAAGCTCATAGAATCGCTGGAATCTTCAAGCGATGCCTATAAGGATAACACATCAGATATAGAAGCCAGCGCAAGGGCAAATAAGGAGCTGGCATCCAACATAGCACAGCTTTCCGGAAAGGAAAACAAAAGCGCACAAGACAAGGCCGAGCTTAAAGCGTATGTCGAAAGCCTTAACTCATCAATGGATGGGCTGAACCTTTCTTATAATGAAGAAGCAGATGCTCTGAGCATGTCGGCAGATGCCCTGGTGGAAAAAGCCGAAGCATACGAGATAGAAGCAAGAGCACAGGCTGCAAGGGAAAGATATCTTGAAGTGGCCAAAGAGCAGATAAAAATTGAGGAAGAACAGGCTGCCCTCCAGGAGACGAGGAATGCGTTCGAGAAAGAATGGCAGACTTTGAACAATGATGGCCCCGCAGCAATGAAACAGTATAATGACGCTACCGTTGAAATGAACGAGCAGGAAGAAAAGCTGAACAGCAAGAAGAAGGAGCTGTCGGCGTCAGAAGAGCATCTGAAGAATGTGATGGTAGAGAGCCAGCAGGCGCAGGCCGCAGCGGTAAATGGCAGCGCACAGTCGCAGATACTGACGATGGAACAGCTCTCTGAGAGCCAGCAGGCAGCTGTGCAGAGCCTGACGGAGACATGGCAGGGCTATCAGGAGCAGGCGACGAACATGTTCGATGTCCTTTCCGACAAATCTGACATATCTGTCGCGGAAATGACGGCGAACCTGCAGGAGAACCAGAGGGTCATCGCCAGCTGGGCGGATAACATAGCAATATTGGCCGAGAGAGGTGTAGACGAAGGGCTGCTCGAGCAGCTACGGCAGGCAGGACCTGAATCGGCAGGATACGTGAATGCGATGGTACAGGCTTCGGATACGGAGCTGCAGCAGCTATCCGATGCTTTTGCGAACGGCGGAGAAACAGCCACAACCGCTCTTAAAACAGCGTTCGATACGTCAGATGTACCGCAAGGGGTCATGGACCTGGTTACTCAGACAGAACAATCGTTAAGGGAACAGGTAGCGGCGGCTGACTTTGGGAGCATTGGAAAGAACATAACGGATACGGTAACAAATAGTATCTCAGAGAATAGTACACAGGCAGGCAATGCATCTTCTGAACTAGGTGAAACAATTAAATCTGGAACGCAGGACTCGCTTGGCATACATTCACCATCCACGGTGTTCCAGCAGTATGGAGCCTTTACAATACAAGGTTACATATTAGGGTTGCAAAGCCAGTCAGGCACATTAAACTCATCCATGAATACTATCATGGCATCCGCTGGACAGTCGGCAGTTGCAGCAATGAATAAGGCGTTGAACGGCACGACGAAAGTATCGGTAGCAGCATTCAACAGGATACCGTTGGCGGCAAAGGCAAGCATGAATCAGACTGCGATGGCCATTACCGCAGGGATGCAGGCGGGGAACCGTGCAGTGTCATCAGGAATGCAAGGAAACGTAGCTGCTACCAACGCCGGGATGCGGGCGATGGATGCATCGGTCCGTGCGAATATGCGGACAGTACAGCTGACGGTTACGTCAGGCATGCAACGCTTCGTACGTGTCATAGAAAGCGGAATGAAATCTGCAAAAGCAAGCACGGCAAGAGGCTCTGCTGATATGCTTTCTGCCTTGGAAAGCCTCTCTTCGGGATTCTACTACAGCGGGTATTTCGCCTCGCTCGGCTTGGCAAGGGGCATACGTGCCGGGTCAGGTGAAGCCGTCTCAGCAGCGGAAAAGCTGGCAAACAAGGTGGAAGAGACGATGCGCAAAGCGTTACAGATCAATTCCCCTTCCAGGGTGACGACAAGGATAGGCGAATTCGCCGGCAAAGGAGCAGAAATAGGACTCCTGAACATGATACCTGACGTCGAGAAGGCAAGCGAAGTACTGGCAAAGGCGATGGAGCTGGATACGATATCTGATTTTACAGCCAATGTCCGTTCCGGCAATGGAAGAAACAGATATGCCATCGATATCAAGAGAGAGCAGGATTCCCAGTTCGACTATGATTATCTCATAGCAGGCATGAAGGAGGCCGTGTCCGAACTGAGGATACAGGTAAATGCTCTTGTATCTGCAAAAGATGTTGGGAATGCATCTGCAGTGTATGTCGACAGACGGCTAGGAGACCAGGCTCCGTTGAAAGAGAGGTATGTATAATGTTTGAATTTGGCGTGATAATCGGGGAAAAGCATACATATAGGGATTGGGGCCTGGTTTGTACCAGGATAGAGATTGCGGATCCTGAACGGAAGACATATCTTGTATCCGTACCGGGACGGGATGGCGACCTCGACTTGAGCGAAGCTCTCACAGGTGAAGCAAACTATGGAAACCGTGAGATAAAGATGGAATTCATCCGGCGAGAAAAAGAATTTGCACGCTGGCACGTGAAGTATTCGGACATACTTGATTACTGCCACGGCCAGCGGAGGCGAATCATCCTGGATAGCGACAGAGGCTATTTTTATGATGGGCGTATGAAAGCGGAAACAGATAAGGACTTCAAGGGCGCTGAACATTTCGCCATCATGGTTGAGGCCGAGCCTTATAAGCTGGAACGTTATTCCGGCATCGAGAAATGGGTGTGGAGTGACTTCTGCTTTGAAGATGGGATAATCAGAAATTATCTGGATCTGCAGGTGAATGGCACAATGGTACTGATGATTCCGGGGCGGCGCAAGAAGGTCGTCCCGGTCTTTGAATGCTCGGAGGCTCTTGAGCTTGAATATGCAGGTCAGACATACAACCTACCCGTAGGCCGGAGCAAGATCCTGGATCTGCAGCTTGGTGAAGGCGAACATGTCCTGACCTTTACGGGAAGCGGGACAGTCAGCGTTGACTATAGGGGAGGGAGGCTGTGATGTATAAGATTTACTGTGACGGGAAACTGCTGTATGACCCTCGGGCGCCGGAGCTGACCATAATAAGCGGCAAGGTTTCGCTGGAGGTGAATAAAAGTGGTAGCCTCGTGCTTTCCCTTCCGGCGACGCATCCGTCGCTTCCAGACATAAAAAAGCTGACATCTGTTATTGAAGCGTATGATGACGGCCTGCTCCTATATTCTGGCCGCCCTCTGCTTACAGAGCATGACCTCTATGGTACTGTAACGGTTACATGCGAGGGGGAGCTTGGCTATCTGCTTGACAGCATACAGCGGCCGAAGGAGTACCATAACCTGACGCCACGCAGCTACTTGCAAGACAAACTTAACCAGCATAACAGCCAGGTGGAGCCTGCCAAGCACTTCGCTCTGGGTACCGTCGAAAAGCAGTCGATGAATTATGATGCCAGAGAGGATAATCAGTATACGAACACGCTTGATACGATTATGAATAAGCTGGTAGACAGCAATGGCGGATATCTTGTCGTGAGGCATGAAGGGGATATCAGATATCTTGACTATCTGGAAAGCTATGGAAGGACATCTCTGCAGACCATCAGGTTCGGGGAAAATATACTTGACCTGACGGAGCATATAAGTGCGGAAGATATCATAACGGTACTGATTCCGCTCGGCAAGGCACCGGAAGGGGCGAAAGAGGGTGCGAAGCTGACCATCGCCTCGGTCAACGGAGGCAGGGACTACCTCGAGGATGCGGAGGCAATCCCGCTATACGGCAGGATTGTCGGAACGAACGAGTGGCCAGACGTGACGGTGCCGGCGAACCTGAAGACGAAGGGGCAGGAGCATTTAAGGAACATGCGGAATCTTGCCCTGACGATTGAGCTTACCGCTGTCGACCTGCACCTCGTCGATGTCGATATCGACAGGATAAGGCTTGGAGATATGGTCCGGGTCGTGTCGTCCCCGCATGGCATTGAACGCTACATGATGGTGACGAAGCGAGAGTACGACCTTCTGGATCCGGCCAATGACAGGATAGTCCTGGGGGATACGATTCAGTCCCTGACCGAGAAGCAGGCGGCGCTGCAGAAGGCAATCGAGAAGCAGAAGGACGCGGCACAGGGCGTGGAAGAGCTCAAGGCAAGCGTGAGCACCATATCGCAGGAGGTCGACAGCACGAAGCAGGCGGTGACGACCATCGACGGCAAGGTGCAGGTGCTGGAGGGCAGCGCTTCGGACGTGCAGTCAAAGCTGATTGATATCCAAGACAAGTTGGCTACAAACGGGCAGACCATAAATGCCCTGCAGGCTAAATATACGCAGCAGCAACAGGCGATAGATGGGATACTGTCCCGGCTCGAGGCACTCGAAGGAGGTGGAGCAAGTTGACAATGAGAGAAAAGATAACAGAGCAGATACAGGCCTTCCGGGCCGCCATCTACGGCGAGGATGTCCGGGATGCCTATGCGGATATCGCGGAGACCGTGTGCATCGAGGCGATGGAGGAGCTCGACGCCGCGGTCGAGAAAGGGAACTATGCGGAGGCTCAGGGGAACTATGCAAAGAACCAGGGGGACTACGCGAAAGGGAAAGGCGACTATGCCGGCGTCCAGGGGGACGAGGCTGGCAAGCAGGCAGCCTATGCGAAGGCAGAGGGCGACAGGGTAGACAACCTATGCAGGTCCTACACCGAAATAGAGTCCGCCTGCCGGAACGCTACGGATGCGAGCGTGAAGCAGACCCACCTGTGCGAGGACGCGACGCAGAGGGCGATAGAGGCTGCGACAGGGTACAGTATTATCTACGACCCGACGGACGGGGAACGAAAGACCACGCAAGAAACTATCAATAATATATGGCAGCATACCATTGCAATGTTCGGTAGCCCGATTACAGCAGATGAGCTTGATGCTTTGGAAATTACGGCGGATGAGCTGGACGCCAAGAATATACCAGCGTTTGAATTTGACATCCGTGCGAAGGCACTATTAACAGGAGGTAATTGAGATGGGAACAACAGATTTCTTGAAACTTAAGACGATAACAGGAAGCACTCCGGTAAACGTAAATACGGGCATGGGAACAAATTTTGAGAGAATTGACGAATGGGCCTCGACGACTGAAACAAAGATTTCGGAGGATGCGGCAGCCCTGGAAGCGTTCAAGGGCTCCGTCATCGACGGTGCTGATGAGATATGGGCGACCACCCAGGACGGGATTCCGGCCGGAGCACATGGGGTAAGCCGGCTGATAACATCGGTAAGGACTACGATAACGCAGAAGGTGGCCGAGCTGACTGAAAAGATAACAGCAAATACTGCCAAGGCAGACGCAAATGCTGCTGCACTTGCAGAGCTAAATAGCAAATTAAGCAATATGTACGATGGCGGCACAGCGTCCGTTACAGCAGTGCTAAATAGTGCGATTACATTTACGATTACTTTCAATAAGAATTTTATCAATATTCCAGCTTTTACATGTCAAATAGAAACAGGGCAGGTTACAGCCGACAAAATAACAATAAAGAGTGTAACAAATAAAAAAGCTGACTTATTTTTGTATACGTCATCGGCCAATCATGCTGTAAAGGTACATTGGAATGCCGTATCTTTGGATTCTAATCTATAGTTTTGCTATTTAGTGATGAAATGTAACCCGTAGACCAAGAGCCGTGAGGCTCTTATTTTTATACCCGAAAGGAGGGGTTTAAATTGCTCATACTAAAGTATAAAAAATTGAAAACACCATATGAGGTGGAATTTTCGAGGATTTCCGGCAACGTGGTACAGGTACTGGGGGAGGTTCCGGAGAAGCTGGCCGGGTTCGAGCTGTACCGACATGACGGCATTACGCTGCTTGGCGACTATGCCGCGTATAAGACGGTCTACCGCAAGGTTGAAGGAGGGCTGCAGTTTTCAGACGATGGCAGCGTGTACCCGGAGATTCCGCAACCGGAACCGGAGAAGACGCTCATGCAACGCATAGCTGAACTGGAAGCAGGGCAGGAAATCCAGGACGGAGCAATCGAAGAGCTGGCCGTCATAGTGGCAGGAGGTGAGTGATATGGTAGCGTTCTATGTACATCGGATTGAAACGGATAAGATGACGCTTGAAGGCGTGCCGGCACGGTGGAGGGAAGATGTAGAAGCAGAATTGTACAGAAAGAGAGGTAGCATGATGTGACAGAAGAGCAGATTGCAGTTAAACTTGAAGGCCATGAACATGAGATTGGCTCTCTAAAGCATCGGATGAAGGACCAGGAGGAGCAGACCAAGACCATACAGGAGCTGGTCATATCGGTAAAGGAGCTGGCCTTGAACATGCGTACGATGATGGAAGAGCAGAAGGACCAGGGGGCACGTCTGGAGCAGCTTGAACAGGAGCCGGCAAAGAGGTGGAAGGATTCTACAAAAGCTATATTCAACGCCTTCCTGGGGGCATTGGGGACCGCCGTAGCAGGCGGCCTTATTTACTTGTTAACTATGATTCAATGAAAGGAGAAGGAGAATGAAGAACAAAACATATTGGATTGAATGGGGCAAGAAGGCAGGCATGAGAGCAATCAAGACCGTGGCACAGGCAGCGATTGCCGGCATAGGCACGGCGGCGGTAATGAGCCAGGTAGATATCAAGTATGTCATATCTGCATCGGTGCTGGCCGGAGTGCTGTCCCTGCTGAACAGCCTGGCAGGGTTGCCGGAGATAGAAAAGCAGGAATAATTATCTGCGTTGTCCCTCCATGTCCCCATTCCATTTGATAGGATACAGCTATCAAATAACAAGGAGGACATATATTTATGGAAGAGACAACAAGCTTCATACCGGAAATCTACATCGGTGAGAACGGAAACTGGTATATCAACGGTTACGACACGGGGGTCAAGGCAAGAGGGGACGATGGCATCACGCCGCACATCGGAGCTAACGGCAACTGGTACATAGGGGAATCTGACACGCAGGTTCCGGCCACTGGTCCGAAAGGCGATAGGGGTGAAAAAGGAGAGGCAGGCCCAGCTGGTCCGCAGGGAGCCACCGGCACCACGGGTCCGCAGGGACTGACCGGCCCCCAGGGATTGACAGGGCCACAAGGTCCGACCGGAGCCACCGGCCCACAGGGAGCCACTGGCCCGAAAGGTGACACTGGTACTGCCGGCCCGCAGGGACCGACGGGAGCCACAGGTCCCAAAGGCGATCCAGGAATTGCTGGCCCACAGGGCCCAAAAGGCGATAGAGGTGATACTGGTGCTGCAGGTCCGCAAGGACTACAGGGAATCCAGGGCCCGAAAGGTGATAAAGGGGAGCAGGGCCCGGCAGGCCCGGTGAATATCGCCAACAATCTTGAGACGACGGAAGAGGGCTATGCGCTAGATGCAAGACAGGGGAAAGAATTGATGGATGCGGTTAGAGATTTACGTGATAAATCATCCGCTTATCTTGTCGATTCTGGTATTAAAAATGGTATAACCTATGAAAAATGGTCGGATGGAAGGTTAAGGATGTATGGAAAAGGAACATCTTTAAGCCAAGCATTTGCCACTATAACATTCCCTATTTCATTTGTAGATGATAAGTATCACATAGTGGCTACGGCAGAGTATTATTCACCTGCATATATCGCATTCTTGTGCAGTGTGCAACCAATTAAACCCTCATATTCGTATGTTTATACACGCCAGCACAATGGAGAGTCAATAGCAGGGGTCAGCTTCCATTGGGTGGCTGAAGGGCGTTGGAAGTAATGTATTAACGAGAGCTTGGAAACAGGCTCTCTTTTAAATGGAAGGAGAAAAATACATGAAAATCATAGAATCAAATCTATCTTTTGGAAGCATGAGCAGAAGGAGCAGGACTAGACGTATCATCCTGCACCACGCAGAGGCGTCGAGCTGTACAGTACAGGACGTCCACCGTTGGCATAAGAATAACGGATGGGCAGGCATAGGCTACCACTTCTTCGTGCGGAAAGACGGCTCCGTATATCGTGGCCGGCCGGAGGGGACAGTAGGTGCGCATGCATCCGGTAGCAACTCGGATTCTATCGGAATCTGCTTCGAGGGAACGTACATGACCGAGACAATGCCTGCAACGCAGAAGGCGGCAGGGAAGGAGCTCGTTGCATATCTTAAGAATAAGTATGGCATCGGCATAGTACAGCGGCATTGCGATGTATGCGCTACCTCATGCCCCGGAACAAATTTCCCATTTTCGGACATCGCCGGAGCTTCAGGCAGCGTGTCGGTCACGACCACACCGTCTGAAGGAGACGGCGACAAGACGATATTGAAAGAGGATGGCTGGTGGGGGCCGAAGCTGACGACCAGGCTGCAGCAGATATTCGGAACCACTGTCGACGGCGTGGTGTCGAACCAGTTCCTGTGCTACAGAGATAAGAACCCTGGGCTGGACGGCGGCTGGAAATGGATATCTAATCCGTCAGGATACAGCCCGCTTATCAAAGCGATACAGAAGAAGGTCGGCGCCAAGCAGGATGGACATATCGGACCGGCGACCATAAAGGCTATCCAGAAATGGCTTGGATGCGTCCAGGACGGATGCTTCAGCGGTCCATCTCCGTGCATCAAGAAACTGCAGGAATGGTGCAATAGGCAGTAATATAGTAATAACAGAACCTCGGAGCGTAAAAACTCCGGGGCTATTTTTTTGAACTTTTTATAAAAAACTATTGACATAGTGCTCAATGAGCACTATAATATAATTAAGATAAAGAACGGAGGAAAATATAATGAGCGCGATATGGGGAATAAGATTTGATGATAGAGAATTTGAAACTGGCGAAGAGATAGGTGATAGTCATTCTTATGATATCCAAGGACATGAAGGTGAAGAACTTTCTGGAACATGTGCAATCTACGTTTCTGATGAAAAAGATTTCCTCGATTATTTAGACGGAACTTTAGAAGCCGAGTGTGGAGAACTTGATAATTATAATAAGGCACTTTCAGCAAATTATTCTTATCCACATATCTATCTGGTGAAAATAGATAGCAGCTGGGGTTATGAATGGGGCGAAGACGAGGGGGAAATAATTATGACGGGCGCAGAAGTAGTTAGAAGAATAAGGTAAAAAGATTGGAGGTAAAAGATTATGTATATTAATTATTCGACATTCGTACGATTGTATAATGAGGTGGAGCGGGAGAAGGACCTCGACATGTATATTGCAGAGAGGGGATGGCAGGACTGGATGGGTGATGATGTCGATGATGTCGATGAAGTTATAGATGTCTTAAGGACGACATACGAAGCCGCACGTTCGGATTTCAAAGGATTGAGGGAAATGCTAGGGATATCACAGGCTGATATGATAAGAACTTACAATATTCCAGCGAGGACGCTAAAACAGTGGGAATATGGCGAAAGGGAGCCAGCGGAGCACGTCAGGAAGTTACTCGCCTATGCCGTTACGATGGAAACGCTTAACAGGAGAATGAGGAATAACATTGCGGAAAAAACAAGTAAAGATAGTTGCGGGAGAGACTTACGGAATAATAAAAGTAGTGTCAGATGTTAAAGATGTTTCCCGAAGAGGTTGTAAAAAATGGCTGTGCAAGTGTGGGAGATGTGACAAAACATTCATCTATAAAGGGGAGCAGATTTTGAAATATAAAGATGCTGGATGCGTAGAATGCAGAGAAGAAGAACGCTTGAAGAAAAGAATAGAATGGGCCAACACTTTTGTCGGAAAAACATATTCATATATTAAAATTGTTTCGTATAATGGAATTGATAAAAATAATCAGATTATCATGCTGACAGAGTGTTTAAATTGCGGAAGTATGACCACGATACCATTGGCGAGAATTACTAATGGACAAGCAAAACGTTGCGCTAATTGTAATATTAACAATCTAAAACGTGGACATGAAATTTCAAAAATTGCTTCTGTAGACGGTACGAACGTGTTGACCATAGACGGGAGGCGTTCGGTAAACAAGAATAGCTCTACCGGGGCAACGGGAATATCATACTCCCATAAAACGGGGAAATATAGAGCATACATTAATTTTAAGAGAAAACAATATCACCTTGGGTCATATGAAAAGAAGGAAGACGCAGTCAATGCAAGAAAAGAGGCAGAAAAAAACATATACGGAAATTTTATAAACTGGTACAGAAATGAATATCCTGAGCGATGGGAAAAGCTACAGAAGAATATCAATAAATAATCTAATATACAAAATATGGGGAATAATTGCGAGAGTACGATATAGGCAGAACAAAGGTTTATATATTATTCATAATCATAATGCGTCCGTCGCGGCACACCACGATACCGCACATGCATCCCCGCCTCTTCTGGCGTCCAGTAAAGCCGGCTCTCCCTGACCCGTATCCCCTTTCCGTTACCGAGACGAAGCGTGCAGAACCCGCCGCTGCTTCTGACTACAGTGGCGGGCCTAATATGCATGTTATTTTCAACGATGTAACATTCGTCTCCAGGTTTCCATTTTTCCTTCATATTTTATCCTCCGAGCTGAGAACCGATGCAATTATTTTATGTAGTCGAATATGATTGTGCGATATACGCGCCCCTGTTTGATAGCTCTTTCGGAAAAATATAATTGAAGGGTTAGTTTATCCGGTGTGCCGTTCAATTTGTTATGCTTTTCTGCAATATCCTGATAGAGGTGAGATATTTTATGCACCTTGTAAACGACAATTTTAATTTCAGTCTCTCTGTAGTCACCAGAGGTGCTATTAAAGCTACTATATACTTTATAATCCTGTAAACTATCATACGATATATACATTATTAGAATTGTTATAAGAACTATTATAGCACGTCTTTTTTTCTTATTACCGTACATTAAGTATTCCTCCATATAGATAATTGTAATTCTTTCATTACAATAATGTACTGGAAAATTATTCTCGTGGTAAAAATGCAGCATAGCATTTAAAATATAAGAAGGGGTGTTATGCGTGAATAGGATAAGGTTACTGAGAGAAGAAGCCGGACTTACTCAAGAGCAGCTGGCAGAAAAACTATATGTGGAAAGAAGCACGGTTGCGGGTTGGGAGATGGGCAAGAGACTGCCGGACATAGATATTTTATGTGCGATGGCAGATTATTTTGACACGAGTGTAGATTACATAATAAATCGTACAAGTAATAGGAAATGCTATAGCAAAAGCCAAGGGTAACGCCTTGGCTTTTAGCATTTATTTGCAGAGATATGGTGCTATATGAATAAGTTAAATTGTGAACGGTTAGTAACACGTTAGCAACAAATATTACGAAAATACCTTGAAAATGCGTTGATTTAATTAAGCCCATCTTAAGAAGTCAGAAAGAAAGAGTGAATATGGCTCCATTGTATAAAAAGCAGGCTGGCAAAGACATACTTTCGTCTTATTCCAGCCCGTCACTGAGGGTAAAGGAAAGTTCTGCTGAGCTGTTGTGCTACTTTTTATCCGTGCAGCGATCTCTCAGATAGTCGACCAGTATATCCAGAAATACACTAGACGTCGGCCTGGCATATAATGGGCGCAGGGATATCTCCTTAAGGAGCTGCCGGTTCCCTTTCTCCCAACAGACGTTGATGACAGTACGAATATCCCGTTCCACACTGCTGCTTGTAGCCTGATATTCTTTGGCTATCTGAGGATAGAGCAGTTTGCTGACGGACAGAAGATAATTTTCATCTTGCATACATAGTTGAATACCATAATTAAGATAGCGGTATCCCCGGTAAGTTGCACCAATACCCAGCGAGCGGACCAATCGTTGGATCTTTTGTTCTTTCATGGTAACTTTCCCCCATACAGATAAACCTCACATTGAAAAACTTCTGATGTGGCTGAGCACACCAGATATATCATAACTCATAGGGTTTTAAGTTTCGACACATTATTCAAAACGTAGCATAAAATAATAAAAAAGTATTGAGGTAAATGATATGAGCATTCATGGAATAGATGTAAGTGAATTTCAAGGCAGTATCAACTGGACGGATGTGAAAGGCTCCGGGACCCAATTTGTAATGATACGTGCCGGATATGGACAGGGCAACCCTGACCCGGAATTTAGAAGGAATGCGGAGGAATGCAACCGTTTAGGGATTCCGTTTGGCGTATACTGGTTCTCCTATGCATATACAGAAGATATGGCCAGGAAAGAGGCTGATTACTGTATACAGGCGATAGAAGATTATGAAGTGCAGTATCCCGTATGCTTCGATTTTGAATATGCATCTGTAAATTACGCTGCGGGCCAGGGGGTGACGGTAACAAAGCAGCTGGCCACCAGCCTCGTCACGGCGTTTTGCAGCAGGGTCGAACAGCTTGGATATTTTGCCATGTACTACAGCAACCTGGACTTTCTGAATCGTATGTTTGATGCATCCTTAAGGCAGAAATACGCATTGTGGTATGCACAGTATGCTTCCCAGCCGTCTATCCGGGACATGGCAATATGGCAGTACAGTGATGCAGGGCGCCTCAGCGGCATTTCGGGCAATGTAGACCAGAATATTGCGTATTATGATCTGGCAAATGTCATCTCCCGGGCCGGTCTCAATAAAATGAACCGGGAAGTCACGACGCCAGTACCTCCGACCTCCTCCCCGACGGATGTAATTATATATACGGTAAGGCCGGGAGATAATTTGAGCAGTATTGCGGCCAGATATGGGACGACGTACGAGACGCTTGCTTCCTATAACGATATAGAGAATCCCAACCTGATATTCCCGGGGCAGGAAATAAGGATACCGGTCGGGTATCAGGAAACGTCTGCGAGATATTATACTATAAAGCCCGGTGATACGCTCAGCGGTATAGCGCTTCGTTTTGGCACCACCGTAGCGGAACTTCAGAGGCTGAACGGTATTTCCAATCCAAATCTTATATATGCGGGTACGACAATCAGGGTATAAATCATTAAAATATTATTATGTGACATAAAAATATTGTTAAGTAGATAAAAGCACGTTATTATATAGAAAGATAATGTGGGCTCATCTGGGGATATAAATATCGGTCCGGAGGGGACCGGGGTATCTGGTGAGGACAGCGGGGAAAATGGTTAGTCCGGGGACATGGCTGTGCATGAAGGCCAAAAGGCTGGTTTTGCTGCTTGATTTTGGAATCTGATGATGCTATGGGATGAAACTGGGAATTTGTCCATATCCAGGACGTGGTTCTTCTCCGGGCGGAGAAATAGAAATAGCGCGGATACCGGTGGCTGCCTGTGACGCAGCCCTGTAAGCACATGCAGCGGGAACTGGTATTCTGTCTATTTGTCTTTGGATAGGAAGCCGCATTATCTTATCTGGCCGGACCATTGCTTTCCGGCTGGTATCAAGGCCTGAATCCTTCGAGGATTTGGGCCTTTTTCATATAATCTTAAGAAATTTCTGTCGAAGCTCTTAAAAATTCTCTGTTAATCTTGTATAGTATAAGGGAGGTGATGAAAATGTCTAAAATATTAGTATGTGATGATGACAGAGAGATTGTGGAAGCAATCGATATATATTTGACACAGGAAGGTTATGACGTATTAAAAGCATATGACGGAGAAGAAGCGCTGAAAGTGCTGAAGTCGGAGAAGGTAGACCTGCTGATTATCGATGTCATGATGCCAAGGCTTGACGGTATCAGAGCCACCCTTAAGATACGGGAACAGAATAATATGCCGATTATTATCCTGTCTGCCAAGTCGGAAGACGCAGATAAGATACTTGGGCTCAATGTGGGAGCAGATGATTATGTGACGAAACCATTCAACCCGCTGGAGCTTGTGGCAAGAGTCAAATCTCAACTGCGCAGATATACGCAGCTTGGAAGCACGGTTAGTGGTGAAAGCCAGGCGGTATATGAGGTTGGAGGCTTGTCTATCAATGATGACCTCAAGGAGGTCACGGTTGACGGTGAGCTGGTAAAGCTTACCCCGATCGAATATAACATTTTATTATTACTCGTTAAAAATCAGGGAAAAGTGTTCTCCATTGACCAGATATATGAAAATATCTGGAATGAAGACGCCATAGGCGTAGATAACACGGTAGCGGTACATATCAGACATATAAGAGAGAAGATAGAAATCAATCCGAAGGAGCCGCGCTACCTGAAAGTAGTCTGGGGGGTCGGGTATAAGGTGGAGAAACTTTAGAAGGGAGTTTATATGAATCAATGGTATAAGACCAGCCTGACGAAAGGGATATTGATCGTTGCGGAGCATGTCCTGGCAGTCGTGGCGGTGGCCAGCCTGGTCTGGGTCCTGACGTACCCTGCTTTGGTGGGGGATTTGTTTTCAGGGCACACAGCCAGGAAATTTGAGGATTCTACAGCTTTCAGCGGGCAGCTGCAGTCAGCGACGTCTGAAATTCTCGAAGGTATAGACACGCGGGGGCTCTTTGAGACAGAGGGTAAATTTGACCCTGAACGCGTGGTGGACATAAAGGAATTCTATGAAAATAACAAAATCAGCAACAAAAACAGCAGCGGCCTCGCTTATAAGCTTGGAGACCTGAGAAAATGGGCGGAAGGGACAGCGTATTCGGACGGTAATGTCGTAGCCGATAACGACAATCAAGAGCCGATAATAGTTTGCAAGAGGTCGGATGGTACATTTCGGTATTACTATTTTACAGAATTAGAGAAGCTGATCAATGACGGAGAGCTGAGCTTTGTCATTGCGAGCAACAGCAACGGCGAGGAAGTCACTTCTGACCAGATTCTGTATGAACTGCGCAACGGTGGACGCAGCGAGGTTCAGTACAGCACTGAGACAGAATCCAAATTCAAAGGGCTCCAGAACCGGGAGGGGAAGATTGAGTTTATAGACTGCTGGAACTATGACGGATATCAGATAGAAGAAAAATACGCACCAATCGGAGCTGCGAATCTGCTTGAAATTGCCAACAGCAATTCAAACTGGAACGGTAAGCTCAATGATATCTTCCAGATGCTTGAGAACAGCGTCTATACGATCTTTGATCGCATCCAGACTTATGAGGCGCTGGAAAGCAGCTGGAGAGAGGGCGACACGAACCTTGTCTACCTGTATGCAGATATGGCTGCCAAGAAGGTCTATACGAATAAAGAAGAACTTAAGGACTTTAACAAACTGGACAAAAACCTGGAAACAATAACCAAAAGTGGAAAATACCTCATCGTGAAGCCGAAGCTGTCTGATTATGAATCTAACATGGATAACGAAGACGCATCCACATGGAAGGATCTGGTACAGTACAGCGGACCTGCACAAGAGAATTTTGTCTATGCGGTAGGTGTGGACACATCATATCCGATTCAGGACAGTTTCTATTCACAGAACAGGATATTTGAAAAGTATGGCTCGCGGATTCAGGTGACAGCGATACTTGGATTGTCCGCTGCCGTTCTGTTTTTGGCAGGAATCGTATGGCTGACAATTATTGCGGGCAGGAGTGTCAGAGATGAAGAGCTGCATTTAAACTGGTTTGACAGGTGGAAGACGGAACTTGCGGCCGCATTCGTCATTTTGCTGTGGATTGGGCCTGTACTGCTGGTGGGAAGCGGTATTTCAGATTATTTTACCGGCCAGGTTCCGGATTATGGCGATACGTATGCGCTGGCCGTATACAGCTATAATGCCATGCCCGGCGTCGTGCGAAGCGGCATCGTTGCCGCCTACACATGCGGCCTGTTCTTGATTGGATATATGAGCCTTGTCCGCAGAATCAAGGCGAGAACGGTGTGGAATAACAGTATCGTAAAGGGCCTGTTCAGCTTTGTCAAACAGTTGTTTGTCAACATGCACTTCGTGTGGAAGACGGTTATACTGTTTTTGCTGTTTGGGTTTGTACACTGGCTTGCAGTGCTGAGCGGCGCGATTGTAAACTGGTTCTGGTTCCTGTCGATGCTGGTCGTGGAGGCTGTGGCATTCATCTATCTGGTACGGATGTCCATTGCCAGACAGAAGATCAGGTCGGGCATAGAACACATTTCTGCAGGCGAAGTCAATTATAAGATACCGCTTGACGGTCTGAAAGGCGAACAGCTCATGCTGGCGGAACGGGTGAATACCATCGGCGAAGGCCTGGATGCCGCATTGGAAGAAAGCATGAAGAGCGAGCGGCTGAAGACAGATTTGATTACTAACGTATCCCATGATATCAAGACACCGCTCACTTCCATTATTAACTATATTGACCTGCTCAAAATGGAACATCTGGACGATCCAAAGATACAGAGATATCTGGAAGTTCTGGAGACAAAGGCACAGCGGCTGAAAACATTGACGGAAGATGTCGTCGAGGCGTCCAAAGTAAGTTCCGGCAATATAACGCTTGACTTAATGAATATCAATCTTGTAGAAATGATACAGCAGACGAGCGGAGAATTTGAAGAGAAGTTTACCGAGAGAAATCTAAATGAAGTCTTGAACCTGCCGGAAGGGGAGGCCATCATACATGCTGATGGACGCCGCATGTGGCGCGTACTTGAAAACATATACAACAACGCGGCAAAATACGCGATGGAAGGTACCCGTATTTATGCGGACCTGAGCGTTACGGACGTGACCGTAATCTTCAGTCTGAAAAATATATCAGATCAGCCGCTTAACTTTACTGCGGATGAGCTGACAGAACGATTCCTGCGCGGTGACGTGTCGAGAAGCACGGAAGGCAGCGGACTCGGACTGTCCATTGCGAAAAGCCTGACGACGATGCAGGGCGGCACCTTCGATCTGTATCTCGACGGAGATTTGTTCAAAGTGACAATTACCTTCCCGCGGGTTGAAAAGGTTACGGAAAACGAAGAGGGACAGGGTGAAACGAATTAGGGACACCATGATTCAAGTTGGGGACGGGGGTTTTTGAAAAAAACCCCGTCCCCAACTTGCTTATATGTGGAAAAAACAGTACAATATACTATTATGGAAGAGATAAAAAAGCTATTAGCTGAAAACTTAAATGATATGTTTATACATGCTGTATTGAGTAATCCGAAAACGAAGGAAGGATGGTCCAAAGTGAAGGCCCGCCTGGTTCTGATTAAGGGTGAACGGATGGTTCAGCTTGAGATGTTCAAGGGGAACCAGGTGTTTCATCAGAATGTGGACAAGGGAGAGGCCGTGAATGTCATTGCGGGGCAGATGGAGTCTATGAAACAGATGCAGCTTGAAACCACGGAAGCGCTGTATACTGTGCTCATAAGCAAGAAGGGGAAAGCTACTGTTAAGAGGAAAATACGGAAAAAGGGGCCCCTACCCGTGGATATAAGCCATAACAGACAAAAACAGTATATCCTGAAGGAAGGGATACCGGTTCCGTTCCTGATAGACCTGGGGGTTATGACAGAGGAAGGCAAAGTTATAAAATCCAGATTTGATAAATTTCGTCAGATTAATCGTTTTCTTGAGTTTATCGAAGATATACTCCCTCAGCTTGACAGAGGAAGAGAGGTTACGATTCTTGACTTCGGGTGTGGAAAATCCTACCTGACCTTTGCGATGTATTATTACCTGCATGAGCTGAAGGGATACGATGTCAGGATTATCGGTCTGGATTTAAAAAGCGATGTTATCCGAAGCTGCAATGAATTAAGTGAAAAATATGGTTACAGCAAGCTCCGTTTTTTAGAGGGGAACATTGCGGATTATACAGGAGTGGAGAAGGTGGATATGGTCGTCACCCTTCATGCCTGCGACACCGCTACAGATTTTGCGTTGGCAAAGGCCGTTCGTTGGGATGCAAAAGTTATCCTGTCTGTTCCGTGCTGCCAGCATGAACTGAATGCTCAGATGAAGAATGATGTGCTTGGGCCGGTAATGAATTACGGACTTCTGAAAGAGCGCTTTGCAGCCCTTGTCACAGACGGTCTGCGTGCGCAATATCTGGAACGGGAGGGCTACGACGCCCAGATTCTGGAATTTATAGACATGGAGCACACGCCGAAAAATATTTTGATTCGTGCAGTAAAGACAGGAAGAAAAGGGGAGAATCAGGATACAATAGATATATGTGAAGGATTTCTTCATGTATCACCAGCCTTAGGCAGGTTGTTAGATGAAAAAGGGGAACTGTGATGAACATAAAAAACCGATTGATAAACGCGGGGATATTATTAGCAGTCTTTATCGCGGCTGTACTTATATTCAGCTATTTTACGAACCGGGGAAACGACAATATGACAGCGGATATGGGAGTCACGACATATCCGCAGGTATCTTTTTCCTGTAACGGATTTAATGTGAATCTGCTGTCAGGCTATGCCAAGAAAATGGACATCCCTGCTATGAGAGATACGATTACGCCGGTTGAGGGACAGACGCTTGATTTGAATATCGAGGCATACGACAATAAGATCAACAGGCTTAAGTATACGGTATACACGCTGGATGGTAAGGACAAGCTGCTGGAGAAGAAGGTGAAAAAGGCGGGAAAAGGTGTCAGTCTGGAACTGGCCGGGGAGAACCTTCTCTCCGAGGAGAGAGTATTGGAGATTGTGCTTAGCCTGGATGGCGATAAATCGGTGTATTTTTATACGCGTATCGTTGATGCATCCAATGATTATGTTGCCGAATGTCTCAACTATATCAGCGACTTTCATGAAAATGCATTGGCTAAGGCAGAAGGGACTGGTATCGGTACTGCAATCGAGCCGAACGAAGAAGGAGATAATTCCACCTTCCAGCATGTGACCATCCATTCTGATTATAACCAGGTTACATGGGGAAGCCTGGAGCCATCTGTGGAGGGCGGTGAACGCTGGTACATCAAGGAGACGAACAGCACATACACTTCCGTACAGCTGGAATATAAAGTGCGCTGCAAAGGAGAGGAGAATGAGGAAGATGTGTATAAGGCGAAAGAATTCTTCCGTGTCCGGCACATTGCAGACGCTCAGAAAACCTATCTCCTTGACTATGACAGAACAATGGAGCAGATTTTCGACCCGACGAAGAAGGTGCTCAGCGAGAAAGGAGTCCTGCTCGGGATAACGTCACACGACGTACAGTATATGGTAAGCGACGATGGCAGCGTTGTTTCCTTCGTGCAGGCAGACGAGCTGTGGAATTATAACAAAGATACAGATGAGCTTTCCCTAGTGTTTAGTTTATCCGACGCGGAAAATTCGGATATAAGGAGCCTGACGGCAAAGCATGAAGTAAAGCTGCTGGCATCAGATGACGACGGGAATGTGACATTTGCAGTATATGGCTATATGAACAGGGGAGAGCATGAAGGTGAAGTGGGCGTTGCTATCTACTACTATAATATAGACCAGAATTCCGTGGAGGAGAAGGCATTTATATCTAGTGACAAATCATATGGCACGGCCGTATATGAGCTCGGCAGATTCGTCTACTACAATGTTGAGACGGACATGCTGTATGTCATGGTTGAAGGAAACCTCTATGAAGTAAATGTAGAAAAGAAGGGAAAAGAAACAAAGGAGGTCATCGTAGAAGGGCTGCAGGAAGGACAGTATGTAGTATCTGACGACGGACATATGATTGCATATCAGTCGAATGGAAAGCTGAATGAGGCGACGGAAATACAGGTCATCAATTTTGCGAACGGCAAGAAGCGTAAAGTGGAATGTAAGGATGGAGAGGCTGTCCGCCCGCTCGGCTTTGTAAAAAATGATTTCGTGTATGGAGTTGCCCAAACTGCCGATACAGGAAAAACGGTTTCCGGGGAGACCGTGGTACCTCTTTATAAGATAGAAATACAAAACAGCAAGAGTAAGGTTATTAAGACATATGAACAAGAGGGCATATATGTGCTGGACGCACAATTTGAAGACAACATGATTACCCTCTCCAGAGTCAAGAAAGAGGGAGCCGCGTATACAGGCACCGCAGACGATTATATTACGAACAATGAGGAAAAAGAGGAAAGTAATATCTATCCGGAATCTTATGTAACGGAATTAAAGGAGACGCAATACAGGCTGACCTACGCAGACGGGATATCTGACAAAGAGCCAAAAGTGCTCAAACCTAAGCAAGTGCTTTTTGAAAATCCGACTACCATAACATTTGATGATGACGGCGCATCCGATAGGTGCTATGTATACGGATACGGCGAGCTGCAGGGCATATACGAAAAGGCAGGCGCTGCAATACAGAAGGCTAATGAATATAATGGCGTCGTCGTGTCTGCGCGGCAGTCTTATATATGGGAAAGAGGCAACAGAGACCTGCAGCATGCAATCACCGGAAAGGACAATGAGATCCAAACAGTACGTGACAGGCTGAACGCGGGAGACGCACCTATAGACGTCATGAACGAACTGTCGAAGAACAGAGGGATGGACTATACCGGGTGCTCTGCAGAAGAACTGCTCTATGTCATCAACCAGGACATACCAGTCATAGCGATGCTTAACGCGTCCTCCTCCATAATACTGACCGGCTATACAGAAAGCACAATAAGCTATGTAGATACGGCGAGTGGAGAAAAAAAGAATGCGTCATACGAAAGCATGGATGAAATGACGCAAGGAAGCGGCCATGCTTACATCGGATATGTAAAATAGGGACACGCCAAAGCGAAAAGGGGA
>NZ_KQ236748.1:47711-64196 GCF_001185345.1 Dorea sp. D27 | reverse complement strand
TTTCGCTTTGGCGTGTCCCTATTTTAACAGCAGGGCTTAAATACCATATTCTTATATTTATTCAATGCAAAGTAGAGAACCATCCCCAGTACACCGCAGGAAATGATCTCACCCATACCGACTGTCAGCATCATGAACGGAATCGGCAGGGCGACGCCGTAGCCGAAGCGCAGTACTAATGGTACAATGACAGTATTGGCGGCAATGGGGGGTACTGGTGCCAGAAACTTGTTCTTATTCCGCAGCCGGTACGTAAATACGGCCCCAAGCAAGGTGGCGAGGCTTCCGAAGATAATGTCCGGGAGTATGGCGCCGCCGAGTATATTCCCGATGAGGCATCCGACAAATAGGCCGGGAATTGCGGCCGGAGTGAACAGTGGCAGTATGGTAAGCGCTTCTGCGATTCTTACCTGTACTTCTCCGAAAGAGAACGGTGCGAATACATAAGTGAGCACCACATAGATGGCAGCTATCATGGCTGCCTGTGTCATAGTAGAGATATTCTTGTTTTTCATTTTCTTTCTCCTTTAGTTTTGTTTTACGTGTGGAAGGTCTCGAACACACGGTAATTTGCAGCTGCCAGACCAGTGGATACGGTATGTACAGCGATTTGTAGTATAGCATGAAGGGGAGAGAAAATCAAGCCGTAAAATGGTGTTGAGGGATAGGATGAGTTGTGCTACACTCTGGTTAGAACAACCGTATACAGGGCGGTAGCCTCCCGGACTTCGTAGAAGAGGGGAGGTGGTGCAGATGGAGATATCGGACGCAATTTCTTTGATGTTGACATTCGGGATTTTCCTGATTGCGCTGCTTACCTACATAGATAGGAACAATAAGCGAAAATAAAAATGCCTACCCTGTTAGCCGACAGGATAGGCGTACCCATTTGGGTATAACTTGAATCTTGGTTACCACTTTGTGTGGCGGTTGTTCTCTTTATGTCTATAATATACTACATTTATAGTAAAACATCAAGTATCATAATACTATAAATGCAGTAAACGGCTATCACAGGCTCATTTCACGAAGGTACTATTAATTGTGCCACGCATATCTGGCAGCAGGAATTTAGTTTTTTTGTCGTTACTTGGCATTTAGTCACCTACTTTCTACAAATGGGTGTGGCAATACGGCGTGTATTCTAGGCTTAATGTAAATTTCAATTCACCCTCCTTGACGGATGTGTTATAATGACAACATGAATAATATAAAGGAGCTAGTCAGTATGGATTTGATAACTATAAGAGAATTGTATAAACAGAGAGAAGAATATCTGGACAAGGACATTACAATCGGAGGATGGGTGCGCAGCCTCAGGGATTCCAAGGCATTTGGATTTATCGTTGTCAATGACGGAACCTTTTTTGAGCCGCTGCAGGTTGTGTACCACGACACGATGGATAATTTTGGTGAGATATCCCGCCTTAACGTAGGAGCCGCTGTCATCGTGACAGGCACGCTCGTAGCTACGCCGCAGGCAAAGCAGCCGTTTGAGATTCAGGCAAAGAAGGTCGAGGTCGAGGGAGCGTCCGCACCGGACTATCCGCTTCAGAAGAAGCGCCACAGCTTTGAATACCTGCGTACGATAGCACATCTGCGGCCGAGGACGAACACATTCCAGGCAGTATTCCGTGTGCGTTCTCTTACGGCATATGCACTTCACAGATTCTTTCAGGAAAGAGGTTTTGTCTACGTTCATACGCCGATTATAACAGGAAGCGACTGCGAAGGGGCCGGCGAGATGTTCCGTGTCACGACGCTAGACCTGGAAGATACACCAAAGGACGAGCAGGGAAATGTAGACTATTCCAGGGACTTCTTCGGCAAGGAGACGAGCCTGACAGTCAGCGGTCAGCTAAACGGTGAGACATATGCCCAGGCATTCCGCAATATATATACGTTCGGGCCGACGTTCCGGGCAGAGAATTCCAATACGACGCGTCACGCCGCGGAATTCTGGATGATTGAGCCGGAGATGGCATTTGCGGATCTGGACGATGATATGATGCTGGCGGAAGCGATGCTAAAGTACGTAATCAATTACGTGCTGGAAAACGCGCCGGAAGAGATTAATTTCTTTAATTCGTTTGTGGACAAGGGACTCCTTGACAGGCTGAAAAATGTCGTATCTTCCGAATTTGCGAGGGTCACATATACGGAAGCAGTAGAGATTCTCGAGAAGAACAACGATAAGTTTGAATATAAGGTGTCATGGGGGACAGATCTACAGACAGAGCACGAACGCTATCTGACAGAAGAAGTATATAAGCGTCCGGTATTTGTGACCGATTACCCGAAAGAAATCAAAGCGTTCTATATGAAGCAGAACGATGACGGCAGGACGGTTGCGGCGGTAGACTGCCTTGTGCCGGGAATCGGGGAGATTATCGGAGGCAGCCAGAGAGAAGACGATTATGATAAGCTGCTTGCAAGGATGAAGGAGATGGACTTGAAGGAAGAGGACTACGAATTCTACCTCGACCTCAGAAGATATGGCTCTACAAGACATTCGGGATTCGGGCTCGGATTCGAACGGTGTATCATGTATCTGACGGGTATGGGCAATATCCGCGACGTCGTTCCGTTCCCGAGAACGGTCAACAACTGCGAGCTGTAAGTTACCTGGAGGGTAAGTATGAATATATTAGTAGTAGATGATGAAAAGGAAATTGCAGATGTAATTGAACTTTATCTGCAAAGCGACCAGTACGATGTACACAAATGCTATACGGGGCAGGAGGCGCTTGATTACATTGGCAGCATGAAGATTGATTTGGCGATACTGGATATTATGCTTCCGGATATAGACGGATTCCAGATTCTGAAACAGATTCGTGAAAAACACACATTTCCGGTCATCATGCTGACAGCTAAGACAGAATATATGGACAAGATAACCGGGCTTACGATGGGAGCGGACGACTATATTCCAAAGCCGTTCAACCCGCTGGAACTCGTGGCCCGCGTGAAGGCACAGCTGAGGCGGTGTACACAGTATAACGACGGAAGCAGGGAAGAGGGGGATATCCTGGATTTCGGAGGACTTTTCCTGAACCGGACATCCCATGAGTGTGTCTATAATGAGGTTCCTCTCACGCTTACACCTATCGAATTTGATATACTCTGGCTGCTCTGCGAGAACAGAGGCAAGGTTATCAGTTCGGAAGAGCTGTTTGAAAAGGTGTGGAATGAACAGTACTATAAGAACAGCAACAATACGGTGATGGTGCATATCAGGCATCTGAGGGAGAAGATGAGTGCACCGACCGGAAAATCCGATTTCATCAAGACAGTATGGGGAGTAGGTTATAAGGTTGAAGAATAATTATCGGAAGTTAAAATTCAGTATCCTGCTGCAGACGGTGCTGGTCACGGCACTGACTGTTTTGGTGGGCGGATTTATTCTGAATTATGTAATTGACGGTATCTATAACGACAGCTTTGCCAAGACATTCGTCCGTATCATGATGGATTTGAATATTGAAGAGCAGACGGCAATCGATTTATACTGGAGGCTGATTGGAAACAATAAGACCTTCTTTATGATAGTTGGTTTTCTGCTCTTGTTTGCGTTATTCTTTTACGTTGCGCTTTCAAAGATGACAAAATACCTGGACCAGGTAGGCGAGGGCATCGAGAACATACTGTCGGATTCCACAGAGCCGATTCACCTCATCACAGAACTGAAGCCAATCGAAATCAGGCTGAATGAGATTAAAGCCACGCTGAAGCGGCAGGAGCTGGAAGCCGTGGAAGGGGAAAAGAAGAAGAATGACCTCGTCGTGTTCCTGGCCCACGACCTGAAGACACCTCTCACCTCCATAGTGGCTTATCTGACGATGCTGGACAGCCATCCTGAGATGACAGATGAAGAACGGGAAAAATATATCCACGTATCGCTTGAAAAGTCCATACGGCTAGGCGAGCTTATCAATGAATTTTTCGACATTACGAGGTATAACCTTCAGGATATCGAGCTGGAACCGATTGAAATCAACCTGTCCATGATGCTTGAGCAGCTGGCAGACGAACTCTACGGAGTGCTGCAGGAGAAGCAGCTCACATGTGAAGTACAGGTAGAAGAGAATCTGGTAGTATATGGAGACCCGGATAAGCTGGCGCGCGTCTTTGACAACTTGTTAAGGAATGCGATAGCATACTGCTATGATTACACGAAGATACAGATCAGCGCACAGATGAAGCGGGGAGATATCGAGATAATATTTACCAATGAAGGTGATAAAATTCCAGGGACGATGCTTCAGACGATATTTGAAAAATTCTACAGGGTGGACGGTTCCAGATTGAGCGGCACCGGAGGCGCAGGCCTGGGCCTGGCAATAGCAAAGGAAATCGTTGAACTTCACGGAGGATTGATCCGTGCGAAAAGTGATGACATAAAGACGCAGTTTATCGTGACGCTGCCGTCTAAGAACATGGAGGAAGAAGGAGCAGCAGATGAAGTTCATACACATCGCAGACGTACATTTAGGAGCAAGTCCGGACGCAGGAAGCGCGTACAGCAAAAGCAGGACACAGGAGATATGGAATAGTTTTGCCGGCATAATCGAAAAGTGCAGGGAGGAAGAGGCGGACATCCTTCTGATTGCGGGCGATTTGTTCCACCGGCAGCCGCTTCTCAGAGAGTTAAAAGAAGTAAACTTTCTATTTGCGGGAATACCTGATACCGACATATTTATCATAGCGGGAAACCATGATTATCTGAAAAAGGATTCGTATTACCGGACCTTTTCCTGGGCGGAAAACGTGCATATGATCCAAAGCGAAGACATTACCTGCGTGGAAATACCGCGGCTGAAACTGGCTGTATACGGACTGAGCTATGTGCAGAAAGAAAATACGAAAAGAGCTTATGACACGGCATATCCATTGAAAAAGCAGAAATATGAGATTCTGCTGGCCCATGGGGGTGACGAGAAGCACATACCGTTCAAGGCCGGGGATATCGCCGCCCTTGGGTATGACTATGCAGCTTTCGGGCATATCCATAAGCCACAGGAGCTCGTTCCGGACAGGGCATACTTCAGCGGAGCGCCGGAACCGATTGATAAAAATGACACAGGAAAGCATGGATATATCATGGGGGAGATAACTGGGGATTCCTGCAGGACAACTTTTATCCCCTGCGCCATGAGAGAGTATGTCCATCTGGACATTCCGGTGACGGAGGATATGGCTGGATATGGTGTGCGCGAGGCGATACAGCATGCAGTGGAAGGCAATGGTATCCATAACATATTTAAAATAACTTTGACAGGACAGCGGGACCCGGAGATATTATTTGATCTGACGAATATGGATTCTTACGGAAATATCGTTGAGATTGTAGATAATACGAAACCTGCGTATGATTTCGATAAACTTTATGAACAGAACAAGGGAAATCTCCTTGGCAAGTTCATCCAGGATCTGTATAACAGAGATAAGGAAAGCATCGAGTACCGTGCTCTCTGTGAGGGCGTACAGGCATTGATGGAGACGAGAAGAGGCTTTAAATGAGAATTCAACAACTGATTATAAAGAATTTTGGGAAAATGAAAGACAAAGACGTAGAGCTTACCGGCGGCATCAATCTGTTCTATGGGGAGAATGAATCAGGGAAGTCCACGATACATACGTTTATAAAAAGCATGCTGTTCGGGCTTGAACGGGGGCGGGGGAGAGCTTCTTTAAATGACACGTTCAGCATATACGAACCGTGGGAGAATCCAAACTATTATTCCGGCATGCTGAAGTTTGAAAGCGGAGGGAAGCGTTTCTCCCTCAGCAGGAACTTTGACAAGTATCAAAGGAATGCTGAGCTTATATGCGAAGATGATGGGGAAGAGCTGTCTGTAGCCGATGGGGACCTGGAGATGATTCTTGGGGGGCTTACCCAATCCGGCTATGAGAACACGGTATCCATAGGCCAGCTGAAAGCAGAACCGGGGCAGCCGCTTGCGGCCGAACTAAAGAACTATGCGTCAAATTACTACGCCACCGGCAACAGTGATATCCATCTTGAAAAGGCGACGGGTGCGTTGAAGGCGAGACTGCGGGAACAGGAGCGCGAGGCAAAGGAGGCGTTGGAGGACAAGCGCCGCAGAAGAGAGAAGATTGAGCTGGAGGCATCGTATGTATGGCGTGACGTCCATCGCCTGGAGGACGAGCAGGAGCGCATCAGCCAGGAACTGGAGTACAGGCAGGAGAAGGAGGACCGCAGACGGGAAGAGCCGGAGAATAAGCGTGTCCTCGATGAGCTGCGTCCGAACAAATGGCGGATACATCCGCTTGAAATCGCCCTGTTCGCGGTATTCGTCATAATTGCCTTTGCCCTCATTCCGAAACCATGGAACTATCTTGTGGCAATTATACTTTTTCTTTTATGCGGAATCTATGTATGGAACCGTATGAAGGTGGAAAAAGGGACGGTAAAGACGGAGCCTGAGATGATTCTGGAAGAGATAACGCCCGAGGAAGAGAAGATACCGCTGGAAAAGCTCAGGTGGGAGCTGAACCATGTGGGAGAAGAGCTCCGGGAGAGGCGGGTGCAGTACGATAATCTGAAGGAACAGCTTGAAGAGCTGGACGAGGTAAGCGATATGTCCAGGGAACAAGACAGAGATATACAGGCCGTCAGGCTTGCCATGGAGAAAATCAACGGACTTGCTGCGAAGATGCAGGAAGAGCTGGAACAGCGTCTGGATGAAAAGGCGTCGGAGATTATGAATATAATTACAGACGGCAAGTATACGAAGCTCGTGGTTGAAGACAATCTACATATGAACCTCATCTCTGACGGCAAGAAGATACCTGTGGAACAGGTGAGCCGCGGAACTATCGAGCAGACATACTTTGCGCTCCGTATGGCGTCGGCGGATCTCCTGTATGAGGAAGAATACCCGGTAATCCTGGATGATACATTCGTGTACTACGATGATGCGAGGCTGGAGAACACGTTGAGGTGGCTGGCGGGAAGTAAAAGGCAGGTGATTATTTTTACTTGCCAGAAACGGGAGGAGCGCTTGCTGGACAAGATGGGCGTCAGATTCTGTAAATGTTAGGCTTGCGTAATATAAAGGTTCGAATGATGGGCCGGAATCAGGCGCGGGAATGTTATGTTACTTAACATCCCCGTGTCTGGCTCCGGCTTTTATTTATCCGACCCCTGAGCAGCCCGGTGTCCTGTCGAATCACGGATGACAAGTTCTGTGTTCAGTATGACGTGTTTGATTGCGCTGGCCGGATTTTCTATCTGGTTGATGAGGATATCACACGACTGCTGGCCAATCTGGAAGCTGGGCTGGCTGATTGTCGTGAGGGAAGGAACGGTCATGGTTGACAGGCTGATATTGTCAAAGCCCATGACTGCCACATCCTCCGGCACACGCAGGTGCAGCCCGTTCGCCGCTTTGATGACGGCCGCCGCATATACGTCAGAGACGCAGAAAAAGGCGTCCGGACGTTCCGCCATTGACAACATGCTCGTAGCAGCAGATACGGCCATGTCAAAGTTGATATCTGCGATATGGGCAATCCAGTCCAGATTCAGCGTTAGGCCCGCGTGCTTCAGCGCATGCAGAACTCCTTTTTCACGATGCTTTGCGTAGTTGTTTTTCAGCATACTGTTGATAAACGCTATTTTGGTACGCCCGATAGTGATGAGATAGTTGATGGCGTTCTGGGCCGCGATATTATCATCTATGGAGACAAAGGATACATTTGACTTATCGCAGTGCTCCGAACACATAACTACAGGATAACGGAGGCGCAAGTCGTCCAGAAGTTCCAGGTCCACCACATTGTGGACGAGCAGTATACCAGAAAAAAGATGCTTCTTCAGGATGTTTTCATAATCAGTCAACGCATTCTTAAAATCTTTCGCCTCGTAATAAAATGTCTGATAACCCCGGCTCAGCGCTACAGACTGGATACCGTCTATGACGTCGCCGTTGAATGGATTGTGGAAATCCGGAAGACATACGAGGATAGAGTTGGTGTTTTTGATTACATCCGGGTTTTTCTGATGAAAGTCCAGCTCATCCATGGCATCCAGTATTTTTTTCCTTGTCTCGGGCTTGACATAGCCCGTCTTGTTGATGAGCCTGGAGACCGTAGCCACTGAGACGTGCGCGGCCTCCGCTATCTGTGAAATAGTAATTTTCTTGTAAGAACCCATGATACTCCTTTCTGGATATGTAAAATTTTTACGTGAATTTGTGCAAAATATACTAAAAAAAGGAGAAACGAAACAACAATTATACGAATATTATAAAAGATGTTGAAATATCTGTCAATATTGTTATAATAAAAACATAATATTTTACAAAAAATATGAAAAATTTACGTAAAAAGAAGGGAACAGAAATGAGACAAGGATTTGTAAGCGCAGCACTTGAAGGGCTCAGCTTCGAGGAGGTGGTAGACTTTGCCGGGCAGAATGGCTTTTCCTGTGTGGAGATGGCCTGCTGGCCACGCGGCAGGGCCGACCGGAGATATGCCGGTGTCACGCATATCGATGCGGACAGCCTGGATGATGCACGGATAGATTATGTGCTCGGCTATTGCAGGGAGAGGGGGGTAGAAATCTCATCACTTGCATACTATCCGAACATGATGGATGGGGACCTCGAAAAGAGGGCATATGCAATCCGGCACCTGAAAAGACTTATAAGCGCGTCCGCGGACTTGGGGATTCATATGGTTTCAACATTTATCGGCAGGATGACAGACAGAAGCGTTGAAGACAACTTGAAAGAGTTTGAAAAGGTGTGGGAACCTATCATAAGGATTGCAGAAGATAGAAAGGTGCGTATAGCGATAGAAAACTGCCCGATGATTTTTACTTCAGATGAGTGGCCGGGCGGAAAAAACCTGGCATCCACGCCGGCAATATGGAGACAGCTCTTTTCTATTCTGCCGAGCGATTACCTCGGGCTGAATTATGACCCGTCACACTTTATCTGGCAGAAGATGGACTACATTCGCCCGATTTATGAGTTCCGGGACAAGATATTCCATGTCCACTACAAAGATATCCAGCTACATGAGGACAGACTGGCTGACGTGGGAGTGATGGCACCGCCGCTGCAGTACATGACACCTAGAATACCGGGACATGGAGATGTAGATTGGGGCGGATATATAGCAGCACTTCTCGACATCGGTTACAGAGGGGCAGCCTGCATCGAGATAGAAGACAAGGCTTACGAGCACTCTCCCGAAGGAGTCAAAGAGGCACTTCTCACAAGCCGTAATTATCTGTCGCAGTTTATAGGAGGTGGAAAAATATGAAGGTGTTGAAAGCCGCGATAACAGGCATGGGGTTCATTGGAAGACAGCATATGGAGGCAGTCCGCAGACTGCCGAACGTGGCAGTTGCCGCAGTTTCAGACCCAAACCCTTCTGTCAGAAGCTGGTGTGAAGAAAATGGCGTTTCCGGCTATTACGCGGATTACGACGAGATGCTGGAGAAAGAGGAGATAGACGTCCTGCACAACTGTTCTCCGAACCATCTGCACTATGAGATTAACAAAGCTGCCATAGAACATGGCTGCCATGTCTACAGCGAGAAGCCACTTACGCTAAAGCCATCACAGGCGGGGGAGCTGGCGGCTATGGCAGAGGCTGAGGGTATCTGTTCAGCCGTCAATTTTAATTACCGCAATCATGTGATGGTTCATGAGATGAAGGGGCGGATACAGGAGGGAAGGCTTGGCAGGACAAGCCACATACAGGCCGAGTATCTCCAGGACTGGCTGCTGTATGAGACGGATTTCGACTGGCGGATCGGCAAGGAAACAGGAGGTGATTCAAGAGCCACAGGCGATATAGGATCTCACTGCTTTGATGCTTTGCAGTTTATAACAGGCAGGAAGATTACATCTGTATATGCGAGATATTTTACACTATACCCGGAACGCATACATCATGAGGGCGGGGGCACATTTTCTGAAGGCAGGAAAGAAGGCGGAGGCAGGCGGGTCAATGTGGAGACGGAGGATGCCGCCGCAATACTTTTCAAGATGGATGACGGCATGTTAGGAACGCTTAATATCAGCCAGGTATGTGCGGGAAAAAAGAACGGTATGAAAATTCTCATCAGTGGAAATAAGGAATCGTTGGAATGGGAACAGGAAAGGCCGGACAGACTTCTTATAGGAAAGAGGGAACAGGGAAATGAACTGTTATACGCAGACCGCAAATATCTGACAGAGTATGCCGCGGCAGAGGCCACGCTGCCAGGCGGTCATCCTGCAGGATGGACAGATGCGCTGGCAAATTCTCTGAAGGATTTCTATCACTCTGTACGACAGCCGGGAAGCCCGTACCGGTACGCAGATTTTAAACAGGGTCATTATGTGGCGAAGATAGTGGAAGCATGTTATGAAAGCAATTTAAAAAATTGCTGGATTGACATAGAGTAACTGAGGTACAAGGAAAGGAGATTTATTATGAAAGGGAAGAAACTGATCAGTGCCGCGCTCATAATGACTATGGTCGCTGCATGTGCGGCAGGGTGTGGTAAGAAGGAAAGTGCAAAAGAGGACAAAAAAGATGGGAAAGAGACTTTGACCATTCTTATTGACGGAAGTACGGAAGGCACGGACGGTGGATTGATTACCGAGAATATCAAAGGCTTTGAAGATAAGTATAACGTAAAAGTCAACTTTGTCGAGACACCATATGCTGAGCTCCATCAGAAGCTGATGAATGTATCTGCCAGCGGCGGAGATGACTTTGACGCCGTGTTTGTGGAGACGGACTTTGTCGCGCAGATGGCAAGAGCCGGAGTGCTGGAGCCGCTGGACAAATACGAAGAAAAGTCGGAGACTCTGAAGTTCGATGATTTTATAGACTCTGCCATTGAAAGGAACACAGTGGATGATTCGGTATATGCGATACCTCAGGTAGCCGATGTGCAGACGACAATCTATAACGCAGACATCTTAAAAGACCTCGGCTTTGAGAATCCACCGGCCACGATTGACGAGTTCATCGATTACTGCCAGAAAGCGGAGGCAAAAGATTATCTTCCGCTGGCACTGCGCTATAATTCAACTGCAATTCCGTGCCAGCTCATGGGGCTGTTCCTCTTCACGGACGGTGGAGCGTTCGTGAAAGAGGACGGAGAGGACTGGAAAGCAGACCTCAACAATGCCACAGGAGAAAAATGGATTGAAAATGTCAGAAAAATCTTCGCCACGATTGATGGAGACACGCTGGCAACCATGGACGATACGGCAATGTACGAAGCGCTCAATTCAGAACGTGCCGGCTGTACTATCGGGGGAGCATGGATGTATGACGCCTTAAATGATGATGTGAGAAGCAAGCTTGTAACTGCGCCGTTCCCGAAAGGTTCCGGCAGCCAGGTGGCACTTATGAGCGGCTGGAACCTTGGAGTCTTTGCCAACTCAAAAAATAAAGATATGGCATTTAAATTCCTGGAATACAAGGCTGATCCAGAAAATGCGGGTAAGATGACAGCAGGTTTGAGCGGAAGAAAAGATGCGGAAGATTATTTTACAGAAGAGCAGAAGAGCTATTATCCTGCATTCCAGGATCTGATGGAGTATGGCGTTGCCATATCACCGGTAGGCTTCCAGCTGAGAAGCGAGATGACCACGGCGTTCCTGCCTGTATTCCAGCAGATTACATTTGACGATAAGACACCTCTTGCCGACGCGGCAAAGCTGGCAGACGATACGATACAAAAAGTAATTGACGATAATAAATAAAACAGAGAGGGCCGCTCGTACGGCCCTTATGGCAGGAGAGGATGACTTTGAGAAAAAAATTAAATAACATCATGCCATATTTGTACAGTACCCCGTTTTTTATTCTCATATTTCTGTTTATGCTCTGTCCGTTTGTGCTGAATATAGGAATCAGCTTTACGAACTACAGCATGAACGGTAAGGACCTTCGGTTTGTCGGCATAAAAAATTACGGGGATGTACTGTCCAATCCTGGTACATGGAGTGCCATACGGCTGACAGTTATCTTTATTATCGGCTGTGTCGGGCTGACGATGCTGCTCGGTATGTTCTATGCGGTTGTCATGACTTTTAAAATTAAGGGTAATATCCTTATCAAGGCTTTTATACTTATGCCGTGGATCATACCGGAATCAGTGACCGCATATGTGTGGAAATGGCTGTTTTCTTCAGATACCGGCATGATCTATTACCTGCTGGAGAAGGCAGGGCTCATAGCGGACGGCACATCCTTCTTCTTTGACGGGGTGCTCGCGATGGCAATGGTTATCATGGCAAATGTATGGAGGACAGCTCCCTTTGTCGCAGTGATGACATATGCCAAGCTAAGTGCCGTGCCGGATTCCTATATAGAGGCGGCTAAGATGGACGGCGCTAACGCGCTGCAGTCCTTCCGCTATATCAAGCTGCCCTGGATCGGCCCCATACTCAGCCGCTGTACGATGCTTTTATTCGTATGGTCCTTTAATTCTTTTTCCATTATATATATACTTACAAATGGAGGGCCGGCCGGCGCCACGACAACATTGCCGTATCTCATCCGCCAGTCCGGTTTCCAGAACTTTAATTTCGCACAGGCAACTGCGCTGAGTGTCATCGCGCTTGTCATAATACTGCTCTGCTTCGCGGTATTCAGGGCAGGGGCGGCCGTATGGAAATTGTACAGGAAGGAGACGGCATCATGAACAAAAAGCTGACAACTAAGATATTGCAGTACATTTCGCTCGTCATTACACTAGGCATCATTATATTCCCGGTCTATTGGATTATCATCAGTTCCTTCAAGACAAAAGAAGAGATACTGACTTATCCACCGAAGCTGTTTCCGGAGTCTTTTACATTAGATAATTATGTTACGGCATTCAGTGAATATGACGTACTTACATTTTTGAAGAACAGTCTTATCGTCACGGTTTTGACCATGCTTCTCACAGTAGTCATAGCGGCGTTTGCGGCATATGCAATGTGTTTTTTCAAGTTTGCCCCCGCAAAAATGCTGACCAGCCTGCTCTATATTATGCAGGTTCTGCCTACAATCACAATGATGGTACCGCTCATGACGATTTATCGGATGATGGGAATTCAAAACACTTACGCTTCGCTCATATTGACGTATACTGCATCCATAACCGGGATTCCTATCGCCCTGATTCTGATGACAGGGCACTTTACGGGCATACCGAAGGAATTATTTGAATCGGCCAGTATAGATGGTGCCGGCCCGACGAAGGCATTCTTTAAGATTCTGCTTCCCCTTGGGATGCCCGGCATCGTGTGTACTGCAATCTATGTATTCGTACAGGCCTGGCAGGAATTTATGTTTGCCGTGAACCTTATCACGACGCCGGATAAATATACGCTCCCCATCGGGCTGCAAAGCTTCGTCGGCATGCGAAGCACGGACTGGGGCGGGATGATGGCGACCTGTACGCTGATAGCTGTTCCCGCGGTACTCTTATTTACGCTCGTACAGAATTATTTTGTGGACAACATGTCGGGAGCAGTCAAAGAATAGAAAAAAGGAGTAAAGATATGGCAATGAAAGTAGGCTGTGCGGCCTGGACGTGGACGGAGCCGGCCCATAATCCTCCATATGAAGGGGCAATCCGCTCTGTCGGGGAACTTGGGTTCGACGGGATAGAACTCATCCTTCGGGACTTTGAGGATATAAAAGGGTATTGGACACCTGAAAAGAGAAAAGAAATTAAGCGTATGCTGGGCCATTATGGGCTGGAAGTATCCCAGTTCGCCATGTTTCAAAACGTGATGGATGGACTGGCAAGCCTGGATGAACAAAGGATAAGACGTTCTGTAGATGCCTTTAAAGCGGGGTGTGAGATCAGTGCAGACTTAGGGTGCAGCATCGTGAACTTTGTATCCCCGTGGCCGGACGTCATAACGGCGCCCAATTCGTATCTGCCGGAGTATTACTATATAAATGTACCGGGAGTGGATCCGAGAATCCGCGCGCTGCAGACATTTCAGACAAAACTGAAATATAAGTTTCCGAAACCCTTTGATTGGGAGCGGTACTGGGAAAGCCATGTAGACGCGGTGCGCCAGGTGACGCGGACGGCTAAGGAGTACGGCTTCAGGCTCGCAATTGAAAACCATGCCAATACGATGACCCCTCATACAGATTCGGTGATACGTCTCTGTGAGGAGGTAGGAGAAGACAATATCGGAGCAAATCTCGACACGGTCTGGGCATATCTGCAGAGGGAGTACCTTCCATGGTCCATCCATAAATATGGAAGACGCCTGTATCATGTCCATATGCGGGACGGTGACGGTCTGGCGGCGTACAATCTTCCGGTAGGTTATGGCAATACTGACTGGGAGGCGGTTATCAAGTCGCTGAAGAATATCGGATACGACGGATACCTGTCTCTGGAGTGGGCCCACGACTCGGAGAAGACGAGACATTGTACGGAAGCGCTGCAATATCTGAGGACGCTGATTGATGCGTAAATGACCGGTGAAAGGAGAACATAATATGGCAGTAAAATTTGGATGCACAGTCTGGACTCTGATGGAACCGGATTATCACGCGCCCTATGATGAGGCGGTAAGAAAGGTTGCAGAGGCCGGATTTGACGGGATAGAGCTCATGGTTGACGATGAGAGAGAGCTGGTGGAATATTGGACAGATAAGACAACCGCTCATATGAAAGGGCTGTTAAATAGCAGCGGGCTTGAACTGATACAGGTATGTATGTTCCAGAATATGATAGGAGGTCTTGCAAGCCTCTGCCGCGAGGAGCAGGACAAGGCGATAGAGAACCTCGGAAGGGTCTGCCGGCTGGCAAAGCAGCTCGGTGCCGGCGCGGTTTCCTTCGTATCCCCCTGCCCGGAAGGAGACATCAAGGTGAGGACAACGGCGACGCTGCCGGAATACTATTATCTGAACCTTCCTGACATGGTTCTTCCAGGCGGTGAGACGAGAAGCGTGGAAGGGTGGAGATTTGACGCGAAGTTCCGGCTTTATTTTCCCGATAACTTTGAATGGGAGACGTACTGGGGCAATTTTATCGCGGGTATGAAACGTGCTGAAGAAACCGCGCGCAGGGAGGGGATACGATGCAGGATAGAAAACCGCTACAACACGATGACGCCTCATACAGACACGATGCTCCGTATGCTGAAGCATCTGGAAGGGGATTACATGAGCGTATCGTTCAGTACCGCGCAGGCATTTATCCAGCGGGAGATACTTCCGTGGGCCATCCATAAGTACGGCAGCAGGCTGACGCATGTGCGGGCCTGTGACGGAGATGGCCTCGCCTGCTATAACTTGCCGGTGGGTGCCGGTATCTGTGACTGGTCCGGTATTCTGGAGGCGCTCGATGAGACAGGCTACGACGGATACATTTCCCTTGAATGGCTGAATGATGCCGATAAGGAAGAGAATGTAAGGGAAGCGCTGGCGTATTTGAAAAGGAAAATGGGGGTTTAAGTAAAGTGGGCGGCGTGCGGGGAGCCGGGTGGCAGATGCTTCGATGCGTCCGAGGATCCGACTATTTCACGTATCCCTAACCCTGCGGAATGCGCGCCGATAGCGGCTTACATCCCGCAGGATAAGGGCTACGGAAAGGATTCTCCTCCTCTTCCGCTTACACCTGCGCATCTCCCACCCGGCTCCCCGCACGCTATCTACTTTACCAACAAGGGCGTGAGCGGCCGTGTAACATTACTGGCCAGCGGATGAACGCTGGCTGCGTCAGCTAGATGGCAAATGATAGCAAGCTTAACGTAAGCAGCACATACAGTTTAGAACGTTGTATATTATCGTAGTTAAACGTTTGCAGCGAGGCGTGCACGCCGTTGCTGCAAGAAGAGCCGGAGTCAGGCAAGGAATGTTATCTCACATAACAGCCCTGTACCTGATACCGGCTCTTTCTCATTATAATTATAATTCCATTTCGCCGAAGGTTTTCACTCGCTCAGCCTTTTTATTTATATACCGGCACAGATAAATTCCTTCCGGCCTCCAGCAGCGTCACACAGCCATCCCCGCCGTGCCAGTAAAGTAGATAGCCGCTGGGGAGACAGGGGACAGATGCGAAGGTGTAAGCGGGAGGGACGGAGAATCCTCACCAGATTCCTTGGCCCGTGGGGTGTGAGCCGCTATCGGCGAACATTCCACAGGCATAGGAATCTGTGTGATAGTCGCAGTTCCCGGACGCATCGGAGCAGATGTTCCATGCCTCCCCAGCGGCGTCCTAATTTACTTAAACTCACATTATATGTCTTCACCGCGGCCATATTTCTGGATTACATTCTGTATCCTTTCGTTCGGGTCTAGAATGCTGCTGATAGAACCGTCATGGTTCAGCGTATCTATCATTAGGGCAATATATTTGCTCATATCACAGCTGATGTAGTATGGCTTCTCCAGCAGTTCCGGTGTCTGGTAGATTAGGTTGGTCGTCAGGATGGCGTCAAAGAGTCCATCTTCATAAGCTTTGTCAAACTTGTCCAT
>NZ_KQ236748.1:33485-47652 GCF_001185345.1 Dorea sp. D27 | reverse complement strand
CTGGGGAGACAGGGGACAGATGCGAAGGTGTAAGCGGGAGGGACGGAGAATCCTCACCAGATTCCTTGGCCCGTGGGGTGTGAGCCGCTATCGGCGAACATTCCACAGGCATAGGAATCTGTGTGATAGTCGCAGTTCCCGGACGCATCGGAGCAGATGTTCCATGCCTCCCCAGCGGCGTCCTAATTTACTTAAACTCACATTATATGTCTTCACCGCGGCCATATTTCTGGATTACATTCTGTATCCTTTCGTTCGGGTCTAGAATGCTGCTGATAGAACCGTCATGGTTCAGCGTATCTATCATTAGGGCAATATATTTGCTCATATCACAGCTGATGTAGTATGGCTTCTCCAGCAGTTCCGGTGTCTGGTAGATTAGGTTGGTCGTCAGGATGGCGTCAAAGAGTCCATCTTCATAAGCTTTGTCAAACTTGTCCATCCCATTCGTGAAGAGCCCGAAGGTGGCTGCGGCAAAGATTCTTTTTGCCTTCCTCTGCTTCAGCTGCCTTGCCACATCCAGGATACTGTCGCCTGAAGATATCATATCATCGAGGATAATCACATCTTTTCCCTCTACAGAAGAGCCGAGGAACTCATGTGCCACGATTGGATTACGGCCATTCACTATCTTTGTATAGTCGCGGCGTTTGTAAAACATGCCCATATCGAGATTCAGAACATTAGCAAGATAAATCGCCCTCTCTGTCGCACCTTCATCGGGACTGATGGCCATCATGTGCCCGCTGTCAATCTGAAGGTCTTTGAAATGGCGCAGCAGACCTTTGATAAACTGGTACGTCGGACGGACAGTCTCAAAACCGCTTAATGGGATGGCGTTCTGAACTCTCGGGTCGTGGGCATCAAATGTTATGATATTGTCTACCCCCATCCTGACAAGCTCCTGGAGCGCCAGCGCGCAGTCCAGTGATTCCCGGCCGCTCCGTTTGTGCTGCCGGCTTTCATACAGGAATGGCATGATGACGTTGATGCGCCGTCCCTTGCCTCCTATTGCCGCTATGACCCTTTTCAGATTCTGATAATGGTCGTCCGGTGACATATGGTTCATATGCCCGGTCAGCGAATAGGTGAGGCTGTAATTACAAACGTCAACCATAAGGTACAAGTCTCTTCCGCGGACGGATTCGCCGAGGATACCTTTGGCCTCGCCGGATCCAAAACGTGGTACTTTGGCATTGACAAGATAAGTGTCGCGCTCATATCCATTGAATACGATGTCATTTTTGTATTCAGGCCCGTCTTCACGGCGCCATTTCACGATATAGTCGTCGACCCTTTTTCCCATTTCTTTACAGCCGTCGAGAGCTACGATACCGAGAGCCCCCACCGGTATATTTTCCAAATTACGTTCGTTACGGCGTAACATCCTTTGTACCTCCTAGGTTTAATAATTTTTTTTGAATTCTTATATCGTCACCGGTAAGCCGGAGCATAGTAAAATTGCTGCTCAGGCGTGAAAATGTCCGTTCGGAATAAATGGATTTCATATCTTCGAGTGCAAGATTTGTCGAAATCATTGTCGATTTCTGCCGCAGTATTCTTTCGTTCAGGCATACGAACAGCTGCGATATCGTAAACGAGTTTGGCAGTTCGGTTCCAAGGTCATCGATAATGAGCAGGTCGCAGCTGTAGATATGTTCAAAAGAATCATCTTTTGCTTCTTCCTTTTTTCCGAATGTATTTCTGGCGAATACGTCAAATAGCTGGGCCGCTGTAAAATATATAACAGAAAATGAAGCATCAATCAACTCTTTTGCGACACAATGCGTAAGAAATGTCTTACCGACTCCTGTGTCTCCATATAGTAGTATGTTTCGAAACTCTGAGGAAAATGTATCCACAAATTCATGGCACGCCTTCAGGGCAGTGTCGATAGCTTCCCGGGAAGAACGTCCCTTTACGGGATCTATGTGGTTGTATGAATAATAGTCGAGACAGAAAGTAGAAAAATTCTCTTTTTCCAGTATTTCCTGTAGATTGGACTGTGTGTACAACAGGTCTACGATAGCCTTTTGGAAGCAGTGGCATTTTCGGCTGCCTATATAGCCGGTATCTTTGCAGTCCGGGCACGTGTAGTGCAGTTCCAGATAGTTTTCCGGGTATCCGTTATCCTTTAACAGCTGTAATTTTCTGGCGGAAAGCCGGGTTATATTGTCCTTAAGGGAGGAGAGGGCCAGGTTGTCCCCCTCCAGCAGTTTGCGGGCCTGTGAGACACTAAAAGCGGAGATAGAATGATCTATCTCCTCCAACTCCGGAATTCTGCGATATACATCTTCGTACCGCCTGCGCAGACGGCTTTCGTTATCCAGCTGTTTCTGCTCATATATGCGCATTAAAAATTCGTACTGGGAATTCGAAAGAGCCATGTCAGCAGTCTCCTTTATCTTGTTTTTTACTGGACGAGCTTGCGTTCCAGGTCGTTCATATCATAATTGCGTCCTTCAAAATTATTGAACTTGTTGTTCGTGCTGCCGGATGGTGCGGCAGCCTTTATATCCTTCTTCTTTTTCCGCTCCTTTTCGAGCAGATATTCCGCATCGAGGGCTTCCACATCTTTTAGATGCCTGACACCTTTTGCAAGCCAGCTTTTCAATATGGACTCGGTGTAGTCGAAGCTTGGCTGGTGTATTGTACTCATCGTGCGGCTGCACGCCTCGAGAATGAGTTCGAGTGAAAAGCCATATTCTTCATTCCACCTGCGGATAAAGGCAATCTCAGATGAGGCCGGCACGCGGCCTTTGATTCCGTAGGCATTCAGTACGGAATAGCAGTTCTTGTTATAAAGTATAGTGCTGGCCTTGGCCTCTGCGACCGTGGCAATCTTCTGCTCAGCCCATGACAGCGCGACCTTCTGTATGTAATGCATGCTCCTGTGTCCGTTTTCCACACAATACTCTATGAGATATTCAATCAAATCCGTAGACATATGCAGCGTGTCATAGAAATAAGTAATGGTATCAATGTCGGTTGCGGATAGCGTCTTACCCAGATACTGTTCCGCGACAAATAAAAGTTCCTTGAACTCCTCCCGCTCCTTACGGTTGCGGTACGGCTGTATATTCTGGGCGGCTGCCGATGTATCAGGCGCGGCTGGTCCGCTGGCTGGCTCTGGGGTATCAGGAGCAGCGACGGAGGTTCTTTCGGCTGCCTTCTCCGTGGAGGGGGCGGACCCCAGTTCTCCGGTATCATAGTCAAGCAGTCCTTGTTTTTTCCAATAATTAAGTGCCCTGATAACATCTTTCTCCGTGTCATCAAGAATATCAGCAATCTGAGTTACGCTCAGGCTGCCTTCGGAATTATTCAGGTGGCGCAGCAGAAGAAGATATACCTTCACATATTCTCCGTTCGCCTCGGCCATATAATGGTCGATAAATTCATTTTCCAGTACGGTTGTCTTCTCTTGTGCGTGATTGGTCAATGTCAGCTTCTTCATAACTTTACGCCAGTCCTCCCTCATGATTAAGTGTTACGTAGACATATTATAGCATTAGAAGGACAGGCAAAAAAGTAATTTCTAAGGCAAAAAAGGAGTTTTTTGTTGATAAAATTGTGTGGAAAGTGTGGATAACCTATTTCTTAAGTATACTTTCCCCAATATTTACAACATCTCCTGCTCCCATAGTTATCAACAAATCCCCTTTATGACACTTTGCCAGGCAAAAGTCTTCTATCTCTTCAAATGTAGAGAAATAGTAAGCGTCACAATTATTTTCCTTTAGGGCATCTGCTATATCCCGGGACGATATTCCGAGAGTGTCTGTCTCTCTGGCTGCGTATATATCTGCCAGTACAACGTGGTCTGCAAGTGTGAGGGCATCTATAAAATCGGGGAACAAAGCCTTTGTCCTTGTGTAGGTGTGCGGCTGGAATACGCACCAGAGTTCCTTGTGCGGATAGTGTGCTGCGGCGGTAAGTGAGGCTTTGATCTCGGTCGGATGATGGGCATAGTCGTCAATGACTGTAAAGCCGTTCTTTTCCCCTTTGTGCTCGAACCTGCGTTTTGTCCCTGTAAATTCTTTTAATCCCCGGCATATATCGGAGAGCGGAACAGACAGAGTGTCCGCGACGGCAATCGCTGCGAGGGCGTTAGACACATTGTGGTCTCCATTTACAGAGAGCTGTATACGCTCCATGAATTCGCCGTCTTTCACGAGGTCGAAGGATGCTTCGCCTTTCTCATCGTATGTGATATTAGATGCGCTGTAGTTCACATCGTGTCCGGGACCGTAAGTAACGATACGGCATGGCAGGCCTGCTGTGATTTCTTCGAGATTATCAATCTCTCCGTTGATGACTAATGTTCCGCCGGAAGGCAGAAGTTCTGCAAAGCGGCGGAAAGAACTACGAATGTCATCCAGGTCCTTGAAGAAATCAAGATGATCCTCGTCGATGTTCAGTATGACGCTTATCATAGGATGAAAATGAAGAAAGCTGTTCGTGTACTCACAGGCTTCCGTTACAAACAGTCCCGATGTTCCGACTTTTATATTGCCGCCGATTGCTTTCAAGATACCGCCGACAGATATGGTCGGATCCAGCTCTCCCGCGAGGAGTATATGGGAAAGCATGGAAGTTGTCGTCGTCTTACCGTGGGTACCGGAGATGGCAATCGGGACGTCATAATTGGTCATGAGCTGTCCGAGCAGTTCTGCACGGCTGAGCATAGGAAGCCCTTTCTGCACCGCTGCCATATATTCTTCGTTGTCTTCATGTATGGCGGCCGTATATACCGCCACATCTATTCCGTCTATTATATTAGAAGCTTTCTGTCCATAGCAAATGGTGGCGCCCAGGCTGCTGAGGTGGTCTGTCAGTGCGGACTCTTTATTGTCTGAGCCTGAGACGGTAAACCCTTCTTTGATGAGTATTTCCGCAAGACCGCTCATGCTGATGCCGCCGATGCCGATAAAATGTACGTGTACCGGTTGTTCAAAATTGATTTTATACATAAGATACCTTCCTGTTTTATAAAATTCTACATAAGGGCCAAAAATTGGAATAAAAGTATATCCCTATTCATATTATTATAAACATATATGCAAAAAAAACCAAGCCGTATTTTTTTGTAATAAATTAATAAAAAGTTCATAGAAAATTCAATTTTTTGTAAATGTTGTTCACTCAAAATGAAAATTATGGTATAATGTGAGCAACGAATTACTGAGAAGGGGTGATGACATGATTAAGAAAGAGATGATAGCAATGTTGCTGGCAGGAGGACAAGGCAGCAGGTTGGGAGTCCTTACGGCAAAAGTGGCCAAGCCAGCCGTTGCTTTTGGAGGTAAATACAGGATTATTGACTTCCCGCTCAGCAACTGCATTAACTCAGGAATCGATACTGTAGGAGTGCTAACGCAATATCAGCCGTTACGACTGAATACACATATCGGAATTGGTATTCCGTGGGATTTGGACCGTAATATCGGCGGTGTAACCATACTTCCGCCATATGAGAAAAGCAATAGCAGTGAATGGTATACCGGTACGGCCAATGCCATTTACCAGAATCTGGATTATATGGACACGTTTAATCCTGATTACGTATTGATTCTGTCGGGTGACCACATCTATAAGATGGACTATGAGGTTATGCTTGATTACCACAAGGAAAATAAAGCAGACGTCACAATTGCTGCCATGCCGGTGCCTATGGAGGAAGCGAACCGTTTTGGAATTGTAATCACGGACGAGGAAGGCCGTATTACGGAATTCCAGGAGAAGCCGCCTGAGCCGAAGAGCAATCTGGCTTCCATGGGTATCTACATATTCAGCTGGCCGGTGCTGAAGGAGGCGCTCCTTGCACTTCAGGACGAGCCGGGGTGTGATTTTGGAAAGCATATCATACCATACTGCCACGACAGGGAGGACCGTCTCTTCGCATATGAGTACAACGGATACTGGAAGGACGTAGGCACGCTCGGCTCCTATTGGGAAGCGAACATGGAGCTGATAGATATAATCCCTGAGTTTAATTTATATGAAGAATTCTGGAAAATATACACAAACAGTGATATTATCCCTCCGCAGTATGTGTCAGGAGACGCGGTGATTGAGAGGAGCATCATCGGTGACGGCTCGGAGATATATGGAGAGATACATAATTGTGTAATTGGATCGGGAGTAACTATCGGTCCTGGAACGGTCGTGAGAGACTCTATTATTATGAAAGATGTGGCAATCGGAAGCGGCTGTGTAATCGATAAGTCTATTATTGCAGAGAGCGTGAAGGTCGGAGACAATGTTACGCTTGGAATCGGATCGGAAGTGCCTAACAAGCTGAAGCCGGCGGTCTATTCGTTTGGTCTTGTGACCATTGGCGAGAACTCGGAGATACCTGGAGGGGTCCAGATTGGAAAGAATACTGCCATAAGCGGTGTTACATCTAAGGAAGACTACCCGGACGGAATACTTGAGAGCGGAGAAACATTGATAAAGGCAGGTGAACGAGTATGAGAGCAGTAGGTCTTATTTTAGCAGGTGGCAACAGCAACAAGATGCGGGAACTTACCCATAAGCGTGCGGTGGCGGCGATGCCTGTCGCAGGCAGCTACAGGGCGATTGACTTTGCACTCAGCAATATGTCCAATTCGCATATTCAGAAAGTGGCGGTATTGACTCAGTATAATGCCCGTTCTCTGAATGAGCATCTGAATTCTTCCAAATGGTGGGATTTTGGTAGAAAGCAGGGAGGATTGTATGTATTTACGCCAACGATAACCGCGGACAATGGGTACTGGTACAGAGGGACGGCCGACGCTATATACCAGAACCTGGATTTTCTTAAGAGATGTCATGAACCCTACGTGATTATTACTTCCGGTGACGCGGTTTATAAGATGGATTATAACAAGGTGCTGGAATACCATATTGCCAAGAAAGCAGATATTACCGTGGTGTGCAAGGACCTGGAGGCAGGAGAGGACGCGAGCAGGTTCGGTACTGTTAAGATGAATGAGTCTATGCGTATTGAAGAATTTGAAGAGAAGCCGATGGTGGCTAATTCAAATACGATATCAACCGGAATCTATGTAATCAGAAGACGACAGCTGATTGATTTGATTGAGCACTGCGCAGAAGAGGAGAGGCACGATTTTGTAACCGACATTCTTATCAGATATAAGAATCTGAAAAAGATATACGGTTATAAGATAAAAGATTACTGGAGCAACATTTCCACAGTGGATGCTTATTACCGCACAAACATGGATTTCCTGAAGCCGGAAGTAAGAAATTACTTTTTCAAGGAACATCCGGATATTTTTTCCAAGGTCAGCGATTTGCCGCCCGCAAAATATAATCCGGGTTCAGTTGTTAAGAACAGCCTTGTAGCAAGCGGAAGTATCATCAACGGGACAGTGGAAAATTCCATCTTGTTCAAGAAGACATTTGTGGGGAACAATTGCGTGATTAAGAATTCTATAATTCTGAACGACGTATATCTCGGGGACAATACGTACATTGAAAACTGTATTGTAGAAAGTCGTGACACAATCAGAGCAAATACGCGCCACGTTGGTGAGAACGGTGTGAAGGTAGTCGTGGAAAAGAACGAGAGGTATGCACTATAGTGCACGGCTGACAGAAAGGGGCTTGAAAAAATGCAAATCACAGATGTACGCGTACGTAAAGTAGCAAAAGAGGGTAAGCTTAAAGCGGTAGTTTCAATTACTATGGATGAGGAATTCGTAGTACACGACATTAAAGTCATCGAGGGAGAAAAAGGACTCTTTATTGCTATGCCCAGCAAAAAAGCATTAGACGGCGAATATCGGGATATTGCGCATCCAATCAACTCAGGAACAAGGGAACGCATTCAAAGTATCATCCTCGAAAGATACGAAGAAGCGTTACAGGAAGAACCGGCTGCTGAGCCAGGTGTGGTGGAAGCATAGGACCAGGTGGTCATTGAGATTCGAGAGACGGCAAAAGGACATCCTTGCAGGGATGTCCTTTTTAGGCGGAGGAAATTGGGGACGGGGGAAATTGAGATTTCCCCCGTCCCCAATTCGTTTTAACGTGTCCCTTTTTGGAATACCCCTGTCCCTATAATAGGCAGAATTCCATCTTGCTACCTGTCCGGGGATGCCTGAAGTTAAGCTTATATGCACAAAGCTGTATTTGCCGCCATTCTCCAGTGCTCACTGCATTCGGGTTATATTTTGTGTCTCCTATTATGGGACAGCCTAAATTAGCCAGCTGAACACGTATTTGATGGTGTCTGCCCGTGTCCAGACGGATATCCAGCTCGGTTGGGGACGGGGGAAATTGAGATTTCCCCCGTCCCCAACTCGTTTCAGGGTGTCCCTTTTTGAAATAGCACTGTCCCTCTTCCACAATTTTATAATGTAACCTAGCGAGTTTTGCGCCGGGGTCTTTTGGTGTACAGATGGAAGATGTGTTGGTCCGTCCATCTTTCAGCATGTAGTTTTCCAACGTGCCTTCTTTGCTCGGAGGGGTACCGTCTACCAGTGCCCTGTAATATTTTTCAAAATGATGCTCTTGCAGCTGCCGGTTCAGCACCCGGGCTGCAAAAGATGTTTTTGCAAATACGAGTATCCCCTTCACCGGCTGATCCAGCCGGTGTATTATGGCAAGGTAGGGTTCTCCGTTTTGCGGTCTGCTTGAGAAGATATGTGCCTTCAGCATGCTTTCCATATCGGGCACGGCGGTATTTTTGCTCTGTGTGGCGACTCCATGCGGTTTTTCACATACGATTATATATTTATCTTCAAATAATATATCTAAACTATTTGTTTTCATTAAAGAAATCTCCTTGACTTTGCTTGAATAGGCTCTTATCATTTAAACATAGTGCATAAAAATATGCAAATATATTGAGCAAAAGAGGATAATTTAATGGAGTATTTAATGCTGATACTAGGCTTTTTATTATTGATAAAAGGAGCAGATTTGTTCGTGGACGGGAGTTCGAGCGTGGCGAAGATTCTCAAAATCCCAACTATCATTATCGGTTTGACAGTTGTCGCCTTCGGGACAAGCATGCCGGAATTATCTGTCAGCGTGACGGCCGCCATAAAAGGGAACAATGACCTTGCCGTAAGCAATGTGCTTGGATCAAATATTTTTAATCTCCTTGTTGTCCTCGGGTGCTGTGCACTTATTCAGCCGGTGCGTGCAAAGTGGTCGCTTCTGAGGAAAGAATTTCCTTTTTCGATATTTATTACGTTGATCTTGCTTCTTTTGAACTCGGATTTTTCAATTACAAAAGTCTGGAAAGGGAATCAGATATTTATCCTGGGAAGATGGAGCGGTATTTTCTTGTTGGCTCTGTTTGTTGTATTTCTTGTTGCCACGGTTCGGTCGGCGCTGAAGTCCAGGAATGAAATTACCGTGTGTGAGGAAGACTATAAAATGATGAGTCCGTTAAAAAGCGGAATTTATATCGTGATAGGTCTGGCCGGCATCATATGGGGAGGAGACCTGGTAGTAGACAGCGCGACAAGCATAGCGGTTGATTTTGGGTTAAGCCAGACATTTATAGGACTTACCATCGTCGCTTTAGGTACTTCGCTGCCGGAACTGGTGACATCTATGGTGGCTGCCGGAAAAGGAGAAAATGACCTTGCGGTGGGCAATGTTGTAGGCTCGAATATATTTAATATCCTGCTAATATTGGGCATATCTTCTGTGATAACGCCTATAAAGCTCGATGTTACTGCGGTGTATGATACCCTCATTCTCGTGGCCGCCAGCATAATCGTTTATATAGCGGCAATCAGCAAGCATGAAATCAAAAAGGCGGAAGGCGTATTGTTCCTGCTGGCGTACGTTGCATTTTTCGTGTACATTTTACTGAGATAATAGATAGAATCGGTTTAAGTTTTGCTTGACAAATGTGCTTTGCTAAAGTACAATTACGTTTAACTAAATATTTGCTGGCAATGATTGTTGCACAAGGCAGAATTGGCGATGAAAAGGAATAGTAGTTGCAGTGGAAATTCTACAGAGAGAGAGTCCGTGGTGCTGAAAGACTCTTGTTTTGAAATGTGATGAACCTACCTTGGAGCCACTGTGCGAAAGCACAGCGTTACATCAGCGTTAATGGTGAACAGAGAGAGCTGCGAAAGGGTCGCAGTTAACTAGGGTGGTACCGCCGAGCTTTTCGGTCCCTTTTTCAGGGGAGCGAAAGGCCCGGCGTTTTTTGTTTCCCTGCGAAAATAAAATAAGTGGGGCAAGGGCCCTGCGGAAAAAAGGAGAAGAGAAACATGGCAAATGAAAAGAAATTAGTAGAGAATATCACACCACGTGATGAGGATTTTGCGCAATGGTACACAGATGTCGTACGGGAGGCCGAGCTTTGCGATTATTCTAGCGTAAAGGGATGTCTTAACTACCTGCCGAATGGATATGCCATCTGGGAACTGATTCAGGCGGACTTGGACAAACGTTTTAAAGAGACTGGTGTAGAAAACGTATACCTTCCAACACTGATTCCTGAGAACCTTCTGGAAAAAGAGGCTGACCATGTAGAGGGATTTGCACCTGAAGTTGCGTGGGTTACACACGGAGGTATGGAGAGACTTCAGGAAAGGCTTTGTATCCGCCCGACATCTGAAACATTATTCTGTGATTTGTGGTCCAAGACCGTCCAGTCATACAGGGACCTCCCAAAGGTTTGGAATCAGTGGAATTCCGTACTTCGGTGGGAAAAGACAACAAGACCATTCCTCAGGTCTAGAGAGTTTTTATGGCAGGAAGGACATACCCTTCATGCGACTTACGAAGAAGCTGAGGAACGTACGATTCAGATGTTCCATGTGTATGAAGATTGCTATAAAGAGACGCTTGCAATTCCTTTCGTATCAGGAAGAAAAGCAGAACATGAAAAATTTGCAGGGGCACAGGACACATATACGATTGAAGCGCTTATGCATGACGGAAAAGCACTCCAGTCAGCGACAAGCCATTTCTTCGGGAGCGGCTTCCCTGATGCATTTGATATTAAATATGTAGATAAGAATAACCAGCTGCACAGCGCATATGAGACTTCATGGGGATGGTCAACAAGAAGTATCGGTGCCATCATCATGGTTCATGGCGATGACAGCGGACTCGTACTTCCGCCACATGTCGCGCCTGTAGAATGTAGAATCATTCCAATTGCACAGCATAAGGAAGGCGTGCTTGACAGAGCACATGCGCTTTTCGACGAGCTGAAAAAGGCTGGATACAGAGTGAAAATCGACGATTCCGATAAGAGCCCAGGATGGAAATTCTCCGAACAGGAAATGCTCGGTATACCTACAAGAATTGAAATAGGGCCAAAGGATATAGAAAATAATCAGGTCGTCGTAGTACGACGTGATAACCGTGAAAAGATTATCGTATCACTGGATGAAATTGCAATAAAGCTGCGTGAAATCTTAGAGACAATACAGGAAGACATGTACAACAGAGCGGTTAACTTCCTGAACAGCCATATCGACACAGCTGTTACTATGGATGAAATGGTTGAAAAGTTTAAAGCTAACCGTGGATTTGTTAAAGCATGCTGGTGTGGAGATCCAGAGTGCGAAGGAGAAGTAAAATACGCAACAGGCGGTGCCGCAACCCGCTGCCTAATCGAGGATGAAGAGATGATATCCGATAAGTGCATCTGGTGTGGAAAACCAGCAAAACACATGGCATACTGGGGAAAATCATATTAATTTTAATTTTGGGACGGAGGTTTTTTAAAAAACCTCCGTCCCAAATTAAAATAGTCCTGTCCCCAATTGATTTTACCCTGTCCCCTAAAAAGGAAAGGGAGGTATTTTTATGCCAAGAAAACCCAGAAGAGAAAGTGTAACGGGATTGTACCATATTATGGCACGAGGTCTAAACCGTAACGCAATATTTGAGGAAAGTAGAGAGAAAAGCAGGTTTATAAATCTGCTGAGGGATAATCTATCCCAGTTTGATGTGGCAGTATACGCTTACTGCATTATGCCAAATCACATTCATCTATTAGTCAAAACAGAGATTCAGGAACTCTCATCATTTATGGCTAAAGTCTTAGCCGCATATGCCCATTATTATAATTTCAAAAATAACCGCATAGGATATGTTTTTCAAGACCGATTCAGAAGCCAGTGCATAGAAGAAGAGGAATATTTTTGGAACTGTCTGAGATATATACATCTTAATCCCTTGAATGACAGAGATTTGAATAAACTACTGAAATATAAGTTTTGCAGCTTCTATGAATATTATTATGGAAAAGAAGATATTCTTAGTGAAAATGCATTTGCTGTAAAAGAAAAAAGATTTCAGACGAAAAAAGCATTTCTGGCTTTTCATAAAATGGACAACAGAGATGTGTTTGAAGATGTTTCCGAAGATACACGTTGGAATAATCTGAGAATAGCCAGGGAAGTACTATTTGATATGCAGTGGCAGCTTGGCGTACCGGAAGAAGAAATATTGGAATACATAGACACGCGTAGGTTATTTGGGGAAGTACTTATGAAATCACTTGGAATATCTAAAAAGGATGCGGATGAGATTCAGGCCTATCTTAGAAAAGAAATAAAAGGAACCGGATAACGAAAATGGGACATGGCTATTTTAATTGGGGACAGGGTAAAACGAATTGGGGACGGAGGAAATTTAAAAAAACCTCCGTCCCCAACAAGCGTTTCCTAATCGGATACAGGAAAATTTGTGTTGCAGAAGATGATGTGAAAAGAGTATGATATTATTATGTTAATTATAGGGGAGGTTATTGTATTGTCTGATTTAAAAATTGAACTGCCTTCTAAAGTTGATAGTATTATAACTGCACTGCAGGCACACGGGTTTGAAGCGTATGCGGTGGGTGGGTGTGTCAGAGACACAATTCTTGGAAGGATGCCGGAAGACTGGGACATCACCACGTCCGCCATGCCGGAGGAGACTAAGAAAATATTTCCCCGGACATTTGATACGGGCATAGAACATGGTACGGTTACTGTATTAATAGAGCATGAGGGATTTGAGGTTACAACTTACAGAATTGATGGAGAGTATGAGGACAACAGGCACCCCAGGGAAGTTACGTTTACAAGAAGCCTGAAAGAGGATTTGCTGCGGAGGGATTTTACTATCAATGCCATGGCATATAATAAAAAAGATGGGCTGATAGATATTTTTGGTGGCATGGAGGATTTGGATCGGCATCTGATTCGCTGCGTCGGTGATGCAGAAGAAAGGTTTTCGGAAGATGCCCTGCGAATACTGAGAGGAGTCCGTTTTGCCGCCCAGCTTGGATTTGATATCGAGAATGGGACGAAAAAAGGGATGCGCCGGCTGGCTCATTCATTGCATAACATTAGTGCGGAGCGGATACAGACTGAGCTTGTCAAAACGGTGACATCAAATCGGCCGGAACTCTTATACACGGCCTATGAACTTGGAATTACTAAGGTGTTCCTGCCAGAGTTTGACCGTATGATGGAGACAGAACAGGAGACGCCACATCATATGTACAATGTAGGAGTTCATACCCTACATGCAATGATGAACGTCAGGCCAGATAAAATATTGAGACTTACCATGCTCTTGCATGACACAGGAAAACCCGATTTTAAAACAGTAGACGCCAACGGGGCAGCTCATTTCAAAAAACATGCAGTGGGAAGTGAGAATATAGCCAGAAATGTGTTGAAAAGGCTGAAGTTTGACAACGATACGCTTTACAAGGTGACTAAGCTCGTATACTATCACGATTACCGGATGCCTGCCAGAGCTAAGAATGTACGCAGGGCGATGAATATCATCAGTGAAGAATTGTTTCCATATTATATGGAGGTAAGGAAAGCGGATGTGCTGGCCCAGAGCTCGTATCTCAGAAAAGAAAAGATGTCAAACCTGAACGAGATAGAAGACTTGTACCGGAATATAGTAGAAACAGGACAATGCGTGTCACTGAAAGAGCTGGCAGTGACCGGAAAAGACCTGATAGAAGCAGGAATGAGACCGGGGAAAGAGATAGGAGAAAAATTAAATGAGCTGCTTGTTCTCGTGATAGAAAAACCAGAGTTAAACACAAAAAAAGAGCTGCTGAATCGTTTGGGGACAGAATTAAACGAAAAAGGGACAGGGTAAAAATGAATTGGGGACGGAGGAAAACGTAAAAAACCTAACCGTCCCCAATTCATTTTACCCT
>NZ_KQ236748.1:0-33064 GCF_001185345.1 Dorea sp. D27 | reverse complement strand
TCATTTTTACCCTGTCCCTTTTGCATATTCCGTTATTCTTAATCATACGTTAGAAAGAATATGTTATATAAAGTGCAGGGGAATGTTATGCAAGAATATGAGCTAAATGTATTAGACCAATATAATATAGATGTCACCGGCACCCGTAAGACAAGGGGTGCTATTTTATGCGACACGCGGCAGGGGCTTCTGCTGCTCCGGGAGGTGACGTCTTCTGAGAAACGTATCCCTGCTCTTTGCAATCTGTATGGCTATCTGAAGGAACAGGGATATGAATGGACCGACGAGATTCTTCCGAACAAGAACGGCGAATACGTCAGCGCGGCAGAGGACGGAAACAAATATATACTGAAGCAGTGGTATCAGGGGCGGGAATGTGACATACGCAAACCGGCAGAGCTGCTGGCGGCATCGGGTAACCTCGCCAAGCTTCACACCGTTATGTCCCGTGGGCTGGAAGAGGGGGCGCCGGCAGGTACGCACCTTGGAGAAGAGTATATCCGCCATAACCGCGAACTGAAAAAGGTACGGAGGTTCATGAGAGGCCTCTCTCCAAAGGGCGAATTTGAATTTGCGTTTTTAAAATATTTTGACCAGATGTACCAGTGGGCAGATCTTGCGCTGGAAGAATTGGAACACTCCGATTATGACGCGCTGTACCGGGACAGCATAGAACAGAGATGCATGACACATGGCGAGTATAATTATCATAACATACTTATACTTTCAGGCACTGCCGTGCCCGTCGAGACAGCGCAGGGAGGAATAACCGGCAGAAGTGTATCGAGGGGACCTGACTACAAAGGACACGGAGGACATATGAACAGGGAGCCGCTCCGGATTGCCACGACAAATTTTGACAAATTCAAAATAGATATCCAGGTAGAAGATCTGTATTATTTTCTAAGGAAAGTCATGGAAAAGCACGGCTGGAAGGAGAGACTCGGTGACAATATGCTTAACGCCTATTCCGCCATACGCCCGTTATCCTCCGGGGAGACAGAGTATATAAAAAACCGGCTCATATATCCGGAAAAGTTCTGGAAAATCGCAGATTCCTACTATCACTCGAACAAAGCATGGATATCAGTTAAAAGCATAGAGAAGTTGAACGTGGCTATCAGGCAGACAGAGGAAAAGAAGCGGTTTTTGGAGAATATATTTTCTTTCCATTTATAGAATCCTGTTGTATAATATGAAGCATATAAGAGACAGGAGGTACTTAGGTATGGGATATCTTGAAAAGTACAAGGAGTGGTTGGAAAATCCATATTTTGATGAAGGCACAAAGGCAGAGCTGAAGGGAATTGAGGGAGATGACAGCGAGATTAAAGAGCGTTTCTATAAAGACCTGGAGTTCGGTACGGCAGGTCTCAGAGGAATCATCGGAGCAGGAACGAACCGCCTGAATATCTATACGGTCAGGAAGGCCACACAAGGACTTGCAAATTATATCATGAAACAAAATGGACAGGACAGAGGAGTTGCAGTTGCATACGATTCCAGACGCATGTCACCGGAATTTGCAGATGAAGCAGCCCTCTGCCTTGCCGCTAACGGCATCAAGGCATATGTCTTTGAATCGCTCCGCCCGACACCAGAATTGTCATACGCCGTGCGGACCCTTGGCTGTATCGCTGGCATCAATATCACAGCCAGCCACAATCCGCCGGAATATAACGGATACAAAGTATATTGGGAAGATGGCGCCCAGATTACACCGCCTCATGACAAAGGAATTATGGACGAGGTAGAGGCAGTCGCCGACTACAATACAGTGAAGACGATGAGCCTTGAAGATGCGAAGGCAGCCGGAATGTACGAAGTCATTGGAACGGCCGTGGATGACGGTTACATCGCCGAGCTTAAGAAGCAGGTCATCCATCAGGACGCTATTGATAAGATGGGAAGCGAGCTGAAAATTGTGTACAGCCCTCTCCACGGAACAGGAAATATACCGGCAAGAAGGATATTGAAGGAACTTGGATTCAAAAATGTCTATATTGTCAAAGAACAGGAACTTCCAGACGGAGAATTCCCTACCGTCTCTTACCCGAATCCGGAGGCGGAAGAGGCATTTACCCTTGGTCTAAAGCTGGCCCGTGAGGTGGACGCAGATCTTGTACTTGCTACAGACCCGGATGCGGATCGTCTCGGGGTGTATGTCAAAGACGCAAAATCAGGCGAGTACAAGGTGCTTACAGGAAATATGTCAGGCTGTCTCCTTGCGGATTACGAGCTTGGTCAGAGAAAGGCGGCAGAAGGAAAGCTCCCGGAGGACGGATACCTTATTAAGACGATTGTCACATCCAACATGGCCGACGCGATTGCAAAAGGCTACGATGTGGGACTGATAGAAGTCCTGACCGGATTTAAATATATCGGACAGCAGATACTCGGATTCGAGACGACCGGAAAAGGGCAGTACCTGTTCGGGTTCGAGGAAAGCTATGGCTGCCTGATTGGCACACATGCCAGGGACAAGGACGCGATCGTTGCCACTATGGCACTGTGCGAGGCCGCCGCATACTACAAGACCAAGGGTATGACGCTCTGGGATGCGATGGTGGACATGTATGAGCGGTACGGGTACTACAAAGACTCTATCCAGTCCATCACGCTAAAGGGTATCGAAGGACTCCAGAAGATTCAGGAGATACTGGAGACGCTGCGGAAGAATCCTCCGATGGAAGTAGGCGGATACAGAGTTCTGAAGGCAAGAGACTATCAGGCAGATATTATCAAAGATATATCAACAGGAGAGGTGACACCTACCGGCCTGCCGTCATCCAATGTCCTGTACTACGATCTGACAGATGATGCATGGCTCTGTGTAAGACCGTCAGGTACAGAACCAAAGGTCAAATTTTACTATGGCATAAAAGGGACATCCCTGGAAGATGCAGATGAAAAATCACGTGTGCTTGGCGAGGAAGTTTTGTCCATGATAAATACGATGTTATAATCGGTAAAACCCTTGGAAATACGGCAAAAACTGCGAAATTCCCTTGACAAACATAGGGAAAGAAGGTATAACAGTAACTAAGGGCAACGCCGCATGGAAGAAGGCGTGCGCCGTTTTTTAAAAACTGTAGAATTTTAGTAAGGGATTCTATATCTAAACAAGAGGAGGAAATTATCCATGAACAAAACAGAATTAGTAGCAGCTATCGCTGAGCAGGCAGAATTATCAAAGAAAGATTCAGAAAAAGCTTTAAAAGCTTTTGTTGATGTAGTTACAGCTGAACTTAAAAAAGGTGAGAAAATTCAGTTAGTAGGATTTGGTACATTTGAAGTAAGCGAAAGAGCAGCAAGAGAGGGCAGAAACCCACAGACAGGCAAGACAATGAAGATTGCTGCATGCAAGGCTCCTAAATTCAAAGCTGGTAAAGCATTAAAAGACGCTGTTAATGCATAAGGATTAAAAGCGGTTATCAAGTAGAGAGCATACTGCTCTCTACTTTTTTAGTTGGAACGGGATGGTGGGGGGACAGGCCCCTTTCAGAAGGGGCCTGTCCCCCCACCACCGCTAAAAATCACATTCAGGAGGGTAGGCGTATGCGGTTAGATAAATTCTTAAAAGTATCCAGGCTCATCAAGCGCAGGACCGTTGCCAACGAAGCCTGCGACGCAGGAAGGGTGACGGTAAACGGAAGCGTCGCCAAAGCTTCGGTAAAAGTTAAGGCGGGAGATATCATAGAGATCCAGTTCGGCACAAAAGCAGTGAAGGTGGAAGTGCTGGATATCCAGGAAACGACGAAAAAAGAAGAGGCAAAGGACCTGTTCAGATATTTGTAATAAAGAAGAACAACCTGTCATATGATTATGAAGAAAGGTTGTGATGCACATGGAAGAGAGACCAGTACAAAAAGGACATAAGCTGGTAGTTAATAATAGAAAAACCAGCCTGGTAACGGGCGTTATCGACGTATTATCTTTTGATTTGAACGAGATTCTTCTGGAGACGGAGCAGGGCATGATGATGGTAAAAGGGACGGACCTTCATGTAAACCGGCTGAGCCTAGAGAAAGGCGAGGTCGATCTGTCCGGCAATATCGACAGTATCGCGTATTCAGAAGTCCATGCAGGAGGAAAGCAAGGGGAGAATCTGTTTTCCAAACTGTTCAGGTAGCTGCGTATGCCGGGAATAAGGGAAGAATTTATCGTATTTGTACTGGCCGTATTGTCTGGTGCAATCGTGCGCCTTGTATATAAGTGCATCAGCAGCTTCAGAGAGATTGTAAGACACAGCCTTGCTGCGATAGGGGCAGAAGATTTCTTATTCTGGATCGGTTCGGCGCTGTACTTGTTTGTGCAAATTTACCATACAAGTGATGGTAGCATCCGATGGTATTTTATACTAGGTGTTGTGCTTGGAGCCGTTTTGGCTGCTTTTTTAATCCGGCAGGCTGAAAAATTACACAAAAAAATGTACGCCCGCTCCAAAAAGAATTCGTCCAAAACTATTGATAAATCGGGTAAAAAAAGATAATATTATTATGATTAATGGGTGAATATTCTGGCTTCCGGGCCGGAAAAAAGGGTGAGTATAACAATGAATGGAATCAAACAAAAGAGTCGCAGGAGACGGCAGAAAAAACGTGTCCAGCGGCACAAAAGAAGTGTACTGGCTATCAGTTCAGTCATACTGCTGCTGCTCGTAATGGTGTCCGTCAACGGGATAACGCTCCGCGCGAAGGAAAAATCCTATGTGGCACAGGAGACAGAGCTTAAGAAGCAGATAAAAGAAGAGAAAAGCCGGGCGTCCAAGATAGACGAGCTGGAAGATTACGTAGGTACGGATGAATATGTAGAAGACGTGGCAAGGGAAAAACTCGGTCTCGTCCACGAAGGTGAGATCATATTCAAGGCAAAATAGATTAGATGATAGAAAACACGGATGATGAAGCTTTAGGAAATTGTATTCCTAAAGCTTTTTTATGTTCGGTCCAAGACCCCGCTGCGAGCAACGGGGCATCAAAGCTGCAGCACAACGGGGTCTTGGACCCCACGGGCAGCCGCCTAGCGGATATGCAAGCATGTCCACTAGGCTCGCTGCCTTCGCGAGAATATATTAAAGGGGGAGCTATAATGGCTGAAGTAAAAGAAAAGGGGACTTTCCTGAACCCTTATGTCATACAGATGGACAAGTTCGCGGATTCGCTCATGCACCTGTCCCGGACATTCCTTACGCTGGAAGACTACAAAGGAACGTTTTCGAAAGAAGAGATTGAAGACATGTTTGTAAAGATAACAGATAAAGTATGCGAGAACTGCGAGAAAAAGGAATGGTGCCTCGGCGAGAACAGAGTACATACCTACCAGATGCTATATGAGATATTATGCACGGTGGAGGAGTACGGGGCAGAGCTGAATGTAGAGATCAAGAGGAAGCTCCAGAAGAAATGTATCTCAGCGCCCCGGTTCCTGCGGGAGACGCTGGAAGTGTTTGAAAATGCCAAACAGATACTGCTCTGGAACAACAGGATTGTCCAGAACCGGGAAGGCTATGCAATCCAGCTCAACAGTTTTGCAAGAATGATACAGTATACGACAAGAGAGCTGGATGCAGGTATATTTGAGGATGAGCATCTTGAGAAAAAGCTGAAGAATCATCTGAAAAAGTTCGGTGTGCGTATGCTTTCTTCGGTATTCTTTGTTACCGCAGAAGGAAAGTACGAGATTCATGTTACCGTAAAGGCATCGAAGGGCCACTGTATCGCGACAAAAGAGCTGGCCACGGAGATTGGAAGATGTGTGGGACGAGTCATGATGCTCGAGCAGGGGGAACGGCCCATCATCGGGGAAGATTACTGCACGGTCGCCTGCGTGGAAGGTGCCAGATACCATACGCTGCAGGGCGTGGCCAAGATTGGGAAAGGCTGTGAGAAGATATCAGGAGATACCTTCCTCATGACCGATCTGCCGGGCGGAAAGAAAGGCGTTGCGCTGTCGGACGGCATGGGTTCCGGAGAGGATGCCCTGCGCGAAAGCACGATGGTCGTAGAGATGCTGGAAGAACTTCTGGAGGCGGGCTTTCCGGTAAAGACGGCAATCCAGATGATGAATACGGCTCTTGTCATCGGCAGGGAAGAAGTACGTTTTTCCACGATCGACGTAAGCCTGTTCGACCTATACAGTGGCAAATGCGAATTCGTGAAGGCAGGTGCATCCACCACATTTATCAAAAGGAAAGAAGGCGTGGAAAGGATCAGCTCCACGACGCTGCCCATCGGCGTCATACAGGATATTGAGATAGAATCTGTAGAAAAAGAGCTGGAATCAGGCGACTTTATAATCATGGTCACGGACGGTGTCATGGATGCCCTTCCCGTGGGCGAACAGGACGTCCTCATGAGCACATTTATCCAGGGCTCAAATATTGTCAATCCGAAGGAGCTGGCACACCATATCCTGGGACAGGTGCTGGAATGGACAGGGGAAGTTCCGATAGACGATATGACCGTGCTTGCGGTTGGAATGTGGAAACTGTGAGGAAAACTTGCATTTTAGGAAGAACTTCTATATATTTAAGATAAGAAAAATATAAGAACTGGTGGATAAACATGTATCAACGTGTCAGAGAGTATGCGGCAGAGCATCATATGCTGCAGCAGTCAGATATCGTAATAGCAGGCATATCGGGAGGAGCAGATTCCATATGCCTTCTTTTCGTGCTGCTGGAACTGAAAAAAGAGCTAGGCTTTTCGGTCACTGCGGTCCATGTCCACCACGGCCTGCGTGCAGACAGCGCAGACAGAGATGCGGGATATGTTGAGAGGATATGCCGGGAACAGGAAATCGAGCTTGAAATCTTCCATGAAGATGTAAAAGCGTATGCCAAGCTGCATAAGCTTACGGAGGAAGAAGCGGGCCGGGAAGTGCGCCGGGCTGCGTTCCTGAAAGTGCTGAAGCAGAAGGGCGGCACGAAGATAGCACTTGCACACCACCAGAATGATAACGTAGAGACGCTGATGCTCAACCTGTGCAGGGGGACCGGATTGAAAGGAATCGGGGGTATCCCTCCGGCAGAAGGAGTGTGGATACATCCACTTTTATGCCTGAAAAGGAAAGAAGTGGAATCATATCTTGAAGAACGGGGAATATCATATTGTACGGATGAAACAAATCTGGAGGATGGATACGCCCGTAATAAGATTCGCAACCACGTTATCCCTTACCTGGAGGCGGAAATTAATGTGCAGTCGTCCGACCATATGGCAGAGACGATGAGGCAGATGCGCCTGTTGGGAACATATGTGGAAATAGAGGCCGGTAAATATAAGAAAGCATGTATATGCGCGGACGAAGCAGGCGGAATATTGCTTCAGAAAGACGCATTTGGGCATACGCCGGAGGCGCTGAAACCATACGTGCTGCACAGCATACTGTGCCAGGCAGCAGGGAAAAGCAAGGATATAGAAGCCGTCCATGTAAGGCTTGTCAGAGAACTTATGGATAAACAGGTGGGAAGACGGATATCCCTCCCTTACGGCGTAACGGCGGGAAGGTGTTATGAAGGCATCAGGTTTACGAAGGAAGAACAGGAGACCGGCGGGGAGGAAGATACGGAAGATTTGCATATATCGTGCCGTGTGATAGAGAGGACGCCAGAGATGAGAACATTTCCCAAAACCCCCTACACGAAATGGTTTGATTATGATATAATAAAGAATACTGTTAAAATGAGGCATCGGGAACCTGGAGATTATATTACTATCGACAGGAACGGCAGGACCCAGAAGCTGAAACAGTATTTTATCAATGAAAAGATACCACGGGAGGAACGGGACCGCATCTGGCTCGTGGCTGACGGACACCATATCATGTGGGTAATTGGTGGCAGACAGAATCAGAAATATCAGGTCACGGAACATACGAAAAGAATTCTGGAAATAGAAGTAGACGGAGGAGAAAAAGATGGCAGAGACTGTAAAGGTATTGTTGTCGGAAGAAGAAGTTGCAAAGAGGATTGAGGAATTAGGCAGAAAAATCAGCGAAGATTATGCAGGGAAACAGGTGCACCTCATCTGCGTGCTGAAAGGCGGGGTATTCTTTATGTGTGAATTGGCAAAGAAGATCTCTATTCCTGTATCCATGGACTTTATGAGCGTCAGCAGCTATGGCGACGGTACGGCCTCAAGCGGCGTCGTCAAGATAGCAAAAGACCTGGATGAAGCACTTGAAGGCAAGGATGTGCTCGTCGTTGAGGATATCATCGACTCAGGAAGGACCCTGTATTATCTGCTGGACATACTTGCCAAGAGACATCCAAACAGCATGAAGCTGTGCACACTGCTGGATAAGCCGGAGAGACGCGTAAGGGACGTCACAGTGGATTATGTGGGATTTGAGATTCCGGACGAATTCGTAGTGGGATATGGGCTGGATTATGCCCAAAAATATAGAAATCTACCATACATCGGAGTAGTGGAAGGTGTGGAGTAGAAAGGGGCTTTAAACATTGAACGAGAAAAAAGGAAGAGGGCTGAGTGGTGTAACCTTGCTTATTTTTGTCGTGTTCTTATTCGCGGCACTTTGGTTCACCAATCAGTTTGACCAGAAAGAAAAAGAATTGACCTGGAAGGAATTTCAGAAGGTAATCGTGAAAGACAACGTAGAATCTGTAGTCGTATCACAAAATAAAAATGTTCCTACAGGCCGGGTAGAGATAGAACTGAAAGACAAGAAGAGCTCTGACAGCGAGGTAAGATATTACTATGTGTCAGATGTCAATGAGATCCAGAGCTACCTGAAGGAAAAAGGAATCGACTATGAGATGCCGGATGTGCCGCAGGACAGCTGGCTGACAACTACGATTGTACCTATGCTGCTCATGTTTGGCGGCATATTGATTATATTCTTCCTGATGAACCGTCAGGGCGGCGGGGCCAATGCGAAGGCCATGAGCTTTGGGAAGAGCCGTGCAAGGCTGAGCACGGATACAGATAAGAAGATAACATTTGCCCAGGTTGCGGGGCTTCAGGAAGAAAAAGAAGAGCTGGAGGAGATCGTGGATTTCCTCAAATCTCCGAAAAAATATATCCAGGTCGGAGCGCGTATCCCCAAAGGCGTGCTTCTCGTAGGCCCTCCCGGTACAGGTAAGACGCTTCTCGCAAAAGCGGTGGCCGGAGAGGCGGGCGTGCCGTTCTTCACCATATCAGGCTCTGACTTTGTGGAAATGTTCGTCGGTGTCGGAGCGTCCCGTGTCCGTGACCTGTTTGAGGAAGCCAAGAAAAATGCACCCTGCATCATCTTTATCGATGAGATTGATGCAGTGGCCAGACGGCGCGGTACCGGTATGGGCGGCGGCCATGACGAGAGGGAGCAGACGCTGAACCAGCTGCTTGTAGAGATGGACGGATTCGGCGTGAACGAGGGTATCATCGTAATGGCGGCGACGAACAGGGTCGATATACTGGATCCCGCCATCTTGCGGCCGGGACGTTTTGACAGGAAGGTCATGGTAGGGCGCCCTGACGTCAAAGGAAGGGAAGATATACTGAAAGTGCACGCAAAAGGCAAACCGCTCAGCGAAGAAGTCGATTTAAAGCAGATTGCCCAGACGACGGCGGGATTTACCGGCGCAGATCTCGAAAACCTTCTAAATGAGTCTGCTATCATCGCGGCAAAAGACAACCGTATCTATCTGAAGCAAGAAGATATTAGAAAAGCATTTGTCAAAGTAGGTATCGGTGCGGAAAAGAAAAGCCGCATCATTTCTGAAAAAGAAAAACGGATTACGGCGTTCCACGAAGCCGGCCATGCGATACTGTTCCACGTGCTGCCGGATGTGGGGCCGGTATACAGCGTATCCATCATACCGACCGGAGGAGCTGGAGGGTACACGATGCCCCTCCCTGAAAATGATGAGATGTTCAATACAAGAGGAAAGATGCTTCAGGACATAACGGTTGCGCTTGGAGGCCGGGTCGCAGAGGAAGAGGTTCTTGATGATATAACGACAGGAGCGTCACAGGACATTAAACAGGCAACAAGCCTGGCGAAATCCATGGTGACGAAGTTCGGCATGTCCGAGACGGTCGGTCTTGTCAATTACGATGACGACAGTGACGAAGTATTTATCGGCCGCGATCTGGCACATGCATCAAGAGGATACGGAGAAAGCGTTGCAACGATTATCGACCAGGAAGTTAAGCGCATTATAGACGAGTGCTACGGCAGGGCAAGAAGCATTATCAAGAAATACGATGATGTGCTGCATTCATGTGCGGAATTGCTGCTGGAGAAAGAAAAAATATCAAGAGATGAATTTGAATCATTATTTACAGGAGAGGTGTCTGAAGCTTAAAGAAAAAATATATACTTATTGGACTAATAATGTTCAATAAGTATGATATATAATATAGAGAGGAATTGAGTTGCATGAAGGAACAAGCTTTGTTTTGTGATGGAACTGCGAGCTACGTCAGTCCGCCCGAACCGGCGGAAAATAAGAGGGTGACGCTCCGGTTCCGGACAGCCAAAGATGATGTGGACAGTGTCCGCCTCGTAACCAGGGTCGGTGGTTACGAAATGGAGCTAGATGAGACCAGGGGCGGGTTCGACTACTACACAATCAGCTGGCGGCTGAATGAGGAGCGTTTCCACTATTGCTTTGAAATCCGCTCTGGTGAAGAAGTCTGTTTTTATAACAGATGTGGTGTGTCAAAAGAGGTTGTTGAATTTTATGATTTTGTTATAGCACCGGGATTTTCTACACCGGATTGGGCCAAGGGAGCCGTGATGTATCAGATATACACCGACCGCTTCTATAATGGGGATAAGTCCAATGACGTAGAGTCAAACGAATATTTTTATATTGGAGGCTACAGCCGTAAGGTCACGGACTGGAACAAGTATCCTGATACGATGGGGGTGCGTGAATTTTACGGGGGAGACCTGAAAGGCGTCATGGATAAGCTGGATTACCTGCAGGACCTTGGAGTCGAGGTACTGTACTTTAACCCGCTGTTCGTATCGCCGTCGAACCATAAGTATGATATTCAGGATTACGATTATATCGACCCTCACTACGGAGTGATATTGGAAGACGGAGGAGAAGTCCTGTCCGAAGGTGTGACTGACAACTCTAAGGCGAGCAAGTACCAGAAGCGCACGACAGACCGCAGGAATCTGGAAGCCAGCAACCAGCTGTTCATACAGCTGGTGGAAGAACTTCACAGGCGGGGAATGAAGATTATACTGGACGGGGTGTTTAACCATTGCGGTTCATTCAATAAATGGATGGACAGGGAAAGAATATATGAAAGTCATGACGGTTATGCCAAAGGGGCGTACGTATCTCCGGACAGTCCATACAGGAGCTATTTTAGATTTTACAAAGAGGAGCCGGAAAACTGGCCATACAATCATAATTACGATGGGTGGTGGGGACACGATACCCTGCCGAAGCTGAACTATGAAGATTCTGTAAAACTGGAAAATTACATTTTATATATCGGACGTAAGTGGGTTTCGCCCCCGTACAATGTGGACGGCTGGCGTCTGGACGTAGCTGCAGATCTGGGGCGCAGCAATGAATATAACCATCAGTTCTGGAAGAAGTTCCGGGAAGCGGTAAAAGATGCCAATCCCGATGCGCTTATACTTGCGGAGCACTATGGCGATCCAAGCGAGTGGCTCAGAGGTGACGAGTGGGATACGGTCATGAACTATGACGCGTTCATGGAACCGGTCACGTGGTTCCTGACAGGTATGGAAAAGCACAGTGACGAAGCACGGGAAGAGCTGTCGGGAAATGCGGATAACTTTGTCGGCTCTATCTCACACCACATGTCTAATATGCTGACGCCATCTCTCCAGGTGGCTATGAATGAGCTGTCCAACCACGACCATTCCAGATTTCTGACAAGGACGAACCATATGGTTGGCCGTGTAGAGAGGCTGGGTCCGCAGGCGGCGGAAGCGTATGTCAATACTGCAGTCATGCGTGAGGCGGTCGTAATCCAGATGACCTGGATTGGGGCGCCGACCGTATATTACGGGGATGAGGCCGGAGTGTGCGGATTCACAGATCCTGACAACAGGCGTACGTATCCATGGGGAAACGAAGATAAGGAGATGCTGTCTTTCCATAAGGAAGTGATTCGTATACACAAAGAGCACAAAGCACTGAGGACGGGCTCGCTGAGCATGCTGACATGGGCTGAAAATGTCCTGGCTTATAGCCGTTTCCTCAGGGAAGAGCAGATTATCGTAATTGTCAATAATAGAAGTGAGCTCACAGAAGTGACCGTACCAGTCTGGAGGGCTGAAGTACCGGCCAAATGCCGGATGAAGAGGCTCATCTACTCCTACTCCAAAGGGTATACGACAGAGTACGAAGAGTATCTTGTTGTTGACGGTGAACTTGTCGTCAATATGGGGGCACATTCCGCCCTTGTGCTTGAGACGATTGTGGAAGAAAGATAGGGGACATAGAATACAAGAACAAAAAAACAGGCATATGTGCCTGTTTTTTTATTCGCTCTATATTCTCCTGTTTAAGGACAAAACCATACTATTTAAAGACAAGTTTACATATGCTTCCTTAAAACATGTTATCTTTTTTCTATAAAGTTGCGAAATAATTCGACGTATGCCAATAGATATTGTTTTTCAGGAACAGTCATCATATCTACATGAAAAAAGATTTGTTCTGTAAGCGTATCCGAAGGCCCGCCTGATTGACGAAAAAAATCGCGGAGCAGATCTTCCAGCCCGACGTCTAATATATCGGCCAGCATATGAAGTTTCTTTACACTGGGAAGAATCTTTCCATTTTCCAGACGGCTGATAAAACTAGAAGACAAGTTTGCTTTTTCAGCCAGTTCTTCCTGAGTAAGTCCGGCATCCAATCTGGCCTGCTTTACTCTTAATCCGATTTTTTCTTCCATGATGGCTCCTTTCGCTTTTGGGATTAGTGTAACAATATTTTATAAAAATATGAAATAACTAATATGCATATATATTTACTAATATGCAAAAAAACGGACATATAAGACGGAGACGGAGTGAATGATTAAACACACGAATGAGTACGCAGAAACTATCCGGCTGGCCGTAATGAATCTGGAGAAGGAAGGGCTTGAGACAGGCGAAGTGCTCATAGACAGCATTGGCTGGCTCTATGAAAAATATCTGGTCAGCGGTGACAAACGATATGTGCGCCAGTCGCTGGCGCATATGCAGGTGTATCTGGAACAGGGTAACGACTATGAAGATAACAGGCGCTTATTTGACCGCGTCATAAATGCGCTGGATATGAAGAAAGAGGATCTGCTCATCCGGCTGTACGATGACTGCCCCGTCATAAAGGCCAATAAGAGCCAGGTCAGGAGCATGATCGGCAGATGGAATCCTCATATACATTCGATGTCGATTCATGAGGTAATAGATGATATAATAGAGAAGGTAAATAATGGAAAAGACGGAATGTATTATTACTACAGCGGAAAAATGCTGGACAGCAATAAGAATGTAGTACCTAAGGACAAGTACCGCCTGACCATACGGGATGGACGTTCCCAGTTCTGGGATATGCGCCGGAACCGTTATTTTACGATAAAAAGATAAGAGAGATACGTTATGATAAGAGTAGCTATTGTTGATGACAATCCGGAAATCGTGGAACTGGTGCACACGATTGTGCTGGATAAAGTGGGCAAAAGTCAGGAGCAGGCTGACAATGTCAAGTGCTTTACGAAGCCCATAATGCTGAGATATGAACTGGAAGAAAACAGGCAGTATGACCTGTATCTGCTGGATGTTGAGATGCCGGGAGTGAATGGCATAGAGCTGGCTAAATATATAAGGAAAGTACAAGAGAATGCGTATATCGTATTCCTAACGTCACATCCGGAATTTGCCATATACAGTTATGACCTGAGTATTCAGGCTTACCAGTATATACTGAAAGGCAAAATGAAGACAACGCTTCCGTATGTTCTTGAAAAGATTCAGAATAATCTGAAGAACAAGACAGACCAGTTTCTCGTAATACATAACAATATCAGATATGAAAAGATAGACCATCCGAAGATAATCCGCATGTACAAAGAAGGAAAGAATACGGCCATCGTTACAGACAACGGTATCCACAAGAAAAGGTCAACTTTGGAAAAGGTGCTTAAGGAGCTGGAAGGTTCGTCTTTTATACAGATAGAACGGGGCAGTATTGTAAATATAGAGCGGATAGACAAGATAATTAGAAATGAAGTCCATATGGACAATGGCGATATTATGGAAATAAGCAGGGCCAACGTCAAGTCCGTAAAACAGCGGATCAACCAATATTGGGGAGAGCATATATGATAGTGGAAATACTGCAGTTCTTCCTGGCGCTGGCAGAAATCGGCGTTTGCTTCTGGGCCTGTGATAAGCTGATCTACCATGGGGAGGTCGTAGGGAGGCACCGGTGGTACATAATAATATGCACTTTTATTATATCTTGTTTTGTAGTTTGGAACCGAACAATAACATTTGCATCTTTTTTAGTGCTATTAGCTGGGGTTGCTATGATTTGGGGGCTGATTTATGCCTATACCAGAAAAAAGGCTTTGCTTAGTTTTATGTTTATTCTTGACTACCTATTGTTAACTTCCCTTTTAGATTTAGCTTTATCGTTTTTTGCGATAAGCATTCTTGGAGATGGTTATTGGAATAAAATATATTATAGTGCCAGCTTCGGAAGAATTATTATTTATGTTATCTCAAGAATAATAATGATTACAAGTTGTTATATTTTACAATGTTATGCAAATAAACTAAAGTTTGATATTGATAGCTATAGAGGAGCATTGTTTGGCCTGGGCACAGTTGGTGGAATTTGGTGGTGGTGGCTTTTGACTACACTATTAGACCGTGGTGGTGCTAATAGTCTGGGAGATAGTTTTTTTGTAATTACTTGTTTGGTGATTTTATTAACTTTAATGGCTATTGAATTAAAAAGTATTTATTTAAAATCTCAAGCTCAAATGATTCAAATGAAAAATGAATTACTTGAGAAAAACTATGATAATTTTTATGGTTTATATGAAAATAGCCGTTATGTTTATCATGATTTTAAAAATCATATGATATTACTTAAGAACTACATGGAGCATAATGAATACGATAAGGCACAACAATACTTGGAAAACATTGTGACGCCGTTAGAAGAGCTAAGCAATTACACCTTTTGTGATTCTCAAGTGTTAAATTTAGTTCTAAATCTTAAAGGATATGAAGCAAACCAAAAAGGTGTACGTTTTTGGGCTGATATCGATTCAAGGCTTTGTCAGCAAATAGACGAAAATGATTTAGGAATTATTTTCTTTAATCTTTTAGATAATGCCATTGAAGCGTGTGATAAAATTGAAAATAAAGAGAAATGGATACATGTTGCAATTAAGAAGAAAAAGCAAGTTATGATAATTAAAATAAAAAATAGCATTGAAAAGCAAATAATGATGAAGGATGGAAGGTATGTAACAGAGAAACATAATAAAGCAATACACGGACTTGGCTTACAATCTGTAAAGTCATTAGTGGAAAAGTATGATGGAGAAGTGCACTGTAGTCATACTGAAGATATATTTACAGTAGTAATTACATTCTTTGAGAATGGATTATAAATTTATTATAGGGAGGAGGCTAAAAGATGATGAGAGAAGAAAAAAATATGGAATTAGCCGGTGATTTGTTGCAGGAGTTTGAAGAAGTGCAAACACTTGTTAATGAAGAAGTTGGCGTACCGTATTCAACGTGGACATTGGCTTGTTCTCAGTTCTGCACAATTATTTGCTGTAATTAAGAAGAAGGTAAGAGCTTAATGCTCTTACCTTTTCTTAAACAAAAATTATATTAATATATCTAATGTACAAGAGGTGCTTATGAGAGATAAAAGAGAAACTTATCTGTGGGAGCGAAGCTACCAGGATATGGAATGTACCGAGTCTAAGATTAACATAGAGGAACTGAGGTTCTGGAAAAGAACATTGGGAGAGGAGTTCTTTCAGGAGTTATATGCCAACATCCCGCAGATACGTTCATATTTGTCAGGGCGGGATTATGAGGTTTTGTCAGGCAGCCATGGGGAGATTTGTGTGAAGTCCGGCATTGATATGGGTGCGTTGCCTGAGGAAACTGCCTTATTTGTTGTGAAATATAAGGATGAGAACTTTATACAATTTTATATACCGTATCTGGCAGCGGGAGTTTCAAGACTGAAAGAGCTTATCATCCGTGATGATATCTGTACCCCAAGAGTGTATGAACAATATTTACTTTCGCTGCTCACCAAGCTGCAGAAAATCTGCATCCGAACTTTGATTCATGAGATTCGCCGGAGTAAAGCAGAAGGAGAGCTTGGGGGAGGGGATGCCTCCCAAGAATATGTATATTTTGTAGAGGAAGTGATTGACGAGGAGTGGAGGTGCAGTCTCAGCAGAAAGTATCCGGTACTGGCCAGAGGCGTGGAAGAAGCGGTCGCAATGTCGGCAGAACTGTACGCGGAGGCTGTTAACCATCTCAGGGAAGCGGCGGATGATGTTGCGGAACGTATTTGCGGTGGAGAGCCATTTACACATATTACTGGCATAGAGGGAGACATAGCCGATTCCCACAGGGGTGGGAAAAGTGTCCTGAGAATCAGCCTGGACAATGGGAGGACCGTCATATATAAACCCCACAGTCTGGAAAATGAAAAGGTGTTTCAGGAACTTCTGCAGTCTCTTGGTGAAAACTGCGGAGTTGATATGTACCGGATGAGGCGTGTCGAAGGAGCAGGATGGGGATTCAGCGAGTGCATAGAACGGAAAGAGTGTACCTGTCAGGAGGAGATGGAAAGATACTACCGGCGGATGGGCGTGTGTATTTTTGCATTTTACCTGCTCGGGACGAATGATATCCATAGCGAAAATATAATTGCCCATGGCGAGTATCCTGTACTTGTCGATTTGGAGAACATAATGTGCGCACCTGAGACGTTTGAGGTATCCGGTATCATCGATAAGGTACAGATGTTCCTTCACACCTCTGTGTTGTATTCTGGAGTGCTCCCAAGCTGCAAATGGATACAGGAAGGGGGAAATGTCAATGTGAGCGGAATCGGGGGAAAAGGTGGCAGCAGGATGCCCTTTAAGGTGCCCCGGGTTGTGAATGGCAGAACCTCTGACATACAGATTCAATATGTGCATCCGGTGCTCGACTCTGATGATAATACGCCTGTGCTTCCGGGAACCGTGTCAGGACCTGAAAGCTATCTTGCATATATAACTACCGGCTTCCGGGCGGCTTATGCGTGGGCCGTCCATAACCGAGAGGAGCTGGCTGAATGGGCACGGCCGCTGAAGCATGTGGAAAGCAGGTATTTGCTTGCGGATACGCAGCGTTATGCCATGTGCCAGAACAGTTCCTATCATCCTGCTTTGATGACGGACGGCGCGAGGCGCCAGATATATCTGTACACGATGTGGTATGGCAGGAATATAGAAAGTGACCGGGACAGGCGCATTGTGGAGTGGGAGGTAAGAGACCTTCTTAAGCATGATATACCCTTCTTTTATTTCATATCATCGGAGAAGAATCTGTATCATGCAGACGGAAAACGGCTGGAAGGATATTTTCATAAAACCTCTTATGACATGTTACTTGAAAAGATTGACGGCTTAAATGATTCGGATATGTCGAATCAGCTCGAGCTTATTGAGATGACCATAGTACTTCAAAGCCATGTGGAAAATGAGCTTATGAATGGAGATGCCGAGGAGTACAGCAGCTGTATCGAGGAGTTTGATTCAGCCGGAAAAGAGAAGCTGCTGGAGTTGGCGGCCTCTATTGGGGAGCGGCTTCTCACGGGGGCTGTAGATTTAGGCGATGATGATAAAGGATGGTACATGGCCTGTGTGACTACAGATGGAAGTTTAAGCTGGATGATCCAGCCGGCAGATATGTATCTCTACAGCGGTATAATGGGAATAGCAGTATATTTTCATCTGCTCTTTAAGTATACGGGTGAGGAGAAGTTTGGCAGTGCGGCTCTGCATCTGGACCGCCAATTATTTGCCTATACGGATCATCTGTGGAAATCGGGGGCGGATGAGCTTGCGACCGGAATTTATAATGGCGAATCATCTATTGTGTATGGCTATCTGTATCTTTATCAGGCTGCAGGGAAAGAGGAGTATCTTGAATATGCCAGAAGGCACGGGGAGATAGTTGCTAGATGCGCCCGGAAAGATAGGGACTTTGACCTCCTCGATGGACTGGCCGGGGCGGTTCATGCATTGCTCCTTCTCTATGAATGTACGGGAGAGGAGCCCTGGATTATGGCGGCTGAAGAGGCTGCGGGCCGTCTGCTGGATTCTGCGGTAAAGACCGGCGATGGGCTGTGCTGGAAAAATGGGCTGTCAGAAGCCGCGCTGCTCGGAATGTCTCACGGGAATGCAGGAATTATGACTGCGCTAGCGGCCCTTTATGATTCGAGTGGTAAAAAAGAGTACCTGGATGCCACCAGGCAGGCGCTCATCTACGAGAATGCCTGCTATGACTCTAATCTTAAGAACTGGACGGATTTCAGGGCGAAGGAAGGTGCAGACAGGCAGAAGGCGGATACGGTCGCGTGGTGCCACGGGGCGGGGGGAATCCTCCTGTCCAGAATCATGGCGTCTAAAAGGACTGCAGGGGCTCTTAGGGATATCATGGAACCAGATATTAAGCGGGCGTCTGATAAGCTCATAGAAAAGTGTGTGAGAGAGGGCATGTGCCTCTGCCATGGAAGCATGGGGAACCTGCTCATGCTCCGGGAATATTGTAAATATGCAAAAAACGAGATGGCAGATCTGCATAGATGGAAAAATGTTTCGTATGTATATGCAAAGATGAAGGGAAGCGCGTCCCATCTTCTGCCACAGGAAAGGTACAACCCTGGACTGATGAGCGGATACGCGGGAATGGGTTATGCCCTGCTCGCCATTTATGATGAGGGTCTGGCTGATGTTCTTTGCCTGGAAGTTTAGAACGTGCGAAAAAATACTTATATAAAATCACCTTTTTTTGTCCTGCCAGATAGTGTTATAATGGATGAAATCATTACGTTGACTGGAGGGTACCCACTTATGAAGGATTTTACAAGAGATAATTTGTTGCTGTCGCTGTGCGGGCTAAACTGCGGGCTTTGCCCGATGCGTCTTGGCGGGCACTGCCCTGGCTGCGGAGGAGGAGAGGGCAACCAGTCCTGCAAGATAGCTAAGTGCAGCATGTCGCGTGACACGGTGCGCTATTGTTATGAATGTGGAGATTATCCGTGTGAAAAATATGAAGCTATCGATGAATTCGATTCCTTCATTACGCACCGGAACAGAAGAAAGGATCTGCTGAAGGCGAAGGAAAAGGGGATGGACTTCTATGTGGCTGAGCAGGAGGAGAAAGTGCGGCTGCTGCAATACCTCCTGGAGAATTATAACGACGGCCGGCACAAGAATTTTTTCTGTGTGGCGGTAAACCTTATGGAACTGCGGGACATCAGGGAAATTGTGGAGAAGGCCGAGACGCTGACGGGGGCAGAAGGATTTACGCTAAAAGAAAAAGCGGCGTGTATCGTTAAACTTTTCAAAGATTATGCGGAAGGACAGGGCATTGAGATCAGGTTGATTAGAAAACCCGGTAAAAAATAATTTTACCGGGTTAAAACCTCTGCACCTTTTTCGGTAATTAGAACCATATATTCAATCTGGGCGGATAACCCGCCGTCTATCGTATATACAGTCCAGCCGTTGGCTTCGTCAACGTGGAAGTCAGGGCTGCCTTCGTTTATCATAGGTTCGATTGTAAACATCATCCCGGGTACGAGCACCATCTCGCTGCCCCTTGGCGTGACGTAGCTGACATATGGATCTTCATGGAATTCCAGCCCGATTCCATGTCCTCCGATATCTTCCACAACCGAATAACCATTTCCACGCGCGTGGGTGTTGATCGCGTAGGCGATATCTCCAAGATGCGCCCATGGCTTTGCCTCTTTAAGACCAAGCTCGACACACTCTTCGGTAACGTGCAGAATCTTAGCAGCTCGTTCCGATATGCTGCCTATGGAAAACATTCTGGACGCATCGGAATAATAGCCATTCAATATCGTGGATACATCTACATTAATAATATCACCATTTTTAAGAATCTCGTTCTCATCCGGGATGCCGTGGCATACGACATCATTGACAGAAGTGCACACGCTCTTTGGGAATCCCTGGTAATGCAACGGAGCCGGTATCCCGCCGTGTTCTGTCGTATAGTCGTATACAAGCCGGTCAATCTCCGCTGTGCTCATGCCTTCATGGATGTGCGCTGCAACATGGTCAAGCACTGCCGTGTTCAAGGCGGCGCTTTTTTTGATGGCCTCAATCTGAGCGGGAGTCTTCAAAAGAGAGCGGTCCGGTACAATCTGACCCTTGGCGGCAAGAGACCAGAGCTTAATATCTAGTTTATCCATAATTTACCCTGCTTTCTGTTTAATCATAATATACAATATGCTATATTATAGCACTTTATATGCGGTTGGGGACACCCTGAATTTGATCGGGGACGGAGGTTTTTTAAAAAACCTCCGTCCCCGATCAAATTCAGGGTGTCCCCAACCGCAGAAATGGGTTATAATATCTATAAGTATGCACGAAAGGAGTGAGTATATGTTTCGAATAGGAATGCTTACAAGCGGTGGGGACTGCCAGGCATTGAATGCCGCCATGCGCGGGGTGGTCAAGGGAATCTGCTCTAAGATACAGGATGTTGAAATCTATGGATTCCAGGAAGGTTATAAAGGTCTGATATATTCTAATTTTAAGATGCTGACATCCAGAGATTTTTCGGGGATACTGACTTTGGGCGGCACGATTCTCGGAACATCCAGGCAGCCGTTCAAGATGATGCGTGTTCCGGATGAGGACGGGCTTGATAAGGTGGAGGCAATGAAGCACACTTATCACAAGCTGAACCTGAACTGTCTTGTCGTGCTTGGAGGGAATGGCACGCATAAGACGGCCAACATGCTTCGGGAAGAAGGCCTTAACGTGATGACGCTCCCCAAGACGATTGACAATGACCTCTGGGGAACGGATATGACGTTCGGTTTCCAGAGCGCTGTCGATATCGCTACGGACACCATTGACCGGATCCACACGACGGCAACCTCGCACAGCAGAGTATTTATTATCGAGGTCATGGGGCACAAAGTAGGATGGGTTACGCTTCACGCGGGCATTGCCGGCGGTGCCGATATCATTCTGCTGCCGGAGATTCCATATGACATTGATGTGGTGGTCGATGCAATCAACAAGAGGAAGAATGCCGGAAAGAGGTTTACGATTATTGCCGTGGCGGAAGGTGCCATATCAAAGGAAGATGCAAAGCTTTCTAAAAAAGAGCTGAAGGCGAAACAGGCCCAGAATTCGTACCCTTCTGTGGCATATGAAATATCTGAGAAGATACAGAAAAAGACCGATCAGGAGGTTCGCATCACGGTGCCCGGGCACACCCAAAGGGGAGGTTCCCCCTGCGCTTACGACCGTGTACTGGCGACGAGGCTTGGCGCGGCAGCTGCAGAAGCCATCATTGACGGAGACTTTGGCAACATGGTGGCAGTAAGGAACAATGAGATTGTCCGTGTCCCGCTGGCTGAAGTTGCGGGTAGATTAAAATACGTATCTCCAGCGGCCGATATTATTAAAGAAGCGAAGCTTACGGGTATCAGCTTTGGGGATGCATAGACAACGATGAGAAAACAGTCAGGAGTGTAGATAAGATGTCATACATGGCATTATACCGGAAGTTTCGTCCGGATGAATTTGAAGACGTCAAGGGGCAGGACGCGATTGTCAAGACGCTGAAGAACCAGATAAAGGCGGACCGTATCGGGCATGCCTACTTGTTCTGTGGAACAAGAGGGACAGGTAAGACTACAGTCGCGAAAATATTTGCCAAGGCGGTAAACTGTGAGCATCCGGCAGACGGGAGCCCATGCGGCGAATGTCCGATGTGCCGTTCCATTGCCGCCGGCACTTCCATGAATGTGATAGAGATTGACGCCGCTTCCAACAATGGCGTTGATAATATCCGTGAGATAAGGGAAGAAGTGGCATACAGGCCGACAGAAGGCCGATTTAAAGTATATATCATAGATGAGGTACACATGCTCTCCATCGGGGCATTTAATGCGTTGCTTAAGACGCTGGAAGAACCGCCGGAATATGTAATCTTTATCCTGGCGACAACAGAGGCCCATAAGATACCGATAACCATACTGAGCAGATGCCAGCGCTATGATTTTAAGCGGATATCTATCGAGACGATAGCGGGCCGGCTACAAGAGCTGATAGAAAAAGAGCAGTGGGATGTGGAAGACAAGGCCGTGCGCTATATAGCTAAGATGGCGGACGGTTCTATGAGGGACGCCCTCAGCCTGCTCGACCAGTGTGCAGCATTTTATATCGGAGAAAGGCTGACATACGACCATGTACTTGAAGTGCTTGGTGCAGTTGACACGGAAGTGTTCAGCCGGCTGCTCAGGGAGCTGCTCGGCATGGATGTACATCAGGTAATCGAGACCGTGGACGAGCTCGTCATGCAGGGAAGGGAGCTGTCTCAGCTTGCCGCAGATTTCACATGGTATCTGAGGAATCTTCTGCTCGTAAAAGGCTCCGACAATATGGAAGACGTCCTGGATGTTTCCACGGAGAACCTGGCGCAGCTTAAGGAAGAGGCGCAGATGATTGACAACGACACGTTAATCCGCTATATTAGAATCTTCTCAGACCTTACAAACCAGCTCAAGTTCGCGACGCAGAAAAGGGTACTTCTGGAGGTCACGATGATAAAGCTGTGTAAGCCGGCTATGGAGCCGAACCCGGATACGCTGCTTGACCGGATCCGGGCGATTGAAAAGCAGCTGGAACAGGGAATCCCGCCGTCGGAAGTGAAAGAAAAGGTAGTATATGTTAATGCAGATGAGGGTGCAACGCGGGTTCAAAAGCAGAAGCCACAGGTGCCGGCTGCTTTAAATGAAGACGTAAAAGCAGTGGCACAAGATTTCCGCGGGATAGCGAATGACGTGTCTCCGATGCTTCGCAATTATCTGAAGAAGGCCAGATTGAGCGCGGGTGAAGGGAACCGGCTTCTGATTGTCCTTCCGGATGAGGTGAGTGCCGGCGTCGTTGGGACTGAAGCACACAAAGCGGAAGTGGAGCAGCTGATTGAAGACAGGATTGGGAAAAAGGTAGTGCTGGAAGTCCGGCACGTTGAAACAGGCCGCCGGTTTGAGGACAGCTTTGTGGATATAGAAAATCTGATTCACATGGATATAACCGTGGAAGACGAATAATATTAAAAAAGACAGGAAAACAGGAGGACATTTTATTATGGCAAAACGAGGAGGATTTCCGGGTGGAGGAATGCCTGGCAATATGGCAAATCTTATGAAGCAGGCACAGAAGATGCAGCGCCAGATGGAAGAGCAGGCGAAGGAAATGGAGACGAAGGAATTTACGGCTTCGGCCGGAGGTGGTGCTGTAGAAGTAACCGTATCCGGTACAAGGCAGGTTCTGAAGGTGAAGCTGGATGAAGAGGTCGTAGATCCCGATGACATCGAGATGCTGGAGGATCTGATTGTGGCAGCAGTGAACGAAGCAATCGGCCAGGTGGAAGAAGTATCTGCATCAGCTATGTCCAAACTTACGGGCGGACAGATGCCGGGCATGTTCTAGCAGGAGCGCAGATAATGGATTACTACAGCAACCAGATAAGCAAATTAATTGAAGAACTGTCATGTCTGCCGGGCATAGGTACAAAGTCAGCGTCAAGGCTGGCTTTTCACTTGATACATATGCCTGTGGAAGAAGTGAAAAGGCTGGCAGATACTATGGTGGAGGCACGGGAGAATGTGAGATACTGTTCGGAATGCTATACGCTGACCGACCAGGAACTCTGTCCAATCTGCAGGAATGACGGAAGAGACCACAAGATGATTATGGTCGTAGAGACGACAAGAGACCTGGCTGCCTATGAAAAGACCGGCAAATACGAAGGCGTATACCACGTGCTGCACGGAGCCATCTCTCCGATGCTCGGAATCGGACCGGAGGATATTAAGCTGAAAGAACTGATGGAACGCTTGCGGGGCGACATAGACGAAGTGATAATCGCCACCAATTCAAGCCTGGAAGGCGAGACTACCGCTATGTACATCAGCAAGCTTATCAAGCCGACTGGCATCAAAGTGAGCCGAATTGCAAGCGGAGTACCGGTTGGAGGCGATCTGGAATACATCGACGAAGTAACCCTGCTGAGAGCCTTGGAAGGAAGAACCGAAATCTAAAAAGGGACAGGGCAAAACGTAATTGGGGACGGAGGAAATTTAAAAAAACTCCGTCCCCAATTAAAAAAAGGGTGTCCCTGGTGGAGAACTGGTATGGGAAAAAAGAAGGTTACATCTACGGATATTGCCAAAGCGGCGGGGGTATCCCAGTCGACGGTATCTATGGTGTTGAATAAAAAGTATAATGTATCTTTTTCTAAGGAAACGGTCCGGAAGGTTGAGGAAGCAGCGGAAGCGCTCGGATATGTCCCCCCGGGGAGGAAGAGCCGCAAGGGGAGCAGGAAGGAAAGGCTTCTTGTCGTATTCTGCTCTAATTTAACGAACCCATATTATGTCATGCTCCTGCAGGGGATTGAATCCCGTGCCAAAGAGCAGGGATTCGGCCTGTTCGTATGCAACACGCAGAGAGATCTGCGCATGGAAGAGCGTTACCTGAAGATGATGTGGGAGCTGCGGCCGCTTGGAATCATCTACACGTGCAATCCGAGCGAATGCTTTATGGAGCTGGTGGAGGAGCTGTCTGTGCATATTCCGGTCGCTATCATCAATAATCAGAATGAGAAACTGAATGTCGATGCCGTTGAACTGGACAATTCAAAACTGGGCCGGATGATGGCACGCCATCTCCTGGAACTTGGGCACAGAAATGTGGCTTATATCGCGCCGCCACTGACGGTCAGGCAGAAGCAGCGTTCCAAGCGCGTAGAGGGATTCCTGAAAGAATTTGCCGAGGCCGGAATGAGAGACAATGTCATTATAAAGGCGGCGAAGGAAGAGCTTGACCTGGATATAGCCCACATCGATTCAGAGTATAAGATTGGCTATGACTTGACAAAAGAGCTGTTGGGTGAGACAAAAGAGATTACTGCCATAGTCGGATTAAATGATATGATTGCGTTTGGGATACTGGACGCACTTCAGGAAGCTAAGATAAAAGTACCGGGGGATATATCGGTAATGGGCTGTGACAACACGCTTTTTGCCCGTATGCATAAGGTTGCGCTGACCACGATTGAACACTTTGTCATTTTTAAAGGGCGGGATGCCTGTGACATAATCATGAAAAAAATCTCGTCCCACAACTCCAAATATTCTGAGATCGAGCCAATCAGCACTTACCATGTAGAATATGAACCTAAGCTTATCGTACGAGGCACGACATCTTATGTACGAAGGCGCAAGAAAAAATAAATTAATGTAAACAGAAAAATTATTAGTAATAATGGAGTGCAGACATATTACAAGAGAAGCGAAAAAGCGCCAAATATGCCAGAACAATAAAGGCATTGATTAATAAATCACAAAAACCAAATTAATAATATAAAGTTATTAATTATATAAATTACTAATAATATTTTAAGGCTATTGACCTACATTCCCCACATAGGCTATAATTTTACCATGTGGCAAAATGTAACGAACATGTGTAGGAATTATATATTTAAAGGAGGAAAAAAGAATGAAATTTTTCATCGACACAGCTAATGTAGAAGACATTAAAAAAGCAAATGACATGGGAGTAATCTGCGGGGTTACTACAAATCCTTCGCTCATTGCAAAGGAAGGAAGAGTATTTGAAGAGGTTATCGCTGAGATTGCATCCATCGTTGACGGTGCTATCAGCGGAGAAGTAAAAGCAACGACAGTTGACGCAGAGGGCATGATTGCAGAAGGACGCGAGATTGCAAAGATACATCCGAACATGGTAGTAAAAATTCCTATGACAGTAGAAGGCTTAAAAGCTTGTAAAGTTCTTTCTTCCGAAGGCATCAAGACAAATGTGACCTTAGTCTTTAATTCAAACCAGGCACTTCTGGCAGCCAGGGCAGGCGCGACATATGTATCTCCGTTCCTTGGACGCCTGGACGACATCAACGTAAGAGGCGTGGATTTGATCAGCGAGATAGCAGAAATCTTCGCAGTATCAGGAATCGAGACTGAAATTATCGCGGCAAGCGTCCGCAATCCGATTCACGTAACAGACTGCGCGCTTGCAGGTGCCGATATCGCGACTGTACCGTATAAAGTAATCGAACAGATGACGAAGCACCCACTGACCGATGCCGGTATTGAGAAATTCCAGGCAGACTACAGAGCAGTATTTGGAGAATAAATTAAGAAGCAGGAGGCAATTTTCATGAATAAATTAGAATTAATGAAGACTGCTAATGAAATCCGTAAAGGTGTAGTTACGGCAACACACAGTGCCAAATCCGGACATCCGGGCGGATCATTATCAGCAGCAGACATCTACACATATCTCTATTTTGAAGAGATGAACATAGACCCGAAAGAACCGAAGAAAGCGGACAGAGACCGCTTTGTACTTTCCAAGGGGCACACGGCACCAGGATACTATTCAACACTCGCCCAGAGAGGATTCTTCCCGGTAGAGGACCTTAAGACTTTACGTAAAGTAGGTTCTTATCTACAGGGACATCCTGATATGAAGCACATACCTGGCGTGGACATGTCCTCAGGCTCTCTTGGACAGGGTGTATCTGCGGCGGTTGGCATGGCACTCTCAGCAAAGCTTTCCGGGGACAGCTACAGAGTGTATACGCTGCTTGGCGACGGAGAGATACAGGAAGGGCAGGTATGGGAGGCGGCAATGCTTGCAGCCCACAGAAAGCTCGACAATCTCGTAGTAATCGTGGATAACAACAATCTCCAGATAGACGGGGCAATTGATGAAGTCAATTCTCCATATCCGATTGATAAGAAGTTTGAAGCGTTCAATTTCCACGTAATCAACATCAATGGCCATGACTTTGATGAGATTGACGCGGCATTTAAAGAGGCGAAAGCGACCAAAGGGCAGCCGACGGCCATCATCGCCAAGACAATTAAAGGAAAAGATGTATCCTTTATGGAGAACCAGGCGTCATGGCACGGAGCAGCTCCAAATGATGAGCAGTATGCAACAGCTATGGCAGATTTAGAGAAGGTAGGTGAAGCATTATGTCAGAAGTAAAGAAGATTGCAACGAGAGAAAGCTACGGTAATGCTTTAGTTGAGCTGGGAAATAAACATGAAGATGTAGTCGTACTTGACGCTGACCTTGCGGCGGCCACTAAGACAGGTACATTCAAGAAAGCATTCCCTGAGCGTCATATCGACTGCGGTATCGCTGAGTGCAACATGATTGGAGTGGCGGCGGGAATCGCCACCACAGGGAAAGTACCTTTTGCAAGTTCCTTTGCCATGTTTGCCGCTGGGCGGGCATTTGAGCAGGTAAGAAACTCTGTAGGCTATCCGAAGCTAAATGTCAAGATTGGCGCTACCCACGCTGGAATCTCCGTTGGAGAAGATGGTGCGACGCACCAGTGCAACGAAGACATCGCGCTCATGCGAACGATTCCGGGAATGGTAGTCATCAATCCGTCAGACGATGTAGAGGCTAAGGCTGCCGTAGAAGCGGCTTATGAACACGTGGGGCCGGTATACCTCAGATTCGGTAGACTTGCAGTACCGGTTATCAATGACAAGCCGGACTATAAATTTGAACTTGGCAAGGGCGTCGTTCTTCGAGAGGGCAAAGACGTGACAATCGTCGCTACGGGACTTCCTGTGTCCAACTGCCTTGAGGCAGCTGAGAAGCTGGCTGCAGATGGAATAGAAGCGAAGGTTATCAACATTCATACAATCAAGCCTCTGGACGAGGAACTGATTGCCGAGGCTGCAAAAGAGACAGGAAAGATTGTAACAGTGGAAGAACACTCTGTTATTGGAGGCCTTGGAAGCGCGGTATGCAACGTAGTGGCAGAAAAGGCACCGGCCAAGGTTATGAAAATTGGTATCAATGATACTTACGGTGAATCAGGCCCCGCCGTAGAGCTGGTTAAGAAATACGGCCTGGACGCTGACAGCATCTATGAGAAAGTAAAAGCATTTTGTTAAAGCAGATAATGAAGCAGAAGTAGAAAGGGCATGGCAGAGATAACATACTGCCATGCCCTTTATACTGTATTGAGGTATTGCAAAGACACGGCAGAAAAGGTAGAATATAGAAAGCAAACGTCTGGGCAGACTTTGTACCTGAATCTATATGAAAAGCGATAGAAAGAGTCGATATGCGAAACATAAGGAAAGAAATAGTTGAAAAATTATATACGCTCCGCCGTGGATGGAAAGAGGAGTTTTACGATTGCATAAAAGACGTGGCGAGACATCCTGTCGTCCTGCGGATGAAGCTCTATCCTCACCACGGGAGCACCAACTGCTATCAGCATTGTATGAACGTCGCGTACTATAACTACCAGTGGTGCCGCTTCCTGCACCTGGACGCCAGGTCAGCAGCCCGTGCAGGCATGCTTCATGACTTGTTTCTATACGACTGGCATACCCATGCGGCAAGAACCGGGGATAAATTCCATGGACTGACACATCCGGATGTGTCGTATAAGAATGCTTCAAGGCTGTATAAGTTAAATAAGGTAGAGAAAGATATCATCTTGAACCATATGTGGCCAGTGACTTTTTTCCGCTTTCCGAGAACAAAAGAAGGATGGGTTACGACCATTACAGACAAGTATTGCGGCGCCTGTGAAACAAGCCGTCGAAAATAAAAAGAAATGCCAGTAACATGCCGGAAATTTAATAGGACAAGTCCCATCATATGATAAAATGCGCACAATCCATATGCTATCATAAGCAAAAATATGCAGATGAGGTGAGAGTATATGGAGAAACAATTTCCCAAGAATGTAAGGCAGATAGGGAACGTCAGCGATGAGCCTAAGATATATGTAGAAGACTATGTAGACACCTATTTGAGCCAACTGCGTGAGAAAGCGGCAGAGACAGCCATAGGGGCTGCTCTTGTCGGAGAGATACAGTCTCTGGAGGACCAGGATGTGGTCTACATATCAGGTGCGATACAGATGAAAGAACTGGAAGTAAAGGGGACAGAGATTGCCATAGAAGAAGAGACATGGAAACAGCTGGAGGAGGACAAGCAGGAATACTTCCCCTCCAAAGAGCTGGTGGGCTGGTGCCTCATTGAAACCGGACACCCCATGGGGCTGAACAGCGGGGTCAAGAAAGTACATGAAGCCTCTTTTTCTAAAGCGAACAGCATATTCATCTGGAAAGATGCCCTTGAGGCGGATGAGATATATTATGCATATAAATATCATGAGCTCATGCAGATGGGAGGACACTACATCTATTATGAAAAGAATCCTTCCATGCAGAATTATATGATAAATACACGTAAAAAGATCGGCGTTACACCCAGTGAAGTGGTTGAGGATCGAGCTGCAAAGGATTTTCGTAGTGCAGTAAGGGAGAAGATGGAATATAAAGAGCAAAAAGGAAGTTCCAAATTCACTTACGCTACGAGCGTACTGCTTGTTGTAGTAGTACTGGCGATTGGTATCTCAACCGTTAATAACTTCGATAAAATGGAAGCGGTCCAGACCTCTCTCGAGTCGCTGTCACAGTCAGTGAACAAGCCGGAGAGCAAGACAGGCACCGTCAATGAAAACGAGGGAGAGGACTCTGATAAAAATACTACTGCAGACGGGGCGGAAGCTGAGGATGCAGACGCAGAAGATAAAGAAGTTTCCGGAGGTACGGTTCCGGAAACTTCTACTATTCAGGAGCAGCTTGGCGATGATGACTATTACGTAGTCCAGAAGGGAGATACTCTGGACAGCATCAGTGTAAAGCTGTATGGAAATACTTCCCATGTGGAAGCAATCTGCAAGATGAACGGCCTTTCCGACGGCAACCTTATATTCATCGGGCAAAAATTGCTATTACCATAGAAGTAAAATATGGTATACTGAACACAAATGACAATACAGAAGGAGATACAGATGTTTCACAGAAGAAATAAGAACTTGCGTGTAGTAAGTGAATCTGGAGATCCGACAGATGCAATCATTGACCAGATAATGACGGAATTGAACAGCGAGGACACCCCGGTAGAAAATATGGAGGAGCAGATCAAGCAGCATAAAGCCAGGTTCAGACGCCGTATCATAATAGCTGTATCGGCTGTTGTGGCTGCGGCTGCCGGCATTTACCTCCTCATACATCTCCAGACGTACACAAAAGCCAGAGTAAGCGACACCTATGCTATCAAAGGCGCGGGCAATAACAGTTATGAAGAATTTGCAGGCGGAGTCCTCAAGTATAGCCGGGACGGGGTGGCATATCTGAACCAAAAAGGGGAGGAAGAGTGGAACCAGCCGTATCAGATTAAGAATCCATCTGTAGATGTATGCGGGGATTCGGCCGCTCTTGCGGACAAAGGCGGGAACAGCATCATGATATTCCATAAAGGCGGGCTGAAAGGAGAGATCCACACGACACTGCCGATAGAAAAGATATCCGTGTCAGGACAAGGAGTTGTCAGTGCAATATTAAAAAATGAGTCTTCACCAAAAGTAATATGTTACGATACTGCCGGAAATGTGCTTGTTGAGATAAAAGCGTCATTGTCAGGTTCAGGCTATCCGGTAGACGTGGCCTTATCTGAAAACGGTGAGGTTATGCTTGTATCCTATCTGTATACACAGGATGGAAAGATTACCTCGAAGGTTGTATATTATAATTTTGGCGAGGCAGGGGAGGAGAAGGCGGACCATCAGGTGGCGTCCAAAGAGTATGAAGGGACTATATTTCCGTCGGCTTTTTTCATGAAGGGAGAGACTTCCGCGGCTGTGGGCGATGACAGACTCGTCGTATATAAAGGACTGGATGAACCGGAAGAACAGGTGGCCGTCAAGATTGAAAAAGAAATTAAAAGCGTGTTCCACAGTGAGAAATATATAGGCATGGTTCTGAAAAATGAAGGAAAAGAAGGATACGAGCTTCGACTTTATAACACTAGCGGCCGTCAGGTGATGACCAAAGACTTTACGGGTGATTACAGCCAGGCAAAGCTGAGCGGAAGCCAGGTTATCATGTATGATGGCAAGAAATGCACTATCTTCTTAAGAACCGGTGTCAGAAAGTTTAACGGTGAGATGAAATCGAACATACTGGAAATGTTCCCGATAGCAGGAGTAAATAAATACATCGTGATGAATGCAGACGGAATGGAAGTAGTCCGGCTTGTAAAATAAGGAGAAGACATGAACTGGATATTAATAGCGACTGGAGTTATATTTTTAATCTGTATTGTAGTGGGTATCTGCAGGGGAGCGATTAAGATAGCAGTATCCCTGGCTGCAACCCTTCTGACTTTGCTGCTCGTTTATTTTGCCACGCCTTATGTGGCTCAGGGAATCACCAAGTATACGCCCCTTGATGAGATGATTGAGGAGCAGGTAATCAGCACGATGGCAGGCGCCGCGGCATCACAGGTAGCGGAAGGCGATACGGAAGGGCTGACGCAGGAGGATGTCAGGAAGGCATTAAATGCAGCAGGTGTGACGGAGGACATGCTGTCCCAGTATGGAGTTACGGTCCAGGATATTGTAGATGGAAAGATTAAAAGTTCGGATTTGGAGAAATATGGAATATCCGGTGAATTGCTGGACGGGCTTGGAGGAGAGAAGAAAAAAGAGGTGGAGGATGCAATAAATAATGCGGATATACCGAGGGACGTACAGGTGGCCGCGATAGATAAAGCCGATCTCCCGGGCCTGTTTAAAGACATGCTTACAACGAATAATAACAGCGACGTATACAAAGAGCTTGGAGTGGAGACATTTGCCCAGTACGTCGGACATTTCCTGGCAAAGCTTATCATTAACATCATCGCATTTCTATGTACTTTTATATTAGTTACGATAGTGATAAGGGCAATCGTATTCGCCCTTGATATTGTCTCGGAGCTGCCTGTACTCGGGGTTGTAAACAGACTGGCCGGAGGGGCGGTAGGAGTGGCAGGTGCCCTCATAATAGTATGGACCTTGTTTATCATCATAACATTGCTCTATACGACTGATATTGGCAAGCAGATGTTTGACATGATTGAAAGCAACAGCCTGTTGAAAGCGCTTTACGACTTCAATCCGATAATGAAGCTCGCCACGATTTTAAAATAAATAGTATGAAATCCCTTGACATTAAAAATAAAAGGTGATATTATTAAAATCCACCGCGGGGACGTGGTGGATTTTTGAGCGGGACAAGCTGGTGGGAGCCGGTAAAGCCGCTGGAAAAATAAAAAAAGATATCAAAAAAGTATTGACAAAACATTCCAACATATGGTATCTTATAAAAGTTGTCGCTGACATGCAGCGATACAACAGAGAACCTTGATAATTAAACAATAGACAACGACCCTGAAAATTTCTTGAAAAGAGAAAAATTCAGAACGGACATCGAAAGAGATGTCAACCTAAAAACAGTAATAACGGGATAGGATTAGCGAGCAGTTAATCCTGACCGCGATTGAACGAAGGAAGCTCCACAGTACTAAGCCCGGGAATACCTCGCTAATGGCTGCGGAGCGTCTACGGCCTGAAAAGGAGCCTTCACAGCTCTAAGTCCGGTGAGAACCTCACTAAGGACTGTGAAGCGCCAGCCGGCTAAGATGTGTGGAATACCACATCCAAGCCTACAGGCATAAGACGAGAGTTTGATCCTGGCTCAGGATGAACGCTGGCGGCGTGCTTAACACATGCAAGTCGAGCGAAGCGCTCTGTTCAGATTTCTTCGGAATGAAGAGCATTGTGACTGAGCGGCGGACGGGTGAGTAACGCGTGGGCAACCTGCCTCACACAGGGGGATAACAGCTAGAAATGGCTGCTAATACCG
>NZ_KQ236747.1:296340-346510 GCF_001185345.1 Dorea sp. D27 | reverse complement strand
CTCACACCGCCGGAGCTTTTGCCACCGAGCCATGCGGCTCTGTAGCCTTATGCGGTATTAGCAGCCATTTCTAGCTGTTATCCCCCTGTGTGAGGCAGGTTGCCCACGCGTTACTCACCCGTCCGCCGCTCAGTCGCAATGCTCTTCATTCCGAAGAAATCTGAACAGAGCGCTTCGCTCGACTTGCATGTGTTAAGCACGCCGCCAGCGTTCATCCTGAGCCAGGATCAAACTCTCGTCTTAAAAGCTTTGGCCTGGTCTCTCACAGGCCTTAGCGTCGAGACGCTTCCCGATGGCTTGGCGAGGTATTCACCGAGCCTAGCATCGCGGAAGCTTCCTTGTTCAATCGCGGTCAGGATTAACTGCTCGCTAATCCTATCCCGTTATTACTGTTTTTAGGTTGACATCTCTTTCGATGTCCGTTCTGAATTTTTCTCTTTACAAGAAATTTTCAGGGTCGTTGTCTATTGTTTAATTATCAAGGTTCTTTTGCTGTTTGCCATCATTAGCGGCAACTTCTATAAGATACCATATCTGTCGTTATTTGTCAACGACTTTTTTCTTATAATTATTCGCTCTCTTAAGCGACAGCTTTTAAACATTACCACATGTTGCAAGCCCTTGTCAACAACTTTTTTGTCTTTACTATAACAAGTTTTTGTCAACTATCTTCTCAAGCGACAGCTATAATAGAATACCAAACATGTCGTTAATTGTCAACACATATTTTATAACTTTTCCGTTTTTTACGATGACTAAATAATTGACATTACTTCATTAATCGTTTTTACTCCGACAATCCGTATTCCTTTCACTTCCCGAACCATTTCTCTGGATACTTCGGGGAGCACACACGTCTCAAATCCTAGCTTCTTCGCCTCCGCAACTCTCTGCTCCGGCATATTGACCGCCCTCACCTCGCCGCTCAGTCCCACCTCGCCAAACACGATCATCTTCTCATCCATCGGCCTGTTCTTGTAACTTGAGACGAGGGCCATAACAATTCCGAGGTCTATAGCCGGTTCATTCATCTTAATGCCCCCTGCGATATTGACATAGGCATCATAACTCGACATGGAAAGTCCAACCCTTTTTTCCAGAACGGCCATCAAAAGATTCACACGGTTGTAATCCGTACCGGCTGCAGTCCTTCTCGGCATGCCAAAGTTACTCTGACATACAAGTGCCTGAATTTCTATAAGGATGGGCCTCGTTCCCTCCATGGAACAAGCCACGACCGAGCCAGCAGAATTCTCAGGCCGTCCGCTCAGCATATACTCCGAAGGATTCGCCACTTCCTGCAGCCCGTCCTGCCTCATCTCAAATACGCCAATCTCGTTCGTAGAACCGAACCGGTTCTTTACTCCGCGTAATATACGGTAGGACGCATGGCGGTCGCCCTCAAAATAAAGTACGGTGTCTACCATGTGTTCCAGTACCCTCGGCCCGGCAACAGTACCTTCCTTCGTCACATGTCCCACTATAAATATGGATATACCCAATCCCTTCGCAAGCTGCATAAATACATTCGTGGATTCCCTCACCTGTGACACGCTGCCCGGAGCGGAAGTAACTTCTTCGCTGTACATCGTCTGGATGGAATCAATAACTGCCAGCTGGGGGCGCCTTTTTTCTATCACCGAACGTATAAGCTCCAGATTCGTCTCACACAGAAGAAGAAGGTTGTCCTTGAACTCCCCCATCCTGTTTGCGCGCAGCTTTATCTGAGCCAGCGATTCCTCACCGGATATATATAAGATTTCCTTGTCCTCGGACAATTTCTGGCACACTTGAAGCAGCAGCGTAGATTTGCCGATTCCGGGATCTCCTCCAACAAGCACCAGGGAACCTGGAACAATCCCTCCTCCAAGTACCCGGTCAAGTTCATCGATGCCTGTCCTGACTCTGTCCTGTTCCTCTGTGGAAACGCCGGACAGCGCGACCACATCGGCTTCTTTCAACTGTCTTGCATTGCCCTGTTTGACCGATGCAACCTTCTCCTCTACAAACGTATTCCATTCCCTGCACGCCGGGCATTGGCCCAGCCACTTGCTCTCTTCATGTCCACAGTTCTGGCAGAAAAATATGCTCTTTTTTCCCTTTGCCATTTATTCTCTCCTCTTTTGCCTTAGATTTCTCTCTTCCTGATGTCAGAACAATGTTCCCCGTTTTAAAATAAAGAATGTGCCTTGGCACATTCTAGCGCCGAGCGCGGTCGCCTGCGGCATACTACATCTTCGCGCAATCGGGCTTCCCCCGGAGGGTTTTTGTTACACAGAAAACGCGGTTTCCTATGTAACAAAAAATCCAGCCCCCTGCCTCCACAGGGGGCTGAACTGTTGGTAATCTTTCAGCACTACTTCTTTATCACTTTCACCTCGACACATTTATCTGGCTCCAGTTCTGCACTGACACTCAACTTTCCGCTCAGGTTCGTCTTCATATCACCTGCATCGGCTCCATCCATATATACAGTGTACTCGCTGTCTGCTTCCAGCTCAAGTGTAAACTGCGCGTCCTGGGTTCCCGATACTTTGAATGATACTTCTTCCTCTGTCGCCTTAAAGCTCTCCACTGCTGTTCCCGGAACGGATTCATATACGAACATACCGTTCTTCTCTAACTTTGTAATCTCCGAAAAGGTCTTCACTTTGTATAAGTCGCCCTGAAATTCAAATCCATCCAGCTTTGTCTTACTGTCCAGCGTGTAGTCCCCAAAACTAAGTGTCCCGTCTGCTTCAGCCTTCAAAAGCTCTTTCACTGCTGCCATTGATTTTATCCTCCTAAGGTTCTTCTTTTGTACCCCTATTATATATCAAATCCGTTTTAATTTGTAGTCTTTGAAATAAATTTAATATCTTTTTTAGACATTCCGATTTCTACCGATGAACCCCTCGCGACTTCACCTGAAAGTATCGCTTCCGCAAGCCGGTCTTCCAGTTGATTCTGCACGGCTCTCCTCAGTGGCCGCGCGCCAAACTTCTCGTCCGTCCCAGTCTCAACGATATGCTTTTTAACTGAATCTCTGACCATTATCGTAATATCAAGCTGTTCTTTGGCGCGTTTCGTAAACTCCCGGCACATAAGGCCCACAATCTTCTTCATCTCATCCTGCGTGAGAGGATGGAACACGATTATCTCATCGATACGGTTCACAAACTCAGGCCGGAAAATCAGCTTAATCTCACGCATCACATTGTCCTTCATCCGTTTGTAGTCTCCGGCAGCGTCTTCTCTGGCATTAAATCCAAGCTTCTTCGGATCTATGATTGCCTGTGCCCCGGCATTGGATGTCATGATTATGACCGTATTGCGAAAGTCGACCTTTCTGCCCTGGGAATCTGTAATGTGTCCGTCGTCGAGTACCTGCAGCAATATATTGAATACATCCGGGTGGGCTTTTTCAATCTCGTCGAACAATACGACTGAGTATGGATGTCTTCGGACCTGTTCACTTAACTGTCCCCCATCATCATGGCCGACATAACCCGGAGGAGAGCCAATCATCTTTGCTACGCTGTGCTTTTCCATATACTCTGACATATCGACTCTGATCATCGACTCTTCATTTCCAAACAGCGCTTCCGACAATGCTTTGGACAGCTCCGTCTTGCCGACGCCTGTCGGCCCGAGGAATAGGAAGGAACCTATTGGCCTCTTCGGATCCTTTAACCCTACGCGGCCTCTTTTGATTGCCTTTGCCACTGCCGTGACAGCTTCCTCCTGTCCGATGACCCTCTTGTGAAGCGTCTGTTCCAGTTTGTTCAGCCTTGCGCTCTCAGACTCGGCGAGACGCTGGACCGGTATCTTCGTCCATTCAGACACTACATCCGCAATATCCTCTTCTGTTATATAGAGCTCCTTTTGAGCATTTCGTCTCTGAAAGCGTCTCCTGACCTGATTAAGTTTTCTTTCCGCATCTTCCTGCTCTCTATGAAGCGCAGATGCATCCTGCATATTCCCCTGTCTTACGGCGTCTTCTGTCTTCTTCATCAATTCAGCAATTTCAGCTTCGAGCTGGAAGATGCTGTCGGGCACTTTGAACCCTTTCAGGCTTACTTTAGAGCATGCCTCATCCAGCACGTCGATAGCTTTATCCGGCAGGAACCTGTCACTGATGTACCGGTCCGCAAGTCGTACCGCAGCTTTAAGAGCCTCGTCATCAATCGCCACATGGTGATGCCCCTCATATCTGGAACGCAGTCCTCGGAGGATTTCCAGGCACTGCTCTTCTGTAGGCTCCTCGACCGTAATCGGCTGGAACCTACGTTCAAGTGCAGCGTCCTTTTCAATATATTTACGGTATTCTACTATGGTCGTAGCTCCAATGAGCTGCAGTTCCCCCCTTGCCAGAGATGGTTTCAGTATATTAGAGGCATCCATGGCGCCTTCCGCACCTCCCGCGCCGATAATCGTATGCACTTCATCCAGGAAGAGAATGATGTTCCCAGCCGCCTTTACTTCCTGAATCAGCTTTTTCATCCTTTCCTCAAATTCCCCGCGGTATTTGGAACCAGCTATCATCCCTGCCAGATCCATCGTCAGTATCCTTTTCTCTTTCATGCTGTCAGGCACTATGCCCGACGCTATGCGCGCCGCAAGTCCCTCTATGACGGCAGTCTTGCCAACACCCGGCTCTCCTACCAGGCACGGATTGTTCTTCGTACGCCGGCTTAAGACCTGCATCAGCCGGCTGATTTCTGCATCTCTTCCTATCACCGGGTCCAGTTTGCCTTCCTCTGCCTCGGCTGTAAGATCTGTGCCGTATTGTTCCAGTACCCCTTCCTTTTTTCTGCCGCTTTCCTGCATAAGATCTTCCTGATACTCCTTCGGATCCGCCCCTAGCACCGCAAGCACATCCTGATAGAGCTTCTGAAGGCTGATGCCTAATGTCAGCAGGATCCGTGCCGCCACACAGTCAACTTCTTTCAAAAGTGCAAGCAGCAGATGTTCCGTACCGATATCGGGCGACCTGAAACGGAGTGCTTCTCCTTTGCTTTCTTCCAGGATATACTGAAGTCTCGGGCTGAAATCCGGATTATGCGCAACTGTAGTATTGCCTACCGGCGACACAAGTTCATCCACCACTTTCAATATATTTTCCTCATCTACTCCGTTGGCTGCCAGAACCTGTCCGGCAACGCCGGTATACACCTTTCTAAGCCCGAGCAGCAGATGCTCTGTCCCAACATAAGGATGGTCCAGCTCCCTCGCTATCGTCTTTGCAATCTGTAATACTTCATTGGCCTGTTCTGTATAATTCATGCTGTCTGCTTATGATGCCGGAAATGGCATCATAACTCCTTTCCAATCTAAATTAGCTGTTAACAATACTCCTCAAATATCTCATCCACCAGCTCATGGACTTCTTCTCTCGTAATGTTCTTGCAGCTTCCTTTCGCAAGGACAATCTGAAGCTGCCGCTTCATCTCCTCCAGCGCCTGCACCTTATCGACATCAATAGCAATCACTGCACCTCTTCTGCGGTCCAGCTGAATAAAACCTTCCTGCTTCAGTATACTATACGCCTTATTTACCGTATGCATATTGATGCCAATCGTATCTGCAAGCTGGCGAACAGAAGGAAGCGGATCTCCTTCGTGGATTGTCGCTGTGGCAATCCCCATGATAATCTGGTTGCGCAGCTGGATGTATAACGCTTCGTCACTGTTAAAATCAATCTCTATCAGCATATTATCACCTTTTCTTACTGTGTCTTTTGTTATATACACCTTAGCACACATAAAAATTGTCTGCAAGTGTAAATTTTGAAAGGGGTCAGACCCCTATGGCCATAGGGGTCTGACCCCTTTCAAAATTCTTCCCATTTTCTGACAATTTAAAAGGACTCGCGGCCGAAGCCGTAAGTCCTTTTGCAACTTTGAAGGAATTAAGTTTGGAAAAGTCAATTACCGATTACCATAAAGATTTGATATCTGTATAGTCATAGCAGTCAAAGCTGTCTGCAACGTTCTTACATGTGAGCTTTCCATCATATGTATTGATTGCAGAGTAGATAACATCGTTATCTGAGCAAGCTTTTTCAAGGCCCTTATTCGCAATCTGCAGGCCGTAGTTTAACGTAGCATTTGTAAGTGCAATCGTAGATGTTCTCGGAACTGCTCCTGGCATATTGCCTACACAGTAGTGTACGATTCCGTCTACTTCGTAAATCGGATCGTCGTGGTATGTAACCTTCGTCGTCTCTCCACATCCGCCCTGGTCTACAGCAACGTCTACGAATACAGCGCCTGGTTTCATCTCTTTGAGATATTTTTTCTTGAAGAGTTTTGGTGCAGCTTTTCCTGGAATCAGTACGGAACCGATTACGAGGTCAGCTTCTTTCACTGCTTTTTCAATATTAGCATCTGTAGATACTAATGTCTGGATACGTGCTCCGAAGATATCATCCAGATATGCCAGTCTCTGAAGGTTGATATCCATGATTGTTACGTTAGCGCCCATACCAACTGCTATCTTACAAGCGTTGGTTCCTACTGAACCGCCGCCGAGGATAACGATATTAGCCTTTGGTGTTCCTGGTACGCCGGCAAGGAGAACGCCTTCTCCGCCAAATGTCTTCTCAAGATATTTAGCACCTTCCTGGATACTTAAACGTCCTGCAATCTGGCTCATAGGAGCAAGAAGCGGAATACTTCCGTTTCTTTCAATCAATGTCTCGTAAGCAACACCTTTAACCTTTGCATTCAAAAGAGCGTCTGTCTGCGGCTTGTCAGCTGCGAGATGAAGATATGTATAAAGAATCAGTCCTTCGTGGAATAATGGGTACTCTTCCGGCAATGGCTCTTTCACTTTGATCATCATATCAACGGTATCCCAAACTTCTTTAGCAGCGTCAATCATCTTAGCTCCCGCTGCTTCATACTCAGCGTCCATGAATCCGGAACCGGCTCCAGCTCCCTTTTCGATGTAAACTTCATGACCTGCATTTACATAACTCTTTACGTTGTCAGGTGTCATACCTACACGGAATTCATTGTTCTTAATCTCTTTTACGCATCCTACTTTCACTTTGTTTTACCTCCTATTGGTACTAAAAATTATATTAGTTTGGCTGCCATGCGTCGGCATTGACTTTTCGTGAACAATATTTTTCACCTTCCTAGTTTTGTGAAGAATATTATTCATTTGTCTCTAAAATTATAGTATCACAGCCGTCAATAATATTCAATAAAAGTTATTTTTTTCACAAAAACTTTTAATTGTGTTAATTTTATGTCAGTTGTATTTACAATTTATTCTTGCAAAATTCAGTTTTTCATGATTAAATCTAATTATAAGATAGAAATACGTATGCTTTCGGAGGACATAGTATGAAAGAATTAAGAGAAACTATTAACAATGCCAATCTCACCAAAACACAAAAGATGATTGCGAGATATGTATTGGACAATTCTGCTGATGCCTGTTTCATGACCTCCACCGAAATCGCGTTAAAGCTTGGTGTAAGTGAATCCTCTGTCATACGTTTCAGCCGTTCTCTTGGCTTTGACGGTTTTATGGATTTTCAGAAAAGTCTGCGCAAAGATTACCAGGACAAAGTGCTCAGCATTTCAAGCTCCATAACAGTTCCTTCACAGAGGGTGGCCAAGCGTGCCAAGCTGGATACTAGCTCCGACTATATCAACAGACATTTTAAAAATACGGCCAAGAATATGGAATCGGTCTTTGTCAACAACAGCACGGCCCTTTTTGAGGAAGCCGCGGAAGCCATCATATCAAGCAAAAGGAAATATATTGTCTCTTCCCGAGGCAACAGCTGTCTTGGCGACTATTTCCTCCTGTACCTGAAGCATATGCTTCCTAATGTAGAGATGACTAATTCCACGTCCATCAGTCCGGTGGACCATATGTGCAATATCTCGAAGGATGACTGTGTCGTCGCATTCAGCTTCCCTCGTTATTCTTCTATAGATAAGATATCCGTCAGGATGGCCTATGAAGTCGGTGCTAAGATTATTGTGGTAACAGACAAGCCAAGTGCCCTGCTCGCACAATATGCCACCGTCCTGTTCACCGTACCTGTAGACAGCAATACCTTCTTCAATTCCCTCGTGGCGCCCCAGTTCATAGCCGAAGCACTTCTGGACACGATCAGCCATAAGGTGAAAGGCATTGAACGGCGGCTGAAGAAAATAGACAAATATCTCGGTGAGCTGGGGAACTACTAGTTTATGATTAAAGTGGGACGCGGGCGGGGAGCCGGGTGGCATCTGCTCCGATGCGTCCGAGGCTCCGACTATTTCACGTATCCCTAACCCTCCGGAATGCGCGCCGATAGCGGCTTGCATTCCGCAGGATAAGGGCTACGGAAAGGATTCTCCGCCTCTTCCGCTTGCACCTGCGCATCTGCCACACGGCTCCCCGCCCGCTATCTACTTTACTGACAAGGGCGAGAGCGGCGATGTAGCATTACTGGCCAGCGGATGGCTGCTGGCTGCATGAGATGAATGATAAGATATGACAAGCTTAATATGTGCGACATAGAAAACAAATCGGTCATTGTTGGGCGTTTGAAGCGAGGCGTGCACGCCGTTGCTGCAAAAAGAGCCGGAATCGGGTACTGGGATGCTATATGAGATAGCATCCCAGTACCCGATTCCGGCTCTTCTTCATTACGATTGCTTCCAATCAAGGTTTTCAACCTGCTTGGCCCCTTATCACTATACTGACACAGCCAAAACCTTTCCATCAACTGCCAGCGTCACACAGCCTCCCCCGCCTGTGCCAGTAAAGCAGATAGCCGATGGGGAGGTATGGGACAGATGCGCAGGTGTAAGCGGGAGGAACGTAAGAATCCTCACCAGATACCTTAGTTTGTGGGATGAGAGCCGCCATCGGCGTCTACATTACTCAAACTGCCAATTATTTGTTCTCTACATTCTTAGCGGCCAGCTTTCTCCAGTTGTAATATCCGTACACGGAATTGAACAGATAGGCAACCCACATGACGACCATCGTCACGGCTGAGGAATCCTTCCCTATGAGGAGCAGCCACATGACCACTGACACGACGTTCACAATAATCCAGAGGAGCCACTGCTCTGCATAACGTGCAACCTGCATAATGAGCGCTACGACAGAGAATACGGTAGATAATGCGTCGATGAGCGCCAGCTGTCCCCCGATACGGCTTAATATCTGCCAGTATCCAAGCACGACTACCGCAACTACCGCAAATAGTATGACAGTCTGCCTGCCGGTCAGCTTCTTTCCTTCCACCTCTCCGCTTTCATTGTCTTTGTGCTTGGACCAGAGATAGAAGCCGATAAAATTCATCGGTATATAATAGAAAGCGTTCAACATGAATTCTCCGTATAAATGGTTCTGGAAGGTGAGCAGCGCATATATGGCTACATTAACAGTTGCAAAGATATAAGTGCTCACCTTTCCCTTTGCCGCCAGCACGACCCCAAGGATGCCGGTGATGCCGCTGATGAGGGCAAGTAGATTGTCGCCCCAGATAACGCTGAGCACAATCATGATAACCGTAGATAATATGAGCCAGCTGATTTCAAATCTGCTCCAGTCTGTAAAAAATCGTTTCGTCTTTTCCATCGTCTATAATCCTTTCTCAAATTGTTCTTTCGTCAGTGTCGGTCCTTTTACTCCTACCACCATAGCTGATACCTTGTTGGCTGCCCGAACAGCTTCTTCAAAGCTGTGCCCGAGCGCGCGCATCGCCATGACCGCTCCGATATGTGAATCACCTGCCCCGATCGTGTCCACGACCTCTGCCTTTTCCGCCGGGATAACCATAGTCTTGCCGTCCTCACAGAGAAGCACTCCTCTGTCACCGAGAGTGATGATTACCACATTGCCGGTCTTTTCTGCCAGACGCAGGGCAGCGTCTTCTGCCGTATCCGCACCTGTTGCCGAGATACTCTCCGTCTCATTGAGGTGGAGGACAGGATGAAGTTCAAACAGCCTGTCCCTCTTTTCTTCCGAGATATAAGTGATTCTCGGCCCGGGTGCATAATATACGAGAAGATTCGGAACGCTCTCAAGGAAATCAAGTATGACATCCCCACCTTCTCCTTCTATCTCATAACCGCTCACATAAGCCGATTCATAGTCCTCTCCGGCCAGAGAATCGAACCATTCTTTTTCAAACCTGCACTCTATTCCCGGCATCGTGACGAATGTCCGCTCACCGTCCGCCTCTACCATGCAAAGGCAATAGCCATTGTCCATCCGGCCGGACTTGACGGCACTTTTGTGACCGTTCCTTTCAAGCTCCGCTTCAATGAACCCCGCATACATCCCTGTGCCTACCGGCGCAAAAAAGGTGTGGTCTACCTGAAAATGCTTTAATATGTCCGCCGCATTATAGGCACATCCGCCCACCGTCATCTTCTGGTCCTTCGCGTACATATCTTCCCCGGAACGCGGAAGCCTGTCTACCTCCATGATAATATCCAGCATAGCGGCTCCTATTATCAGACATTTCTTATTCATGATATCCTCCCCCGTTTCTCTGCCAATATGTCAGCATACTTCTCCAGATCAACTCCATTTGCCTGCCGGATCTTATCCACATAGGAACGAGGAATCCTGTCTATGCCCCCGGCTCCTCCGCATATGGCTACGGCCATAGCCCCGATGGTGTCCGTATCCCCTCCGAGATTGGCACAGAGAAGCGCGCATGATTGGACATCAAAACTATAATAGGCAAGCGCGAGCGCCGCCGGAACAGACTCGGACGTGTTCACGCCTGCCCCTATGATGTCATATATATGCTCCAGAAACATTCTGCTGTCCTCTTTGTACTCTTTTGCATAATGGACGGCCAGCCGGGTTCTGGCGGAAAGCGACGGGCTCGGTGTAGACGCGCCGAGAGACATGGCATACTCTGTAACTGACAAGGCATCTTCTATCATCCGTTCCCTGTCACCATACTTCACCGCTGATGCAACAGCCATGGCAATCATGGCCGCTCCAGCTATTGTCACGTCACTCGTATGGGTGACCTGAGAGACTGCCGCCACATAATCGCACAGCTTCTCTTTCTCCTTCGGCTCAAACAAGGTGCCTATAGGTGCGATTCTCATAGCTGCCCCGTTAGATACCGCCTCATCGGAAAACCTCCTGGCATCCTTCCCTTCTTTGAAGAGCTGGAGGGTAACTTTCGACGTAGGGCCGAGAATATTATTTTCAAATGCATTTTCATCCTCTGCCCACTTCAGGATATGTTCCGCTATGCTTCTCGCTGACGGAACAAAATCCGTCTCTGTCAGACTGTCCAGTATCGTCAGTGCCTGGCTCGTATCATCCGTAAACTGTCCTGCTTTATATTGATAGGAAATGATATTTTCCGGACATCCGTCCAGAAAGTCATCTATCTCCCCATAGTGCTCCAGTACACGCTTTCTGCTCCATAGCTCCGGAGGCATACCCATAGCGTCACCAATGGCCATTCCGTATAAAACTCCCAAAATCTTCTCTCTCATATTGCAACGTCTCCTTTCACTTATTATAATATGTGTTTTTACACATATAGTCAACTTGTAATAATAGCAAAATAAAACATATATTATTTGTACATACTGTACAAAGATAAATTTTCCAATTTATACACTTATAATAACATGTTTACATCATCTGCTTTTAAACGTATAATTGACATAGAACAGCGGATTTCTCCCGTGTGAGCAATTTGAAAAAGAGGTATGCTATGAACGAGAATAAACCGAAGTATAAAAGAATCGAAGAAGACCTGATAAGCAGGATCCAGTCAGGAGAACTCCCAGGGGGTGCGGAACTTCCGAGCGAATCACAGCTTATCGCTTCTTACGAAGTCAGCCGTGTAACCGCCCGCCGTGCTATCGATGAACTGTATCATAATGGATATATCGAAAAGATGCAGGGAAAGCGTACCTGTGTCAGAAGAACGGCCCGGCTCCAGGAACTCACGTCTATCTCAAGCTACACGGAAGAGATTATCCGGCAGGGGATGACTCCTGGCAGGAAGGTCATCAAAGCAGAAATACGCATCAGCAGTCCCGAAGAAGTCGCCAGGCTGCAGCTGCGCAAAGCAGATCCGGTCTTCTATCTTGAACGTATCTATTACGCTGATGACGCCCCTCTCTGCTTTACCCAGACCACCCTGCCGTATGAGGTCTTCCGTGATATTGAGGGATATGATTTCATCAACAGCTCTCTCTATAAGATAATCGAAGAAAACTACAGAGTGAAAATATCAACCACGACCTTGAAATTGAAAGCAGTTCCTGCATACGGCGATGTCATGAAGCATCTCGATATCAGCAAAGATACGCCCCTTCTATACTCGGCGGGGCTGACCTATGGAATAGTAAAGGATAGAGAAGTCCCGATTGAGCTCTTTACCACTTATTATCTGACCGATCATTTTGAATATACGCTGACGCAGAGCCGCAATTAGCAGTACAGCCATGCATTCGTCCTCCCCAGTCCAAAAAAGCCACCGGCATTTCCTGCCGGTGGCTTTTGCAATCATTTGATTACTTGATTTCTTTACATCTTGTCCAATAAGAGACGCAGCTCTCCTTTGTCCTGTTAAAATAGCAATGACGCGTGTGAGCCTTTATGAGAATCGTATCCCCCTCGTCCAGCTCAAACGTCTGGTTGTCCAGAGTTAGCGTCAGCCTCCCCTTGAGAACAGTTCCGACTTCGTGGTACTCATGCTCCCACCACAGTCCATCCCCTGCTCCGTCCGGTTCGATTGTCATATAGATAAAAGAGGCATTTACAAGCCCAAAGTCTATATTTTCCAGTTTCATATTGTGCTCTTCGCTGATTATCGGCTCCCGCTCATTCCGCCGGACGATGATATCCTCTTCCTTATTCGTCTCCAGAAGACTGAACAAAGAAGTACCAAATGCCTCACATATCTTCTGGATGTTGACCAGGGTCGGACTGTTCGCGTTCCGTTCCAGATTGCTCAGGTATCCGATTGATAATCCTGTCGCGTCTGAAAGCTGTTGTAACGTCATACCTTTTTTCCGCCTCTGGCTGCGGATACTGTAACCAATCAACTGAATATCATTCAACGTTTCCATGCTCCTTCTTTCTCTATATCATACCGCGCCTTACCCACAGCGATACGCGCCCTTCGCTTATGCCTCATCAATCGCTTTTCCGATATCATGGCGCATATATTTGTTTTCAAAATTCACCCATTCGGTAGCCGCATAGGCATTTGCCCTGGCCTCCTTCAGGTCGCTTCCCTTTGCCGTCACGCCGAGCACGCGCCCTCCGTTTGTCACAACCTGTTCCCCGTTGCGCTTTGTACCGGCATGGAAGCAGTAATATCCATCGTGCTTCTTGAATTCTTCCAGCCCCGTAATCGGAAGTCCCTTCTCATATTGGACAGGGTATCCGTCAGAAGCCAGAACTACGCAGACAGCCGCATTGTCTTCAAACTGGAGGTCTATCTTGTCAAGCGTGCCATCGACACATGCCTCCATCACTTCTATGATATCATTCTTCATGCGGGGAAGCACTACCTGTGCCTCGGGATCTCCAAATCTTGCATTATATTCCAGCACTTTCGGGCCTTCTTCCGTCAGCATGAGGCCGAAAAATATAATACCCTTAAATGGCCGGCCTTCAGCCTTCATGGCATCGACCGTCGCCTGATAAATATATTTGTTACAGAATTCCTCTACTTCCTTCGTATAGAACGGACTTGGCGAAAATGTACCCATTCCTCCCGTGTTGAGGCCGGTATCGCCGTCGCCGGCCCTTTTGTGGTCCTGGGCGGATGTCATTGTCTTGACCGTGTTCCCATCCACAAAGGACAGAACAGAGACTTCCCGGCCGGTCATAAACTCTTCCACGACCATCGTATTCCCGGAAGCTCCAAACTGCTTCTCTACCATAATCGTCTTCACGCCGGCTTCCGCCTCTTCATAGGAACTGCATATGAGCACCCCCTTGCCGAGAGCAAGTCCGTCCGCTTTCAATACAATTGGAAATTTTGCAGTTTTCAGATAGGCCAGAGCTTCTTCCGGATCTTCAAAATTCTCATATCCTGCGGTCGGAATGTTATATTTCTTCATGAGGTCTTTTGAAAACGCCTTGGATCCTTCCAGTACGGCCGCGTTCTTTTTCGGGCCGAACGCCCGGATACCTGCCGCTTCCAGTTCATCGACCAGGCCGCCTACAAGTGGGTCATCCATACCTACGATTACAAGGTCGATTCCCCTTTCCCTGGCAAAAGCCACAATCTTGTCAAATTCCATGGCGCCGATCGGGGCACATTCCGCCAGTTCTGCTATCCCTGCATTTCCCGGAGTACAATAAATCTTATCAACCTTATCGCTCTTTGCCACACTGTATGCTATGGCATGTTCTCTACCGCCGCTACCGACAATTAATACCTTCATTCCAAGTTCTCCTCCTGTATGTGTCCTGCTATCCTGCTCTACTCTCTGATAAACACTCTTCCGTCTTCCACTTTCACTCTGCCCGCGGCAATGAGGCCGACAGCCTGCGGCAGTATCTTCCACTCCGCCTGCTCCATCACCCGCCGCTGAAGCACTTCCGGAGTATCGCCCTGGACTACTTCTACCGCTTTCTGCAGAATAATGGGACCGGTATCTGTCCCTTCGTCCACAAAGTGAACCGTAGCTCCTGCTACCTTCACCCCGCGCTTCAGGGCCGCCTCATGAACTTTCAGCCCGTAATACCCTGTTCCGCAGAAAGACGGAATAAGAGACGGATGGATATTGATGATGCGGTTCCTGTATTTCTCTATCATCGCCGGCGGTATGACGACGAGAAATCCCGCCAGCACTATCAGATCGGGCTGCAGCGTATCCACTGCATCCAGAAATCTCTCATTAAATTCTTCTCTGGATGCAAACTCTTTCGGAGATATGCATATCCCCGGTATCCCGTTGTCCTCCGCCCGCTGCAGCGCGTATGCGTTCCTGTTATTACTGATTACACCGGCCAGCTTCGTATTAGCGACAGCACCGGACTCCACTGCGTCTATGAGGGCCTGCAGATTCGTTCCGCCACCGGAAACGAGCACAACTACATCTAGCATACTGTAACTCCCTTTTCGCCGGCCACGATGCGTCCTACAACGTACGGAGCTTCCCCGGCCGCCTTTATCGCCTCCATCGTCTTATCAGCATCACCCGCATCCACTGCCACGATCATACCAAGCCCCATATTATACGTATTGTACATCGCATGTTCTTCAATCTGACCTTCTCTTGCCAACAGTCCGAATATCGGCGGAACCGGATAGCTGTCCTTTTCCACAACCGCATGCACGCCGTCACATAACATACGCGGAATGTTTTCATAGAAGCCGCCTCCTGTAATGTGGCTGCACGCCTTCACTTTCACGCCCGCCGCCTTTATGCCGGACAGCGCTTTCACATATATCTTCGTCGGAGCGATAAGCGCCTCTCCCAAGGTGGCATCAAGTTCCTCATAATATGTATTCAGCGACTCTTTCGTCATATCAAATACTTTTCTCACGAGAGAGAAGCCATTGCTGTGCACCCCTGAGGATGCCATGCCGATGAGCACGTCGCCGGCTTTTAACTCTTTTCCGGTAATCAGGTCTTTTTCATCGACCACGCCAACTGCAAATCCGGCCAGGTCATACTCATCCTCCGGGTAGAAGCCAGGCATCTCCGCCGTCTCCCCGCCGATGAGGGCCGCTTTGGACTGTACGCATCCGTCTGCCACACCGCTCACTATCGTGGCAATCTTCTCAGGCTCATTCTTGCCGCACGCGATATAGTCGAGGAAGAATAACGGCTCCCCTCCCGCACAGGCAATATCGTTTACACACATTGCGACACAGTCGATACCAATCGTATCGTGTTTATCTAAAAGAAATGCCAATTTCAGTTTTGTACCTACACCGTCCGTCCCTGATACGAGCGTCGGCTTCTCCATATTCTTGAATGCTTCCATAGAGAAAGCTCCTGAAAATCCTCCGATATTCGTCAGTACCTCCGGCCTCATCGTGTTCTTGATGTGTTCTTTCATCAGCTCCACAGATTTATAACCTGCTTCGATATCTACACCTGCGTTCTTGTAATCCATTCCTCTTCTCCTTACATCTGGTTCATATATTCTTTATATCCAAGTTTATCGAGCTTTTCTGATTTGGCCTGTACTGTATCCTTCATTTCCCGGGAATACTCCTTCAGCCTGTCGAGAAGTTCCGGGTCTGAGGTCGCCAGTATTCTGGCCGCCAGAATCGCCGCGTTCGCTCCTCCGTCGATTGCAACTGTCGCAACCGGAATTCCTGGCGGCATCTGGACGATAGAATAGAGTGCGTCCTGCCCGTCCAGATTCTTGCCGGACATCGGGATTCCGATGACAGGCATCGGGAAGATGGCCGCGCACATGCCGGGAAGGTGTGCCGCCATTCCCGCTCCGGCTATGATGACCTTATAATCCTTCTCTTCGGCTGATTTCGCATAATCATAGAATAAATCCGGCATACGGTGTGCCGAGATGATTGTCATCTCATATTCTACTCCTAATTTTTCAAGCATATCGGCTGCCTTGCTCATCACTTTCATATCTGAGTCGCTGCCCATGACAATTCCTACTTTTGGCATAATCTTCATCCTTTCGTATTTAAAATTTCAATATATAAATCATATCATACTGGACGCAGGCAGTTCAATACGCACGTCCTAATTATTGTATTTTTCCAGCGGTTCGTTCAGGATCTCCGTACCCGGGAGCACAAACCTCCCGTCCTCAAGCAGGAGCGTCTCTTCCCCCTCCTTTGTGACGACGGTGATGCTGCCGAGTTCATCATAAGGTATCGTGATATCCGTGTGGCAGTGGAAATATGCTTTCGACACGTCTTCTGCCCGTCTGGACGACACGGAATTGTCTCTTGCCACAATCTCCTTCCCATCAGGATTGTACACTTTGATATCCTCGCTCCAGCTGTAGCACGTATCACCGACGGCAAAATGAGGGCCCATCTTCTCAGCAATCAGGATCGGCAGCTTATCTTCTATCCCGTATTTCCTCGCGGCGATATAAGCGGTCGTATTCGTCCCGATAGCAAATTCACCAAGGGGAAGCGTCGCATGCCTGTGGAGGATGTTGTCGCGTATATAACTTTTATTCTCCATCTCCCGCTCAAAATTGCCACACGTATAATCTGTTATCATACCGTTAGAGAATGTAATTTCAAGATCCTTATACAGCAGTTCGTTGAGATATACGCGGCTCACATGCAGGACCCCGCACGTGCCTTCCAGTACCGGAGAGGTGAACACCTCTCCTACCGGTATATTGACATCCGCCACGCAGTTTTCAAATATCGTCTCCTTCTGCGGATCTGCAAGGCGGTATAGCTGTACCCTCATATCTGTCTTATTGCCGCCTCTGCCTTTTACGTGTACATATTCGCCTTTGTCAAGGGCATCGATGAGCGTCTGCTGAACTTTGGCATACAAAGAGGCATCCAGCGTATTGATCCTGATTACTTCATCGAATATCTCTTCATACTGCTCCCCGATTTCCGGCACAGGATATGCGGCGATAGTAAAGCTTCTCTCCTCGCCTTTGATATACGTATTGGTAATCTGTCCGGAACGGCTGTCATAGAGCAGAGACAGTTCTTCCTGCTTCTTCGTAAGCCTGACTGCCGTATCTTTCTGCTCTGGAGAAAAAGGACTCTCTCCAAAGACATCCAGACACGCCGGACCTGCGAACCGGGCGGCCATGTCCTTATTCTGTTCAAAAGCTGACTGGATGACTTCCAGCCTGCGCTCCACGAACTTTTTATCCAGATACAGCCCCTGGTCATTTCTATGGTCATATTCGTATTGTTTATTCGGGATGGCTCCGTAATAGCCGGTCTTCAGATGCCGGCGTTTTGTCAGCACGCTCACACCGGAGCGGTAGATGACAGGCTTAAGCCCCAACCGGGCAAAATTCTCTATGGCCTGGCGGATGACCCGCTCAAAGCCTAGTACATACCGGATATTTACGACAGACTTTTTAGACAGGTCCTTGCCCGTATTGATGAATCCCATCCGGTAGCCTTCCGTGAAGGTATCGGCCATCTTACAGATGACAGATGCATCAAGGCTGTTCAGGTGCTCTGCCGTCTTCCATTCATTTTCGCTTATATACTCGCCAAACCGGTACAGATACCGCAGGTCCGAAAGATTGCTGCCCATAATAATGCCCGCCGCAAATGACTCCTCAGGATCAATCTGCTCCCTGACACGGTCCGCCGCGAACACGTCACAGTAGTCGCTGGCATACCAGTAGAGAATCTCCTTCAGCACCTTAGTCTCAGGTTCGTCCTTTTCTTCAAACTCATTATATATCTCAATGAACAGTTCATATAAGATATCCAGATATTCCTTTCTGCCCTCGAATACATATGCGATTGCGCCTCTCAGCTCCGTGTACAGGAAGCTCAGTATCTGTCCATATGCTCTCCCTGCCTTCTCCACAGCATAATCCGGATTGGCATAGCTTGTCTCATATTGCCCGGGCAGTATATCCGCATACAAGTTTTCGTTCCATTCTTTCAGCTGTTCAAGCGGAAGGCCCGCATATGTTCCGCTCTCTATACAGCTGTTCAGTTCATCGAGCATTCCGATAAACTGCGCTGTACGGCAAAAATAGTCACGAAATGATTCGGCCACCGTATCTTCCTTACAGATTTCTTTTATGCGTTCAACCGCAAGTTCATATCTTTCCTCAATCATCTAAAACAGCCCCCTGAAAAATATACTCATAAGGCCCATAAGGAGGAGCGCGTTACATACGACCCCTGCCTTGCAGGTTATGTAATTCTTTTCTCTCTCACGGAAGCCGCGGATTCCCGACATCAGACCAAGCCAGGCCAGTATCGCTACCGCAAGACCGGCGAAGCCGGCAATCACGCTCACGCTGCCGCCTGACACGTAGGAGAAAACGAGCATTGCCATAAGTATGAGGAATACGGTTCCTGCATAGCAGCAGGAATTGATTCCCTTTTTGGCGTGCTTAAGCGGCGCCTGCCCGTATTTGCCGCGCATCATCTTCCTGCGTCGTTTCTCCCGCTCCTTCTGTATTTCCTTTGACCTATCTTCTTCTTTGTCTTTTTGCCTTCTTTTTATGATCATATCTTCTCCTTACTGCTGCACAGATTGCAAATATAATATAGCCTAACACTCCGCCTATCGTATTTAGCAGAAGATCGTCCACATCAAAACTGCCCACTTTCGTCACGAGCTGGAAAGTCTCCACACACAGGCTTAGTCCAAAGCTGTAGAACAGTGCGGAAAAAAAGCTCCTGTGACGGCTTGCCATGGGCATAAAGAATCCAAAAGGCATAAAAATCAGCACGTTGCCGAACAGGTTCGTGAACATAGCAAACATTCCGAGCTGTTCCCGGTACTCCCAGAAACGTTTGATTTCCTGGAACAGCACAAGGTTGTACCGGTATTCCTGCATCACTCCCGTACGCCCGTACCAATCAGATAATAAGAGAAAATAAATGAGAAACGCGATATAAAATACAAATAATATTTTCCCGATTATGCGGATTCTTTTTCTGTTTTTCGTATTCAAAAATATAGCACCCTTTCAATCCAGGCTAAAATGTAAGCCCCTTTTTATCTTTTAATAAGCGTGCCCCACTCACAATCATAATTACTCCTGCCGCGATTGCGACAGCTATCATGACGATACCGGTGGCTATACCGGCCGCCCCTGCGAAACTCATGGTTTTATATGCTTTTTCATTCATAAGAAACCCTCCTGCTATTTCACGCCATATTGTTTATAATATGCATCAATTGCTGATTTTAATGTATCGTCAATGATAACTTTTCCTTTATATGGTCTGTTGTAGAGATGTTCCGTCACCTCATCCATCGTGACGATGGCCGTCGTCTTCAGACCATATTTCTCTTCAATTTCCGCAAGAGCGCTCTTCGTGCCCTGGCCTCGTTCCATGCGGTCCACCGACACGACAAGGCCCACCGGCGTCACATCGCCCTGCGCTTTGATAATGGGAAGCGTCTCCTGTATAGAGGTTCCTGCGGTTGTCACATCTTCAATGATAACGACCCTGTCCCCGTCCGTAATCGGACTGCCAAGCAGAATCCCCTTATCGCCATGATCCTTCACTTCCTTACGGTTAGAGCAATACCTGATATCTCTGCCATAGAATTCGCTGATGGCCATCGTTGCAGCCACCGTAAGCGGAATCCCTTTATAGGCGGGCCCGAACAGGACGTCAAAGTCAAGGCCGAAGCTGCCTTCTATCGCCTTCGCATAGTATTCGCCGAGCTTCCGAAGCTGTGCTCCCGTCCGATAGAAACCTGTATTCACGAAAAACGGCGTGTTTCTGCCGCTCTTTGTCACAAAATCTCCAAATCTCAGCACTTCGCAGTCAATCATAAACTCGATAAACTCTTTTTTATACTGTTCCATATCTAACCTCCTCTACTTTACAAGCCCTGTCAGCTCGGATACGTGTTCAAAGCCGTAACGCTTCATATAAGCCTCTATGCCGTCTGCCACCTCCACGGTTGCAGACGGATTATAAAAATTGGCGGTTCCTACAGACACGGCCGTAGCTCCGGCGAGAAGAAATTCTATAGCATCCTCCGCAGTCTCGATACCTCCCATGCCGATAACAGGAATCTTCACAGCGTTTGCCACCTCATAGACCATCCGCACCGCAACCGGTTTTACCGCCGGCCCGGACAGCCCTCCTGTCTTGTTGGCCAGCGCAAACGCGCGCCTGTGTATGTCTATCTTCATCCCCGTCAGCGTATTGATGAGCGACAGTACATCTGCCCCACCGGCTTCCGCCGCCTTCGCTGTCTCAGTAATATCTGTCACATTAGGGCTCAGCTTCATGATGACCGGCTGTTTTGCACGCTTCTTAACTTCGGCCGTAATCTCTTCCACCGCTTTCGGGTTCTGACCAAAGGCAATGCCGCCCTCTTTGACATTCGGGCACGATATGTTTATCTCGAGCATATCCACATCTTCATCCGCCAGACGCTCCACTACTTTGCAGTAATCTTCTGTCGTCTTTCCGCACACATTGACAATGATCTTTGTATCAAACTGTTTCAGGAAAGGGATGTCACGCCGGCAGAACATATCGATTCCGGGGTTCTGTAGTCCGATGGCATTCATCATGCCCGACTTCGTCTCCGCGATTCTTGGAACCGGATTGCCGGGCCACGGTACATCTGCCACCCCTTTCGTAACGACTGCACCGAGGCGGCTCAAATCCACGAATTCGCTGTATTCTTCACCGGATCCAAACGTTCCTGATGCGGTCATGACCGGATTCTTAAGCTCCACGCCTGCAAGGTTCACTTTTGTATCCATCAGATTTCCACCTCCGTAGACAAGAATACCGGCCCGTCTTTACAGACCCGTTTGTTATGCACATTGCTGTGACTGTCGGTCTCTTTCGACCGGCACACGCACGCAAGACATGCCCCGATACCGCATGCCATCTTTTCTTCCAGCGATATGTAGCAGACAATGCCGTGTTCCTCTGCATATGCTTTAAGAGCCCGTAGCATCGGCGTCGGCCCGCATGCATAGATGACATCCGCGGCAAGCCCGTGCTCACGCACTGCATCCAGCACATTTCCTCTCGTGCCTGCGCTGCCATCCTCTGTAGCCACATAGAGCTCCCCGTACCTCTCCAGATCTTCCGTCAGGAACAGCTCATCTTTGTATCCCGCGATAATCTGCCTGTCACCTGGCAGCTGCTTGGCAAGCTCCAGCATAGGAGGTATTCCGATGCCGCCGCCAATCAGGAACGCTCTTCCCGGATTCTCAAGTGGAAAGCCGTTGCCGAGAGGACCCATCACTTCCAGAGAATCTCCTGGTTCCAGCCGGGAAAATAACTCTGTTCCGGTCTCCTTTCCGGTCACACGATACACGAGCCGTAGTCTTCCCTGCAATTTGTCTATCTCGCATATGCTTATCGGACGTGGCAGCAGCTTGCTTCCATCCCGCGTATACAGTGACAGGAACTGTCCGGGCGCCGCTTCCGATGCAATGCGCGGAAGTTCAATCCACAGACTGTATATGTCCCTGGCAATCTGCTCCTGCGAGAGGACCGCTGCCTGTCCTTTATATTTACTCATGTTCCAGCGCTCCTTTTATATCTTCTATCATATCCTTTACCGCGGCTCTTGAGGCATCGGCAAAGTTCGCCTCTCCATACTTCACATACTGCTCCTGCCTGTACGCCGCTATGATGCCTCTGGAAGAATTCACGATCGCACCGAGCCCGTCTTCGTTGAAGAAATGTACAAGGTCCTTGCCTCTGCCTCCCTGTGCCCCGTATCCCGGCACGAGGATATATGCGTTCGGCATAATGCTGCGTAAGACTCTGCCCATCTCCGGGTACGTCGCACCGACGACCGCACCGACATAGCTATACTCATCTCCCATAAGTTCCTCTCCCCAGGCAGCTACTTTCTCTCCCACAAGTTCATAGAGCGGCCGGCCGCCGACCAGCTGGTCCTGGAACTCGCCGCTGGACGGGTTTGATGTCTTTACGAGTACGAATACGCCTTTCTTTTCCTCTCTGCACACATCGAGGAACGGATGGACGCCGTCGGAACCAAGATACGGATTGACCGTTACAAAATCCTCATCAAACGGTACGAGCGTCTTGCTCCCGACCTGGACTCTGCCAAGGTGCCCTACTGCATATGCTTTCGATGTGGAACCGATATCTCCGCGCTTGATGTCCCCGATGACTACGAGACCCTTCTCCTTGCAATAATCTGTCGTCTTCTTGAATGCGGCAAGCCCCGGAATCCCGAACTGCTCATACATGGCTATCTGTGGTTTGACGGCGGGAATCAGGTCGTACGTATAATCTACAATGGCTTTGTTGAACTGCCAGATTGCTTCGGCAGCCCCTTCAAGCGTCTCCCCATATTGTGCGAAAGCCTTTTTCTGTATATGCTCCGGTATATAGCCGAGCATCGGATCCAGACCGACTGCAACCGGGGCCCCTGTCTTTTTGATATTAGACACTAACTGATTAATCACTTCATCTTCCTCCTAACGTACCTCATTTTCATATACAACCGTACCGCCCGCCAGCGTATACATGACCTGTCCTTTTACTTTACGTCCATGGAACGGCGTGTTCCTGCCCTTTGAGGCAAATGTATCTTTGTCAATCGTATATTCCTGTCGCGTGTCAAAAATCACGATATCCGCGGTCATTCCCTCTGATACGGACCCTTTGTCTTCCAGTCCAAGTATTCCGGCCGGATTCGTACTCATCTTTTCCGCCATCTCCGTCATGGTCAGTATCCCCGGCTCTACAAGTTCTGTATACGTCAGTGCGGCTGAAGTCTCTACGCCTACGATGCCAAAAGCCGCCTCCGCCATGGATTTGTTTTTCTCTTCTTCCGAGTGAGGAGCATGGTCTGTCGCAATGACGTCCATAATCCCGTTCTTCAGACCTTCCCGCAGGGCGGTCACGTCTTCTTTGCCCCGGAGCGGAGGATTCATCTTATAGTTTCCGTCGTCTTCCGGTATGTCGTCCGCCGTCAGTATAAAGTGATGCGGGCACACTTCACCGGTGACCGGAAGCCCGTCCTCTTTGGCAAGCCGTACCATCTCCACGCTGTCTGCCGTTGAGCAGTGGCACAGGTGCAGCCGCACGCCTGTCTCTTTGGCGAGCAGGATATCTCTTGCCACGATGACGTCTTCCACAGAATTGGTGATTCCTTTCAGGCCGAGGCGCTTTGCATTGTCATCCGCATTCATGACACCCCCTTCTACCATCGTGATATCCTCACAGTGGGCAAACACGGATATGCCGCATTCTTTGGCCTTCTTCATACCCCTGCGGTACAAAGACGCGTTCATCACTGACTTTCCATCTTCGCTTATGGCGTGGCAGCCGGCTTCTGCCATCCCTTCTATATCAGCCAGCTCATGTCCGAGCTGTCCTTTCGTCACGGCACCGAGCTGAATCACATGGGCCAGAGATTGTCTGGCCGCCCTTGCATGTACGTCCTCTACTTTCTCTCTGTCGTCGATGACCGGCTTCGTGTTAGGCATCGCGCACATCGTAGTGATGCCGCCTTTTACTGCAGCCCGGCCTCCGGTTGCCAGCGTCTCCTTGTACGTGAAACCCGGGTCTCTCAGATGTACATGCATATCGATAAATCCCGGCATGACATAGCAGCCTTCTGCATTGATGACACGGTCGGCCTTTTCCTTTATCTGCTGCTCTACCTTAATTATTTTATCTTCTTCTACCAGCACGTCATATATGCCGTCTTTGCCTGTCGGCGGGTCGATGACATGCCCGTTCTGAATCAATATTTTCATATATGCTTCCTTTCTGCTTCTAAAAGTACATACCATGTTTTATTTTAGCACAAGGGAAATTAAAAGGGAATGCCAAACAGACATTCCCCTTATACTTACATATTGCCTTTTATTACTTCCAATGCTTTATCCAGCTGATTATCCGCTTCTGGATTAGCCTTGTCTGCTTCGTACTCTACTTCTACATCAGGAGTAATGCCCTTTCCATTAATGTTTCTCCCTTTTGGCGTAAAATATTCAGCAATTGTCAGCTTCACGCAGGTGCCGTCCTTTAGGTCAAATATCTGCTGCACGACACCTTTTCCGTAAGTCTGGGTTCCGATGATCTCTCCAAGGCCATAGTCCTGGATTGCACCGGCATATATCTCAGACGCGCTGGCGCTGTTGCCGTTGACAAGCACGGTCATCGGAAGCTTGAACTGGTGTTCCTCGTCCGATGTCTCTTCTGAACGTTTCCCATCCTTATCTTCCGTATATACGATCAGCCCTTCTGGCAGCATGAGGTCGAGCATATCGCACACGGTGGCCAGATTGCCGCCCGGATTGTTCCGCAGGTCTACGACGAGGCCTTTCATCCCCTGTCCTTCCAGATCTTCAATGGCTGCTTTATACTGGTCATATGTGACGGAATCGAATTCCGACACACGGATATAGCCCACTTGGCCGTCCTTCATCTCATATTTGACGGTCTGCGCCTCAACCTTACCCCTGACCGCGGTCACCTCCACCTCGTCATTGGCATCACCCCTCAGCACAGTCATCTTGACTTCTGTCCCTTCTTCTCCTTTGATGTTGGAGACGACTTCTGTCAGATCCACACCAGTCACTTCTTCGCCTTCCACCTTATAAAGTATATCGTTATCTTGGATGCCGGCTTTCTGCGCGGGAGAATCGTCATATACCTGTAGTATGGTGATGATGCCGGTCTCTCTGTTCTGGCTTAGTACGGCGCCGATGCCGCTGTATTCCCCTGACGTCGTCTCAAGGAGCTGCTCCGTCTCCTCTTTGTCGTAGTAGACAGAGTACGGATCTGCAAGCCCATTGATATACCCTTTGTATATTCCGCTCTGGAGTGCATCTTCATCCACGTCTCCAAGGTAGCTGCCATCAATGAGCTGCTGGAGCATCTCCAGCTTATCCTCTGTCTCGTTGTCCACCACTTCTTCTTTGCCGGCTGACGCCTTGTTCATTCTGCTTCCGCAGGATACAAGCCCTGCAACTAATAATACAGCAAGGGCGCCGCAGAGCGCCCCCTTGATAAATCCATTGTTTTTCTTCATGATACGAGTCCTGTTCTTATAAATAATTACGCGGGTTGACCGGCGTACCGCCTGACATTACCTGGAAATGAAGGTGCGGGCCGGAAGAATTGCCTGTACTTCCTACCGCGCCGATGTTCTGTCCCTTGCTAACGCTCTGACCTGCTCTTACATAGATATTATTGCAGTGCATGTAATATGTCTGCAGTCCATTTCCGTGATTGATAATAATCAGGTTACCGGCATTGCCGCTGTAGCCTGCAGATACCACGGTTCCGCCTGCCGCCGCGTATATCGGTGTCCCTGTAGCCGCGGCAAAGTCCATCCCTTTGTGATTGGAGCTTGCACCTGGAATCGGCTGTGCACGCCAGCCAAATTCACTTGATATGTAACTATATCCAGGACAAGGATGTGTGAATGTCCCGTTACCCGATACGACAGCCGCCCCCGCACTGCCTCCGCTGTACGTCTGAGTGGCCTCTGCCTGCTTACGCGCCGCAGCCGCCGCGGCAGCCTCCAGCTTCGCGAGCGTATCGGCGGTAGCGCCTATCTCGCTTTCCAGCTGGCTGATCTCCGCATTCTTGCTCTCCAGCATAGTATTGATGCTGTCCTGCTTGGCAATCAGGTCGTTCTGCATCGTCTCAAGCTCATCGTATTCTTCCTGCAGCGCCTTTTCCTGCTCCTCGACCTCTTTGACGATCTCCTGGAACTGTACGAGCATGCTTCTGTCATACTCAGATATAGTCGTGATATACTCCGCATTGTTCAGAAAATCACCGATGCTCTTCGACTGTACGAGAATCTCTATGAACTGGGAATTGCCGTTTTCATACATATACTGGATTCTCTTCTTCATACTCTCGTACTGGTCATTTTCATCGACTTTTGCCTGAATCAGCTCTTCTTCTTTCTTTTCAATCTCAGCCTCTTTTTCTTCAATCCTGGCTTTCGTGTCTTCCATCTCGGCCACGATCGAATCGAGCTGGGCCGCCAGAGAATTTTTCTCATCCTCAGCCGCTTTCTTCTTTGATTCCAGTTCCTCTGCCTTTTTCTTCGTGTCGCCGATACTTGAGGCGTTCACCTGTATCGCCATCCCCATACAGAGAACTGTTACCAGCAGCACGCTCCATATTCTCTTCCCTCGCATCTTACGTATCCCCCTTGATTTTATACTTTAAGGTGTTTTCTGATTGTCACGAAACTTCCCAGGAAACCAATGCCTACTCCCAAAGCAAGGCCTACAGGAAGCAACGTCTTATATACCTGCATTACCGGCAGGAAGTCTACTATATTGTTGAGCAGACTGAACTTGACCATGATGTATTCTATCACTTTGCTGTAGAGGAAATACAGAAGAATCAGCGGCAGTACGGCGCCAATCACCCCTATGAGCAGACCTTCGATTACGAACGGCGACCTGACGAATCCGTCTTTGGCCCCTATATACTTCATAATCGCTATCTCTTCCCGCCTCACCGTAACACCCATCGTTACCGTGTTGCTTATGAGGAATACCGACACGATAAGCAGTATGACGATAATAGCCGCGGATACGTAACCGACAAGCTTGTTCACGCTCGTGAGCGTTTTCGCCACAACGTCGGACTTGTTGACCTTACGGACGCCGTCCAGGCTTTCCGCGTAGGATACCACATCCTTCTGCTTCGATACGTCCGACATGTACACCTCGTAGTTGTCTGAATTTGCAAGCGGATTGTCGCTTTTGAATCCTTCTGCAAGGTCGCCGGACTCGCCGAAATAATCATCTTTGAACTTATCCCACGCTTCATCCGCACTGATGTAGTTCACCTTTAAAACGCCCTCGGCATTCTCCAGGTCCTCCCCGACCTTATCCTTCTGGCTCTGTGTGGCATCATTTTCAAAGAACACGGTGATGGCCACTCCTTCTTCCGCTTTGTCTACTATGTAGTTAAAGTTTATTACAATGGAATAGAACAGTCCGAACAGAAAGATACATGCCGCCATAGTGGCGATAGATGCAATGGAAAACATCTTATTTCTGCGGATGTTCTTGACCCCTTGTCTCATCGAATATCCAACTGTGCTAATTCTCATTACTATACCCACCTTTTTTCTCGTCGCTGACGATGACACCCTTCTTCATCGTAACAACGCGCTTCTTCATCTCGTTTACAATCTCCTGGTTATGAGTAACCACCAATACGGTCGTCCCTCTCTCATTCGCCTCTTCTAGAAGTTTCATAATTTCCCATGAATTGGTGGGATCCAGATTACCGGTCGGCTCATCTGCCAGCAGTATGGCAGGCTCATTTACAATCGCCCTGGCAATGGCTACACGCTGCTGCTCCCCGCCGGACAGTTCCTTAGGGAAAGACTTATACTTCTGCGCCAGCCCGACGAGTGACAATGCCGCCGGAACTTTCTTTTTTATCACACGAGTCGGCTTTTCCGTCACCCGCAGTGCAAATGCTATGTTTTCATAGATATTCCTGTCCTTCAGAAGACGGAAATCCTGGAACACGACCCCGAGCCCTCTGCGATACATCGGAATCTTCCTGTGCTTCATCCTGTTCAGGTTCTGCCCGTTCACGACTATAGTACCTGATGTAGGATCAAGCTCCTTCATAATCAGACGTATCAGCGTCGATTTACCGGAACCGCTGTCGCCGACTATGAATACAAATTCGCCCTGGTCAATCTTCAGATTGATGCCATTGAGGGCTGCAACCCCTTTTGAGTACTCTTTCGTCACTTCTTTTAATTCAATCATATTCTCCTCCTGATTACTAATACTCCAAGGACTCCATATATTTCATGTATTTCACTACCATGAGTGCAATCTTGAATGTAATGGCATCCTCGAATACGCGCAGATCAAGTCCTGTGCTTTTCTGTAATTTATCCAGCCGGTACACTAATGTATTACGGTGTATATACAACTGTCTCGATGTCTCTGACACGTTCAGATTATTTTCAAAGAATTTGTTGATAGTCGTCAGTGTCTCCTCATCAAAATCATCTGGTGATTTCCCCTCAAAAATCTCACGGATGAACATCTTGCACAGAGGAATGGGAAGCTGATAGATCAGCCGGCCTATTCCGAGCGCGCTGTAAGCCATGATATTCTTCTCACCGAAGAATATCTTGCCTACATCCAAAGCAAGCTTTGCTTCTTTGTAGGATTTTGATACTTCTTTGATGTCATTGACGATGGTGCCGTAAGCGATAAGAATCTCTTCCTCACCATCTTCTTTCAGAAGCTCGTAAAGCTCCTTTGCCACTTTTTCCAGTTCTTCATGGCCATCATTGGCTTCCAGTTCTTTTACGACGATGATGTTCTTTTCATCAACTGCCGTCACAAAATCTTTCGACTTATTGCCAAGAAGCGTGCGCACATTGTCAAGTGCATTGCTGTCTTTCTCGTGCTTTGTCTCTATGATAAAGATAACGCGCCTCACCTCCGTGTCAATATGTAGCTTTTTGGCACGGTTATAGATGTCAACCAGCAAAAGGTTGTCAAGCAGCAGATTCTTGATGAAGTTATCCTTATCAAAACGCTCCTTGTATGCCACCAGAAGATTCTGAATCTGGAACGTAGCAATCTTCCCTACCATATATACATCATCTCCACCCCCGTTGGCAAGTAAAATATATTCCAACTGGTGCTCGTCAAAGATTTTAAAAAACTGATATCCCTGGACAACCTGGCTGTCGGCCGGGGATTCTACGAAGGATACTACCTCTTCCTCATAATTCTCCTGTTCTGAGAAAGTACTTGCAAGAGATTTACCGTCGGTGTCCATCACGCAGAAGTCTATCCTCGTAATCCCTTTCAATCCTTCAATTGTATTTTGAAGTATTTGATTAGATATCATATTCCATCTCCTCCACTCATTTCAATATGCATTTTTCACAACAAAAAAAGCTTTCAAAGCCCTCAAACGCATACTACTAAAATCTATATTAATATATATCAACAAAAAAAGAAAGAGGAAATAACAATTTTTTGTTAATTTCCTCAACTTTTCATATATTTTTCACATTCTATACCATGTACATTGTTACCAAAAATAAATTCTTATATTTTTCTTATTTTGCGGACACCAGCGCTTCGCTCATATCTCTCTTCCTTTTTTCTATCTCTTTCTTAAAGATTCTCTTCAAAAGGAACTGTGTTATCCTGCCCTGTCCGAATCCGGGCCTTCCAACCGGAAGTATCCCTTTGCCAAGGCCCATCCAGATTCTCGTGTTGAGTATTCCGCGGTTCTTGGCGATAAATTCTTCCTGCAGCGGAGAAGACAATATGGAGATCACGCAGTCAACCTCTCCCCCGTTGATGGCGTTGACAAGCATATCGTCCGCACGGTTCTGGGCCGATACTTTGGCCAGCCCGACAATCTGGGAACCGCTGTAGGAATGCTCCAGATAATTGTACAGGTGCTCCCCTTCCTCTTCAGACTCGACAAGAAGATATACTCTTTTGTGGTTCTTATGGATATAGCGGAAGAACATCTTCATAAACACATGTCCTTCTGTCTCCTGTATGGTTCTTCTGTCCGTAATGTCTGCTGCCTCCAGTATCGTCTTGTCACCTGCAAGCACAAGGTCGAACTTCCGTATGTCATCCTTAAGCTCCGGCACCTCATCCATCTGCATCAGTCCGTCAACCGTCACCAGTTCCACGACATTGACAGGATCTGATTCCAGGTAGCGGACCGTCTCCTTCATCGCTTCTTTAGCAGTATAGTTGTCAATATCAATATCTAAAACGCTAATCTTATCGTTCATATGCTCACCTTATCATGTTATTCCAGTTTTTCGATTATAGCAAAAGGATATTGGATTTTCAACCTTTGTCGGCAATTGTTCACACTTATTAATATTCGTAATATTTCTGTTACTTTTTCTCCTTCTCCCGTTTCTTTTTCGTAATCAGGCCGCCAATTCGCCCTGTCTCCTTGGACGACAGCGATTTCCAGCCATCAGCCATCACCTTATCCAAAAGACCAAGCTCCTCCGCTATCTCATACTTTATCTTCTCCTCATCCGTAAGTTCATGAAGGTTAATTGGTTTGCTCTTCTTCCCAGACATAGTCAAAACTCTCCTTTTCATTTTTAGAGAGTATTGACAAGTTTTCTGAAAATATACAGAATTTGCATAGGGGTCAGACCCCTCGCATATGCGGGGGTCTGACCCCTATGAAATAAATGATTTAATTCTGAGGCTGGTCCGGTATGATAATCGCAGCGATGAAATATGCAAGTATGCCGGTTCCTGTACAGGCAAGCAGGACGAGCCCCAGCCTGATGAGTGTCGGGTCCACGTTGAAGTATTCTGCAATGCCTCCGCATACGCCGCAGATCATACGGCTCTGCCTGGAACGATATAGTCTCTTTGTCTCCATAGTTAAATCCTCCTTTTTTCATATCTATTTGTTATTGTCGTATCTGTCTAATAAAAGTCCACGCTTACTTTACCTATTCCGCAGTCAATATTTATCTCTTTGCCCGTCGCGTGTTCTATCGTCTTCTTGGATCCCAGGCCGGTAAAATGTTCATCTCCTACGTCCACCTGTCCGATTCCACATTTGATATCATAGCTGTAATCTTCCAGCTTCGCATTGACAGCAAGGGCAATCTCACCTATGCCGCAGTCGATATCCATTTCCCAGTCCGCCAGTCCCGACGCCGTAATCCTGCCTGCCCCGCAGTCCAGACTGGCTTCACCAGCGTGAAAGCTGCTGACATCGGCCGCGCCTGCCCCTACTTCTATATCAAGGCTGTTGGCGGAAATGTCTTCCACATACAGATAACCTGCTCCCACTTCAAAGCTTACATCATCAAATTCGTATCCTTTTGGCACGAACAAATATACTGTACCTATATGTTTCCCGCCATTTATACCCCATATGTGTTTTTTTGTCTCTATCTTCAGTTCCCCGTCTTCTACGTAGTATTTAAGCTTCAGACGGGAATCGATGCCCGATGTCTCAATCTTAATCTCATCTGAATCTGACTGCAGCACCTGCAGTTCTCCTCCAGATATGTGGGCATCTATCTCTTGAATCTGCATATTGGAAAACGTCTGACTTTCATCCACTTCACCGGTATATGTGTTTCCGCTGTGATGCCAGTCACTGTTTTTCACGATGGCAAATCCATTGGGAAAACGTTCCTCTATCGCCTCCGCCGTGACACCAAGTGCCATTGCCGTCATACAGCATGCAAAACCAACTGCAGCAATGACTGCACATATTATCCAGAAAATCTTCCACCCTCTTCTCATAACTTATGCCACCGCCCTTCCTTGGAATGGTCTTCTTAATATCCATACAATTCCTCTTATAATGCCCGGGAAAACTATAATACAGAGCCTTACAGTACCTACTGTCGCAATCGTGCCTATAACTGCCAGCAAGAGTCCTGTACCGACAAGTGCCAAGCCTACTGCAAGCGCAGGCACGAGATTCCCGATTCCGATGCAGAATAATGATATCCCTGCTATCACCACTGCTATAGATGCAATGACAAGAGCGATAAAGATGAGAAACAATGCAAATACACATGCCACTACAGCCAATGTAATTCCGATGGAAACCGGTATGACAACCGGGGCTCCTACGATAATAATTGCAATAATAAGGATTATCTTCAATGTACGGTTCGTCCTTGGCGGCTCCTGCCCTCCGTATGTGTAACCTTCTCTTCCTGCAGGTACGTCTTTTTGTTCAAATCTTGTATCCGTATATCCGGTCTCGCTGAACTCTCCTTCAGCGTCCCCGCCTCCATTGAGGCCGGCTTTTATCGTTGCCGCAACTTTTTCCGGGCCTCCGAGCTCTTCGATGACCCGCTGCTCGTTCTCCTCACCCGCATCATCAAAGTAATCGTTGTAATACTTCATCGCCTCCCTGCGCTCTTCCACCGGAACATCCTGTAATAATGCGGCCAATTCTGTCATATAATCAATGCGATTCATGCCGTAGCACCTCCCTCAAACAATTCACTAATCTTATTGGAATAATTCTTCCATTCGCCTCTATACAGATTCAGCTGGGCCATCCCTTTCTCCGTCACTTTGTAGTAACGTCTGTTCCTGCCGTCAAACTGCTGATCGTACACTTCCAGGCATTCATCCTTCTGCAGTCTCCTGAGTACCGGATAAAGTGTGGATTCAGACACATCAATTGCCTGCCGCACATCCTGGGTAATCTTATATCCGTAAGTCCCCTCTTTTTCTCTTGACACGACTGCAAGAACAATTGCGTCCAAAAGAGCTGCTCCGGTGTTAAATACCATATTATCACCTCTCTGTGTGTGTATTTATAATATTATGTAAGTTTTAATATTATTTTTATATCCATATTATATGATGTATAATATCATTTGTCAACACATATTATATATTTTTGTAAATTAGACGCGGGCGGGGAGCAAATTGGTCGTTGTTAAGCGTTTGCAGCCAGGCGTACACGCCGTTGATGCAAGAAGAGCCGGAACCAGGCAGGGGGTGTAATCTCATATAACATCCCCGAACCAGATTCCGGCTCTTCTTCATTATGTTATTACCAGCCAAGGTTTCCGACTTGCTTACCCCTTTATCACTATTCTGACACAGCCAAAGCCCTACTATCAGCCGACAGCGCCACACATCCACCCCCGCCATGCCAGTAAAGCAGACAGCCGCTGGGGAGGTATGGGACAGATGCGAAGGTGTAAGCGGAAGGGACGGAGAATCCTCACCAGCGGCGCCTCCTTTACCTAAACCTAAACCTCAATCTCCTCCTGCAGCGTAAAGGAATAGATGATCTTCTCTTTCACGTGCTTTCCTGTCACCTGTTCCAACGCCCTGGCATAATAGTCAAGCTGCGCATGGTACTTTTCCCGAAGCTCCACGCCGCTTTTCGCCTTGTCTGTCTTATAGTCCAGTACGACTAGGCCATCCTCTTCTTCAAAGTAAACGTCTATAATCCCCTGTACAAGTATCAACTCTCCTTCCGCTTCATCCGGATACATCTCCCTCGCGTCCACGCCGAGCACGAACGGCTGCTCTTTGTAAAGCTTCTGCTTCACTGATGCATTGCGCATGCGTCTTCCGGCGCTGCTGTCCAGGAATCTGAGGATATCGCCCGGCCGGATACAATCTGCCATATCCTGCGTCAGCTTTCCTTCACTTCTAAGTCTTTCCATCGCTTCTTTCAGCAAGACGCCGTCATAGTCTTCCGCAAAGTCGAGAAGCTCCAGAAGCCTGTGGTAAGCCGTACCTCTTGACGCCCCGCTCAGCTCTTCTTCCTCTTTCAGAAATTGCGGGATAAGGGGGACAACATCTTCCTCTTCATACAATATGGCGCCGGCTTCTTCTTCCATGTAAGCTCTCTTCTTGAGCTCGGAGACGGTAAACTTCAATTTCTGGTTCTGGCTCAGGCTGTATGGATATTCATAGGAAAACTGTTCTTCGATGAGCTCCTTCATCTGCAAGTCATAGACCTGCCCGGTATCCCAGCGCCTCAGCACTTCTGCCGTGAGCCTGCCCTTAACATACTCTCCTGCCGATTCTCTTACAAGGTCCTCTGCCGATATCCGTTCTATATTGACAGGAATATCCTCTGACTTTCTTAGCACCGCAGGAAGAATCCAGTCCAGATAGCTGCCGGCCCGCACAAGGCGGGTAAAAGACAGCTGCTGCTCCTTCCGGCGGGCTGCCAGCGCATATGAATCCAGCTTTCTCCCGGCATTTTTCACCGTTCCTGTCATAATCAGCTTCTCCTTTGCCCTCGTCAGCGCGACGTAAAGCACTCTGAGCTCCTCACCGAGGCTGTCTTGCATCTCTTCTTTCTGGATGACCCGCTTGAGCAGGCTCGGGCTCTTTGTACGCATATCTGTATCTACGGCATCCAGCCCCGCTCCGAGCCTGGCATGGAGCACAACACTGCTTCTGGCATCTGTCATATTAAACTGCTTTCCCATGCCCGACACGAAGACAATCGGAAATTCCAGTCCTTTGCTCTTGTGTATCGTCATAATCCGGACCGTATCGGACTGCTCATCTTCCAGGCTGGCTTCTCCGTAATCCACATCATACTTCTGCAGCTGTTCGATATACCTGATAAAATGAAACAGGCCTTTATAGCTGGTCGATTCGAATGCTCTCGCTTTTTCGATCAGCATCTGCAGATTCGCTTTCCTCTGCTCCCCTCCGGGCATGGCAGTTACATATTCTTCATATCCCGTCTCCTTCAGCACCAAGAGAAGCAGCTCGTGTATTGGGGTATAGGGTACCTTTTTGCGGAATTGCTCCATCTTATCCAGACACTCTTTCAGCCTGCATCCCGCTGGCGTTTCTTCCTGCGATGCATAAGCAGGTACGGCCTCATGGAAAGGCAGATCCACAGCTCTATTCTTAATATCTGCCATCTCCACATCTGACAATCCTAAAAATGGAGACTTTAATACCGCCGCAAGTGGAATATCCTGCTTCCTGTTGTTCAGCACACGCAGATAATCTAGCAGGACACCTATTTCCTGCGTCTCAAAATATCCCTCCTTTGTGCCGGCATATGTCGGTATCCCTTCTTTGTTCAGCACTTCGGAAAATACGTCGCTGAACCCCTTCACACTCCGGGTAAGGATTACGATATCCGAATACCTCGCTTTACGGCTCTTTCCCGAAGCCTTATCGAGTACCGTCTGGTTTTCCAGCAGCTTCCGAATCCGTGCTGCAATTGCCCTGGCCTCCAGCTCCCTGTCCGAGGGCATAATCGCCTTCTTTTCTGTATCCATGTCATCCACGTATAAGGCAGGATCCGTATCGATGAGAAGAACCTCCGTATCGTTCTGGCCTTTTTCACTGCTCTCTTCGAAACCGGCACCGATATGTAGCGCTGCCTCGTCATCGTACATGATTCCCCCAAGCGCGGGAGTCATAATCTGTTCAAATATATCATTGACACTATCAAGAACTTCCTTCCGGCTTCGGAAGTTCTTGTGAAGATCGATTCTCTGCCTGCTGCTGTTCCCCGTATCGTACGTATGGAACTTCTCCATGAAAAGTTCCGGCCTGGAGAGCCGGAAACGATAGATGCTCTGCTTCACATCTCCCACCATAAAGACATTATTTCTTCCCTGCGATACGGTAGATACGCTTGTGAGTATAGTCTCCTGAATCAGGTTGCTGTCCTGGTATTCATCGATCATAATCTCCTGGAACCGCTGCTGATACTCCCTTGCCACGGCTGTCGGCACAAAGTCGCTTCCCTCTTTTGCTGCCAGGATTCTGAGCGCATACTGCTCCATATCGCTGAAATCAATCATATTCTGGTCCCGTTTCCGTTCCTCGAACCTGCATGCAAATTCATCCACTAGCGATGCCAGGACGGACATGGCCCGCCTGCACAGCGTCATGTCCTCTACGGCCCCTTCTGCATCCTGGCAAAGATACTGGCTGCACAGATCATTTACTGTCTTTTTCACCTCTTCCCGTGCTGCCTTCACGAGAGCCGCTTTCTCTTCTGACACCGTCTTGTCCCTGTTTGCCTTAAGCTTCGTCCACCTTACGTCTGCTGCCGCTTCATACATCTGCCCATAAGAACCGGCTGCAAGAAATGTATTGACAATCTCCCTGTCTGAAAGAAGCGCCTCCTCATAGACTGACGGCCCGTCCGGCTCCCGGCACACGTCAAGTGCCTCGTCTATAAGCGCCGCCGCATCCGACATGTATAGCATGGACTGTTTCCTGATAAGCTCCATGCACCTGCTGCCCTCCAGCTCTGCTTCATCCTTTATGTCATATGCGTCTACGCAGGAGGCAAGCCAGCCTTCCGCATCCGGATAGCTTCTGGAATATTCATACAGCTTGAGGACAAGTTCTTCCATCTTCCTGTCATCTCTCCCTCCCCCGTAGGCCTCCACGAACTCCAGGAATTCTCTGCTCCCATTCTGGTATCTATCCTCCAATATCTGCCCGAGGACGTCATGCTTCATCAACTTCAATTCGCCCTCTTCTCCCACGCGGAACCCAGGATCTATATCAATTGCATGGAAATGGTCACGTATGACCGACAGGCAGAAGCTGTGGATTGTCGTTATCTGGGCGCTGTGAATCAATGTCGCCTGCGTCTTGAGATGCTCGTTCGTATCATCAGCCTCCAGCTTCTTTTCAATTGCTTCCCGGATACGGTCCTTCATCTCCGCCGCGGCCGCTTCTGTGAAGGTCACGATAAGGAGGCTGTCTACAGAGACGGGATGCTTCGCATCCGTGAGCATGGCGATGATCCGTTCGACGAGCACTGCTGTCTTTCCCGATCCCGCTGCGGCTGATACGAGGATATTCCTGTCCCGCAAGTCTATGACTTTCCGTTGTTCCTCTGTCCATGCTATACTCATGGCCTGCTGTCTCCCTTCTCCATCCTCATGGCCTCAATGGCCTCCTCTTTGCTCATCTTGTCCAGCTCCCTGTATGCATAGCCGGGCACTTTGACATCAAACCCGCACACATGGCGGTAGGCGCAGTAATCGCATCCGGATTCCTGCCCTTTCCGATATGGCCGGGCAGCGGTGCCTCCGTCCGCAATCTCCCGGTGCACATCCGCCACTTTCCGGACCGCATATTCCATCAATGTACGGAAATCCTCTTCCGGAACCGTCTTAGACCCCTTTGCAAGGCTGCCGTTTTTATTATATTTTACCGGCACGGCAAGAGATTCTCCCGACCGGTCCCTGTCCAGATGGGAGAGCACCTCCTCTTTCTCGTTGATGACCCCGTCTGGTTTCAGTTCCTTAAGAACCGCCTCTATCCGCTCTTCTTCCTCCTCTGCCTTTTCAACAAGAGGATCCTGGATACGGTAATAGAACACCCCGGCCGGCACGACTTCTTTATCCGGATGCTTCCTCTGTTCCAGCTTTACAGCGGCATCCATATATACCATGAGCTGTAGCTGCAGACCTTCGTATAGGGCCACCACGTCAAATGCCTTCATACCTGTCTTGTAATCCAGAACCTTCACATATAACTTGTTGTCATCTTCACACGTATCCACACGGTCAATCTTGCCGTTAGCGAATCTGAGTTCATAACCGGCCGGCTTAAAATCACCGGCGGACAGCTGTCTGGTCAATGCCCATATGGTCCGATACAGCATCTGTTTCATCCGTCTCACCATATACTCGTTGCGGGCGGAGCTGTAGAGTACGGAATTGCCATAATCCGCAACTGCCTCCTCGACACTTCGCTCTATCCATTCTCGCTGTTCTTCCTCATGGATATCCGTCCAGCTTCTCCCCGTTTCCTCAACGAGCTTCGAATACTTCTCAAGAGCGCTGTGGCATACATTGCCCAGATCCACCGACTGGAACTCGTACTCCTGCCTCTCGGCAAGCCTAAGTCCGTATGCAAGAAAATGAGAGAACGCACAGGTGGAATATCGCTCCATCCTTGTGATGCTGTCCTCAAACGCATCCCCATATAGCCTCCGCGCCGCCTCTTTAGTGAGTCCGTCCATAGAATAGGAGTGGAATCCGGCATCAATCAGCCGATCCAGACGCCTCTGCCATACCCGGCTCCTCCGATACCACGAGAAGAGTTCTTTCCAGCCGGCATCCGCCTGTATCCGTGCATCCCGGATTCCATCGATAAGCCTCGCTACAGCTGTTTCTTCCGTCAACTCCTGCTCAACAAGCCGTTTTCCTTCTTCATCCTTTACGGACAGCAGCGGATAGAGGCGCCTCAGCTCCTGAATCAGATACGATGGCCTGCTACTCTTTCCATCTGACGACACCTTGCTGTAATATACTTCCAGAGAGTCTGACGGTTTTGTCAGGTTCATATACAGATAGAACTTCTGGATGTATGCTTTCTCCTTGCTGCCTGGAGACAAGGGGAGCTTCTCTCTGGAAAACTGCTGCCGGTCATGTTCCGACAGGAGTCCCCCCTGCCCGAGCGCGCCAGGAAGATAAGAATCGTTTGCGCCGACAAAGAACAGAACCCTTATATCTTTGAGCCTTGTACGCTCCACGTCGCCTGCCACCACCTGGTCCGGGCTCGGTGGAATGACACCGACTCTTGCCTCCTCAAGCCCCGCGTCCAGAAGTTTTATATATTCTTCCAGGCTGACAGCCTCGTCCCCAAGCAATGTTACGAACTTGTCAAACAGATCCAGCACGATACGGTATACCTGCGCGTATTCTCTTGCCAGCGCAAGCTCTCCGCTGTTCTGAAATTCTTCTTCCTGCCTCTTCAGCTTCATCTGCAGCTCCTCCTGCACCATGAACTCATAGACAGCCATCGTGATGTCCCGGACCGTTTTCCTTCTCTGGCGCAGTACGTAGCTGAAACCGTCCACCTTCTCTATAAACGCTGTCCGGGAATGGTTCAGCCGTTCCAGATCCTCTTCGTTCATCCCCTTCGTTCTTCTGACCCATCTTTCCTGCCATTTTTTATACCCTTTGATGCCGAGGCCTATTACATAATTCTCCAAATCATCTATATCCTCGCCGGCGAACCCTGCAAGATCCGTGCGCAGAAAACGGAACACGCTCTCATAGCTGAATCTCTGCTGGACCATATTGAGCAGGCTTCGGATATATTCTACAAAGGAGTTCAGCAGGATACTGCGCTTGTGATCCATAAAGACCGGTATGCCATACATGTCAAAAGCCTGCTCCAGATAGTCGCCGTAAATGTTCATATCACTTGCGATAACGCCGACCTCACGATATCTGTATCCTTTCGTCCTCACAAGATTCCGCACGCGTCCGGCCACGGCCAGCGCCTCCTCTTTCGGATTTCTTGCCACGTGTATAGACACTGCACTCTGCTCTGCGCTGTATGAATGCCGTCCGAAGCGGAAAAGGCTGCGCTCCAGATACGCCATGGCGTCATTACCGCGGAAACGGGGCAGAGGTCTTTCATACAGGCAGACCGGTTCCTTCATCTCTATAGATGACTCACGGGCAATCCGCACTAGCGAAGTGACCATCTGCTTGCTGATGGCAAAGAGCTGGTACGGATGGCTGTATACATAAGGATCCTCTCTGTCATCCATCGTGACCGTGACGATAACCTCCCCGCAGCAGCGCATAAGTTCCAGCAGCAGCCGGTTCTGTACCGGAGTAAAGCCTGTAAAGCCGTCCAGCACCACTGTACTGCCCTTTAGCAGCTCTGACTGCCCGGCCACCCGGCTTAAGACATCCAGCAGTTCCTCCTTTGTGATATATCTCTCCTCCAGATATTCGGAGAAGCCTTTATAAAGCAGGCTGATATCCTTAAGCTTATAATAGAGCCTGGAGTTCTCGCCTGCTGTCTCCATCACCTTTTCAAGCTCTTCCTCCCCGATATCATACTGGGTAAATTCCGAGATGACAGACTTGACTTCGCTGATATATCCAAGCTTCTTCATGTTCCCTTTCAGCACTTTGAGCCTGCTCTCATACTTGCCTGCAATGCGGCGGAGGATAAGGTTCTTCCCTTCATCATCGAGTACGGGCAGTGCCCCTCCCCCTGTTTCCTCGAACACACGGTAGGCCAGACGGCCAAAGCTCAAGACATCTATATTCATAATTCCTCTGTTGGGATGCATACTGACAAGGTCCTTCTGTGTCTGCATGGTAAACTGCTCCGGCACAAGGACCAGAAATTTCCGTTCCGGATATTGCTGAGATTCCTCTATGACACGTTCATAGAGATATGTTGATTTCCCCGAACCTGACGGTCCGAATATAAATTGTAAAGGCATAGGTCTTTCCTCCTATGCCTTAGTATACTATACGCTTCTTAATTTTTCTACAAATTCGTTGCTGAGGGTAATCTTTGCCACATAGAATACGTCTCCTGTCATATATACGTTCCAGTCAGCTTCTACTTCTACCTGCAGCTCTCCCCCCGGCATGTGGACGATTACTTTATTGTTTGTCATGCCGAGCTTATGCGCGACACCCGCGGCGGCACAGGCGCCGGTACCGGATGCAAGCGTATATCCCGCCCCTCTTTCATATATCTCTATCGCTATATTTTCCTTATCGATGACCTGCATAATCTGCGTGTTGATACGGTTCGGAAAGTATCTGGCAATCTCTGCGTAGTCGCCAATCTTGCATACGAGCGGCTTCGATATCTCCCTCATCGGGATAACACAGTGCGGATTGCCGATAGAAACACATGTTACGGGATAGAGTGTCCTGCCAAAAACCATGTCCTCATTGATGACTTCCCTTCTCTCCCCTGTCACCGGAATATCGTCGCTGTAGAAGGACAGTTTTCCCATAGACACGCGGAGACGGCTGCCGTCCTCATTCAAAAAGGCCACCTCAACCGGGCCATGTTCTGTAAACAGCTTGAAATGCTTCTTCTGCACATACCCTGCATCCTTCAGGTATTTGGCAAAGATACGCACTCCATTGCCGCTTGTCTCAGATTCGCTCCCGTCAGGATTCCAGACTTTTACAAACATGCCCTCATCCTTCATAACCGGCCCTTCCAGGACACCGTCCGAACCAAGCCCTGCATTCCTGTCGCAGATCATACGGACATTTTCCGGCGTAAGTTCCAGTTCATTTTTATTCGGGTCGAACACGACATAATCATTCCCGAGTCCATGATATCTTTCCAAAACAACTTTCATTCTCGTTACCTCCATAACATAACGTCTTCATGTATCCCTGATTACTCAGAGTCTGCATCATATGTATATCATAACAGGCATTATTTTCAAATTCAATACAAATAATGCTTACTGTATTGCAAATAATGCCCTGTTCCGCTAAAATTATTCCAGAAGGAGGGCGAACGATGGGCGATTATGAAAAACGTGGATATTTAAACAGTGAATTCCGGCTGTTCCACCTGACTGATACGGAGACAAAAGAGGTAGAATACCATTATCATGAGTTTGACAAGATCACTATCCTCATACGCGGCCACGTCAATTATATGGTCGAGGGCAGGTCTTACGAGCTGAAGCCATATGATATCGTACTTGTAAAACACAACGATATCCACCGGCTTATCGTGGACAACCGTTATCCGTACGAGCGCATCATCGTCTATATCTCTCCAAACTTTATGGATGCATATAAAACCGAAGAATACGATTTGAGCTGCTGCTTCCAGAAAGCAGAAAAAGCAGGCTCTAACGTCCTGCGTATCCCTTCGCTTAAGAAGAGCTCCCTGTTCAGATCTATCGCCCGCCTGGAACGTTCCTTTTCAGACGGTGCGTATGCAGCGGCCCTTTACCGCCAGGTGCTCTTCCTTGAATTCATGATTCACCTCAACCGGGCTGCACTATCCAACCGGCTCGAATTCATTGGCACGGACGCCTGCAATCCGAAAGTTATGGATATACTGGAATATATCAACGGACATCTTGCAGATGAACTCAACATCAGTGCCATCGCGGAGACATTCTTCATAAGCAGATATTATATGATGCGCCTGTTTAAGCAGGAAACCGGCTTCACGATAGGAAGCTACATCTCGCAAAAGCGTCTTCTGCTTGGCAGGGAGCTTATACTGTCCGGCACCTCTGCCGCCCAGGCCGCCTATGAATGCGGCTTTAAGGATTACTCCACTTTCCAGCGGGCCTATAAAGCTTTGTTCAATGAATCGCCGAGAGATACGCTTCTTACCTTGCCATAGACAGATACCGGGACATATGCGCTAACAAAGATTCCGTCCTCCCTGTATTCCTCTGCCGTCAGCTCTCCGTACTTCCGTATGAGCTGCAGCTTAGCCGCTTCATTATATGAATACAGCTGTTCTATGAGCACCTTCTGTCCGCGCAGCACGGCTTCTATCATCTCTTTCAGTTCCTCCAGGCCTTCTTTCGTCCTGGCAGAAATCCTGACCGTATAATCAGCCTGGAAATCGCGCACTGTCTGCTGGGCTTCTTCTTTGTCCTGCTTGTTGAATAAAGTAATGACCGGCTTGTCTTTAATACCCAGGCTGCGTAACGTCTCATATACGATGTGCATCTGCTCATCCATCTGGGGATTAGCGGCGTCTACCACATGCAGTATCATATCCGCATATTTTGCCTCCTCGAGCGTGCTGCGGAAGGCTTCTATGAGATGGTGTGGAAGCTTCCTGATAAATCCTACCGTATCCGTAAGCAGGACAGACTGTTTGCTCGGGAGCTTCAGTTCACGCGTCGTCGGATCCAGCGTGGCAAACAGTTTGTCTTCTGCCAGTATGTCTGCATCTGTAAGCGCATTCAAAAGTGACGATTTGCCTGCATTCGTATACCCGACGATAGCGGCCACCGGCACTTGGTTTCTGGCACGTTGTTCTCTCGTAACCTCACGATGGCGCTTTACATCTTTTAATTCTCTGTTCAGCTGGGCTATCCTCCCCTTGATCAGGCGTCGGTCCATCTCCAGCTTCTTTTCCCCCGGCCCTCTCGTTCCGATTCCGCCTCCAAGCCTGGACAGAGACTTTCCGAACCCGGTCAGCCTGGACTGGCGGTATCCAAGCTGTGCAAGCTCAACCTGTATCTTACCTTCGCTGGTAGATGCCCGGGACGCAAAAATATCCAGAATTACCAATGTCCGGTCCATGACCTTAACATCCAGTTCATCCTGGAGATTCCCCATCTGGGCCGGAGACAGTTCATCGTCACAGATGATTCCTGTCGCAGATGCCTCCCAAATCAAATCCTTAAGCTCGGTAAGCTTCCCTTTTCCAACATAAGTGGCAGGGTGCATCTGCTCCCTGCTCTGGATGATACGCCCGGCCGTCTCCGCCCCTGCGGTGGCTGCCAGTTCAGCCAGCTCATCCAATGATTTCTTCGTGTCGTCCTGATCCGATGTACTGACCCCGACTAAGATTACCCGTTCCTTTTCTTCTTTTATATCTATCATATGCCTCACTGTCTCGTCTCTAAAAAATCGGCCTCTTTCTGTGCCTTCTCATCATCGGGGTACTCTGCAATATATTCTTTCAGCTTCGCCCTTGCGCTTTCCCAGTCCCCGGACTGCTCAAAAGCGGCTATCATGTTGAACTTTACTTCTTTTATGAGTTCCTTGCCTGCATCCTCGGCTGAGAGCGCCAGCCTGTAATAGCTGAGAGCCCCCTGTGGATTGTCAAGCTCCATCTCACAGCTTCCGAGCAGGTTATATATGGCTGCCGTCTTTTCTGCTTTGCTCTCGATTGCATGTTTGAACGCATCGCGGGCGCCTTCATAGTCCTTCTGCTCCCACTTGGCCATGCCGATGCCTCTGTAGGCCTCTCCCACGTTCTTATCGGCCTCTACCGCCAGTTCAAACTGTTCCACTGCCTCTTTATATTTTCCCTTTTCGAGATATTCTACTCCTTCTTTTGTATAGTTCTTCACGCACCCTGTCAGCGCGGCGCTCACTGCCACCACAGACAGGATGACTATATATTTCTTCATATTTCCTCCTATACCGTGTATCTGACTACCCATACCGCATTCAGGATAGCCGCGAACATTACTCCAAGTTCTGCAAGAATCGCTTCCCACATCCCGAAATATCCTACAGCCGCCAGCAGAAGAATCACTATCTTCACGCCAACTGAAAATGCTATATTCTGGCTTACTACCCTGATAGTCTCCTTGGAGATGCGGATAGCGTCCTTAATTCTTATAAGTTCGTCTTCCATGAGAACTACATCCGCCGCCTCAATGGCCGCTGCTGAGCCAAGGGCGCCCATGGCGATTCCCACGTCAGCCCGGGCCAGAATCGGAGCATCATTGATGCCGTCCCCCACACATACGAGCTTTTCCATCTTATCCTGCAGACCGAGGAAGTCCTCTATCTGCTCCAGTTTATCCTCCGGCATCAGGTCCATATATGCGTAATCCATATCCAGCGCTTCGGCAACTTCCATTCCTGAAGCCTCATTGTCTCCTGTCAGCATGACAAGCACCGCCCGGCACTTTTCCTTCAGGTACTGCATGAGCGGGCCTGCATCTTCCTTCACTGAATCAGCGATGACTATGTAACCCGCATATTTCTTATCAGCCACGAGATATATCACGGTTCCCGGGCGCTTTATCCTGCTGCGTTCTATATTCTGCTTTTCCAGCATCCGGTAATTGCCTATGTGTACACGCTTCCCGTCATATGTGGCACTGATGCCGAAGCCAGGTGCTTCTTTGACTCTCCGAACGCGTGATTTGTCCAGCTTTCCGTCATAGGCAGCGAGCAGGGACTGTGCAATCGGATGGTTGGAATAGCTCTCTACATGGGCCGCCATCTCCAGAAGCTCTTCTTCTGTCATGCCCTCTGCTTTCATCTCCTTGACATGAAAGACGCCCTCTGTCAGCGTTCCCGTCTTATCAAATATAAATGTATCCGCCTTCGCCAGGAACTCCAGGTAATTTCCTCCTTTTACGACTATCCCCTGACGGGCCGCAGACGCGATACCCGCAAGAAAAGCGAGGGGGATGGACAGGACCAGGCCACAAGGGCAAGCCACGACAAGGAAAATCAGTCCCCTGTATATCCATGTGTTCCAATTGCCGTAAGAAAATGTCAGAGACGGGTATATCATGATGAGAAGCGCGCACACAATCATCACCGGCGTGTACACCCTGGAGAATTTCGTGACAAATGTCTCGCTCTCAGCCTTGTTATTCTGTGCCTCTTCCACCATCTCCATAACTTTGGACACTGTAGAATTCTGGTAGATGCGGCTCACCCTTGCCTCGATGACACCGCTCAGGTTGATGCAGCCTCCGTATATCTCATCCCCCGGTTCTACCGTCTGGGGCATGTACTCTCCCGTCAGAGCCTTCGTATCCACCGTAGATGTCCCTGCGGTGACGACAGCATCGACCGGAATCCGCTCTCCCGGCTTGACGATGATGATATGTCTCAGCTTGAGTTCCGATGGATCCACCCTCGTCTCTTTGCCGCGCACTTTCCTTGTCGCATACTCGGGCCGTATGTCAATCATCTGTTCGATGGAACGTTTGGCACTGTCCGTCGATACGGCTTCGAACATCATTCCAAGCTCGAACAGCAGCATGACAAGCACGCCCTCCGTATATCTCTGTACGCCAAACGCCCCTACCGTCGCCAGGATAATCAGCAGATACTCGGAGAATATCTCCCTTTTCATCAGATTTCCAGCAAGCTGGCGGAAAGCATCAAAGCCTATCACAAGATATGCCGTCAAAAACAATATGAACTTTACCCAGTCAGACAGTGTATACTGTATCGTCGCTGCAACAGCGCAAATGTATATAAACACACCTGTACCGTAGATTAAGAGTCTCTGTTTCAATTGCCTTGTCATTCCACTTTCCTTTTTTGTATATATATGTTGTCTACTCTGTAATATGCTCCATTCCCTGACTAATAATTGTCTGTATATGTCCATCGGCCAGCGAGTAATACACGGTCTTGCCGTCCCTGCGGTTTTTCACAAGCTTCGCCTGCTTCAGTACACGCAGCTGGTGCGAAATGGCAGACTGCGTCATCTCCAGCACCTCTGCCAGGTCACAGACACACATCTCCGATTCCAGAAGCACACATAAGATGCGGATCCTCGTGGCATCTGCAAATACTTTATAGAAATCAGCCAGTTCTTTCATTCTCTCCTGCGGAGGCATCTGTCTGCTTACCCTGTCGATCACATCATCGTGGATACAGACTGTCTCGCAGCATTCAGCTTCTGGTTTCCTCATTTATTACATCCTTTCATATGAATATCCGTTCACTTGTTAATTATGCAACATGGGACATCCCTTTTCAACTGTTTTACCAAAATGACACCAAAATTAACATTTTTGTAATCTTGGTGTCATCTTTTACTATACTGATATCCTTCACTTATCGAACTGCTGTTATACAATCATCACACCCGTTTATACAATATACGGATAGAATTAAGTACGCAGAGCATGGCTACCCCCGTATCTGCGAATACCGCCATCCACATATTGGCCATTCCTGCAAAACCAAGCACTATGATCAGCAGTTTCAGCGCCAGTGCAAACGTAACATTTTGTATCGCGATTCTTCCTGTCGCGTTGGCTAAGCCGATAGATTCCGGTATCGCCGTCACAGAGGATGTCATAAATACAACATCTGCAGCCTCTATCGCCGCGTCCGCGCCGCTTCCCATCGCCGCTCCCACATCTGCACCAGCCAGCACCGGAGCATCGTTAATGCCGTCCCCTACAAACATGACCGGCCCATGTGTCTGACGTATCTTCCTCAGGATGTGAAGCTTATCTTCCGGCAGAAGCTGTGCATGTACCTCGTCGATACCGGTCATATCAGCCACGGCCGCCGCGCTCTCCCTGGCATCTCCGGTAAGCATCGCCGTCACCAGGTTCTTGGCCTTGAGCATACCGATGGCATCTTTCGCCTCTTCTTTGATTACGTCTGCAATGACGAGCCATCCTGCCAGCTCCCCACTTACAGCCACGAGGACTTCCGTCCCGTACCCCTTCTTCCTGTACGCCGCGGTATCTACTCCATGCATTTCCATCAGCGCCTTATTGCCGCAGAGCACTTCGCCGTCACGGAATACGGCACGCACCCCTTTCCCTGGTATTTCTTCCGACTTATCCGGCCTCATGAGTTCCAGCTTCATCTCCCGCGCCGCTTTCACGATACTGCTGCCAATCGGATGGGACGAGTCTAACTCGCAGTCAGCCGCCATAGTAAGCACCTGCTTCTCTGTAAACCGTCCAACTGCTGTTGCCTGCTGTACTTCAAAACTGCCTTTTGTAATTGTACCTGTCTTATCCATGACGATGGCCTTAACGTTCTTCAGCGCCTCAATCGCCACTCCGCCCTTGAACAGTATCCCGCGCCGGGAACCGGCCCCTATTCCAGAGAAGAATGCCAGAGGCACGCTGAGCACGAGCGCGCACGGACAGCTGATTACAAGAAAGGTGATGGCCGTATATATCCAGTGGTTCCAGTCGCCCGTTATCAGTGACGGTATGACAGCCGTTGCAATGGCGGCGGCTACTACTATCGGAGTATACACCCTCGCAAATTTGGTGATGAACTTGTCAATCTTCGGCTTGCTGGCTGCCGCGTTCTCAACGGAATCCAGAATCTTTGTCACCATAGACTCGCTCAATGGCTTTTCAACCCTTACCTTTAATACGCCCTGCTCATTGACACATCCCGAGATCACTTCCATCCCCGGCTTAACGCCCACTGGCACCGGTTCTCCCGTTACCGGAGATGTATCGATACGGCTCTCCCCCTCTTCCACACGGCCGTCGAGGGGTATGCGGTCTCCTGGGCGCACCAGGATAAGGTCTCCTGCCTCTGCATCCCTGGCCGGTATCACATCAACCTCTCCGCCATGCACGAGGTTGACTACCTCGGGCCTCAAGTCGACAGCATCCATTATCTGGGACCGGCTTCTTTCCACGGCCACATGCTCGAACAATTCTCCAATCCGGTAGAACAGCATGACTCCGACTGCTTCCGCAAAATCGCCGATGGCGAACGCGGCCAGCGTAGCTACGCTCATAAGAAAGTTCTCATCAAACACATGGCCTTTTGATAGGTTTTTCACCGCCGTAAATACAATCCCCCATCCGAGCAGTATATAGGCTATAATAAATGCCGCCGAAGCAAGCATCGGATCTGCCGAGGTCCGTTCCAGCACCTCCCCCGCGACGAACAGGATAGCTCCCCCTGCAATAGCAAGTACATCTGTCCTGTTATCTGTGAAAAATCCGGCATGCTCCTGCTTCGCCTGTCTCTGCACCTCGTCTCTCGGCGTAACAGTCACATCGCTTTCTATAGAACGGCATATTTCCCTGAATCTTGGTAGCAGCTTCTCCTGTTCTCGGGCTGCTACCTTCAGCTGTTTTGTCGCATAAGTGATGGTTGCCATCTCTACTTCCGGCAACTGTCGTATCTGTTTTTCCATTTTGGCCGCACAGTTCGCACAGCTCAGGTTCTCCAGCATATATACTTTCTGTGGCACATCTTGGCCCACATGGTCGAATTCACGGCCTGTATGCACCACTTCCTCGTGATGATGGTCATGGCCGTACTGTTCTTCGTCTATATGTTCGTGATGTTCATGACATGCGTGCGTATGTTCATGGCTGTTGTCATGATGGTTTCCATCATGGCATTCATGGCCGTCATCATCGTGATGAGCATGGCCGCATCCACACCCGCATTCATCAAATGCTTTTCTCTCAGCTGCTAACATAACTAATCCTCCTGAACATTTTTAAATAGCTTTAATTGTTTTTATGAACATATGAGCAATCATTCATATGTTGTACTTTAATATAACCACACATCTGTATAAATGTCAATAGAATTTTAAAACTTTCCTAATCGTACATACCCTTACCGAAACGTGCCGGATTCTGCTTGAACAGAGTTCCAGATTATGGTAACATACGTGTACGAGTCAAACATTCTGATTTATCTAAAGTCATCTACGGCAGATCGCCGCACCTATCCGATGTTTGTAACAAATCTTTCATGCGAGGGAGGGATGCCTATGGGGCCGTTCTTTTGTTTTCCGTCTGTTAACCGTGGATAAGATATAATAAAATGAAGGAGAATCATATGAACAAAAGACAAAAGCTGATACCATTAAACAAACTGAACCTTACGGACCGTTTCCTATTCGAGGAAGTAATGGAGGACCCGCTGGCCCACCAGGAGGCGCTCGGAATCATCCTGGGCAGGGATGTCCCGCTCCTTACGCAAAATGAGGCGGAAAAGGAGCTGCGGATCTCGTCGGAGGCACGCTCCGTCCGCCTGGACATCTCCCTGCTGGAGCCCGGGATTCCGGACTACAGCCAGCTGAACGAGTCGTACCTCATCATGATTACGCCTTTCGACCTGTTTGGCCGCGGGAAGTACCGGTACACCTTCCGGGCCGTGTGTGAGGAAGCGCCGGGATGCATCCTCGAAGATGGGGCAACCCGGATCTTCCTGAACACCCGTGGGACGAATGACGATGAGGTCTCACAGGAGCTGGCGGAATTCCTGCACTACGTGGAGCATACGACGGACGAGGCGGCAGAACAAGCCGGGAGCGAACGCATCCGGCGCATCCACGACCGGGTCCGCAAGGTAAGGAACAGTGAAGAAGTCGGGGTGAAGTATATGCAGGCATGGGAAGAGAAATATTACGAGAAAGAAGAGGCAAGAAAAGAAGGAATGCAGGAAGGGCGTGAAGAAGGGCGCACTGAAGAAGTCATTCAGGAGCTCATCAAGGGAATGGGGGTTTAGTGAAGCAGGGCGCCGCTGGGAAGGCAGGGGGCATCTGCTGCGATGCGTCCGGGACTGCGACTATCACACAGATTCCTAAGCCTGTGGAATGTTCGCCGATGGGGCTCTCATCCCACGGGCCAAGGAATCTGGTGAGGATTCTCCGTCCCTCCCGCTTATACCTTCGCATATGTCCCCTGCCTCCCCATCGGCTATCTACTTTACTGGCACGAGCGGGGGTGGCTGTGTGACGTTACTGGCGGTCAGAAGGAATTTATCTGTGCCGGTATATTAATAAAAAAGCTGAGCGAGTGAAAACCTTTGAAAAATGAAATTATTATGAGGAAGAGCCGGAATCAGGTACAGGGCTGTTATATGAGATAACATCCCTTGCCTGATTCCGGCTCTTCTTTCAG
>NZ_KQ236747.1:272222-296302 GCF_001185345.1 Dorea sp. D27 | reverse complement strand
GGAATCAGGTACAGGGCTGTTATATGAGATAACATCCCTTGCCTGATTCCGGCTCTTCTTTCAGCAACGGCGTGCACGCCTCGCTGCAAACGTTTAACTGCGATAATATACACCGTACTAATTTGTATGTGTTGTATACACTAAGCTTGCTATCATTTTCCATCTAGCTGACACAGCCAGCGTTCATCCGCTGGCTAGTAACGCTACACAGCCGTCCTCGCCCTTGTTAAGTGAAGTAGATAGCGGGCGGGGAGCCGGGTGGGAGATGCGCAGGTGTAAGCGGGAGAGGCGGAGAATCCTTTCCGTAGCCCTTATCCTGCGTGATGCAAGCCGCTATCGGCGCGCATTCCGGAGGGTTAGGGATACGTGAAATAGTCGGAGCCTCGTACGCATCGAAGCATCTGCCACCCGGCTCCCCGCCCGCCGCCTAATTTACTTAAACTCACATTTTTTACGCTTCTCAGCCAGCAGTCCCATGAGTTCGTTCTCATTGTCAAATATCCTCGAGATACGGAATCTCTTCTGGATATTATAGGTCTCCCCGGAGAAGACATCATCGAACAATGCTTTCGGATCCGCCACTTCTTTCATCCCTTCCCGCTCGACGCCTTCCGTCCTCACCTCTACCGTTCCGCTGAACAAGATAGAACTTCCTTTTACCGTAGAATATTCAACTTCCTTCACACGGTAGAAGATGAATTCATTCCCGGCCCTTGAACTATAGGTCGGATAATAGATATATACTTCACCGTCCACAAGAAAGATACGGTATGTCGAATTAATATAGATATCGTAAAAAATCGACAGCATAACGATAAATATCGCGAATACGCATATTGTGAATATCGGAATGCTGTAAAAGAAATAATTTGACACTATGCCTGCTATTAGTATGGCTACAACGCTTACACTTAGAACTGTCATTAAAAACCCTCTGCGGACATCCATAAGAGTTCTTGTCTGTTTTAATTCCATAACTGGCCCTCCATTTCCCTTCCTGCCTTTGACTGCTATAATTATAATACCATATTGAACATTAGCAGTTCAATCAGTATTCCATCTATATTCCTCCAAACTGAAACAAAGCACGGCTTTCTACCATCTGCTTTCACTTTCCCTGCTGTTCTCCACCGCACAGGAGATGGCCTCATTGAATGTAGGATGTGCACGCATGGCATACATGAGCTGTGTGGACGTAAGCCCATTGGCAATCGCTGTTGCAAGCTCTCCTATCATATCCGTCGCACGCGGGCACATCACCTGCGCCCCGAGCAGCACATCGCTGTCTGCCGCAAACAGTACCTTGATAAATCCTTTTTCTTCCTTCGAGATGATTGCCTGGCCGTTCACGCTCATCGTATATCGTCCGCACCGCACCGGTACGCCTTTTTTTCTGGCCTCTTCTTCCGTTATTCCGACAGACGCTATCTCAGGATCCGTATACAGACAGCTCGGTACGATGGAAATCGGCGTAAACAGGCAGCTTGGCACCATCTCGATGATGACCGACGGCTGTACGCCATTCATCCGCTCTACGACATATGTCGCCTGAGCGGAAGCTACATGGGCAAGCTGTATTCCTCCGATTACATCTCCCACCGCATAGACATCCGGCATGCTCGTCATATAAAAGTCATCCACCACTATCTTTCCATTGTCAATCTTCACTGATACGTCCGGGTCAAACAGACCTTCCGTATTGGCACTTCTACCAACCGATACGAGAAGCGCATTCACCTCTATCTCCTGATTGCTGCCTTCGCATACGAACTGGCAGCTGATGTTGCCGCCATGCCTCTCCACCCTTTCCAGTATGCTTTCCTTATAGATACGTATCCCCCTGTGGGCCAGTATCTCCTCAAGTACATCTGAAAATTCACGGTCCATATTCGGCAGGAGCCTGTCTGACACTTCCACTATGGTGACTTCCGTGCCCAGCGCGTTAAACACTGTGGCAAGTTCCAGTCCGATTACGCCTCCTCCAAGTATGAGAAGCTTTTCGTACTGGCTCTCATTTGCCGTCAGCAGTTCCTCGCTCGTCATGACGCCTGGCAGGTCTATGCCGGGCAGATCCACCATGTTCGCCTTCGCACCTGTGGCTATCAGAATATACCTTCCTTTATAGTATGCAGTATCATTTCCATCTGATACAACGCGCACCCTGCGGTCGCTCTGGATGACAGCTCTCCCTTTGATAAACCGGATTCCGGCCTGGGCAAATTCCCTTTCCAGCTCCGCCCTCATTTCCGCCGCAGACAGGTCTTTGTACTCATATATTTTCCGGAGATCAAACCCCACCTCTTTGGCAGACAGCCCGAACCGCTCACATTCCCGCATCTCACGGAACAGGGACGCTGCATGGATGAGCGCCTTGGTCGGGATACATCCTCGGTTGATACACGTACCTCCCAGCTCATCCTTATCAATGACAGCCACTGACATGCCCAGCTTCGCCGCTTTTTTTGCTGCCACATACCCGCCCGGGCCTGCGCCGATTATCAATAAATCAAAATGTTGTTCCATATGTATCCCCCTCCTGTTATGAGCTAATCAATCTGCCAGTCTATTGGCTCCAGCCCATTCTCCTTCAGAAATTCATTCGTCCTGCTGAACGGCCTGCTGCCGAAGAATCCTCTGTATGCTGACAGTGGGCTTGGATGCGGCGCCTGCAGGATAAGATGCTTCGGGTTATGCAGCATCGCCTTCTTCCTCTGTGCCGGAGTTCCCCACAGGATAAATACCATCGGACGGTCCTGGGCATCCAGTGCCGTAATAGCGGCATCAGTAAACTGTTCCCATCCAATGTCCCTGTGAGAATTCGCCTGATGCGCCCGTACGGTCAATACGGTGTTCAGAAGCAGCACGCCCTGCCCGGCCCATTTTGTAAGGCATCCATGATTTGGAATCGTACAGCCGATATCGTCGTGAAGCTCCTGATATATATTCACAAGCGAAGGGGGAACTTCCACCCCTTTCTTTACCGAAAAGCACAGGCCGTGTGCCTGTCCGTTATTGTGGTACGGATCCTGCCCGAGTATGACGACCTTCACATCTTTCAGCGGTGTAAGATGGAATGCGTTGAATACATCGTCCGCAGGCGGAAATATAAGCCTTGTCTTATATTCCTGGTTCACCGTCTGGAACAGCTTCTTATAATAAGGCTTCTTAAACTCCCCCTGCAATGCCTCCAACCAGTCATTGTTAATTGCTGCCATAATATGCTACCTCATTTCCTTATCATTTTGTCTTACCGTACGTTATTCTCAGCATCTGTCACCGCTCTGTCAAAGACGAACTGAGATGCCTTCTGCCCTCAGATATTCTTTTACCTCCCTGATCTCCAGCTCTTTGTAATGGAACAGAGAAGCTGCCAGCGCGGCATCTGCCCGTCCGTCCGTAAGTGCAGTATAGAAGTCTTCCAGCGACCCCGCACCTCCCGAGGCGATGACAGGTATGGATACTTCATCCGCAACAGCACGGGTAAGTTCCAGGTCATAGCCTCCTTTTGTCCCGTCACAGTCCATGCTCGTAAGGAGAATCTCGCCAGCTCCGAGCTTTTCTACGTGAGAAGCCCACTCAAGCGCATCTATCCCCACATCTATGCGTCCGCCGTTCTTATATATATTCCAGCCGCTTCCGTCCGGCCTCTTCTTGGCATCTATGGCTACTACGACGCACTGGCTTCCAAACTTATCCGCAGCATCCGATATAAGGCGTGGCGTATTGATGGCGGAAGAATTGATAGATATCTTATCCGCACCTTCCCGCAGCAGCGCCTTGAAATCGTCTACCGTGCGTATACCTCCACCTACTGTAAATGGTATAAACACCGTCTCAGCTACTTTTCGTACCATATCGACAACCGTCTCCCGCGCGTCGGAAGAAGCCGTGATATCCAGAAATACCAGTTCGTCCGCCCCTGCGGCGTCGTACGCCCTCCCTATCTCCACCGGGTCCCCGGCATCTTTTAAGTCTACAAAATTCACGCCCTTGACGACTCTCCCATTATTTACATCCAGACATGGAATGATTCTCTTTGTATGCATATGTATCCCCCGCTTATAATTCCACAAAATTCTTTAGTATGTGAATACCCATATCGCTGCTTTTCTCCGGATGGAACTGGCAGGCAAATACATTTCCCTGCTCCACAGAAGCATGGATTCGGGTCCCATACTCTGTCACTGCCGTTACAATCCGCTCATCTGCTGCTTCCAGATAATATGAATGTACAAAATATACGTACGGCTCTTCTGCCAGCCCTGTAAAAAGTCTGCCCTTCACGGGGAATGTCAGAGAGTTCCAGCCCATATGAGGTATCTTGAGTCCCTCAGCTTCAGGTATACGCAGAATTTTCCCTTTCAGGATACCAAGTCCCGGCACTCCCGGACTCTCGTCACTTTGTTCAAATAACAGCTGGAGGCCGAGGCAGATTCCGAGAAAAGGAGTGCCGCTCTCTGCCACCTGCCGTATGACCGGCTCGAGTCCGTACTGCCGTATCTTCCCCATCGCATCGCCGAAGGAACCTACTCCGGGCAGTATTACCTTGTCCGCAGCCAGAATCGCAGCTTTATCCCTCGTTACGGCAGCCTCCTGTCCGAGAAGAGCCATGGCCTTTTCTACACTCTTTATATTTCCCGCATCATAATCAATAATCGCAATCACAATAATGCCCGTCCTTTCCTTATAGGATATAGTGTACCATTATTTAACGTCCAGTTCAAACCAGAATTCCACGCCGTTATCATAATTATGCACCCCATATTTCTGATGGAGGGACTCCATTATGGCCTTGACGATAGACAGGCCGATTCCGTTCCCGCCGTATTCCCTCGTATGGGCTTTGTCTACCTTATAGAACTTGTCCCATATGTGAGCGATATCATCCTGGGGTATCGGCGTACCTGTGTTGAATACGCTTACTCTGGCTTTTTCTCCGCCCACGGTTATCTTTACTTCCACAACCTTGTCGCCGTCCAGATGGTTAAACGCATTGCTCACATAATTGCGGACAACCTGTTCTGCCTTAATCTCATCCGCCCATACGTATACCGGATCTTCCTGGCAGAAATTGACCCGTGCTTCCTTCTGCTGCGCGATGATCTCCATGCTCTGGAGAACGCCCTGTATGAGCTCCCTGATATCAAAACGCTCGAACTGTATGTCATCATCTCCAAATTCCAGCTGGTTCAACGTCAGAAGGTTGCGCACCATCTGGTTCATCTTGCCGGCCTCGTCCATAATGACGTCGCAGTAGAATTCCCGGCTCTCCGGATCATCACTGACCCCTTCCTTCAGCCCTTCCGCATATCCCTGGATAAGGGCAATCGGTGTCTTAAGCTCGTGGGATACATTGCCAAGAAAATCATTGCGCATGTGCTCCAGCTTCTCTTTCTGCTCTATATCCTTCTGCAGGCTGTTATTGGCCCGCTTCAGTTCTGAGATGGTACTTTCAAGCTTCTCCGACATCCTGTTGAAGTTAGCTCCGAGCTCTCCAATCTCATTCTCCCCGCCGCTCGTGTACTTGGCATCAAAATCCAGGTCCGCCATTCTTTCAGACAGAAGGGCCAGCTCCTTGATAGGGTCTGTCAGCCGTTTAGAAAAGTACCAGACAAGGCAGATGCAGATGCATGTTACGATTCCTCCGATATAGAGGAGAAAACGGTTGGATACGGATACACTCTCCTTGATACTCTCCAGCGGGCTCCTTAAAAACGTATTGTACTTTCCGTCAACAGATCCCCACAGGACGATATACTCCGTCTGTGTCCTCGGATCCTTGTACTGGGCAATCTGGTATTCCTCCGCACTCTCAAGCACCTTGCTCTCCTTCTGCGCCTGCCCGAGGAGATATCCGGTCAGCTGGTCATTGAGCATGTCGATATCCGGGACATTGTATATTCCTTCTTTTGTCTCGATATTCATGAGAAGGAAGGAAAGATTCCCTTTCTCCGCCATATGCCTGAGTTCCGTCTGGACATCTTCGCCTTTCCACGTACCACTGTGGACAGACTCCGCAAGCTTTTCGTACATGCTGACAAATTCAGCCTCCTTGTTGCTGATATAATACGGTTCCAGAAACCGTACGTTGATAACTACGAGCGCCAGCAGCAGGCATATGGTGAGTCCTACGAACACCGCTATCATCTGCTTCTTGATTGAACGTTTCATCTATTCTTCTACCTCGAATTTGTAGCCCATCCCCCAGATGGTCTTAATATAATACCCTTTTTCTCCAAGCTTGTTCCTGAGCTTCTTCACATGAGTGTCTATCGTACGCGCATCACCAAAATAATCATAATTCCACACATTGTTCAGTATCTTTTCCCTGGAGAGGGCAATCCCTTCGTTCTCCACGAAGTATACGAGCAGCTCGAATTCTTTGAAGCTTAAATCTACCTGTTCTCCGCCCACTTTTACTTCATGAGCCGCTTTGTTGATTCGGATTCCACCCGCATCGATCACTTCTTCCGACCCAAGCACGTGGGAGCGCCGGAGTATAGCCTCGACCCTTGCTACAAGTATCTTCGGGCTGAAGGGCTTCGATATATATTCATCTACGCCAAGTCCAAATCCCTGAAGCTCATCCCGCTCCTCAGATCTGGCCGTCAGCATGATAATAGGCGTCTGTGAGGACTGGCGGATTTCTCTGCACACCTGCCAGCCGTCCATCTTCGGCATCATGACATCCAGTATGATAAGTGCAACGTCTTTGTGTTCATAGAATAGTTCCATCGCCTCCATGCCATCCCCGGCCTCGAGTACCGTGTATCCTTCCCGCCCGAGAAAATCACGGACTAATTTGCGCATTCTGCTCTCATCGTCAACCACTAATATTTTAACCTTATCCATCTGATATACCTCCGCAACAGTATCATCTGCTCTCATTTTCCTTATCATAACAGAAGTTTATGATATTTTTGTGAAATAATCACGTTAATCATATCATATATACATGCAAAAGTGAAAGGACCGGTTATGTATCCCAGAGCGCCATATCTATCGACATGACGATATTGACAGGTGTCACTGAAGCAGTCTTATCTACATATACGGCATAGATGTCGCTGTCCTTCTCCAATGTCTCTTCATCTACATGCAGGCGCGACCGTAGGGAGAACGGCCGGTGCAGGTCCCGCTTTCCAGGCCGGATAAATTCAAAATAATTCTGCCGGCTCTGGACTGTGATTCGGTACTCGCCCGGATGGCGGGGGGCTGCGGGCACATTGATGTTAAGTATATCCACATGCTTGGGCATCCCTTCCTCCAGAACACGCGCCGTCCATATGCGCAGCAGTTCCATGGACGGCCCAAAATCTGCCGCCCGGAACTCGTTGGAACGCTGTATGTCCAAGTCTGCCTCCAGCGACACCGCTATGGCGGGTACGCCATGGCTCACTGCCTCGAACGCTGCGCCCAGCGTTCCGCTGCATGTAAGTACGGCACCCATATTCTCCCCATAATTGATGCCGCTGATACAAAGGTCGGGCCTGCGCCCTGACAGTTCCAGAATGCCGTGAGCCACGGCAAAGGCGGGCGACCCATGGACACCATATGCCCGGACAGGCCAGCCGCGTATCTCAACGGCCTCCTCCTCAATCATTCCCGTATCTTCCATTCTCGGGAATGCCCTCCCCATTCCCGTCTGCTGTGTATGAGGGGCAGCAATCAGTATATCACCTATGTCCGCCACCGCCTCCGCCGCAGCTATGAGACCGGGAGACCGGATACCATCGTCATTCGTAATCAAAATAAGTGGTTTCATGCACGTCACCTCGCGAAAGGGGTCAGACCCCCATGGGCTATAGGGGTCTGACCCCTATGGCCCATGGGGGTCTGACCCCTTTCAAAATTCTTTCTAAATTAACGAAATAGTTCATACGATTTCTTTAATATATCATCTGTGTGATTTGTGATATCTGTATATATCGGAAGCATCTTCTCGTAGAATGCTACCTTTTCCGGATCAGGCGTGAAGCTGTCTTTGATTCTTACCATATTGGCTGCTGCCTCATCGAAGCTTTCGTAGATGTCCGCGGCCACTGCCGCGCAGATTGCGGAGCCAAGTCCTGCCGCACCGTTGACTTCATTGCGCACGGACGGTATGTTGAACACATCCGCAAATATCTGCATGAACAGGTCGCTGTTGGACCCTCCGCCTGTGATGATGACTCTGTCGAGCTTTACGCCCATCTCGTCGGTCATATCGTCCAGATGCTTCTTCATCGTAAGTGCCACCGCTTCCAGTATGGAGCGGTATATATGGCCTCTCGTATGCCTTCCGTCAAATCCTATCATGATGCCTTTCTTGTACATGGCATCAACCGGAGCGAGCCAATCCAGCACGGTCATCAGTCCGTCAGATCCTGCCGGCACTTTCTCCGCCTCTTCACTCAAAAGTTCTTCCGCGGAAAGCCCTTTTTCTTTGGCGGCCTGTATATAGCTGTCCCCAAGGATATCTCTGAACCAGCTGACTGTCCACATGCCTCTGCGGATTCCGTTGCTGTCGTACAGATATTTGTTCGGTACACATGAGAATTTCGGCCATACGCACTTTGTATCTCTGAGGAATTCCTTCCCTTCCATCATGGCTGCCGTGTAAGTGCCGAGCGAAATACATGCTGTCGTATCACCCATGCAGCCGGTTCCAAGCCCTTCCACCGCCTTGTCGTTGGAAGTAGCCACGACCGGCAGCCCCTGCGGGAATCCGGTTGCCTCTGCAGCCTCCTTCGTCACATAGCCGAGCACATCCCCCGGCATCACAAGATCAAAAAGCATTTCCCTCGGCATCCCTGTAGACGCATAGGCTGCCGGATCATACGACCAGTCCCATCTGTCTACATCTATCGGCCATACGCCCTCATAATTGGCAACCGTATCCTTGAATTCACCTGTCAGGCGGTGGGTGATGTAACCGGAAGAGGCTACGATATATTTGATATCGGGATTCTTGTGCTCATATGGCTGCGCCACACGTACATCCATCCAGCTCAGCGCCGGCTGTGCAAGCGTCCCGTCCGCCTTCAGATAAGCCCGGCAGTAGCGTATGGTACACAGGCCGATTCCTACGATATCTTCCACACTGCCTTTAAAGCCGGCCATACATTTTTTCGCCGCCTCACAGATGGCATCCCACCAGTCGTCGTCAGGATGCTCTACAAGTCCCGGTTCCGGCAGATTATACGGCTTCAGAGGATGCTTTCCCTCGCATACGATATTTCCCTTCGTATCGAAGATAAGAATCTTCGCGCTCTGGGAGCCTTCATCTACTCCGATGATATATTTCTCACTCATTGGTCCAAACCTCTTTCTTCGTCTATGTTTTATGGAACATTCGTCGTACATAAAGTATGTAAACTATGTTATCTTGAACTGCTGCCTGTGCAGCACTACCTTACAAGGTATCCGCCATCCACAACCAGTACCGTTCCGTTCACGTAATCAGAAGCCTGGCTTGCAAGAAATACGGTAGCGCCCATCAGGTCCTGCCTCTCGCCCCAGCGGTCGGCCGGAATGTGGTCTTTAATCTTGTTGTACTTTTCGTCATTTGCACTGCCTGTCCCCGATGTCATGGCCGTCTGGAAATATCCAGGTGCGATACCATTTACAGATATGCCGTACTTGCCAAGCTCATCTGCATATGCTTTCGTAAGCCCCATCAGACCGGCCTTCATAGCCGCGTATGCAGGAGAGCCGAGTCCGCCAAGGAAGGAGAATAATGAGCAGATATTGATGATCTTGCCGCTCTTCTGTGGAATCATGTATTTTGCGACTGCATGGCTCAAGTCAAAAGCGCCGGTCAGGTTGATGGCAATCATCGGATCCCATTCTGCCCTTCCGAAGTCAAGCACATCGGCAATCTTGCAGATACCTGCGCAGTTGACCAATATGTCGATGCTTCCGTACGTCTCCACGCACTTCTGTGCAACTTTGTCACACATGCCATCTTCCGTCAGATCTCCTTGCATAAATGTGTACTTTACGCCACAGTCTTCGATGAGCTTCTGTGTCGTTCCGTCGTCATCCACAAATGCAAATGCAAAGATGTTTGCTCCCGCCTTAGCGAGCGCAAGCGCGAATGCCTGTCCCAGTCCGCTGTTACCTCCTGTGACAATCGCATTTTTACCTTTCAGTGAAAAAAAGTCCATCGAAAAATCGTTGATATTTAAACTCATCTTAAATCCTCCATATATTTGTGATTATGATTGAAAAAGAGCTCCGCAGATTCCGTCTGCGCACAACAGAATCAGAAAAGCCAGACGGAAGCCAGGATGCATTTTCCTATAAACCAAAAAAAAGCAACTTCCACCCACTATACGTGGGTAAAAGTTACTTTCTCTTCCGCTCTTTTAGTAACTATGTCCATTGTAAATCGTGTTATATCATTTGTCAATATCGTGATTATACTTAAAAGTGTCATATGCTTTTTATGCATATTGTACGATCCGTCTCTCATTGCTTAAAACAGGCGTTACACTCCTAACAGTCCCACATCTGCCGGTTCGTCGTAGATACGGCAAAAGCGCCGGCTTTCAGCGCACCCATCACGTCCTCTTTGTCCAGGATGAGGCCGCTTGCCACGACCGGCTTGTCTATCTCTTCCAAAAGGTATTGTATGACCTTCGGCAGGCCTGCCGGAAGAAATTCCACGACGTCTGGATTGCAGTTCTTGACATGCTTTACAATATTTGCATAAGTAAGGGCATCCATCATGTAGAACCTCTGTATCGTAAACATGCCAAGTTCATTCGCGCGCTTGATAAGCGCGGGTTTCATACTGATGATTCCGTCGGCTGCCGTATACTTCTGGATGAAATCCACGCTGATTTCCTTAGAAGACAGTCCCACGATCAGGTCCACATGTACGATCGCTTTCTTACCCATCTCTTTTACCCTGCTTACAATATCAGCAATCGTACATATGTCACCGTAGATAATATACACAATCCCGCACTCTGATTCCCGGCAGCCCTCCAGCCATTCTTCATTTTTAACAGCCGGAATGACCGGGCAGGCTTCCGTCGCTTCCATAAAATACTCTTTTGTCAAAGACATCATTATCTACTCCTTTTCAATAGGCAGCCGTGGTGTCTCGATAGGACGCCCCTTACTGTCATAGTCTTCCTTGTGCACATCATATTTCTGCGGATTGCGGCTGATCTTCCACAAACCGACTATCATGATGAGGATCAGGAACATATTCGGAAAGCCCCCCAGATTAGAAGCCGCCTTAATCCCGTCTATTCCCGCAAAGCTGATCAGCAGCCACGTCATAAGCGCAATAGAGATTCCCCATACTATCTTAAGCCATGAAGGCGACTCCTGCTCATCCTGGGTGATGCCATTCGTGCACAGCCCCGCCATAGCGTTCGTATTAGAATCGGATGCCGTGACAAAAGATATGAACACGATGAACAGATAGAACGGAATGACGATTACCGCAAGAGGCAGCTGGTCGAATACCGCATATACGACCGACTCCGTCCCCTTGTCCAGCAATGTGTCGTACAGCCCGACGCCGTTCATCTCGTAATAGATAGATGCAGTCGCAAAGAGCCCCATCCAGATGGTACTGAATATCGCCGGTATGACAAAGTTGCATTTGATGGCATCTTTTATCGTATAGCCTCTCAGTATCTTCCCGAGGAACACTGCCGTAATCGGCGTCCATGCCAGCCAGTTGCACCAGTAGAATATGGGCCAGCTCTTGGCCCAGCCGTCCTGGAAGATGTCTCCGGTCATGAGGCTCATCTTGAAGAAGTCCTGTATATATGCTCCCCAGGATTCCACAGAAAAATTCAGCATAAATGCCGTCGGTCCGAATACGAACAGGAAAAGGAGCAGGACCATATATACTTTGGCATTGATGGAAGACAGCACGCGGATACCTTTCATGATGCCGGATATGCTTGATATGATGAATGTCGTTACGATAACGGCAATGATAATCCCCCAAGACGCCGGCCCGCTCTCGACTCCGAACACCTTCTCGACACCGCCGGCTATCGTCATCGTACCAGTTCCAAGTGACGCTGCCATGCCGGCCACAAGAGCAAACAGACAGATGACATCTACTATTCCGTTATACTGCTTTACCTTTTCTCCAAATACCGGCACAAGGGCAGATCCCATAGAATAGGACTGGTTCATGTTATAGAACACAAACGCGAATATCAATGTAGCCACCGTGTATATCGCATATGGGGACCAGGTCCACTCGAGAAACATCGTCTTCATGGCAAAGAGCGCGGAACTTGCCGTCCCTGCCTCTACGCCTTCCGCCACCGCAGGGGCATTCATATGGTACAGAGGCTCCGCGCACGCCCAGAACAGAATGCCTGCCGCAATCGTCGTACAGAGCGTAATCCAGACAAGATCCAGGAACTTCATCATCGGCTTTGCCTTGCTGCCTCCGATACGCACCTTCCCAAGGGGTGAAAAATACACCATGATGACAGTGATCACACAGCCCACCGTAGTCAGGTTGAACGCCCACGCAAAGTTGCCGAGTATCCAATTCGTCACTGTATTCAGCCCGGCCATAAACGCGTCGCCGTTTGTCAGGCTTACGACAACCATCGCCACGAGCAAAAGCCACGGCGGGAAGAATACCCCTTTCCTCAATGATAGCCTTACTGTCTTCTCTCTAACTTCCGCTTCCATACTGTCACTCCTTTCCTACTACTATATTTACAAAGCAGCACTTATGTACTCGTGCAATTCTTTTCAGGCCTTCCAGGTCGCCGTCTCCCAGTATCCGTCTCGGAATCGTAAATACATCCCGGTCCGCACGGATGACGATGACATTCTCTGAACAGAGGAACTGCATCTTTTTTCCATCCAGCTTTATCTTGTCATTATTATCCCCCGATTTCATATACGATTCCGTAATCTCAAGCCGGTATTCCCCACCCTGGGCAGCCATCTTTCCCGCCCGCCTTTTTCTTCCATATGACGTACCATATGCCATATATAGCAGTGTCAGTATGTCAAACAATAAAATCAGAAATAAATAAAACTGGTCCGGGTTCCTTATATACCCAATCAGCACGAGGACTCCAAGCATGCTCAATGTCCATAGGTTGACCGTACGGAACTTGCCCTCTCTGCGCCAGTTCAGGTCAAGAAGGGTCTCCTCTATCTCTTTTTGATCCAGATCATATGTGAATATCAATCAAATCATCACCTTTCCCGGCCCGAAGCCTCTCAATCATCGCCGGCACTATCTCATACAAATCGCCGCATACCGGATAATGTGCAATCTCAAATATTCTGGCATCCGGGTCAGTATTGACCGCAATTATGTTTTTCGTATGCCTCATACCTGCCATAAACTGCACAGTTCCTGAGACACCGCACGTAATCATATACTCCGGGTTAACCGTACTGCCCGACAGTCCAATCTGGCACCCGGGCGGCATCCAGCCTCTCTCCACAAGCGCGCGGCTCGAAGCAAGCGTTCCGCCGAGCAGTGCGGCCAGCTCCCTCAGCATCTCAAGGTCCTCTTTCTTCTTTACGCCTCGGCCCGCCACGACCAGAAGCCTGGCATCCGCTATGCCGCCGGATACTTCTCTCTCCTCCACGTCCAGTATCCGGAACGTATTCTCCGCCTGCCTTACGGCTGCCCTCACTATCTCCGGCTCCCCGCACGATTCCGCGCAGGGCTCCTCTATGATTCCGGGCCGCACCGTCGCAAACTGCGGCCTCGTGAAACGGGTCACGATGCTGGCCATTACATTGCCTCCGAATGCTGGTCTGACCTGCACAAGACAGCCTTCGTCATCGATGTCCAGGGAGGTGCAGTCTGCCGTCAGGCCGCTCTCAAAGGCCACCGCAAGCCGGGGGGCAAGCGCGCGGCCCTCCTGAGTCCCTCCAATCAGGACGATAGATGGTTTTACTTCGGCTATGCATTCCGTCATTATCTTTTCATAATGGAGCGGGCTATATTCGTCTTCTGTCTCATAAAGATAAAGCCTTGCCAGAGGACAGCCCGAAAGCTGGCCGGCAATTGCTTCCATCCCGCTTCCCAATGCCGCTCCATATACGTCTGCCCCAAGCTTTACGGCAAGCCTTCCCGCTTCCGCAAGAAGCTCACGGCCTACCGGACGGACCTTTCCCTGCCGGCATTCTATGTATACGAGAATACCGGACCATGCCGAAGTGTCTGCCTGTCTCATATCCGCACCTCCCGTGCACCTGAATCTAGTATCTTCAATATATATTCTGCCGCTTTCTCTCCCCCAAGGCTCACTAGCCCCTGCCTCTTCGTCCGTTCCGGGGGGAAGATCTTACATACCCTTGTGGCTGAACCCTTCAGTCCATAATGTTCCTCATCACAGTCCGTAAGATCCCGCAGAGAAAGCGTATGTATCTCTTTCTTCCTTCCGCTGATCTTAAGCTTCAGGGAAGGCATTCTCGGTATGAACGAATCCTTTTCAACAGATAGGATACATGGCATCTGTACCCGCGCGCATATCATACGATTATCCATATTATAACGCACTTTCACTGTGTTTTGCGAAATATCTGCTATTTCCGACGCCCAGCTGACATGCGCGATGTCCATCCACTTTGCAAGGGCTCCGCTTACCTGTGCCGTGTCTCCGTCTGTCGTCTGCTTGCCGCACAGAATCAAATCATAGGACCCTACGGAACCGATAGCCTGTTTCAGCGTGTAAGATGTCGCAAGTACATCTGCCCCGGCGAATGCCGTGTCACAGACAAGGAATCCCTCATCCGCCCCCATGGCAAATGCCTCGCGCAACACACTTTCCGCTTTCTCAGGCCCCATCGTAAATACATGGATGTCTGCTCCATATGCTTCTTTCAACCGAAGGGCGGCTTCCAGCGCCGCCAGGTCATATACATTAACAACTGCCTCAAGTCCCGTCCGTATCAGTACGCCTGTCTCAGTATCCATATTTCCTTCGGAAGCGGCAGGCACCTGTTTCATACATACTGCAATCCTCATTTGCTGCCAGCCTCCCCGTTGATGATATTTCCCCTGTTCCATACATTTACGGCATCCATCTCAGCCTTCAATTCCGTGCACAGGTCAATATGCTGCTGGGGAAGCAGCCCTTCCAGAATCCTGAGCTTCAGCTTCCCGATGCCATGTTCCCCTGTCACTTGCCCATGACGGTCTCTGACTGTGGATGCCCATTTTCTGATCAGTGCAATTCCCTTTTCATAGTCCCGGTAGTCATCCGGCAGTATGTTGACATGCAGATGATTCTCAAGCGCATGCCCGAACATGCATCCTTTCAAACCCTCGTTATCAAGATCAGACTTCACGCCGGCAAGAACGTCGGAAAATGCCTTGTCTGTAATAGCCATGTCTGTTCCAAGCTTCGTGATGCGCCCATCCTTCCTGCGGACCTCCTCAACATACAGATTCGCGGTTTCAGCCGCCCCGTGGCGGAACGCATGGAGCTTCTCTACATCCGTCTCGCCCGATACGGCCCACGCCTCATCCGGATCGCTGCCGCACACCATGGCAGCCTCCATCAGAGCTTCCGCGAGCATCTCGATCTCCTCTTCCTCTCCGTGGAGCTCTACATATATCATGCCTTCTGTCTCTCCATCGACATCGGGAAGCTCTTTGATCTTCGTCATGGATCCTTTGTGCTCTTGAATGAGATCCATCGCCGCCCGGTCGATATATTCGACCGCCGCTACAGCCGCATGTTCACACTCCGGCATGTCCTGTTTCAGGATATCGACAAACCTTCCTGCTTCTTCTGTCTTGCCAAAGAAGAAGGCAATGCCCCAGACGCTTTCCGGCTTCGGGAGCAGCTTAAGCGTCAGCTCGCTGATAGCTCCTGTGATTCCTTCTTTTCCCAAGGCGACATCTATCCAGTCTATCACACGTCCAGAGGGAAGCGTCAGCTTCCGGCCTTTCTCTGCGGTGAGGATGCTCCCGTCACCGGCCACCATCCTGACAGACTCGATATACTTTCTGGCGGGACCATACAACAGCCGGCTGATGCCTTGTGCATTGGTGGCCGCAATCCCACCGACGGTAGCCGAAGTCTCCGTCGGGTCTGGCGGCCAGAACTGGGGGCTCTTGCGGAAAGCTGCCCCGATCTCTTTCTCCAGATCCATCAGATGGATTCCCGGCTCCACGGTTATCCTTCCTGTCCCATCCTCAAGCAGGGCGCAGCCTTTTACCTTATTCATATGGGACAGGTTCATGACATGTCCGCCTTCCGGCACGGCCGCACCGGTTATCCCGGTCTTCCCGCCCTGTATGGTCACTGGAATATGTGCTGCCTTAAGCTCCCGGAGCACCTCTTGTATCTCTTCCTCGCTCTCCGGAAAGGAAATGCTGTCCGCATATCCGGAAAACTTTGATTCATCTATCAAAAATTCTTCGTATTGTTCCTTCATCGGAAATATCAATTGTCTCATATGCCTGTCCCCCGTCTCTACTGTTCTGCCAGCTCCCGCAAAGCCTTTATTACGGGTACGAAATCATCTGCCACCACGACATCCGCCTTCTTCATGATAGGCGCCTGTTCATCCGTATTGATAGCGACGATAAATTTGCTCTTCTCTATCCCAGCATAGAATGCGGCTGCACCGGACACACCTGCCGTGATACAGATATCCGGCTGCAGCATCGCCCCGGATACGCCTATCAGCCTGTTCATCGGTACCCACGCATTCATCGCCGCCGGCCGGCTGACCCCGAGCTCGCCTCCGAGCACCTCTGCCGTCTCCTGCAGATAATCAGCATTTTCTCTATTCCTGATACCTCTGCCCGCCGCTATGACGACTTTCGCCTCGTCAAGCCCTCCTGCTGATGCATTGGCAAACGTCTTTCTTGATACCACGAATCCGGGGACATCCGTGCAGCGGATTTCTTTTATAATATGGAACGTGCCTTTTTCCGGCTCCTGCCTGTCCATCCCCTTTGCCAGCGATATGCAATAAGGGCCTTTTTTCATCCGGAAAGTCCCTTCCATGTGGCTCGCATAGACCATTTTCTTTACTGTCACCTGCTCTTTGCATTCAAGACCGTGGACAGCCGTCACGGAACTGCCCTTCATCCGGGCCGCCAGCCGCACGGATAATTCATTCCCGCTGATACCACTACCGAATAGATATAGATCTTCCAAAGCTGTCTCTTTCCCGAGCGCCTCAAGCACTGCCTCTGGACAATAGTCTTCTGCTATGATGGCAGCGGCACTGCCCGATATACGTCTGTCAAGCCCCTCCACTACTGTACTGTCCCGGCAGAGGACATAGGATACACCCTCCTCTGCCTCCTGGAGGAAAGCCGATTTAAACGCATAAAGTTCCTCCATCTGCCGGATGATGTCCTTGGAGTATGCGTCTATGATACAATGATATCTCATATTTTTTCAAGCCTTCCTTTCAAATATGACTCATATAGCTGTCTGGCCTTCTCTTCCGGAGTGTCGCCTTCAATGACCACCGCGTCCCGCCTTTCTTCCACTGCCGCAAGCTCTGTGAGCTCCACATCCCGTTCCTTCTCCAGAAGCTGGTCCCAGTTTGGCACTATATGCTCAATCGGCTTCTTCCCAAGCTTCATCTTATCTTTTAAAGTAGGAACCCGCAGGTAAGACGAAGGGGCATTCCCCACCGCAAGAACGCACGGAACCCCTACTACCTGTACCGCCGTGTGCCCATCTTCTTCGCTCGTAACCTTCAGATGGCCTTCATCCACCGGTTCCAGGGCAGTCACCTCGGTAATACAAGGCCAGCCAAGTTCTTCAGCCAGAAGAAGAGGCGTCTTCCCATTGCTCCCTTCCGAGCTTTGTACCCCCATGATTACTACGTCCTGAGGTGACGTATCAGTGATATATCCGGCTGCCAGATCCGCAATTATCTCCGGACAGAAACGGATATCCTTGTCTTCTTCCGCCTCAACCCGGACTACATGTTCGAACTTCAGCGCGTACAACGTCTTTAAGAAGGCTTCGTGCTGCCGCCGGCCCACGGTCAGCACACTCAGCTCATACACGACGTCAAAGCCTTCTGATAAATCAGAAAGCTTTAACATCATCTCCAGTGCTCCTTCATCAAAACAATTCCACGATAGCTTCGCATAACTGGTATCTACCTGAAGCTGGCCATCTGCAATCCAGTCTTCTTCTGCGATCAGATCCAGATCCGGAACTATCTTAAAACACCCTAATATCTTCATGGCCTATTTTCTAAGCGGAATCAGCGTTCCCATGTTCATGATGCCGTTCGGGTCAAATGCCTGCTTCAGCGTCTTGAGCATGTAATAGGAAGAGCCGTATTCCTCTGTCACGTATTTTGCTCTTGCCTTACCTAGTCCGTGGTGATGGACGATAGAACCGCCGTATTTGATAACTTGTTCGCAGATGATCTCGTTAATCCTGTCATGATATTTGTTGATCTCTTCTTCCGGCGCGCAGTCTACTATATTGTAATAGTATACGAAATACATGTTTGTACCGTTGATATAGCTGTGGGAAGAATGTCCTCCCATAAGCGTCATATCCGGAACTTCTTCCATGATTCTGTCGCAGGCCGTCTTGTAGATGTCATAAATGTTGTCCCAGCTTCCCGATACTTCTGTCGTGATGCCGATATTCTGGGTGGCCTTGATCTCCTCTTTTTCTTCAGCAATCTGTTCCGGTCCCCAGTTCAGGCCGCCGTACCATTTCTCGATGAGTTTAGGATCGACTTCCTCCAGTTCCGGATGTTTGGACATCATCTCTTTGATTCCTGCTTCGATAGCCGGCGTAATGTTTGCAGGACCTTCTGCCATCCATATGAGGATGGCCTTTCCCTCTGGAAGCCAGGCACTGAAATGCTGCTGTGCGTCTGCCGCGTCATAAAGTCTTGCAAAGGATGGTTTATATCCTTCTACCATGACCTCTCGCAGACAGTCGAATCCAAGCTTCATATGTTCGTCATCCAGCATATAGCCTATGTAACGGTTATTGTCCGGCTGCCACTTGAACAGCTTTAATGTAACTTCTGTAATGTAGCAGAGCGCACCTTCATTACCACAGATGATGTGTCTGATGTCCGGTCCGGCCGCACGTCTCGGTACATTTTTGATTCTGCAGATCTTACCGTTCGGGAACACCGCTTCCATACCTACGATCATATCCTCGATTCCGCCATACAGCGTTGAGAACTGTCCGATGCTTCTCGTTGCCACAAGACCTCCCATCTGCGCCAGCGGCTTGGACTGCGGAGAGTGGCCGGTCGTATACCCTCTTTCTCTTAACATGTCATCCAGCTCCTGGAGAGGAACGCCGCACTGGCATGTAACCTGCATGTTGTACTCATCTACCTTGATTACCTTGTTCATAGTAGAACCGTCGATGACTACAGAATCTTTCAGCGCTGTCTCAAGACCGCCCTCGATGGCTGACTGTCCCGTTCTGGGTACTACATTTATCTCATTGTCATCTGCAAACTTCAGTACCTCTGATACCTCTTCGGCACTTTTAACATAGACGACTGCCGCAGGAATCGGCTGTGTATACACTTCACACACCTGCTCATATTTTCTGTATCTGTCGAGGCTGCTCTCCTTCAATACCTGCTCGTCTGTTATGACCTGTTCGCTGCCAAGGATACCGACTAGCCCCTCTACGATTTGTTCTCTTGAAATAATTGCCATGACACTGGACTCCTTTCATTATTCACACGTTTTTTCTTTGATACCTCACCAAAAGAGTGGGAAGGCTCCCGCATTATAGATAGCTTCGTATCTCATTAGACAAAAAAAAGAAAAGCAACACAACACGGGCAGTACGCCTGCCACGTTGGTTACTTTTCTCTGAAAATCTCTTCCGGTAACTGCCTATAGTATAAAACCATCCCCGGCAGATTGTCAATTGGTTATTTTTCATATTATTGTTTTTATATTTTTGTGCACAATGTTTATATTTCGTTTTTTCGTCTTTTAGTGATTGACTTTTTTTCACAAATATTTTATGATTCGAATTAGTTACAAAGAGTGAGGAGAGAAGTAACGCCACCCTGGCATTACTTTTCTCTTTTTTTGTTACATTAATATCAGGTACGGCGACTGCAGCGCCGGTACCAACAACATTATAGTTAATCTGGAGGCGAAATCATGAACAAAGCTTTTATCAAAAAGTATGGTACCCTGCTTCTGCTTGCGACAGGTGCCGGAATCATCTTTCAATTACCGTACATCCGCGAGACCTTCTACGTGCCGATTCAGAATGCCATGAATCTTTCCAACGCACAGATGGGACTCTTATCATCCGGATATGCAACGATGTCACTTTTCTCATATTTCATCGGCGGTATTATAGCCGATAAGTTTTCAGCGAGGAAGCTGCTTACCTTTTCCTTCATCGCAACAGGTATCCTTGGACTATGGTTCTCCACATTCCCGGGGTATACCATAAGTCGTGTTATCTTCGTTCTTATGGGCATCTCTACTATCATTACATACTGGTCCGCCTGCATCAAAGCGACGCGTATGCTCGGAAATGACGAAGAGCAGGGCCGCCTGTTCGGTCTGCAGGAAGGGCTGCGCGGTATCATGAACGCGCTGCTCGTATTTGGTATGACGGCTGCTTTTACCCACTTTGCAGATGAAGTCGCAGGTGCATCCGCCGCAATCAAAGTATGCTCCATCGTAGTTATTATAATTGGTATCCTCAACTTTATCTTTATCGAAGACACGAAGAAAGAAGAAAATCCAGAGTCTTTCGTTGAAGTTACAAAAGGCATGTTCAAGGCTCTTCTTATCCCAAGAGTATGGCTGCTCGTCGCAATCGTGTTCACAGCTTACAGCGTGTACGGACTCATCGCATATGCAACCACATTCGCTCAGCAGTTCTACGGGTTGTCCGCTGCTTCGGCCGCGACGCTCGGCGGTGTCCGTTATCTTATCCAGGGAGCCGGCGGTATCGTCGGAGGATTCCTTGCCGATAAGGTTAAATCCCGCTTCAAAGTTATCATCGGCGGCTGTATCGGACTTGCTTTATCATTTGGTCTTTTTATCGTTATGCCGTCAAAAGCGTCCCTCTGCGTCATGGTAGTAGCCAACTTCTTCGTTGGCCTGTTCTTCATCTACGCGGTAAGAAGCCAATACTTCGCAGTACATGACGATGCCGGCATCCCTCTTAACATGAGCGGCCGTGTATCTGGCATCGCATCCTGCTTAGGCTATACGCCCGACATCTTCATGTATACATTAGTCGGCAGCTGGATGGATAACTACGGCAGGACCGGTTACAACATGACATGGGCTTATGCTATGGTTGCCGCTGTACTCTGCGCTATCATAACATTCATCTTAAGCCGTATCGTAAAGAAAGAGAACGCTCAGAAAGCAGGAGCTTAAGCAATTTGGAGAGAGCCGGACCGGGCAGGGGATATGAAACGAGATAACATCCCCTGCCCGGATCCGGCTTTTCTTGCAGCAGCCCACGTATCCTATAGGTAACGTACATCCGCCGGCTCTTTCTGTACCGTGCGGTGATACGGGACATTGGGATAGCCGAGTACCAGCACGGTTACAACTTTTGCATTCCGGAGCTTCAGCATGCGGCGAAGCGCAAAAGAATGGTTCGCCGCCATGGCAAACAGGCCGCTGTACAGGACACCCAGTCCATGCGCTTCCGCCATCAGCTCCATGTTCGAAGCGGCAAGGGAGGCATTGACCTTATCTTTTGCCAGCACGAGAATAGCCGCCGGCGCTTCTTTAAAGAAAAAGTGGTCGTCTATGATTATATTTCGAGCATTTGGTTTTATGATCTTCATCAACGGCAGCATTCTTTTCGCAAATAGGACTGCTGTTTTTTCGTAACGTTCCATTTCCCTTTGCAGCACGATATAAGATACATTTTGAGCGTTTTCACCGCTTGGCGTCAGGCGGCCCGCCTCTATGACCTGTTCGATGATTTCCGCGTCAACAGGCTCCTGTCTATACTGCCGGACAGACCTTCGGGTCCGGATTGCATCCATCAGCCGCTGCGGCTCTAAAACAGTACGTCCGTTAATTTCTACAGGCGGTTCGCTAAATCCGGTTATCGAAACTGCAGCTTTCGGACAGACAGCAGCACAATGTCCGCACATCAGGCAGCTCTGCGTTTTTATTACCGCTTTTTTATCTTTAACCCTGATATTGTTGACAGGGCAATCCTTTACGCACATCCCGCATCCGATACATTTTTTCCGGCTGACATTGATTTTATGTTCTCTTCTCATAGTATCCTCCACATTTTTATTTTTTCATATCGCTATTTTTTTACACTTGTATAATTCTTGACTTTAGTTTATGATGAAATATATTGATATGCAAGTGGTAAAATGAAATAGATGTTCATATTTAGACCTATTTTAAAAAATGTCAAAGGAGATACCCAAATGAAATACGATATATCAAAAAAAATGACCATAGGAGCGGCACGAACACTCCAATCTCTGCAGCATGGTATGCTGGCGCTGCTTTCCGTCAAGTCTTTCGAAACATTAACTGTCGGGGAGCTGTGCGAAAAGGCTATGCTGCCTCGTGCAACTTTTTATAACTACTTTGATGACAAATATGACCTTCTGGAATATTGCCTGGAGACTGCCCACAGGAAGCTTGACAGCGGCTGCGAAGGAGCGGATACTTGCAGGGAGCGTATGGACGCGTTAATGGAAAATTGTATGGATTACCTCGACCAGAATATGGATACGGTCCAAAAGATATTGAAATACAATCCCCCCAGCCAATACCTGATCAACCAAATCCGGTTCTATCTGCTTTCCAACATGGAGGCGGCTTTTCAGGTCAGTTCTTGCTCTCACCGTTTCCAGATACCAGGGCAAATGGCCGCAAAGCTGTACAGTGAGTCGGTGTTGATAGTATTGGAATGGAAGTATCTGGAGAAGAAGGCATGTACGAAGGAACAGGCAAAAGCATACCTGCATCAGATGGTCAGTGGAATTGACGAATAAGGAGGCATCATATGGTATTTTATTTCAGCGGAACAGGCAACAGCCAGCTGGCAGCAAAACAAATCGCCGGAGTCACTGGCGATGAAATCATCTCTGTCAATCAATGTCTAAAAGATAATGCAAAAAAGACGTTTCACTCGGAACGTCCGCTCGTATTTGTTGCGCCCGTCTATGCGTATCGCTTACCAAGAGTAGTGGAACGCTGGATCCGCGAAACAAAGTTTGAAGGCAGCCGGAACGCCTATTTTGTCCTGACATGCGGTGGAAACGGTGGCAATGCGGCGGCCTACGCCAAGAAACTCTGTAGAGAAATAGGACTGGAATTTCAGGGTCTCGCTTCCGTGCTCATGCCGGAAAATTACATCGCACTATCTGCAGCACCCAGCGAATCCGAATGCGCCGCCATCATCGAACGGGCAAAGCCAGTCTTTTCCGAGCTGGCCGGTTACATACAGAAAAAGGAACCTTTCCCTGCTTCGCCGTCATCCCTCGGCGGGAGCCTGCTAAGCGGGCCGCTCCATATACTGTATTATAAGCTTGCCATCCACGATAAGGGATTTACGGTTTCGGACACGTGCGTTTCCTGCGGAAAATGTGCACAGAGATGTCCGTTGAACAACATAGACCTCTTAGACGGACGCCCCGTGTGGAAAGGCCACTGTACACACTGTATGGCCTGCATCTGTGGATGTCCCGCTGATGCAATCGAGTACAAGTCCATAACGAAGGGAAAGAGACGCTACTATATCACAGAAGAATAAAATGTGAGTTTAGTAAATTAGGCTGCGGGCGGGGAGCCGGGTGGCAGATGCTCCGATGCGTACGAGGCTCCGACTATTTCACGTATCCCTAACCCTGCGGAATGCGCGCCGATAGCGGCTTGCATCCCGCAGGATAAGGGCTACGGAAAGGATTCTCCGCCTCTTCCGCTTACACCTGCGCATCTCCCACCCGGCTCCCCGTCCGCTATCTACTTTACTTAACAAGGGCGAGGACGGCTGTGTAGCGTTACTAGCCAGCGGATGAACGCTGGCTGTGTCAGCTAGATGGAAAATGATAGCAGGCTTAGTGTATACAACACATACAAATTAGTACGGTGTATATTATCGCAGTTAAACGTTTGCAGCGAGGCGTGCACGCCG
>NZ_KQ236747.1:152748-272072 GCF_001185345.1 Dorea sp. D27 | reverse complement strand
CTAGATGGAAAATGATAGCAGGCTTAGTGTATACAACACATACAAATTAGTACGGTGTTATTATCGCAGTTAAACGTTTGCAGCGAGGCGTGCACGCCGTTGCTGCAAGAAGAGCCGGAATCAGGCAAGGGATGTTATCTCATATAACAGCACTGTACCTGATTCCGGCTCTTCCTCATAATAATTTCATTTTTCAAAGGTTTTCACTCGCTCAGCTTTTTTATTAATATACCGGCACAGATAAATTCCTTCCGGCCGCCAGTAACGTCACATAGCCACCCCCGCTCGTGCCAGTAAAGTAGATAGCCGATGGGGAGGCAGGGGACAGATGCGAAGGTATAAGCGGGAGGGACGGAGAATCCTCACCAGATTCCTTAGTTTGTGGGATGAGAGCCGCTATCGGCGAACATTCCACAGGCTTAGGAATCTGTGTGATAGTCGCAGTCCCGGACGCATCGCAGCAGATGCCCCCTGCCTTCCCAGCGGCGCCCTGCTTCACTAAACCCCCAATTAGTGGAAATAATGTGCACCTATCTGCATCCCGGAGCCTCCCTGGTCAAAATACAGGCAGTCTCCTATCGGATTGGAACCTGCAAGCGCGTCTGCCGCTGCCTGTCTGGCCGTATCTGTGTAGCCGCCTGATGACAGAACCTGGTCGAGCCAGCCCGTCACAGCCGGGCCGAACTGTCCTGACTGATAGATGACGTCCCGGATAGAATTCGGAAATACTCCGCTCCTTACTCTGTTCATCACAACTGCACCTACTGCAACCTGTCCTTCATACGGCTGGTTTCCGGCTTCACAATATATAATCGCGGCCAAAAGGTCCTGATCTGACTGGCTGGCCGACACTGCCTGAGCCTGTACGGCCTGGGCGGCCTGTTGCTGGGCGGCCTTCTCCTGGGCCGCTTTCTCCTGGGCCGCTTTTTCCTGGGCCGCTTTCTCTTCCGCAATCCGTTTCTCTTCTGCAATCCGTTTCTCTTCCGCAATCCTCTTTTCTTCTGCAATCCGTTTTTCTTCTGCAATTCTCTGCTGTTCTTCTATTATCTTCTGGGTTGTCTCTTTCATGTCCATAAACCGGGATGCATATTTATCTATATTTACATCCGCCGATACAGGTACAGCCTCTGATTCGCCTGCCATAGCTTCGCTTGAATACCCTGCGGTAAATAGCGATGTAACCGTAAACAGTGTTACCAGAAGCCCCACATTTCTTTTAGAATTCATAAATTTATACCCTCCTGAAAATAACAATATTTTAAAATTGTTTTAATTAATTATATTCAGATATTTTCTATTTATTACAATTGTTACATATTTGTTACGATTTTATTCAAAATAATGAACTAATTTTAAAAAAGTTATTGAAAAAAATTTTATAAGATTCTATCATTTAGTTATTGAAGTCGACATCAATAGATAAATGAATGGAGAAAATCAGATGAAAATAGAAGAATTTAATAATATCACGATAGCTTATATGCGTAATGTCGGTGCATATGGTATTAAGAATGAAAGATTGATGGAAGATTTTAAAGACTATTTAAAAACCAATCATTTGTTTGATGCAGATACGATTATACTGGGAATCGCCTTAGATAATCCGGCAGCAACGCCACCAGAGGAATTAAGATATGATGTGGGACTTATCATTAAAGATGATATGGACATAAGCCTAAACACGAGAGAAATTGATGATGGAACGTACGCTATATATGAAACCGCTCATACGAAGCAGGCTGTCAGCGCTTTCTGGCAGGATATTGCAAAGCGGACTGAAGGTCTGGCTGTAGATTATGGCAAGCCTGTTATTGAACGTTACGCGGCGGATAAGATAGCTGACAATCTGTGTGAATTTTGTATTCCTTTAAAGTAACTGTATTAAGGGCCTGTTCCGAACTGGCGGAGCAGGCCCTTGTCCCATATTATTCTAGTATAGTTCCGTCTGTACATACTGTAACTACCTGCCATGGCATAAATTTGCCGCTCTCCTTCAGCGCCGAGACAGCAGCTTGTTCGATGCCCCCGCAGCATGGCACTTCCATTCTTACTACGGTCAGGCTCTTGATATCGTTTTCCCTGATAATCTCGGCCAGCTTCTCACTATAATCTGAACTGTCTAGTTTCGGACAGCCGATAAGCGTCACCTTGCCGCGGATAAAGTCCTGATGGAAGCTGCCATAGGCATATGCCGTACAATCCGCTGCTATGAGGAGATGGGCTCCGTCGAAATATGGCGCGTTCACGGGTGCCAGCTTAATCTGCACCGGCCACTGCCGAAGCTGTGATTCCGAAGGCGGCTGGCAAGTCGGCTCAGACATCGTTTCTCTGTCTATCTGCCTGGACTGGCTGCCTGGACATCCACATGGCTGCATGTCCTCCTTCTGCTTCTTCCTCTTATTCTGCCGTACTGCCTCTTCATCGTATGCCGCGGCCTCACGTTCTACGAAAGTAATAGCTCCAGCAGGGCAGGTAGGCAGGCAGTCTCCCAGTCCATCGCAGTAATCGTCCCGCAGCAGTTTCGCCTTGCCGCCAGCCATACCGATGGCTCCTTCATGACAGGCCTCCGCGCACAGCCCACAGCCATTACATTTCTCTTCATCTATGTGTATTATTTTACGTACCATATACAATACCTCCTTACGGTAACTTTCTTGGTACATTATAATACATTGATGCGCATTTGTATGTTGTAAGTACAACATAAGTTTGTAAATAGAGACTCATTGAACTTCTGCCGCTTCAGACATATGCTATGCAAGCACCCCATCCCGTACGGTTATGATTCGGCTGCTGCTTTCAGCCGCCTCCTGGGAATGCGTGACCATTATGATTGTCTGCCCGCTGTCCCGGTTGATATCTTCCAGCAGGCGCATAATGCCCCCACCGGTCCTGCTGTCCAGATTGCCGGTCGGCTCATCCGCAAACAGGATATCAGGGCTGCCGATAAGTGCGCGGGCTATCGCCGTCCTCTGCTGCTGACCGCCGGATAGCTGGCGCGGAGTATGCTTTCTCCTGTCGGACAGCCCGACAACATCCAGGATATGATCAAGCTGTCCCCTGTAATCACGTATCTTTTTTCCATCGAGCAGAAGCGGAAGCATTATATTTTCCTCTACGTTCAGATTCGGGATAAGATTATAGAACTGAAACACAAATCCTATCTTCTGTCTCCTTATCCTGCTCATCTTTGCGTCATCAAAGCTGCATATGTCTGTTCCGTCAATATATACAGAGCCCTCCGTCGGCGTGTCAAGCCCTCCAAGGATGTAGAGAAGCGTGCTCTTGCCAGAACCTGACTGTCCCATGACAGATACAAATTCTCCCTGCATGACCTTCAGGGATATTCCCTTCAGTACTTTTGAAACCGTACCACCGACCATAAAATCTTTTGTTATATTTCTGCCCTCGACAGCGGCAATACTGCCATATTCCTTCATATGCCTGTCCTCCAGTCTGTCTATTCAAATTTTATTTCTTCCGCCAGCTTCATCTGCCGGCTCTTTAATATAGGGACTGCTGAGCCTGCTGCCGTAATCACGATACCCATAGCTCCTGCAGCCAGGAAAATGGCAATATCCAGATCCGGCCTGATGGAAATCTTCGGCCCTGCCACGGTAAAAATCGTCTGTATCTCCATATACGATACCGCTATCGCTGCTGCTGCTCCAATCAGGCCGGCGGAAACTCCTTCGATCAGCATCATTTTTACATTCTGCCTGCCGCTGAGTCCTGCCGACTTATACATGGCTATCGCGCGCCTCCTCTGCATATAATTGATCAGCAGATTATTAACGATTCCTACTGCGGCCATCAGCAGTATGAAATAAGTCATACTATGCATCGGCTGCAGGAACGTGCTGACGGTACTTGCGGCATCCGCATTGAACTCTTCCACCGTACGGCTCCAGTTCGGGGTGTCACCGAACAGATTGCGGATCTGGACCATCACCGCATCCGCATCTGCCGCCGTATATGCAAGGAAATCATAGCCCTCTGCTCCAAAGTCCTGCACTGCACGGTAAGACGGTATGACAGCTTCCACGTCTGTAGCCCTTGACTTATAGCCGGCGATGATTCTATACGCCGCCGTGTAGGTACCATCTGACAGCGAAATCTTGTCCCCTGGCGTAAGCCCCATTTTCTTCATAGTATCTTCGCTAATAATCATAACTCTTTCATTTTCTCCAAATGCAGACACCGCTTTTTCACTTTCCTTGCCGTCTGAATAATGGAGTGCGAACATGGAACTGTAGCATTTCAGATTGTCCGTAGCTTCCAGACGTGTAAATGAACCTCCTTCCCCCTGCACTTTGTCTTCCAGCACATGTATGGGAAGCACCTCTTCTATGCCCTTCAGCTCTTTTACCTGTCTTATAAAGTCTTCCTCCATATGACCGTCCGCAAACCCTTCGAGCTCTGCCCCCTGAAAGACGTCGCTGATATATGATGTCACAAAGTTCCCGACGGCGCTGATAGAGATTACGGCAGAGATGCTGATAAAGAGCAATGTGATATTCTGCGTAACGTTTTTATTGTCCCTCATGTTACGCGCAGCCAGCATCCCTTCATTACCGAATAAGGTTCCATAAAGCCGCTCCATCCCCCTCGCCGCAAGATTCGTGAAAGACGGAATAAAAAGTATGGCGGCAGCTATCAGACCAAGAAGAGAGAGTCCTCCGGCCGGATACAGCATCTTTTCCGGAGCTATACGGGGCAGCACGATAGAGATGATGCCGAGTATGGCAGCTATGGCAACGGTATGTTGCACCGGCCTCTTCTTTTCTTCTACCGTCCCGAGGACCACTTCCTTCACAGGCAGGCGGCCCGCCCGGCGGACAGGAATCCATGAGCTCAGAAGCGAGACTATGACAGCCGCAGCAATAGATATGGAGATGGCAGGCAGCGTAATCACGGCCGGAATCTCGATTCCCTGTGCCAGCCTGTCCCCCAGTCCATGCAGTATCACTTTCAGGATAGCCGTTCCCACAGGGATGCCAATCAGTCCTCCCGTCAGCCCATAGACGACGCTCTCCGCCAGAAGGATGGACGTCACCGTCTTTTCTTCAGCCCCGATGCTGCGGAAGGTTCCGATAACAGGAAGCCGGTCCAGCGTTATCACTTTGTAGCTGCTGTAGATGATAAATACGCTCATCGTCAAGGCAAAAAAGCTGATCAGGAAAAAGGGCATGGATTTCTGCCTTGCGTCAGCAGCAATCTGCGCTTCATCTACAGTCTCAGATACGCGGTAAAGATCTTGCGGCAGCTTCTCTTCCAGACAGGACTTGAGTTCTCCGGCTGTCACGTCATCTGCCGGTTCAATCAGTATCTCGCTGTACTTTTGCGTCTGCTGCACAATATCTGTCAGCACGTCAAGCGGAACGAGAGCGGTCGCCCCTCTCGTCTGCCTGAGGAACAGCGTATCGTATGCGGCTATTCCATACACTTCAAATGAGACAGGTATGTCGTTGATGCGTAGCGTAACCGTATCCCCTTTGCTTATCCCGAACTTAGAAGAGAACCTGTCCGGAAGGATGATCTGCCTTCCGGAAAAGCCAGTTATGCTGCCCCCGCCTGACATACGCGGTTTATTGATCCGATTCAGCTGTTCTAGATTGGACGAAACGAGATCTACCGTCTCATAATATCCGCCCTCGCTGTACATCGCAGCTTGCTTACGTAATCCGGCTTCCGCCTGAATCTCAGGGATATCCGGAACCGTATTGTCATCCAGTTCTGCGGAATCGTCCAGAGCCGTTACAGAGAGGGACGCTTTCCCGTACATCCCACGTGCCATCTTCTGCTGCGCGCTTTCATAAGATGCCCCGATGGAATAAGAGACGAACAGAAGCGACGATGACAGGATAACTGACAGCAGCATCACCACTGTACGTACCTTTCGTTCTTTCATATTTGTAAGTATATATTTTATTATGATGTTCAAAACGCACCTTCTTTCTTTTCAAGTCATAGGAAAAGCTGACAGCTATCATGATAAAATGATAACCTGCCAGCCTTAATCCTACTTGTACCCTGCCTTAATTAACCTTAAATATAATCCTTATATCTGTCCCTTCCCCCGGTGCGCTGCGGACCGCGATGGTCCCTCCATGGCTCTCTATGATACTCTTTGCTATCGCCAGTCCCAGGCCGGTCCCTTCCGGTTTTTCATCCGTATCCGTGCCGCGGTAATATCTCTGAAACAGCCTTTTCGAATCCTCCTCAGACATACCGGCCCCATTGTCCGACACGATAACCTGTATCTCGTTCCGTCCGTCCTCCACGCCTATCGTAATCTCGGCATCCTCGCCCCCATGGATGCAGGCATTGATAATGAGGTTGCTGAACGCTCGTCTGAACAGCATCCTGTCAAAAGAATAATAGATGTTTTCTTTTGCGGTCTGTATCTGGATGCTGCGGTGTTCATACTCCGGAGTGTTCTTTATATCGATGGCCGTTTCCTTCAGAAAACGGACGAAATCAATCCTCTGCCTGTCCGGCAGTACTGTTCCACTCTCCAGCCGGTACGTCAGCTTCAGGTCATCCAGAAGCCGCTCCATGTAAGAGACATTTTTTAATATGATTGCAGCGTACCTCTTATGCCGCCCTATCCTATCCGTACCACTGTCCTCATGCATGATTTCCGCATAGCCTTTCACCGGAGACAAGGGCGTCTTCAGATCGTGGGTGATGTTAGCTATCCATTCCCCCCGCATCTTTTCCGTCTGCTCCCGGAGACGGTCACTGCTCTTAATCTCTGCATCCAGCCGGTTCAGACTGCCATATATATCGCTGAATATTCCTTCATCCTCAACAGATATATAGGAACGCCGGGCAATAGCCGTGACAGCATCCGTGACGCGTCCCATCATCCGCGTCATCCAATAGCCGTATGCCATACCGGATATGATGATTACGCCAAACAATATGCTGCCAAGCACCAATACTATTGTCCTGCCTTTTATAAAGTGCTCTCCACTCAACTGCATCGTGACCTTTGTGACCACTGTCGGAAAATGAATGATGTATGTGTAATTGCTGTCTGTAAGTTCCCCTACAAGCGATGCCTCTTTTCTGTCCGTCAGATGCCCGTCCCTGTATATAGCCATCAGATCTGAGGCAGTATAGCATGCGGCGGCCTGTTCCGGCTTTCTGTAGCTGTATTGTTCTATTCCATCCTGATCTAAGATCTGGATTCCGAGCTGCTCTCTCTGCAGCAGCTCTATGCCGGACTGTTTTAACTGAGGCTCGTCTTCGATAAAGATAATCTGCTCCTCGAACGTTTTAGTAAAACGTTCCGGCCAGTCGCTCCTGACAACAGTTCCATCTGCCTTTCTGACAGTTATCAGCATAAAAAAGAGCACCGCCGCTATTACCAGTATCCCGGACAGGGAGAACAGAAACATACTATAGATATGCAGGCTCGTACGGTATCCGGATTTGTTCATCTAATCAGTCCTTTTCTTTAACTTATATCCCAGCCCTTTAATCGTGACAAGCATTCGTGGGTCAGATGGGTTATCTTCTATCTTCTCACGTATATGCCGTATATGGACCATAATCGTGTTGTCACAGATGCTGCTGTATTCCCCCCACACCTGTTCATACAATTGTTCCTTGCTGATGATTCTTCCGGCATTTTCAGCCATGTACGACAGCAGAAGGAATTCCCGGCCGGTTAGTTCCAGCTCTTTCCCGTCTTTGAGCACCCGGCAGCCCTCACGGTCTATCATCAGCCTGCCCGCAGCCAGGTATTTCTCCGGCTGTTCCTGCACATGGCCCTGATACTTCTGTCTGCGCAGCTGTGCCCTGACACGAAACGCTACTTCCCTGGGGCTGAATGGTTTCGTGATATAGTCATCACCTCCGCCTGACAGGCCCAGAATCTTGTCAATATCATCATCCCTGGAAGACAGGAACAAGATAGAGCAATAGGAAAAGCCTCGAATCTGTCGGCATACTTCCAGACCGTCGATATCGGGAAGCATGATATCCAATAGGATAACATCCGGCGCGAACTCGTTACAGATACGTAACGCGTCTCCACCGGTGTAAGCTCTCCGTATCTCATAGGAGCCATCCATACATAATGTCTCTTCCAGCAGGTCTACGATATCCTTTTCATCATCAACGATCAGAATCTTATCCGACATAGCCAAACCCCTTTCCTCATTATCTGTTATTGTGCCCTTTGTCCACCGTCTGATTCTTGTATTATACCATACCGCGCAAAGAAAAGTCCCGGAGTTTTAAGCTCCGGGACCTGGAATATCCGGTCAGATTAGAAAACATGTTTGTCACTTGCTGTTTCCGTTATATATCACGTTAATCAAGTTTGTGGATAAGCTCCATTGCCTGTTCATATTTTTCTTCATGCACATAAATGGAATAATGCTGCGTGTGTTCATCGTTTAACCCATAACTGCCTCTGCCGCTGACAAGCAATAATGCAAAGAACTGTCCCAATCCATTACCTGCTTTTATGCGATCCGTATATTGTATATTGTTATCGCTTAATATATTTTTGATTTTTAAAACATACTCTAAAGATTCCGTTTGAATTAAACGCTTTTTATTCTTCATCTATATGCTCCTTTAATATCCTTAAAGATTATGATTGCAGACAACAGTAATAATTTTCCCATTAACACGGCCACTAATATTTCCACCCAAGAAATGACCTCTACCATATTTCCCCTTAGGCCATGTGGTATTGGCACTGAATTGAGATCCAAAAGTAGTAGATGCGCTACGGGAATTTGTCTCTAGAGACTGCCCATACGTAGCACCTGCATTCGTCATATTATAAGATCCACTAACTCTTCTCCAATTTCCCGTTATATAATTTAAACTTGCCCATGTTCCGTCATCTGTATAGGTAATTGAGACAGTTCCCCGCCATCCTGATAATGTATTGGCAACACTTTGATCAATCATTGGCATTGGAATTTTTCCTAACGCTTCTTCTAAATCAACAGTATCGGTTACTCTGATACCATTTCCAATGTTCTCAACTGTCACCACAGAATCTCCAAGGTTTATTCTTGTTTCTTCACCAGTCTCTATATCTTTAATTATCAGATAGTTCTCAGTAGTTCTTGCCGCTGCCTCTTGTGCTAAGGCGGCAATGCTGTCCTCCGTATCAGACTCCTGGGCATTTGCTGTCATAACACTTCCAAATACCAGTACATCGGAATCACCACCCTCTATCTATATATTGATTATTATAAAGTACTACCCTAGTATTAATCTGTACTCAACTGCAAATTGCAGATTTTTGTCTGTTAAATATTATATATGTTTATATACCTGCATCTGGGGAGATTGTTGTCTTTATATAGTAACATTTCTGTTATCGTCTGTTATCGTCGTTTATGACTTATTAATGTCTGTTTATGTCCGCTATCCTCCTTTTGATCATGTATTGATTACAATATATCCGTAAGGTCACAAGGAGGCATTATGCAAAAGATAAGAATACTATTATTGAAGCTCGGTGTAAGGTCCACGCTGAAGGGATTCCATTTCCTCCTCTACGCGCTGCAGCTCTGTCTATCAAGTGAAGAATACCTGCTCTCTGTCTACAAGACGCTGTATGTAGATATCGCAGAACACTTCGGCACTTCCAGGGACAACGTAGAGCACTGTATCCGCACTGCCATATCAAACTGCTGGTACAAAGGAAACCGCGAACTTCTGATTAAAATTGCCGGGTACAAGCTGAAACAGAAGCCGGCAAACGGAGAATTCATCGATATTCTCTACAACTATCTGTCTCAGACAGGCTAGCCCTCCCATCGAAGACATACCGGTATATCCGAACAGCAGGGGGGCCCTTAAGAAGAAGGCCCCCCTGTTCAAGCTTTTCTCATCTATCAGCGCCGTTTCTTACGGCCACGTCTTTTCACGATTACCAGCACACCGCCGCCCATAAGGGCAGCTGCCGCCAACAGCGCCCATAGCCACGGAGCATTCTCGTCTCCTGTGCGCGATGCGTCCCCAGGTTTTCCCCCATGCGTAGACGATGGTTCCCCGCCGGGCTCAGGTACATCTTCTGCAAGTACAAACGATATCTCAGTTTCTGACTGATTATCCTTTTCTTTCCAGGCACCGTTTTCATACCGTTCAAGCCCAAAAGTCACCGTAAGCTTATGCTTCCCAAGCGCCATATCCTTTGTGTCAAATGAAGCCGCATACGGTGCTGCGCTCCAGGTGCCGGACGGATTCACCGACCAGCTTCTCGGAACGTACCGTTCATCGTCCTCTATCGGGAAATTATTGTCCATGCCTGTGCCGGCTGCCGTGAAATCGAGCACAGAGCCAATAGCGTATGTCCGGCCATCCTCTATACCGAGAATCTTATTGTCACCTGGATCGGACTTTATGGGCCCGCGGCCGCGCCACTTGGCGTACAGCGTGATATCATTCTGCAGCTCTGAGGTAAAATCATATGGCATGGTAAGCACATCGTCCTCGTACCAGCCAAGAAAAATCTCGTTTTGTTTGACCGGATCCTTGGGCTTTCTCACTACTTTCCCTTCTTGCACCTGCTGCTTAGGCACTGCTGAACCTCCATTTGGCTCAAAGGCAACCGTATAATATGCTTCCCGGAATCCCGCGTACAGCGTTAACGTATCTCCTGTGTCCGCAGGAACCACATCATTGTCGAAATTCCACTGCTTAGTGAGCTCCTTGTCCTTGTACCACTTACCGTCAAACGCATAACCGTAACACGATGGGGTGGATTTGGGCTCTTCTATATTTGTTCCCTTTACGCCATAGTTCCAATCAATCTCCTCTCCGTTCACCGGATTGAGCCACTGTATCTCCACTTGCCCGGGGAGTGGATTCCATGCGGCGTACAGCGTGCAAAACTGATTCGTTGGAGCAAAGGGGAAGCCTGCATGGTGTAGAGGCGCGTCCAAGTCCGCCACCCACTCGCCGTCCTTCATGATAGCCTTCTCGCTCCAGACATTAAATTCAAATCCCTGGCGCTCGGCATTGCCCAGGCTAATCCCTACCATACTACCCTGTTGAATATACGTCGGATTCTCGCCTCCATATACACCTCCCATCGCATCAAACCAGACGATTCTGGCCGTGAAGTTCGGCTTGGCATACAGGTCAAGGGGACCGGTCCTTCCCGGGCCTATCGTGTCGATCGGTTCTTTAAACTCCCTGTCCGTATACCAGCCGGCGGACTCGAAGCCATAACGGCCTGCGTAATCCGCCTCTTTCAACTTCACCTTATCTTCCACAGTATACCTGTCCGGGTTTTCACCCTTGCCCGCCGCAAGCATGGTGTGGTAGGTGATGGGGTATTCGATAGCCTCCCACTTGGCGCGCAAAGTCAGGTCTGCAGCCACCCATCCGCCTTTTTTGTCCAAAAGCGGCAAGGAATAAACAGCCGTTGACTTATCCACGTCCACGCCGGACGGGTTGCTGCTTTCAAAATACCAGCCCATGAAACGGTAGCCCGTTTTTTCCGGATCGCATAGGGTGATGCCGTCGAGCAGCGTGTATTTGTCCGGGTTATCCGGATGGTTCGTTCCACCGTCCAGTTCATAGTCGACCTTATACTCCACGGCCTTCCATTTTGCGTAGAGTACATACGGCCCGCCTTTACCGCCTATTGCATTCCCGATATGCTCCGGCTCAAGAGCCTCCACCTTCTTTGTAAATCCTGCATCCTCATACCATCCCTCAAACGCAGCGCCCACACGGGTCGGCTCTGCAAGCACACGCGGCACAGCATTCCGTCCGATGGCAGGGAGGTTCTTTGCGTTATTTTCCCCTCCGTTCAGCTCATAACGGATAACATACACCTCGTCCCGAATCGTTCCCACATGCAGAGACACCGGCTCAGACACAGCTATATGCTGCCCGTTCACAGCACTTGCAGCCAGCGCACTGTCCGCCCCATTCGTACCAGATGCAGCATTCGCCCCGCTCTCCGGCGTGTTACCGGCCGTATCTGCCGACTCGCTCTCCGGCGTATTCGCTCCCGTGCCTGCTGTCTCACCCTCCGGCGTGTTCCCGGCTGTACCTGCTGATTCGCCCTCCGGCGTAGTTCCGACCGCATCCGCTGTCTCGCTCTCTGGCATATTCCCGACTGTATCCGCTGTCTCGCCCTCCGGCGTGTTCCCAGCTGTACCTGCTGGTTCGCCCTCCGGCGTTTCCGTCAGCCCGGCAGCCGACGGCTGCACGCCAGCACCCCGGGAGTCATCTATCCCTGTCGCCGCACCGCCTCCCGGTGCAATATAAACAGCAGTCAAATCATAGTAGCCCGTCTCCTCAGGCTCCCACTCATACGTCGCCTCGCCAGCCGACGGTGTAAGGCCTTCTTTCAGCACTTTTTCCTCACCACCGTCCTTTCGGTAAAAGAGGGAAATGGTTCCGTCGCTGACAGCCGCAGCATCCTTCTTGGACACCTCCGCCTTCAAGTTTACCTTCCTGCCGGCAGGCAGAAAATACGCACCTGTACGTTCCCGCAGCAGCTCACTGCCGCCCACCCCGCCATCTCCCGTTCCCTCTGCCGAAAGGGATACGGAAAAACGAGGATCCTTACCGACATGCACCGTTGCCGTCCGGGACACCACACGCTGTACATGAGCGCTGTGAGGCGCACCCTCCGGTTTAGAAGTGAAAACACAGCGGTATTTTGCACCGTCCGCCTCCGCCTCTGGCAGACTAAGCGGACACACAACGCTCTCATATGAACGCGTCCCGCCCGACATACCGGACATATCTTCCCACTCGCCCAGATAGTCCTGACTCTCCCCCACCACATATCTCTGCCACTGGTAAGAGATGGTATTATTAGAATCTGTGTCCACAGCCTGCGCCTCGAGCGATGCCTGAATCTGGCCGTCCATCGGCTCCGCATACACATCCTCCGGCTTCAAAGAATTGCTAATCGAAAGCGTGCTGGCCTTCGCTGTGGTGGCAGTTATGGGCCGGGTCCTGCCTCCATCCGGCTTATTCCATCCAAGCGCCTGAAATGCGAAATCGTAAGTTGTACCAGGCTCCAGTCCTGTAATCATCATAAAGTTCTGCTTCAGAGACTCCACCTTGCCCGCAGACTGGTAATCCGCCGCATCTGCCCCGGTGTTCTTCCAAAAGACCTCATACTCCTTCGCAAGACGGTAGTCATCCTCACCCGGCTGCTCCCACGCCAGCACCACAAATGCCTTCCCATTTTCCTGCATCCCCGTCTCATATACATAAGGATTTTCCGGCGGCAGAGGCGGAATGTACGCCTTCTCCTCTACGATAAACCCAGTCGTAAGCAGAGAGCCATGTCCTGCACAGGGCCACACGCCCATGGTCGTCTGAAAACTATAATCCCCGTAGCCCTTAGGCAGCGGATTGATGGTTGCCCCCGTGCCGATAGAAACGGTAAAGCCCACCTCGCCGGTGATACTTTCCCCGATTCCGCCAGTCTGGCCTACGGAGCCCTCCAGCTTTCCGGCTCCGAAGAAATTCACCTCTCCCTCCACCTTGGCCAGTACAGACCCGCTGACCTTAAGGCCCGCCGTCACGCTGCCGCTTACACTGGCGCCTGCGTCAAATTCAATCCCATTCGTCGTATCACCATCTATAACGTCCTTAGGATGTGACACCATCTTCAGCGCCGGATCGTAATGGGGGATATCCTTGAACTCCTTCTTGTAAGTCGTCGGGTCCCCCACGGTAAAGTCATAGGCGCTCATATCAATCTTGCCCGTTCCAAGACCATGCTTTGTATACGCCTCATTGTACTGCTCCATCGTAAGCAGTGTATACGTAGGCGAATAAGGAACGTGCATATTGTAGCTGTACCAGCCCGCCGGCACAGTATCGCCCACCTTGTACACAGCGCCGTCCTCATTTTTCAGAACGTCACTTCCCGTCAGCCTCTTATACTCTTTCGCTGTCTCCTGAGTCACCTCAAAGGCCGGAACCCACACCTCATACTCGTAAGTCACCATAGGCGTCACATACGCCAGCACATGGTTCTTATCACCCGGCGCGCTGTACGTCTGGGTATTGCCCACAGAAAGCCCCGCCTGCAGCGATACCGACTGCTCAAATGCGGCGTCCATATCCACCTCCAGACCCCCGATGACCTTATTTCCCGCCATGCCCGCGCCCATCATAGCGGTAATAGAACCGGTGACTCCTGCCGAAACACTCAGGCTGCCGCCAGCCGAGCCCTCCAGCTCATTTCCTACCGAGAAAAATACATCCCCCACCCCATTTCCATAGGGCAGCTCCTTCCAGTACGGGATGGCAGGAAGAGACATAAGCGCATTAGGGGCGCTGTAGCCGTACTGCTTGTCCTTATATCTATAAACCGCCCGGTTCGCCGTATCATTCACCTTCGACAGCGTCAGGAATGTGCCGCTGCCATCGGCGTCACGCCCCTTCAGATACTGGTAGTTGGTGTCCTGCTGCACCACATTGTTCGCGCCGTCCATCCAAATCCAGGTGAGGTTGCAGTCCGCCACTGCGTTCGGATTGTGATAGTTGTCGTTCCACACAAGGGCAATCTGCTCGCTGCCCGGGTGGTCTGCGGCGAAACGGCCGGAAACCGCGTGGCTGACCGTGACCTCACTCGGTTTCATGCTCATTTCCATATGCTTAACGAGAGAGCCGGCCAAAAGCCTTTCCTGCTCGGTGTCGTCCTTTTTCACGCCCGCCGCCTCCCGGAAGCTTAGCACAGCCCCTTCAAGGAAAAGGTAATCGTTATCTGTAACTTCGCTTAAAGCCGCCGCTGCAAGTGCCACAGGCTCACTCATGGCATATCCGCTGTCCGCGGCCATCACTTTTTTTACATCGTTTTCAGGCGTATACTCCAATGGCTTTGAGTATGTCATCTTGTAGGACTTCGTATCCTTGTCATACACAAGCATGTTAACGCAGTACTTCTGGAATGGTTGTTTCTTCAGCTCCTGATTATTGGTATCTGTCCACGTATCCACATAACCTGCAATTACAAGTTCATGGGTCCCGGTTGCGTTTAGGTCTGCCTCCACGGTTGCCGGGAAGCGCATGTAGTAGCTGCCGTAACTAAGATGGTCTAAATATGTCTGCTTCATACGTCCTGCGTCCTGCTCGTAGACGGCCAGAGCAGGCAGCTGGCTGCGCCCCTTATAGGCTTTTGCGTTGCTGCGCGGCAGGCACGTACTGATGACGAGGCTGTCCTTTTTGGTGACCTCACGCGAAAGTGTGGCAGTCGTAAGGTTTACGATGGGCAGGTTCCACCCGGTGAAGCTGAACCGGTACTGCTGCGGGTCGTTGACAGCGGCAAGCTCGTTGAGGATAATCTTTGTTCCCTCGGTGATACTTCCGTCCTCCCCAATCGTATAAAGCTGGATGTAAGGCTCTGTAAAAGACGGCACGTACACCGCCAGCTCGTCTACTCCGTTGCCGTCATAATCTCCCGCCGTCAAGGCATTCAGCCCCTGCGCGGCACGCACGTCCATATCGCCCATGCTCTTATTGTCTTTTGCCAGCTTGACATAACGGATGCCTGCAGGTTTGTAACCATTGCCGGAGTGGACCAGCGTGCGCACGCACAGCCAGCTCGTCTTTTTGGCGCCTTTTACGTTTCGCTCCTTGCCTGTGAGCAGGATGGACTCGCATATGACCTCCCGCTTGCCGCCTGAACCGTCACTGTTGCTGCCCATGTCAAGAGACACGGAATTGAGCGTGCGGTAGTCGCCGCTCTCTACCGGCCCGCCAGCATTAATGTCCGCATAGTCAGAGGCCGGGCTGACAGGGGCGGCATCCAGATATCCCGAAGCACCGTTGCCACTAATCTTTGCGCCCTCCTTGCTGCGGCTGGACATGGTGTTATACACCGCATACTTGCCTTTTTGTGACTTCTCTTTATTCATGTAACCCACGTAGAGCTGTGACATGGCTGTGCCCTCGAAACCGTCCAGTGGGTGTTCGGAGGAAGAGAATGCCTCCTGGTCCGGCAGGGATTGAAAGCCAAAATCTTTATAGGCGTCGTCGGCCAGTGCATTATCCGGTACTGCGGCACTGTTTTGCACATTGCCAGAATCTTCCCCTTTCTGTGCAAATGTCTCCCCGGTAAATGGGGACAGACCCGCCAGCATGCATACGCACAGCAGCAGAGCGGGCCATCGGTAATGCTCTTTGATTCTTCTCATGTAAGAAACCACCTTTCGTTCTTTTCTATGTTATTCTCTTATTTCCCGGGCACACGTTTCCAGCTGGCGCCTCAGTCTCTTGCAATCCTCCCGGATTGGTCTGCTCTGTTTGTCATTCAGATATCCTGCCCTCAGTGCTATCTCCAGGACATAATCAATTTCCTCTGTCAGCAGAAGCGCACGGCCGAGTACACGGCCACTGCCCTCCCTGCTCCAGGCACGGCAGTCACAGCCAAGCCCGGTTGCCGCCGTAAGCAGCCGGTCACAAAGCGGAAAGTTACCGCCTTCCTCTCTCAGATATTTCACAAGCTCTGCCACATGGATTGCAAAATCCATGGCCTGCATTTCCAACTCTTGATTCATAGGCTCTGCCCCCTTCACTTCAGTCCGCTTCCCTTCCGGATATACCATATATCATAACTGTAAAATGCAGAACGCAGAATCGTATCAGTATGAAGTTTTTCATCTATTTTTTTCGGCTTTCCTTTTGGACATTGCTAAAAGTTGTTCCAAGTACAAGGTTTTAGAACAAAGTGGACAAGTCCACTTCAGATCTCTAAAGCCCTCACTCATACGAGTATGAGGTTTTGATTGCTGATTGTATGGTATCATGATAAAATAAACAAAAACACAAGAGGTGATACACTTGGACGAGACCTGCTTATTAAATGATAAATTTGAACCTGCAAGACTTCCGGATGTCTGCGCTCCCCGCCGGGAACTGCTGAATCGTTTTCATCAGGCTGCTGAACGCCGGATGATATATGTCTGCGCTCCCGCCGGCTACGGAAAGACAGTGACTACGCTGCTCTGGCTGGCGGACACAGACAGAAAAGCCATCTGGATCGGACTGGACGCCTACGACAATGGCATCTCTATATTTTATAAGCTTCTTGCCCGCGGAATCATGTCCGTCCAGCCTCAGAATCAGAATATGGCCGATGTTTTAATAAGTCCTGCCTTCTCCACCTCCCCTGTGGAACATGTGATTCAGATGCTGTCTGAATTTTACCCGGCAGAGCAGAAGTTTTCCCTGGTGCTGGATGACATGCACTTGATTAGCAATGAAGAAATTCTGAAATCCCTGCCCCTTGTCCTCAAGCGGCTCCCTCATTCTTTTACGGTATGTATCCTCACCCGGAGCGAGCCTTCCCACGAGTTGCTTGACCAGGAATCCCGGGAACAGGTTTCCATCATCCGGCCGGAAGATCTTCGTTTTACTTCTCCTGAAATCAGGGGGTATTTTCAGAGCATGGGCCATTTTCTTTCACCGGAGGAGCTGAAGAACGCCCAGGCGCTGACCGGTGGATGGCCAATCGGCGTGAATGCCATCGCCCAGAGTGGGCTCATCGATGGAGATGTGGAAGATCAGGTTCTGGAGAATTTTATCAAACGGCAGATATGGGACCGATGGGATCATGATCTGAAAGACTTTTGTATGCGGACATCCGTTCTTAGCGAGATGCCTGCTGCTTTGGCAGACCGGCTCACGCAGAGGAACGACAGTAAAGAACTTCTGGACCGGCTCTGTGCGGAGAACGCATTCGTCATCCATCTTGGAGACGACCTCTACCGCTACCACCATCTGTTTCTGGATTTTCTCTGTAACATGCGCCGTGATGCGATGCCGGAAGTGGAGGAGGCACTTTTTAAGATCTGCGCCCAATACTTTAACGAGCAGCAGAACCACCTGATGAGCCTGCAGTACTGGCTGAAAAGCGGGGATTACAAAGGAATCGGCCCTTATTTCTATTCCTATGTGTTTGATGAGAGCAACCGGGTTATGGTAGAAAATATAGAGTACTTTGCCACTTTTTTCCGGGATTTCCCTGACGAAGCTTTCCGTGAATATCCGGCCCTTCGGATTTCCCGTGTATGGTATGCCTATGTGACCGGAGATTACGAAAGCATGGAGATTCATCTGGATGCCTTGTACAAAAGTGTCCCTTCCATTGCCCTGCATACTCCGGAATACATGGAATATGTGGCGCTTGCTTACAGCGTGGACCATCGGGAAAGCTTCGTGTCCCAAATCAAACGGTTTGGATGGCTGGGACGGTTTATCAAAAGTTTCTCCAATGGAAAAGTCACAAAATCCATTGTTTCATTTGCCCATAATTTCCCGTATATGCACCGCAGCAACCGCGATTACTGTGACCTGCTGCTGGCCGGAGATCAGATTTTTGACAAACTGTCCAACACTTTCGGTAAGGTTCTTGGCACGGAATGGGTGTATGTAAAGCCGGGCCTGATGGCTGGATTTGCCTATGAACGGGACCAGCTGGAGGATGCGCTTGCACACGCCACATACTGTAACAGCCTTCTGACACCGGAAAACAGCAAAGAAGGTGTCTTCTGCTCTCTGATTGTCCTGCACAGCATCTGCCAGGCTATGGGGGATACGGCAAAGGCGGAGCCTGTGCTGAAAGACCTGGGGGAATTAGTGGCGAAAGAGCAATATTTTATGCCCAATTTCGAGGCTTACAAGACACGTCTAAAGCTGTGGGACGGCAGTGTGAATGCCGCTAATATATGGCTTGCCCAGTATTATGTCACCGAAGATACCGGGCATCTGCAATTATACAAGCTCTTCCAGTACCTCGTCACTGCCCGGGCCTATCTGGTGCGCAGTGAGGCAAAAAAGGCGGAAGAACTGCTGCTGCGCATACAAGACTTTGCCTCCCATTACCGCCGGCCTGCCGACATCGCTGAAGCAGAAGTCCTGCATGCCGCATTGTTGTGGGCGCAGAAGTCTCGTACCCAGGCACAGGAACTGTTGGAAAGGGCACTGGAGCGTATGCAGCCATATGGCTTCATCCGTCTCTTTGCAGAGGAAGGACTCTCCATACTCCCGATTCTCCGGAAAATTTATGCAAGGATTACAAAAAGCACCTATACCGGGCCTCTGCTTCCCGCTTATGTGAATGCGGTGCTGCTTCGTACATACCAGGTTTCCAAAAGACGGAAAGGTGTAGCCTACCATCTGCAGGAAGATACCGGCATCATCAAATTGTCCCGCCAGCAAAAACGGGTGATGGAGCTTCTGGCCCAAGGCAACAGTGCGCAGCAGATTGCGGATATGACAAACTTAAAACTCCCAACGGTAAAGACGCACCTTTCGATAGCCTATGAGAAGCTGGGAGTCCATAACGCAATGGATGCCGTATTAAAGGCAAAAGAACTGAAGATTATCTAATTTAGCGAAACCGAAAAAAACGCCGTAACTACGGCGTTTTTTAATGGACCTGGCGGGAGTTGAACCCGCGTCCGAAAGCCCCTCCATCGAAGCATCTCCCATCACAGTCATTATATTGACATTCCCTCTGCCGGCCGCCTAATGACAGGCTTCCGGTTTTAGTAGCTTCATAAGTTCTTCCATTCCCTCAAAGCTTTGGAAACGAAGTGCTCCACCTGTTTGAAGCCGGTTTCTTAAGCGGTGGAAAACCTAAGGCCGACTACAGCCTAATTAGGCTGCGTACGCTAATTCTCTATTGTCTGCGTTTATATTTAATTGGAACTTTTAACGTAGTGTCCCGCTACGGATGGCTTCTCCAACTTCCAGACCCCCGTCGAAACCAGTACAAGCCCTGATAATCGTGTACCTGGCCTACAGACATCTCGTATATAGCATAATTAATTATATGTTGAGATATAATAAATGTCAAGGGCAGCCTAAAATTTTAAAAAATTAGCACTCACCTATTGACAGTGCTAACAATTAGTGTTATATATAATGTATAGCAAATAAAACAAATACAACAGTATATATAAACAAGGAGGAATGACTTATGTTACTTGCAAACAGAAGCATAAACAACTTATTTGATGATATGTTCAAGGATCCGTTCTTTTCCCGTCCGTTCGAGAATTCATCTTCACAGATTATGAAGACGGATATCCATGAAAAAGACGGGAGCTATATGATTGAGATGGAACTCCCCGGATATGCCAAAGAGGATATCAAGGCAGATTTAAAAGACGGATATCTGACCATTACGGCAAACCGGGATGAGACAAAAGAAGAAAAAGATGCAAAAGGAAACTGTCTGCACAAAGAGCGCTACACAGGAAGCTGTAACAGAAGCTTCTATGTCGGTGACAAGGTAACCCAGGATGATATCAGGGCGTCCTTCCGCGACGGCGTGCTTCTTCTGCAGATTCCGAAAGAGGTGCAGAAAGTTGAAGAACAGCCAAAACTGATTACAATCGAGTAATTAGAGGGCAGCAGATTAGGCTACGGGAGGGGAGCCGGACGCATCGGAGCGGATGCTCCCCTGCCCCCTTGCCTCCCTGCCGGCATCCGCTTTACTTAAGCAGATGAATCTGTCCGATTATCGGCAGTTCTTTTCTTTCTCCTCTGCATGCATGTACGATACCCATGATTGCAATGATAAATAATGCAAGTTCTATGAAATCAAATATCCAGCCAAACCACCAGCCTCCGAAATTGATAAAGGAATGGAGGCCGAATACCCAATTGCCGGACAGCAGATTTACTACCACGGACACGATGAAGAGTACGAGTCCCTGGTTCGAGTGGAATCTGACATATTCCGAGTTCTTGTTTCCTGCAAGGATTGGTATCAGTACTAATATGCCGATATACGACAGTACCCCCATGGCTTTATTCGTACGCACGTCATGCATGTCAAAATATGCTCTGCCGTCGTGTCTGCTCTCATAACCCATACCCGAAGCGCTGTTGCTCTGCCCGTAGTATTCGTGCCGGTTCATATCCTGCCCGTATGTATATTCCTGACGCCCCTGTGGGGGTATCTCTGCTCCGCACTGGGGACAGTATCTAGTTCCATCGTCGGCTTTTGCGCCGCATTTTATACAATAACCCATTTCTTATCCTCCGTGTCCTTATTCTGTAAGTCCTAGTATTTCCGACAGCACTTCGATGATGATTTCATTCGTGCATGATTTGATATATCCCATCATATGCAGCGCTATTTCATCCTGCTTCTGAGCCTCTGTCAGTTCCTCATCGTGCTTTGTCCTCTCTATCAGCTGAATAAGCTGTGGTGTCAGTTCTTCGTACGTCTCCACCGTAGTCTGTGTGACCAGCTTCCGCAGGTCTCCTTTATTAACAGGTACCATCTCATATCCTCCATCTTGTCCCGCCGATACCACCGTCTATCCAAGGTTGCGCACCTTGAAATCTCTCTGGGCCTCCCTCTGCTGGTCTTTTTTGGCAATATCCTGACGTTTGTCATATAGCTTCTTCCCCTTGGCAAGACCAATTTCTACCTTTACAAGGCTCCCTTTAAAATACACCTTCAGAGGGATCACTGCAATGCCTTTCTCCTTCGTCTTCCCAAGCATCTTGTTGATTTCCGACTTATGGAGCAGCAGCTTTCTGACCCTGAGCGGGTCCTTATTAAATATATTCCCCTTTTCATACGGGCTGATGTGCATGCCATAGATGTATACTTCCCCGTCTTCTATCCTGATAAATGACTCTTTTATGCTGCATTTGCCCATGCGCAGGGATTTCACCTCTGTCCCGTGCAAGGCTATGCCCGTCTCGTAAGTATCCAGGATAAAATAATCATGATACGCCTTCTTATTATTGGCTATCATCTTCCCATTGCTTTTCGCCATCTCCCATCTCTCCTTCATCTGCAATCTCAAAATCAATCGTCCGCATAAGCCTGTCTGCGCCTGTGACACGGACGGAGATGCGCTGCCCAAGCTTATACACTTTGCCCTTATGGATTCCGGCCATCTCATACCGGCTCTCATAATACTCATAATGGTCGTCTTTCATATTGGCCACATGGACAAGGCCTTCTATCGTGTTAGGCAGCTCGATATACATGCCCCATTTTGTGATGCTGGATATCACACCCACGAACACCTCACCCAGGTGCTCTTCCATATATTCCACCTTCTTGAGCTTGATCGTCTCACGTTCCGCTTCGTCCGCTCTGCGCTCCATCTCGCTTGCGTGCTTTGTCACCTCTGGAAGTATTTTTTTGTAATGCTCCGTCTTTTCTCCATCCATGCGTCCCCGCAGGCTGTCTTTTATTATTCTGTGAATCTGCAGATCAGGATACCGCCGTATCGGGGAGGTAAAATGGGTATAATATCCGGCTGCAAGGCCGAAGTGGCCGCTGTTGTCCGGCGTGTACCTCGCCTGCTTCATAGAGCGCAGCGCAAGCCTGCTGATAAGAGCTTCCTCCGGCGAACCTTCCACCTTAGCAAGCAGCTTTTGTACCTCTTTCGGCCGTACTTCATTCGGGCCGATATGCATGGAATAACCGAAATTATTGATAAAGGTCGCCAGCGCCCTTATCTTTTCATCATCCGGCGCATCATGGGTGCGGTATACGAATGGAAGCTCCTGCCAGTAATAGTCCTCAGCCACCGTCTCATTGGCAAGCAGCATAAAGTCTTCTATAATCTTCGTAGCTACGTTCCGCTCATAAGGCTGTATATCCACCGGCTTTCCTTTTTCATCAAGAATCATCTTCGTTTCCGGAAAGTCGAAATCAATAGACCCCCTCGTCTGCCGTCTCTTCCTCAGAAGGGTTGAGAGCTCCTGCATCCGCTCAAACATCGGGACAAGATTCCGGTAGCGGCCTATTTCTTCCTCGTCTTTATCGGCAAGGATTTTCCTTACGCTCGTATATGACATCCTTTCTTCTACATGTATCACGGTCTCTGCAATCTCGTGGTCCACGACAATCCCTCTGCTGTCAATTTTCATAATGCAGCTCAAGGCCAGCCTGTCCTCCCCCGCATTCAGCGAGCAGATGCCATTGGACAGCGTGTGCGGCAGCATAGGAATCACCCTGTCTACGAGATACACGCTTGTCCCACGCTTCAGAGCCTCCCTGTCGAGGGCGCTGTTTTCCTGCACATAGTTCGTGACATCGGCAATATGGACGCCAAGGATATAGCTCTCACCTTCTTTGGTGACAGAGACCGCGTCGTCGAGGTCTTTGGCGTCCTCCCCGTCAATTGTCACCATCTGCCAATCCCTGATATCTTTCCTGCCTTCCATGTCTGCTTCACTGACCGGCTTCGCAACACGTTCCGCTTGATTCAGCACCTTCTCCGGGAATTCCACGGGCAGATCATACCCCTTGATGATGGACATGATGTCGGTGCCCGGGTCATTGACATGCCCGATAATCTCCACAATCTTTCCTTCCGGTTTACGGCCTGGTTCGCCGTAAAACGTCAGCTCCGCTACTACCTTGTGTCCGTCTACCGCACCTTTGGATTTCTCTTCCGGAATAAATATGTCCTGGACGAAACGCTGGTTGTCGGGTATGACAAAGCCATAATTCTTGCCATGCTTCGTCTGGTACAGCCCTACCAGCCTCGTGACTCCACGGGTAACGACCTTGACTATCTTACCTTCCCGTCTCTTTCCATCAGGCTCCTTTGTTATAGCCACTTCTACCGTGTCGCCGTTGAATGCCCCGTTCGTATCGTCTTCTCCGACGAAGATATCCGACTCTTCGCCTTCCACGGCAACAAAACCAAAGCCCCTCTGATGGGCCTGATAGATGCCTGTCAGATGCTTCGCTTCTCCTTTACGGTATTTTCCCTTCTTCGTCAGGTGGATCTTACCTTCTTCCTCCAGCGATTTCAGCACATCCTTCAGTTCTTTTCTCTGTTCTTTCGGAACCTGCAGCAGCATGGCAAGCTCCTTGAACTTCATCGGGATATATAATTCATCGCACAGCAGATCATATACCACCTTTTTCCTCTTTTCAAACGCTTTATCCATCGTGCACGCTCCCTTCGGCAAATTTCTGTAACAGGAATAAAAAGACACTCTTTTACAAGAGTGTCCCATCAATTTCACAAAAAATACTTCTCTTAAGCAAATACTTTTAAATTCAACACTGCCGCCAATACAATGAACAGAATCGCAAGAAACTTGGTCGACTTGACGAGCGCTCCTTCCATGGAACGTCCCTTGTTCTGGCCCCAGTACGTATCAGCCATGCCGCCTATTGTTCCAAGCCCGGCCGACTTTCCTTCCTGCAGCAGCACGATGGCTGCCAGCGCGATACAGTCTATTGCAAATATAATCAATAATATTGTCTTTAAAATCTCCACTTCAAACACCTCCTGCGGATAAACCATGTTTATTCTAGCACAACAGGACGAATATGGCAAGTTAAATTTACGATTAGATTTGCCTATAGGTTTTCATATATCTTACGGATTAGTTATCTGATTTAAATGGGTTCTCGTATTTGGCCGTATCCCCGAGCCTTTCCTCAATGCGGAGAAGCTGGTTATACTTTGCAACACGTTCTGACCTGCACGGCGCACCCGTCTTGATCTGTCCTGAATTGAACGCCACGGCGATGTCGGCAATGATTGCGTCCTCTGTCTCCCCCGACCGATGCGATATGATTGTCCTGTATCCGGCACTCTTGGCCATCTCTATCGCGTCGAATGCCTCTGTCAGCGTACCGATCTGGTTGACCTTGATCAGTATGGCATTGGCAACCTCGGTCTCGATACCCTTGCTGAGACGCTTCGTGTTCGTCACAAAAAGGTCGTCGCCCACGAGCTGCATGTTAAGGCCGAGCCGGGTCGTGAGCAGTTCCCAGCCTTCCCAGTCTTCCTCGTCAAGCGGATCTTCGATGGACACGATCGGAAATTCTTCAGCAAGATCTTCATAATAGTCAATAAGTTCCTCCACGGAACGGATAACCTTGTAGCCGTGCATCCTGCCTTCGCCTTCAAAGACATATTTCTTGAAATTGCGGTCATAAAGCTCTGTTGCCGCGACATCCAGCGCAATCACAACCTCTTCTCCCGGACTGTAGCCTGCCATGCGGATAGCGTCCGTAATGAAACGCAGCGCTTCCCTTGCATCCGGAAGGTCTGGGGCGAAGCCGCCTTCATCTCCTACCGCCGTACTATATCCTTCTTTCTTTAAGTTCTTCTTAAGCGTGTGGTATATCTCCGAGCATATCCGTAACCCTTCCCTGAAGCAGCACGCACCCGACGGCATAATCATGAACTCCTGAATATCAATCGTGTTATCCGCATGCTTTCCGCCGTTCATGATATTCATCATAGGTACCGGCATCTCTTTGGCATTCGCTCCGCCAAGATAAGAATACAGAGGCAGTCCGAGCGCTTCGGCGGCAGCCCTTGCTGCGGCCATCGACACGCCGAGCAGGGCATTTGCGCCCAGGTTCTTCTTATTCTCCGTACCATCAAGATGAATGAGTGCGTCGTCAATCTCTGCCTGCCCAAAGACATTCATTCCGATTATTACCGGGGCGATGATTGTATTGACATGGTTCACCGCCTGTTCTGTACCAAGGCCGCCGTAACGGTAACCTCCGTCTCTTAACTCTACTGCTTCGTACTGCCCGGTCGACGCGCCGGAAGGCACGCTGGCACGTCCGATATGCTCTTCTCCTGCCAGTACTTCTACTTCTATAGTAGGATTCCCGCGGGAATCTAATATTTCTCTTGCGTATACATCTGTAATCGGTAGACAATTATACATAGTTCAATCCTCCTTATGGAGCATATTATGTGCCGATTCAAATGTTATGATTCCAGTTTATCTAATATAGCTGGCTGTAGATTTCTGCCATCTGTTCCCAGGAAAATTTTACATAGCTCTGGCCCAGCAGACGCTGCTGGCTTGCTTCCACGTTTTTGGCAAAACTTTCAATCTCCTCTTTTTTCATCCCATACTCCCGCAGAGGCTTTCTTTTCATTATCTTATCCAGCAGATTTTTAAGCACCGTATATACTTCTTCCTGGCCGCAGTCCAGCATTCCTGCCAGGAACACATTTAGCTCCTTCAATCTGCCCTCCGGCCTGAATCTCTGATATGCGCTGAAAACTGCCGTAAGGAACTGGTAGTTCGCCTCGCCGTGCGTCACATGATACACGCCGCTCAAAGGATATGACATCGCGTGCACTGCTCCTGTACCTGCATTGCCAAAAGCAATTCCGGCCAGATTGCTTGCCGTAAGGAATTCATCCATAAGGCCGCCCCGAGCGTCCGGTCCGTCCACGGCCACTCTCCGGAAGCCGTCAATTATAATCTCCATCGCCTTTTTGCTGAACAGCTCCGTATACAGGTTTGCCTTCGGTGATACGAAAGATTCTATCGCATGGATAAATGCATCTATCGCGCTTGTCGCCCAGAAAGCGTAAGGAAGCTCGCTCAAAAGCTGAGGGATGAGCACCGCGTGGTCCGGATACAGTTCATCGGCAGCCAGGCCGAGCTTGCTGTGCAGCCCCGTCATCTCGGCAATCGATACATTGGACACCTCTGACCCCGCGCCGCATGTGGTCGGTACTGCGATAAGCGGATATTTCTTCTTGAGGGCGGCCCTTTTCTGGAAGATATCCTTTACAGAAGCTTCCCCGTCCAGGACGAGCAGCTTCGCCATATCGATGACAGCCCCTCCGCCGATTGCCGTAATCCTCGTACATCCCGAACAGCGGAAGTCGGCAGCCAGGGCATCCATCATACTGTCTGTCGGTTCCCCCTGTCCGTAGCTGTCCTTATATTTCACACACGCTTCCACGCCCAGAGGTTTAAAATACTTGTCGTATATCGTTCTGCTTGCCAGTATAAAATCTCCCTTTCCAATTTCGTATTCTCTCACAAAGTCCTCTGCCGAATCTAGCTTTTCGATTCTGGATATCTGCTGGAACAATTTCATTCTCAATGACCTCTTTTCTAACGTAATTTATGTCGCATTCAGCCGTATGTCTCTACCGGATGCATATAATGTAAATATATCATTATTCCGTTGACTTTTCCATATGCCGGCGTTACAATCTTCATGAATTCAAAACAAATATGCATTGGGGAATGTACAGATGAAATCAAAGACGAAAAGCTTTGCCCTGCTTACGGGCAGCACTCTTATCATGGCTGTAGGCATCTACTTTTTCAAATTTGCCAACAACTTCACCTTCGGCGGCATAACCGGACTGGCTGTGCTCGTAGCCAAATCAGGCATCATATCCGCCAGCGACTTTACATTCATAGCCAATATGATATTGCTTGTCATCGGATTTGTCATTCTTGGAAAAAAGTTCGCAGCAAAGACAGCATACTGCAGCATTCTGCTTTCCGTCTGCCTGTCCTTGCTGGAACGTATCTATCCTTTGTCCCATCCTCTCACAGACCAGCCTGTATTGGAACTGGCATTTGCAATCGCGCTGCCCTCCCTTGGTTCCGCCGTACTGTTTAATATCGGCTCCTCCAGCGGCGGTACTGATATCATTGCCATGATTATGAAAAAATACACAAGCGCGGATATCGGCAAGGCACTCCTGGCTACCGACTTTGTAATTACACTTGCAGGCTGCTTCGTGTTCGACATAGAGACGGGGCTTTATTCTTTCCTCGGCCTTGCCGTACGTTCCTTTATGATAGACGGTTTCATGGAAAGTCTGAACCTGTCCAAATATTTCAACGTCGTATGCAATAATCCAGAACCAATCTGCGACTTTATCAATAATACTCTGAAGAGGAGCGCTACTATCGTGCTTGCTCAAGGTGCATTTTCCGGTGAGGACAAGTATATTATCTTCACCGCCCTCAACAGAATGGAAGCTGTCAAATTGAGGAATTTCATCAAAGAAAATGACCCGGAGGCCTTCCTGCTCATCTCAAATACGAGCGAAATCATCGGGAAGGGATTCCATTCTATATAGCCTCCGTCACAGAAGTTATAAGAATTTGACACCTATCATGGCCAGGCCGAGTACGGTGAGCACCGCTCCGGTCGCCCGGTTCAGCGTCCTGGCCGGCGCCTTGTTGGCAAAGCGCGCAGCCAGCTGTGCCCCGGCAAAGGTAAACAGGACGCATAGTACAAGCGCCGGGATGTCGGGCAGGCTTCCACTGATAGAAAAGTGAGAAGCAGCGCCTGTGAAGGCGGTAAAAGCCATGACAAATACGCTTGTCCCCACAGCGGTCTTCAGCTCATATCCGAGAACGCCGGTGAGCATAAGAAGCATCATCATACCGCCTCCGGCGCCGATAAATCCACATATGAAGCCGATTACCATGCCGCACAGGAGGGACTGGATGATTCTCGCCCTTCTGCTTTTTTCTTCCTGCTTATTTGTGGTCGTCATTACGGGCCGGACGATAAATTTTATTCCGAGCAGCAATGTCATGAATACGGAAAAGCTGCCCATAGTCGTGTTCGGAAGCAGGGAGGCGACATAGCTTCCCACCATCGTAAATGCAAGGACGGCGCACAGCATAACGATACCATTTCTTATATCCAGATTCTTATGTTTCCCATATGTATATGCCGACACTGCCGATGCCAGCACATCCGATGCCAGCGCAATCCCCACGGCCTCATACGCGCCAAAGCCAAGGAAGGTGATGAGCATCGGGGATATCACCGCAGCGGCAGACAGTCCCGCCAGCCCTGTACCGATTCCTGCCCCCATCCCTGCCGCCAGGCAGACCACGATCTTCGCTATCATAACATATCCCCCAATTCTTCTTTTATATTACTGCACATCTGTCTGAGAACCTTTTCAAATACCTTCAGATCCGATTCTTCGATCCCTCTGCGCACGGCATCGGTTACGGCTTTCTGTGCCGCTTTACCTTCCCCAATTACGCCGGATGCCCCCTGCAGAAGCCTCAGACGAATCACCCTCCGGTCTTTGCCGTCCTCTTTGGCAGCGAGGCATTCCTTCTGTATGAGCAGTTCCACCGCCTTTGATACGTATGACTTGGCAATATGGCGGATCTCCACGATATCCCGGGCAGTGTCATATCCGGGATTGTTGTAGAGAAAGAGAAGTACATCTGCTTCTGCTTTTGTCATCCCGTATCTCCTTGCCACTTCCGTAATCTTCCGGCTGTATAATATATCAAAACGGTGCGTTAAAGCCAATAGTTCTCCTGTGTCCATAATTTTCTCCTTCCCCTTTCGGCTTACGCCTGTACTATTTATAGTTCTATTCAGAACCGTTCTCTAATGAACCATTTTAAACTTCTTTTTTATTTATGTCAAGCATCTGTTAAGCTGCCTTACTGGGAAAAGCAGACAGCCCGGGCGGCGGTGCCGGCTATGGTGCCGGCGGTCTGCCATCCCGGGCTGTCTGCCCTGTGTCCGTATTCTTCTATATTAACCTATGACAAGCCCCTGCCGCTCCATCACATCGATGACCGCATTGACATGTTTTGCACACAGTTCATCCGTTGAAGCTTCCACCATAACGCGGATGACCGGCTCTGTGCCGCTCTCTCTGACAAGGATCCGCCCATCATCGCCAAGTGCCTCTGCAACTGCCTCGACCGCTTTGACAACCTCAGCATTCTCTCTTGCGGTCTTCTTATCTGACACGCGCACATTCTTAAGAAGCTGCGGATATATCTTCACTTCCTCTGCCAGCTTGGACAGGCTCATCTTCTTTTCCAATATGACTTCCATGATCATGAGGGAGGTCAGGATACCGTCTCCCGTTGTCGCGTGTTTGCTGAAGATGATATGTCCGGACTGCTCTCCTCCGAGGGAGAAGTTGTTCTGTACCATATTTTCATATACGTACTTGTCACCGACTGCCGTCTTCTCGTATTTGAGCCCTGCCTTGTCACATGCTTTGTAAAGTCCCAGGTTAGACATGATGGTCGTAACAATCGTATCGCCGTTGAGTCGTCCGTTTTCCTTAAGGTACTTCCCGCATATGTAGAGGATAAGGTCTCCATCCACTACGCTGCCGTTCTCATCTACCGCGATGCACCGGTCTGCATCACCGTCATAGGCGAACGCCACATCCAGCTTCTTTTCTTTCACATACTCCTGCAGCACTTCGATATGGGTAGATCCACAGTTCGTGTTGATATTGGTCCCGTCCGGTTCGTTGTTGATGACGTAAGTCTTTGCCCCAAGTGCGTCATACACGCTCTTTGCTATGGCAAACGCGCTTCCGTTAGAACAGTCAAGCCCGACGCGCATGTCCTCGAATGAGCGGGTGGCCAGGGAAATCAGATATCCGATATAACGGTTCCTTCCTGCGGCATAATCTACCGTACGGCCAATCTTCTCCTGCTTTGCAAGTGGAATCTCTCCCGACCCGCCGTCAATATATGTCTCAATCTTTTCTTCTACCTCTGCCTCCAGCTTATGGCCTTTTCCGTTGATGACCTTGATGCCGTTGTCATAGAACGGATTGTGGCTCGCGGATATCATGATTCCGCAGTCAAAATTGTCTGTCCTCGTCACATAAGATACACTTGGAGTCGTTGTTACGTGCAGAAGATACGCGTCAGCCCCTGACGCAGTCAGGCCTGCTACAAGAGCATATTCAAACATGTAGCTGCTTCTTCTCGTATCTTTACCGATGACAACCTTCGCCTTATGGTCCTGTCCGTAATACCATCCGAGAAATCTGCCCACTTTAAAAGCGTGCTCCACCGTCAATACTTCATTGGCTTCTCCGCGGAATCCGTCTGTTCCAAAATATTTACCCATAATAAAAGTCTCCTTCATGTCATTTGACATATTTACCGTTTTTTTTGCACAATCAGCAATTGTGCCTTTACTATTATATAAGTTTTTTTCTCAATATACAACCCATTCAGACAAAAAAACAGGAGGTGCCTTCTGGCACCTCCCAATGAGCATCTTATCCTTCCGTGCCCAGTATGCTTCTTGCCACATACAGCCCGTTCGCGGACGCCTGCTGCAGCCCTCTCGTTATCGAGGCACCGTCGCCCATGGCGCGCAGCCCTCGTATGTTCGTCTCGAACGCGTCATTTACGACGACTTTGTTGGAATAGAACTTCACTTCCACACCATACAATAGCGTCTCGTCCGAAGCGATGCCCGGCGTAACTTTGTCAAGCGCCTGTATCATCTCATCTATCGCCACCATAATCCTGTGCGGGAATACGAGAGACAGATCTCCCGGCACCGCGTCTTTCAGCGTCGGCACGATGTTGTTCCGGTTCAGCCTCTCTTCCGTCGTCCTTCTTCCCCTTCGGAAGTCTCCGTACCTCTGCAGCAGTATCTTCCCGTCGCACAGCATATTTCCGAGCTGTGCGATATGCTTGCCGTATTCGATCGGGGATTTGAACGGCTCAGTAAAGTTCTTCGAAACGAGCAATGCAAAGTTCGTGTTGTTCGTCTTCCTGTCCTTAGACTTGTACGCATGACCGTTAACGACCGCCAGCCCGTCATCGTAATACTCCGTCGCCACCTCCCCGGACGGATTCGTGCAGAATACACGTACCTTGTCGTCAAACGTTGGCGTATAATAGACGAGCTTGGCCTCGTACAGCTTCTCATTCAGCTCTTTCATGATCTCGTCGCGCACCTCTACCCTGACACCTACATCGACCGTTCCGTTCCTCGTTTCGATTCCATGCTCCCTGCAGATATGGGAGAACCATTCGGAACCTTCCCTGCCGATTCCGGCCACGATCTCCGGCGCATAGAATGCTTCTCCGTCCTCTGTCACGACTCCTCTGGCGGCACCGTCTCTGACGATAATGTTCTTCACCATCGTCATGAACCGTATCTCTACGCCCTGTTTTATCAGGTGGTCCTGGAGCCGTGTATATATCTTATATCCTTCTTCCGTCCCAAGATGGCGGATTGGGCATTCGATGAGCTTCAGATTCGCGCGAATCGCTTTGGCCCTGATATTTTCAATGGCCTCATAATCCTCGATGCCGTATACTTTCTCATCCGCCCCGAACTTCAGATATATGCCGTCCGCCTCATGTATCAGTCCTTCTGCTTTCTCATAGCCTAAAATCTCCGGCAGCGTCCCGCCTACATCCGGAGAAAGGGAGAGCTTTCCGTCGGAAAAGGCTCCCGCCCCTGCAAACCCTGTCGTTATGGAACATGGCTGGCACCCGACACACACTTTCGTCTTCCGCTTCGGACATTGCCTCTGTTCGATAGATCTGCCTTTTTCAACGACGAGCACCTTCATGCCAGGACATTTTTCCATAAGCTCATATGCACAGAATATCCCGGATGGACCTGCCCCTATTATAATCACATCATACTCGTTCATGCTGTCACACCACTTTCTTTCCTTATATTGTCTTCTCCTGTAAGCATGGGCTTTCCACCCTGATAATCATATCATCTCCACTGTAAAATAGCAATTATCTGCCACTTTGTTTTAGCTTTACAGGCATCAGAAGGTCAAGCTGCAGTTCCTCTAAGTTTGTAACAGATTGTTCCACGTGTGTAACATAGTTCAGATGTTCTTCCAGCAGTCCGCACATATGTTCCTGGTCCTGCAGGTCCCCGGCGAACTCGTATCGTTCATTCTTCATTATCCAGTCCAGAAATGCATCCCACTCGTTAAAATTGCCAAAGGCAATCATATGTGCCGCATACAGCCCTCCGGCGAATTGTTTCTTCACGAGCGGCGCGGGCACCTCTGCATCTTCAGGAACCGTCACCCATGCTTCGTAACCGTGGAAGCCGCTTGCATCCGTCGGGTTCGGATGATTGAATCCGAAACGTCTCAAATCAGGCTTTATTCTATGCAGCTTCTGTTCCCTCACAAAATTGTCTATGAGCATGTTCGCATGCATCTCCGGGTCATCCCCGATATGGTGGGCAGCGGCTATTGCAGCCGGTGGCAGATAGATAATCCTTACATCGCTGATTTTTGACAGGTTCTCATCCGCTTTTTTTAATTTTTCCATCGTTTGATCCTCCTTAAAATTAATGCTGACCAGTCCCAGGGATTCGATAGAAGCCAGTATCGTATCGTCTTGCGGAATAATGCTGTAAAGCGGCAATGCGGTCGTCTTGCTGAGTTCCTCCACAAAATGGCCTAGTATCTCCCTGATAGTGGAAAGGGCTGTTATCTCTTCATCCAGCTCACTCATATTCTGACGGAATATTTCAACAGCAGTAACTGCGTCCGGATTTTCTAGTATTAGTTTTATCTGGCTTACCGGGATACGCAGCTTTCTAAGAAGCAGAATCTGCTTGATCCGGGAGACAGCCGTCTCATCATATAACCGATAGGCATATCCTTCCCTCCTGAAGCTTTGAATCATCCCTGCCTGTTCATAATAGCGCAGCATTCTTGTAGAGATTCCAAGACTTTTTGATACCTGGCTTATCGTCATCATTTCCATATTACACCTCCTCGTAACAGATTATATAGGGCGACACGGTGTCAGAGTCAAGCGAAAATCTAATGCCGCCTCCATGCTGCGGCAAAAAATATCCGGCCGCTGCAGCTTTGTACTGCAACGGCCGGACTACCTGCCTCCGTCACCTGCCCTAGTGGTGGAACAGCCTGATTCCTGTAAAGGCCATGATCATATCATATTTGTTGCATGTATCGATAACATTGTCATCTCTAACGGAGCCTCCCGGCTGAGCGATGTATGTTACGCCGCTTCTGTGAGCCCTCTCGATGTTGTCTCCGAACGGGAAGAATGCATCGGAGCCGAGGGACACGCCCGTCATCTTGTCAAGCCATGCCCGTTTTGCTACGGCTGTGAACACGTCCGGCTTTACTTTAAAGATGTTCGGCCATGCATCATCAGATAGTACATCCATGTAGTCTTCGCCGATGTATAGATCGATAGCATTATCTCTGTCTGCACGCCTGATCGTATCTACGAATGGCAGATCCAGTACCTGCGGCGACTGCCGCAGCCACCAGTTGTCCGCCTTCGTGCCGGCCAGCCTCGTGCAGTGTATCCTGGACTGCTGCCCTGCGCCGATGCCGATCGCCTGGCCGTCTTTTACATAACATACGGAATTAGACTGGGTATACTTCAGCGTAATCATAGAGATTGCCAGATCCATCTTGGCCTGATCCGTAAGCTCTTTGTTATCTGTCACGATATTGGAAAAGAATGCGTCATCAATCTTCAGTTCATTTCTTCCCTGTTCGAACGTGATGCCAAATACTTCCTTGTGTTCCAGCTGCGCCGGTACGTAATCCGGGTCAATCTGTATGACATTATAACTGCCGTTCTTCTTCTGCTTCAGTATGTCCAGCGCTTCGGCATCATATCCAGGCGCGATGACACCGTCAGATACTTCCCTCTTGATGAGCCGCGCGGTGTCCGCGTCACAGACATCGGACAGAGATATAAAGTCACCGAAGGATGACATACGGTCGGCACCCCTCGCCCTTGCGTACGCGCAGGCAAGCGGAGACAGTTCACCCAGGTCATCTACCCAGTATATCTTAGCAAGCGTATCGCTCAGAGGAAGCCCTACCGCAGCTCCTGCCGGGGATACGTGCTTGAACGATGTGGCTGCGGGAAGGCCCGTCGCCTTCTTAAGCTCGCTGACGAGCTGCCATCCATTGAACGCATCCATAAAATTAATGTATCCCGGTCTTCCGTTCAGTACCTGTATCGGCAGTTCGCCGCCGTCCGCCACATAGATTCTGGATGGCTTCTGGTTCGGGTTACATCCGTATTTCAACTCTAACTCTTTCATTCGTCTCCTGCTCCTTACTGATTCTTATTTCTGATATTCGTCTCATACGTGCCTGCCGCTATGTCAATATAACGGACAAACAACGATACTTTGTTGTCCTCATTCAAGCTGTCCCATAACATATCTGTAAATGCATTCATATCGTCGGGGATAGAGACGAGCTTCGGCTCACCCTCAAAGCTTGGCAGCGGATTGCCGTCATGCATATACGTATGGATAAAATGGCCTTCCCCGGGAGCCGCGTTCTCATATGCATAGGTGAACCTGTTGCATGACTCGGGGCTGCCATTGTTACTTTTCAGTATGGACATCGCATAGCTATAGCCGCCATTTTCCACATGCATGATGCCAGAGATACGAGGTGTATAGTTCGGGCCGTCCGGCTCAAACTCACGGCTTCTCAACGACTGCTCAAATGTCATCTGCCGGTCCATCCCCTCGTAGATCGTGTCTGTCTGATCACCATTCGTCACTATCGTTTTATTGCCAAGCACCCGGACCGGCGCGTAGATGATCAGGCTTGGATCCGTCAGCTTTGAATCATCAAATGCCTGTGTACGTATCCCCTCGCCGTCCTCTACAAAGACGCGGTTCCTGCTGTTAACGCTTCTGCCCATAATAAAATAAGCGGCCACTGCCTTCGTACCGTCTGCGCTTCTCCCAATAATGATGCCGCGTCCCGGATAAGAATTTTCCTGCAGTTCCCTTTCAATTGATAGCATCTCCATGAATACATCTCCTTTTTCATTGGTTTATCGTGTTTCTTCATTATACCTATTAAATACCGGCAGTTCAACAAGTATATATAAAATATGAATGCATTTCCAATATATTTTCCGTTTTTTGCACCTCTTCTTCTAATGCCTGGGGTATTGAATACAGCACACGGCAATGTTACAATAGAGTTAATATAATGAGGAGGGTTACAAATATGAAGAAAAAGCTGCTTTCGGTGCTGCTTGTCGTATGCATGGCGGCATCTGTACTGCTGACGGGCTGTGGCGGACAATCTGCCGACGAATACCTGGGAGAGCAGATAACCGCCATGAAAAAAGACAAAACGGACCGGTTTTCATCTCTTTTGGATGACCAGCTGACAGAATTATCGGACGTAAATATGTATGCGCTTACCTTTCCGGAGGAGCTGAGAGATCCTTATCTTAAGTTTCTTCAGACAGCTTTTAATTCTGTAGAATTTGAAGTGGCATCTGCGGATAAGAAAGAGGATGGCAATTACAAAGTCCAAGTAACCTTCTCGCCGCTGGATATTGCCAAGACGACCAAAGAGGCGAATGATGCCTATGTGGAGGCCATGCAGGGAACCAATCTCGCAGAAGAGTCCGTCGCCCTGCTTGCAACGGCTTCTGACGCTGTGGAAAAGAATCCGGAATATGGTGTGGAGACAACCACTGAATTAGAGGTGAAAAAGAAAGGGGACTCCTACTCCGTCTCGGATAAAGAGTATGAGGAACTGATTTCCGCTTCTCTGGAAAACTGCCTGGCTCCTTATGACGCCGTATGCAATATCCTGAATGCCCGTGATCTGCTGCAGGCCTATCTCGATGCATCTTTCAAAGGTGAGTTTACGCAGTATATGAAGCATACCGGAAAAACGGAAGAAGAGGCGCAGGCATGGTATGAGGCCGACGGGACTTTTGACCCTCCGTCAGACCTTTCGTCCCAGTATGAGGAACGCTGTTCTGCCGCCTACAAAAACATATTGAAGCAATGTAAATATTCTGTCGGAATCCCGCGTAAGATCGACAGTCTGTTCAACTATACGGTAGATGTGACCGTCACGCCGAACAACAGCGTCAAACAGGCATATGAAGAATTCTCTGCCCGTTCCTTTTACAGTATCGAGGAGGCAAGCGCCGCATATGTAGAGATATTTGAATCATACGCCGCATCGCCTGCCTACGGAGAAGAGACTACGATGACAGTAGAACTCAGCCTCTCCTCCATACTGGCTTCACAGGAAGCGGGAAGCGACCTCTATAATCTGGGCGAGACAATCTGCCCGGTACCACAGTAATTGAGGGAATCGTAAAGTGGACGCCGTCAGGGAGGTACGGAGCAGACGGCTATCTACTTTACTGGCAAGCGGGAAAGCGGCTGTGTAAGGTTACTGGCCAGCGGATTGCCGCCGGCTGCGCAGGGCAACTCCGGCCGTTATCATGACTACTCCGGCTATAAGCAGATATATCTTTTCTTCATAGCTTCCTCTTGCCATGGAGAAGGGATAGAGCATCTTCAGATATCTGTCACCGCTCCCCATAGCCACGATGTAGTAAAATATCGGAACCATATACCCGATGACAAGGTTGTCAAACAGCCCGTAGCACAGAATCCCAATGCCTCCAAGGAAGAGCATCTCCGCCAATGTTCCTCCGAAATATTTTATAAGGTCCATCTGGCAGTTGTTGTTATCAAGCATCCACATGTAGATGCCGAGGAATACTCCCATTGCAATGACCGCTTCCACGATACGCACGAGATATACCGATGACGCCTTCACGTATTTGGAATACACTAAATCCCGCAGGTCCTTATTCTGCTCCGGAAGAAATACCGGAGTCAGAAGTATGATACCTGTCAGTGCTACATACATTTCCAGAACCTTGGCCGTATCCGGTGCCTCAAGGTTTGATACGCCGAGAACGAGTGGGGAAAGGAACAGTATCGCAGCGGTTACAAGCAGATGTGGCAATATATTATGCTTTAGATTTATTTTTCCGATTTGCAAATATTTTTCCATGGACATCCATCTTCCCCCTTCTTTTTTTCGCATAAATCCATACTGTGACTGTAACAAGTACTATAGATATGACTGCATACAGAGTCCGGTTTGCCGCAAGCTGCGCAAAGTTATCATGAAAGCCGCTGTAGTTGCCCACGGTATTATGTCTCGGTACAAAATTCCAACCATACATTCCGCCACTCATGCCTGACATGCTGCTGAAGATGGATATGAACCACCAGATTCCCTGCACGAGCACGCCGAGCGCCGTATCTGTCAGGACGGTCAGAACGAGCCCGACTGCCGCAGCCGTCATAATGGACGGCAGGAGCCAGCCAAAGCTATATTTGACAAAAGCAAGATAGTCGATGGATATCCCGGCCTCCGAAGCATATCGGATACTTTCTGCCAGCGGGAAGCATGACAGAACAAGCACTGGAATCATAAGCATAACAACCATCGCCAGATAGCGGCTTATGATAATTGCTGCCGAAGATGCTTTCCTTACGGCTATCAGTTCCTGCATCTTTGCCCGCCGGTCTCTTAAGCACCGTGTTACCGCCAGGAATACCGGAAGTATCGACAGCATGACGCTCATATAATCACAGAAAAGCCGGGCATAGCCACCTGTCAGGCGGTCCTTTTCTACCAGCGTATCATATTCCTCCATGGCATCCTCATACGTCATCTCTACCATGGCATTAGATTTCAGCATATCTTTGCCGTAGCTGGAACCCCCGCCCAGTATGTCGTCCACTTCCTGCATCAGCTTTTGAAAATGCTCATAGGAAAGTCCTCTGGCAGGCGGAACCGCCAAGCCGGTCATAATCATGCCGCCTGTATTATAGTGCTCCGCCATCAAGCCCTCTATTACTTTCATATCCTTGATTCCTGCTGTCTCTTCTAATATTTCCCCGATTCTTCTGTTCTCTTCCTCATCGGGCTTTACAGACTTGTGGAATCCGATTGGATACGTACTGTATGTTTCTCTGTAATATTCTTCGGCCAGTCTGCCAAGCGTATTTTCCATTATTGTCTGTTCGTCATCGCTGTATTTGACACCGTAACTCTCCTGCCCTTTTACAGGTTTGCCTGTAATATTGATATCTCCAAGCTGGGAGAAAAAGAATAACGAAAGTATGATGACCGTAAGCCAGTAGATAAGGCTTCTTACCGTCTGGCTGCATTCTTTGGCAAATAATGACCTGAACATTATTCCTCCCCCCTCTCGCCGCGCATCAGATACATATATGCATCTTCCACTCCCGCCTCTACACGATGGGCGGATGAAAACGGAGCCCTGTCCGCCAGAAAGCGGACCATGACATTATTGCCAAGCGTCAGCATGCTTGTCACGATATACTTTTTCTTTAGCTCAGACAACTCTGTCCTGCTGATCTCGGCAGAGTATACTTTTCCTTCCGCCATGGCCGTCAGTTCAGCCACAGACCCATGATACAGGATCTCTCCTTCATTCAGCACTGCAATCTGCTCACACGTGGCCTCGATATCACCTACGATATGGGTTGACAGGATGACGATTCTCTCCTCGGCAATCTCGCACAGCAGATTCCGGAAGCGCACCCGCTCTTCGGGATCCAGCCCCGCGGTCGGTTCGTCAACTATGAGCACCATCGGATTGTGGAGAATCGCCTGGGCGATGCCGAGCCGGCGCTTCATCCCCCCCGACAGTGCCTTTACCTTTTTCTTACGGTCGTCCAGCAGATTTACCTTGCGCAGAAGCCCAGGTATCCTGCTATTGCGCTCCTCCCTGCTCAGTCCTGACAGCACCCCCAGATAGTCCATAGCTTCATATACTGTCATATTCGGATACATGGAGAATTCCTGTGGGAGATACCCTGTCATGCTGCGTATTCTGGCCGCATTCTCCACCGGCGTTCCACAGATACTTATCTTACCCTGTGATTTTGGAAGGAGAGTTGCCAGCACCTTCATCAGCGTCGTCTTCCCGGCGCCGTTTCTGCCCAGAAGCCCAAACATCCCCTTTCCAATCGTCAGATTGACATCTTTTAATGCCTGCTTCTTACCATAGAACTGGTTCAAGTGTCTTATCTTAATCTCTGTATTCATTTAGCCGCACCCTTTCTCTGTCTTTGATGCTCTTATCATAAACAGGAAATCACTATATTCTCCCTATAAAAAATTAAGATTCTCTATATACATTATAAAGACAATTGAAAGAGGCCGTGACTACAGCACCGCCGGAAATACTGTTCGCGATGCTTAAGGTTCCTCCATGCTTCTCACACAGAAGCGAGCAGATATGGAGGCCGATTCCAAAATGCTCTTCGTTCTTCCCATGCTCCCTGTAGTATGGCAGCAATGCCTTCTCCAGATCTTCTTCTGAAAAACCAGGCCCGTCATCCGCCACGGTCAGCAGAAGCTCTCCACCTGCACCGGTATATTCCGTTGACACGCTGATCTTATGCGACGCGTACCGTATCGCGTTGGACAGCAGATTTTCAAATACTTCCGCCACGATATTCTTATCTGCATATATTTTTCTTACGGCTTGTACCCCTTCACCATGCTTGAAGCTGATCTCTATATCTTTTATCTGGTTCAACGCAAAGATAATCTCGTCAATCTCTGCACAGATTTTGGAGACACTTGTCTCCTCGATGTTTACGGGCCGTTCTTCCATGCTTCGTATGCCCTTCATCGTCCTGCTGAACTGTTCCAGCCTGTCCAGGTGGGATGTCATGAGTTCCAGCGTATCGATCATCTTCTGTTCGCTCACTTTCCCTTCCGGTATATATCTCGCAAGGAAACCCGAATATCCCTTCAGCACTGTAAGCGGCGTCCTCAGATCGTGGGCAAACGCAGCATTGAGCTTCTTCTGGCTCTCAATCATCTGCCAGAGCTCTTCTTTGTTATGGACAAGCACCTCCCGCATGCCGTCAAAAGAACGGCAGAGCTGTCCCATCTCATCCTCGCTGTCATAGTGTATATGGATGTCCAGGTTATTCTGCCGTATGGCCTCGGCCCCTTCGCTCAATATGACGAACGGATGCTTCAGGCGGTTCCTGTAGAAGAGAAAAACTGCAGCCACCGTACCTGCGAACCCGTAAATAAACGGGCACCAGACACGCAGGGTATCCAGCAGCTGCATGAGCCGTCTGTCATGGTCCCGGAATCCGTCAAAACTGTCCGCCCAGACGTGCCATCCGGCCGCTATGGACCAGTCCGGCCACAGCGGCACGTCATTCAGGCTCTCTTTCTGCGTCTTATCCGCATACTCGTTCCATATGATGCTTTCAAAGCGGTAGCAGACTGTCATCGTGGCAAATGACAATACGGCCGTGGCAATTGCCGCTGCCGCAATATAGGCAAGCATCGCTTTTCTGAATGAAAGGTTGCGTACCCATGTCTTCAGCCTGTCTGCCTTTTCTTCTATCCAATCCATTTATATCCCACTCCCCACACGGTCTCAATATATGGTTTCTCCGTATACGCCGCCAGCTTTGCGCGGATACGCCGCACGTGTTCCGTGACTATGCTGCTGTCCCCTGTGCCGTCATAGCCTCTCGTCCTCTCATACAGCTGGTCCTTGCTGAACACCTGTCCCGGATTCATGGACAGGAGCTCTACGATATCAAATTCCATCTTCGTAAGGTTGATTCGGGCGCTGTCATAATAGACGCTGCGCTCGCTGTAATGTACTGCCAGCCTGTCGGCCAGCAAAATGGAGCCATTGACACGCTTCCTCTCTTCTCTTCTAAGATGGGCCTCCACCCTGGCGCCGAGCTCGTCGATGGCGAAGGGCTTCATGATATAGTCGTCTCCTCCAAGCTTGAGGCCATTGATTCTGTCCTGCTCCTCCACCTTCGCGGTCAAAAAAAGAATAGGGCATGATATATGTGCACGTATCCTTCTGCACACTTCAAAGCCGTCGATTCCCGGCATACTGACATCCAGCAGTATGATATCCGGCCCGCGTGACAGCTTTTCCAGCGCCTCTACTCCATTCCTTGCTTCTATTACTTCATAGTCCTGTAGTTCAAAATAATCTTTCAACAGCTGTATGATTCCTGGTTCATCATCAGCAATCAATATCTTATATCCCATAATCCCTGCCCCTTTTTAATAGTCAATTACCCGGAACCGTTTTTTAAACATCCGGCTCCGGGTAATTATAACACAGAAATCACTATATTTTCTCTACACATATCTTAGAATATGCGTTTCTTCCACTGGTATCTCTCCATGTCTACTCTGCCGTCGGCAAGCGCAACGCCTTCTTTTTCAAGCAGCTCAACCTGCCGGTTAACGCCGTCGGACAGGAATGCATCCGATACGCGGCCCTCCTTCGTCACAACCCGGTGGCACGGCAGATCCGCCGAATCAGGAACGATATGCAGCGCGTAGCCTACCACCCTGGCCCACCGCCGGTTCCCTGCAAGCTCCGCTATCTGTCCGTAAGACGCTACGTTCCCTTCCGGTATCTGACCGACCACATCGTAGATTTTCTCAAAGATGTTCTTCTCTTTCAATTTATCTCACTTCCGTATACTATAAATATTTTTTCAGTTCTTCCAGGTTATGCTCTTCCATCTTCTGAAGCTCTTTCATAAGAGATATGATATCCTTCTCCGCCTCCCCTTCATATTGGTGCAGCTGTTTCGTCGCCTCCACGATGCCCATGTTGCTTCCTTTGATGAGCATATCTGCAATATGGGATGACGACTTGTCTATCAGCGTCTTCATGTTGATCATCAGGTAGGAAGTGATTTTCTCCATCCCCGGAATGCCTTTCTCGTCATAGCCGTTCTCATTCAGCATCTTCTTTGCTTTTGTGTTGATGTCCTGATAGCCGCCAAGCTGCTTCTCCAGGCATTTTCTGAACCCTTCATTCTCCACGATCTCAAGCAGCTGCTTTAAAGATTCGATTCCCATCTGTGTATTCTGGTAAACATAATTTAACATTTCTGCGTTTCCATTCATATGCGTATCTCCGCCTTTCCACTTTTTAACAGTAGTATTGGCAGACGGCGTGACTCTTATACGCTTGCGACGGCTGACACTACTAAAATACTATACCAGATTTCCCTTCATGCCAAGTCTTTCAAGACATTTTTTTATAGTCAGAATGTACAGACATGCGTCGCTATCTTTTCGCGGAATGCCTCATCATGTTCTACAAATATCATTGTCGGGCCGGCATTGAGTATGAGCTCTTCCACCTGTATGCGAGACAGTACATCGATATAATTAAGTGGTTCGTCCCAGACATACAGATGCGCCTGTTCGCAGAGGCTCTTTGCGAGCAGCACCTTTTTCTTCTGTCCGGCGCTGTAGTCGGATACATCTTTTTCAAACTGGATTCTTTCAAGATCCAGCTTGCGCAGCATCGCCTTGAACAGGCTTTCTTCTATTTCATAATCGTCAGCCAGCTCTTTCAGGCTTCCTCTTAGATAAGAAGCGTCCTGCGGCACGTAAGATATTTTAAGGCCGCTCCCGATCTGCACTTGTCCGCCACAGGTGATGTCCTCGCCTGTGAGCCTCTTTAAGATGCTCGATTTGCCGCACCCGTTTCTCCCGGACAGACAGATTCTGTCCCCAAGTCGGATTTCAAAAGAAATGCCGCTGCACACTTCCTTCTGCCCATACCGGACAGACACGTCTCTGAATTGCGCCAGCCGGTCCGTATGATACTGAAGCGGATACAGCTTCAGCTTCTCTGCTGTTTCAATGTTCTTCAGCAGCTTTGACTTCTCTTCCAGTGCAGAATACTGCCTTCTCTCCAGCACCTTAGACCGTTTCATCATCTTTGCCGCCTTATGGCCGATGGCGCCGCGGTCGGGGCGCAGTCCTGCCACACGCTGCCCCTTCTTGGTCTTTTCTACTTTGTCGGACCAGTTTTCCGTCTGCTTCGCAGCTCTTGTAAGGCGTTTGATTTCAGTCTTCAGCTTCTCATTCTGTTCCATCTCCATTTGGTCTCTCGCTTCCTTCCCTGCGTACCAAGTGCTGAAGTTCCCTTTCTGTACCTCGATATTCTGCTTGTTTATGGACAATATATGGTCGGTACAGGCGTCTAGAAAATGCCGGTCATGGGATACGAGTATATATCCCTTTTTGCGGTTCAGGTATCTGGCCACCGCTTCCCTCGCACTGTTGTCCAGGTGATTGGTCGGCTCATCTATGAGCAGAAATTGATTGTCCCCAAGGAACAATGCCGCAAGCAGCACTTTCGTACGCTCACCATGGCTGAGCGTACGAAACTCCCGGTATAGCACGTCGTCCGCCACTTCCATCAGATTCAGCTCCCGCATCATCTCCCAGAGCTGTATGTGAGGCTTCCTCTCCTGTACGATATCAATTGTCATGCGGTCCGGGTCATCCACTTCGTAAGGGAAATATTCAAAATCCACGCTGGCTGATATCGTTCCTTCATATTCATATTTACCGAGCAGCAGATTTAGAAAAGTCGTCTTGCCGCGGCCGTTCCGCCCGACAAATCCAAGTTTCCAATCCGTGTCTATCTGGAAAGACACCTGTTCAAATATACTGTCATAGCTGCTTTCATAAGCAAAGCTAAGGTCTGTTACGTTAATCATCGACATATGCATGTACCTCCTATTCAAAAGGTCCGATTCATTTCAATTGTGACTAATAGAAAAAGCTGCAGGAAAATACATTCCTACAGCCTTCTATACGCAGCTCAATCCCCCGGCGGCCAGGCCGGAAGATACCAGTATATGTTATAGACGGATGGATGCATCAACTTTCCTGCTCTGTGCATAGCAAAGAGAAACGATATGCGGGTATCGTCTGACAGCCTTTTCTATGCTTATACATTATTAGCAAAAAGTTGAATTCATCCTTTCATCTCCCATCTGTTACAATCTGCTGTGATTATATCAGATACATCGTGCCAAGTCAATCATCTAATGCGGACAGTGTTCCCGCATCTGCATCTCTCTTTGTCATCTTCTTTGCGGCAATTGACAACAGGACCGTTATCACCATACAAGGCAGCGTGTTCCCTGCCGGCATATCCATGTCCATAAGGATACGGTACGCGATAAATCCGGCCAGCCAGACGAGCAGACTGGATTTATCCGCCTGCATCTTGCTGCTGTCTCTTTTCAGCAGGAAAAAGTCCGCTATCTGTATCGCTATCATCGGAGCAAACACAGACCCTATCAGGTAGAGGAAGTCCGTGATATTATCCATTGGAAACAGAATGGCGGCGGCGGTTCCGATGGCTGTCACGACTGCCGCCACATGCTTTCCGTTCAGCCCAGGCAAGACAGATTCGCTGGATACTCCTGCGGAATAGGCATCCAGAAAGGTGGTCGTTACCGTAGAGAAGATAACGATTATGAGTGCGGCGACACCAAGACCGGCTTTCAGCATAATCTGGGCGATGTCATACTCGCCTGTGTATAAGGCCGCTCCCATGCCGATCACATACATCCAGCAGCTGATGATACCGTATACGACGGCACTTACGGCCGTCGCTTTTACCGGCTTTCGGGCCTCCCTCGTATAATCGCTGATCAGCGGCAGCCAGGACAGCGGCATCGCTACGGACAGCTCCACAGCCGCGCCGAACGTCATTCCTTCTGCTGAGATAATTCCTGCATGAGCGCCGCCGAAGAATATGACCTTGCTCAAGATAAGCGTCAGCACGAAAAGAGCGGCCATAGCTACCGTGTTGATCTTTCCAAGGTTCGTAATGCCGATGGCAATCCACAGCAGGATGAGCGCTCCTATTATGAGACACCATATCCACGCGCCTGTATTCGTCACTCCGTCTGCGGCCAGCGCCCCGTCATATATCATGATAGCAGTCCAGCCCGCAAGCTGCAGTACATTCAGAACAGAGAACAGCAGGCTTCCCTTCTGTCCGAAGCTCATCTTAACCGTCTCCATGGCGCTCTTTCTTGTCCTGGCTCCGATCAGCCCCGCAAAAAAGAGCATCGTACATCCGATGATATGGCCAAGGAGGATGGCTGCCAGCCCTTTCCCGAGCCCGAGAGGTGCCAGATACGTGCCGGTAAGGATTTCCGCAATGGAAACTCCTGCGCCAAACCAGATCAAACCGTTTTCAAAGATAGAAGTTCGTCTCTTTTCCATTACAGCCATACCTCCTTATCTTCACCCAAGGTCTCGATAAACTCGCTTTCCAGGTCAAACGCGTGGTTCATCGGGCCGCTTCCGTGCCCGAGGTCCAGCATGGCGGCAAGTGCACCTGAGATATACGCCTTCGCCCGCTCCACTGCCGCCTCCATGCCATATCCCTTCGCAAGGTTGGAAGCGATGGCGCTTGAGAGCGTGCAGCCGGTACCATGGGTGTTCGGATTATCAATATGCCTCCCCCTGAACCAAAGGCATCTGCCGTCCCGGTACAGAAGGTCATTGGCATCATGCAGCTGATGTCCTCCTTTACAGAGCACGGCGCAGCGGTAGGTTCTGCCGATATATTCCGCGGCAGCCGCCATATCCTCTTCTGTCCTTACACGCATTCCAGAGAGGACTTCCGCCTCCGGTATATTAGGAGTCAGCACGTCTGCCAGCGGAAGGAGCGAAGTCCTGAGCACCTCTATGGCATCGTCACTTATGAGCCTGGAACCGCTCGTTGCTACCATGACAGGATCCACAACCACACGTTTAGCCTCATACTTCTTCAGCACGGCGGCAATCACCTTGATAAGCGGACCCGCCGATACCATCCCTATCTTTACCGCATCGGGACGGATATCTGTAAATATATCGTCGAGCTGTTCTTCTAGAAATTGCGGGGTTACTTCCATTATCCCTGTTACGCCGGTCGTGTTCTGCGCAGTAAGTGCGGTTATCGCACTCATGGCATATACGCCATTCGCAGTCATCGTCTTAATGTCTGCCTGGATGCCGGCGCCTCCGCTGGAATCACTTCCAGCGATTGTTAATGCTGTTCTCATTTCTCTTCCTCTTTTCTTCGTAATATCTCCTCATGACAGCTGAGGGTGTGTGTCTAGCATTAATTTTATATAGCGGCTGAAGGTGGTGCCCCCAATCAGCCGCTTCACATCAGCATACAGATGCTGAGTTCCAAAATGTATCAAAGTCTCTGTATTCCTTTATGTATATATGTGCCTTCCGGCGAATCTCTTCCTGCCTGTGTCCGCTTGAAGCGTCGTATACCCCAACGGTTTTAAAGCCTGATGCAGCGGATGTTTCTATCGCATGCAATGCATCTTCAAACACGAGAGTCTCTTCCGGCTTTGTCCCCATGCAGAAGGCCGCCTCCAGATATATTTTCGGCTCATCCTTTCCCGCACCGGTCTCGGTACATGTAAATATCTTGTCAAAATATTTCTCAACTCCAAGGCGGAGGAAAGCGGCCTCCACAAGATACCTGTCGCTGGATGTAGCCGCCGTAAGCCGTACCGGCTTTCCCTTAAGATATGCAAGGAAGTCCTCCGCCCCCCGCTTGAGCTCTGCCTCATACAGGTAGAACTTCTCGATCTGTCTGTTGATTCCATCCGCAATGACCGTCGTGCCCTCTGGAATCTGATATGTCTCCTTCAGGTAACGGGCTCCTTCCTCCATCGTCATGGAAAACATCTTTTTTCCAAGCGCTCGTTCCGGAACGATGCCTCGCGACTTTAGATAGCGTTCACCTGCTTCGTCCCATACAGGCATAGAATCGAGAAGCGTTCCGTCTATATCAAATATCGCTCCCTTAATCATACTTCCACCATCTTCTCAGCAGCAGTCCTCAGCTCCCTGGCCGCCCCTCTGATATCACCGGCGCCAAATATCGCACTGATGACCGCAACGCCGCATATTCCGCTGCCGGCGAGACTGTCTATGTTATCTTTATCAATTCCGCCTATGGCGATGACCGGAATCTTTACCGCCCTGCAGATATGATTGAGCGTGTCATGGTCCACCTCCACGGCATCGGCTTTGGAACCGGTAGCGAATACTGCTCCGACGCCAAGGTAATCCGCACCCCGCTCTTCGGCAAGCAGCGCCTGCTCTACTGTCTGTGCAGATACTCCGATGATCTTGTCCGGTCCGAGCCTGTCCCGTACATCTCCTGCCTCCATATCACTCTGCCCCACATGTACTCCATCCGCATCTATCGAGGCGGCTATACCTACGTTGTCATTAATGACAAACGGAACGCCATATCTTCTGCACATCTGCTGCACCTCTTCCGCCTCCCGCAGGAACCGGCCCTCATCCAGATTCTTTTCTCTCAGCTGAATGAAGGTCGCCCCGCCTTTTATCGCCTCTTCTACCTGTCCGGGAAGCGTATCTGCCCCAAGCCATCTTCTGTCCGTCACTGCATACAGCAGCAGACTCTCTCTATCGCACTTCATACTTTGCTCCTTCGTCCAGCGTCTTTCCATCCATGTTGTATACCGCGTCGATAATCCGGTTCCGGTACGTGGCATTTCCTTCCCCTTCCTGCATATGTCTCCATCCGATTTCCCCGGCGAGTCCCATCGTGCACACAGCGGCGGCAGCAGCTTTCAGCTTCTGCTCCTTATTAGCAGCTGCAAATGCCGTCATCATGCCGGACAGCTGGCAGCCGGTCCCTGTAATCCTTCCCATCTCAGGGCGGCCATTACGTATCACGTAGCAGTCCGAGCCATCACTTACAAGGTCGATGGCCCCTGTCACGGCTGCAATACAACCCGCTTTCGCAGCAAATGCTTTTACAAAGGCTATGGCATCCTCCAAGTTCTGCTCCGTCACCGCGTCAGCCACATCTGCATCTACACCTTTCGTACTGCCGCTTCCGTGCGCCAGCGTCTTAATCTCAGATATATTGCCCCGGATGACGTCAAAACTTATCTCCTGCATCAGCTTCAACGCAGTCTCTGTGCGGAGGCTGCCCGCACCGGCACCTACCGGGTCCAGCAGCGCGACGTGCCCCAGTTCCTTCGCCTTCTTTCCCGCAATGAACATGGCTTCTATCGTCCTTTTGTTGAGCGTTCCGATATTGATATTCAGTCCACTGCAGATGGAAGTGATATCAATTACGTCCTCCGCCTCATCCGACATGATCGGGCTTCCCCCGCAGGCAAGGAGCACGTTAGCCACATCGTTGACCGTTACATAGTTCGTGATGTTATGTACGAGCGTGCCCTGTCTTCTCACCTCGTCCAAACAGATTCCCAGCATTTTTCTTCCTCCTTTGATATTAAAATAGTAAAAACGGATATGCCAAAGTCTGACATATCCGTTAAAAATACTCACGCTATATCCCTACGTTGGCATTATCCAAATCAGGTTACGGGTCAAAGCACTGACAGCTTACTCTCAGCCCGCTTTCCGCGAGCCCCCCTTGTTGCTATGTTGTTTTTACATCCTTCATTATACTACGTTTTCCAGAATTTGCAACGGAAGATTGAGACAGGAAAGAAAAAATCAGAACTTACGTATCTCGTCCCCGCTCTCATCCGTCGATTTATCAATAGCTCTTACAACGATGTAGTATCCCTCCTCTCCGTTCGTCTTCACCTTGACCCGGTCCCCTGCCTTATGTCCAAGAACCGCCTTCCCGAGCGGAGACTCTATGCTGATACGCCCTTCCAGAGAATTGCCGCGTACGCTCGTGACGAGCCGGTACGTCTCTGTCTCGTCATCTTCTTCAAAATAGATTACCACCGTATTGTTGATTCCGACTTCATCCTCACGAGACTTATCCGAGACGATTTTTGCGGTCTTCAGCATCTTTTCCAGGTATCTGATGCGGCTTTCGTTCCGATTCTTGTCCTGCTTCGCCGCCTTGTATTCAAAATTCTCGCTCAGATCCCCCTGGGCTCTGGCTTCCTTCACTGCCTCCAGCTCTTTTTTACGCACGACAAGCTTGCGGTATACTATCTCTTCCTTTATTTTGCTTACGTCACTTTCTGTCAACTGTTCTCTCAAAAGAATCTCCTGCCTTTCTCACTGTTCATCTTTACTATTGTATCGCCGGAGATGAGAATTTGTCCAGTTTTTTATCAAATATGTGCTATCGCCCGGACAGGTGCGCCATCCGCACATTCATACTTCAAAGGAAGTGCGATAAAATCTACGAGCCCGGACCCAAGTTCTCCCAGACGGCAAAGGTTCTCTATGATTACCATCTGGTTCGTCCCAAGAAGCACCTTATGCGCCGGAAGCTCTCTGGCGGCTGCCGCATCGATGCTCATCGTATCTATACCTACTCCTTTTTTTCCGGTCCTGGCAATATACTTTGCCGTTTCAGCCTCCAGCCCCGGAGAATGTCTCATGTACTTCTCCTGTCCCCAGAACTCTTCCCAACCTGTCCAAAACAGCAGAAAATCAGCTGCATCCGCCAGCTCTCTCACCGGTTCTATGTATTTACATGTGATATACTCGCCCTCTTTGATTCCGGTGCAGTCAATGACCGCTGCTTTGCCCAGGAACTGGGCCGCCGGAAAATGTTCCAGCGTCTTTCCCTTCGCAAACAGATGGGCGGGCGCATCCATGTGAGTGCCCGTGTGGGAGGTAAGCGTCAGAGCAGTTTCCCTGAAGCCGTCATTTCCATAGCCGCACAGACTGCCGAACCTTGGCTTCGGCGTCCCCGGCCACACTGGAGTATCTTTGTCTAACGTATAGGTAAGATCGATAATTTCCACAGATTATCCCTTCCTTTCTGCATGACATGTACCTGTTGGCAACAACAATCCAACAGGTATATTTTACCAGCCTTTTATTAAGATTGCGGGACTTAAATCTTAAAGATTTATTATTTTTCATCCCTTTCATATTCCAATATGTCTCCGGGCTGGCAGTCCAGCACATCACAGATGGCCTCAAGCGTAGAGAATCTTATCGCCTTTACCTTTCCCGTCTTAAGGTTCGACAGGTTCACATTAGAGATGCCGACCTTATCTGACAGTTCGTTCAATGACATCTTGCGGTCTGCCATCATCCGGTCAAGCCGTAATATTATCGCCATTCCTCTACCTCCTGCTATATAAGCGTATCGATTTTTTTCTGGTATCTAAGACCATATTTCATAATCTGGCTGACGAGAATCAGCACAATACCACCTATAAACGGCCACCCGTCCACAAATATACCCTTTGTAGAAAACAGAAGAAAGTTAGGCATTGCATAGTTTGGAAAAAACGGGAACAAAACTGCACCTGCCACGAATAATATTCCTATAATCAGAAAGCATCTGATCATCCTGTCTGAAAATGGCTTCCTGCTTTTTTTTATCTTCATAAGCATAAAGAAGAATAAAGATAACGATAACCAAAATACGAACTGCCAGTAGAATCCATTTTAAGCTCCTTCCTCAAGCTCTATTCCTCCTTTGCCCGTTAAAGCTTCTAAAAACATAGGAATTATTTTTATTGAAATTTATATTTTCGCCTTATTAAAATCCAAAACTTTAGGATTTCGTAACAAATGTTACGGAAATCATTTTCGTTTTTATGTATTCTATTATCAGAAAGAACATAAACTAAATGAAATAAAATGAAGGAGGTTTTTACATGGGAAATTTTTACAAAGACCAGAACTCTCAAAATATATTTTTGGAACTTGTTTCAGCCACGGAGCAGAATAAAGCACCACAAATCGAGGAACTTACTGCGAACACGACGGATGCGGCACAGGAAAAGCACGTACCTGTCGTAACCATCAATGGAAACAGTGTAGAAGTATCCATAGGTTCTGTCTCACACCCGATGCTGGAGGAGCACTCCATCACTGTCATCTTTATCGAGACGAGGATGGGCGGACAGTACCGCAGGCTTACCCCAGGTGAAGAGCCAAAAGCTGTCTTCACGCTGGAGGACGGGGACGAATTTATCGCGGCCTATGAATACTGCAATCTGCACGGACTTTGGAAAGCCGGGGCGTAGCCCTTCTTTATACTATAATGATAAGAAAGATAATATGGAGGTAGTTAAAATGAAAAAATATTTATGTGAACCATGTGGATATGTGTATGATCCTGAGGTCGGAGATCCAGACGGCGGCATCGCGCCGGGAACCGCATTTGAAGATATCCCGGACGACTGGGTATGCCCGATCTGCGGACTCGGAAAGGATGTATTCATCGTAGAAGAGTAACTTTTTTACATCCCTTCCAGCTCGTCCTGAAGCAGAGCAAAATCTAGGATATGGACGTGATTTCTTCCTGTAATATTAAGGATTCCTCTATCCTGCATCCAGGATAATTCTCTTGACAGAGAAGGCCTTGTAGTGTTCAGATATGCTGCAAGGTCTTCTCTGTTCATGGGAAGTCTCATTTCCTCCCGCCCCGCACTTAAGTCTGTCAGGTAGCAGGCTATCCGCTGCCTCAGTGTCCCGCACGTAAGCAGATGGATTTTCTTAGCATTCTTCTCTGCCTCCTGGGCAAACAGCCGCATCATGTTGAAGATAATCCTGCTGTGGTGGGCGCAGTTCTTTTCACACGTACTGTAGAAGAAGTGTCTCGATACCGCCAGCACTTCCGTCTCTTTTCTCGCAGCCGCAAAATACGCATAACTCTCATGTTCCAGGAAGAGGTCCACTTCGCCAAACCCCTGCCCTTCCCTAACAAAATCCACATAGTTCTGCTTTCCAAGCGCATTTATCTGGCCAAGCTCCACTTCCCCCTCCAGGACAAAATACAGGTGTTCCGGCGTATCTTCCTGCCGGAACACATATTCATCCTTTCCATACGTCTTTACAAATGCTTTGGAACAGAGAAGGCTTCTCTTTATCTCGTCTTCTGTCAAATTCTGAAACAGGCTGAGCTTTTCAACTTTCATCGTCTGATCCCTCTTTTATACGTATATGATTTCGACCCCGCCGAAGCTCACTTTACCCGTCAGCTTTACGACCGGTCCCCCTGAGGAATGATTACTGTTCTTCTCATCGATGCCTCCAAAAGCCGCACTTGCTTTGTTGACCACAGTCCAGTTCCTCGGAACATATAGTTCCACACCGGCAAAGGATACATCCAGATGAAGTACTGCCTCCCCATTCTGGATCACGGCATTGTCAAAGTACACCTTAAGCGAGCCAAACGCACAGTGAAGATTAGCGCTCTGGAAATCATCAGAATTGACATATTTGATGCTCCCGGAAAATGTCGTGGAGAACTCCATCTGCGCGCAATCCACCGTCTCTACGGATTCCCCGCTGTCTATGTGATGATGATAATAGCTCCGCCTTGGATGATATAAAAAGCTGCACCCAATACTTCCGAGGAGCGCCGCTGCGAGTACCGGCCACGGAGTTATGGCCTCTATGCCCAGCGGGCCCGCATAAATGATGCAGAGGAATGCAATGGAAAACAACACTCCTGTTATGCTTCTGTGGACGACGCTTTTTATGAGACAGGCCACAAAAAATACAGTGAGCAGAAGGCTGAATACTCCTATGTCACCGAGCACGCCCATACGGCTTACTATCAATAAGATACCACTTACGATAAAAAATAATCCCCAGAATATTCGTTCTTTTTTCATAATATGTCTACCTCTTTTCTTCTAATCGGTCTTTTAACGGCTTGTAGTAATACCTGGAAACATATGCCTGCTTATGTGTTCCCTGAAATTCTACCGTGCATGAAGCCGGGAGCGACTTGGTCATGGAATAGATCTTCCTCGTGTTGAGGATTGTGGATTTGGATACTCTCATAAAGAATCCGGGCAGTATCTCTTCCAGTTCATACAGTCTGTATTTCGTCCTGAATATTTCTTTTCTCGTGTGAGCATGTACTTCGTTCTCCTCTGTCTCAAAGAACAGTACATCCTCAATCGAAAGATAATAAGAAGTATCCCCTTTATAGAACACAAGCCTCTGTTCCATGGATACGATATCCGCGACTGCCTTCTGGATTTTCTGTACTTCCTCATCCAGCGAGCTGCTTCGGATAATAATCTCTGCTTCTTTTAAATTGTCCTCAATCTCAATTCGTATCTTCATCTGTCCCTCTCCCTGGTCCTATATAACCATAATGAGGTCCGAAAGTAAACCTTAATCCGGCAAGTGGTAATTATTTGCACGTAAGTGGTAGATAAGTCCTCCTGTCATATCACAGCCTGATGGATACGAACGTGCCGTCCTTTGCTTCCACATGTACGACTTCCAGCCCCTTGTTTTCCCTCAGCACATCCATGCACTCTTCCACGATCATAATCAGATTCTCCCTAGTGGCAAGGCATGCGTACGGTTCGGGGACATCGCTTAACATCTTGTCGATGGCAGGCTGGGGAATCCTTTTTATAATGTACCCGGCCATTCGCAGCGGAACCGGCATACGGAGGTTGAGCCCTTCCGTCCTTATAATTATTTTCATATACCTGCCCTCTACTTATCCACATATATTCTCACTCTCGTTCCATCTGAAGCCTCCACGCTGATAAAGTCGCCCTCTATCTCGCTGTCCAGGCACTCGGATATGGCATCCATCATCTCTTCCAGATTCACTCCCTGCAGGTCTTTCTCCGGAATCGGAAGCCGCCCCGTCACCTTTAGTATCTTTTTAATAGCGCCGACCGGGAACTGTATGTTCACCTTGTCACCGCTGCCATCCACGATGATGCGGAACATCTTCTTATCATAATTCATCCTGGCCGGCGTCTGTTTCGTCTCCTCCACTCCCATTGCATTCATAAGTTCCGCAGCCTCTTCTGCTGTAATCGTACCATCCTCTACCATCTTTAAAATTCTTAATTTTTCATCCATAATAATGCTCCTTTCCTATCCTTTCATTTCATTTCTATTCTCATTTCAACTTCCGTATCGCTTCTTCTGCCGTTATCTGGCCCTGCTCCAGCGCTTTCAGCACGGCCTCGCGCTTCTGCATCTCTTCATCCTGGCCGGCATCTCCCTCATATCCAAGCTTCTTGATGACACCATCGAGCTTAGCCCGGACTGTCGGGTAGGAGATGCCCAGTTCCTTTTCCACTTCTTTGATGTTACCTCTGCACCGGATAAATGTCTCGGTAAAATACAGCTCTTCACCGGAGAGGTAATCAAATTTGCTCAATGTAAAATCATTTTCTATCACCGTATCGCATTCCGCGCATTTCAGGCGGGTCACTTTCAGCTCTCCGCCGCATACCGGACACTGGCTGATTACCTTTTTCATACGTCCACTTCCTTTCTCATATTACTAATATATCCCTATAAATCAAAAATGTCAATATTATAATTAATTATTTTAATTTTTATATTGACATTTTTAATATTATTATTTAATTTTACTATTTTATTCTTTACTGTCCAGCTTACGCAGGAACGAGATGGCGAGCGGCGCAGATATGAGGAATGCCAGGATGTCGGCTGCCGTCTGCGCCGTCTGCACGCCTCTCAGGCCAAATACCGCAGGCAGGACCAATATGAGTGGAATAAAGCAGATGCCGCTGCGCAGCGACGACAAGAACGAAGCCTTCCCGCTCTCTCCCACGCTCTGGAACATCATATTCGTACATACCGCCGCCGGCTGGAAAAAACACGCGATACACTGGCACCGCAGGGCGAACACGCCAATCCGGATAACTTCCGGGTCATCACGGAATACTCCTATCACCTGCGATGATACGAGGAGGCATACTGCAGCCAGAGTGCCGATAACCACCTCTCCGGCCGCCGCTGTGAACCAGAAGCCTTTTTTGACCCTGTCATATTTTTCTGCACCATAGTTAAATGCAGCAACCGGCTGGAATCCCTGGCCAAGACCGAGACCGACAGAGAAGATTAGCATACAGATTCTGTTGACGATGCTCATGGCGGCTACAGCGGCATCTCCGTATACTGCCGCCTGGTGATTCAGCAGCAAGGTGGATATGCTCCCCAATCCCTGCCGGATCAGGCTTGGGAAACCGGTGGTGATGATGCGTGCCACATCATGAATGTCCTTTGTTATGAGCCGCACCGAAAGTTTGCTGTCTGTCTTTCCTGCCAAAAACATAGCCAGAAGAATCAGGAAGCTGATCATCTGCGAGATTGCCGTAGAGAGCCCCGCTCCGGCCACTCCCATGTTCAGCCCGAACATAAGGAGCGGGTCGCCTGCCATATTGAGGATTCCCCCGGCGGTGAGGCCGACCATGGCATAGGCTGCCCTGCCCTCATACCTGAGGATATTATTCAGCACACAGCTTCCTGTCATGAAAGGCCCTGCCAGCAATATGTAGAACCCGTACTGCTTCGCGTACGGCAGTATCGTCTCTGTACTTCCGAGCAGACGCATGAACTGTGTCAGGAATGTGATACCGCAGGCACCTATCACCGCGCCGGCCGCCATGGACAGAAAGAAGCTTGTCGATGCAAATCTGCTGGCACTCTCAGTATCTTTCTTGCCAAGCTTTCTTGATATGATGCTCCCGGCTCCGTGCCCGAACATAAAGCCAAATGCCTGCAGCACGGCCATCAGGCTGAATACGACACCTACCGCCCCGCTTGCGCTCGTGCCAAGCCTGCTGACAAAATAGGTATCTGCAGTATTGTATATGCTCGTAATGAGCATGCTCACCACCGTCGGAATACCGAGCTTAATTATCAGGTTCGGTACCGGAGTCTTTGTCATCTTGTCATACTGGGCGGTCTCCTGACCTTCTCCCATATCAATTCCCCCTTTGGCTGTCACGATTGGATAGAAAAAACTTCTTCCTGTGCAGCAGTACCGCACAGGAAGAAGCATTATACAATTATCGGCCACGCCGTCTCCACCAATCCATATTTAACTATATTATACACTAGTTTATTCCGGTATGCACCATTAGAATTCCTTCTTTTTCATAATACCCAGAGAAATGTTATATGATATCACTGCCAGCACACAGCAGACGGCTGCTGATGCCGCGACAATTTCTCCTGTGCCTGCCGTTGTAAATCTCATAAGTACAGTGTCAATATCGATACCAATCCTACCTGCAATCTTCACCCCTGCATATGCTGACAAGAATATGATTCCCATTGCCCCCAGCATAGCTATCCTGCCCTTTTCTGCCCCAAATTTCAACTGTATCGGAAGGATGATGAGAAGAAATACCAGAAACAGCGCCAGATATATGCAGGCCGTGGCAAGCCAAGACGTCCAGTCTATAGCCTGCTTTTTCCACATCATATAGGCAGATACTACGGCCGTTGCAACCGTCCATGCCGTTCCCCCGAGCAGAAGGCCGAATATATATTTCTCTCTTACATACTTCTTCCGGCTGATGGGAAGGCTGAACAGAAAAGCCATCCCATTGTCATATTCGTCATAGCTGATGGAGCTCAGTGTAAACATCGAGAATACAAAAGTCGTGTAGCTGATTACGAAGGACGGTTCCTCGCTCGTAAACATCAGCATGGCACCTACCAGACAGACGATGAGGAAAAAGTGCTTCTGGTTTTTTAACAATCTGATATCTTTAATTAATAAGCCTTTCATTATGCTTCACCCCGAATCATTATTGTAATTGCTTTGTCAATGCTTCCTTTTTCAATCACTATCCCCGGATAGTTCTCCATATAGAACTGCTTCTGGGCAGTCAGGCAGCTCACGCCAAACCCTTCTTTCTTCCAGGCCAGTATATGTTCCTTATCCAGCTTTTCATATTGTTCGTCTGTCAGCTTCAGCACGCCGTATTCATCGAGCAGTACATCTGTCTCCTCGTGGAGTATGATCTTCCCTCCGTCAATCATGTACAGGTCATCGCACAATCCTTCCAGATCACTGGATATGTGGGAGCTGATAAGGATAGCACGGTCTCCTGGCTCCATATATCCACGAAGCAGGTCCAGAAGCTCATCCCGCGCTATCACATCCAGTCCTGCCGTCGGCTCATCCATGATGAGGAGGCGGGCGTCATGGCACATAGCGCTGATTACCTGCAGCTTCGCCTTCATGCCTGTAGAGAATTCCTTTATCTTCTTGTCGAACGGAATATTGAACTCTTTGCACAAGTTCTCAAAAGCTGCCCGGTCAAATCTGCGGTAAAGGCTGTTCATTACCGGTATGATATCTTTTACCGACAGGTAACCGCTGAATCCCGAATCAGAAAGCACGACGCCAATCTGTTCCCGGTCATCCTGGGTGAGCCGGTCGTTTGCCTTTCCAAGCACTGCAATGCCGCCCGCGTCTACATCTATCAGATTCAGTATCGCTTTAAAGGCCGTACTCTTGCCGGCGCCATTGGGGCCTATCAGCCCGGTCACCCTTCCTTCTTGGACCTGTAGCGAACAGTCAAGTTCAAAGCCCTTATAATGTTTTTTCACATGTTCCATCTTCACCAGCATAGCTATTCCTCCAAGATAATTTGAAATAATTCTGTAATTTCTTTATGATTCATCCCACAGCTCTTTCCCTTCCGGATTGCCGCTTCCAAATCGGCTTCTACCTCTCTGCGTTTTTCCTCCAGCATTAGTTCCTGGTTGGCACATGCCACAAAGCTTCCTTTACCATGGACAGTAACGACAAATCCTTCCTGTTCAAGGGCATCATATGCCTTTTTTACCGTGAGCGCGCTTACTCTCAATTCTTTGGACAGGACGCGGACAGACGGCAGCATCTCATCTTCCTTTAATGTACCTCTCATGATCATCGCTCTGATCTGGGTGACAATCTGTTCATATATGGGCTGCATGGATGAATTATTTATAATCAACTTCATGTCATCCCTCCTTGTATAAACAGTATATAACAGTGTGCATCTGTTGTCAACTGTTATATGCTGTTTACTTTATATTTTACAGGTATAGCAAAAGCCGCCTGTGCAGCGCGAAGCTGCACAGGCGGCTGTGCCATATGAAGAACAAGGGAACGAGGATGGCAGACCTTATTCGTTACTGTTCTTAGAGATAACGGAATCAATCAAACCATACTCTAATGCCTCCGCTGCACTCATGAAATTGTCTCTTTCAGTATCCCGCTTGATTTCCTCTATTGTATGTCCGGTATTTTCTGCCAATATACGATTTAGCCTCTGCTTGTTTTTTTGAATATGTTCAGACATTATTTTTATATCACTGGCCTGACCCTTGATACCATTGCCATGTACAGCAGGCTGGTGTATCATAATTTCCGAATTGGTTAATGCCATACGTTTGCCATGCGTACCACCTGCCAGCAGGAACGCGCCGAAGCTTGCCGCTAGTCCCACACATATGGTTGAAACGTCACATCTGATATACTGCATGGTGTCATAAATTGCAAATCCCGCCGATACAGAACCGCCCGGGCTGTTGATATACAGCTGAATATCCTTGTCGGGGTCCTGCGCTTCGAGAAAAAGCATTTGTGCTACGGCCAGACTGGCAGAAGTGTCGCTGACTTCTTCTCCTAGAAAGATAATTCTATCTGACAATAGTCGTGAAAAAATATCATAACTCCTCTCTCCACGGCTCGTCTGCTCAATAACATAAGGTATTGTACTCATGCTGCAATCTCCTCGACTTTAGTATTGTGTTTGTAATATCTGAAGATAGAAGCACAGCTCATAGAAATCTGGCTCTGTATCGGCAGGAAAACCCCCATATCCCTGTAAACTTTAGGGGGATATAGATACACCTGCTTAAAAGCATATGAGAATGATTGCTGTGTATCATATCCTGCATCATAGGCAATCTCTATGATTGGCTTATCTGTTTTAACCAGCTTTTCTGCGGCCACCGTCAGCCTGCGATTTTGCAGATACTTATGAATCGTGACACCTGTATATTCTGCAAAAATCCGGTTCAGATAGAATTTCGAATAGCCTGCTTTTTCGGCTATATGGTCTAAGTCAAGTTTTTCCTCCAAATTCGTTTCTATATAATCTATGACTTCTTGTACAACATCTTTTTGCTTTTCCATTATATCGCCTCCCTATGCCTTTTAATATTATAACAAGTTCTGGGGAGCGTGTCTTAATAAAAAATGCTGTAGCCTTTCAGGCCGAACAGGCCGCAGACCCACAAACTTGATGTCTGCGGGTTTACCATGCAATAATACGCTCATATGTGCGCATACTGTCACCAAACCATATATTATGCTATCTTTTCCACCGCCATCAGTAATTCATACAGTGTGTCCGGGTCAATATCCAAACATTTCGTATTATCTCGGCTCCCCTGATATCCCATGCCAATGTATCATTCATCACTGTACAGGCCTCTTTAAAAACAGAGATATCTTTCAATGGAAATGTTTTCATTCTATAGCATATATAGTTGACTATATATGCTTGACAATATAAGTTTACCACCGTTATCACCCAAAAAAACCCACAAACACAATGTTTGTGGGTTTACCATGCAATAAAATATGCAATTGATTATCTCTTTGAGAACTGTGGAGCGCGACGTGCTGCTTTGAGACCGTATTTCTTACGTTCTTTCATACGAGGATCACGTGTCAGGTATCCGGATTTCTTAAGTACCGGCCTGTAATCTGCATCTGCCTGCAGAAGTGCTCTTGCGATACCGTGGCGGATTGCTCCTGCCTGTCCGGTGTAACCGCCGCCCTTTACATTGACGATGACATCAAACTTACCGTCCGTCTCTGTTGCAACCAATGGCTGGCGTACGATGACCTTCAAAGTCTCAAGACCGAGGTATTCGTCGATGCTTCTTTTATTTATTGTAATGTTGCCTGTTCCAGGTACTAAATATACTCTTGCGATTGATTTTTTTCTTCTTCCTGTTCCATAGAATTTTGCGTTAGCCACTTTCTATATCCTCCTTTCAAACCTTCCCTTAAAATTTCAGCTCTTCCGGCTTCTGAGCCTGCTGCTCGTGCTCAGGTCCGGCGTATACGTGAAGCTTTTTAATCATTGATCTTCCCAAAGGTCCTTTTGGAAGCATTCCCTTTACAGCAAGTTCAATCACTTTTTCCGGTTTCTTATCCATCATAACTTCTAATGTAGTCTCTTTGAATCCTCCTACATAGTCGGAATGGTTATAATACATCTTCTGCTCCATCTTCTTGCCTGTCACTTTGATGTCTTTTGCGTTTACTACGATTACATAATCACCTGTGTCGATGTGCGGTGTGAATTGCGGCTTGTTCTTTCCTCGTAAAACCTTAGCTACTTCTGATGCTAAACGTCCTAATGTATATCCCGCAGCGTCAACTACATACCATTTTCTTTCAATCTTGTCTGGATTGGCCATATAAGTCTTCATTGGTTAACCTCCTGTGATAATTAACATCCAATTAAAATTATTATATTCAGAAGTCAGTTTGCTCCGGGGCTTTGGTTCAAACTGATTCATCTCATGTCATACTGCTTTATTATATTATACGCACCCACGTGTGTCAACCTCTTTTTAACCTTTTTATGCCATCTATTTCCAGATAATGTCAGCTTTTTTCCGGGGCGCGGTCCTTCTGTATGTAACAGCCGGATAGCCGAGCAGCATGCAGCAGGAAATACGCTTGCCGCCTGTCTGCAGCCACTCCTGAAGGATGCGGCTGCTGCTGATTACCCGCATCATATACCCGCTGTACAGCGCTCCCATGCCCTCCGCCACGGCCATGTTTTCAATGTTCGCCGCGGCAAGCCCTCCGTCCAGCGGATTGTCTGAAGCAATCACGAGAAACGCAGGCGTGTTGAAGAAGAATGTGTCATCTTCGGGATTCCGTTTCCATTTTATATAGAAGTACTCGAATGTCCTAGCATATTCCGGCGCACTTTCTTTCAGGCTTTCCAATATAGAAGGCATCTCCTTCCAGACAAGCTCTTTGAACTCATCCAGCCTGTCTTGGATAAACACGTATGTACACGCCTGGCGGTTCCTTGCCGTCGCAGTATAACGGCCTGCGCTGAGTACACGTTCTGCCTTATCCCGCCCGATTTTCTCCGGCTTGAAGCTGCGGATGCTTCTGCGGAACTTTACCGCGCGCAGATAATGGCCCGCATCTACGGTGAACTTTTCTTTCTCGTATTCCTCTACCTCAGCCATGTCATACTCCGGGATGGACACTGCATTTACAGGACAGACGGCGACACAGTGTCCACAGTGCAGACAGTCTTTACATACAGCTGCCTTCCCTTCCGCTATCTTAATTGCATTGGCCGGGCAGTCTCTCTTACAGGCGCCGCACCCGGTACAAGTTTCATAATCAATGTGTATCATCTGATATCAACCTCCTGAAATCATTCAACAATATAATAACATAAATATCCATATTTCGCCATTTCTTACTGCATTTTCTCTCGTTGTCCTTTGCTTTTTCAGGCTGTTTTATGTTATAATATCTTACCTTGGGGGTATTTGGAAATGAGAAAAAATGTTGATTTATTACATGGACCCGTCTTGTCCTCCCTGACACGGCTGGCCCTGCCGATTATGGCAACCTCACTCGTACAGATGGCTTATAATCTGACAGATATGATATGGATTGGGCGTATCGGAAGCAACGCCGTAGCCGCGGTCGGCGCTGCAGGTATGTACATGTGGCTCTCTAACGGCTTTGCAACGCTTGCGAAGATGGGCGGTCAGGTAAATGTCGGACATGCACTTGGAGCCGGCCAGAAGGCCGACGCTTCACGCTATGCGGCGAATGCGTTCCAGCTCACGGCATTCTGCGGCATCATATACGGGCTTCTCTGTGTTCTGCTGAATGGCCCTCTTATCGGGTTCTTCCGGCTGAACAGCTCTGCCGTCATCGCTGATGCCAGAATTTATCTGCAGGTTACGTGCGGTTTTGTTATATTTTCCTTTTTGAACCAGACATTTACAGGCATACTTACCGCGATTGGCAACAGCCGCTCATCTTTCCTGGCAACCTCGGCGGGCCTTGTCATCAATATCGTGCTCGACCCTGTCCTTATCTTCGGACTCGGCCCTTTCCCCGAGATGGGAGTCATGGGGGCCGCCATTGCTACGGTAATCGCGCAGTTCATTGTTACACTGATGTTCTTTTACTTTGCGTCAAAGGACACGCAGGTATTTCGTAATATGAAGGTCACAGAAAAGCCGAGCAGGAAGTATATGATGCCGGTTATCAAGATTGGGCTGCCGACTTCCATACAGAGTATTATCTTCACTGGCATGTCCATGATTATCGCCCGGCTCGTGGCCGGATACGGGGATGCCGCTATCGCCGTCCAGAAGGTAGGTTCACAGATTGAGTCCATCTCCTGGATGACCGCAGAGGGCTTCGCTGCCGCTGTCAATTCCTTCGTGGCGCAGAACCATGGGGCCGGCAACCGTGCCCGAATCAAGAAGGGATATACTTCAGCCATGGGCGTAGTCCTCGTGTGGGGCGTCATCTGTACGCTGCTGCTCATCCTCTGCCCGGCGCCCATATTCCGTATCTTCATCTCAGAGCCGGACGTCCTGCCGATGGGCGTGGATTATCTCATGATTCTCGGCGTATCACAGCTGTTCATGAGCGTGGAGATTACGACTGCAGGGGCATTCGCAGGCTTTGGACGTACGGTACCGCCGTCCGTCGTCGGCATCGTGCTGACAGCCGCCCGGATTCCTTTTGCCATGCTGCTCACCGGAACGGTGCTCGGACTGAACGGAATCTGGTGGAGCATAACCATCTCCAGCATATGCAAGGGAATCATCCTGCTTATCTGGTTCCTTGTTTTCTTAAAACGAAAGGAACAAAAGGGGCCAGACCCCTCTTAAAAAGGGACAGACCTTCTTCGGGGTCTGGCCCCTTTTATTAAACACCATTCTATGGAGGAACGCTTTATGAACTTAGAAATCAGAGAATTAAGAAAAAAAGATTACAGAAAGGCCATTGCATTTGCCAATACGGGCATGCACTTCAACTGGTATATGGACAGCGAAGTATTGCTGAAGTTATATGGGAGATATTTCTGGTATCTGGAATTGAACAGGGCTACGCAGGTGATCGCAGCATATGCGGAAGATGAACTTGCCGGAGTCCTGCTTGCGGACATGAAGGGAGAAGATAAAAAATATCGTACTTTTGGAAAATTATTCTATGTTAAAGTATTTGATATTCTGCAGCATCTCTTCGCCAAAGACGGAGTGAGCGTTTATGATGAGGCAAACAGGGAACTGTTTTTGCAGTATCGCAGCAGCAAAATCCCGGATGGTGAAATCATCTTTCTGGCCGCCGACCCTGAAAGCACCGCCAGAGGAACCGGCAGCCTGCTGCTCCGCGAATTTGAACGCAGGGAAAAGGGGAAAGAAGTTTTTCTATATACCGATAATGCCTGTACGTATCAGTTTTATGAACACAGGGGATTCGTGCGTGCAGGCGAAAGGGATATCATACTGGAAATCGGTTCTAAGAAAGTGGAACTTCAATGTCTTTTATACAGCAAGCTGACAGGTTAATGCAATCCCATACTCATCTCTTCGCTTTATAATAATATACCATCACTTCGGAGTCGCAGCCATTGTGGTATTGTGGACAAGTAATGCACTTTGTCTCGAAAGGTGCATCTTCCATTGGAACTTCCGTAAAGCCGAACTTCCTGTAGAACCCCGGCACTTTGGCGGTGAGCCAGATTCTGTCTGCCTGCCGTTTTTCTGCCTCATCCATAACCGCGCGGACAAGCCTCTTGCCGTATCCTTTGCCCCTGTATTCTTCCTCGACCGCCACGCATCTGAGAATATATGCCCCTTTGTCATATACGAGGCCCGCAGCGCCGATTCTTCTGCCCGTTTCTTCCTCCAGCAGTTCAAAGCAAGTGAGCAGACCCTCGGGCGCAGGATCTTCCGGGCGGATTTCCAGCCCTGCTCTTACAAAGAGGCCTACAAGTGAAGCATAATCCATCGTACAAATCATCTTCTCAGACATATCGATCTTCCTTTCATTACTCCCTCATATAACGAAGTATCTACCACCAAATATAGTACAGGCTTTGTGCTTTTACAATACTTTTGCCTCCTTTTTCCCATCCCTTTTATATGTTATACTTATTATGGCGTCTGTAACATGCTTCATGTATTGTACAGACTGGCGCCTTGTACATATTTTAAAGAAAGCAGGTATTATTTATGTGGGCTTACAACAGTGTGTTCTATCAAATCTACCCTATCGGCTTCTGCGGGGCTCCGGTATCTAACGACGGAATCTGCGTGCCGCGTATCCTTAAGCTGAAGGAATGGGCCGGTTATCTCGAGGATCTCGGAGTGGACTCGATTATATTGAATCCGATATTCGAGTCTGACAACCACGGATATGATACGAGAGATTATACTAAAATAGACTGCCGTCTCGGCACGAATGACGACTTCAAAGAAGTGTGCGCCTCCCTCCATGCACACGGGATAAAAGTTGTACTGGACGGGGTATTCAACCATGTGGGACGCGGATTCTGGGCATTCAAAGATGTTCAGGAAAAGAAATGGGAGTCCCCTTACAAGGACTGGTTCCATATCAGTTTTGACGGAAACAGCGGATACGATGACGGATTCTGGTACGAGGGATGGGAAGGCCATTTTGAACTCGTCAAGCTGAATCTTCAGAATCCGGCTGTCACGGACTATCTGCTTGGCTGCATACGTGGATGGGTAGATGAATTCGGCATCGACGGGCTGCGTCTCGATGTGGCATACAGCCTGGACCATAATTTTATGAGAAGGCTTCGGTCATATACGACAGAGATGAAACCTGGATTTGCTCTTATAGGTGAAGTCTTGTTCGGGGATTATAATCAGATTGTCAACGATGAGATGCTTCACAGCTGTACGAACTACGAATGCTACAAAGGAATATTTTCCAGCTTCAATTCTATGAACATGTTTGAGATTGCACATTCCCTCCACAGGCAGTACGGCTCTGATCAGTGGTGCCTGTATAGAGGGAAGCACCTCATTACTTTTGTAGACAATCACGATGTGGCGAGGATTGCAAGCATCCTTACAAATAAGAACCATATTCCGCTGGCGTACGGCCTGCTTCTTGGCATGCCGGGAATCCCATGCATCTATTACGGCAGCGAATGGGGGGAACCGGGTGAAAAACAGCCGGATAATGACTATGCCCTGCGGCCATGCTTCGAGCAGCCAAAGCCGAACGAACTGACCGGATACATCAAAAAACTGATTCAAATCCGCCAGAAGAGCGAAGCACTTTGCAGCGGAGATTATAAAAATATAGTTATCCAGAACCATCAGCTCATCTTCGAACGCAGCTCCGGATCCGAACGGATGATAGTTGTCATAAATGCGGCAGACCAGCCATATATAGCTGCCCACAACAGTTTTGAAGGCGATGCCGTGGAATTACTGTCCGGTCAAGAGGTAAAGTTAGAAGGACAGATAAATCTGCCGCCCTACAGCGTACAATATATCAAATTGGGGACGTAACCCTTTTGAGTTTTGTTACGTCCCAAATTGGACTTTGTGGTGTACCTAAATGTGATATGCCCTGTACCCTATTTCGTCGGTATGGTGAATTCTTCACCATACTGGCGGTAGACTGCAGCTGTTTCACCTTCGTCTTTTTGCGGGGAGTAGACGGACAATGCCATGTTTTCCGCTCCTTCTGCCCTCACTTCGTTGACCTGGTACAATTTGAATCTACCGCAGCCGTCTTCGAATGCTCCGTAGTCCTGGAACCATACGATTTCACCCCGGTCATTTTTGCCGCGCAATTCCAGCCTGAGGCCTTTTGTATCACCTGTATAATAGATATATGTTCCTATTTCATTATGCTTATATTCTGTCAGCGTTATCTTTTTTCCATCTGGCAGACTTACTTCCTTATCCAGGGTAACGCTTGTCGTATCTGCCAGGAGCTCGTGCCCGTCCGCTTTGAATGCATATGTCCATTTTCCATCGCTGATTCCGGTGGCGTCCTGGAGTTCTATCCTTGTGGCAATCTCCTTGCTCATATCAAGCTTTCCGCTCTCCAGTTCACACTCATAGACGACCCTGACTTTGCCGTTTTCCGCCTCAACCGGATGGATCAGCTCCATGCCGCTGAGCTTTTCATCATTCATATAGATCTCTGCCACAAGAATCGGGAGTTTCATTTTCTCCATATCTTCTTTTTCCATTGTCTTCTTTAACTCTTTACGCATATCATCAAATGTTCGGTTCTTATTTACATTGACGGCATACCCGCTATTTACATTGTATTTAATGCTTTCCAGCTCTTCTCCTGCCTGCTTTACTATTTTGTCCGGATATTTCTGGGTCAGGGTTATCATTAGCTGACGGTCATCTAAAATTACTGATTCCAGCTTCACTTCTATGCCATCGCTCTCTGTCTTCGTATTGACCACAGTTTCATACGGGGATACGTCTTTTTCCCAGTTGCCGGATGAAAGCCATCTGCTGATACTCTCAGACGCGGATTTCATGGCGGCGTTCACCTGCCCTCTGAACGGGCCTGCTGCCAGTGCCGTTATGCATAGGACCGCGCAGGCAGCACATGCAGCATATATCCGCCTTTTCGGTCCGCGTATTTCCCTTCGCATCTTCTTCTGCCATCTTTTTGATTCCAATTGTGAAAATGTTTCAGACGTATATTGGCCGGTATCAGTCTTGATATCATTCATATAATCGTAAATATTTTTCATCTCCTACACCTCCCTGCTTCCGTACATGGAACGGATACGTTTCTTTCCCCTGGACAGACGGTTGTAGATGACATCTTTTTTCAGTCCGGTCTCCGCACTTACTTCATCCAAATCCTTCTCTTCCATATAAAGCTTGATAAAAATTGCTCTGTCCGTCTCGTTCAGGCAATCAAGCATCTGCTCCAGCTCCTCGGATATCTCCTGCTCCGCAATATGTTCCAGCTCCTCGTCGGCCTTCGGAATATCCATATCGTCAATATTCTCAAATGTAATTTCCCGGTAGTATTTTCTGAGGAAATCCAATGCCTTATATCTGGCAATCCCAGCGCACCAGTTTCTGAAACTGCTTTTTTCCATGTTGAAACTGCCGATATTCCTCCAGATTCCGAGAAATACATCGTTGAGGCACTCTTCCTGATAGTCTTTCAAAAGTCTGAGACGTGTACATACTATAGCATTCAGCATACCGCCATATTCACTTATCACATACATGAGCGCCTTCTCATCGTGCTTTTTCAGCTGCTCTACATAATTGCTTTCCGTTATCTTCATAGTTTCTACCCCGCGCAGGTGTATCGTCCCTACACTTATTACTTCGCACAAAAGCAGGGAAATCTATCAAAAAAGGATGTTGATTTGAATATTACACTCGAATCAACATCCTTTTCCATTATTTTACTAAAACTTTTGTAATCTCTGCAATATACATCGTATGATAGTCCGCCTCCGGATACCATTTTGTATCACATTCCGTTTCTATGAAACATTCGGGATACATTTCCTGTGCATACAGCTTTTTACAGACGAATATCATCTCCGCCTCTTCCACTGCCGCAGAATCATCTACATAGTACGGATGAAGGCCGGCTTCCTTCCACTTATCCTCCACGTCGCGTCCCGACACGGCTCCACATACGTTCAGCGCTTTACGCTGCTCCTGGGGAAGGAAAGATATGGTAAATGTGTCATTCATATCCACAAATTCCTTCGTATATCTCTGGGGCCGTATATACGCAGTCACTACCGGCTTTCCCCACATGATTCCGACACCGCCCCAGCTTGCGGTCATCGTGTTGGATTTGAGTTCATCTCCCGCAGTGATAAGCATCCACTGCTTTGATATCTTCTCGAACGGATTAAAGCTCAGATCTTCGATTGCAGTTTCTTTAAACGCCATCATACATTCCTCCTTCTAGCGGCCATCTGCCGTTAAAACTATTTTAACACAATCTTGCGGAAATGTTTCTTGCCTTTTTTTAATATCATGCCTTCTCCCGCAAATGCATCTGAAGCAAATACTTCCTGGATGTCCGTGACCTTCTCTCCGTCCACAGCCACGCCCCCCTGCTGTACCGCACGTCTCGCTTCTGATTTGGACGGCACGAGGCCACTCTTTAGCAGAAGTGTAAGGATATCGATGCATCCATCATCAAAATCAGCGGCTGTTATCTCTGCCGTGGGCATCTGTGCGGCGGCTCCCTGGCTGAACAGCGCTTTTGCAGACTCCTGCGCTTTGTCCGCCTCTTCTTCGCCATGAACGAGCTTTGTCAGTTCGTAGGCAAGAATTTCTTTGGCAGTGTTCAACTGTGCGCCTTCCCAGGAATCCATCTTGTCAATCTCTTCCAGCGGCAGGAACGTCAGCATACGAATACATTTCAGCACATCCGTATCCCCAACATTTCTCCAATACTGGTAGAAGTCAAACGGAGAAGTCTTTTCCGGATCAAGCCATACCGCGCCGTTCTGCGTCTTGCCCATCTTCTTTCCCTCTGAGTTCAGAAGCAGCGTGATGGTCATCGCACATGCGTTCTTTCCAAGCTTCCGGCGGATAAGTTCAGTTCCTCCAAGCATGTTGGCCCACTGATCATCACCGCCAAACTGCATGTTGCACCCATAATTCTGGTACAGCATGTAGAAATCAAAGCTCTGCATAATCATATAGTTGAACTCAAGGAAAGTAAGTCCCTTCTCCATCCTCTGCTTGTAGCATTCCGCAGCCAGCATCCGGTTGACAGAAAAGTGCGGGCCAATCTCGCGGAGCATATCGATATAGTTCAGATCCAGCAGCCAGTCTGCATTGTTCACCATGAGCGCCTTGCCTTCTGAAAAGTCAATAAACTTGCTCATCTGCCTTTTGAAACAGTCACAGTTGTGCTGTATCGTCTCCGGCGTCATCATGGAACGCATGTCCGTCCTCCCGGACGGGTCCCCGATATAGCCAGTCCCTCCGCCGATAAGGGCAATCGGCTTATTGCCGGCATCCTGCAGCCTCTTCATCAGGCAGAGCGCCATAAAGTGCCCTACATGAAGGCTGTCCGCCGTCGGGTCAAACCCGATATAAAACGTCGCCTTCCCATTGTTAATCAGTTCTCTGATCTCTTCCTCATCCGTAACCTGTGCAATCAGACCTCTCGCCTGCAATTCCTCATAAATTCCCATCGCTTATCTCTCCTTATAAAATTTAAAATTGTCAGATAATATCGTGAATTAGCAAAGGGGTCAGACCCCTATGGCCATAGGGGTCTGACCCCTTTGCTAATTCCGACAAAAAACCTCGTCCCTATAGAAAGGACGAGGTCTAATTCCCGTGATACCACCTTGATTCACCTGAAGCTTACGCTTCCGGTCTCTGAAAGCTGCACTTCATACAGCTTATGCACGTTAACGCATGCCTTGCGTCACAGCCTACTCTCCTCCCGATAACGAGGTTTCGGTGTGCGGCTCCAAGATGTATTCACCGTCTGCTCTTTCATGCGCCTCTCATCTTCCGGCTGCTTTCTGTATGGGTGTGCGGACCGCTACTTCTTCTTTTCAAAGCCTTTGTTCATTATCTTATCTTGCTTGTCTGAAATGGTAACGTATTTCTGTTTTTTTGTCAAGAAGTAATTTCAAACCGAGCTATTTCTGTGCAGAGGGATGGTACGGGCAGCTCTGCCCCAGGCACTGTTTGTTTTCCATGAAAAATCCACATTCTATCTTCTGCGGAAGCTCCATCTCTGTGTCAAATGCCTCCTTCACCATTGCAGCTGCTTCTTTTACGGCAGTAAAGCAGTCCCGTTTGCAGCAACGCGGACCGCCAAGCACGGCAATCGCCTCAAGCGCCCTTGCCGTCATCCGGTTGGACAGCTGCCAGGATCTGCCCGTCAGGGGTGTCGCCTTTGTGACGATGCTCATGAATATCCCTGTACTGACTGCCGCGCCGCAGCAGCCCCACATACCGCACACCCCGCCAGGCACTTCCTCACCTCTCGCCCTCATCTCCTCAAGGGCCGCTGATAAGTCAATATTCCCGCCGCAGTTATGATAGGCTGCCAGAAGAGCAGCGCCTGCCATCACATGGTGCTCCGGCCCGTGCATGTATATGAACGGGTTCTGCATCATCTCCTGCATGATGGCTATCGGATTGCGTGAAGCCGTCCTTTTGCACGTATCTGATATCACTTCAATCCCTTTTTCAGCATGGCAGCGGTCGCAGACATAGTGTCCGTCTGTACAGGCAGAACGGCTTTCAAAGCATTGCCCGCACAGAGCACATTCCAGCTTTATCGCTTTGTCATAGTATTCAAGATCTCTTCCGCAGACGAGGCAGGCCCCTTCTCTTCTGTACATTTCTTCTATATCCTTTTCCCATCTTTGATGACAGCCTTCAGGTTCAGGTCCTTGTCAAGCAATACCACATTGCCCTTCTTGCCCGGTGTGATAGAACCATACTTGCCGTACTCTCCAAGGCTTTTTGCCGGATTCATCGTCGCGCACGCAACAGCGGTCTCGAGCGGTATCCCCATCTCTTTTACCACCGTACGCAGGCAGTCCATAAGATTCGTAGCCGAACCTGCCAGAGCGCCGTCTGATACCAGTGTCGCCCGGTTGCCTGTCACATCTACCGCAAGGCCGCCGAGCGTGTATTCTCCGTCCGGCATGCCTGTTGCACGCATACTGTCGCTGATTAAGATAATCCGGTCAGCGCCGAGCATCTTGAACGTGGCGCGCACGACAGACGGATGGATATGCACGCCGTCACAGATCAGCTCTGCCATGACGTGCCCGCTGTCCGATACGGCTCCGATGACGCCCGGTGCCCGGTGTGTAAACGGCGGCATCGCATTGTAGAGGTGTACGGCATGGCATGCGCCTTTATCATAGGCCGCCTTTGCATCATCATATCCCGCATTCGTATGCGCCAGGGATACGTTCACTTCATCCTTCACCTGCTCGACAAATTCCAGCGCCCCCTCTTCCTCCGGCGCCACGCCGACGTACTTGATGAGCCCCTGCGCCGCGGCCTGGAAACGTCGGAATATATCCTTGCTGCACGGGATGATATATGTCGCATCCTGGGCCCCCTTTTTCACCTTGCTGATAAACGGCCCTTCCATATTTACTCCAATGAGGTCCGCACCGTCTACTGCCTCCTTTTTGTATGCGGCGGCAGTAGCGAGAATCTCCTCAAGCGTCTCCACCGGAAGCGTCATCGTAGCCGGGGACATGGCCGTCACGCCGACAGAGGCTTCATACTTTGCAATCTCACGAATCGCTTCCTTCGTGCCATCGCAGAAATCATAGCCTTTGCACCCGTGAAAATGAATATCGATAAGACCAGGTATGGCATAGCAGCCTTCTCCGTCTATGACCTCCCCTGCCTCCCCTTCTCCCTCGGATATGAGGCCGTCCCTGATAATAATCTCACCGTCTTCAAATGTCTTTTCCTCTGTAAACACTTTTACATTCTTAATTAACATACCTTTTCTCCTCTCTATGTGAATGTTCCTCTCTTTTATATATATTTCTCAGGCTTATCCTTCTGCAGCGCCCGCAGCGTATTGTCATGCAGCGTCTCTTTCTCGTACTTGTCCTGTTCCAGATAATAGGAATAGATAATGTCCAGCATCACGAGTATCGGAAACTGGGGTGAGATAACATTTCCGTGGTTCAGATGCTTAAGAGACGGGATGAGCAGCACCTCGTCACAGAACTTGTCGAACGCCTCGTTGTTCTTGGCCGTCACCAGCACGGTCTTCGCTCCTCTTCCATGGGCCTCCCTCAGCAGATACAGCACTTCTTCTTTCTCACCGCTTATGCTGATGCCGAATACGAGACATGTTTCATTCTGAAATACTGCCTGCATGCGCATCAGGTCGCTGTCCTGTATGGAATCGATGTCAACACCGATACGCATAAACCTGAGCTTCATCTCCCTCGCGGCCAGCCCGGAGCTCCCCATACCGCAGACGAACACTCTGGCCGCCCGGTTCAGGTAACGGCTGATTCTGGCAACCTGCACTTCATCCACAAGACTGTACGTCTTATTCAGCAGCTCCTGGTATACGTTCAGTACCATTCTCGTATTGCCAGTGATAGATTCCTTCTTCTCTACAAATGTCTCTTCATACTGATAGACGAACTCCCGATACCCCCGATAACCGCACTTCTTGGCAAATCTGGAAAGGGAAGCCTCGGATACAAAGAGCAGCTCGGCGACCGCCCGGGCAGAAAAGTCCATCTTCTTCCTGTTCTGGATGAAAAAGTCTGCAATGTTCTTTTCCACGGTCGTAAAATTATCATAGTTAGATTCGATTAACGGTACTACAGACTTCACATAATATTCCATGACCCACCAGCCTTATCTCTGCCTAATCTCCCACTTTCTGTACCTTTTCGGACTGCTTCCCCCTGAAGTGGTAAAAGGCTCCAAGCATCCCGGCTTCATTCCTGTGCTTCGCAAAGCATATCGTCGTATGGTCCGCCACGCTCGGAATAAGATACCGGGCAGCGGCGGCCTCTATCTTCTCTTTCAGATAATCCTCCTGCGCCATGATGCCTCCCCCGAGCACTACGGTCTGGGGATTCAGCACATAGCAGATATTGGCGATTCCCATGCCAAGAATATCTACCATCTCATCTATCGCCCCGGCGCACACTTCATCCCCCTTTTCGGCACCCTCGAAAATGCGGTAGCCGTTCCAGTGTTCCACAGGCTCCCCTTTTCTGTCTGCCACTTTTTTCGTCAGTATGCTGGCCGCGCCGAGTGTCTGGAAATCACTGCCCCACATATGCATATATCCGACTTCACAGGCGCTGTTGCTAAAACCATGGTATACTTTGCCGTCCAATATGATACAGCCGCCGATTCCGGTTCCGATCGTAAGCATAAGCGTGCTTCTGCTGCCCACGGCCGCACCGGACACGGACTCTGCAAGACCCGCACAGTTCACGTCATTTTCCACTTCACACGGAATCCCGAACCGCTCTTCCAGTACCTCTTTGAACCGCGTACCAGCGTAATCCGGTATGAGCGGGGCGGCATGGAAGATTTCTCCCTTCTTTGTATCTACCATTCCGGCGGTAGATATGCATATGCCGTCCATTTCTTCCTGATTCACAAATTCCCCAACGATGTCTGACGCTTTGCCCAGTATAGAAGGACCGCCTTTCCAGGCCTCCGTCTTCTTCTCGCGCTTCGTGCATATATGGCCGCTTTCATCAATGACTCCATATTTGATAGCCGTACCGCCTATATCTATGCTTACATATTTTTTCATATAATCTCCTAAGCCTCTTTGCCACTGTTATCATTATAATATAAGACAATATTTTCTGCAATCTCCTGCCCCTGCATATCCGCCGCCCCGACGCTGCCACGGACTTCTCCTCCATGTCCGAAGGGGCCAGGCCCCCGCTGGCGCAGAAGCCTGACCCTCCTCTTCTTTAATGAATGCGTACTTTGAATATGGCCTTTTTGATTGCCGCAGGCTCACCTGCCTTAACTGCCGTACGGTGTGCATCGTGTGGATAGCAGATAAGGAAATCGCCCTCGTCAAGCACTACATGGCCATTCTTGTCCCCATCCATAGGAAGGAAATCATCCGCAGGCACATAATCTTTCTGATCCATATTTTCGATAAAGTTTACATCTATCTGTTCCGGACCTGTCAGCATAACGTGTATATCCAGATAGTCCCTGTGCGCTTCCCAGAACCGGTCCGCGGCTTCTGTCGTCGTATACTCTGCGATATTGACGAACAGCCTGTCTCCATCTATCTCATGACTCCCCTTTTCAAATGCTTTTAAATCATGTTCTCTGGCATAGGCAAAACATTCTTTTACCTGGCTCTCCAGGAACGTATATTCCTCTATATTACGGATATTTCCAAAAATCATGTCTGCGGACTCCTCCTTTTCTCTCACTAATTTTTAAATACGGTCGTATCCGGCGCAGGAGTGCTGTCGTCACCCTTTACTTTTCTCCAGATAAGGCTTGCCGGTATACCCACCACAAGTGATACCGCAATGGAGATGAGGGAATAAGACCAGATAGATACGCTTCCTGCAGGCGCAAAATATTTGATACCTACCATGACGGCAGACGCTGCTATGAACGCTGCAACCGCCCCAAATGTGTTGGCCTTCTTCGTAAATGCTCCAAGAATAAATGTCCCGACGAGAATACCGAGTACAAGTCCCATAAAACCGTTGAACCATTCATATGCGGACTTCACGCCGCCGTTTGCCAGCACCATGGCAACGGCGATGGCAAATATACCGACGATGAGTGACACGTACTGTCCGATCTTCGTCTGCTTCTCAAAGCTTAATTCCTTCTTCGTAAGCCTTGCCTGGATGTCCAAAGTCCAGCTGGATGCCACGGAGTTGAGTCCGGTAGACAGCGTGGACTGTGATGCCGCATAGATGGCCGCCAGCAGAAGTCCCGTGATACCTACCGGAAGCTCGAATGCGATATAGGACGCAAATATCTGATCCTGTGCCGCTGCCGGAGGAAGCGCGTTCTGCTGATAGAACACGTACAGTCCTGTACCGATAAGGTAGAATACTGTCGCGATGAAGATGGAAAGTGCTCCATTCGTGAGCATCATCTTATTCAGCTTTTTCGTATCGGTCGTTGTCGTAAAACGTTGTACGATATCCTGGCTGGATACGTAGGAACCCATCGTATTGAGCCCGGCTCCTACAATCATGATAAACACGCTGTCTTTTAATATATTTATGTCAAATATAGGCTGGTCCACTGCGAGGAACTTGTGCTCCGCCGAGAAGGAATGGAAGATAGCACCGATTCCACCGTCGATATTGGCGAGCAGGAATATAAGGGCAAAGGTTACGCCTATCAGAAGGACTGAACCCTGGATGAAATCGGTCCAGAGCACGGACTTGAGCCCTCCTGTGTATGAGTAGATGATGGCTATGACACCCATGATGATGATGAGCACGTTTACGCTGATTCCCGTCAGGCTTCCAAGTACCATGCACGGCAGATACATGATGATGGACATACGTCCGACCTGGTAGATGATGAACATGACCGCACCTAGCACGCGCAGCCCTTTGCTCCCAAACCGCAGCTCCAGATAATGGTACGCCGTATCGATATCCAGTCTGCTGTATATCGGAAGGAAATATCTGATCGTAAGCGGGATTGCCAGCAGCATACCGAGCTGGGCGAACCACATGATCCATGTCCCTGCATATGAGTTACCTGCAAGAGACAGGAAGGATATGGGGCTTAACAAAGTTGCAAAGATAGATACGGAAGTCACCCACCACGGCACAGTCCCGTCCCCTTTAAAATATTCTTTCCCCTTCATCTCTCTTTTGGCAAAATGAAGGCCGGCGAATAATACCGCTGCCAAATATACAATCAGAATAACCAAATCAATGACTGTAAAACCCTGCATCTTCTCTTCCTCCTAAAGTATAATCCTATAGATATTTCGCTTTCGCATCTGTAATCATCTGGGCCGCCTCTTTTACGACGGCCATATCCTCTCTGGCAAGAGAAGGCAGCGGCTTACGCACTCCGCCGAGCACAAGGCCTTCATTTAGCTTAAGGATTTCTTTGATGACGCCGTACATATTGCCGTGTGCAGAACACATCTTGTAGATGATAGAATTGATGTCATACTGCAATACCCCCGCCTCTTCCATCTTGCCTGCACGCACAAGTTCATCCAGCTTAAGGAACAGCTCCGGCATCGCTCCGTACGTTCCGCCGATACCCCCTTCTGCACCGATGACGCGCCCGCTCATGAACTGTTCGTCCGGCCCGTTGAAGATGATATAATCCTCTCCCGCAGCAGCTTTGAACATCTGGATATCCTGTACCGGCATAGATGAGTTCTTCACGCCGATGACTCTGGGATTCTTTCTCATCTCTGCAAACAGGTTCATCGTAAGAACCACGCCAGCGAGCTGAGGTATGTTATAGATGACAAAATCTGTATTCGGGGCGGCAGCACTGATATCGTTCCAATATTCAGCTATGGCATACTCAGGCAGGCGGAAATAAATCGGCGGAATCGCGGCTATGGCATCTACGCCAAGGCTTTCCGCATGGGCTGCCAGCACCTTGCTGTCTTCCGTATTGTTACAGGCAACATGTGCAATGACGGTCAGCTTCCCCTGTGCGGCCTCCATCACATTTTCCAGGACAGTCTTCTTGTCTTCTACGCTCTGGTAGATGCATTCTCCTGATGAGCCGTTCACGTATACGCCTTTGACACCCTTGCTCACAAAATAACGTGTCAGCGCCTGTACACCTTCCGGGCTGATGTTGCCGGCCTCATCATAACAGGCATAAAATGCTGGTATAACTCCTTTGTACTTGTCCAGATTTCTCATAATACATTTCTCCTTTTACTTAAATATCTCAGTTATATTGTTACCTGTCTATTCCAATACATCCGCAAATGATTTCGTAATCAGCTGGGGCCTTGTAATGATGGAACCAACTACTACGGCAAAAGCGCCGAGTTCAATCACTCTCTTTGCCTTTTCAGGTGTGTTGATATTGCCCTCTGCGATAACAGGGTGCTTTACTTTTGCTATGATTTCTCTCAAAACCTCAAAATCATTTTCCTCTATTTTCAGATGTCTGCTCTGTTTTGTATAGCCGACCATCGTCGTCCCGATAAAGTCAAATCCGAGCTCATCCGCGTGAACAGCCTCTTCCACGGTGGAGCAGTCTGCCATGAGCAGCTGGTCAGGATATCGTTCCTTTACCTGTGCAAAAAATTCATCCAGCGTTACGCCGCCCGGTCTCATGTCCTTTGTCGCGTCCATGGCGATAATCTCGGGCTTCACTTCCATCAGCTCTTCCATCTCTTTCATGGTGGGCGTGATGTATACCCCGCAGCCCTCATAATCTCTCTTCACGATTCCGATGACCGGAAGCTCTACCTGTGACTTTATCTCAGCAATATCCTCTTTTGTATTCGCACGAATTCCGGAAGCCCCTCCTTCTCTGGCAGCCAGCGCCATTCTTCCCATGATAAATGAAGAATGCAGCGGTTCATGCGGAAGTGCCTGGCAGGATACTATCAGTTTTCCCTCTAATTGTTTCACTCTTTCATCCATGTTCCTCTTCCTCCTTGCTCTGTCTGATATAAAGTATAGGCCTACATGTTTTTATTTTCAATACATCACAGATGTTCTGAAAGTTCTTTCATCTTTTTCCTTTTAACATGTCTCTATGAACGTTATTTTATGCATTCTTTTGTTAAAATTGCACAATGACACGTACCTTCTTTCGATTCCATATTTATTTGTTGAAATCTGCTCACTTGTTGCTATACTAATTAGTAGAGGAATAGCTCCTTGCAGCTGGCCGTTTCAGGCTGTACTTATATCAAAAAAGAAAGGAAATGGAGAAAACTATGAAAATTTACAGAGCAAAAGACTATGAGGACATGAGCCGCAAGGCCGCCAATATCATCTCTTCCGAGGTGATACTGAAGCCGGACTGCGTGCTCGGTCTTGCTACAGGATCCACGCCAATCGGTACGTACAAGCACCTGATTCAATCTTATGAAAACGGAGATCTGGATTTCTCTGACGTTACAAGCGTCAACCTGGATGAATACAAGGGGCTCGGTCCTGACCATGACCAGAGCTACCGTTACTTTATGAACCATAACCTGTTTGACCATATCAACATCGACAAGACACGTACTTTCGTGCCCGATGGGCTGGAAGCTGATTCCGGCAAGGCTTGCCAGGCATACAATGACATTATCGCAGGCTGCGGAGGCATCGACCTGCAGCTGCTCGGCCTCGGTCATAACGGACATATCGGTTTTAACGAACCGGCCGACGAATTTGAAAAAGAGACGCACTGCGTAGACCTGACAGAGAGCACGATAGAAGCTAACAAACGCTTCTTCGCCTCAGAAGCGGATGTACCAAGGCAGGCATACACGATGGGAATCAAAACCATCATGCAGGCTCGGAAAGTTCTCGTAGTCGTAAGCGGAAGCGACAAGGCCGATATCCTTGCCAAAGTTGTGAACGGCCCCGTGACGCCGGCCGTGCCGGCGTCAATCCTGCAGATGCACAATGATGTGATTGTCGTAGCCGACGAAGCAGCACTGAGTAAAATGTAGTCATATAACATTCATTTGGGACGTAGCCTTTTTGAAAAAGGTTACGTCCCAAATTGGATTCTGCATAAAAAAAACAGAATACTGCTTCGATACGACCCGTGGAAGAATGATTTACTTTTATTTTAATCCGGAGCGGTTCTGGAAATATATCAGGCCCGTACGGAAATATTAACATCGCAATATAGAACTACATGTGATACAATCAAGCTGTCTACAAGAAACAATATTCTTAATGATCTGGGAGGTGTACGGTTGAAAGATCTCTACGAGGAGTTCGCCTATGACTACGATGAATTTGGAAGCATTGAGAATTACCTTGGGCGTGAAAGGTCATTTTTCCAGCAGTTATTTACCGAATACAATGTTGAATGTGATTTCAGGTATCTGGAGCGGGCATTTGCAGAACAGTTTGACGCTGTCGTCTGCCTTACGACATCACTGCCCCATCTGCATACCGATGAAGACCTTGTCACGGCACTCCAGTCCATGAAGGACCGGTTAAGAACGAATGGCCTGCTCGTGTTGACCCAGGGTACGACACCTTATACATTGTCACTTCCACCCATAGAAGTCGTTGTGAACAGAGAGGATTTTTCCCGGATATTTGTGAAGGAACATGACAATCAGTTTCAGACGATACACGTTATCGATCTGTATCATTCAAAAGAACGGCTGGAAAGCAGCCGATATGATATCGTCTATAAGATTATACTGGATGACGATTACAGGCGGCTTCTGTCAGAAGCCGGATTTGGTAATATACAGATATATGGCGACTATGACAGAAGCCCTTATAGCGAAGAAAGCAGACGACTCATTGTTGTCGCACAGGGATAAAAGAAGTAATGTGATTTCTATATGATGTATTTTTGTTATTACGTTACGCCATGCCAATCGGATGTCGAGCAAAGATTAGGACGCAAAAATATGTCATACATTCTTTCAAAACACGGGGACACCCAGCGATTGCGTCAAACGCTGAACTAACTGCAGAAATAATCACTAAATTTATAAACAGTTAAGGCCATTACTATTTGTATAAATGATTACGATTACTAAAAAAGGCACAGGGCAGCTTATTCCGCTGCCCTGTGCCTTTTATCTTCTTATAATATTCCGCCTATTGACAAGAACAGTGGCGCAAATACAAGCGACACGATTGTCATCAGCTTAATCAGTATATTGATAGACGGACCAGACGTATCCTTAAACGGATCGCCGACCGTATCGCCGACAACTGCCGCTTTATGGGCCTCGCTGCCCTTTCCTCCGTGGTTGCCGTCTTCGATATATTTCTTTGCATTATCCCATGCACCTCCGGCATTGGACATAAAGATTGCCATGAGCACGCCTGTTACAAGAGCACCCGTAAGCAGACCTCCAAGCGCCGCAGGCCCGAGCACGATTCCAATGATAAGCGGAGCCGCCACCGCCATGATGCCAGGTACGAGCATCTCTTTCAAAGCTGCTGTCGTTGATATGGCAACGCATGATTTATAGTCTGGCTTTGTCGTTCCTTCCATAATACCGGGCATGGACTTGAACTGCCGCCTTACTTCCTCAATCATCTGATAGGCCGCCTTGGAGACAGACTGCATCGTCATAGAGGAAAACAGGAACGGAAGCATGCCTCCGATAAACAGGCCTATGATTACCCGGTTGTTCAGTATATCTATCGTCTTAAGGTTCACTGCCTCCGCATATGATACGAACAGCGCAAGTGCCGTAAGGGCCGCTGAACCGATGGCGAAGCCTTTGCCTATGGCTGCCGTCGTATTGCCGACCGCATCCAGCTTATCTGTAATTTTACGCACATCCGGATCCAGGCCGGACATCTCTGCGATACCGCCCGCGTTGTCTGCTATCGGACCGTATGCATCCACGGCAACCGTAATCGCTGTAGTGGAAAGCATGCCTACCGCTGCAAGCGCGATGCCATAGAGACCGCACACCTGGTATGCGACGAAGATGCCGACACAGATGAACAGAATCGGGACTGCCGTAGATTTCATGCCGACTGCCAGACCGCTTATGATTGTCGTAGCCGCCCCGGTCTCGGACTGCTCACTTATCTCCTTCACCGACTTGTAATCACCGGAAGTATATACTTCCGTGATGATGCCGATGAGCAGACCTACGACAAGTCCTGCCACGATGGCGATAGCAGCTTTAAAATCTCCAAAAAAGTAATTACTGAATATAAATGCCACCACAACGACAATTACACTTGTGGCGTATGTTCCCATCTTCAATGCTTTATGTGGATTAGACTTCTCATCTCCTCTGACAAAAAATGTACCCAGAATAGATCCCACAAGACCAAGACCGGCTATGATAAGCGGAAATATGGCTCCCGGAGCCTTAAAATAGACGATTCCAAGTGTGAGCGCTGATATCAGTGCTCCGACATAAGATTCGAACAAGTCGGCACCCATACCCGCCACATCACCCACATTATCACCTACATTATCAGCGATAACCGCGGGATTACGCGGGTCATCTTCCGGAATCCCGGCTTCCACCTTACCTACGAGATCTGCTCCTACATCGGCCGCCTTCGTATAGATTCCTCCTCCGACACGTGCGAAAAGTGCGATGCTAGATGCACCAAGGCTGAATCCGGACAGCACTTCCACATTGCCGGTAATCAGGTATATTACGCTCACTCCGAGCACTCCGAGCCCTGCCACGCACATTCCCATGACTGCTCCTCCGGAAAATGCGATGGAAAGTGCTTTGTTCATGCCGCTTGTCTTAGCCGCATTGGCTGTCCTTACATTTGCCTTCGTCGCAACCTGCATACCAAAATACCCTGCCAGCGTAGAGAATAATGCCCCCACCACGAAGCACACCGCCGTTATCCAGTTGCCGATTCCAACACCAATCAGCACGAACAGAACAGCCACGAAGAATACAAGTATCTTGTATTCTGCCGTCAGAAACGCTTTGGCACCGTCACTGATTGCGCCGGCAATTTCTTTCATCTTGTCGGTTCCTTCTTCCTGTCTGCTTACTTTGGCCGCGAGATATGCGGCAAAAAGCAAAGCAAGAACCCCAAAAACAGGAACCAGCTTCAACAACATTTCCATAATTTTCAATCCTCCCACAGATTTGATAAGTAATTATATATTATCACAAATACACTTCTTGTATAGCCTTTTTTCGGATTTAAGCGGTTTTCCTCAAAATATTTTTGCCGATTTGAAGAAATTATTGCATTTTATACAATTGAAAAGAAGTCAATTATCTTGACTTCTCCTCTGCTAAAAATGCCGCTCCGAGTGCTCCGGCATATCTTCCATATTCTGTCGGTTCCACCGTCTGTCCTACCTTATCGGACAGAATCTTTGTAAAATAGCTGCTGCCGCTTAGGCCTCCTGTCAATATGGCTCTTGTCGGGAGGTCCTTCTTTCTGCACAGCTGGGCCACCTTAGCTGCTACCGAATCTACGACTCCTGCCGCTATATCTTCCCTTTTACGGCCCTCCCCGATATAGTTGATGACCTCGGACTCTGCAAATACGGTGCAGAGAGAGCTTATGGAAAGAACTTCTCCGGTCTCCGCCAGATCAAATAATTCCTGCAAAGCGATGCCGAGCCTGTTGGCCATAATTTCTAGAAACTTCCCTGTCCCTGCAGAACATTTGTCATTCATGAGGAAGTCCTGTACCATCCCGTTCCGGACGATAATTACCTTCGTATCCTGTCCCCCCACGTCTATGACGGCACAGTCATTTCCTGCAATCTCGCGTCCGCCCCTTGCATGGCATGTTATCTCTGTGATGACATAATCTGCAAATTCTACAGCCACACGCCCATAGCCCGTAGCTACGACCTTTGTCTCCTCCGACAGGACATCAATCCCGTCTTCTTTCAGCTTATCCTTAATTGCCAGCGAGGTCTCTTTGCTGCTCCATCCGGTCGGGAGGACAAAGCAATTATCCGCACCGCCTCTCACCACCACCTTAGAGGCAGTTGAACCGATATCAATCCCTACATAATCCATAATCCGAACTCCATTTAACAATATTTGTCCCTGTTGGGATTTATATCCCTTACGATTTCCACGATATCCAGTATATCTATATCGTGTACCGCGATACAGCTTTTCACCGTTTCTATATCATCCTTTTCAATCAGCAGAGATATGCCGCAGCATTTGCTCGCGGACCGGGGAGTCGGTGCGATGACTGCCCTGACCCCCTCTGCCTTAAGCTCCTTATGTAATCTCATGCCATTGTCGTGATTCGGAAATAATACGTAATGCTGTGTCTTATTCATCAAACCACTTACCTTTCTCTTCTGCCTAAGCGTTGTTCAACATTTCAATAAATGCACTCACCCTTGTGCGGAGCTGCTGCGCATCGCTGTCTGTATAGTCCGTCTCAATGCCAAGGACCGGGATTCCTGCTTCTTTCATAGCCCGCTCAACAAAATAGCCTTCTGTGTCATACAGGCTGCAGAACTTCAGGTTGACATCGATGATGCCATCCACATTGTATTCCTTTGCAAGACGGAGTATATCTTTTATGCGGCCTTCGTTCGGCGTGAAGCAGGCACAGTTGATGTTCATGTAACGCTCTGCCAATGCCTGGATCTGGCCTTCCACCGTCATCTGGGACTCGTCCACCAGATTTTCAAAATAGCGGGTACCAGTACACATTTCTTCACAGACTACGGCACCGCCGCTTGTCTCCACGATATTATGCAGCTTCCAATTTGGAATTGCCAGCGGCGTACCGGTCAGCATAATCCGTTTTGTCCCGTCTGCCACCACGCTGACGCCTTTCTCTACACGCTTGTCTAGTTCATCGCAGAGCTGATTCGTCATTTCTGCAAACCGGGCCGGATCGTCGTAGAATGCAATCTGAGATATGAGCAGGGCATCACACCCGCTGACAGGAAGCTTTTCATTCTTCCTGAAATCATAGAGGCGCTGCAGCGCTTTCCTCTTCCCATTAATCAGACGTATGCCGGCGGCAAGCTTCTCTGCTGTCACCTTATTGCCGGTGAACGCTTCCACCTTTTCTTTAAATTCCTCAATCTCTTCCGCCCATGCCCTCACATCTTTGGCACGTTTCATCTGTGGAAGGTTCATCACATGTACCGGGACATCCTCGGACAGAATCTCCCATGCCTTTTTCTTACCGTCACATGTCGTCTCACCCACATACATGTCAGCAATCCTGAAAAACGGACAAGTACGGTCCAGCCTTGCACCCACGGACGCTTTTATCAGCGGACAAGTGTTGGTCGGCAGCACCTTCTCCCCGCCTGGAACCCAGAACTGCGAGCCGCCGCACAGGCCCGTGGCGATAGCGTCTGCTGCAAACACAATCTCATCCGGGACATACACACAGAACGTGCCGAATACCTTGCCCCCCTTTTTCTGATGTTCCATCAGTTCTGCCGGACGGACGCCGTGAATCTCGGCTACGACAAAGTTGAAATAATCCATCCCCTCCGGCCTGTTCTCCTGTGACAGGTATACGTCACCAAATGCCTGCGGCAGTACCTCACACAGCTGGTCATGCGTCTCTACATCCATCCCCAGATCTTTCCACATTTCATGATAATCAGCCATAATTTCCTCCTTTTTCGAAAGGGGTCAGACCCCTATGCACCATAGGGGTCTGACCCCTTTGACAATTTAATATAACCGTAACACTTTCCCCGTATCACAGCAATATAATCTGAAATTATAGCTTATTGTTTTTTTAATATGAATATTTAATTATTTGTCTTTTCTATATTGATAATAATTCTCTAAATGCGGAGACGCAGCAATCTATTTCTTCTATTTTATTGTCCGTACCGAACGCAAATCTTACGGTTCCCTGTGGATATGTATGCAATGACTTGTGGGCCATTGGAGCGCAGTGAAGTCCAACTCTCGTCATAATGCCATACTCTTGTTCCAGGCGGAAGGTAATGATGCTATTGTCCCGCCCTGTAAAATCCAGAGATATTACAGCTACTCGGTCTTGCATTCCTTGCTTTCCTTTGATACTCACGTCCGGAAGCTGTTTTACCTGTTCCAGAAAATAACCAGCCAGCTCCATCTTTTTCTTGTGTATCTTTTGAATCCCTTCTTTTTCTATGAAGGCCAGCGCTGCATGCAGTCCTATGATTCCAGGAAGATTCATCGTGCCGCTTTCATATTTATCCGGAAGCCGCCCCGGCATATCGAGCACGTCCGACTGGCTGCCAGTCCCCCCTGCTATGTACGGAACCATGTATTCGTCCAGTTCATCCGATATAAGGAACCCTCCGATTCCCTGTGGTCCAAGAAGACCTTTATGTCCTGTAAATGTAAGAAAATCGATGTTCATCTGCTGCATATCCACATCAATCGTTCCCGCACTCTGTGCGGTATCCACCACATAATAAAGGTGGTGTCTCTTACATATTTCACCGATGTCCCTGATTGGAAGGATTGTTCCACAAACATTGGAAGCATGCAGCATGATGACCGCCCGGGTGTTGTTTTTAACAGCTTTTTCCACATCCTCGGGCAGTACGTTGCCTTCTTCGTCCGTGTGTACCACCGTATAAGTAACTCCCTGTACTTCCATCTGCCTTAACGGACGCATGACCGCATTATGCTCCATACCGCTAACAAGTACATGGTCGCCAGATTTTAAAAATCCTTTTATAAAATAATTCAGCGAATACGTAATTCCCGGTGTAAATACCACCTGCCTCGAACTTTTCGCATGAAAGAGCCTGGCCAGCCTCATCCGCGTATCCAGAACCTTATCCGCGACTTCATATGCCCCCTCGTAGCTCCCTCTGTTAATGTTGAACGCACCTTGTTCCAAAAGTGCAGCTACAGCCTGCGAAACACCCGGTGCTTTAGGAAAAGATGTGCTTCCATTGTCAAAATAAATCTTATTCTCCATAGTCAATCCCCACCAATACAAGGCCATTTGGGGGAGCCGTCACTCCCGCCTCGGTCCTTTCTCTTGCCTCTAGTATCTCTCTGACCTTCTCAGGTTCGTAAAATCCCCGCCCTACCCGTATCAATGTCCCGGCAATGATTCGAACCATATTGTAAAGAAATCCATTTCCCGTAATCCGTATAACGATCTCAGGTCCGTCACAAATAATCTGCAGCTCTGTCACCGTCCGTACCGTGTCCTGCACATCAGTGCGCACATTGCAAAAACTGGCAAAGTCGTGCTCTCCCATGAGATACTCAGCTCCTTTTTGCATCTTCTGCACATCAAGGGGAAATGAAATATGCGTGCTTGTCCTTCTTCTGAGCGGATTCTTCACCGGGGCATTGTAGATATGATATTCATATGTCTTAACAACTACGTCCCTATATCGCGGATGCCAGCCGGATGGAACCTCCTCCGAGCGGATAATAACAATGTCTTCTGGAAGCTTCTGGTTGAGTGCATACGACATCCGTTCCGGCGGTATGGAAGATGTCGTGTCAAAAACAGCCACATTTCCGAGCGCATGAACCCCTGAATCCGTCCTGCTCGCACCTATAACATGGATATCCTCCCCTGTCAGCCTCTTAAGAGCCTTATTCAGCACCTCTTCAATTGTAATACCGTTAGGCTGAATCTGCCAGCCACAGTAATCCGTTCCGTCATAAGCAATAACCAGCCTGATACGCCTAGCACCGGCGGCCGGGTTGTTGGGGACGGAGATTTTTCGAATTTCCTCCGTCCCCAAATGAATTTGCCCTGTCCCTTTTTCCATTCTTATACCGTCCTTTGTCCCCATTTTCCACAATCATCGGCGGGTTATCCACAAAAATCCATTGGGGACACCCTGATTTTAATTGGGGACGGGGTTTTTCTAAAAAACCTCCGTCCCCAATTAGTTTAAAATATCCACACGTGCAGTGGCACGTATCTTCCTATCACGAACACAGCTGCAACGTAGATGACAACCGCCGCGTATGCGATGTAATCTCTGCTTTTGTATTGAAGCGGCTTCATCTTCGTCCTGCCTTCGCCCCCACGGTAGCATCTTGCTTCCATCGCCATAGCGAGGTCATTTGCACGGCGGAATGCTGATACGAACAAGGGGACGAGTATCGGTATCATATTCTTCGCCCGCTGTATGATATTGCCGTTCTCAAAATCTGCCCCTCTTGCGATCTGAGCTTTCATAATCTTATCTGTCTCCTCCAGCAGTATCGGTATGAAGCGGAGCGCTATAGACATCATCATCGCTACCTCATGCACAGGTACATGTATTTTGTTCAACGGATGAAGCAGGCTTTCGATTCCGTCCGTCAGCTCATTTGGTGTCGTGGTAAATGTCATAAGTGAAGATCCGATAATCAGATAGATAAGCCGTATGGCCATATAGACCGCGGTTCGGAGTCCTCCTTCTGTTATAGTAAAAATCCACGCATGAAAGAGTACATCCCCGTCTCTCGTAAGAAACAGGTTGAACAGCACCGTTATGAGCAGAAGCATTATTATTGGTTTTAACCCTTTTACAATAAAGGATATCGGAACCCTGGACAACTTTATCACTGTTATAAGAAATAAAGTAGCAACAATATATCCAGGTATGCTCTTAAATAAAAATAAAGAAATAAGGTACAGCAAGGTAGACACCAGTTTGACCCTCGGATCCAGCCGGTGCAGTATACTTTTTGCAGGATAATATTGTCCTATCGTAATGTCTCGAATCATCGTCTGCTCTCCAATGCCTTCATAATTTCATCCGCAGCCTCCGCCACTGTCGTTACATCTGCTCTCACATCAAGCCCTTTCTTCTGAAGGTCATGCATGATATAGGTCACCTGCGGCGCCGCCAGACCTACCTTCTCAAGTTCAAGATAGTGTGAAAAAACTTTCTTCGGCTCATCGTTATACATCACAGCACCTTTATTCAGCACGATGATGCGGTCTGCATATCTTGCTATATCCTCCATACTGTGGGAGACCAGGATGACCGTCATATCCGTCTGTCTGTGCAGATAAGCAATCTGATCCAAAATATCGTCTCTGCCCTTGGGGTCAAGCCCCGCTGTCGGCTCATCCAGTACGAGCACTTTAGGTCTCATAGCCAGAACCCCCGCAATTGCAACACGCCTTTTCTGTCCGCCGGACAGCTCGAAAGGGGATGATTTGTAATACTTTTCTTTCAGCCCGGTGAGCTGTAACGCTTCCAGAGCCCTCTTCTTACATTCCTCCGGAAGAAGCCCCTGATTCTTAGGGCCGAAGCATACATCTGCCATGACATCCACCTCAAAGAGCTGATGCTCCGGATACTGGAACACAAGACCGACCTGGCTCCGAAGGGCACGCATATCATATCCTTCCGCATATATATTTTCATCATTATAATAAAGCGCCCCGTCTGTCGCTTTGATCAGTCCGTTCAGATGCTGTATAAGTGTTGACTTGCCGGAACCGGTATGGCCGATTATGCCGACAAACTCTCCATCGGATATTTCAAGACATATATCCTTAAGCGCCTGCTTCTCATAAGCAGTTCCCGGACTGTATACATAATTCAAGTGTTCTAACCTAATTGACATAATGCCTCCACCAATTCTTCTTTCCTTAAGATGCCGCCAGGAAGCGGAACTCCCCGTTTCTTCAGTTCATCGGCTAATATGGCCGCCTGAGGCACATCAAGGCGGTATTTCTTCAGTTCGTCCACCTGGGTAAATATTTTCCTCGGCGTTCCTTCCATCACGACACGGCCGTGGTCCATCACAAATATCTTGTCTGCATCCACAACCTCATCCATATAGTGGGTAATCAGGATGACTGTGACATGCTTTTTCCGCCTCAGTTCCTGCACTGTCTTCAATACTTCTTTTCTTCCAACCGGATCCAGCATAGCTGTCGGCTCATCGAGCACGATACATTTCGGCTCCATGGCAACGACACCAGCTATGGCAACGCGCTGCTTCTGTCCCCCTGACAGCTTGTTCGGCGAATGGCTGCGGTACTCGATCATCCCGACCGCCTTCAGGCTCTCTTCTACCCGTTTCCATATCTCCTGTGTGGGCACGCCGAGATTTTCAGGACCAAAGCCCACATCTTCCTCAACGACAGTCCCAATAATCTGATTATCCGGATTTTGAAAAACCATTCCCGCTGACTGGCGTACGTCCCATAGCTTTTCCGGATCTCTCGTATCCTTTCCATTTACCCACATTGTTCCTTCCGTCGGTACCAGTATGGCATTGATGTGCTTGGCAAATGTAGACTTGCCGGAACCGTTATGGCCTAAGACCGCGATAAACTGCCCTTCTTTCACATCTATGTCCACCTCGTCTATAGCCCGGGATTTTCCGATAACGTTGCCTTCCTCATCCCGCTTTTCATATTCAAATACTAGTTTTTCGGTCTGAATCATATCCATAAGGCACAGGCCCTCCATCTTGTATACACAATTACTGTTCTTAATTGTACGTCAAGAAGTGGCTTTTTGCAAGGTACAGTTTCATCCAAATGCATCATGCCACTACGAGTATAAAAAAAACAGGCTCCCTAAGAAACCTGCTTCTTCTCCTTAATATTGGGCATTTCCATTCCATTTACGATTAAGATGCCGATACTGACACATACGAGAGCCGCAAGATTTTTCAATGAGACAATCTGTTCTTTCAGAATAACTGCCGACAGGAATACGCCGAATATCGGGATGCTGAATCCAAATATTGCAACCTTGCCGACCGTATTATATTTCAGCAATATCGTCCACACGCTGAAAGCGACGGCCGACAGCATAGCCATATATATGAGAAGTGCCAGCGACTTGCCGTCAAAACCTTCGATATGTCCTCCTGCCACAAAGCCTGCAGCCATAATGATAAAGCCGCCGAACAAAAGCTGATAGGCCGTGATAGTCATCGCACTCTCCATATGGGATATTTTTTTCATGATAACAGTACTGATTCCGTAAATTACAGTACAAATCAAGACCATGCCTTCCCCTTTAAGCGAAAATCCATTTCCCCAGGCACCGGGCTCAAGATTGATGATTACTACCCCAAGAAACCCTATGACGCAGCCTGCTCCCTGTTTCCACGTCAGCTTTTCTCCTTTAATTAGAAGAGGAGCAGCCAAAATAGATACAAACGCGTTGGCCGCATTTATGACAGAACCTTTCGTCCCAGTCGTATAAGCCATTCCAATATAAAAAAATACATATTGTAATGTCGTCTGCGTCAGTCCCTGCCTCAGCACGTATGGCACCGAAGACTTTTTCATGAGAAGGAAACGTCTTTCCATGATGCAGCCCATGATAAAGGTTAGAACCCCTGCCAGAAAAAAGCGGTATCCGGCAAATAGTATCTGGCTCCCCGTCGTCTCGATGTGCAGCCATTCATAGCCTGTCTTAACGCAGGGGAACGCGCTTCCCCATAAAGCACAGCAAAGCAGCGCGAGGAGCCCCCGCACTGCCGGTTTTTGTAACGTCCGTTCCATTTTATGCCTTCCTATGCCCGCTCCGGCTCTGCATAATCAATACCATCCGTGTCTACAGTGACCTTTTTCATCTTCTGCTCTTCAAGCGGCCTGTCGCTGTAGTCCGTATCTGTAGCTGCAATTCTATTCACCACATCCATTCCATCGATAATCTTTCCAAAAGCAGCGTAGGCACCATCAAGGTGCGGAGAATTCTTGTGCATGATAAAAAACTGGGAGCCAGCAGAGTCAGGGTGCATCGCTCTGGCCATAGAGAGAACGCCTTCTCCATGTTTTAAATCATTCGTGAAACCGTTCTGGCTAAATTCTCCTTTGATATTATATCCCGGTCCGCCTGTGCCAGTCCCGTCGGGGCAGCCGCCCTGAATCATAAATCCACTGATTACACGGTGAAAGATAAGGCCGTCATAATAGCCCTTGCTTACAAGTGAGATAAAATTATTTACAGTATTCGGCGCAATATCCGGGTATAATTCCGCTTTCATCACGTCGCCGTTTTCCATTTCAATAGTAACGATTGGGTTTGCCATATTCATACCTCTCCTTTTCCTAAACTTACCAGCCCATTGTATCACAGGGACTGGCCAGATTCAATTGGGGACGGAGGTTTTTTCATTTTCCTCCGTCCCCAATTCATTTTTCCATGTCCCCAATTGAATTTGGGGTGTCCCTGCTTTATTTGTATACAATCAATCCGCCCTTTTCCTCATAGCCGGTGTCCCACAGTTCCCGGAGGGATATTCGCGTCGCCTCCCCGTATGTCGCTGTCACGATCTCAAGGTCATCTTCTTTTTCTTCATAACCGACTACGAGGAACCAGTGCCAGATAAAGTCTTTGAACTTCTGGTTCTTGTGTCTCAGCATTAGGTATGGCACCGGATACCCGGCGTCTATCTGATGTCTGATTACCTGTGCCGCCTCTACGAAAGAGCTGTTCCCGGGCAGAACGTCCATCTCAAGCTTTATATCGCATCCTTTCTTCATATTTACATCATGTATATAGCGGCCCAACCCGTCTACATACCATTCCGGCTTTTTCACCCCGCCCGCTCTCGGCCTGATATAAGGTTTCATAATCTGGCTGAACTTCTTGTAGTCTCCGACCGTCAGCCTGTCATAGTCAAAAGGATACAACTCTTTCATACCGGCCCGGCTGGCAAAATAGATACAGCTGTCACAGGCCGTCGCTGCCCCGCATCCGCCTATATTCATCACCACGTTGGTAAACCATTCCTGATTGCCGCCAAAGGCGCCTTCTATTGTAAAATAATCCAGTTCTCTTTTCATGTCCTCACCTTTTCTCCTATAATGCCGGTTTCCCGTATATACCTGCGTGGAATAGAATAACATATCCAATAACAAATCCGCAATGTGCTGTAGTTATTATATGCAATTTATTGCAAAATGTCACATCGGCAGCTCTTTTTCCGGAAAAACAAACGCAGAGGTGGTTCCATAAAAAAAGGAGGTGCCCTTAATGATAAAAGCATCTCCCTCTTTCTATTGCCTGTTCGTTAAAATGCAACCGCTCCAGTATCAACGCCGTTAATCACATAATACACAGCGCCTTCTTCCGGCTTTATGTAAAGCTCCATGGTCTTGATGTCCCCTACTTTCCTGCCTGATTTCGTCCATGCTTTCTTAACTGCTGCAACCATATCTTTTTCTTCCACCTGCTTGCCGTAATATTCCACAACAGTATTCACCTTAATCTCTTTTTTCACTGCAGGTTTCTTTGCTGTAGTCTTCTTAGCTGCGGTCTTCCTGGCTGGCGTTTTCTTTTCCGGCTCTGCCTTTGCTGCCTCGGCCTTTTTCACAGGCTCTGCTTTCACGGCCTCTGCCTTCTTTACTGTTTCCGCTTCCGCTTTCACAGGTTCTGCTTTTACATCCGCAGGCTCTGTTTTGGCAGCGGTTTCCTGTTTCTTAGTTACTGTTTTTGTAGCCATATTTATTCCTCCTATATTTCTTAAGCCTCATCCTCTTCAGTTGTGAATATTATATCACACCTAATGAGAAATGCAATTCTTAATCTTCGACGTATGACGACTAATTATGCACGTCCTACTCTTCCCCTTCGTATTCCTCAGCCATAGATTTGGAATCTCCGCTCTCGATAACTTCCTGCGTATCCTTGTTGATGAACTGTACTGTCGTGTTAATCTCTTCCTCTGGGACAAGGTTCATGCCCTGGTACATGTTTCCCGCCGCATACATCACAAGCGCGCCGAAAGACTGCAGCCCGCCGTAAGTTGCAGAATCTACCATAATCTTAAACTCCGTCACATCATCATTGTAAGTAATCTCCGTAAAAGAGGAATAATTCTCTTTGTCCTCCAGAAGTTCCGTGATAGATTCGTCAATCCCCTTTTTCATCTCCTTCAAAAGCTTTTCATGCGTGGACTTGTCCATCTTATATGTCACAGATCCGTCATCGTTGACCGTCACTTCCTTGACGCCTTCCGCCTTTGCCTCTTCATTAATGTCCGCCATTCCTTCTTCATCAAAAAATGATGCTGGCAGCGTAAGCTCGATATCCTTCTCCTCTTTCTTAACCGTCTCCTCTTTTTTGTCTTCCTTCTTCTCTTGCTTCTTGCTGTTTCCCCCGCAAGCTGTCAGCGAAAATACCATCAGCGCCGCCATGCAGATTAATAAAACTTTCCTTCTCATAATCTTCCTCCTCATAATTTGCTCTCTTTCACTGCCGAAATTCTGTCCGGCATACAGATACCAGTTTTGCAGAAAACATCCGATTTGTCAAATTCTGGCCTTTCGGCTGCATTAATCTCCGATAATCTTAATCAGTACCCGTTTGTCACGCTTTCCGTCAAACTCAAAATAGAATATCTGCTCCCAAGTCCCGAAATCAAGCTTCCCGTCTGTGATGGCGACAACCGTCTCCCGTCCCATGATGGTACGCTTCAGATGTGCGTCCGCATTGTCCTCATAGCCATTATGCCTGTACTGGCTGTATGGCTTTTCCGGCGCAAGCCCCTCCAGCCACTTTTCATAGTCCTGATGGAGACCGCTCTCATCATCATTGATGAATACGCTCGCAGTGATATTCATCGCATTGACGAGCACCATCCCTTCTTTTATACCGCTCTCATTGACTGCATCCTGCACATCGTGCGTAATATTCACTAGGCCCCTTCTTGACGGAAGGTGAAAATGCAGCTCTTTCCTATAAGATTTCATATGCCATCCTCCTGTTATCAAACTTCTGTTCCATCATATAAACTCTGCGCCAAATTGTCAAACCCACAAATAGCATAATAATAAAAGGAACAATTTCGACAGAAAGTTTGAATTAAAGGCCCAAACCTGTTATGATATACGCATATTCTATTACTTACAGGAGGTACTAAAGATGAGCGAAGAGATAAAATCCGAAGAACTCACCGGGAAAGAGACAGCAGAAAAAATCGAAAGTGCCGTAGATATAGCTGCAGACGACACCGGCAGCGCTGAAAAACCGAACACTACAGAGGGCACCGGCAACGCTTCTGAGAAACCGGAAACAGAGGCCGGCAAACCGACTATGGAATATGAAGAAGCTTATCAGCGCATATATAAAGATATCCTGGAGCATCTGCGCAGCTTCTCCCCTTCTGACGAAATCGCATACCGTATTACGGAAGAACATATCACAGAATATCTGGAGGGCAGCCGCCAAGAAAAGCACCAGGAATATAAAGAACGCCGTGACAAGCGCTTGCTGTCGGCTCTGAAACTGATAGCAATCCTCGTCTGTATCATCATGATCGTATGGTTCCTCAAGGATAGCCAGGCAATACTCGTCAATATCCTCTATATCATCGGCGGACTGATTGCACTGTGGATCTGGAAATACCCGCACAACAAGGATGAATAGGCGGACTGCCTTAAAAATGACAGGAGAAGCACATGCCGGTAAAGGCATAAGCTTCTCCCTTTTTCTATTTCCAGAACATACCGGCAGCAGACAGGGACACTGTCTTCCGGCAGCTGCCGGCCGGCTGCAGAAGCCTTTACCGGAAAAAGCCCGCCAGTTCAAGCACGATGCCCGATATAATGCCTACTGCCGTCAGCACGGCTAGTATCTTCATATTCTCTCTTCTGTGCCGGTTCACCTTGAACAGGACTACGAGACCGACTCCTGCCCCGGTACACAATCCCGCGATTACCGATGCAAATGATATGGCACCGTTCAGATAGAGCTGAGTGAGTATGACCGATGCCGCGCAGTTTGGAATCAGACCGATGACAGCTGCAATGACCGGCTGAAAGATTGTATTGCCAAGCAGTACCTTTGAAAGTTCATCTATTCCAAACACTTCTATGCAGAAATTAAGAAGCCCGGTAAAGATAAACAGATATATAAATATCTTCACCGTATGGTTCAGCGCCGGTCTGAGGATACCGCCTTCTCCTTCGCATCCGCAGCCGCTGCACAGCTCTCCGCTTTTTTTCTGCACTGCGATGCCCCGTGAAAGAAACGCATCCGTCACATAACCGGCAATCACTGCGATGACCACCTTCGTGAGAAGCAGAAACAATACATCTTTCCCCCGTCCCGGATTGCTCAGGATAATGAGAACCGCCTCATCTGACGTGGCAATGAATACAGATAATAGTGTACCGACTGAGATTATCCCGCCTGCATAGAGGTTGGAGGCAAGGACAGAAAATCCACACTGTGGGACGCAGCCGGCTGCCGCTCCGACTACCGGTCCTGCCTTTCCCACTCCTGCAAGGAGCCTGGCTGTAAAATCGCTGGAATAATACTCCAGCGCCTCAATGAGGACAAAAGCGGCGAACAAAAAGGGCAGCATCTTCAGACAGTCCAAGGCCGTATCTAATAATACATCTTTTAATAACATCATCTTACATTCCACTCCCGCATCCAAGTTAAGTATTCATTTTATATTCTTTTCCGCTTTTTTGCAAGGGCAGAAATTCGACTTTCTGTCAGCAGTTGCCCGTATCGACATAATCCAGGTACTTAGAAGCCTCATCCGCAAGCCTGCATGCCGCAGTACATTCACTCTTCTACCATTATCTTGATAATCTCTTCGTTCGTCTCCCGCATGCCTTCTTTACCGAGGCGGCCGACATTCTTTATCGTAGCCTCCACTCCTTTTGTCACTATGCCGTCTCCGCCATAGAACTGCTGTCCGTTCGTATACATATAGTACCCAAGTATGCCGGCATCCACAGAGGAGGCAATCTTGGCCGCACACGATGCCTTGGCGCCGTCACATACGATGCCGGACACGATTGCAAGCGCATTCACCACCGTATGAATCACTTCCTCATACCCGCCGCTGCACAGATAGGCAATCCCGGCTCCCGCGGCCGCGCCGGCGCTGACTGCCCCGCAGTAGGCGGACAGACGCCCGATTCCGGTCTTCTGATGTATGGCCACGAGATTAGAAAGAGCAAGCGCACGGTACATCTTCTCTTCACTTACCTCAAGTTCCTTCGCATATTCTACGACAGGAATGGAACATGTGATTCCCTGGTTGCCGCTTCCTGAATTGATGACTACCGGAAGTTCACAGCCGTTCATACGGGCATCCGAACCGGCCGCTGCTTTCGCCTTCGCCCTCGTCTTGATGTCGCTGCCGTACGTGCTCAGAAGCACGCTGCCTATGTTGGCGCCATAGTCCCCTTTCAGCCCTTCTTCAGATATGGCGGTATTATATGTCACCTGCTGATCCAGCACTTCCCGCACATCTTCTATGTCAAGCGACTGGATGAAGTCCCAGATGTCCTCCATGTTCAGTATGCTCCTGTCCGTCAGCCCCTCCTCTTTCTCACTTTCTACAGGAGTTTCCAACCGCTTTTCCCCGTTCTTTTCTATGAGGACGATATTCGTGTGGTAGTTCGCGATACGGACTTTGGCATAGTCGTTCCCTTTATACTCAGTGACGATGATGTCAAATGTGATTCCATTGTCCACATGTACCACCTTCATCTCCGTCCTCTCCAGAAACGCCCGCATCTCGCGAATCTCTTCCTCTGACACCTCAGAGATGACTTCCAGCTCCCGTTCCGCCTTGCCGCCTATGATTCCTGCTGCCGCTGCCGCAGGAATCCCTTTCAGGTGATTCGTGTTCGGCACTATCACACTCTTTACATTCTTGATGATGCTCCCGCTCGCCTCGACAAGCACTTTATCAGGCACTTCCCCAAGTACCTCTCTCGCCCTGGCAGCAGCGTATGCAAGCGCAATCGGTTCCGTGCACCCCATTGCCGGAACAAGCTCCTCTTTCAGTATCTGCACATACGATTCGTAAATCTTATCCTCTCTTTTCATACCTCTTCCTCCGTTTCCATATCTTACCGTTTCTGTATCTTACCCCCACTACATCTCTCTGTTTTTAAACCTCATAATCATCTCGTTCGTCAGGCTTAACCCTGTAGCCGCCACAGGGATATCCTCCCGCTCGAACCACTCTGCCAAAGCCAGCTCATCTTCGTCAAGCGTAATATCCTCAGCCCCGTCCAGCTCGGCGTAAAAGCCCAAAAGAAGCGTATCCGAAAAGGACCACGGCTGGCTTTTATAATATGTAATGTTCTTCACCTTCAGTCCCACTTCTTCCATAACCTCACGCCTCACCGTGTCTTCTATCGTCTCCCCAATCTCGGCAAAACCGGCCAGCAATGTATATTTTTTGAACTCCCGGTTCGCATACTTAGACATCAGAAGACGGTTCCCGTGTGTCAGGCCGATGATGACAGCGGGCATGATCTTCGGATATTCCACATTGCCGCATGACGGGCACTTAAGCATACGCTCCTTCGCATCGCGTTCCGTTCTGCTGCCGCATCTTCCGCAGAACCTGTGTCCGCTGTACCAACGGTACAGCTGAGCCCCGGTTATGCCGGCAAACGCTAAATGCCGAGGCATCGCGGTGCGGAATATCTCCGTATCCTCCATCGTAAACTCCTCTGATTCATAGAAGCCGATTCCTTCCCCGAGGTAAAAGCGCTGCCCATCTATAGAAAACAGATACGTATAGTCCTCATACAGCCCTTCCGTATACGGTTCCATCTCCTGAAAGGCAGGAAAGGCTATCTCATTCTGACCGGTCTTCCTCACAAGCACTTTTCTTCCACTGTAACATAATAGAAAGCTCGCGCCGTCCGGCGCCTCTGGCTTGTACTCATTGGAAAACCGGCATGGCTCAATGTCCTGTATCATGATCCTTGCTCTCCTTCTAAATTATATTTCCTAATACATTATACCTTAACATCCGGCGAATGTTCAATACGTATCTCCCATATCGAAAAAGGGGCCAGACCCCTTTACACAGGAATCCGGCCCTCATGTATTCATTTGGCTATCCGATGCCTTCAAACAGAGAGGCGAGAATATCAACCGTCTTGCCAAGCCCGAGACGGCTCACATTGAGGACAAGCTGATAGGAAGATGCTTTCCCCCAGTCCTCGCCTGTATTCGTCTCGTAATAGTATTTTCTCTCCCGGTCTATCTTCTTAATCTTTTCAGCTGCCTTCCGCTCTGGTATCTCCTGCAGCTGCGATATCCTCTTGACCCGGTCCTCCTTATCCGCACAGATAAACACGCTGATACAGTTCGGACAGTCCTGAAGGACATAGTCCGCGCATCTGCCTACAACAACACAGGGGCTCCTCTTTGCCAGCCTGCGGATAATCTCGGACTGCGCTTTATATACCCGCTCGCTGAGAGGCCGCATATAATCCTCAGCGTTCATGTAAGCAACGTAATCACCAGGACCTGTGATATAAGATGCCAGAAAGCTGCTGAGTGCTGTCTCATCTACTTCTCTTGCGGCCTCCTCGCTGATATCCAGTTCCCTGGCCGCCATCTCCACCAGATTGTGGTCATAAAGCGGTATATCCAGCCTCTTGGCGAGACGCATTCCGATCTCACGCCCCCCGCTTCCACATTGACGCCCGATTGTAATAATAACATTATCCGTCATACTGCCCACTCCTTCCTTTCAGCCTGCAACAATACACATCCGTCCCGTTTTCTTATCTATATTATACCTCTTCACGGAAGGAATTCCAATAGCTGATTACTTCTCAAGCACCCTTATCCTGTTGATGATAAACTCCTCCACGTCCTCCTTCTTCATCCTGAGGGCAACTGCCAGTTCCCCATACAGGTTATCTTCCGCCATGTGCAGAAAGCGCTCGTCTCCCGCCGTAACTTTCTTGCCTTGTGCAATCCTGGCCTGCCTGCGGTGATAGATTGTCTTGATTATCTTAACCCATTCACGGCAGTCATACTTATAGAGGGCCTCCTTAAACGACAGTTCCCTCTTCTTCTCATCCTGAATCCACAGCGCGTCGATATCCTTTATATTGTCCACCAGTTCATTGGCATGCTCTCTCGATATGACAGGACGCATGATAATCTTGTCATTATCCACAGGCACATAGGTCCTGCTGTTGCTGTCATATACAGGCACGAGCGTATAATAAAGCCTCTTTTTTGCAGCACCGCTGATATCAATCGGCCCTACAGCCTCTACAGTGCACACGCCATATTTTCCACAGATGATGTGGTCTCCTATCTGGAACATCCTATCACTCCAATCACTCAGATAACACCAGGCTTACAAAAATGCCAGAAGAACATGCAGCTTCTTCTGGCATTTCCTTTTCATTGTTCACTTTTATTTTACTACCTTGCGCCCGAATTTTCTAACTATTTTTTTCAGGTATTCTTTTTTTCAGTAAAATGCACAACTTTCAGGCCTTCGCCTTTTGTTACATTTCACCAAACTGTCACATCACGAGCAGCGCAGCCCGGGACACGAGAAAGCAGAACAGCATCCCTGTCACCGTCGGAATAAGGAACGCCGCCGCCATCCATTTGATTCCCCCTGTCTCTTTTCTTATCGTAAGCAGCGTTGTAGAACACGGCCAGTGCATGAGGGAAAACAGCATCGTGCAGACGGCTGTGACCCACGTCCAGCCATTGTCAACAAAGAGCTGGTGCATCTGCGTAAGGCTATCCATCTCCAAAATGCTTCCCTGTGCCGTATACGCCATGATGATAATCGGTATTACGATCTCATTGGCCGGAAATCCAAGTATGAATGCCATGAGGATTACCCCATCGAGCCCGAGCAGCCTGGCAAACGGATCGAGAAAGCCACAGCAGCGTGTCAGCAGGCTTATACCACCTGCATCAACATTTGCCAGCAGCCATATGATGAGTCCCGCCGGTGCTGCCACGACAACCGCCCGGCCAAGGACAAACAGCGTCCTGTCAAATATAGAGCGGACGATGACCTTTCCTATCTGCGGCCGTCTGTAAGGAGGCAGCTCTAATGTAAAGGAAGATGGGACGCCTTTCAACAGCGTCTTGGATAACATCCCCGAGACGAGGAATGTCATCAACACTCCGAGCACAATGACAGCGGTCAGCATTAACGCTGCCAGTAAAGTGGAACCCGGTCCGCCATTTGTCCCGATAAAGAACATTGTTATCAGTGCTATCAGCGTAGGAAACCTTCCGTTGCACGGAACGAAGTTGTTCGTGAGCATCGCAATCAGCCGTTCCCTTGGAGAATCGATGATGCGGCAGCCGACGATGCCTGCCGCGTTGCACCCAAATCCCATGCACATACTCAAGGCCTGCTTGCCGCAGGCGCAGCATCTTTTAAACGGTTTGTCAAGATTGTACGCTACCCTTGGCAGATATCCTGCATCCTCAAGCAGTGTGAAAAGGGGGAAAAAGATGGCCATCGGCGGAAGCATGACAGATACGACCCACGCCAGCACCCGGTACACGCCTTGTATAAGCATACCGGCTATCCAGCCCGGCACCCTCATATGTATACACAGCTCCATCAGCCTATCCTGTATCCAGAACAGCCCCTCAGACAGAAGCTGTGAAGGATAATTGGCACCTGTTATCGTCAGCCAGAGGACGAATGCCAGAAGCGCAATCATGACAGGGTAACCTGTTCTGCGGCTGGTCAGAACGGTATCCAGCTTTTTATCCATGCCGCTGTAGCCTCTCCCCCCACACTGTACCGCCGCCCTGCTGATGTCCTCTGCCTGCTTTACGATGGCCGATACAATCATATCTTTCAGCCCATTCCTGTCAATCCCCTTCTCTTCCAGCAATGCATATGCTTTATCCAGCGCTTCGGCTGTCTCTCTCTCTTTTGTAATGTCTGTTCCGAATGCTGTCTCTAATTCCTTCAAAAGGGAGTCGTCACCTTCCAGCAGCTTCAGGGCCAGCCACTTAGACGACGGGCTTTTGCGCCCGCTTCTTTTTATCACGTCCGCGGCGGCCGGCATGACGATGGCCGCCGCCTGCTCTATCTCATCAGGATAGCTGATTTCGACCGGAGTGCGGGTTCTTTCATTCCCGTCTGCCACATCATCCATCTTGGCAAGAAGGGAATCCAGACTTTTTTTCTCACGCGCCACTGCACCCACGACCGGAACACCCAGTCTCTTTTCCAATACATCGAGGTTTACCCGAATCTGTTTTCTCTCCGCTTCATCCAGTAGATTTACACAGACGATGACACTGTCGCATATCTCAATCGTCTGAAGCACAAGGTTCAGGTTCCGCTCCAGGCATGTGGCGTCACAGACGACGACCACTTCATCGGCGCCCCCAAAACAGATAAAGTTCCGTGCAACTTCCTCTTCCGCCGAATGGGCCATGAGGGAATAGGTGCCGGGAATATCTACGAGCACATAAGAATGTCGTTGCGAACTGCACAGGCCCTGGGCATTTGTCACCGTCTTTCCAGGCCAGTTTCCCGTATGCTGGTTCATCCCCGTAAGACCGTTGAACACCGTACTTTTCCCCACATTAGGATTACCGGCCAGAGCAACCACCTTTGTATCCTGGGACGGCTTTCTGATAAGAAGCGCTCTGCCGGCCGCCCCTTTTCCTGTCGATTTATTTGTAAGTCCCATCTACACCGTCACCTCTGCTCATGGATTGTTATACGAGTGCTGTCTTCCGAACGGATAGCTATCACGGCTCCCCGTATCAGATATGCGGAAGGATCTCCGCCCGGACTGCGTCCGACACATTCTACGAGAGTCCCTTCTACCAGGCCGATGTCCAGAAGCCGCCTGCGGATACTTCCATCTGACAGGAGCTGTTTTATAACCGCGGTCTGACCCGGTTCTATCTCATTCAGACATACTTCCCTGTTCATAAAATTCACCACCATCTCATACAATTTAGTCTAAGGAAACTTTCTTTCCTACTACCAGAGTATTGAAAAATTTATATTTTGTTACAAACTTTATGACAGGAGATAGAGAATGGAAGATAATTTCTACACGCAGAAAGGGTATGAGCTGAATTGCCATGAAGATTTGACTGCATCTATGGAGGACTATCTGGAAATGATATGCCGGATGCTGCTGGAAAAAGATGTCGTCCGTATACAGGAGCTCTCCGGGCAATTGCACGTAAAGCCGTCCTCCGCCTCCAAGATGGTCGGGACACTGAAGGAAAAAGGATACCTCAAGTTTGAAAAATACGGGTATCTTACCGCAACAGAAAAAGGACGGGAAGCCGGTAATTATCTGCTTTACCGCCATGAAGTGCTCCATCGCTTCCTCTGCCTTTTGAACGGCACGGAAAATGAGCTGGAGCAAGTGGAGAAGATTGAGCATTACATAGATAAAAAAACGATTGGAAATCTGGCACGGCTTATGGACCGGCTTCCACAATTATAAAAGTCCCGAAACCAGTTACACAAATCCGGTTCCGGGACTTTCTACACCTTTCTCTTACCGTATGCATGGCGGGCGCTTCTACATCAAAACTTTCTGCCACTCCTGCTCTTTAAAGCCGGCAACAGCAAAGTCCGTGCCGATGAGCAGCGGACGCTTTACGAGCATCCCGTCTGTAGACAGGAGCTCATACTGCTCTTTCTCGCTCATCTTCGGAAGCCTCTCTTTTAATCCAAGCTCTCTATATTTCATCCCGCTCGTGTTGAAAAAACGCTTCAGCGGAAGATTGCTTCTTTTATGCCATTCTTCCAATTCCGCAGCAGCAGGATTCTCCTCGATGATATGTCTGGCTTCAAATGCTATGCCATTGTCCTCCAGCCATTTCCTGGCCCGTTTACACGTAGTTCACTTCGGATATTCTAAAAATAGTACATGCATTGCCTTACCTCCTTTTATCGTCTTATTCTATTACTGGAACAGCGGCGTAGAAAAGTAACGCTCTGCCGTATCGGCCAGCACGGTTACCACCGTCTTTCCTCTGCCAAGCTTCTTCGCCATACGGACAGCCGCCGCCACATTCGTACCGCTGCTGATTCCGCACATGAGCCCTTCCTTGCCGGCAAGTTCCTTTGCAGCAGCGAGCGCTTCCTCGTCTGTCACTATCACGATATCATCATAGATCTTCTGGTTTAGTATCTCGGGGATGACACCGTCGCCGATGCCCATCTGCAAGTGGGTACCTACTTTTCTTCCAGACAGTATGGCAGCATTTTCCGGCTCTATGGCCCATATCTCTATGTCAGGATTCTCAGCCTTGAGCGCCTCGCCGATACCGGTTATCGTGCCTCCGGTACCTATCCCGGAACAAAATCCGTGAATCGGCTTCCCTGCCTGCCTCAGAATCTCCTGCCCCGTCTGTTCCCTGTGGGCCGCGCTGTTGGCCTCATTTTCAAACTGCTGCGGAACATATACGTTGGAATCTTCTTCCGCCATCTGCAGCGCAGTCCGCAGACATTCGTCGATGCAGTCTCCGATGTTACCTGCATCGTGGACAAGTCTGACTTCTGCCCCGTAATTGCACACCAGCTTCCTTCTCTCCTCGCTGACAGAATCGGGCATGATGATAACCGTCTTATATCCTTTCACTGCCCCTATCAGCGCCAGGCCGATTCCCTGGTTGCCGCTCGTCGGCTCTACGATGATAGTATCCTTATGGATCAGTCCCCGTTTTTCCGCCGTCTCAATCATATTAAGAGCAGTCCTCGTCTTGACGGAACCACCTATATTCACTGCCTCGAACTTTACGAGAATCTCCGCGTCTTCCGGTCCGGTCATCCGGTTCAGGCGGATGAGCGGAGTATTGCCGACTGCCTCTAACACATTGTCATAAATCATCTCTTTTGTCCTCTCTTCGTATACTTCTTATATATACACTATAGACTAAAACAGATTATGTTACAAGAGGGAGGCTGTCCTGCCAGCGCATACACTCTGACATGACACAGATACCGGCGGCACCCGCGGCGCACATCTTCTCTATGCATGCGGATGTGCCCTGCATCCCTCCGATAGCATACACGGGTATACTCACCGCATCACATACTTCCCGAAGAAAACGGATGCCCCGTGGAACTGCTCCCCGCTTGCAGTCCGTGGCGAAGATATGTCCTGCCGTCACATACGATGCTCCAAGGCGCTCTGCTTCTACTGCTTCTGAGACGGAGTGGACAGACGTGCCCAGCCAGCGAAAATGACCCGGAATACCCCCATGCCCCTTCAGCACTGGAAGAGGCAGATGGATTGCAGATGCCCTCTGAGCGGAAGCCACGCCGGAAAACGTATGCGGAATACAAAATACATGGTGCGCGTCACAGATGTCCCTCACTTGTGCAAGCAGGTGTCCGTATTCTTCTTCCGGCATGTCTTTCTCGCGCAGAAGCACGCACCGCGGATGTCTTGAGCAGATATGCGCTATCTGCTCAAGAAAAGGCCCGTGGCACAGATGCCGGTTCGTCACGGCTATCACCCGGCTGTACATACCCTCCCTATTCTCATTCATAGCTTCTGCCTCCCCTATACATAGATATAATCACTCATCACAGGCTGCAGGCCCAGACGTAGAAGGTCCGCATACACCTCTCTCACAGAGCGTGCGTCCGATATCTCGAACTGGCCGTCCCCTGTCTCTTCTATCTCGTCTACATGCTCTCCGATAGCCGTACTCACTCCCGCTGATATCTTCGTGGCCGCGATATTTACAAGATTATCTCTCACACGGGCACATTCCCTCGTAGACACGGTGATACTGGCAAAAGGCAGAAACAGACGGTAGGCCGTCACGACCTGAAGAAGCTGAGGCTCGTGGACATCCATCGGATTGATCTTCTCGTTATGGATGATAGGCCGAAGCCGGGGGCAGGAAAATGCAATCTCAGCATGCGGATATTTCCTCTGGAGCAGATACGCGTGCATACCCGTGGCGAACGCATCTGTGCGGAAGTCATCCAGCCCGAGAAGTGCGGCGAACCCTACTCCTCTCATCCCTCCCTTCAGTGCGCGCTCCTGTGCATTCAGCCGGTAAGGGAAGATACGCTTATGACCGGCCAGGTGAAGGCTCTCATACTTTTCGGAGTTATATGTCTCCTGAAAGACTGTAACATAATCGGCCCCGCATTTATGAAGATAGGCATATTCATCCGTATTCATAGGATACACTTCCAGTCCCACGACTTTGAAATATTTGCCCGCAATCTTACATGCCCGGCCGATATATTCCACATCTGACCGGCTCCGGCTCTCACCGGTAAGGATCAGCACCTCCTGAAGGCCTGTCCCGGCAACTGCTCTCATCTCTTTTTCAATCTCTTCCCCGCCCAGCATGGCACGCCTAATCTTATTATGGCAGTTGAAGCCGCAGTAGATGCAGAAGTTCTCACAATAATTCGCGATATAGACCGGAGTGAACATTTGGACGCCGTTGCCAAAATATCTTCTCGTCTCTGCCCTCGCACGCTGCGCCATCTCTTCCAGATACGGAAGTGCCGCAGGCGATAAAAGTGCGGCAAAATCCTCAGGCGTACGGCTCTCATGTGCCAGCGCGCGGGATACGTCCTTGATGGTACATGCAGTGTAGTCGTAAGACTCCATGGCCCGTATCACCTGCCCCTGCACTTCGGATTCCAGCGCTTCCATGCCCGGAAGATATGCCATGTGGTTCGTCCTGTTTTTCTTCTGCCACTCCTTGATATCGTCGTTTAATATGCTTTCATTTATATAGGTCTTGTTAACCACAATGTATGCCTCCTTCTAATCCTGCAGGAATCCGGTAAGCGGCGATGAGGCGCTGCCCCCCTTATCGATGACTCTTCCCATCCCAGTCACATATGCTGTCCGTCCCGCCTCAATCGCGCTGCGGAATGCCCCGGCCATGGCAGGAATGTCCCCGGCGGTAGCGATGGCCGTATTCGCCATGACAGCAGCCGCACCCATTTCCATAGCCTCGCAAGCCTGGGACGGCTTTCCGATACCAGCGTCGATGATAATTGGCAGATCGATCTCATCGATAAGGATGCGGATAAAATCCTTTGTACAGATTCCCTTGTTGGAGCCGATCGGGGCGCCCAGCGGCATGATGCATGCGGCGCCTGCATTGGACATATCCCGTGCAGCATTCAGGTCCGGGTACATATAAGGCATGACGACAAACCCTTCCCTTGCCAGCATCTCCGTCGCCTTCACCGTCTCATAGTTGTCAGGCAGCAGATATCTGGAATCATGAATCACTTCCACCTTCACAAAATCCCCGCAGCCCAGTTCTCTCGACAGACGTGCAATCCGCACGGCCTCCTCTGCATTCCTGGCACCGGAAGTATTCGGAAGCAATGTGACATGTTCCGGTATGTAATCCAGAATATTAGCCATGCCTCCCTCATTGGCCCGCCGCACTGCCAGCGTAATTATCTGCGCGCCTGCGTGTTCGACCGCGGCTTTGATAAGGTCAAGAGAATATTTCCCTGAACCAAGGATAAACCGGGACGTAAATGCATGTCCACCCAGTATAAATGTATCCTGTGCTTTCTGTTCCATAATAAATCCCTCCTAGTTGATATGTCTGTCTATGATATATTGTGTAATAAGATTCGCCTGATGGGCCGCACACAATGCAACCCGCGGCGCCATCAGCCCGTTCCCGTGTTCTGGTGAGCTCCCGCCGTCCCCGCACACGTAGAAATGTTCTGCAATCTGCCGCGTCCGTATCGTGTCACTTCCGCCATATCCCGCCATGCCGGAGGCCGCCACAAGCAGCTTGTCCGGATAGTATTCCCGTATGCCGTTGACAAGCATGGCCTTCGCCTCCGGTCGGTCGAACGCCTCGCATACGATCTCGTCCTGCCCAAATAAATCTGCCAGGTTTCCTTCCGTGACCTTGACGCAATCGGCCCTGATATGCAGATACGGGTTGATTTGCTGCAGCTCTTCTGTAAGAGCATCTGTCTTGTACATACCGATATGGCGGATAAAATACTGCTGCCGGTTCAAATTGGTAATATCTACCTTGTCAAAATCCAGAAGATGCAGATGCCCCACCCCCGCCCTGGCAAGAACGAAAGCTACATTTGAACCAAGGCCGCCCAGTCCCGCTATCGCCACGCGGGCACCCGCAAGTTTCCTCTGCACTCCCGCCGTGTGGCGCTCGATGAGCGCCTGCCGTATCATTTCTTCCGTAATCACTGCTAACCTCCTCCTACGAAGCTTACGACTTCTATCGTATCATGGTCTTCGAGTACAGTATCTTTATACTCCCTGCGGGGAACGATACATCCATTTTTCTCGACTGCCACGCAAGACTCCTCATACTTTAGATTCCGCAGCAGAAGAGCTATGGTCATATGAGGAACATACCCTATGTCCTTCCCATTCACTTTCAGCATCCGGCCACCTCCTTTCTACATTAATGCTGTTAAAATAAAGCATGTGCCTTGGCACATTCCCGCGCCGAGCGCGGCCGCTTGCGACATACTGCATCTACGCGCGAATGCGCAAACGTAGTTTCCTATGTATAAAAAAGAGTTCATGAAAGAAATACACCCGCGGTGGTGCACCCCTTCATGAACTCTCGTCCACTCTCGATGGTTTGGAATAAAAAACGGGAAATGCCCGAGCATTTCCCGTAATAATCTTATTATACGTTCCTACGTTGGCATTATCCAAATCAGGTTTATGGGTCGAAGTTCTCAACTTCCTCTCAGCCTATCCAATAAGCTCCCCTATTCAGTTCGCATTTAATAATATACAGCATAACGGATTTCCTGTCAATCCCCTGCCGCCTCTCCGATACGCTCTCCCATCTTCACTCTCGTCTCATATCCCTTTTCCGTGTTAGAGATAAGCGATGCATCCAGATTGACCGCCCCCTTCTGGAACAGCAGTATGATCGTGGACCCTCCGAACTCGAAACGTCCCTTTTCCTCTCCCTTTCTTACCTCGCAGGCACCATCATAATTCGTGATACGGCCTACCATAAGCGCACCTACTTCCATCATGAGGACCGTCATGAAATGGCAGCTTTTCAAAAGGGAATATTCCCTCGTATTCTCCTTATATATCGGCAATACATCGTTAGCCGCAGGGTTGACGGTATGGAATACGCCGGGAATCCTGACGTTTCTAGATTTTATTCCGTCATCTATGTAACAATATCTGTGATAATCATCCACCGTAAGCCTGAAGATGCAGGCATCTCCTCCCTCGTAACGCTTCGCGAGCTTTGCCGAACGCAGAAGGGATTCCACCGTATACAATGTATCCTTGATACGGAACCGGCCCGTCCCGTCCTCGCCCTGCAGGATAGGATAGACGCTCAGCTTGCCATCGCACGGACTGACCAGCGTCTGCTCATCTCCCTCCAGGGAGCGGCATTCCGGCTTTATCTGCCTTGTAAAAAAATCATTGTATGAAGAGAACTTCTGCTTCCGGCAGCACGACAAATCAATATCATTATGTCTGACAAACGGCCTGATCAGGCATCTGGACCAGCTCCTGTCCAGCAACCAGCCTCCGGCTCTTGAAACAGATGGCCGTATAAGCAGCTTTATCAAGCCTCTTCCCATCGTATGCGTGTACATCCACCGAAGCAGCCTGTCCTGCCCAGAATCTTCTGTTGTCACCCTGCCTTCTCTGTCTATGTATTTCATAACCCTGCCTCTACCACCTTCTGCAGAACCACGGCCAGCCTGCATGGAAATTGATACGGTAATTTGTGAAAATAATCATAATCAGAACCGCTGCCCCTACTACGGCCACGAGAGCCGCCAGGGTGGCGTTATTAGGCTTCTTGAGCTTGAACCTTCCTACAAACAGTATCCCTACGATCAGCAGCGCCAGGTGCAGGCATACGCGGAACGCCCAGTCCGGCACGAAGAACTGTATCATGAACACGAGCGGCAGCACAATAGCCATAGAAGTAATCGGCAGGCCCTGGTAATACTTTTCCCCGCTCTCCGTCACCTGGGCATTCCTGGCCTCCATGACATTAAAATATGCCAGGCGGATAACCGAGTTCACACAATACAGTATGATAATGGCAATTCCAAGCGGCCCTCTCACTCCGAGAAGATAACAGATCAATGCGGGAAAAGCGCCGAAGCAGACGACATCGCAGAGCGAATCAATCTGTATGCCGAAGGCTTTCTCATCCTCCGTGCGGTCCTTCTTCGTACGGGCAATCTTCCCGTCAAACATATCGCACAGCCCTGAGATGGCAAGGCATAAGATAGCCGTCTTGAATCTCCCGTGAATTGCCTGTGTCATTCCGAATACGGAAGATGCAAGACTGACATAAGTCAGTACCACCGTATAGTTATAGTATCCAATCATTTTACTCTCTCTTTCCTTTGCTTATAATTTATCTGTTGCTTTCTGTCCTATGGTCAGATGTGTAAACAAGGTCATTCCTGCACTGAACAAAAGCTGTACATAATATGCGATTCCTCTGCTCAGCACCATGCCCGGCAGAAGCAGTCCCGCCGTAAAGATACTCTTGAAAATTACGAGGAACAGATTCTCGCTGATTCCCATTCCGCCCGGCAGGGGCAGCATATCTACCGAAACCGACACGACAGCCTGGAGCATGACTACATCATAGATATGCGCGCCGTGCAGCCCAAATGCCTTATAAACGAACCATGTCACGAAGAACAAGGCAAAACGCTGTAAAAATGTGATAATCAGTACATTTATAATAACCTTTCCGTGGGTGCGCAGATACAGTGCCGTAGCATTGTACTGGTCCATGGAGGACGCGAGCCTGCGCGTCCGCTCCGGCTTGTGCTTCAGAATATGGATACGTTCCAGTATCTTCAGGCACTTCATCATAATCCACTTTGCCAGTGCCGGATGAAATGCCAGGATGGACATAGCGATACAACAGAATACGTTCAAAGCCACACCAAGGTAAAACACCGGCACAATCCCTCCAAGATACCGGTGCACGAACCCCCTCTGAAAAATTGCCACGAACAGGCCGATTACGACAAGAACCGACTTATATGTTATTGTAACAATCATGAGCACCAATGTCGAGACCGGAATAGGAATATTCTTCTTTCTCATGTAATATATCTGCATCGGCTGCCCTCCGCTTGCTGACGGAGTGATGGCGCTGAAGAAAAATCCCACGCAGGAATACTGGAAGCATGTCCATCTCTTCGTGCGTATCTTAAGCGTTCCGAACATATAATATATGATAATCGACTCTCCCCAGATGAAAATGACGACACCTGCGATTCCGGGGAGCAGATACCATGGATTGACACGGATGATAGCTCTCATCACAGCGTGCAGGTCTTCTCCTTTGAACACGCTGTAGAGTGTCAGCGCAAATACGACAATCAGAAAGACCATATTTGCAATCTTCTTATTCTTGCTCGCCACAGTTTCCCCTCTCTCTTCCTAATCTCTTCTGTCTGCAGAAGCATTTTCCATACAGCAGGCTAAATACCTTCTTTGGATAACGGTATATCTGCGTGTGGAATGCAATCCAGTATGTAACCTCCGCCACCAGGATTCCACTTACTGCATCGGCGATATAATGCTGTTTCGTCACCTGTGTGGATATGCATACGAGAACAGCAAAAAAGCAGGAGAAAATCCGATAAGCTTTCGAAATATTCTTCTGTCCTCTTATGCCGACAAAACAGAACCAGCTTACGAGACAGTGGAAAGATGGCAGAAGCCTCGTCGGCTGATCCACCTCGTATATCATCTGAAGCAGCGTTATCCACAACCCGTCACCTGTCAGCACTGGGCGTACATTTGTCGTGGGAAGTATGATAAATATAAACGCACAGACGACCCGTGACATCATATCTGCTGTCACGAACCGGTAGCAATGCTCTTCTCCCTGCCTTACAATCATTATATAGTTTACAATCCAGAACAGATAGCATCCAAGATAAACTGTTACAAACCACGGTATGACCGGCACAGCCCTGTCTATCGGAAGCGTCAGGTCATAATGCTTCCATGACCTCGTCAGAACCTCCGTTCCATTGTATGCCAGGAAATTAACCAGCAGGCAGGCAATCAGAGGAAATATGGCGTATTTCGGTAATATGGGCGGCTTGGCCCTGCATCTGTTTCTCATGATGACTTCTCCTTTGTCACAGCCTACAGAACATTATAGCAGACTTACGGAAAAATGCACCCTTTATTAGCAGTTCTTTAGGAATTCCTAATATTTCCTTTCCTAATTCTTTTGAAACAGCTTACTGATCGACTGGCTCTGCCATCTCCCGATGAATCGTATTTTCTCCTATGATTACAACAGATAGTTATTCTCTCGATTTGCAGCCTGAAAGCCAACTAATTTGTACGTTGCGTATCCTCCCACAACTAAAGGCTCCCTATTACAAAGATCTTCCGCTTCTTCACGACTTTCTGTTTTTAAAATATACATACCAGCCATCCCAGGATACCCTTTAAACACGCCACATATTTCCAGCTTTCCCTCGTCGTCTAACCTTCTTATGTTTTCTACATGCTCTGTAATTACCTTCTTTGTTATCTTATTATAGGTCTTGCTCTTCTCAATCAACATCATGTACATCAACTTTTCCATTTTACGGTCTCCTTTTCAGATTTTCATTCGTCGCTCTCTACTTTTCAAGTCTCTTTCCTACATTCTACTATAATTCTGAAGGCATGGAAATAGTGGATTTTCCAGACACCACCTGCAAAACAGAACGACATAAAAATATCTCCAACCGCACAACTACAGCTGGAGATAGAAAAACATTTTTCATCTGTCTACTTGACAGGGGGCAGTTCAATTTAGTGCGACTGCCCCGCTTGTCCCGCCGGCAGAAATGTCCTGCAGTTCTTCATAAGACATCGTCCGTTCTTCCGCCCTGCCGATGATCGTCACCGGAGGACGCGGATTCTCGTCGATAATCAGGCGCAGGCTCTGGTTGGAATAATGTCCCGCCGGGTCGGTAAGGAACTTCCCTGCTATAAGCAGCGACAAATCCAGCTCTGCATAGCAGATACCTTCTTCGTCTCTTGGGACTGAGGAAATCACATGGCCCGCCGGATCCACGATCATCGTCATCCCATACCCCGGCTGCATGATTTCCCTCTGTTTTTCTGTCGTACAGAGCATATCCCTCATCTGATCCGTATATATCTGGGAAGATATTACAGAATAGACCTGGTTGATGATAGAGTAGGCCTTGGCTCCCGTCTCCAGCGGATAGTTAGAGAACAGATGCTCAGGCTGCGGAAAACAGGACGGCCAGGACTGCACGTGAATCTGTTCGTTCTTCTTCATCATCGCCATCATATTGGCAGGGACCATATGCTCCCAGCATTCCAGACCGCCAAGACGTCCGATTTCGGTATCGAATACCGGCATCATGCTGCCGTCCCCCTCACCCCAGATATAACGCTCCGCCCCTGATGGCTTTAACTTTCGGTGCTTTCCGATAAGGTCTCCGTTCGGGTTGAACCAGAGCTGCGTCAGATATAGGGACGCGCCGTCTTTTTCTGATACAGAGATACATACATACACCCCGTTTTTCTTTGCGGCTTCGGAAAGCTTCTGTACTGCCGGCCCGGGCACGGTCACTGCATTTTTATACAGCTTCATGAAGAAGGGGATGCCTGCTGCAGGCTCGTCAAACCAGATCCACCATGGGTATCCCGGTATGTAAGCCTCCGGAAAGGCGATGAGCTTTGCCCCCTCGCTCCCCGCTCTGTCGATAAGGCTACACGCTTTTTCTACAGTCGCATCCCGGTCCAGATACTCCGGTGACGCCTGTATCGCAGCTGCTTTTACTACTGGATAGAAATCTTCCATATTGTTTCCTCCTTAATAATATATTAATCAGTTACAAACTACCATCAGGAAAGAGCAGGCATGCCCAGAGCTTTGCCAGTATCCGGCAGGCAGCCGGTCTGGGATATCATTCCGCTGATCTTTGCAGCCGCTTTATCCAGCTCTGTCTTCTGCTCTGCCGTAAGGGCAGGCAGTATCACTTCTTTTGCTCCTCCCTTACCAAGCCGCACCGGCAGTCCCATCGCACAGTCCGGGTATCCCATCTGTTCACAGAGCAAAGTAGAACATGGAAGGACAAGGTCGCTGTCTATCGCTATGGCCTCAATCATCATAGACATGGTGACTCCTGACGTATAGCCTGTCGTCGTTCCGGTCTCAAGATCCGTCCAGTGCCCGAACCAGTCCGCGCATTCCCTTTCTATCCTTTTCTTCTGCTCATCGGTAAGATTCATAGGCAGATCTCCATATGTCATTGAATCATAGAGCCTGACTGCTCCCCCGCCATGTTCTCCGATGCAGACTGCACCTATATTGGCATAGTCTTTTCCTGTCACCATAGCCGCAGCCCATTTCAGCCGAATCGTATCATTGCCCGCAAGCCCAAGAAACTGCCTCTCGTCCCATCCAAGGAGCTTCTGATAGATATATACGAACACATCTACCGGGTTCGCTGACACGATGACAACCGTAGAAGGACGGCAATGCTTCTTCAGCTTTTCACAGATAGGGCGGATGATTTCCACGTTCATCTGCAGCTCCTGCGCGCGGTCCTTAATATCCTTTGAAAACGGTTTTGCGGCCGCGCTGAGCATGATATCACAATCAGCAAAGTCTGCGTAGCTTTTTGCCAGAGATACTTTTGTCCTGCTGACCGGCAGGAAGGCCTGGCTCATATCCATGACGTTCGCTGCCGCATAATTCTCTTTCACATCCATCAGCTTAATCTCTTCCACACAGTTTCTGAGCCCCACGCAAAACGCGGTCGTTGCTCCGAGGCGCCCCGCACCTCCTATCACACCAAGTTTCATATTCTCCCTCTCCTTTCGCCTCTGCTAATCCGATTCCCCTGCAAGGCGCTCCAGCAGGGCATATCTGTCGTCGACAGCCTCTTGAATACTTACCATGTCTTCCAGCGTGAGATTCTTAAATTTCCCGATGCCATTCACAAATGCCTCTACCGGAAGCGGCTTCTTATTCTTATAGTTTATCTTATATATTCCGTCTTCCATCTCCCATAATGGAAAGACATTCGCCTTAACCGCATTTCTGGCGACCTCAATCGCCTTTTCAGACGGATAGCTCCATCCGGTCGGACACGGAGAAAACACATGGAGGTAGGCAAACCCTCTCTTGCTCGCCTCTAGCCCTTTCTGCACTTTTGCCACCAGGTCCGCCATGTTGGACGGAGAAGCTGCTGCACAGTATGTAAGGCCGTGCATGGACATGATAAGGGGCAGGTACTTCTGCTGCTGCCGCTTTCCGTTGATGGCAGCTCCGATTGGAGTCGTAGACGTCCGTGACCCTTTCATCGTGGTGGAGCTCCTCTGATAGCCGGTATTCATATAGCCTTCATTATCATAGCATACATACAGCATCTTCTCGTTTCGTTCCGCTGAAGCCGACAGGCTCTGGAACCCGCAGTCTGCGGTGGCGCCATCGCCTGCGACAGCTACGATATTCACATCTTCACGTCCTTTTCTCGCATACATCTGGCTCAGCCCCGTCAAGAAGGAGGCCGTATTGTCCAGAAGCGGAATATGGACCGGTATTTTAAGTCCATTGGAATAATTCCATCCAACGACACCGGCACCGGCCATACATCCTGGAGGAATACCCACAATCGTATGTTTCCCAGCTATCTTTAAGACGGTTCTCAATATCAGTTCGCCACCGCATCCCTGACAGGCAGACATGCCCGGAGTCACCTGGTCTTCTGCATTATTTAACATATCTATGTAATTCATGTATCTTCCTCCTAACTACCCCACCATATACCACTGCGTCTCCATTTCCCCCGGCTCATGCTTGTGCTCCTCTAATGTGCGTATTGATTTCATCATCATGTCGATAGAGATATCGGTGCCTCCCAGGCCTCCGATTGCCGAAAAATGACAGTATGCACTTCCCGCATCCATCAATGCCGCTTTTGTCTCCATATACATAGGACCCTGGCTCCATCCAAAGCATACGCTTCTGTCAATCACGGCAAAGGCTTTCTTTCCCCGCAGCGCTTCTGCCAGCCGCTTCGCCGGAAACGGTCTCGTGAAACGAAGTTTAATGAGGCCGGCCTTGATGCCCTCCTCTCTTGCCTGATCCACGGCATCCATGCCAGTACCTGTCATCCCTCCGACTGTAACGATGACAACATCCGCGTCTTCAGTCCTGTATTCGGATACAGCGCCTCCATAGCTGCGGCCAAATGCGGCGCTGAACTTCCTGTCAACCTCTTCCATCACCTGAAGCGCCTTCTCCATGGCTTCCAGATGTGTCTTTCTGTACTTCATGAGAATCGGTCCTGGTGTCAGCGGATCCAGGGCAAAGGGATTGTCCGGATCCAGAACCGCGTGGCAGAAGGACGGGGCAGGAAGCAATGCGTCCACCTCCTCCTGCGTGGGAAGATCCACGCCTTCTGTGAGATGGGAACTGTAAAAGCCGTCATAACAGACATTGACAGGCAGCAGGACTTCCGGGTGTTCGGCTATCATGTAGCCTTGGATCACCATATCTGCAATTTCCTGGTTGCTGTCACAGAACATCTGTATCCATCCTGCATCCCGTACGCTCATGGCGTCCTGCTGGCCGCTCCATACAGTCTCAGGAGACGTCATCTCTCTTGTGGCCAGCGCCATGACCATAGGCAGACGCAGGGTTGACATGCGGAAATATGGTTCATACATCAGCGCAAGACCCTGCGCCGAAGTCGCCGTAAACACCCTTCCGCCTCCCGCAGCAGCACCCTGGACGACGCTCATGGCCGAATGCTCGGACTCTACTTGAACGAGGCTGGCATCGATCTTACCATTATGTACAAGTTCTGCCAGATGTTCTACCACAGATGACTGTGGTGTAATCGGGTATGCGGCAATCAGATCCGGCCGGCACAGTGCAGCGGCTTCTGCCGCACAATAGTTTCCGGTAAGCACCTTTACTTCACCCATTATTTCACTCCTCCTTCCAGTACCATGTCAATTGCCTTTTTAGGGCACTCATTTGCACAGATTCCACACCCCTTGCAATAGTCATACGTAATCTCATAGCTGTTATTTTCTGATTTTATAATAGAATTTACCGGACAGTAAGCCAGGCACATGCCACATTCGATACAGTTCTCTTTGTCCATCACCGGACGCAGAATCCGCCAGCTTGCCGTATCCAGAGTATACATGCCGTCATTACCGATCGGTGTTATATGTAAATGTTCTGCCATTGAAATTCCTCCTATACTTCGACACTTTCTGTCTTATCATAAGCTGCTTCAGCCGCCCTACGGTTTTCGTCTCCAAAAGAAGCCTCTATCTCCCGGAACAGGATTTCCCTGTCTACAAGCCCTGTAATCTTAGCAAATGCTCCAAGCATTGCCGTGTTGGGAATGTTTCGTCCCAGAAATTCTTCCGATATGCCGGCAGCATCCACCAGCGCGATCTGCCCTGCCTGCTGCGGAATCTTCAGCTCTTTTGGGGGCTTTACCGTATTCATAATGATAGTTCCGCCTTCCTTCAGCCCTTCATAGGTGCTGGGCATCATTGTGAGGGAGTCGTCCAGTACCATCACGATATCCGGCTCGTAGACCTGCATTTTTCTCCGTATCGGCTCATCGGATATCCTGAGATATCCAAAGACCGGAGAGCCTTTTCTCTCCACGCCGAAAAATGGGATAAACTGCCCCTGTTTCTGTTCAGCTACAGCCGCTTTCACAATAATCTGTGATGCTTTGACTACCCCCTGCCCGCCTCTGCCATGTAAACGGATTTCTTTCATATGACACCTCTCCTTTTCCTGTTTTAATTACAAATATCTTACTGAAATCACCTTCCACTCCGTTTCTTTATACAAAACTACGTTGCTTATATCAAACTTTTTGTATTTTTATATTACATCCAGTTTAATTGATTGTCAATTGTTTTACTTATGTCATATTGTAAGAATTTCAGAACGTATTTTTAGTGATATTTAATAAACGCCGTTTTTCTATACGAAACAACATTGACGGTAAATTACTGGAATGTTAAACTAAATATATATTGAATAAGGTCTAAGGAGGAATCTCATTTGAATAATAGCAGCACCAACGATACCGTTTCTAAAAATAATGATAAATATATTCTTCACTCCGTAGAAAACGCATTGTCTATTCTGGACTTGTTTTTTACATACGAGGAATTAAGCCCCTCGGATGTAACCCGTTACCTGGGAATCAACCGCAGCACCGCTTTCCGTTTTCTTGTAACACTGGAGCGCAGCGGTTACATTTCCAAGACTCCAGGAGCTAAATACAGGCTCAGCGCCAAGGTATCGACATTAGGACAGATTGCCCACAACCGGATGGAACTCATCAGCCTTATACACCCTTGCCTGTGCAGGATATCCGATGAGACCGGTGAATCCTCTCATCTCGTTATCATGGACACTCCTACCCATGTCACTTTCATTGATAAATGTGTGGGAACGCTCTGGCTTAAGATGGACATCATGCTTGGATATACGCAGTATGCACACATAACCGCGACAGGAAAAGCCATTCTGGCCCACGAATCAGACCAGTTCATCAACCAATATATCCGCTCTGCAGAATTCGAACCCCAGACACCCAATTCCATAAAGGATGTCAAGGAACTGCTTCATCTGCTGAGCCAGATAAAAGAGCAAGGTTATTCCTGTGACAGCGAGGAGGCAGAAATAGGGCTTACGTGCTATGCGGTCCCCCTCCTGTCCATCAGCGGACGGCCCGTGGCCGCCATCAGCTCTTCCGGGCCCACGACAAGAATGATTGCCAATAAGGAAAAGCATCTGCAGGCACTGCGTTCTGCAGCAGAACAGATACAGAAAGGACTGCAGTAGGGCAGTCCTTTTCTGTTATACTTATCCTGCCATGTTAAGGTATTGACAGTCCAAGTTATCTATGTTATATTCCTCTTAACAAGTTCATATATAGAAACGCCGTTTTGTATATCAAACTTTTTGTATGCTACATTTTGATTATAATATTAAGGAGGCGTTTATGAACTATCGTCTGTTAATTATCAACATGGGGTCCACTTCCACAAAAGTCGGCGTCTACCTCGATGCGGCAGCTGTCTGGACCCATACTGTCACCCACCCAAGAGAAGAGATTGCCGGCTGCCTTCATTTTATGGACCAGTACGACTTTCGTCTCCAGGCAATTCTGAAATTGCTCCGTGACAAAAAGGAACGAATGGAGGAATTCTGCGCTGTCGTGAGCCGTGGAGGTACGATACGGCCGGTCCGCGGAGGTACTTATGCTATCACGCCCCATATGCTCTCTGATTCCCAGTGCGGCCGTTACGGGGATCATCCTTGCAATATCGGAGGGCAGATTGCCTATGACCTGGCACAGGAATATAAGATACCGGCCCTGACCGTAGATCCCCCGGTCTGCAACGAGATGTGTGAGGAAGCCGTCTATTCCGGCCTTCCGGAGATTAAAAGAATCGCCTCTTTTCAGGCACTGAACCACAGAGCCACCGCACGCAGATACTGTCAGGACCATCATGTAAGCTACAGCGATGTGAACCTCATCGTTGCTCATATGGGAGGAGGTATCACCGTAGCGGCTCATCAAAAGGGGCAGATTACTGATGTCAATAACGGGCTTGCCGGTGACGGTCCCTTTGCACTGGAACGGAGCGGGGACGTCCCTGTCGGAGAACTTATCAAATTATGTTACAGCGGCACATATGAGCTGGATGAAATGCTGCGCCGTGTCAACGGCCGGGGCGGAATGGCTGCATACCTCGGAACGGTTGACGGCAGAGAAGTACAGAGGCGCATCAGCTCCGGAGATTCTGCCGCCCTCTCTGTCACAAAAGCTATGGCCTACCAGGTGTCCAAGGAAATCGGCGGCATCGCAGCAGCCATGTGCGGCCATGTGGACGCCATTGTCCTTACTGCCGGGCTGGCCTACTGGGATTTCTTCGTGTCACTTATCAAAGAACACGTATCCTTTCTTGCCCCCGTCGCCATATATCCCGGGGAGAATGAGCTGGAATCCCTGGCGCTCGGCGCACTTCGTGTATTGCGCCGGGAAGAGGATATACAGGATTACGATGAGCAGACTATATAAGGAGGCCTGATAATGTATCATAATTTTAGCGAATTGCTGGATGGAATTAAAAAGAATGCCGTGAAGAAGGTCATTGCAGTTTCCGCCGCCCACGACAGGGAAGTGCTCGAGTCTTCCGCAGCGGCAAGAAGAGAAGGAATTGCAGACTTCATCCTTATCGGACAGGAACGAAAGATAAGCGAAATACTGTCAGCGCTTGGAGAAGATGCCGGCGTATGGCACATTATCAACGAGCCGGATGATGCAAAAGCAGCGGAACTGGCAGTATCATTGGCTTCTGCCGGCAAGGCAGATGCACTTATGAAGGGGCTGCTCCACACTTCGGTCTTCCTTCGCTCGTTGTTCCACAAAGAACATGGATTGATTCCGCCAGATGCACTTGTCAGCCAGATAACTGTGAGCGAGTTTCCCGGGGAGGAGCGGCTGATTCTGCTGAGCGACTGTGCCATCAACGTAACCCCTACCTATAAGGATAAAGTACAGATTGTCAAAAATGCTGTCTCACTGGCCCACAGGCTTGGCATCGTATGCCCAAACGTGGCCTGTCTTGCACCGGTGGAAGTAATCAATGAAAAGATGCCCGAGACGATTGACGCCGCCATGCTGAGCAAAGCCAATGAACGTGGACAGATTACAGGCTGCCATATAGACGGTCCTCTGGCACTGGATAATGCAGTCTCCACTGCGGCAGCCGCAGGCAAAGGAATCGAAAGCCCTGTCGCGGGAAAGGCAGACATTCTGCTTATGCCCAACCTCTGCACCGGAAATGCGCTGGACAAGGCGCTGCGATACTTTGCGGGCCTGCATACAGGAAGTGCCGTAATCGGAGCGGGCGTCCCCATTGTCATGACCTCCCGGTCTGATTCCGCACAGAACAAGCTGCATGCTATCGGGCTGAGCGTGCTGTGATGAAAATCGGGTAGGAGGTAAATAATTATTTTATTTACCGTCCTCCCACACCACCGTACGTACGGTTCCGTATACGGCGGTTCTTTAATTTTCACAAACTGTTAGATAATAGCCAAGTAAGGATATGTATCCCAGCTTGGCTATTATTTTGTTTGAAAAGATTTGGTTTAGCACCTGTGCCATTCTCCAATATCCTTTTCTGCTACAAGCTAGTTCCTTGGCTTTCCAATGTTCTATGCCGAGCGCTTTTAACATTCGGTATCTCGTTTTGATTTTCTTCCATTGTTTCCAGTAGACTGCTCTGATTCTTCGCCTTGCCCATTCATCTGTACTTTTGAGAAGACCCTTCATATCTGCTAGTTTGAAGTATTCCACCCATCCCCGCACATACTGTTGGTATTTATCTTCTCTGACCGCATTACTCATCCCGTTATTTCTGTCCGTTAGCACTCTGAGCCTATCCTTCCGCTTGATTACTGATTTAGGATGTACTCTGAATCTACACTTGCCTTTATATCTATAGAAACTAT
>NZ_KQ236747.1:117932-151941 GCF_001185345.1 Dorea sp. D27 | reverse complement strand
ATCGGGTTAATATGGCTTCTGCTGACTTCTCGCCATTCGTTGTTACTCACGAATTTCATACTCTGTTTCCACTCGCTGACGTAGACCTCCCTGGGTACCACACGTTTCTTTCACTCCATCTATCTGCCACATTTACTATAGTTGATTCCGAGTAGATATTGGACTTCGATTTGTATCGCAATCTTATCCTCAACCATAGCCTGATGTGATTTCTGTTCGTCAGACCAGAGATTTGCCTCCACCTTCCTTCAGATTCCACCTCACGATGGACACCCTTGGTCTTGGCTGTATCCTTCCCACTACTAGGGCGGATTAGGGACTTTCACCCATTAGAAACGTGCGCCGCCAGGCACACGATAAAAAGCGTATCGCCAGAAAGCTGGCGATACGCTTTTGAAATTGAACTTATAAATTATGCATTCTTTGCTGTGATTGCAGCCTGCGCAGCAGCAAGACGTGCAATCGGCACACGGAATGGTGAGCAGGATACATAGTTGAGACCTAACTTGTTGCAGAATTCAACAGAAGACGGGTCTCCGCCGTGCTCGCCACAGATACCTACGTGGAGGTTAGCATTGGCTGGCTTGCCTTTTGCGATAGCCATCTCCATGAGCTGTCCTACACCTGTCTGGTCAAGCTTGGCAAATGGGTCGTTCTCGAAGATCTTCGCATCATAGTATGCGTCGAGGAACTTGCCGGCATCATCACGTGAGAAGCCAAATGTCATCTGTGTCAGGTCGTTCGTGCCGAAGCAGAAGAAGTCAGCTTCTTTTGCAATCTCATCCGCTGTAAGACAAGCTCTAGGAATCTCAATCATCGTACCAACTTCGTACTTGATATCGCTTCCGGCCGCTGCGATTTCAGCATCTGCTGTCTCAACGACAATCTTCTTCACATATTTGAATTCTTTGATATCTCCAATCAATGGAATCATGATTTCCGGGCAAACGTTCCAGTCAGCGTGTGCTTTCTGCACGTTGATTGCCGCACGGATAACGGCTCTTGTCTGCATCTTAGCAATCTCCGGATAAGTGACAGCGAGACGGCATCCACGGTGTCCCATCATCGGGTTGAATTCATGAAGGGAATCGATGATTGTCTTAATCTGCTCTACTGTCTTACCCTGTGCATCTGCAAGTTTCTTGATATCGTCTTCATCCGTAGGAACGAACTCGTGAAGCGGCGGGTCAAGGAAACGGATAGTAACCGGGTTGCCTTCCAGCGCTTCGTATAATTTTTCAAAGTCTCCCTGCTGTTCCGGAAGAATCTTCTCAAGTGCTGCTTCTCTTTCTTCTACGGTCTCAGAACAAATCATCTCGCGGAATGCATCGATTCTGTTTCCTTCGAAGAACATGTGCTCTGTACGGCACAGGCCGATACCTTCTGCTCCGAGCTCACGTGCCTTCTTAGCATCTCCAGGAGTATCCGCATTCGTACGGACCTTCATCGTTCTGTACTTGTCAGCCCATCCCATAATTCTTCCGAATGTGCCTGCGATTGTGGCATCAACGGTAGGAATGAGTCCGTCATAGATGTTACCTGTAGAACCGTCAAGAGAGATTGCGTCTCCCTCATGGAACTCTTTTCCGCCTAATGTGAACTTCTTATTTGCCTCGTCCATAACGATGTCACCGCATCCGGATACACAACATGTACCCATTCCACGTGCGACAACGGCAGCGTGTGATGTCATACCGCCACGTACTGTCAGGATACCCTGGGCAGCCTTCATACCTTCGATGTCTTCCGGAGAAGTCTCGAGGCGGACAAGGATAACCTTCTCTCCTCTTGCAGCCCAGTTCTTCGCGTCATCGGCTGTAAATACGGCTTTACCGCATGCAGCTCCCGGTGATGCTCCGAGTGCTTTTCCGATTGGTGTCGCAGCCTTCAGTGCAGCGGCATCAAACTGAGGATGAAGTAATGTATCTAAGTTTCTCGGGTCAATCATAGCAACGGCTTTTTCTTCTGTAATCATGCCCTCGTCAACAAGGTCGCATGCAATCTGAAGTGCAGCCTGGGCTGTCCTCTTACCGTTACGTGTCTGCAGCATATAGAGTTTCTTATCTTCGATCGTGAACTCCATGTCCTGCATGTCTCTGTAGTGGTCTTCCAGCTTATCACAGATTGCCACGAACTGGTCGTATACTTCCGGCATAACTTCATGTAACTGGGAGATCTTCTGAGGTGTGCGGACACCTGCGACAACGTCTTCACCCTGAGCGTTCATAAGGAACTCGCCCATGAGCTTCTTCTCTCCTGTAGCCGGGTCACGTGTAAATGCAACACCTGTTCCTGATGTATCGCCCATGTTGCCAAATGCCATCATCTGTACGTTGACTGCTGTTCCCCATGAATATGGGATATCATTGTCACGACGGTATACGTTGGCTCTTGGGTTATCCCATGAACGGAATACGGCTTTGATAGCTCCCATCAGCTGTTCCTTAGGATCTGTCGGGAAGTCCTGTCCAATCTTTTCTCTGTATTCAGCTTTGAACTGTCCGGCCAGGTCCTTGAGGTCTTCGGCTGTGAGATCCACATCCTCCGTAACGCCTTTTTCTTCTTTCATCTTGTCGATAAGCTCTTCAAAATACTTCTTACCAACTTCCATAACTACGTCAGAATACATCTGAATGAATCTTCTGTAGCAGTCCCATGCCCAGCGTGGATTTCCTGATTTATTAGCCAATACTTCAACGACTTCTTCGTTAAGGCCAAGGTTGAGGATCGTGTCCATCATACCCGGCATAGAAGCTCTTGCTCCTGAACGTACGGATACGAGGAGCGGATTCTCTTTATCGCCGAATTTCTTTCCTGTAATCTCTTCCATCTTTGTGATGGATTCCATGATTTGTGCCATGATTTCATCGTTAATCTTTTTTCCGTCCTCATAGTACTGAGTACAAGCTTCTGTCGTAATTGTGAAGCCCTGTGGTACCGGAAGACCCAAATTTGTCATTTCAGCAAGGTTGGCACCTTTTCCACCCAGAAGGTTTCTCATGGTTGCGTTACCTTCTGTAAACATATAAACCCATTTTGCCATTTGTCATGACCTCCTAAACTAATTTTACTTTCTAAGTCGCACATAATATTGTACTGTTTTTGACAGTGTTCGTCAACCCCTTAACGCCCAAGAAATCAAAAAACAAGGGCTCTCAGCGGCATTTTTATCATTTGCCGTAAACTGCCTTTATCCCATTACTTTTTGTTGCAGTAAAGCATGAAATTGTGTATAATAAAAAGGCATTTCTGCATAAAATGCATAAAAATCGTGGACAGGCTATGGCCTGAACTATTTATCCTAAGAATTGAGAGGAACAAGACATGAATGTAGGAATATTAAAGGATATCAAAGCCGGCGAGAACCGTGTGATTGCCACTCCTGTCGAAGTTGCGGGCCTGACCGCCGACGGGCATCAAGTATATGTACAGAAAGGTGCCGGTCAGAAGGCCGGATTTCCTGATGAAAAGTATGCTGCCGAAGGGGCTGTCATAGTGGATACCGCCGGGCAAATCTACAGCACATGCGGATTCATTGCCAAAGTAAAAGAGTTCGAGCCGTCTGAATATGATCTTCTCCGGGAAGACCAGATCGTGTTCACCTGTATACATCCGGCCGCCCACCCCGAAGAGGTTCAGGCTCTTCTGGACAAAAAAGTCATTGCCTTTACGGCAGAGGACTCGCACAGATATGGATCACCAAACTGCGAAGCCGCAGGCAAGCAGGGGGCTCTTATGGGCCTGGAGTCCATGCTCACGATCAACGGAGGCAAGGGCAAGTTTGTCAGCGGACTAGGAGGAGCTCCCGGCATGAAAGTGCTTATCTTAGGGGGCGGAACGGTGGGGCGGGCGGCCCTCTCTGTACTGCATGCGCTTGGTGCATGGGTGACCGTGGCAGATATCAGCATCGGAACGCTGCGGAATCTGCAGAATGAGTACAGGCAGAGCATTGACACGGTAATTTCAAGCCGGGAGAATGTCAAAGCGCTTCTGCCATCTGTAGATATGGTGCTGAACTGTGTGAAATGGCCGAAAGGCAATACGGAATATCTTATCACGCGCGAAATGGTACGCTCGATGGAACCTGGTTCTGTCATCGTTGATATCAGTAACGACGAGCAGGGGGCGCTCGAGACATTCCATGAGACGACACATGAGAATCCACGTTATGTAGAAGAAGGTGTCGTCCACTACTGCGTCAGCAACATTCCCGGCGCGATAGCAAACTCCACTTCCGTCGCTTATGCAGCATCCGTGCTGCCACATTTCCGCAGTATATTGAACAACGGCATTGCGGAGGCATGTGCAAGAGATGGTTTTCTCAGGAGGAGCCTGACAACCTATAAAGGCTACCTGACACATGAGGAGACGAGCGCGCTGCAGAACCGTCCATGGATACGCCCTGAAGATATACTGGGCCTGTCGGACAGAGATCTTGATCCGGCACCGGCTGCGACAGTGAGCCGGTCGGATAATTTTATCACGCTGTAAAAGCTATCAGGTTTTATTGGTTATCAGAAAAGAAGGAACGAAAGAGAAGGGGGATTTTATTCTTTATGGAAACAATGGGATTCATATCAATCATACCGGCGATACTGGCTATTGTATTGTCATTCGTAACGAGGAACACCGTCATATCACTTGCAATCGCCTGTATTACCGGAACGCTGCTGGCGGGACAGGGCGTGTTCGGGTTCCCGACACTTTTAAAGGAAAGCCTTGGGACGACGAGCTTTTCATGGGTCATGCTTTTGAATACCTTTATCGGAATTCTCGTGGCATATTTCCAGAAGACCGGGGCAATCCAGGGATTTTCCCAGAAAGTGCATGACCGCAACCTGAGCCGCAGAGGGGCACAGCTCATGGCATGGGTACTTGGTATGTTCATCTACTTCAGTGATTCCTTCAGCCCGCTTTTTGTCGGCTCCGTCATGAGAAGCATCACGGACAAGGCGAAAGTATCCAGAGAGAAGCTGGCGTACATAGCAGATTCTACTTCAGCACCTGTCAGCGTGCTCATGCCGATTACCGGATGGGCCGCGTATCTCATGGGGCTTGCTGTCGGTGTTGGATGTATTGTCGATGAAAAAGACGCTTCCGCGCTATTTCTGAAGGCAATACCGTTTAATTTCTATCCTATATTCGCAGTCCTTTTTGTCGGTGTTATCGCATCGGGGATTATCAAAGATTTCGGACCGATGAAAAAAGCCGAGAAACGTGCTGTGGAGGAGGGAAAGGTGATACGTGACGGCGCAACTCCGCTCATTGGAAAGGAGCTGACGGAGATGCAGTCGTATCCGGGTCTTAAGCCGAGGGTGTTCCTGAACTTCATCTTCCCGGTCCTTATGATCATCAGCATCGCTATCGGTACATATATCGCTTTCAGTTCTGCCAAGACAATGGAGGCGTTCTTGATGGTGGTCATCTTCATGACCGTCAGCATGATGATTCAGGGTATCCCGTTCAAAGAGGTGATGAATACTCTCACAGACGGTATCAAAGGTGCGCTGCCTGCAGTTATGCTGCTGGCTCTCGCATATTCGGTCAATGCGCTCAGCTCACAGATGGGAACGGCTAATTATATCATTTCCCTGACCGAGGAGCTGCTGACGCCGCACATGCTGCCGGCCATTATCTTCCTCGTATCCGCAGTTATGGCCTTTGCGACAGGTTCCTCCTGGGGAACGTTCGCAATCTGTATGCCGATAGCGCTGCCGCTGGCATTCAGTTTTACCGATGGGTCGTTGACCCTCCTCGTTATCGCCAGCTTTGCCGCTGTTGCAGGCGGCGGAGTATTCGGGGACCACTGCTCGCCGTTGTCCGATACGACCGTACTTTCGTCTACCGGCGCCGCGGCCGACCATATCGACCACGTCAAGACGCAGCTGCCTTACGCGCTCGTATGCGGCGGGCTTGCACTCATCGCCTATCTCGTCGTCGGGTTTGTGTTTGTATAAATTGGGGACGTGATCTTTTTGAAAAGGGTTACGTCCCAAACTGGACTTTATGGTGTACCTATATGCAAGATGCCCTGTACCTTTTTGACATGTTTTTCATTTTTAAACGAAAACACCTAGGTTGCAGTTACTACAACCTAGGTGTTTTTTACATTTCTTCTATGAATGCTTTATAGCCTTTATATGCTTCGTATACATCTGCCTTGCTAGTAATCTCCCACGGCGCATGCATGCACAGCACTGCGACTCCGCTGTCTATCACTTCCATCCCATAGTTCGCCATGATATATGCTATAGTCCCACCACCACCGGCATCGACTTTTCCAAGCTCTGCAAACTGGTAGGCCACATTTTTACTGTCCATAGCCCGACGAATCTGTGCCAGGTATTCCGCATTTGCATCATTGGAACCGCTTTTCCCACGGCTTCCGGTAAATTTGTTAAATACAAGACCTTTTCCAAAGAATGCAGAACTTCTCTTTTCAAATGTTTCTGCAAACATCGGGTCAAATGCAGCGCTTACATCCGATGAAAGCATCTTGGAATTCTGTAGCGCACGTCTTACTTTCAAGTCCGAAGTCTCGCCAGTCAGTGCCACCAGCTCTGCAAGAACATTTTCAAAAAATCTGGAATGCATGCCCGTTGCTCCTACACTTCCTATTTCTTCTTTATCAACAAGAATACAACAAGCTGTTTTGTCAACCTTTTCAACATCTAACAACGCAAACAGAGACGTAAACGCACATACCCTATCATCCTGTCCATAAGCCATTATCATGCTACGGTCTATGCCGCAGTCTCTCGCATTTCCCGCCGGAACAATCTCTAGCTCCGCGGAAACAAAATCTTCCTCTGAAATGCCATAAGATGCTTCGAGTATGCGCAACACGTTTTTCTTTACAGCCTCTTTTTCTTCTTTTTCCAGACTGCTGTCATTATTGACAGGGCGGCTTGCAAAGAGAAGATCTAGCTTTTCACCCTCAATTACTGCATTTGCCTTTTTCTCCATCTGCTTGGACGCAAGATGCACCAGAAGATCTGTTACTGCAAATACGGGGTCTTCTTCTTTATCACCGATATGAATCTCAACAAGAGAACCATCTTTCTTCGCCACAACCCCGTGAAGTGCAAGCGGAAGCGTTACCCATTGATACTTTTTAATTCCTCCATAATAATGGGTATCCAGGTAGGATAGCTCTTCATTTTCATATAATGGATTCTGCTTTACATCAATTCTTGGAGAGTCAATATGGGCCCCGAGGATATTCATCCCGTGTTCTAACGGCCTGCTTCCTATATGGAACGCAGCCACGCTTTTTCCCATACAAACCGCATAGACTTTATCGCCTGTCTTTAAGCCAGCCCCCTCTTCTATCATGCTGTTCAGACTCTTATATCCTCGTTCCTCCAGCATACGTACTGTCACCTTAACACATTCCCGCTCGGTTTTACCCTCATCGAGACAAGCTTTATAGGAATTATTAATCTGTTCCACTGCCATTAGTTCATCATGGCTATATGTCTTCCACGTATTATCTCTTTCCATTTAATCACGCTCCTTTACCCTAAATAGTATAACACATGTTAAAAGGGGACGTAACCATTTTCAAAAGTGTTACGTCCCAAATTGAACTTTGTGGTGTACCTAAATGGAATATACCCTGTACCTTTAAAACATTCTTAGGATTTGCAATATTTTTGATTTTATACATTATTATATCTTATGTTCTACAAAGCGTCTTACTTCCATGCATATATTTTGAATCCGTCTGTCAGATATGTTCAAAACTAATTTCAACTGTTTAATATATTCTTTTCGTAAATCTTGCTGTTCCAGAACTTGTTCCGGCAGTTCTAAGTGATTTTTTTCAAATATGTCCTTTAATATCAATAAAGCGATTTCTAACCGCTGTTCTTGCTTTTCACCCGGTATATCATCGAACACTTCATATCTCCGCTGCTGGTGGAAATCCTTAAATTCAGAAGCGCCAGCAAACTTTTCTTTATAAACAAAAAGTGCCTTTTCATGAATTACAACCGGAATATAACCACAATATTCATTCATGCTGCTGTAGATATAGCGCAAGGGCGTCTTAACCATATTTGCCTTTACCGGATTCATATGTATGTAACGGATGCAATTCCAAAAATATGACCCCGTTTCGATACATTCACTTGTGAATCTATTTTGAAATACATGTCCGTTTCTTTGATGCTTATAGTTGTAATATGATGCATATTCAGCTAATATTCTAGCCATAAATAGGGATAATTCCTGAATTTCTGCCCGGATTATAAAATGAGCATGATTGGACATAATGCAAAATGCATATATTTCCACTTGATACTTATTAAGATGTTTTAAGATAATCTTTTTGAAATAACCTTTTTCACGTCGTTGATTATAAATCCGCTCTTTGTTTATGCCTCTGACTACAACGTGGTAAAAACCGGTACTGCTTTCCTGTCTTTTCTTCGTCGGCAATGTACCCCTCCCTCCATTAGGTACAGGGCATATTCCATTTAGGTACACCGCAAAGTTCAATTTGGGACGTAACCCTTTTCAAAAAGATCACGTCCCCATTTACTACTTACAATCCCATCTCGCTTCTAACTTCTTTGAAGCATTTTACGATGAAATCTATATCTTCTTTCGTATGGCTTGCGCATACTTGTGTACGGATTCTTGCCTTTCCCTTAGGTACTACTGGGAATGAGAAGGCCACTACATATACGCCCTTGTCCATCATGCGTTTTGCAAATTCTGCCGCTGTCTTTTCATCATACAGCATTACAGGTACGCAAGGATGTGTTCCCGGAATAATGTCAAAGCCATTGTCTACCAGTTCTTTGCGGTAGTAGGCCGTAACTTCTTCCAAATGGTCACGGAGCTCTGTGCTCTCATCCAGCATATCGAACAGCTCGATACTGGCGCCTGCGATAGCCGGAGCAAGTGAGTTGGAGAACAGGTACGGGCGGCTTCTCTGGCGCAGCAGATCTATAATCTCTTTGCGGCCTGATGTATATCCGCCGGAAGCTCCTCCGAGGGCCTTGCCAAGTGTACCTGTAATAATATCGACACGCCCCTGCACACCACAGTGCTCCGGAGTTCCACGGCCAGTCTTGCCTACAAATCCCACTGCGTGGCTGTCATCAACCATCACAAGAGCATTGTACTTGTCTGCCAGGTCACATACGCCTTTCAAGTTACAGATGATACCGTCCATAGAGAACACGCCGTCTGTAGCTATCAGCTTCACCCGTGCGCCGGCTTCATCCGCCTCTTTTAATTTAGCCTCCAGATCATCCATGTCATTATTCTTATACCGGAAGCGCTTTGCCTTACAAAGGCGTACTCCGTCGATGATAGAAGCATGGTTCAGCTCATCGCTGATAACCGCGTCGTCAGCCGTAAGCAGTGTCTCAAACAGGCCTCCGTTAGCATCAAAGCAGGAAGAATATAAAATCGTATCATCCGTGCCGAGGAAATCTGAAATCTTCTTCTCCAGCTTCTTATGTATATCCTGAGTTCCACAGATAAAACGTACGGATGCTACTCCATATCCTTTATCGTCATATGTCTTCTTCGCCGCTTCTATGAGCCGCGGGCTGTTTCCCAGTCCAAGGTAGTTGTTCGCGCACATGCAGAGAAGCTCTCTGCCGTCTTCCATCGTTACTCTTGAACCCTGCGGGGAGACAAAAGGCGCCTCTCCTTTAAAAAGTCCCGCCTCCTTTATTCCTTCTACTTCTTTTGTGTAGATGCTTAAAATGTTGTCTTTACGTGCCATTGGTATCAGTCCTTTCTTTTATTATAAAAATTTAATCATTCACATGCGCCCAGTCTAAGATTACCTTTCCTGACTGTCCGGAAATCATTGCGTCGAAGCCTTTTTCATAATCTTTGATATCAAAATGATGCGTAATAATATCAGAGATATCCAGTCCTGCCTGGAGCATGGTAGACATCTTGTACCATGTATCCCATACCTTTCTTCCATATATGCCACGAAGATTCAGGCCGTTAAATATGACTGTCTCAAGGTCTACGACAGCGTCTGTTCTCTGAAGTCCAAGGAGTGCAATCTTTCCGCCGTGCTTCATGTTATGAATCATATCGGAAAGGCCCGGCTGGCTTCCTGACATTTCAAGGCCAACGTCAAATCCTTCTGTCATGCCGATTTCTTTCATTACATCCGCAAGTTTTTCTTCTTTTAAATTGACAACTCTTGTTGCGCCAAGCTTCTTGGCAAGCTCCAGACGGTATGGATTCAAATCGGTGACAACAACATGTCTCGCTCCTGAGAACTTGACAATCGCGGCTGCCATAATTCCAATCGGGCCCGCTCCCGTAATAAGGACATCTTCTCCGAGCACATCATAAGAAAGAGCCGTGTGGGTAGCATTTCCAAATGGATCGAATATCGCATACATCTCTTCCGGAATCGCCGGGTTGCACGGCCATACGTTGGATGACGGAATAACAAGATACTCTGCGAACGCGCCATTTCTGTTGACTCCGACCCCTTTGGCGTCTTTGCAGTTCTCCTTATGGCCTTCCAGGCAGTTGCGGCATTTGCCACATGTGATATGGCCTTCTCCTGATACCAGATCTCCAATGTGGAAGCCCTGCACGCCGTCTCCAACCTCCACAACTTCGCCGACATATTCATGTCCTGCGGTAAGCCCTACCGGAATCGTGTGCTGTGCCCAGTCATTCCACTGATAAATATGTACATCCGTTCCACAGATAGCTGTCTTGTGAATCTTAATCTTAACATCATTAGGGCCTACCTCCGGAACCGGAACCCTCTTCATCCACAGGCCTTCTTCTGGCTTTTCTTTCACGAGTGCCCACATCATTCCGTCATTTTTAATATCTCCCATGTCTAAAACCTCCCAATCTTATTACCGCCATCCCCAGACGGTTATTTTCGAATTAATTATATCATTCATTTTATTCATATACAATGATGTATTCCAAGTTTTTTTATACGATTTACTTCATTTTTTGCACAATTAGAAATTAAGCTATGTTATTATTTACAAATCGCCTTTGTTAAACTATAATTTATATAGCATTATTCACAACTATATGAGATAATAATCTCACGTTGGGGAAAACGAAACTAAAAGAAAGAGAGGAAAGCAGATATATATTATGAATCATAATATGTCAATATCTGCGAAATGAGAGAAATGAAAAACATTATCACCAAATGGAACAGCATCAGTCTTGTAAAGAGGATTATCTGTGGTTTGATCATCGGTTTAATTCTCGGTCTGGTTGTTCCACAGGCAAAGCCTATCGCATTATTAGGCCAGTTATTTGTAGGAGCGCTGAAAGCGATTGCTCCAATCCTTGTATTCTTCCTTGTAATGAGCGCCCTCTGTAACCAGGGGAAAGGACAGAAGACAAATATGAAATCCGTAGTAGTACTATATCTGCTCGGTACATTCCTCGCAGGATGTGTTGCCGTAGTGGCAAGCTTCCTGTTCCCGATTACACTTACACTTACCGACAGCGTAGAAGATATGACCGCACCGGGCGGCGTAGGCGAAGTGCTTACCAACCTCTTGATGAACATCGTGTCCAACCCTGTCGAATCCATCGTAAATGCCAACTATATCGGTATTCTTGCATGGGCGGTTATCTTTGGCCTTGCTCTGAAGAAAGCCAGCGACGGCACGAAGAAGGCCCTCAGCAACATAGCAGACGCCGTATCCCAGGCTGTCAGATGGGTCATCAGCTGTGCACCATTCGGTATCATGGGCCTTATCTTCAACACGATATCTGAACAGGGGCTTGACGTCCTTCTTTCATACGGAAAATTAATCCTTGTTATCGTAGGAAGCGTATTCTTCGTAGCACTCGTCGTAAACCCGATTATCGTATTCATCTGCTACAGGAAGAACCCATATCCGCTCGTGCTGAAATGTCTTAAGGACAGCGGTATCACAGCATTCTTTACACGTAGCTCGGCCGCCAACATCCCGGTCAACATGGAGCTGTGTGAGAGCCTGGGCCTTGACGAAGATACATATTCCATCTCCATCCCGCTTGGCGCAACTATCAACATGGGTGGAGCCGCTATCACGATTTCCGTCCTCGCGCTTGCAGCAGCACATACGCTCGATGTATCTGTGGATTTCCCAACAGCTATCATCCTCTGCGTATTATCAGCAGCCAGTGCGTGCGGCGCATCCGGTGTAGCCGGCGGTTCCCTGCTTCTCGTACCGCTCGCCTGCAGCCTGTTCGGAATCCCGAATGATGTCGCTATGCAGGTTGTCGGTGTTGGTTTTATCATCGGTGTTATCCAGGATTCCTGCGAGACAGCACTCAACTCTTCTACAGATGTTCTATACACAGCATCTGCGGAACTGTTAGACAGAAGAAAACATCCGGAAAGCTATACAACTGATATCACTATCAGAAAGAAAGAGAAAAAAGCTAGTTAGAGAATATTAAAATAAGACATCGGTCCATTGGTATGCTCCCTTCTGGGTAGGCAGTTAAAATAATAAAACTGTTTACTTAGGAGGGAGTATTTCTATGGAAAAAGAGAAGGATGGAATCACTCAAGGTCCTTTTTGGAAATGGATTGGAAAATACAACGCTTCCGGAACGATTGTCTCACGCATGAACGTGAGATGTATTATCGGACGCCTGCAACGAGGTCTTAGAATACGAACGCCAATTAGCCGAGATAGGCGATGGCCTCTTCTCTTGTAAGCCAGATATGTATCCCCCCCGCAGAGTCAAGAAAGCGGTCAGGGTTAAAATTCTCCGCATAAACCATCTCCCCCGCGCGGTACACAAAATTCTCATCTACATAGGAATGGGCTTCTTTAAAACTCTCACGGTAATCCACGCTCTTTATCGTCAAAACTTTTGCCTTATCACACTTTACTTCGTTCGTCGTCCCGGATATCCTCCTTGCATCCTCCGGTACGAGAAGCTGGACGATTCTTCTTCCAAAGCACACTTTCCATCCGATAAAAGGACCTTTCTCAGGACAGTATAAGTGAAAGTACTTCGTTTCCCCATCCGCCTTGACGTCCGTCAGGTCCGCCCGCTCCAAGGCTGACGCAAACAAATCCGCACCCCGTATGTCAGCGCCGGTCAGATTGCATCCTCTCAAGTCGGCAGAATGCAGATACGCCCCGGACAGATTCGTTCCCCGGAACGTAGAACCTCCGAAAAACGCGTTGTCCGCCTTAAGATATGCCATGTTGGCCCCATCCAGGTTCACATTTCGTATATCACTTTTATTAAAATTGACATTATGTAAGTCCCAGCCGGAGAGATTCATGTCTTCCAGCAGCGTTTCGTGCAAATCCAGCTGCTCCCCCGGCGTCCTCCTTTTGATTATATCTGCGAGCTCCTCCCGCGTCACCTTCCGAAGCATTATGCCACCTCCGTCACCCATTTCAGGTCAAGATATATAAAACCCCCTTTTGCCTCGTCTACTATCCGGCAAAAGGGGACCATGTTACAGTATAAGGCTAAATATTCTTACCATTCAAACTTTTCTGCAAAATAAGCGTCCAAATCTTCAATTTTGACTCTTTCCTGCTCCATCGTATCTCTGTCACGCACCGTGACCGCACCGTCTTCCTCAGAATCGAAGTCATAAGTCACACAGAACGGAGTTCCGATCTCATCCTGGCGGCGGTAACGCTTGCCGATGTTGCCGCGGTCGTCAAACTCACAATTATATTTCTTGCTCAGCTGCGCGTACACTTTCTCTGCGCCCTCATTTAGTTTTTTAGACAGCGGAAGGATACCAATCTTTACCGGGGCAAGTGCCGGATGGAAATGAAGTACCGTCCTCACATCTCCGCCTTCCAGTTCCTCTTCGTCATATGCGCTGCACAGGAACGCAAGAACCATACGGTCTGCGCCAAGTGAAGGCTCGATGACATAAGGAATATATTTTTCCTTCTTCTCATCATCAAAGTAGCTCATATCCTGCTTCGACACATTCTGATGCTGCGTGAGGTCATAATTCGTCCGGTCAGCCACGCCCCACAGCTCACCCCATCCAAACGGGAAGAGATATTCTATATCCGTGGTGGCATTGCTGTAATGGCTCAGCTCTTCAGGAGAATGATCGCGATAACGCACTTCATCATCCTTGAGCCCCAGCGTCTCAAGCCAGTTCAGGCAGAACTTCTTCCAGTAGTTGAACCACTCGAGGTCTGTGCCCGGCTCGCAGAAGAATTCCAGCTCCATCTGTTCAAACTCTCTCGTACGGAAGGTAAAGTTACCCGGCGTAATCTCATTACGGAAGGATTTTCCGACCTGGCAGATACCAAACGGTATCTTCTTCCTTGATGTACGCTGAACATTTTTAAAGTTTACAAAGATTCCCTGTGCGGTTTCCGGACGTAGGTATACGACACTCTTGGCATCCTCCGTAACACCCTGGAACGTCTTGAACATAAGGTTGAACTCACGGATTTCCGTAAAATTATGTTTTCCGCAGGTCGGACATGGAACTTCATGCTCCTTGATATAGGCCTCCATCTGCTCATGGCTCCAGCCGTCGATGCTGTCGCCGATGTCAAGCCCGTTGGCATGTGCAAAGTCTTCAATCATCTTATCCGCACGGAAACGCTCGTGGCATTCCTTACAGTCCATCAGAGGATCGCTGAATCCCCCGAGATGTCCACTTGCCACCCATGTCTGCGGGTTCATCAGGATTGCACAATCTACACCAACGTTGTATGGAGATTCCTGTACGAACTTCTGCCACCATGCTCTTTTAACATTATTCTTTAATTCTACACCGAGATTTCCATAGTCCCATGTATTTGCAAGCCCGCCGTAAATCTCAGACCCCGGGTATACGAATCCTCTTGATTTCGCCAATGCCACTATCTTATCCATCGTTTTTTCTACCATAACCTCATCCTCGCCTTCTATAAGTTTCATAATTGTTAATTATTATACAGTTATCAACCGGGGTTTTCAAGCCCTATCGCACAATTGTTTCCAGTATTTCCAGGGATTTGAAGCGTTTTTCCACATAGGTGTCCAAATATGCACTGACAATTTTACCGAGTTCAGCCAGAACATCATCTTTTACTGCAAAAGTATATAGCTTTTCGACCGGAGAGCTGATAATATACTGCATCGCATACAGCGTAGACGCAAGCAGCCGGATTCCGTCACCGGCCGTTCTCTGGCATTCGCTGCACACAAGCCCTCCTTTCGACACGCTGAACAGCGCGGGACGTTCTCTGTCCCCGCAGCGGACACATTCAAAAACCTGGGGCGCTTCCCCGTTGACAGCTACTGCTTTCAGCTCAAATATGTACCGGATAAGGCGGTTGTCAAGATGCGGATTGGTCAGCGCGCGCAGCGTCTGATACAGGAGCTTCAGAAGAAGTGTCTCGTCATTGTATTCTCTGGCGTAATAGCTGGCAAAATCCAGAAAATAAAAGCCATAGTAAGCACCCTCTACATCCACTCTCAATTCTGAAAAGTAGTTGGTAACGGAAGCAGACACGAGCGTGTATGATGTCCGTCCCTCGTATACCGTGAACTCACCGAAGGTAAACGGGCTCGTTACGCCTACAAGTGCACTGTGAGGCTTTCTCGCCCCACGCGCAAATGCAGATATCTTCCCCCGTTCCTTCGTCAGAATCACAACCCGCCTGTCATATTCACCTATAGGAGATGCATGAAGCACCATGCCTGTCACCGTAATCTGATTCACTGATTCTTCCACCTGTCTGTCTTGCATCGTGTGTGCCGTCTGCCGATTCGGCTTCCGTATCGCAGCGGTCCATCACCTGCCTGCAGATATCCATTCCTTTGTAATATAGATAATCTGTCACTGTTCCTGTTCTGGTAAATCTGTCCCAGTATCTGTCTTCCATGGAATCACCTCATCTTCCGTTTTATAAGATTAGGTTCTCCCATGGCGGCATCTTTTTATTCGTTATCCCTGTATCCAAAATTTTTCATCAGGAACTCACTGTCACGCCAGTCTTTTTTTACTTTTACCCAGAGCTTAAGGTTTACCTGACATCCGAGCATTTTTTCTATTTCAAACCTGGCCGTGCTGCCAATCTTTTTCAACATATTTCCTTGCTTGCCAATAATTATCCCCTTGTGGGAATCACGTTCACATATTATAGTGGCATCTATATGCATTACTTTTTTGTTCTTTTTCATGCTGTCGACCGCCACTGCAATGCCATGGGGTATCTCCTCATTCAAGCTGTGGAGCGCCTTCTCACGGATAAGTTCCGCCACGATCTGCCGCTCCGGCTGGTCAGTAACCGTGTCTTCGTCATAGAATTGCGGCCCGTATGGCAGGTACTTCATGACGACTGACATGAGTTCATCTGTATTATCGCCGTTTCTGGCCGACACCGGGACAATTTCCGCAAATTCATAGATATCTTTATACGCTGTTATAGCCTGCAGAATCTCTTCCTTTTTTACCATATCCACCTTATTGATGACGAGAATGACCGGCGTGTTTACTTTTCCGAGCTGTTGTGCGATGTGCTTCTCTCCGGCACCGATGAACGTGGTCGGCTCAACGAGCCACAGCACGACATCCACCTCATTCAGCGTCTTCTCCGCCACATTTACCATATATTCGCCGAGCTTGTTCTTGGCCTTATGGATTCCCGGCGTGTCCACGAACACGATCTGCCCTTCCTCCAGCGTCAGCACGGTCTGTATACGGTTGCGCGTCGTCTGAGGCTTATTGGATGTGATGGCTATCTTCTGCCCGACAAGATAGTTCATAAGCGTTGACTTTCCTACATTCGGGCGGCCAATCAACGTGACGAATCCCGATTTAAAATCCTTTTTCATACGTTCTCCTTCTCAATCTGGTACGTAACCAAACTTCATTTTCTTACGTCCCCTGTTAAAAACTTGTCACAGTCTTGAACAGGTCTTTGTTCTCCTCTATCATCTCTTCACTGCCGATGACGCAGAGCTGTCCCGCCTTGAGCACCGCCTCCACGACGCGGTACAGGGACCGGATATCACCCTGGGTCGCATCCAGTATCTGGCTGCGTTCTTCCCGTATCATATCCGCACTGACCTTATTCATATACAGGCTCATGGAACGCTCTCCCTTTGCAGCCGGTGTCATAGGCTGGTCTATGTTGCTCATTGTCCCGATGATATATTTAGTCATATCCCGCTCGCTAACCGTAAAGTTCTTCAGATAATCGACAACACCTTCATACACGTCTATCGTCCGTTTCAGGTTCGGGTCACGGTACGATACGAAGTATCCCTCCCCGATGCGGTTAAAATTGCTCATACAGCCGTATGCGCCGCCTTTGACGCGTATATTCTGCCATAGATACTCATAGCTTAGAATTACTTTCAATATCTGCAGGGCGCCTGTATAAGATGCGCCATTGTCGATAAAATTGCCTGTGCGCGCCACATACTGTACTTTAGAAGCAGTCTTGAACCCTTCGTTTTTCTTTTCGCATTGTATGATGCACGGCGTCTCATCCGGCGTCTCTTTAAAGAGCCTTGCCTTCAGGCCTGCAGCCAGACGCTCTAATCCTTCAAGCCCTTCCCTAGACGCAGTATAGCTGATCATCATATTGTCCGGTCTGAACAGCTGCTTCACGAGATGCTGCAAATGCCGGACAAGCTCTTCTTTCCGCTCTTCAAAATGTTCCTCGATATCTGCAATCTTCTCATAAAAGGCAATGCCGTTCGTCATATCCTTGAATCTCGCCGACGGAGAAGAATATGACATCGCCCTGAGCGCGGCTGTCAGATGGCCGGCAGACTGGAACCGCATGAGCAGCCGGGACTTCGCCATCGCAAGAATCTCCTTCAGCCGCTTCGTGTCATCCAGCTTCGATGCAGTCAGTATCTCCCCCATCATGTCAAATGCAACCGGCAGCTTTCCGTACAGCGCTTTTGCTTTTATCTCCAACGTCGCCCGGAACGCTTTGCTGCGCACATCGGTAACGTCAGAATACAGTTCAAGTGACGTGCCGATGCCGCCCGTATGCATGTTAATCTCATTGAACAGTTCGCCATATGCAAAATTATCCGTATCGATAATACCGAGAGCCGTCTGCAGGATTCCGACATACGGCACCTCCTCTGCCGGTATCCCCGACAGGTCAAACAAGATATCCACATACCCGATACCGTTCGTCTCTATGTCATGAAATACGGCCGGCACGCCCGCAACTGTCATCTCTTCATTTAATATCGGTTCGATATCACGGGAAATGTCTTCCCGCCTCAAAACCGGGATACGGTTCAGATCTTCTTCGCTGTCTTCTTCCGACTGGTATGCCTCGAGCCCTCTTGTCCGTTCCACGAGCTCTTTCACTTCTTCTCCGCTTAAGCTTTCCTTGTACTCCTGCAGCTTTCTCTCCAGTTCTTGATCCATCCTGGCCGTACGCCCCTTTTCCGGTTCTACTATTACGACAGCCCCGTGGGTGTTGTCAAGCAGATACTTCTGAATCAAATCTTCATAATATCTGGTTCCAACCTGCCTTTTAAGAAACTCGAATGTCTCCAGCGCCTCAATATGGAGAAAGGGCCTCTCTTCGTCGTAGAGCCAGCTGTCCATCATCTGCAGTCCGTACATGAGCCCTTTCGGGTAATTGCCAAAATCCGCTTCCCGATAGCGGAACTCGTGGTAATTGATTCCGGCCTCAAGCGCCCTCTTGTCCATACCCCTCTCCACTATACCGGCAAGTACGTCTTCAATCACTCCGACAAAAGCTTCCTTCTGCTCTACATTGGCATTTTTCGCTATGACAGAAAAAATCGGCTGGTAAATGCCGTTGTCGTAGGAACCCATGATATCCTTGCCTATCCCTGCATCGGTCAGCGCCTTTTTAAGCGGCGCCCCCGGAGCAGAGAGCAACGCATAGTCCAGTATCTGGAACGCCAGATAGAGTTCTTTGTCAAGGCTTGTTCCTATCACTTTATTATAAGACAGGTACGTATTATCCGCTTCCGGCTCATCACTCGCAATGGAATACGGAATCGTCACTTCCTTCATCTGTTCAAACGGCTGCTGCAGCTTAATCTCCGAGTCTACATCATCCGCTTCAAAAGCACTTAGATATTCCTTATCCAGCCATTGGAGCTTCTCTTCCATATCCATATTTCCATACAAGTAGATGTAGCTGTTGGACGGATGGTAATACTTCCTGTGGAAATCAAGATACTGCTCATACGTAAGATCCGGAATCGCTTCCGGATCGCCGCCGGATTCATTGGCATATGAGGTATCCGGAAACAGCGTGTTGAGCACGACTCTGTCCAGCACGCCTTCCGGTGACGAAAACGCTCCTTTCATCTCATTATATACAACGCCGTTATATTCCAGTTTTGCATCTGCATCTTCCAGCTTATAGCTCCACCCTTCCTGCCGGAATATTTCTTCATGTTCATATATATTCGGATATAATACCGCATCCATGTAGACGTGCATCAGATTCTGGAAATCCTTGTCATTACAGCTTGCCACCGGGTACACGGTTTTATCCGGATAGGTCATCGCATTGAGAAATGTATTCAGGGAACCTTTCACCAGTTCCACAAAGGGATCTTTGGCCGGAAAATTCTTAGAACCACACAGTACGGAATGTTCCATAATATGCGGCACCCCGGTACTGTCTGACGGGGGCGTGCGGAAGCCGATGGAAAACACTTTGTTGTCATCCTCATTTTCTACGAGCAGAAGCCTCGCTCCGCTTTTCTTATGCTTCATCAGATAACCGTAAGACTTGATTCCCTCTAGTTTTTCTTCCTGTATCAGATCATATGCACGTAAGTCTTTTACACTCATAACTACCTATCTTCTCCTTTCATCATTCAGGCTGTCCCACCGCATGCGGGGGTATATGATTAGTATAGACCAATATGCAGCCTGCTACACTGTGCATTATACCAGTTTTTCCCTGAACATGAAAGGGGTTGTCGGTTTAGTTCTTTTACTATCCTTGTATAAGAATGGTTACTGTAAATGTATCGTCTGTGTAGTCGATTTTTATGTCCCCGTCGTATTTCTCCACAATCCGTGCTACGCTGCCAAGACCAATCCCGTGGAGAGAAGTATCATTTTTACTCGTCTTGTAATGTCCGGATTCTTCTATGATGGCATTCGCCTTAGAGTTTACAAGCTCATAACTAAAATAATTATTTTTACACCGTGCTTTCAATGTAAGAAAACGCATAGAATAGTCCGGTATCTTACAGCAGGCTTCAATAGCATTATCCAGGGTGTTGGCTAATAGAGAGCACAAATCAATATTATCAATCTGAGGCGTTTCCTCAAGGTCGATCTGGAAGCTGCATTGTATATTGTTATTCCTGATAGTCTGTTCTTTGGCGCTTAACACGGCATTGACCGTACTGCTTTTACAGTATACTTTTGCTGATGTTATGAATTCCCTGTCCAGCTCATTCAGATACTGGTCCGCGTCTTCATAGTTTTTGTTATGAAGAAATGTACGGACAATATTCAGGTGGTTCTTCATATCATGGCGAAGGCTACGTATCGTCTGCTGGCCGGCTTCTATTTCTTTATAATAGACCTGCTGGTACTGATAGGTCTTAAGTTCCATCTCTGTACGCATTGTCTTGGCCAGATAGGTGCACAGATAAAAACACCCCATATTCGTAATCAGGCTTGCGATGCATGCGGGATATGCGGCGTAGGAAGTGGCATAAGTTGACTTATAGATGACAGTGATGATTCCGATGAACGAGGACAGGGATACAAGATCAATCAATATCCACATCCGTCTGCTCAAATCATGGACAGCGTGTGGAACATATATCTTTATAAAATAGTAGACTGCATACCATATGGGGATGCGGAAAAACATGGTAACCGTATGGAGAATATTCTGGGCGGTTTCAGTCATCCGGCGCTGGCAGATATGCAGCCAGATAAGATACCCCACATCCTCCAGAATATAGGAAATGGCAGTTATTACCGGAAATATCAGGATAGTAGCGGAGAGCTTCAAAAAGAGGCTGCTTCTGTGGAAGATAAGCATCAGTATGAATAAAGCCAGAAAAGAACCTATAGTGCCGGTGGTTTCCCCGGGAAATATAGAAATATTGGTAGTATATGCAATCAATACCACCTCAAGACATTCCAGTACAAGATTCGCTCTGCGCAGCGGTAGGAATTTCTTAAGTATGAAAAAAAGTAACGCTCCATAGGCAAGAGAAATGGACAAGTTTAAAATAAACTCAATTGTATTCAGCATGATATGTTCTCCTAATGCAGCATATATTTTGCAAAAGCAATGGAAAGATCTGACTTGCAGGAACGGCTCACCGGAAGTGTCTCTCCGTCTACAAGGACACTGTTTCCATTTAATTCTGTAAGATACTTTAAGTTAATCAGATAACGGCTGTGAATACGGATGAAGCTGTCAGGCAGCTGTGATTCCAGTTCACTTAGCTTTTCATAGAAGGAATAGCGTTTCTCTGAGGTGACTGCATGGACAATCCGCTTGTCACTGGCAAAGTATTTAACAGAAGAAAGTGGGACACGGATACTTTTTGCCTGCTGTTCAATGACATAATACTTTTCCAGAGAGATATCCTGAGCTTCCAGTGCCGTATGCAGGACCGCTGTTATCTTATCCCGTTCATACGGCTTCATTATATAATTTAAGGCGCGTACTTCATACCCCTGAAAGACAAAGTCCGGATGTGAAGTGACGAATATAATCTCTCCGCAGCGCTTCCTCGAACGGAGTTCCTTTGCTGTGGATATGCCGTCAAGAGCCTTCATCTCAATATCAAGAAATGTAATCTGGTAATCTGCATTATCTAAGGAATCAAGCAGTTCTTCCCCGCATGTGAATTCAAAAATCTTATAATCAATTCCGCATAAATCCAGTTCTGTACTTATTATTTTTCGTAGATTACTGCGAAAGACTCTCTCGTCGTCGCAGACTGCAAGCTTAAGCATTTATATTTAACCTCCGGTACTTTATGGGTTATCATACCATAACGTGAACCAATCGGGCAGAGCCTCGAAAAACCTGCGGTTTTCCTCGGTCGCTTCGCTCGCCGGATTACCGGAAGTGTAACTGATTGAGTAAACTCATCAGTTACATTTCCGGTAACCCGGCTCTGCCCTGTACGCACATTATACCATAAGCCCGATATATAGAAAAGAAGATGCACCGCATTTCGACAGACTATTTCCAAATACTAAATTTTACAAAAGAGCGGTAAAACTTGACATATTGAAAGGTCGAATCACGTGCCTGTTTCCTATAAAATAAGTAGCAGAAAAGGAAGAGAAAACAGGAGGAATATATGATGTTAAGAGTAGAACACCTTTATAAAAGCTATCAGGCAGGGAAGAACAGATATGAAGTGTTAAAGGACGTATCATTTGAGGTACAGGAAGGAGAATTCGTGGCAGTCATGGGACCTTCCGGTTCCGGTAAAACAACACTGTTAAACTGCATATCTTGTTTCATACCATTTGAAGAAGGAACAGTAAGGCTTAAGGATTCTAATCTTGCCAAGTTAACGGAGAAGCAGATTGCCAAAGTGCGCAATAATAAGCTTGGATTCGTATTTCAGGATTTTATGCTGCTGGATGGGCTGACTGTTTTTGAAAATGTATGTGTCCCAAAATCTATTCGGAAAGAGCCTTTTGAGAAAATGGAAAAGAAGGCAGAAAATCTGCTTCACATGTTCGGGATAAGTGAAATTGCAGATAAGTATCCGGCAGAGATATCAGGAGGGCAGAAGCAGAGAACGGCGGTTGCAAGGGCATTGATGAATGATCCGCTGTTAATCCTTGCGGATGAACCGACAGGGAATCTGGACAGCCGTTCCAGTGAAGCGGTAATCGGTGCGTTTTTGGATGCACAGAAAAAGCTGAAGGCCACTACGTTCATGGTAACCCATGACAGCTTTTCGGCGAGCTATTGTGACAGGGTGATTGTGATGAGAGACGGAGCAATCTACACAGAGCTTGTGAAAAAAGGGAACAGGCGGGAGTTTATGGAAGAACTTTTGACTGTATTAAGAGACTTGAACGGGGGTGAGTAAAGATGACACTTAGTACTTTATGGAGCAGGCTTAGAAAAAAGAATAAAGGAGATTACTGGCAGTTCCGTTTCTGTATGACATTCGCGGTCCTTCTTGTGTCATCACTTCTTATGATGGTGGGCAGCCCTCTGATACAGGATTCCCTGCCGGCAGGTGGAGACAGCGGAAAACAGATCTATCTTATATGCGGTGTGGCACTCTCCGGCTGTATTATATTCGCGGCATATGCGGCACGGCTGTTTCTCAGATATAAAAGCCGTGAGATAGGGATATTTATGGCTCTTGGCGCAGAGAGGAATGTTCTGGCCAAAGCCCTTAGTCTTGAGCTGGCTAAGATTATCGGCGTGTGTGCCGCAGTAGGTGTTCTTCTGGGTGCGGTGATTGCTTTTATTGTAGGAAAACTGATGGAGATGATGACAGCCAGTGTCAGCGATTCCGAATTTGCATTCACTGTTTCGGGAGTTTTGGCTTCTGTGCTGTATGCAGCAGTGCTTTTTATCATGGTTGAGATTTTGGCCTGGAGAGCTATGAAGCGAACGAATATTCTGGAAGTCATTAATGAACAGCGCAGACAGGAACCAATGAAAAAAGCAGTATCCAAATCTTACTTCATAAGCGGAATCATCCTGACTGCTGTGGGTTTTTTCGGAGCGGTAGTTCTGGAACAGATTACAGTGTATGCTTTTGGGCTGTGGTTAGGGGGATGGACCAATGCATTCTACCTCTTAATATTGCTTGGAGTATACCGGATGCTGGTGTATGCGGTATCCAGCCGCCAGAAAGGGAGGAATCCCCAGAAATATTATAATAACCTTATCAACTATGGAATGATAAAATTTCAGGGAGCATCTGTTGTGAAAAATATGCTGGTTATTACACTGCTGATTTTCGCCGGTCTATATGCAATTTCTTATATTCCGGCCAATATGACAACAGATACGATGCTTGAGGATGACTTTTCCTACCGCTATCTGAATGATGCAGATGAACCTTCGAAAGCAGAACTTGATTCACTGGCGGATCAAAATGGTATATCAATAAACGATTACCGGGAAGGGGAATTTATAAGGGTAATAGGCAGCGGAACAGACAGGGACATGTCTGATGATAATAAACTGATAGAAATTTATTATGATGAGTATGCGGAATATGACTGTACCAGTGTTTCTGAATTCGAAAAGCTGACAGGAACGAAGCTTGATATATCAGAAGGCTCATATTACCAGATTGAGGGCAGGAATGCATACGAGAATATCTGGTACAAATTCGGGGACATGGATAAATTATACTGTCAGAGTGAAGAACAGTTCCTGCCGATGAAATACTTAGGAAATACGACTTACCATTCACTTGTCATAACTCCGAGCGTTGGAATGAATACTGGAAGCCGTTTTGTCCTGAACGACGAAGACTTTTCAAGACTTAAAAGCGGGCTCTCGGAAAAAAAACAGGAGACGCAGGTTCTGTTCAACACGGAAGGAAACCTTAAATGTATGGCAGCATTTGCCGGAGATTTTTATGAGTTATTTGTAAATGGGATGTCTGAAGATATGAATGTTATGGACTATTATAATGCTATGGAAGGAGAAAGAAAGGGAAGTGATTACGCAGATTTGGAGGAGGACGCCACTGTAGATGCGAAGAACCCTCTAAAAGAAACAGACTGGCAGTATGCTCCCGTTATGGAACCGCTTTTAAAGCAGCAGAGAACCATGCTTCTGGCTAACAGGCTTCTTCTGTTCGGTTATGTATTTCTGATATGTTTCGCATCTGTGGGAATCATCGGATACACAAGAAGCCAGGGAATGGGAATTGCCAATGCACAGGCATTTGAAGATATTAAGAAACTGGGGGCAGACAGACATTACAGAAGAGAGCTGATGAAAAGCCAGATTAAAAAAGTCTTTGTCCTGCCGACAATAATCGGAGTGGTACTTCTGCTCATATATGAGGCCATGACGCTTACTATGAATGATAAGAACTTTTCTGCGGCAGATAGGAAGGTTCTGATTATACTGGCAGGAGCCGGAATTATAGCAGCACTGTACCAATACGTCATATACAGGGCATCTTTAAAAAAAGTAGGAAACTTTTTAAAATTAAATTCCTGAAGATATGAAAAGAAAAAAATATAATATCTGTTTTGATTGTGCTGATGAGTTCATTATCATACCGCTGGAGAGATTCATGTGCCTTCTGGACGATAATGGCGGCGCTGAAAAAATCTTTATTCCTAAAAAAGAGCTGTGTCCTGACGGGTATGTTGAATATCTGGAGAGGGTGCTGAATACGAACCGGCACCTTCCCCAGTTCTCTTATAAATATGCCGGGGAATCTCCAATTAGAGAACCGGGGATTCTGATTATTATGCAAAGGCAGCTTGCCGGCATGAAGATGAATGGTGAATACTGCTTTGAAGAAGTCAGATTCTTACACTGTGGCGGGAAAGTGGCAGGGTTCCGGCTATGGATAAATGCGAAAGAAAAAGGTATTATTTAAAGGGTGGTGAATATAAGGAATATTTTTTGAGAGGGTCTAACTGGTGAAGAAAGCTGTGGTTATGACAGAAGGGGCAATTTGGAAAGAGATTCTGTATAGCGCAGATACCCCTGTAGCGGTTCAAGGCTTTGAAAAAGCCTGAATTTCTATAGGGGTATCTTCATGTTTCATTAGCCCAAGAATGCATCATACAGGTTCAGAATCAGTGCTGCTGCCACCAATATGCAAAGGACAGCCGCGATAACGCACGCGGTAATCCGCTTGTTTCTGTAAAATGGCGGGACGGGGATATCTTCATCTTCCGCCACCTTCTCCGCATCCTCTGTATTTATCTCCGCTTCGATGCCGTCCACCAGTTCCCGGGCCCGGGCTGCATCGGCTTCATCTACGTACAAGTCTTTCCCGAAGACAGAAAAGCCCATGTAAATGCTCATATAACCTCCGCTTTCCTTGTCGCGTATCCAGCACTTTATACCGTTTCCTTCCAGGACGCCTGCTATCATCCGGGCATGAACTGCATGCTCCACAGTTATGAGCCTGACCGGACGCATGGCCGTTATATGTGCGCCATGTCCGGCTTTCGGCCTCTGTTGTGTCTCCCGCATACTTGCCTCCCCGCGACTGCTATACTTTATCGATGTTGATCACTCTGATTACAAACAATACAATGAGCATCAGCAAGACTCCCACTGGAAGCGCAATCCAGGCAGACTGGACGAACCCGGCGACAATATACGTGACAAAAGACACTGCCGCCACCGTAACTGCATAAGGCAGCTGTGTCGTCACATGATTCACATGATTGCACTGCGCCCCGGCCGACGCCATGATGGTCGTGTCGGAGATAGGTGAACAGTGGTCTCCGCATACAGCGCCAGCCATACATGCCGAGATAGAGATAATCATCATATTTTCATTGGTACCGGCAAATACGGCTACCACAATCGGTATCAGGATTCCAAAAGTGCCCCAAGACGTCCCTGTTGCAAATGCGAGGAAACAGCCCACGAGGAAGATGATAGCCGGCAGAAGCGTTACAAACCCTTTGGCGCTCGACTTCATCATCGCCTCTACGTATGCGGCTGCTCCAAGGCTGTCGGTCATAGCTTTCAGGGACCATGCAAGCGTCAGGATGAGGATGGCAGGTACCATGGCCTTAAATCCATCCGGAATGCAGGACATGCATTCGCCAAACTTCATAACCCGCCTTGCCACATAGAATATGATTGTAATCGCAAATGCAAAGAAGCTTCCAAGCACAAGACCGACCGAAGCATCACTCTGGGAAAATGCCGTGACAAAGTCTTCACCCGAGAAAAATCCACCGGTATAAATCATACCGATTACACAGCAGACGATAAGAAGCAGTATCGGGAACACTAGATCTATGACCTTCCCCTTGCTGTCCTCCCCTGACTCCGGCTCTGCATTGGCATAAGGGCGGTCCGGAGTCGTGTACAAGTCTCCTTTTGCCGCATTTTTTTCATGCAGCTTCATCGGGCCGTAGTCTACTTTCATGAACACGAGTCCAAGCATCATGACGATTGTAAGCAGAGCATAGAAGTTATAAGGAATTGCCCGTATGAATATAGATAGGCCATCCTCCCCTTCCACAAATCCAGTCACGGCCGCCGCCCATGATGATATCGGTGCTATGATGCAGACCGGCGCCGCCGTGGCGTCAATCAGATAAGACAGCTTTGCCCGTGATACGTTGTGCTTGTCCGTCACCGGGCGCATAACGCTTCCCACGGTCAGACAGTTGAAATAATCATCGATAAATATGAGCACGCCGAGTACGATAGTCGCCAGCTGCGCTCCCACCCGTGATTTGATATGTTCCGTGGCCCACCGCCCAAATGCAGCGGAACCGCCTGCCTTGTTCATAAGACAGACCATGACGCCAAGAATGACGAGAAATACAAGGATACCCACATTATAGCTGTCAGAAAGAACCCCTATAATGCCGTCCTGGAATACATGTGTAACCGTCTTTTCAAACGTAAAGTTAGAGTAGAATATACCGCCCATCAAGATCCCTATGAAAAGCGAGCTGTATACCTCCTTCGTGATAAGCGCAAGCACGATAGCCACAACAGGCGGTATAAGCGCCCAAAAAGATGCGTACATATCCGGCACATACTCCGCCGCGTCTTCCGCTGCGAATACAGTCATCGAACTGCACGCCAGCATAAGCAGAAGAACGAGCGTCCCCCATACAACTTTCTTACTTCTTTTGTTCATCTTTCTTCCTCTCTCTTCCCTTTTTTCCCTGAATCCTCACAGTATGGACGTGGAGCAGCCTCCCTATGAGAACCTTATTCCCCATACTGCAAAAACGCCATGAACAACGCCCTTCGGAGGCGCATTCATGGCATAATACATTCGATACTTTATGTACTCATTATACACTGATAGCGCTCCACTGATGTGACAGTCCGCGGCATCTTCTGCACGCGTCCCAGAATGTGCACACGGGATATGCACACCCTTCGGCAGTCTTCCCTTCCACCCAGTACAGTCTCCCGGACTATCGTACTGGATTACTTATGAAAACCGCGCCTCTATCAAGTTCATTATTCATATAGTACATTTGTATCATTTTTACCGGTATTTGTCAATAAATGATATAATTTTGGCACAGGCATCTGCCTCAAATCATACAAGAGGCAGGTAAGGATGAATATCTGATCAATGACAGAACAGTGACATAAAAGAGAGGAGGACAGGGCTGCCCTGTCCTCCTCTTACTATACCCCAGGCCATATGCCCCGGGCAATCTGTCTCTTATTCTCCCCCGTAAAGTGTTACGAGCTTCTTCAGATAGTCATATCTTTCCTTGGCTTCTGCTTCATTCTTAGCGAACAGCTTTTCTGCCTTCTCAGGATTTGCCCTCTTCAGAGCGCTGTAACGTACTTCTCCGTCAAGGAATGCCTGATAATCACCAGTAGGCTCTTTGCTGTCAAGAGTAAACTTCGCTCCTTCTGCAGCAGGATTGAACCGGAAGTTGTTCCAGTATCCGCACTGTACTGCCAGCGCTTCTTCTGTCTGAGCCTTGCTCATGCCCATCTTGATTCCATGGTTGATACATGGAGCATAAGCGATGATAAGTGATGGACCCGGATAAGCTTCCGCCTCCGCTATCGCCTTTACCGTCTGATTAAAGTCCGCACCCATGGCAATCTGTGCCACATATACATACCCGTAACTCATAGCGATACCGGCAAGGTCTTTCTTCTTCGTCTCTTTTCCGCCTGCCGCAAACTGTGCTGTCGCACCTGTCTTTGTAGCTTTGGAGGACTGTCCGCCTGTATTGGAATAAACTTCCGTATCAAATACCATGATGTTGATATCTTCGCCGCTTGCAAGCACGTGGTCAACACCGCCAAATCCAATATCATAAGCCCATCCGTCACCGCCGAATACCCACTGGGACTTCTTAGCGAGGAAGTCTTTGTTCTTCACGATGTCATTACATGTCTCACAACCGCATCCTTCTAACGCAGCCACAAGCTTATCAGAAGCATCTCCGTTTGTCGCTCCGCTGTTAAACGTATCCAGGTATTCCTGGCATGCAGCTTTTACTTCTGCTGATGCTTCATCTGAAGCCAATAAGGATTCTACTTCTTCTTTCAGTCTCTTTCTGATAACCTTCTGAGCAAGCAGCATACCATATCCAAACTCGGCATTGTCTTCGAACAAGGAGTTGGACCATGCAGGACCCTGTCCCTTGTCGTTCACCGTATATGGTGTGGACGGTGAGGAGTTGCCCCAGATAGAAGAACATCCTGTAGCATTAGCGATGTACATCCTGTCTCCGAACAGCTGTGTTATCAGCTTCGCGTATGGCGTCTCTCCACATCCCGCACAAGCGCCCGAGAACTCAAGGAGCGGCTGTTTGAACTGACTGCCCTTTACCGTCTCTGGTTTGAACTTGGCAACAACTTCAGGCTTAACCGGAATCGCTCTTCCAAAGTCGAATCTTTCCTGGCATTTGTCTACATTCGCTTCCATGTTCTCCATAACGAGCGCCTTTTCGCCCTTCTTGCCCGGGCATACGTTTGCACAGGAGCCACATCCGGTACAGTCATAGCCGGATACCGTAATCGCAAATTTCATTCCCGGCATGCCAACCATATCGATTGCCCGCGTTCCTTCCGGAGCTTTTGCAAACTCGTCTTCTGTCAATGCAACCGGACGGATGACTGCATGCGGACACACATAAGCACAACGGTTACACTGGATACAGTTCTCCTCTTTCCAGATTGGAATGTCTACTGCGATACCACGTTTCTCGTATGCAGAAGAACCAGATGGCGTAGAACCGTCAACGTAATCGCTGAATGCTGATACAGGCAGGGAGTTGCCTTCCTGAGAGTTGACTTTGGACTGTATATTCTTAACAAAGGAAACTACATCTTCTCTTCCACCCTTGACTTCTGGTGTAAACAGCCCTTCATCTTCAGAACTCTTCCAGCTGTCAGGAACCGGAACCTCTACCACCTGCTTAGCGCCTGCGTCGATGGCATCATAGTTCATCTGTACAATCTTGTCACCTTTTCTTCCGTAAGTAGCCTTTGCAGCCTTCTTCATAAGGTCGATAGCTTCCTCTTCCGGAATGATGGAGGCAAGTTTGAAGAATGCAGACTGGAGCACCGTATTGATACGTCCGCCGAGTCCGATTTCCTTACCAATCTTGATACCGTCAATCGTGTAGAACTTGATGTTGTGGTCAGCGATATATGCTTTTACCTGTCCTGGAAGATGTTTCTCAAGCCCTTCCATATCCCATGGACAGTTCAGCAGGAATGTTCCGCCGTCAACGAGCTCCTGAACCATGTTGTACTTGTCTACATAAGAAGGATTGTGGCAGGCCACAAAGTTTGCCTGACGAATCAGATAAGTAGACTTGATTGCCTTCTTACCGAAACGCAGATGTGACATCGTAACACCGCCGGACTTCTTGGAGTCATAGTCAAAGTAAGCCTGCGCATACATGTCAGTATTATCACCGATGATCTTGATGGAGTTCTTGTTGGCACCGACAGTACCGTCTGCACCAAGTCCCCAGAACTTACAGTTGATCGTTCCTTCCGGAGTCGTAACAAGAGGAGCGCCTGTTTCCAGAGAGAGTCCTGTCACATCATCTACGATACCGATTGTAAACTTAGCCTTCTCTGTATTATTGAATACTGCAACAATCTGAGCCGGCGTCGTGTCTTTTGATCCCAGTCCGTAACGTCCTGACAGTATAGGAACTGCATCGAATTTAGTACCTTTTAATGCAGCCACTACATCCAGGTATAACGGTTCGCCGAATGCACCTGGCTCTTTTGTCCTGTCAAGTACAGAGATTGTCTTGACCGTATCCGGAATTGCATCTATCAATGCCTGTGCGCAGAATGGCCTGTAAAGGCGTACTTTGACAACACCTACTTTTTCACCTGCTGCCAGCATATAGTCTACTGTCTCTTCAATCGTCTCACAGGCAGAACCCATTGCGATGATGACTCTTTCTGCGTCTGCCGCTCCATAGTAGTTGAAGAGCTTATAGTCTGTTCCGATCTTCTCGTTGACCTTGTCCATGTATTCCTGTACGATAGCCGGCATAGCATCGTAGTACGGGTTACATGCCTCTCTCGCCTGGAAGAAGATATCCGGGTTCTGGGCAGAACCTCTCTGGCAAGGGTGGTTTGGATTCAAAGCATGGTTTCTGAATTCATCGATTGAATCCATATCAACCAGTTCTTTCAGATCTTCGTAGTCCCATGTCTCTATCTTCTGAATCTCGTGAGATGTACGGAATCCGTCAAAGAAGTTGATGAACGGAATCTTTCCCTTCAGTGCCGCACAGTGGGCAACCGGTGTCAGGTCCATAACTTCCTGCACGCTGGATTCACACAGCATAGCCGCACCCGTCTGACGACAGGCGTAGACATCTGAATGATCGCCGAAGATAGATAATGCATGGCTTGCAATCGCACGGGCGGATACGTTGAATACGCCCGGAAGCTGCTCACCCGCTACTTTATATAAGTTAGGAATCATCAACAATAATCCCTGAGATGCCGTAAACGTCGTCGTCATAGCACCTGCTGCCAGCGAACCGTGTACTGCTCCGGCTGCACCCGCCTCTGACTGCATCTCTGTCACTTGGACAGTTTGTCCAAATATGTTCTTCCTGCCCTCTGTAGCCCATTCATCCACGTGTTCCGGCATAACAGATGATGGTGTGATCGGGTAAATAGCCGCAACTTCCGTATACGCATATGACGCATGCGCCGCGGCCTGGTTACCGTCCATGGTCTTCATTTTTCTTGCCATTTTTGTTGTTCCTCCTTAAAATACATTACATATTATTATAACTTGACGTATACATCCATTATATCCTTAGTACCTTTAAAAGTCTAGTGATTATTGGCTTTATTTTGTTCCTTTTTCCGTACACAGGAGCGCCGCGCAGCCCCCTCCGGAATGGATAAAATCTTGACAACTGCATGTTGCTAGGCTATACTAAAAAAGAGGATTGGATTGGGTAAGGATGCTCTCACAGCAGTTGTGAGCGCATCCTTTTTTAATTCAACACTTCTCAAATAAATCAGAGATTGGAGTGTTGTTATGAGTAGTAATGAGGCTGGTACTGGCAGCAGTACGAACGACCAGGCGCAATGGGGTTCGCGCTTTGGGTACATCATGGTTGCGGCAGGGGCCGCAATCGGGCTCGGCAATATCTGGCGGTTCCCATACCTCGCCTACGGAGGAGGCGGAGGCGTATTTATCGTAGTCTATATTCTTATGGCTTTGATTATGGGCTATCCTCTAATCAAGGCAGAAAGCGCCATAGGCCGTTACGCGAGGGCCAATGTGGCGGCGTCTTTCGGTGCCATAAAGAAAAAGTACAGGTTCATCGGCTGGATTGCCATGCTCTGTACGGCTTTGATTGACATGTATTATGTTATCGTCGGCGGATGGGTGCTGAAATATGCAGTCTCCTATATCACCGGCGCAGACTTTGGTTCCGACACACAGATATTTTTTAACAGCTTTACGTCAAAAGCTGCGGAACCTTTGATTTATACGGCAATCGTAATGATAGTCGTAGCGATTCTGCTGTTCTTCGGTATCACGAATCTGGTGGAGAAGATTACCAAGTTCATGATGCCGGCACTGTTTATACTTCTAGTCATTTGTGGTATCTGGGCTGTCTTTTCCACACCTAATGCCGCCGAAGGTCTGAAGTATTACATCGTACCGGATTTCAGCAAGATGAGCGTCAAAGTGTTCGCGGACGCCGCAACGCAGGTGCTGTTCTCTATCGGAATCGGCTGGGGAATCTTTGTCACCCTCGGCGCCAGTCTTCCAAAGTCGAATAACATCAAAAAGGATTCCATATGGATAGCAGTCTGTGACACTGTCGTAGCGCTGACTGCAGGCTTTGTAATTATTCCTTCCGCTTTTGGAGCAGGCGTAGATGTGTCTAGCGGTCCTTCCTTGATCTTCGTGGTAATGACCCAGATATTCTCAAAGCTTCCGGGCGGACGGTTTATCGGCATCTTCTTCTTTATCGCCCTGCTGTTTGCCGCTCTTTCCACGCTGTTCACCATCATCGAGATTCCGAACAAATGGCTGGAAGAGACAGCACATATTTCACACCGGAAATCTACGACCATCACTTCGCTTGTCATCTTTGCCGGCGGTGTCATCGTGTCGCTTGGCTTTGGCGTGTTAAGCGGAGTGCAGCTCCCGTTTATTGATTTAAACGGGGTATCCTATTATAACATTTACAACTGGCTCGATACATTTACCGCATATATCCTGCTGCCTCTTGGCTGTCTCCTCACCTGCTTCTATGTTGCTAAGGTGTGGGGCTTCAAGGATTTTGAAAAAGAACTTACCGTCAACGGAAGAGACGGCGGCTTCTCACAGTTCCAGAAGCTGTTGTACGCGGTTATCGTACCAGTGCTGATGCTTGTCGTAATACTTAACTGCTTTGGATTTATCAAGTAACTGTAGGTTTAGTGAAGCAGGGCGCCGATGGGAAGGCAGGGGGCATCTGCTGCGATGCGTCCGGGACTGCGACTATCACACAGATTCCTAAGCCTGTGGAATGTTCGCCGATAGCGGCTCTCATCCCACAAGCTAAGGAATCTGGTGAGGATTCTCCGTCCCTCCCGCTTATACCTTCGCATCTGTCCCCTGCCTCCCCATCGGCTATCTACTTTACTGGCACGAGCGGGGGTGGCTGTGTGACGTTACTGGCGGCCGGAAGGAATTTATTTGTGCCGGTATATTAATAAAAAAGCTGAGCGAGTGAAAACCTTTGAAAAATGAAATTATTATGAGGAAGAGCCGGAATCAAGTACAGGGCTGCTATGTGAAATAACATCCCTTGCCTGATTTCCGGCTCTTCCTGCAGCAACGGCGTGCACGCCTCGCTGCAAACGTTTAACTGCGATAATATACACCGTTCTAATTTGTATGTGTTGTATACACT
>NZ_KQ236747.1:106659-117775 GCF_001185345.1 Dorea sp. D27 | reverse complement strand
TCCGGCTCTTCCTGCAGCAACGGCGTGCACGCCTCGCTGCAAACGTTTAACTGCGATAATATACACCGTTCTAATTTGTATGTGTTGTATACACTAAGCTTGCTATCATTTTCCATCTAGCTGACACAGCCAGCGGTCATCCGCTGGCCAGTAACGTCACACGGCCGCTCACGCCCTTGTTAGTAAAGTAGATAGCGGACGGGGAGCCGGGTGGGAGAGGCGCAGGTGTAAGCGGGAGAGGCGGAGAATCCTTTCCGTAGCCCTTATCCTGCGGGATGCAAGCCGCTATCGGCGCGCATTCCGGAGGGTTAGGGATACGTGAAATAGTCGGAGCCTCGTACGCATCGAAGCATCTGCCACCCGGCTCCCCGCCCGCCGCCTAATTTACTTAAACTCACATTTATACAGGCAGGCTATCCCGTACACATAGTGCCCCGTACCCCACCTGGGGATTGGGGTATTCTGTAAATCCGGGCAGCGGCCTTGCTCCCCTTCTCAGATATGCCTTCACCTTCTCTCCGTAAAGGTATGGGTCATTTCCTCTTACAATGCCCCATTCCATCAAAAGCGCGGTACTTCCCGCTACGAATGGCGTTGCAAAAGACGTTCCCGTAAATGGTGCATATCCCCCTCCCACTGTCACGGTGGTCACATTTACCCCGGGCGCCACAATGTCAGGCTTTATGAATCTTCGTTCTCCTGTATAACCGCGTCCTGAAAAACCGGCATATGTAAAGTCCAGGGCGTTATATGCGCCTACGGATATGGCTCTGCTTGCGGTGGACGGGATGGTGAGTGTGGTGGTGTCTGTAGGAAAGGTAAATCCGGTCCCCCGGTTCAACACATTTTCGCTTGGCAGCCACATCTCATATAGGCCCGATACTACTTTTGAAGGGGAAAGTACAATTCTCCATATACCGCTGGATATGTAGCTCTCTTTAGGAAGCATATCGATAAATATCTCCTGAGATATACTGAACGGGCTCGGTTCCCCGTAATATAGAAGAACTTCTGTCTGCCCGGCCGTAAACCTCTGGGGGCCAAGAATCTCCTGAATCGGCCCCACCCGTATGCCCGACGGCGATATGAGCGATATGTCTACCACATCCGTATATGCCTTCCAGATCTGTATGCTCAACGCCGGCTGGTTATTCTGTACCGCCAGCTCGACTATCGTTTCCTGCCCTTCAGCCAGTATGCCTGAAGTATGGCCTGCACTCGCAGCCTCATTTCCGGTGCCGATACTGATGCAGCTCTTCCACAGATTTGATATATCATCGATAAACCGCTCGAGCAGCGATGTGCCGTCGTGGGCGCCGTATGTATTTCCAAAGCTGATATTGACAGCCACCGGCATTTGGAACTCCAATGCTTTTTTGATGACATAGTCTATCCCCTGCATGAGCTCCGTCGTCCGTGGGAACCCATCCTTTCTCGGACTTGCCAGCTTGACAACGAGCAATTCACTCTGTGTTGCGACTCCTCTGTATTGTCTTCCTCTGCTGCCCCGTCCGTTACCTGCGGCGATTCCGGCTACGGCTGTCCCGTGCCCGGAAGAATCCCGGCTCGGCACGGCAGCCCTCATTCCCGCTTCGGAACCGGCGCTCAGTGCCTCATTTATCTGTGCCGCACTGTATTCCACGCCGATGGCATATCCTTCCGGGGGCAGTCCATTTTCACCCGGTACCACAGACTGATCCCACAAAGCCCTGATTCTCGTCGTTCCGTCCTCATTCCTGAAGTCCGCATTCGCATAATCGATACCGGAATCAATGACTGCTACGAGTGTACCTTGTCCGTACAGGGAAAAACGGGTTCCCTGTACAGCGTCTATACAGGATACCCGTCTTCCATTGGCAACTTGAAAGAATAACCGTTTAGGTTTTTCTATATACTCTACTTGTACAAGACTGGAGAGAGCTTCGATAAGAGACTCCCGTATCGTTATCACAGCATACTCATTCTGCAGCTCTACCACCTGGTCCGCAAGTTCTCTTACCGCCCCCAGGTCGCCGGAGTATTTGATAATCAGATCCCACTGCCTGTCTACCGGATTATATCCTACGTCCAGCTCCAGCGACTTTTCCCTCTCCTCTTCTGTAGCATCTAATGCAAGATTCAACAGATTATCTGCTTTCTGACTTGTCATACGCTACCTCTGCCTTCAAGAATTGTTATTTCATAAATTCACACTCCAGGTAAGGAGCCAGTTCAACAGGGATGAAATACCCTTTTTCATATCTGCAAGTAGGGCATACTTCCGGCACACGTTTTCCGCGATGGATATGTCCGCAGTTCAGGCACATCCATGCCCCCTCGCCTTCACGCTCATAGTAGGTGTTGTTCTCCAGCATTTCCGCAAGCTTTCCGAAGCGTTTCCCATGAATCGCCTCTACATCCGCAATCTGGTAAAATGCAGACGCCGCTTCGTGGAAACCTTCCTCTTTCGCAACGTCTCCGAATTCCTGGTACACATCCTCATACTCTTGCATCTCATTGTGCTGTGCTGACCGCAGAAGATCTGCCAGGCTGTCTGAGTGGTCTATCGGGAAGCCGCCGCAGATATCGATGGTCTCTCCTGACAGACTCTTAAGTAAGCTGTAATATCTCTCTGCATGTGCGCGTTCCTGGTCTGCCGTAAACAAAAATATCTCGCTGATAGAATACATCCCCTGTTCACGGGCTGTCTTCGCTGCAATCGTATAACGGTTGCGCGCCTGGCTCTCGCCTGCAAATGCCTTCATCAGATTCTCTTTCGTCTTGCTCTTTCCAAAATCAATAGCCATGTCACATACTCCTTTTTACTTTTATTACTAGTATGTACCATGGCTGGTAAATTATTCTTTTTTTAATTAAATCCTATAATTCTTCTGGCTACGCTGTAGACGAGGGATGATATCTTTCTGCCTGACTTGCCCGGGAGGTTGATTGTCTGCCCCAGGATTCCATACCTTATCTTCATATAAGTCTTTACATCCTTCTTTTTGAGATACTTCCACAGTTCCTTTTTCTTATCCAGATTTTCTTCTTTCTTAGAACGGATGAGAAGTATGGAAGAGACCGTCATCATAATCGCCAGATAGTTGATCATATACTGGCGGAGCTTCTTGCTCGTAACATTTTTCAGCTGGTACATTTCAATCATGGATTTCGTCACAAATATCTGCTGATCCACTCTTGCAATCATATTTTTCTCATTGACCGACTGGTCTTCCCGTCCAATAAAATAACGGTAGAAGTCAACGTCCAGATAATATATCTTCCTAACGTGCGGCAGCGGATAGTAAACGTATATATTGTCGACATAGAACGTATGCTTCGGCAGCCTCATCTGTGACAGCTGAAGCATGGCCGTGCGGTATATTACCGAATGCATCAGTATATACTGGTCAAGCCGGAAATGCCCGATATCATCCCACCGGAAGATCTCGTCTTTGGGCAGGACATTCCTGTAATGGACGCATCTTTTATGGGCAACGCCAACCTTCTCATAGACGTAATTCGAGACGAGCATGTCCACTTCCTGGTCGTCCTCCTCCAAATCTCTAAGCAGTTTCAGTATCTTATGAAGAGCTTCTTCGTCTATCCAGTCATCGCTGTCTACCACTTTAAAATATTTCCCCTGCGCATTGCTCAGGCCTGAATTCACCGCGTCCCCGTGGCCGCCGTTTTCTTTATCCACAACTGTTACGATAGTTGGATATTTTTCTGCATATGCATGAGCAATCTCTGATGTACGGTCTTTGGAGCCATCGTTCACGATGATAATCTCCACATCATCTCCGCCAGGAAGAATGCTCTCAACCGCGTGCTCCATATATGCTTCAGAATTATAGCATGGTATAGCAAATGAAATATATTTCATCTTGTCTGCTTCCTTTCTTAATTAACTGCTAATAGTATAATGCATTCTTCTTCTTTTTCCAACCTGATATTCTTAAAATATAATTCAACAGATTGTAAAATTCTTTATTTTCCGATATAGTAATTACAAAGAATTGGAGGAAATAATATGAAGAAAAACATCATCGTAGGACAATCAGGCGGGCCTACCGCCGTAATCAACGGAAGCCTGTATGGTGTCGTGGCAGAAGGAGTGAAGCAGACGGGCCATGTAGGGCAGGTTCTCGGCATGATCAATGGAATCGAAGGATTCCTCCAGGACCGGTATATGGACATCGGGGCATTGGATACGACGAATGAACTCGAACTGGTAAGGACGACACCGGGGGCATATCTTGGCTCATGCCGCTACAAGCTGCCAGAAGATCTGACAGATCCGGTGTACCCGGAGCTGTTCAGGAAATTTGAAGAAAAAGACATCGGATATTTCTTCTATATCGGAGGAAACGACTCTATGGACACGGTAAGCAAGCTCTCCCGTTATGCTGCAGATATCGGCAGCGATATCCGCTTTATAGGTGTGCCAAAGACCATCGATAATGATCTTGTCGAGACAGATCATACACCGGGATATGGCAGCGCCGCAAAGTATGTCGCGACTACAGTCCGTGAGATTGCAACAGATGCCACGGTATATGATAACAAGCAGTCTGTAACCATCGTGGAGATAATGGGACGTCATGCAGGATGGCTTACAGCCGCCAGCATATTGGCACGGAAGTTTGAAGGGGACAACCCTGTTCTCATTTATCTTCCGGAAGTCGCATTTGACCAGGATGCATTCATTGGCAAAGTTAAGGAAGCGCTAAAGACCACTCCGAACCTCGTCGTGTGCATCTCTGAAGGCATCAATGACGGCAAGGGTACTTTCATATGTGAATACGCGAGTGATGTCGGCACTGACTCGTTCGGCCATAAGATGTTGACCGGATCAGGAAAATATCTTGAGAATCTTGTAAAGGAAAGGATTGGGGTGAAAGTGCGTTCCGTTGAACTCAACGTATGCCAGCGCTGCTCCTGTGCCCATCTTTCAAGAGTAGATCTGGATGAAGCCGTGAATGCCGGCATCTACGCCGTACAGGTCGCACTCGGTGGCGAGACCGGCAAGATGATAACATTCATCCGTAACAAAAGCGTGCCATATGAACTCTCCTATGGAACGGCAGACGTCAATATCATCTGCAACAAAGAAAAGCCCGTTCCTGACGAATGGATAATCAGCGAAGGTTCTGATATCAGCGGCAGGTTTATCGATTACGCAAGACCTCTCACGCAAGGATACGTAGAGCTCCCGACAAAGAACGGAATACCGTTGTTCGCTTACCGGAAATGAAGCAAATGTGGGGAAAAGTAAATTAGGCGGCGTGCGGGAAGCCGGGTGGCATCTGCTTCGATGCGTCCGAGGCTTCGACTATTTCACGTATCCCTAACCCTGCGGTATGCGCGCCGATAGCGGCTTACATCCCGCAGGATAAGGGCTACGGAAAGGATTCTCCGCCTCTTACGCTTACACCTGCGCATCTCCCACCCGGCTCCCCGCCCGCTATCTACTTTACTAACAAGGGCGAGAGTGGCTGTGTAACGTTACTGGACAGCGGATGAAAGCTGGCCGCGTCAGCTAGATGGAAAATGATAGCAAGCTTAGTGTATACAGCACAGACAAATTCTTTCCGGCCGCCAGCAGCGTCACACAGCCACCCACCCCCCGCCGTGCCGGTAAAGTAGATAGCCGCTGGGGAGGCAGGGGACAGATGCACAGGTATAAGTGGGAGGGACGGAGAATCCTCACCAGATTCCTTAGCTTGTGGGATGAGAGCCGCCATCGGCGAACATTCCACGGGCTTAGGAATCTGTGTGATAGTCGCAGTTCCCGGACGCATCGAAGCAGATGTCCTCTGCCTCCCCAACGGCGTCCTAGTTTACGAAACTTACATTTTCCCTGTACCCGTCCACTGGTATCTGCCTGTCTCATCTATGTGATAGAAATCTGCATAGCTGATACTGAAGATGTCTTTTTGTATGCTGCTTATATCTGTCTTGTTTTTTATGAGGTACTGCCATGTGCCCGAATTAGAGATGTCCCCCTGTAGCAGTATGCCTTCTATCTTTCCTTCACGCAAGATGGCTCTTTTATATTGGCTGCGGTCTTCTTTTATCAGAATCTGATCGCCTTCTTCTTCCCTTATTCTTCCGACGCACAGTGTCACGAGGCCGAAGAAGTTGATGGTATTTTTGGCGGCATATGTATCTGTGTACATCTCCGTGATACCGCATATATTCTTGCCCGCCACCCGGCCCTGGTCTGTAGCGTTGGGCCATATCCCGGATAGTCCGGTGATGTCACCTGCTGCGTATATATGGGGCACGTTTGTCTGCATGTGCGTATCTACCGTCACCCCCCGTTCACAGGCAATACCGCTGCCTTCCAGGTAAGCTGACGAGGGCCTGACCCCTGCCGCCACGATTACAAGGTCGCACGGAATCTCTTCACCGTTATCGAGTGTAACCTTGTGAATCTTACCGTCAGACCCGCACACCGCTTCGCTGGCTTTCCTTCCTAAGATAAAGCGTACTCCGGCATCTTCAAAAAGCTTCTGGTAGGCTCCTGCCGCGTGGGCGTCAAGCTGGACGGGCAGTATCTGGGGTGCCATCTCGACTATCGTTATCTTCTTGCCCCTTTCGAGCAGGCCGTAGGCCGCATCCAGCCCGACGAGCCCTGAACCGATGACAAGCACCTGTTCCGCATGTCCGGCCTCTTTTACAATCGCCTGGGCATCACTGAGATTTCTGAGGCCGAATACATTGGATGCTCTTCTTAATTCACCAACCGGGGGAATAAAACTGTCCGCGCCATTTGCGAGAAGAAGCCTGTCATAGCTCACCTTTTCGCCTGTCTCCAGCACTATCACCTTCTCTTCAGGACGGACCGCACATACTTTAACGCCTTTCATCCAGTTGATGTCAAACTTATCCCAGAAGTTTTCTTCTGTAAAATCAAGCTGTTCTTCGTCACGCTCTCCTGCTATGTATTTGTGAAGCATACATCTGGAATGCACGTATGTGTCCGCAGAGATAACAGTTATCCCGGCAGAACCGTCTTCCTTCCTGATTGTTCTGGCAGCTTCCAGCCCTGCTGTCCCCGCACCGATAATCACGTATCTCATTCTTGCACCTCCTCTACGAATATGGCTTTCTTCGGGCAGGAGGACACACAGGACGGCTCTCCTCCGGCATTCACGCAGAAGTCACATTTGATCACCTTGCTCTTTGTCACCCTGTCGGGTTTAAGCACCCCAAACGGGCAGTTCATGACACACATGAAACAGGAACCGCACCTGTTCTCATCATAAAACACATGCCCGCTCTCAGGGTCTTTCTTAAGCGCTCCGCTCATGCATGACTTTACGCACTCCGGCTCGGTACAATGCCGGCAGAACAGCGGTCTGTAATTCCCCCCTTGATCCTTCAAGATAAAGTTTCTCGACTCGTTCTCAGGATCTGTCAGATCCAGGTCATATATCGTTCCTTCCGTTTTTCTGTGTGCCTGCATACAGGCTGCGGAGCAGTTCTTACAGCCGTCACATTTTTCATAATCAATCATGATTCGTTTCATAATCACCGCCCCCTTCTATATGTTTAAACCGTGTCGTTTTTCCATTACGATCTTCTCTAGAATATCCGCAGATTCTTTTGCATCTCCATTGATTATCACCTGTCCGCCGGTCAGCTGCTTCATGTCTTCTGTCAACACCTGTACCGCCGTCTTACTGCCGGTTACAAACGGTGGAAGGCCAAGATGGAGGGGCAGTCCGAGAGCCAGGCCATAGCATCCGTCCGCCAGCGCCTGTTCCTCAAGCCACTGTGCCGCGGACAGCACGAGAGGAAGCTGAGGCAGATCCACCCCAAGCTCTTCCGCGAGCTCAGTAGCCACTATCTCCAGGCGGCCGATGGCAAGGCAAGGTCCAAAATTCAATACCGGTGGTATCCCGAGCTTCTCACAGACGGCCCGGAGCTTCGGACCCGCAAGCTGTGCCGCTTCCGGCGTCATAAGGCCACAATTTTCGATACCCCCGGAGGAACAGCCTGCCGTCAAGACGATGATATCTTTCGCAATGAGCTCTTTCACCAGGTCTACCGTCAATACATCATGTCCCCCTGCTGTGAGGTTGGAACATCCCACAACGCCTGCGACACCTTTGATATCTCCAGTGACAATCAGATCTATAAGCGGCTTCCAGCTGCCTCCGAGGAATTGCTTGAGCGATACTTCACTGACTCCTGTCAGCGTGTTATCATAGCCGTGTTCTCTCATAAGATGCAGCGGGACGCTGCCCCTGCGTGCCACATATGCCTCTATTACTTCGCTGATAATTTCTTCCGTCACTGCCGGCCGGTTCTCAAAATCGAATTCCTTGAGTTCTGCATTTGCTTTCTTCGCCACATTATCGATACATATCTGTTTGATCCTCAGTTCGTCGCAGATTGGCTCAATACCCGGCAATGTACAGTTGAACTCAGATATGACAGCATCAATTCCTCCTGTAGCCAGAATTGCTTCGCTCGTATAATTATTCCCTGCGTGACCGTCAAAAATCTCTGTGTAATGCGCACCACGAAGCTGCAGATCCTGCCCCACGCACGTACAGCCGACTAGCTTAAAACCTTTTGCACCGGCCTTTTTTGCTTTTTCCACAATATCCGCGTCTGTCAGCCGGTCCTGCAGGAATGTAAACATAGAGTGCTGGTGCCCTGTTATCATGATATTGATATAATCTGGATCGATTACCCTTAAGCCTACAGGTGCAAAACGGATTTCCGGCTCTCCAAGCACAATGTCATTGAGCAGGTTCGTAAGCACCAGGCCATAGATTCCGGTTGAAATACCAAGTTTCAGACAGTCAAGCAGCATATTGACCGGATCCGAGTTCAGATTCGTCGAGCACTTAACCACGCCATGGAACACCTCAGATTTCGCGCCGCCCGGCAGTATGCCAAGTTCCTTCCATCTGGCATAGCGGGGCCCATACGCCATCTTTTCTGTAAGCTTCATCTTTTCATATTCCGGGAGATACAGATCCTTCAGCACCGCTTCCGCTACGGCTTCTGCCCTTTTGTATACGTCGGCCTCTTCTATACCAAATATGGATGCCAGCCGGTCCAGTGCGTCGACTCCCTTAATGTCCCCTTTTGTCTTTGCAACATTCTTTACATTGCGTGCAGTATTCTCTACGATATGTATGTAACAGCCCGAACCGGAAGCAACAGCTCTCAGAAAATTTCTCGCCACAATCGTATCTGCATCCGCACCGCAGATTCCCCTCGGGGCTTCCGGCGAAATACGGCACGGGCCATTGGCACACAGCCTGCAGCACACACCCTGCAGCCCAAATGCACACTTCGTACTCTGATTTTCTACACGGTGGTGGGAAGTCTCTAAAGGAAGTCCCGCGATATACCCTTCCAGCGGCTTATCCGCACTTTTACACGTGTTACACCCAAAACATTGATTCATAGTCTTACCTCCTTGATACTTGATTAATTTAGTCCACTTTGATTTTATAAAAATTCTCCCCCTTCTCGGAGGGATTATTTTTTACTATATTTAAAACAAATCTGAAAGCGTGCGGGCCTTTAATTCTCTCACGAGGGCCCTCTGTATCTCGGCCAGTTCCACATGCACCTTACACGTACTTCCACCTGTGTTCCTGCTGCAGGACTTTCTGAGACACGGCATAATTACCGGTTCCTCGTCTACAGCAGTTACTACGTCATATAACGTGAGCTCTGAGAGATTTCTTCCCATTCTGCATCCGCCTGACGCCCCCCGTTCTACTTCTGCTATTCCCGCTTTCTGGAGCTTGCGTACTATCTTATATGCAAATGCTTCCGGAATCTCTTCTTCCTGGCATATATCCTTCATCGTGTGCTTCTCCCCGTCCTTCATCGCACGGAGCATACGAATGGCGTAATCATTTTCTCTTGTCAAAAGCATATGTCCACCTCTTTGTTAAAATATTAGCATACTGGATATTTTTTGTCAACTTTTATCTTCCATTTACTGGAACACATGATGAGGCAAAAAATAATCGGGGATGGGGTTTGTTAATTTCTCCCGTCCCCGATATGTCCTCAATACACTATATCCTGGCTGTTCCACTTTTAATGGCGGCATCGGCTACCGCTTTTGCAACTGCATCTTTCACCCTTGCATCAAAGGCCGCCGGTATAATATAATCCGCATCCAGTTCTTCGTCACTAACAAGCCCAGCCAGCGCATATGCGGCCGCAACCTTCATCTCGTCATTGATGTCCGATGCCCTGACATCGAGCGCCCCCCTGAATATGCCCGGAAATGCCAGCACATTGTTGACCTGATTCGGAAAATCGCTGCGGCCTGTGGAGACTACCGCCGCGCCGCCAGCCTTCGCGTCCTCCGGGAATATCTCCGGGACCGGATTCGCACAGGCGAATACGATGGCATCCTCCGCCATCGTACTTACCATTTCTTTTGACAGCGTCCCAGGTGCAGAAACGCCGATGAATACGTCCGCACCTTTGATAACCTCATCCAGCGTCCCTTTCTCGCACTTCTCATTCGTAATCTCAGCCATCTCCTGTTTCATCGGGTTCATTCCCTCTCTGCCTTTGTAAATCGCGCCCATACGGTCTGTCATGATGACATTCTTTACACCGATGCTGATAAGGAGACGGATGATTGCGATACCCGCCGCACCCGCGCCGCTTGTCACAATCTTGACCTCTTCCAGCTTCTTGCCAACGAGCTTCAGCGCATTGATCAGCCCCGCAAGCGTGATGACAGCGGTGCCGTGCTGGTCATCATGGAATATCGGGATATCACAGCGTTCTTTCAGCTTCTTTTCAATCTCAAAACAGCGGGGAGCACTGATATCTTCCAGGTTGACACCGCCAAAACTGCCCGCCAGCAAAGCGACGGTATTGACAATCTCATCCACATCTTTGCTCCTGACACACAGCGGAATCGCATCCACATCCCCGAATGCCTTAAAAAGTACACATTTCCCTTCCATCACCGGCATGCCTGCCTCCGGCCCGATATCCCCAAGTCCAAGCACTGCCGTTCCGTCTGTCACGACCGCCACCGTGTTCCATCGGCGGGTAAGGTCATAGCTCTTGTCGATATCTTCCTTGATTTCAAGGCACGGCTGCGCCACGCCTGGTGTATAGGCCAGCG
>NZ_KQ236747.1:100242-106544 GCF_001185345.1 Dorea sp. D27 | reverse complement strand
TCCGACTCAGAAGGTGCCTCAGAAGGTGCCGCTTGTCACAATCTTGACCTCTTCCAGCTTCTTGCCAACGAGCTTCAGCGCATTGATCAGCCCCGCAAGCGTGATGACAGCGGTGCCGTGCTGGTCATCATGGAATATCGGGATATCACAGCGTTCTTTCAGCTTCTTTTCAATCTCAAAACAGCGGGGAGCACTGATATCTTCCAGGTTGACACCGCCAAAACTGCCCGCCAGCAAAGCGACGGTATTGACAATCTCATCCACATCTTTGCTCCTGACACACAGCGGAATCGCATCCACATCCCCGAATGCCTTAAAAAGTACACATTTCCCTTCCATCACCGGCATGCCTGCCTCCGGCCCGATATCCCCAAGTCCAAGCACTGCCGTTCCGTCTGTCACGACCGCCACCGTGTTCCATCGGCGGGTAAGGTCATAGCTCTTGTCGATATCTTCCTTGATTTCAAGGCACGGCTGCGCCACGCCTGGTGTATAGGCCAGCGAAAGAGCCTCTTTATTATCCACGGCAGCTCTTGCTGCCATCTCGATTTTGCCTTTCCACTCATAATGCAGCTTTAACGATTCTTTTGCATAGTCCATGACATTTCCTCCATCATCTGATACTGTTATGTATATTATTTTTCATATGTATATTATAGGGTAGCGTTTTAAAAATAGCAACCGAATGATTATATCAGATGCTTTAGCCTTCCTGCATACAATAGTGATGGTACAATGCCTCGGCCTTTCGCCCCATCTCGTCTTTAAGCTCTTCTGGCGCCAGTACCTCTGCATCCGTGCCCAGGGGAAGAAGAAAGTCTGCCACAAGGGCAAGCGAGGAGCCTGCAATCTCCATATCAATCATTCCGGTACCGTCATTAAAGATCTCGAGCCCGCGTGCCAGCAGAAAATCCGCTTCACATCGTTTTACTCCCAAAGCGCTCAGCCATATCCTGACATGATAATCGTTACCAGTCTCCTTCCTGTCAAGATATTCATGTACGGTCATCGGCGCTTTCATAACCGGCTTCTTTATGATTTCTATAATTTCCTCTATCCGGTCCACCCGGAACTCACGTACTGCCATGGCCTTCATACAATAGGTAGGGCAATACCACAACCCGTTCATGGCATACAAGCCTATCGGGACAATTGTCCGTACGCTTTCGGAATGTTCTGAGGAATACCGTACTGTTACCCCCCAGCCGTTTGTCACGATGTCCAGAAGGTCCCTTAAAAGCGGAGAGCTACAGTGCCTGTCCGGAACCCAGAATACCACCTTATTCTGTATCTGCGTGATACTATTTTGCATGTCCGGAGGCAGACAGTTTAAAAATTTCTTCAAGACGGATATTCCTTCCTGTTCAAAGGGTACATTTCTATAGAACTGCATAGACTGGTACGCAAAAAAGATTGCTTTTGCTTCATTCTCAGAGAATGTAATCGGCGGGAGAACCCTTTCCTTCAATACATGATATCCTCCGGCGGCTCCGACCTCCGAGTAGAGCGGAAAACCCGCCCGCTCCAGAGACTGCAGGTCTCTGAGCACTGTCCTTTTTGATACGGAAAATTCTTCAGCCAGTTCCCCGACTGTAAAATGCTTTTTGGCATTGATCGTTATCATCATCTCAATGAGCCGGTCTGCTTTAGACATTACATACTCCTTTCCATAATAGTGACAATAGTTGTCACTATTATATGATAATATATTTACAGACCTGATGCAACAGAAGGCCTGAAATCTAATTCAAACAAATACGGCACATTGCCTGGCCTATTCTTGCATATAAAGAACAGGCGGGATATCATGTCTTGCGCTAATATAATGATTCCTCTCATTATCCTCCTGCGCAGCAAGATAAGACATTGATAGTTCCTGCTACATTCCGGTTCTTTAAGGATAGGCCTCTGCCATCTATACCATCGTTCATAGTTTATTCATTTATCATTCAAGAAACTTTCACTTCTTTAACATTGTTTCTTCATACGTGTACCTTATACTAAGATTATCAAATGAAGAACAAATACGTTTGATACTGAACGCACCAACTGTCTAGTAGTAAAATACTATTTTGAATAAACTTTTTCATAATACATGCCAGGGACCGGCTGCCGGTTTCCTGGCATCCTCCCTTTTATGCAGGCTTAACCACCCAGACATGCTTATGACTATCAAGAACCGCTGTATTTGTTCACAGCGGTTCTTCTAATGTACCAATCGATTATTTCCTTTTCCGGTAAACTGCCGCACCCGCTGCCGTACCAGCCGCGGCAGTTAACAGAATCAGTGCAAACTTGCCCTGCGCCGAACTTTCATCTGACATTCCTCCTATCTCTCTTTCAGATTGCCTCTCCGGCACAAATCTTTTCCTGACAGGATTGAGAAGTTTCTCAAATATAGTCTCCTTCTTCACAATGTCAAATTCCAGATCAGCTTCCGCCTCGTTTCCTGCCTTATCACGTGCCTTAACTGTCACAAAATGCTCCCCGTATTCCTGTACCGTATACTGGTACACTTTGCTGCTTACATTTACTGCCTGCTGTTCCCCGTCTATCCATATCTCATCAATCATATCATTTTTATTTTCAAGCAACACTTGAAACGTGCACTCTTCTTCATATTCTCCCCCTTCCTTTACATCGGCAAACATAATTTCCGGCGGCGTCCGGTCTATCATAAACCGTGCCCGGGCCTCTGCTTCATTTCCCGCCGCGTCCAAAGCTTTGACCAAAAACGTGTGGACACCTTCTGTCTTCACCTTCTCGCCCGGGGGATATATCTTGCCGTTCAGTCTGATTTCATATGTGTACGATGTAAAGTCTTTTATAGTTTCCTCCAGCGTATGATTCCACTGGAACTCTCTTAGATAACGGCCATTCAGCTCATCTACAAACCGTATCACAGGATTCTTTTTATCAACGATAACCTGTGCCGAACGGCTTCTTACAAACCCCGCCTTGTCCGAAGCACTCAGCTCCATCTTATATATGCCGTCCTCGCTCAGCTGCTGCCGCATGACACGGGCCTCTCCCTCGCTCGTCCATTCATTTTCCGGAAGCTCTTCCACGCCTCCTTCCGGACTCTCTCTCATATTCCTTACCGTGACTGCATCTAATATGTTATCATCTTCTGCACGATAGCATACCTCTGCCGGACGGCTCGTTATCATATAATTGTCAATCCCTTGTATCGCTATGTCCGGGGGCGCATTGTCAATATACATCCTCCGGGACACTTCCTTTTTATTACCTGCTTTATCGACAGCGTGTACTGTGACGGGAACCCCATTCCCCTGTAAGGATTTCTGGCTGATAAGAAAGGCCGCCTGCGTATTTGGTGTCGTGCCGAGCAGTTGTTTTCCTGCATATGCTGATATCTGTGCTACCTGGCTGCCCTTTTCTCCGTCGCTGCACCTTACGCTGAGCATAGCCTCCCTCTGATACCACGCATCCAATCCGGACGGTGCCCAGAGCTGAACATCAGGGGCTGCCGTGTCAACCAGCAATTGTCTGCTGCATTCAGAATCTTCTACCTTATGCCCATCCTCGTCTTCCATCCATACAGATATGCTGTTTCCGCCTTCCGTAAACTGTTCTGGACCGATACACGCCTTGTCCCCGCTTTTCGTCAGCTCTCCCTGCATAGTTCCACCCTCCCCGTCTACAAAATGGTATCTGGTAACTCCGTATTCACTGACATGAACCATCTCTATCTTTGGTAATGTCACATAATAGCCATTCTTTCCGTCAGGGCCAGGACAATTGAACTCATACTTCTCTATAGGCTTTTCCGGCTCCTCCGGCTCTTCTGGCTCCTCCGGCTCTTCTGGCTCCTCCGGCCCTTCTGGTTCCCCTCCTTCCGTCCCATCCCCTTTATTCTCCGTGGTTACCTTATCCCCTTCCACTGAAATCTCTTCTGCCTTGCTAACCGTGTCTTTTGCCAGGCTTTTTGATTCCTGCACCGTTCCTGCTGCCGATACTGCAAGCAGTATTATAATTACTATGGTTATCTCTCTTATCTTCCTACCCATACGTCTTCCCCTTCCACCTGGATGTCATATTCTCTCTGTAACTTCTTAAACTCTTCCATCTCTGCCAGCTCCGGCATATGTGTGATAGCGGACTTTATCGTCTCCGCACATACGTTTCGGTCTACCGATGTATCCCTGCATTGCATACGGATATACAAAAGGCGGAGCCTGGATGAATCTGGCAGTTCCTCAATCCCTTTTCTGCAGCACTCCCATGCCTTTTCTATCTCGCCGCCTGCTTCCTGCAAAAGCGTCATCTTAGCAAACAGCTCCTCCCTGTTCCCGGCTGCCTCCTCATGCTCAAGTATCTTCTCGTACATGGCTGCGGCCTCCGTCTTTTTCTGCATTTCCTCAAAGGATACCGCCATGAGCTCCATGATTTCCCTATCTGCCTCTTCCCGGCCTCCCTCACTGTCAGAGAGGCTGAGGTACACGTCTCCCAAGCGGACGATATCCGGAGCTGCCTCTTTCGTACCGAGTAATGAATATCCTTTTATAAGCCCGTGGATACACTCCCGCTCCCTTCCTTCCGGAATCTCATCTTCTGCGCGTTCCAGCGCCGCTGCCAGCGCGGACGCCCCATCCATAGCCGCATCTTTCTCCATATATCTGGCAATCATGGCATAGCAGTCTGCGCCGTACCGTCCTACTTCCTCCAGATAGCCTGCTGCTTTTGCATATTGATCTAGCTTCAGTAGACAGACCATACCCATGTCAAACTTAAGGAGGTCACTGGCACTGTCGTCTTGCCTCTTCTTTCCGGGCTTATCTGCTGGCGTTTGGCTGACGGTATCCTCTTTCTGCCCCCCGCTGCTTCTTATACTACGAAAAGGAATGCCTCTTATCATAATGCCCGCCGCTGCAATTATGGCAATGGCTGTTATTATCAGCACCTTTTTCTGCTTCTTAAGAATAAAAGACTTTGTTCTGCATATTGGAAAATGTTTTTGAATATCTTCGATACTTCGATAAGTGTGTTTAGACTGCCTGGACAGGCATCTTGATATGACTTTTCTAATTTTTCGCGCTTCCCTTTTCGTCAGCGAAGGGGCCGGATCTGTGACTGACAGCATATACTGCCATGTCCGGCCCAATCCGTATATATCAAGCCCAGCCGTAGCTTTACGATATGTATTTTCTTCCGGAGGAAGGAAATTATCCCGCACCGCCTTCCTCTGCATCTTTCTGATGAGCATCTCGCTGGATTGTGCTCCGGCATCGAGCAGATACAGCTTTTCCTCGCCGCTTATGATAATACTATACGGATTGACGTACTGATAGCATGGCCGACCCTTCAGCCTGTGAAACAGCTGCAGCTGTCTCATAATTTCATACATCCACGAAAATAGTTGTTCCTTGGGGATATTAGGATGGTACTTCAGCCACTGAATCAAATTCCTGCCCTGCACAAATTCTGAACTGACATAGCAGGAACGGTTATGTTCTATCAGGCGAAGCACATCAAAGCCCACTGTTGACATAGAACCACCTCTTTTATTCTACTTTAGCTATTGTTGGATATCATCCGGCAGCACCCGGAGGGAAATAAAAAGAATGTTTAAAATGCTGAGATATTATAGAGTAATACATATGATAACCGATTCTGTACAAAAACACAAGCCCCTTTTCCATTTTTCTCCAAAGCTTCGCGAGAACAAAAAAGTAATTAGGAGTTTAGTAAATTAGGCTGCGGGCGGGGAGCCGGGTGGCATCTGCTCCGATGCGTACGAGGCTCCGACTATTTCACGTATCCCTAACCCTGCGTAATGAGCGCCGATAGCGGCTTGCATCCCGCAGGATAAGGGCTACGGAAAGGATTCTCCGCCTCTTCCGCTTACACCTGCGCATCTCCCACCCGGCTCCCCGTCCGCTATCTACTTTACTAACAAGGGCGTGAGCGGCCGTGTGACGTTACTGGCTAGCGGATGAACGCTGGCTGCGTCAGCTAGATGGAAAATGGTAGCAAGCTTAGTGTATACAGCACATACAGTTTAAAACGTTGTATATTATCGTAGTTAAACGTTTGCAGCGAGGCGTACACGCCGTTGCTGCAGGAAGAGCCGGAGTCAGGCAAGGGATGTTATCTCACATAACAGCCCTGTACCTGATTCCGGCTCTTCCTCATTATAATTATAATTCCATTTTGCCAAAGGTTTTCACTCGCTCAGCTTTTTTATAATATACTGGCACAGATAAATTCCTTCCGACCGCCAGTAACGTCACACAGCCACCCCGCCGTGCCAGTAAAGTAGATAGCCGCTGGGAGCAGGG
>NZ_KQ236747.1:22692-100010 GCF_001185345.1 Dorea sp. D27 | reverse complement strand
GTATATTATCGTAGTTAAACGTTTGCAGCGAGGCGTACACGCCGTTGCTGCAGGAAGAGCCGGAGTCAGGCAAGGGATGTTATCTCACATAACAGCCCTGTACCTGATTCCGGCTCTTCCTCATTATAATTATAATTCCATTTTGCCAAAGGTTTTCACTCGCTCAGCTTTTTTATTAATATACTGGCACAGATAAATTCCTTCCGACCGCCAGTAACGTCACACAGCCACCCCCGCCCGTGCCAGTAAAGTAGATAGCCGCTGGGGAGGCAGGGGACATATGCGAAGGTGTAAGCGGAAGGGACGGAGAATCCTCACCAGATTCCTTGGCCCGTGGGATGAGAGCCCCATCGGCGAACATTCCACGGGCTTAGGAATCTGTGTGATAGTCGCAGTTCCCGGACGCATCGGAGCAGATGCCCCCTGCCTCCCCAGCGGCGTCCTAATTTACTAACCCCCCAGTTACCCCTCAAAGCGTAATCGCTCTTCTTATCTTCTGACCAGCTCAATCGGGCGGTACAGGTGTCTCGGGATACCGTCAACCATAACCGGTGATACATCGCCCTGGATGAGTGGCCTTACGTAAGAGATGAACTCATTTGTAACATACGTGCCTTCCTTGTTCACCCATTCCCTTGGGACAAGCTTCTCGTCATTTGCAATCTTATGCACGTCTTTTACTTCTGTTCCACACTGGTAAGGATCGTCGGACAGCCTCTGGAGTACGACCATCTTTCCGGAGTCTCCTTCATCAGCTGCTTTGACGGCCGCGCCGCCTACCTGGTAGGCTTCCAGTATATCAACACGGGATGCCGCGTGCGAAGCTGAACGCTGCAGCGTGCTGAGCTCAATAGCCCGCGTCTTGCAGCCAAGCTCTCCGGCAATATAGTTCGCAAGAAATGCGGCGGTTCCAGACAGCTGTTTGTGTCCGAATGCATCTACAAAGTCTACACTGTTGCCGAGTTCACATACATACTTGCCTTCTTCTGTACGGATGCCTTCTGAGATAGCAACCACGACAGACGGCTTCTTCCCGAGCAGTTTCTGCACCTTCTCGCCAAACTTCCTGATATCAAACGGCAGCTCTGGCAGATAGATGAGATCCGGTCCTTCGCAGTCTTCCCCTTTGGACAGTGCTGCCGCACCGGTGAGCCAGCCGGCATTACGTCCCATGATTTCCACTATCGTGACAAGACCTTTGTTATATTCCAGACAGAAACTGTCCCTGATAATTTCTTTCATAGATGTACCGATGTACTTTGCAGCACTTCCATATCCCGGCGTGTGGTCTGTCAGTGCCAGGTCATTGTCTATCGTCTTCGGGCAGCCGACGAATCTGGTCGGATGTCCTGTGATAATTGCGTAATCAGACAATTTTTTTATCGTATCCATAGAATCATTTCCGCCAATATAGATAAACGCTTCTATCTCTAATTTATCAAGAATGGAAAATATCTTTTCATATACTTCCCTGTCCTCATGGATTTCCGGCAGCTTAAATCTGCAGGAACCCAAAAATGCGGCCGGTGTCCTTTTTAGCAGTTCCGCATCCAGTTCAGTTTTGATATGGTCCGCAAGATCGATATAACGTTCTTCCAGCAGTCCCTGTATTCCATGAAGCATACCGAACACTTTCTTGGCTCCACGGTCCTTTGCCGTGCGGTATACGCCTGCAAGGCTTGAATTAATGGCCGCAGTCGGCCCTCCTGATTGTCCTACTATAACATTTTTCTCCATAACTGGCTCCCTTCCTTTACTCTGTTCTGAGGTCGATAAGACTATTTTAGTATATTTTCATATAATTGTCTATAAAAATGAAGTTTTCTTGGGCACATTAACAGTGGCAACTATGTCAATTCCTGTTTCTGCTATATTGTGTACGACCACGTCCCCTATGTTCACCGGCGCTTCCGCCGTCACCCCTTTCAACTGCCTCGCGCACTCCATCAGCTTGCCTTTTGGAATCTCCTTTTGTGTCTTTACAGATACACGTGGAAGTTCTCCACCGGTCACCTCCACCGTGGACGTCAGCATACGCGTCGGATTCTGCACTTCCGCCTGGGCATATGCATAGCCGCGCATGCATGAATTGCCCATAACGTCCAGGATTTCTCCGTCTTCCGTCTGGACGTTAAGGGCGCAGCCGTTAGGGCAGATGATGCAGGTCATCTCTATTGTCTCCATGCTCTTTCTTCTCCTTCAACAAATTCTGCTGCATATCTCCCGGCCTCCGCCGCCTCCCGGGACACGTTATCCACCAGGTCGTGGACATGCAGGACATTTCCACACGCAAATACGCCGGGCACTGTCGTCTCCAGGCGCCCATCCACTTTGGGGCCATTTGTCCGTCCGTCCATGGCTGCACCGAGACCTCTTGTCAGCTCATTTTCAGGAATCAGCCCTACTGACAGAAGAAGTGCGTCACAACTGTACTCTTCCTCCGTTCCCGGTATGGGCCTTCTGTCCTCATCTACCTTGGCCAGGGTAACACCCTCGATATGCTCTTTCCCTTTTATATCTATGACCGTATGGCTTAGCTTCAATGGAATATCATAATCCTCGAGACACTGCACGATATTCCTTTTCAGTCCGCCGGATTCCGGCATAATCTCCGCTACTGCTTTCACTCTGGCCCCTTCCAGCGTCATTCTCCTTGCCATAATCAAACCAATGTCGCCAGATCCCAGAATGACAATATCCTTTCCCGGCATAAATCCTTCCATATTCACCAGCCGCTGTGCCGTTCCAGCCGTGTAGATTCCCGCAGGCCGGTATCCCGGAACGTTAAGAGCGCCTCGCGGACGTTCTCTGCACCCCATGGCAAGGATTACCGCGCGAGCGCAGATATGCCTCATGCCGTCACGGCTGTTCATTACAGTGACTATCTTTGTCCCATCATCCTTCCGTTCTATATCCATCACCATCGTGTGAAGCCGATATGCTATATTTTCGGCATGGATTCTTTCAATATAGCGGTATGCGTACTCTGGCCCGGTCAGCTCCTCCTTAAACGTGTGGAGCCCAAAGCCATTGTGTATGCACTGGTTCAGTATACCACCAAGCTCACGGTCCCTCTCCAGTATAAGTATACTTCCGATACCCTTTTCTCTCGCAGACAGAGCGGCGGCAAGTCCTGCCGGGCCTCCGCCTATTACCACGATGTCATACTCCTGCATGTCACGCTCCTCCTATAACCTTTCCTTATCTCTGCCTGTAAGCATTCTAGATTTTCCGCCGGATTTTGTTATATCAAGCAGACCCACTCCGAGCTCGCCCGCCAATATCTCTATCACCTTCGGAGCGCAGAACCCTCCCTGGCACCGCCCCATTCCAGCTCTTGTGCGCCGTTTGACTCCATCCATCGTCCTTGCCCCGAGGGGCCTTCTGACTGCATCCAGAATCTCTCCTTCTGTTATCATTTCACAGCGGCAGACGATATTGCCATAAGCCGGATTACTTTGTATGAGTTCATTTCTTTCTCCGTCCGACAGCGTATCCGGACGCAGTATTCCCCGCCGCCCGGCTGTATATGCCTCCTTCTTAGTCAGGGCGAGCCGTTCTGCCGCCATCTCTGCCACCATCTGGCCGATGGCAGGACAACTCGTCAGGCCGGGGGACTCAATGCCTGCACAGTCAAAAAAGCGCTCCGCAGATTCGCGGATTATGAAGTCTCCCCCTTGCTCATGAGCCCTTAATCCTGAAAACGAAGTGATAACCTGCCCGAGAGGTACGTCCCGGACTGCCAGGCCACTTTTTTTCTCCACTTCGGCCAATCCGTCCAGTGTCGTCTTTGTCGCCTCCTTGTCTTCAATATCCAGCGCGGTCGGCCCTGCAATAAGATTTCCGTGCACCGTAGGGGTTACAAGCACTCCCTTGCCATATGTACCGGGCACGGTAAAAATGGTCTGCCTTACATGAGCGCCTGCCTGCTTATCCATCAGCATATATTCGCCTCTCCGCGGTGTAATGTGAATCTTATCGCTGCAAACCATATTGTGGAACACATCCGCGTACACTCCCGCCGCATTAATGACGGCCCTCGTTTCATAGATGCCGTCTCCCGTGGCAACCTCGTACCCACATGCACATTTTCTAATCTCCATCACCTCTTCATTGAACCTGAAATCAACACCATTTGCACAAGCATTTTCCGCCATGGCAATATTCAGTTCAAAAGGGCATATGATGCCGCCGGTGGGAGCATACAGCGCCGCGACTGCCGCCTCTGTAATATTGGGCTCTAACTTTCGTACTTCCTCACCGGAAAGTATCGTTAACCCGGGCACTTTATTCTTTTGCCCATTCTCATACAACTGTTCCAGCTTTGCTCTGTCCCGTTCATCCGTACATACGACGAGCGAGCCGTTGCGCACAAACGGTATGTCCAGCTCTATTGCAAGCTTTTCCATCATTTCATTACCACGGACATTAAGCCTCGCCTTTAACGTTCCCGGAACGGCATCATGTCCCGCATGGACAATGCCGCTGTTGGCCTTGGACGTCCCGCAGCATACATCTTCTTCCCGCTCCAGCACGCAGAGCTTCCCTTCATACATGGACAGTTCACGCGCTATCGCGCAGCCGGATACACCGGCCCCTATTATTACTGCATCATACATTCGTTATACGCCTTCCTCTTCCTCGTCTTTGGCCCAGTCATATGCATACGTGACTGCCTTGTTCCAGCCTTTGATTCTCTTCGTCCTCTCCTCCTCCGCTATTTGAGGTTCAAACGTTCTGTCTTTGGCCCAGTTGTTTATTACATCTTCTTTATTTTTCCAATATCCGACTGCAAGCCCGGCGAGATAGGCCGCCCCCATAGCCGTCGTCTCCACACATTGCGGACGGTTGACCGGCGCCCCGCTCAAGTCCGCCTGTGTCTGCATGAGGAAATCATTGGCGCTGGCTCCGCCGTCTGCTTTCAACGCGCTCAGATGTATGCCTGCGTCAGCCTCCATGGCCTTCAGCACGTCATTTACCTGATAAGCCAGTGATTCCAGTGTCGCCCGGATGATATGATACTTGTTCACGCCTCTCGTCAGCCCTACCATCGTTCCCCTAGCATACTGGTCCCAATGCGGTGCACCAAGCCCCGTAAATGCAGGTACCACATAGCATCCGTTCGTATCAGGCACTTTCTTCGCCATATATTCGGAATCTGCCGAGGAGTCAATCAGCCGCAGTTCATCTCGCAGCCACTGGATGGCCGCGCCGGCTACAAATATAGATCCCTCCAAAGCGTAATATACTTTGCCGTCCAGTCCCCATGCAATGGTCGTTACCAGGCCGTTCTCTGAAAACACCGGTTTTTCACCTGTATTCATGAGGAGAAAACAGCCGGTGCCATATGTATTCTTCGCCTCACCCGGCAGGAAACATGTCTGTCCAAACAGTGCTGACTGCTGGTCGCCGGCGGCTCCGCCAATCGGTATGGCTCCGCCTAAAAAGGAGGCGTCTGCCTCACCGTATACGTAGCTTGACGGCTTCACATCCGGCAGCATGCTCCTCGGTATGCCAATCAAATCCAGAATCTCTCCGTCCCATTCCAGCGTGTTGATATTAAATAACATCGTCCGCGACGCATTGGAATAATCCGTCACATGAACCCGGCCTTTTGTCAGCTTCCATATGAGCCATGTCTCTACCGTACCGAACAGCAGCTCTCCCCGTTGGGCCCGTTCTCTTGCCCTCTCGGTATGATCCAGTATCCATTTAATCTTTGTCGCAGAAAAATAAGCATCGATCTTCAAGCCTGTCTTCTTACGGAAGAACTCTTCCAGTCCCCGTTCCTTGAGACTGTCGCAGTATTCCGCCGTACGCCGGCACTGCCAGACGATTGCATGGTACACCGGTTCACCGGTAACTCTGTCCCATACGATGACCGTCTCCCTCTGGTTCGTAATCCCGATGGCAGCAATATCTGCCGCCTCAGCCCCAATCTTGCTCATGGCTTCCACCGCCACTCCAAGCTGCGTAGACCATATCTCATCCGCGTCGTGCTCTACCCACCCTGGTTTAGGAAAATACTGGGTAAATTCTTTCTGGGCCACGCTGCATATCCCGCCCTTTTCATCAAACAGGATGCATCGATTGCTCGTCGTCCCCGCATCCAGCGCCATTACGTACTTTGCCATACAATCACCTCTTAATAGTCTTTTATGCCTGTATCCATAAGCAGATTATAACACAGCCGGGCCACTTACTCATTATAAATTTCCGTATGCTCTTTAAAAGGAGCAATCCATGCCGCCTTGTCTACATCCGGTAGATCAGGCGGCCGGTGTCAAAGAACCGCCTCCATTTAGTTCAAATGTTTCACCATCCAGCCATTCGTTCGAGCTGTCTGATGCATCATAATATATGTTATGTCCATTAGAGGCTATATTTTCCAGATACTTGTCCTTGTCAGTAATTGACGTTATATAAGAATCCGCGGCAAGTTCCCACCTGGAATCCTTATCCAGGCTGATCCGCACTTCTTTGCCGGTATTCTCACCATTGACCGTACCCTTTAAGATACTTCCTTTCGTAAGGCTGACTTCTACCGTACTTATCTCATCGCACGTTACGTCACCGGCCAGTTTCTGATTGACTCCGTTCAGCTTGAAATCACCGCCGTTGGAGCCTTCTTTTCCCCAGTTGTTCGTATTGTTTCCAGATACTCTGACAAGGATATCGCTGTTATAAGCCAGCTCAGTATTTTCAAGTGTAACCTCCGCATCCGTATTGGTAATGTAGAACATCGGACCTGATGACGTAGAAGACAGTTTAGTGTCCGAAGCGGAGAACTTGGCCGTCCCTTCCGCTGCATCTCCTGATGTACTCTGGTAAAGCATGACGCCGCTCTCTCCGGCGCCTGTCAGATCACATTCTTCAAGGGTGATAGAGTTCTTACCTTCTACGACAGCAGTCTGGCTTCCTGATGCTGTTCCTGTCACCCCTTTTACTGTAATGTTTCCTGTAGAGTAGACGCACGGACTTCCTTCCCCTGCGGCTGAAAGCGTACCGCTGTCCACTGTTATCGTCCCTTCTCCTCGGTCTGTGGCAATCGGAGCGCAATGCGCGCCTTCGGTAGTTATGTCAACATTGGTCGCTATCACGCTGCCACCGTAGGTGGCATCCAGCCCTCTTGACGAGTTCCCCTTCGTATGAATCTTTACGTTATTTACGGTAATCTTTGAATCTTCTCCCGTAGCGAAGATTGCATTGGATCCTTCTGCATCTGACGTCAGCGTGATATCGCTCATCGTTGCTGTACTTCCTTCGGATGCAGCCAGGACTGCATTTACGGCATAAAAGTTGCTCTCATCTTCACTGCTGCTGTCGCCGGTCTTATGAAGTACCGTGTTGGTAAGCTCAAGGGCTCCCCCGTTTTTAACAAGTACGGCATTCTCATCTGCATTTGTAGAAGCATATGTTTCTGCGTCCGACATCTCTTCTTTTCCATCAACCGTATACACGCCGGAAAGTTCAATGTTTCCAGTCGTTGCATCTGACATGCTGCCCATGTTCTGAATCGTAATGCTGGCTGCTTTTTCTCCCTGTATCTCAACAGATACGACATCTCCTTCTTTTAGATTATCCAGGGACACCTCTTTTGTATCTGCCTGTGCCTCTGCATCCTCCTTAGTACCCTCCTCATTCCCATGTTCTCCACCTTTAGGGCTCGTCTTTTCTACCTTTGTATCGTTGTCGGTTGTGATTGTCTGCTCTTCTCCTGTAAGGTTGATTCCTCCCGGACCACCCTGCGGCATATCTCCTGATGGGGCCTCTCCCATCTCAGGCTCTTCTGCGAGTGCCAGCGTAATCTTATCTCCGTCTATATCTGCAATCTCCCCATATAATGTTTCCGTTTTTTCTTCCGTACTGCTCTTCTGGCATCCCGACACAACCATAGCGGTCATAACCGTTCCTGCCAGAACACAGATAATTTTTTTCTTCATACATTTCACCCTTTCTGTCGCAGTTGTCATCCTTTGCCGGCGCCGCGCACGGACACAAATACTTGCCCCGCCGTACTCGGTAAATTCAACATTTACTATATACGGAGAATTTGGTAAAAATATGATGATAATGTGTTTTTTCTGTGTTGGGTTGATGCAGCACGGCAGCAGGCTAACCTCTCAGGGTTGCTATGAGACGCTTGTGGTTCAGCATCAGCTCAAGCCCCTCTTCAATCGAGCGGACACATACATCCACTTCCCTGATCAGTTTGCCGCACATGCCTTCCGAATCCATTACAGCGATAGATAAGGCCGCCATCCTGCACATGAGCTGGTCATTTCTCCCATTCCCCATACATGCGCAGTTTTCCCTTCCAAGAGATTCCACAATCGCATCTTTGGCTGCCATAGCATTCCCTGACGGGAACGTCTCTATCTTCACAGGCAGTCCGGCACATTCTTCTTCCGCGCTCCCGTATGTATCCGCTGTGAGCACATAGACCTCGACTTGTTCCGCTAAGGCTTTGATCTGTTTCCTCACTCCCTGTGGAATCTTTCCGTCCACTGCAATTGTGCCGTTGTAATCGAGTACCAGATACTTCAAGTCTAACACTTTGTAATCAGGAATATCTATCTTCATTTCAGGCCTCCTCTTTGTCATATCATAATCAATCAGTTTCCTAACATTTTACATTATTTTTTATATGAATCCAATACATTTTTATAGTCCTGCCCTCTTTATTTACACCAGCCTCCCCGCTTTGACATTTACCGGCAAATCCGTTATAGTTGTAGCGATATCAGGTATACGTAAGACCTGGACCAAACTGTTAAGATGTGGAGGTAATAAAAGAATGAATTTAAATTCCATTGCTCTGTTACAGCAGCTGAAAACTCAATTGGAAAAGTTTAAAGCCAGGCATCCAAAGTTTCCATTGTTTCTGGATGTAGTATCCGAACATGCACTTACAGAAGGGACCGTTGTTGAAATTGCGGTGTCTACGCCCGACGGGCAGAATTATACTTCGAATCTGAGACTCCTTGCTGAGGACATCGAACTGATTCGTTCCTTAAAAGATATGAATGTCTAACGGGCGGCAGCAGCAGCCCGTTTTTCTATCCATATATAGTAACCTGCACAAAGGACAATCTGCAGCAATGTGGACGCAGGTGTGGCCAGTCCGATGCGGAACAAAGATACCGGCACAATCTGGCTCATAAGGTAGGATACCGGTATCCTTACTCCAAAAGCGCCGGCGATGCCCTGAAGCATGACGAAGGCTGTCTTCCCGCATCCGTTGAAATAACCGGTAAAGCAGAACATGAAAGATACGAGCAGACAATCGACCGCATAAGCTTTCAGATAATCTGCAGCCGCTGCAATTACCCGGCTGTCTTTATTAAAGATCCCCGCCAGTACATCTCCGTGGAAAAAGGCAAACCATGCCAGAAATACCCCGATTCCAAGTGATACAAGGATGCTGTACAGCAGTGCCCGCTTTGCTCTCCCTGGTTTTCTGGCACCTACGTTCTGTGCCACGAACGCAGATATGGACTGCATGAATGCCGACGGGACAAGGAGGATGAAGCCACATATCTTTTCCGCCACTCCTACACCTGCGGAGGCAACGACGCCAAGCGTATTGACGATTGCCGTGATGGCCAGGAAGGAGATGGATACGAGCACATCCTGTAGCGCGATTGGAAAACCTAGTTTTATGATTCTGGCTGCAATGTTTCTTTCTAAACGAATATATCTTCTTCTGAAAGAAAACGGCAGGTTCCTGCGGCGGATAATCCATGCCGAAAGGATGACGCTGAGCGCCTGGGCCAGTACGGTGGCCACTGCCGCGCCTTCGGCAGCCATATGGAAAGCTCCGACAAACAAAAGGTCTCCTGCGATATTCCCGACACACGCAATCGCGACTGTGAGCAAGGGCATCCGCGAATCACCCACTCCTCGGAAAACGCTTCCTATCACATTGTACGCCACAATAAAAACAGCGCCAGCGGCACATATCCTTAGATAGGAAACCGTGCTTTCAAATGCGGCCTGCGGCACCTTCATCATGACAGTAATCGGAACCGCGAGCAGTTCCAGCAGCACCGTAACGGCAATTCCGATTACCGCAAACAGACAGATGCTGACGCCAACTGCTCTGCCTGCTGCCTCCTGCTTGCCTTCTCCAATCCTTTGGCCTAATATAATTGTCGTTCCCATAGATAGCCCCACGATAGCAGACGTAACCGTCTGCATCACCCAGCTGCCCGTAGAAACCGCAGATAACTGCGCAGCCTCACTGAACTGCCCGACAATCAGCATGTCCACCGCACCATACATCGTCTGCAGGAATATGGCAAGCAGCACCGGAAGCGCAAAACCTATGAGAGGAGACAAGATTTTGCCCTCTGTAAATTGACTGACTTCTTTCATAATTTTCATAGGGGTCTGACCCCTTTCAACACAGGGGTCTGACCCCTATGAAAATTTCCTCCTCATCGCCCGAATTTTTTCTTTTGTTTCTTTCGTAACCTGCCTCGATTCGCATATTTTCTGAAGTGCTTTATTATATGTAAAATCGTCTAGGGCAGTCTGCCGCAGAAATGTCTCCGTATAGTTCGGATTGTATACGTAATACATGGACACAGCCCACGCTACAGCCATTTTTACGTAATATGATTCCTCATGTATCTGATCCATAGCCGAAAATGCCTGCTTTATATATGCATCGTCTATGTAATAATTGATAAGCATCACTACAGCAAAGCGGATGTCATACGGCCGTCTGGACCTAAGCTTTGTTTGTATGTATTCCCACATCTCTTCCGGGTGTTCTTTTGTTATCTTGAGCCCTGAGCAGAAGCTGTCGCAGACTGACCAGTTATCTATCTTGGGTAAGAAAGCATCTACGCAGCTTAAGATCTCCTGTATTCCAGCATTCGCGTAACCGATTACCATCCCTTGAAGCATGATTTCCTCAAAGCTTGCGTCTGATGCCGTCTGAAGATAACTGCGCCAGTCTTCTCCCGCTATCTGTTTTGCCAGTTTGCGCAGCCTAGGCAGGCGGACGCCGATGACGCTGCCTGAGGGAATCTCGGGTATAAGTGAGCTGGAAAACTTCTGGAAATCTGGTTCCGCCATCTCGTTCAACATTGTTCTGATCTCTGTATTGTCCATGTCCTATCCTGCTTTCTCTGCCGCTATGCACTTCTTCGGGCATCCCACGTCATAATAATCTCTTTTTCTTCGGTATCCTTATCGATGCCTTCTGATGCAGCCTGGAATTTTTCGCGTTTATAGAAATGGACGGCACGCTCATTTTTCTCATACACGCATAATTCTAATGCCGGCCTTTTATCCTTCAAATAATCCAGAAGTGCTTTCCCAATCCCACCTGACTGGGCTGCGCCGTCCACAAATAAGCCGGCGATATGACTGCCGGATACTCCTGCAAATGCCTGAACCTCTCCATCTGCACCCGATTCATACACATAGACCTCTGCCTCTGAAATCATCTCCCGCACGGATTGGGCATTGCTCTCCCAATAGCTCTTTGGGATAAAATTGTGGGCCTTGATATTCGTATCGAGCCAGATCTCCATCACCTTATCCAAGTCTTTCTTCTTCATCTTCCGAATCATCCGACATACCTCATCCATCCTTATTCCTGTCATCTATCCTTCTTAAATACGGAGATGATAAGCTGTATAATCAACAATGGCGTCACAATAAAGCAGAATCCACAAAGTACACGTAGCAGAAAGCTGAGACCCGAATCTCCCAGAAGTCCAAATCCTATGCTTGCTGACAGTACGCTAAATATCAGGGCTGTCACACTTAATATAATGATACCTTTCTTTTCTTTCATTCCTTCTTACCCCCTTGAATATGATACCCGGTTCAGATACGCTTTGCAGCCTTACTTTTTCCTCATCGTTGTCATCGCTGCATAGTGCAGGATATCGAAGTGCCTGGGCGCTGTCTCCTCAAGCATTGCCATGTGCTCTTCGTCGAACTTCCTTATCTCCTCTTCCGGCAGCGATGCCCCGATGCCACGGCATGCTTTCATCCTGCCATTCCAGCTCTCTCTTGTAAAAGGTACATGCACATCGAACACATCCTCATTTTCTATGGTAAAAAACTCATGAAAAATGTCCGGTACCGCTATCGGATGTCTCATCTCATTGCAGCCTGACCATTCAGGATTGTACTTCAAGATAAGCTGTTCGCTCTTGCCTGCTATCTCATCTTCGAATGGCAGCCACGCCATATAAAGAAGCGCAAATATCCCACCGGGCTTCAGCATATGACAGATATGGGGCGCAAGCGCCGCATGGTCAAAGTACGTAAAACACTGGCAGGCTGTTACAACGTCAAAGTGGTTGTTTGGAAATTGGCTCTTCTCCGCAGGTACACAGCAAAACTCTATCTTCATCCCAGATCCCTCTGCCAATGCTTTCGCCTGTCCTATCTGCTCCTCTGATATGTCTATACCTGTAAAGTCTGCGCCATACCGGTACATGTTCCTTGGAATGACTCCCGTCCCCGTCCCTATATCCAGCACGGTCTGCCCTTCCATACACACCCCCTTGTCCAGAAGCCTCCTGTAGAATTCCTCCGGATAGATGTCCCTGTACTTCGCGTAATCTTCTGAGGTGCGTCCCCAGTCAAATTCTCTGCCATTATCTATACTTTTATTCTTAATCATCCCCGCACCTGCTTTCTATAAAAATACAATTCTGCAATACACCTTATTTTATATTATAGCAAATGAAGTTCAAAATGTATAACATAACCTCTGCCGATACATGTTTTAATATCTTATGACAAGCCGGAAAAAAGGGGCTGGTTTTACCCAGTCCCTCAATTTATACCTGTCACCGTATACGCCTGCCATATTCATCAAAGTGCTTCTTAAGCGATGATTCAACCGGCACGATAGACAGGCAGACCGCCACGAGCTGAAAGCTTACAATATACATGGAAGCAGTCTCATAGTCTCTGTTTTTTAATAACGCCATAGCTGCTGCCGACAGCAATAGCAGAATGATGCCCCCTCTGCACCACACGGTCCCACAGCATTTATGTGCATAGGCCCATGTCTCTTTATTCATCATGGACCTCTTTGTCCGATACCCATATGCCAGATTTATCGAAGCCGGAGGATGTTTCCTCCATATGCATCCAATCAGTGCCACCACGGCCGGAGTCAGCAGGACCATGCAGAACAAAAATATATACATAGCTCATCCCTTTCTATTTAATAAAAAAACCTGCCACTTTCATATTCTTATCAAACGTAATCGTATACTGCGCTTTTCGTTCTTCATACTGGGCTTTAACGACAGCAACTGCAAATTCCTGCTCCGTATCTTTATCTTCGCTTCCGGCCACCGCCTCATCCCCATAGCTCTTAAATGCCCCCAGTTCTTCTATGACAGGCTGCACTTCGCTGACCATCGTCTCTGCCGGAAGTGCCGACTTAAGCTGTGGGTTCCATTTTTCTTCCGCCAGCTTTTCGTACTCTCCCGCGTTTACCAAGTCGATTACCTCTTCCGCTGCCTTCTTCACCTCATTTTCATCATAATCACCGGACAGCTTCTGGCTCTTTGTACAGCCTGATATGCTCCCTATGAGCAATGCCACACCTAATACCACAAAAAAGCTCTTCATCTTGTTCCCTCCTGCCTCTTTTTTTCCAATCTCCGCCTTCATCATGCTTCACCCGCATCTCCTTCCGGACCTGGAATCGTTATGCTTACCACAAATTCCCCGTCCTTTTCTTCAATATCCATGCCGCCTCCGCAGCACTTCAGCGTCTGTCTTACATTGCCAAGTCCAATCCCCCTGTGTTCCGTATCTTTCCTGTTTTTTTTCAACGCAGGATCATAGGAATTACATATTTTAACAACACTGAAGTCTCGAAATGTATCCGCCTTTACAGTAATATACCGCTTACATCCGGATCCTTCTGCAGCCTCCAGCGCATTATCCAGAAGATTGGCAAATACGGTCGTTACATCTATGTCCTTCATATGCCCGAGCTGTATCATGCCTATCCTGACTTCCATGTGTATATTCTTCTGCCTTGCAGTCTCCGCTTTGTCATTCAGGATGATGTTGAGCATGGGGCTGTCCGTGTACTGGCGCTGTGCGAAGCTGTCCAGCATTCTGTGCATATCTCTGGCATAGTCGTTGCCTGCCCCGCATCTGTTCATCTGGCAGAGCGCCTCTATCGACTGGAGGTGGTTGCGCATATCGTGGGTCAGCTTTCTTGACGCCTCATACTTTTCTTCCAGCTTTTCATAATAATGATACTGCATCTCGCTCTGTCTCTGGAACATCTTCAGTTCTTCCTTCAGCTTCCTGTTCCTGGACTGGTAAGAAAATAGATATAGGATATACAGGTTCATGAACACCAGGAAGCATATGTCCACAATAACCAGATACGCTCCGTACAACTGTATATATACATTGCCGAGCACGATGAGGGACGCGATGATAAATGCACTGATCAGCGGAGGAAGAAAAAGCCCGGCAAACTGGAAGCCTGACACGTCCTCGAACTGCCTGCGGTTCAGCAGCGCCACCCACACCCCGGTCAGGAGCAGCGCAGCCAGCTGCTTGATAATGAGCGCGATGTTGGCCGAATAGTAATCAAACACAAACATGCCCCACTGAGACATGATAAACCCATACACGAGATAGATGACGAATATCTGCATCAAGACGAAGGTGACCGGATAGAGAAAGTAATAGAACAGATACATTCTCCTGCTGTTATACAGTTTGTGCCCGATGAACATCGATCCGGCAGCCATGAAAAGGATAGCCGGAATATTGCCCCAGGAGGAAGAACTAAAACCGTAAGCCAATCCTGCATATCCTGCCCAGAAGGCTGAAAACGCCAGCATTCTGCCTCTTGCCGGCTTCGTTATATTCTGCTCTGTATGGCTCATAAAATACCATGTGCAGATAGAAAGTACAACCGTTTCAGACGCACCTAGAATACTGTTCCATATACTTGATTCTATAAAGCCCACCTGCTCCCCCTCCTGACTAAATGTATTCCGCCTGCTGTCTGCCAAGCCGTCCCCTGAACTGTGAAGAGCGTTTTTGTGACAGTGGTATGATATCACCGTTCATCATATGGATGTCATACCCTCTGATTGATTTTACATGGTAGAGGTTCACTGTAAAGCTCTTGTGCGGGGCGGCAAAGCCATAGGCCTCCATCCGCTCCGCCAGCGCGGTAATCTTTCCCCTCAGGAAGTATTCTCCGTTCTTTGTTACCATGCGTATCTTCCGCCCCACATATTCCATGTAATAAATCTCATACACATCCATCTCTACCACGCCTTCACAGGCGGTAAAGTGAAGAGGACCTTTCTGCCCTTTTTCACCTCCATATTCACATGCCTCCCTGAATTGTTTCCTGATTTCCTCCTCATCCACAGGCTTAAGAAGAAAAGAAAACGGGTGTACAAGGAAGGAGCGGCTCATATAGTCCTCATAGCCGGTGACATAGATGATTCTGACGGCACGGTCTGTCCTCCTGATTATGGCAGCCGCCTCCAGCCCGTCTGTCTCAGGCATATCGATATCCAGAAACAGCACATCATATCCCTCATATCCGTCTATCAGGTCTGCCCCGTCGGCAAACTCACTTATCAGGCACTCTGCACCCGTCCTTTCCACCGCTGTGCGGATAAGCATCCGTGCCAGCATATCGTCATCGCAGATTGCAACATGATACATATTCTCTACCCTCTCTTTTCGTGCTGATTCCATTATATCGGTAAATACCTGAGCCGACAATATCTATGTCGCCAGATACAGAATCAGGCGCATAAGATACAGCCGGAAGCAGCAGGCTTAAATTATTGCGGGAAACCTGACAAGCCGTTGTCAGATTACATGTGTTATAATAGAGCAAATACAACTAAAAGGAGATTAAAAGATGGAATATATAACTGTTGACGAGAAGAATATAGAGAAGGAGCATATCTGTTGCTGTATCACAGACAAGAAAGGGGAAAACTGTGTCTCTTCCAAAAAGGCATGGATGAAAGAGAATCTGCAGGATGGGCTTGTATTTCTGAAAGCAGACGTAAGAGGCAAAGTTTTTATCGAATACATGCCTGCCGAAAATGCCTGGTATCCGATTGATGCGCCAGGGTACATGCATATCAACTGTTTCTGGATATCGGGACAGTATAAGGGGAAGGGATATGCCAACGAGCTGCTCAATCAATGCATCGAAGATGCAAAGGCAAAGGGGAAATGCGGTATCACGATTATCGCCTCCGAGAAAAAAAGAAGCTATCTGCCTGACCCGGACTATATGAAATATAAGGGTTTTACCGCTGCCGATAACGCCAGCCCGTATTTCGTGCTCTACTATCTTCCTTTTTCACATACTGCGCCTGTGCCAAAGTTCAGGGGCTGCGCCACATCTGGAAAGATTGAGGAAAAAGGAATGGTCCTGTACTACACGAACCAATGTCCTCATACTTCAAAGTATGTCCCTCTCATCCAGGACATGGCCAGACAGCACGGAACTGCCGTTGCGGTGCATAAGCTGGAGACAGCCCGCCAGGCTCAGGAGGGGCCATCTCCTTTTACGACGTACAGTTTCTATTATGAGGGAGAATTCATAACGAATGAAATATTCGGCGAGAAGAAATTCGAAAAATTTCTTCAGGCACACGGCTTTTAGATTTCAGCCATATTCAGCTTACGCCGGCATATTACCGGAGCTTCCGTATCTCCTCTAAAAACCGTTCGCCGTATTTGTCATACTTTTACTCTCCCACTCCGGAGACAGACAGCATACGTTGCTTATCTTCCGGCTTCTCCACGCACATGTGGACAAGTGTCTTGTCTGAAAACACGAGATACGGGGGCACTTTTTCTTCTCTTGCTATTTCCATCCTGAGTGCCCTCAGCCTCTCGAACATAGGCTCATCCGCCAAGGAAAGCCCTGCCGCTTTTGTCTTGGATCCCTTTGCCTTCTTACGGCCCTTTGCTTCCTTTTCTGCCTCCTTGGGCATCTTCATCGTAATCTGCTCTGTCCCATCCAGAATCTGTCCTGATTTGGCGGTCAGCTTAACGATACTGTAGCCGTCCGTCGTCAGCATGAGATATTCCCCGAGCAGCAAATGGTTGACAATCTGCCGGAGCCGGTAGGCAGGAACCTTGGCCAGTGTCCCATACTGCGGATTTTCATCCATATGATACTGGAGGATTTTCGCCGTCTTGGCTCCATGTACGGTATCCAGTATGACATTGACGCCATAGCGCTGCCGGCACGACGATATACAGCTGATGATAGCAGCCGCGCTCTCTGTGACATCAACCGTCTCAAACTGCGATAGGCAGTTGCTGCAGTTTCCACAGTAGTTGTCCCCGTACTCTCCGAAATAACGAAGAATGTAATCCCGAAGGCATTCGTTTGTAAAGCAGTAGAACGTCATCTTCTTCAGACGCTCCCTGTCCCTTTCTTTCACAATCTCCATCGTCAATTCATCCAGCTGGTCATTTTCCCTGTTATTGTCTATAAAGAGCTGGTTCGTCACCACATCCTGGCCGCCGTACAGAAGGATGCATTCGGCGGCTTCTCCGTCCCTTCCTGCCCTTCCGGCCTCCTGATAGTAGCTTTCCATATTTTTCGGCATATTGTAATGTACCACAAATCTGACATTCGATTTATCTATTCCCATGCCAAATGCATTTGTGGCCACCATGATATCAGCCCGGTCATAGATAAAGTCCTCCTGGTTCGACTTCCGTTCCTGGTCACCGAGGCCTGCGTGGTATCTCGTGGCGGAAAATCCCGCCTCCTTAAGCCTGCCGCACACGTCCTCCACATTTTTACGGGTAAGGCAGTAGATGATGCCGCTCTCTTTTTTGTGACGCTCTACATAATTCAACACGGCTCCGAACTTATCCTTCGGCGCCTGTACTGCAAAGTACAGGTTCGGGCGGTCAAACCCGGTAGAGGTGACAAGAGGATTCTGAAGCCGCAGTATATCCGCAATATCTTCCCTGACTTCCTTCGTGGCTGTCGCAGTAAACGCGCTCACCACAGGACGCACTGGAAGCTTCTCGATAAAGTCTACGATTTTCAGATAACTGGGCCTGAAATCCTGTCCCCACTGCGATACGCAGTGTGCTTCGTCTACCGCCACCATAGAGAGGTCCGTATGTAGCGCAAAGTCCAGGAACTCGCCTGTATCCAGCCGTTCAGGAGCCACATAGATGATTGGATATCGTCCTTCCTTCGCGTAGCGCAATGCAGCGTGGTATTGGTTCAGCGTAAGCGAGCTGTTCAGATACGCCGCATGGATCCCAGCCTGGTTCAACGCTTCGACTTGGTCTTTCATCAGTGATATCAGTGGTGATATGACGAGCGTAATCCCCGGCATCAGAAGCGCCGGTATCTGATAGCAAAGAGATTTGCCGGCACCGGTCGGCATGATGCCGAGCGTGTCTCTTCCTTCAAGGACGCTGTCAATCAGCACATTCTGCCCGTCCCGGAACTCGTCATATCCAAAATATTGTTTTAGAACTTCGTATTTATCCATTATAGTATCTCAAAATCCTCCGAATGGAAATTGCTGTAATACCGTCCTTTTACTGCCGTGAACTTCAGTACACAGTAGTCCGGATCCGTTACGCCTTTTTCATAATACATCGTGTCACCGTCCCGCCAGATCCTCTCCTTTGCCTCCGCTGTCTCCAGCACCTCCATCGTCCCCATAAGGCATACGCCGCGGTAGAACCGCTTATCGACAAAATATATGCTTGCCTGTGCATTTTCCCGATAGCACTTCACCTTGTTAGATGATGTATTCGTCGTGAACCAGAAGGTCCGGATCCCATCACGTTCCCTTGGCGCCAGCATGGCCCTGCTGACGGGATACCCCTCCTCATCTATGTAGTTGACAACGTTCAGATTGCTTTTATCTATCAGGTTGCCTATCGTCTGAACCGGATCTCTCATCATAACTTTGCCGTGCCTTCTTTCTGATTCCTTCTGTTTTCTTTGTATTTCAGTGCCTGCCCTTCCCAGTATTTGCTGTCGTCCTCATTGATCTCTCTCAGCACTTTGCATGGACAGCCTGCCGCTATCACTCCGGAAGGGATATCCTTCGTCACCACGGAGCCGGAACCTATCACTACATTATCCCCGATGCTCACTCCCGGGTTGATGACCGTATTGCCGCCTATCCACACATCGCTGCCAATGGATACTTTCCTGCCGAATTCCAGCTGTGTACTGCGCACTTTTGCGTCAATCGGGTGTCCTGCGGTATAGACGCATACCCGCGGCCCCCAGAATACGTTGTCTCCTATCGTGACGCTGCATACGTCTACGATGATACAGTCGTAATTGGCATAGAAATTTTCTCCTATGGAGATATTCGTGCCGTAATCACAGCGGAAGGCAGGCTCGATGTGCAGATTCTCTCCTGTCTTTCCGAACAGTTCTTTCAAAAGCTGCGCACGGTAATCCATCTGTTCCTCTGTCGTACTGTTATACAGCCGTGTAAGCCGTTTTGCCCGCATGAACTCTCTCGAAAGTTCTTCATCGTTTGCAATATATAATTGTTCTGATAACATCAATTCCTTTTCTGTCATATCCTGCTCCCATCTTTTACTTTATTCCGTCAGGCTTATGAACCCGATGACGGAAGGTACGGCCTCAGCACGCCGGCCACATTACTGATAGGCATCGTCTGAAGCCAGACTTTACCCGGTCCTGTAATGACAGTGTTAAAGATACCCTCGCCTCCAAACAGCATATTCTTCACGCCTGGAACACTTTTTATCTCCATGCTGCAAGTGGCAGACATCGCCGCCAGATGGCCGGTATCTACTACAATCTGCTGCCCCGTCTGGAGTTCGTAATTGATTACATGCCCGTCGAATTCGGCAAATATCGTGCCGTGCCCGCTTATCTTCTGCATGATGAACCCCTCGCCTCCAAACAGTCCTGAACTGAACTTCTTGTTGAAGAACACGGACATATCCACTTCTGCCTCTCCCGCGAGAAATGCACTTTTCTGCAATATCATCTCCTGCCCCGGTCCGATTTCAAACGCCTCTACCGAGCCCGGAAAGCTTGATGCGAATGCAATCATTCCTTCGCCGCCCTGAGCCGTATAGATATTCTGGAACATCTTCTCACCAGTGAACATCCGCCCAAACGCTTTCCCGATTCCACCGTTGGTCGTCGTCTCCATCAACATATTGGGCGACATCCATGCCATGCCTCCGCCTTCTGTAATCATCTTCTCCCCGGCCTCCAGCCGGCAGATGACGACCGGAAGTGTCTCGCCCTGGATTTCATATCTCATATTCACATCCTCCTTTTTACCAAGTATAACATAAGTGTCACATCATTCAAGAAATCTTTCCGAAGATGTGTTAAAATATCATCAGTTCATATAACAGCAGCATCAAGGAGGAAAATAATGCCAAGAGAGCAGGAACAGCGGCACGTATACTACGACCGCGATTTGAAGATAGAAGCATATAACTTAAGCGGAATCGTCCAGAAATTCCCCAATCATTTTCATGAATTCTATGTCATCGGCTTTGTGGAAGGTGGCAGCCGGCATCTCTGGTGCAAGGCAAAAGAGTACGACCTGACTGCCGGGGACCTCATCCTTTTCAACCCTCACGATAACCATTACTGCGCGCCGCTCGGAGGCGAGATACTGGATTACCGGGCTGTCAACATTCCCCCGGATATCATGGAGAAGGCGGCATCCGAAATCACAGAGAAGCCGTTTGTCCCCCATTTCACCCAAAATGTCGTGTACCAGAGCGATATCACCCAATCGCTCGGAAGGCTGTATGATGCCATCTTAAAGGGGGGGCCCCGTATGGAGCGGGAGGAAGCATTCTTCTTCCTTCTTCATCAAGTGCTGGAAGATTATGCCGCTCCTTTTGACGAGGCGGAGATTATACAGCCCAATCCGCAGATACAGACGCTATGCAGCTATATGGACGAACATTTCGCCGAAAATATCACCCTGGATGAACTGCTTACTATGACGAGCTTCGGGAAGTCATATCTCATAAGGTCATTTACCCGCCAGGTCGGAGTCTCCCCCTACCGCTATCTCCAGACCGTACGTCTCGGGCGGGCCAAGAAATTTCTGGAACAAGGGGTTCCGCCCATCGATGCGTCCGATATGGCCGGATTCTCGGACCAGAGCCACTTTACAAACTTTTTCCGGGAATTTACAGGCCTTACTCCCAAGCAGTACCAACGGATATTTACAGATAGTAGTACCGGCACATCCAAAGATGCGCCGGCAAAGAATACATACGAAGGCAAGAGAGAGGAACGATAACAGACATGTCAGAGACAAACAGAGCCAAAGGCCATCTGGCCGCCTTTATAACCATACTCATATGGGGCACTACTTTCATCTCCACAAAGGTACTGCTGAAAGACTTTACACCAATCGAGATATTATTTATCCGGTTTATCATCGGCTACATCGCACTTTGGTGCGTCCGGCCAAAGTTTATGCCTCTAAAAGGCAGGAATCAGGAAGGAACCTTTCTCCTCGCGGGCCTGTGTGGCATCTGCCTTTATTATCTGTTGGAGAACATCTCCCTGACGATGACCCAGGCATCCAACGTGGGGGTAATCATCTCCACAGCCCCGTTCTTCACTGCCATACTTACGCGGCTCGTCTCACGGGAGAAGGAACCGCTCGGCATACCATTTTTCCTCGGATTCGTGGCTGCCATGGCTGGAATCAGCCTAATCAGTTTTTCAGACGGAAGTGCAAGCCTGAACCCGACCGGAGACTTCCTTGCGCTGCTGGCCGCTTTCATCTGGGCCTGCTACTCTGTACTGACGAAGAAAATCTCCGGGTACGGTTATTCTACGATAGAAACGACAAGAAGAGTCTTCTTCTACGGTATCATGTTCATGATTCCGGTGATGCTCTTCTCCGGGTTTACCCCTGATCTAAAAGCGCTCATAAGCCCGGTCAGCCTCGGAAACATGCTTTTCCTGGGACTCGGCGCCTCTGCGCTCTGCTTTGTCACATGGAACGCAGCCGTACGTATCCTTGGAGCAGTAAGGACGAGCGTCTACATCTACCTCGTACCCGTCATCACCGTGACCGCTTCCGTAATCGTGCTGAAAGAACAGGTAACTATGAAGTCATGTATCGGCATGCTGTTGACCCTGGCCGGTCTATGGATATCAGAGCATAAGTGGGAGGGTAAGTAAAGTGGCTGCAGACGGGGAGCCGAGTGGCATCTACTTCACTTAACAAGGGCAGGAGCGGCTGTGTGACGTTACTGGCCAGCGTATGAACGCTGGCTGCGTCAGTTGAATGATAAGAGTTTTGTAAATCCAGACGAATCAGGCCGGCGAATTTGTTCATTGTTAAGCAATTGCAGCGAGGCGTACACGCTGTTGCTGCAAGAAGAGCCGGAACCAGGCAGGGGACAGATGCTCCGATGCGTCCCCAGCGGCGTCCTGCTTCACTAAACTCCCAATTACTCCGCCTTCAGCGCCTCTACCATATCGATATGCGGTATCTTTCTGGACACTATCCTGCTGATCAGGAAGGAGAGCATAAGTGTTCCGGCTGCGCTCAGCACCCACGATGCAGTCTTTATAAATACAGGTATATCCATGGAATCCGGTATAGTAGAGAGCAGGTATTGCAGCAGGCCGTAGCCTGCCGGCATGCCGGTCAGTATACCAAGTACGGACAGCCAAACGTTCTGTTGTATCATAATCTTTCGTATCTTCTTATCCGCGAATCCAAGCACCTTCATTGTCGCAAATTCGCGGTACCGTTCCATATAAGATAATATACCGAGATTATACAGCATAACACTTCCCAGAATCACCGCTCCAATTACGAGGATTGTTATCATCATCACCATGCCCTCCATCATAGAGTCTATCCCGCCGGTCAGGTCTTTTTGGTATGATATGCTGCATTCGTCTTCATAAGGCCCAAATCCGTTGGCCGGCTCCTTTCCGATGATGGAAGTCGGTTCAAATACCCGGCCTGCGCCCTCATAATCTTCTCTCATCATAATAATACCCTGGCTGAGCGGCGTGCGGATGACTGCTTTTACCTCAGACCTTATATAAGACCCGCCGCCTGCCGGCTTCCATGTGAGAATATCACCTTTTTTGATATGGAGGCGGTCCGCTGTCTTCTTTGACACTGCGACCCCTCCGTCTGCCCTCGTAAACGTGTCCAAATCTTCTGCCAGCTTCACATAGCGCGTACTTTCTGCCACAGTAAGTGCAACGTCTTTTTTCGCCTCTTTCTTATTTTTCCTATTTCCTTCACCGTCCGATTCTGCAGACGCTGCCCCCGTGAGGATAGAGGCGCTTCCTTCCATCAGATACTCCCCGTCTGTCATCGCAAGAATGTCTTGCTGCTCTTTTTCCTCCGGCAGGTCTGTTATCTTGCATTCATACTCCTGCTGCTTCGTAAACGTCCAGTCCGACAGATTTACAAATGTGTCATATAGGGCAAACGCGCAGAACAAGAGTGCCGTACAGCCGAGGATCCCGCACAGGCTCATAAAGCTTCTCAGCCTGTTTCTCGCGATGTCCCTGAGATTCCATCTTCCTGCAAATCCAAGGTAGTCAGCTGCTCTTGGAAGCTCCTTCATTTTTCCATAAGGCAAATCCGCATAAAGGACAGTGGCTGCGTCTGGCTTCAGATATTTCCGGCAGATCAGGCCGCTTATAATTACACAGAGGAACGTACAGCCAAGTGGGAGAAGATAGTAGACAGAAGGCAGAAAGCCTTCCCACAGAGGCAGTACGTACATCTGTTTCATAAACTTATAGATGAGCACGGGAAGGAAACGGTATCCGCACACGAATCCTCCAAACGCTCCGGCAAGACAGATGAATGCATTATGGGACAAATAGTGGATTATGAGCTTCTTCTTTGTAAAACCCAATGCCTTCAGTATGCCTATCTGCATCTTCTGGTTCTTCAGCAGCCGGTGCATGGTCGTCATGACAATCATCACGGCTATCAGAAGAAATGCGGCTGAAAAAGCTGTTCCTATCGTCCTGTGCTGCTCAATCTCATCTTTTACCATGGATATGCCCGGTTGGCCGGATGCCTCCACTGTCTCTACTTTACTGTCACCCAGTATGTCCTGTATGAGCTGTTTTTTCTCCGGTCCTGCAGTCTTTACCACAATCTCATTTAAGCCGTAAGGCATTTCCCCAGGCAGAAGCTTCGGACTGATCCAGGCGAAACCCGACTGTTTATGATCCGGCATCATTCCGCCTTCCGAGGCCCCATATATATATTCCGGACTATAGACGAGGCCGAGGATTTCCCCCGTGATTTCCAGGCCTTTGTATTGTAATTCCATATCCTCGCCGACCGTGTGATGATTCTCTCCGGCATACAGGGCATCCAGCCATATGCCCTTTTTGCTGCTGTCAAAAGGAACTCCTTCTTTGACATGAAGCCTGGATATATTATTACTTTCTGCCACATAACAGTCCAAAGAAGCTTCCTTATTTCCTGAGGGAGCCATCGGCAGAACTATTCGTCCCTCCGCTTCTGTAATGCGGTCATCTTTCCTGATCTTCTCCATATCCGTGTCAGTAAAATTATGGAACGCCCATATATCTGCCATGTTCTGGTTATGTATATAATCATTAAAATGCTTCTCCAGGCCTTTCCATTCTCCGGTTATTCCGGAAAAAAGGAAGCAGCCAATAAACATCATGAGGAAAATAGCCGTAAACTGTACTTTATTTTTATAGATATCCCGCAGCATTTTTCTGATCAGCATCACCATTCCACCTCTTCTATACTAACAGGATGTTCATTCACGAGGTTCTCGACAATCCGGCCATTTTTTACCCTGACAATTCTGTCGGCAGCTTTGGCAAGGTTTGCGTTATGAGTGACAATGAGCGTCGTACAGCCTTCCTCCTTGCACAGCCTTCTAAGCTCTGACAGCACCATGCAGCCTGTCTCGCTGTCCAGAGCGCCTGTCGGTTCATCACAGAGCAGCAAGTCAGGGTTCTTTGCTATTGCCCTTGCAATGGATACCCGCTGCTGTTCTCCTCCCGAAAGCTGGTCTGGAAATTTGCGGCCGTGCCCTCTGAGACCGACCTTTGCCAATGCCTCGTCCGGGGACACGGCATCTCTTTTCAGCTCTTTCATAAGTGCGACATTTTCCCGGACAGTCAATGTTGGTATCAGGTTGTAGAATTGGAATACGAATCCTACCCTTTCGGCCCGGTAGCCGGACATTTCCTTTTCATTCAGCGCAGCGATGTCCTGACCTGAAATCTTTACCTCTCCTTCATCCGCCTTGTCTATTCCCCCGAGGATATTTAACAGCGTACTTTTTCCTGCACCGCTTGGTCCCAGTATGACGGTAAACTCTCCCTCCTCCACAGTAAAAGAGACTTTGTTAAGGGCATAAACCTTTCGCCCTCCGCTTTCGTATATTCTGCTTACATTTTTTAGTGCCACGATACTCATTTTATTGAACGCTCCTCTTCTACACCGGATTCTGCGGCTGCAAAAGCATACCGCATCTTTCGCTTCAAGGCAGATTACAGCTTTTCCCCATTGACAGCCAGCCCGGTACACAACATTTTAAATACCTTGATGAATTCTTTCTGTGCATCTTCTGAATCTTTATGCTCAAGCAATACGTGACGGATGCAGGAAATAAAAGTGGAGGTCAATATGTCAATATACGGGGAATCGCTGTCTTCCAAGCCAAGGTGCCATGCCATATGGCATTTAAATTTTTTTATAAAATGTTCCCGCTCCTCGACGTAACGGGTTGTTCTTAAATCAAACAGAATCAGCAGACGTTCATCAAGCACATACTGGAATTCTTCATAGTTGCTCAAATCATCCATTCCCCTTAACGCGTCCAACATTTCTTCCATTGTATAGACATTGACTTCTAGAGCCAGATGACCTTCAACCAGTTTTGAAAGCTTTTCCAGCGGCTCTTTCAGTATGTCAGAAAGTATTGCTTCCTTATTCGGAAAATAATGGTAGATGTTCCCAAGAGTTGTATTTGCCTTTTTTGCGATTACACGCATAGACGCGGCTTCATAGCCATGGAGCAGGAACTCTTTCTGTGCCGCCCTAAGTATGTCTTCCCGGATGTTCTCTTTTTTGGTCTGCATTATCCTACCTCCGTATAGGAACATCTTATATGCTTTTAAAGCCTTTTTCAATAACAAGGAATCAATAAAAATCAATAACTTACATCTGTTCATTTTTTATAAATATCAATACACTACTTTTCTTTTTCCTCTTCTGGTGGTATACTGTCGCTATGGGGTATTAGCGCAGTTGGGAGCGCGCAACATTCGCATTGTTGAGGCCACGGGTTCGAATCCCGTATACTCCATATCAAAAAAAACATCAAGAACCCGCAATCCTTTGAAAACAGAGGGACTGCGGGTTCTCCATTTGCAGAATACATTTTATTGTACCATGTCTGCAGCTTCTTATGGCGGATTGTAACCGGGCTGATGTAGCCATCATCTTTAGAACCTCACCGATGCGGTATAGCCTTGATAAATAGTCTGTACTCTGATGGGTTTGACGCACTTCAGTACAGGAACTGGTTCGGTACCACTTCGTCGACTGCCGTCCTAAATATCTACTACTGCTGGACATCAGCTTGGGGGAGCAGTAATAAATATGGCAAGGGCAACGTCCTGCTCCAAACCAGAATCCTTCCAACTGGTTTAAACGCTATTACTTCCATCTTCCACTTACTTTTAATAAGACTTTAAGGCCTGAAACTGTAGTCGAATATGAAGACCATACCCTTATAATAACTTTATTAATGTCCGAAGATGCAACTTGGCACTGTGTATATCCAGTTGAATGTACATTTACATCTATGAAGTGTATTTTAGTAAAAATGTTTTTGGGGAAAGTATATGTCCTCCCAATATAATCATTGTGCGAATATACCCCTGCCGCTCTTAAACCTGTCAATGCAACATCCCCACGAGGGTCTGTATAGTATGCTTCAACTTTACCTGACGCATATTTGTAGATATTCCAACCATTGATGGTCTCATAGATAGCATTTTGTTTCAACAATTCTTTTATTGCCTCTCCTTGTCTGGCATCCAGCGCATACCCCTCTTCCGTCGTCTCAAGGTTATTTGCGATATTCACCGGACCGGCCGGTCCCTGGTCTCCTTTTTCACCTTTCGGCCCCTGGATTCCCTGTAGTCCTTGCGGGCCCTGTGCTCCTGAAGCTCCAGTATCGCCTTTCGGGCCGGTAGCTCCCTGTGGTCCTGTGGCTCCGGTCGGCCCTTGTGCCCCTGTCAATCCCTGGGGGCCGGTCATCCCCTGCGGACCCGTGGCTCCAGTCTGTCCCTGCGGACCAGCTGGGCCGGTCTCTCCTTTATCGCCCTTATCACCTTTTGGACCTCTGGCCGGCACCAGCGTGTCGGATTCCCCTATGTACCAGTTGCCGTTGGCCCCGATGTGCGGCGTGATTCCGTCATCCCCTCTTGCCTTGACCCCTGTATCGTAACCGTTGATATACCAGTTGCCGTTCTCACCGATGTAGATTTCCGGTATGAAGCTTGTTGTCTCTTCCATATGTATGTCCTCCTTGTTATTTGATAGCTGCATTCTATCAAATACAAACGGGACAAAGAGGGACACTTTTGGACGTTTACCATCTTTTATTTCGTATTTTCCGTTTGCTTGACAAACTGGTTTATATGTGCAGTAACTCCAGATGCAAGTAAAGAAGAAGCCCGCATAAGCGGGCTACCCTTCTTGATATAAGTAGTTGTACAGAATGTCGATGAACTCTCCGTTTGCAGGCTTCTGCTTCAGCTCATAGCCGACAATACTATCCAAAAGCTTCCGATTGCCCCTGCACCAGCAGTATGATATCGCAGTGCGCATACAGTGGTCTACGTTATCCCTGGATGTACCGAAATGCAGAGCTACTTCCATATACAGCGTCTTATAGATGGAGAGCAGATAATCCTCTCTGTCCAGGCAGAGCTGCAGTGCGTAGAGGATGAAATGGAATCCTCTCAAGGTGGAGCGTACCCCAAGCTTCAGCAATAAGGTTCTTACGTTGTTCATAATGCCTCCTTTGACCTTACACCTCGCTTGTAAACAATACATGCAAATAGGAGCGGAATCAATGAGAAATATAGAAGGTACATGCTATTTCTGATGTACAAATGAAAGCTATGATTACTTGCAAATTACAAGGCAAAAGAAAATCCCGGCGTTAGCCGGGACTTTCTATGCAGACTCGTATGCCTTATAGCCGATTTCCGGCCGCCTGCTCCTTAACCGAATATTCCTTATCAATTATTATAGTAGATAATCATATGAAGCAACGCTTTCGTCCTTCCTATATTCCGATAAGAATGATGTCTGTCTGCCTGAAAGCGTACGGAATCACCATCACCTAGTTCAAATATTTCTTCTCCGGCTGTAATTGTTATCCTTCCCGCAAACAGTGTGATATATTCTTCCGCTCCTTCTAGGTGAGCGTCGGCTTCCAGCTTTCCACCTGGCTCAATCTCGATTCGGTATGTTTCAAACAAGCGCTGCTCATCAAACCCAAATAATGGAAAGTTTACGTATTTTCCCTTATCTTCAACAATTGGCTGTATAGAAGAAGCGCGCACGACTACAGCATTCTTCTCTTGTTCTTCTACAAGCGAAGTAAAGGAAGTTTTGTAGCCAGTCGCTATTTTCCATAAAACGGATATGGTTGGATTCACGTCCCCTTTTTCAATTTGTATCAGCATGCTTCTTGAAACACCGGTAACTTTTGCTGCCGCATCCAGCGTAAGCTTTTTTTGCTCCCGAATCCGTCTGATATTATGAGCAATTGCCATATTAATATCCATAGCAGCTACCCTCCCGTCAAAGTGTATTATAAAAGTCCTATAGTTTATTATATTGTAAACTCTTTTAAAAAAAAGGTCAATTCCTAAATTAAAAATTTCTTATTTACCAAATAGCAAAAAACAGCTCAGCAGACCGTATATGACTTGAACGGGCCTGTGCGGTAGCGGAACCGAGGGGTTTTATATCCTTTCACCTTTCCCGGAAAAGGGTTCAGCGGGGGCCTTTTTCATCACCCCTACCATTCTGTTTTCAGCAGTGAGTACATCTTCATGTCGATAACCTTACCGTTCTTTACAGCGTTATTTCTCAATGTTCCTTCGTATTGAAAACCTGCTTTTTCAAGTACCCGGCAAGATGCGGCATTATATGCAAACGGCTCTGCGTAGATACGGATGATATCACTCTTGTCAAAAACATACATGCAGATTTGTCTTACGGCTTCAGTCATTATTCCTTTGCCCCAATATTCTTCTGCAATATAATATCCCAATTCAGCAGTCTGCCTGTGAATGTTTCCTTGACGAAAAACACCAATACTGCCAATTACTTTTCCTTCTATCGTAATAGCAAACGCAAACGTTTCGTTTTCATCTGCGGAGAGCATAGCAGAAATAAAATCCACTCCGTCTTGCTCCGTGTATGGGTAAGGTAATCCGTCCCGAAGATTATCCTGTATTTTTGTATTGGAAAGAGCCGACGCTAAAGCGTTTGCGTCCGATAACTTCCATTTCCTTATTTTACAAGTCATTTTACACATACCTCCTCACAAACTTCCGATTTGTCGAGTTCCCTTTTCCGCCTAAGGCGAATATTCTTGTTTCTTATACTCTAAATGTTAATGCCGTAACTGTCAAGTTGCTACATCGATTCTTATATTGGCCCCAAGTATTTATGAAATCAGGGCGGGAACCGGGCGGGATTTTGATTAAATCATGACCTGTAAACATTTTACGGCACAAGCTGGAAAGAGCCGTTAAACTCCCTATTCGTCAGCCTTTCCAGCCTTGTTATCTGTACATGAGTACCATAGTGAAAACTAAAACTGACACTATTTTTATTGACAATATAAAGGACTAATAGTACAATATAGAAAAGAACAATATATCGAACTTATAGTTCCATTTACAACACTCAAAACAAAAGGAGGTCATTTATTATGTTTAGCTGGATTCAATTTCTCGCTTATGCCGCTGTTACGGCAGGCACCCCAGGTCCTAATAATATTATGTCTATGTCAAACGCAAGCAGAAAGGGCTTTAAGGAATCTTTTCCTTTTAATCTCGGAATCTGGGCAGGATTCTCTGTGATAATGGCAGTCTGTACCTTATTCTGCAGCCTGCTGTCATCCGTCTTGCCAAAAATAAAACTTCCAATGCTGATGCTGGGGGCCGCATACATGCTCTATCTGGCATGGAAGACATTCAGGAGCAGCGGGAATTTGGACGAGGAAAACAGCGGCAGCGGTTTTCTGTCAGGTTTTATACTTCAATTTATCAATCCAAAGATATACATATATGGTATCGTTTCAATGGAAGCCTATATCCTGCCCTATTTTGACGGAGAACCACTGGTGCTGTTAGGTTTTGCAATGCTATTAGCTCTGATCGGCTTTATATTTACCGTATGCTGGGCTGCTTTTGGTTCTGTATTCCGTGTGTTATTTTCTAAATATGCCCGAATAACGAATACGATTATGGCATTACTATTAGTATATTGTGCCGTTTCATTATTTATATAAGTTACAATTAAGATTGCCAGCAAAGGAGAGCCCAATCAGGCTCTCCAAATCAAAGCTTATTTCCACTTGCCGGCAGCATGAAACTGAATAAATCCATGCTCCAGAGGTACTGGAAAAGCTAGCACAAACAGCTAAGTTAAGGTATATCCCGGTGTAATAAAGATATTCCCACTTTTTGTCGTTATGGAAGCCTCCGAAACAGGTATTGTCCCCCACATTTCCAATGTGCCATCCGCAAATTCCCGATAGCTGCCTTTGCTATTTGTACCAGTTCCCATTCTCACCGATGTAGTTTTCCGGTATAAAGTTTGTAGTTTCTTCCTTGATTTAGTTCCTCCTATTTTTGATATACGAATCCTAACATCCTTCAGCGGGAAATGGGGGGACATGAAATAAAGAATTGTCTATATCGTGCTTATGGCATTCTATGTTGCAACATATCGTTTATTGTCGAATATTGTCGTTTATGACTATTTCTTATCTGTTTGCGTCCGCTGCTCTCCTTTGTTCCATGTATTGTATACAATATATCCGTAAGGTCGTAAGGAGGCATTATGGACAAAACAAGAGCCCTGTTATTAAGGCTCGGGATACGCTCCACGCTGAAGGGATTCCACTTTCTTCTGTACGGTTTGAAGCTGTGCCATTCGAGTGAAAATTATCTGCTGGCGGTCTACAAAACGTTATATGTTGATATCGCAGACCATTTTGGTACATCCAGAGATAATGTGGAGCATTGTATCCGCACTGCAATTACTAACTGCTGGTATAAGGGCAATCGGGAATTACTGGATAAGATTGCCGGTTACCGACTGAAGCATAGGCCGGCAAACGGAGAATTTATCGACATTCTCTACAATTGCTTATACCAGGAAGAGTAGCCCGTTTTAGGGCCTCTTCCTGCCAGGTGCTCGTTCCGTTCATGATTTCTTCCTATAAGATTCTGCGGAGGCCTGTTCTTTTCCTTGAAAATATATAACAGCCTATATATAATAATTGTAATCGAGTTTAATGCTCTGCAAGAATACCTGGCCCATAATATGTGCCGCAGATTCGTCAAAAGGAGGCAGTGACGTCTATCTGATAGACAGCGGTAATGACAAGGATGCGGGTCGTAAGATACGCAAAATTCTTGAGCAGAACAGCTGGAATCTGAAGGCCATCCTTAACACCCACTCTAATGCTGACCACATCGGCGGAAACCGGTACCTGCAGCAGCAGTACGGGTGTAAGATTTATGCTCCAGGCATTGAAGCCGCATTTACGAAGCACCCTCTTCTGGAACCTTCTTTCCTATACGGCGGATATCCGTTTAAGGAACTGCGGCATAAATTTCTAATGGCTGCTCCAAGCTGTGCAGAAGACGTAACCGCACCGGGATTTCCTCAAGAAGTAGACATTATCCCTTTGCCAGGACATTTCTTCGATATGGTCGGATACCGCATGCCCGACGGGACAGTATATCTGGCCGACTGCCTGAGCAGCGAGACAGCTCTTGAAAAGTACGGGCTTACCTTTCTCTATGATGTATCGGCCTATCTGGATACGCTGCACAGCGTATGTGCCATGCAAGCCGGCCTTTTCATCCCTTCTCATGCTGACGCGGTCAGAGATATACGTCCGCTTGCCAGGCTGAAAGACAGTGGGGAGATATGTGGTTACTTTGAAAATAACCAGCTGCTCTGGAATACGGTCTCTTAAGCAGGGCAGCGGTAAAAAGGCATGGGTAAACCAATGGTCGGGTATGTCATTCAACCAGGAATCGGTTGCTTTTACATACCCTGTCCTCTTATAATATAGCTATCAGTTTACTGCTGTAGTAATGAAATCAGAGAGGAATAATTTAATGGAAAACAATCAAAGTGAAAAAACGGGAAGATTTATTTGCGCAATGCGAAAGGAAAAAAATCTGACTCAAAAAGATCTGGCACAAAAGCTGGACGTGACTGATAAAGCTATTTCAAAATGGGAACGTGGACTGAGCTGCCCCGACATATCGCTTTTGATTCCTTTGGCTAAAACATTGGATGTGTCCACGAGCGAACTGCTGAACGGAGAAAAGAAAGAGGATGCACAGCCAGAACATACAGAGTCTATGGTGGAAGAAGCGCTTCAATATTCTAACAGAAGTACGGAACTTAAGTTTCAAAGATTTCGGCATGTATCATTAATCGTATTGTCAGCCTCTTTTCTTATAGCTATGGCTACATGTATCATCTGTGACTTTGGCCTGACAGGTACACTGTCTTGGTCTCTTCTCGTTATTGTCACCCTGCTTTTCAGCTGGGCAATGCTGCTGCCTGCCTTTAAAGCCAAAACCAAGATCATCCGAAAGCTGCTCGCTGCAGCAAGTATTCTTGTAGTTCCATATCTGGCGGTTCTGAGCTGGCTGTTGAGGCTGCCCATAGTCTTTGCGCTTGGCACCTCCATTTCTGTCATCTCTGTCATTGGAATCTGGTGTATATATGTCGTTTTTCATATGATGCCAGGCAGGAAATTATGCGCGGCGGGGCTCTCTTTGCTGCTGTGTGTTCCCGTAAGCATCGGGATAAACCATGTAATCCCTCTGTTTACCGGAATGCAGAATCCGACGCTTCCAGAAAATCTGATGAACACTATTTCTCTGTTTATATTGGCGGCCATATGCTTTGGAGCCGACTACGTGGCTGCACACAGAAAAGAATAGGAGACGTCTAAAAACAGAAAATCCGTCTTGAAGTCATCCTTATGGCTTTTTGCGTATTGCAAATATAATATCCACCGAAGGGGCCCTTCCTGTACTTTTCTCTCTGTGGTATTCATACTCCAGCTCCCTCCGATGAACAGCTCGAAGTTTTCCTGATCATATAGTAATAGACCGCTGTGTTACAGCTTTTTGTTGAGTGCATCTTGAAGAGAATCCGCAAGCTTCCCGATATGAAGGCCATCCACAAAGGAATGGTGAGCCTGAACTGAAAACGGCACCAGCAGCTTCCCATCTCTTTCAAAATATTTTCCCCAGTCAAAAAGAGGCGTGGCATTCTCTTTGTTCCCGGAATTTGTGTGGGAAATATGTGTGTACGATACCCATGGGAACGGTGAAAACTGAAACACATCGTTACCGAGAGGTCCCGTAAAATATACTTTCTGCTCGTGGGCTGTTTTTTGTGCCACCGCGTCGTAAGATTCTATCGTCTCCATCATGGGAACATTCACAACTTTAAACAATTCTGTCTCACTATCAAGATATGTAAAAGCGGTATCTATACGGTCATATAAAACAACCTGTCCGTCAACAAACCTGTAACGGAATTCTTCGATTCCATTCGCACATTTTGAAACGATGTATATGAGCGACATCGTAAAAGAAAAGCCTCTACTCTTAACTTCTTTCAGGAAATTAGTGATATCCAGTTCAAATGTCACGCAAAATGCCGGTTCTACGCTGTTTCTGAATATCTGGCAGTGCATGCTCCGTTTCCAGTTCTTTTCATCAATTACCTTATATGAATTCGCCATGCCTGTATCCCCTTTCTTAATATGGACCGTCTATAGAGCACCGTCGTATACTCTATTTAACTGTTATCAGCATTAATCCAGCGGCTGGCACTCAGGGCAGTAATAGACTGAACCGCCGAGGTACGCTGCCTTGACAATGTCACCCCCGCACACTGGACATTTATGCTTGTATGTATTTTTAGACAGTATCGTGTGATAATTGCCGGGGTTTCCCCATATATCTTTCTCCGTGTCCCGCCCACCCAGGCGGGACATCTCAGTAAGCACTTCCTTCACACTTCGAAAAAGACGGGCCGCTTCCTCCTCAGTCAGCTTTCCAGTCTTTTTCTTCGGATGGATACGGGCCTTGAATAGGATGTCCTGAAGCACTCCGTTGCCAAGTCCCGGAATCCTCTGCTCCGTAGCCAGAAAGGCTTTTGCACTTACGTTAGGTTTTACGCTTTCCAGCAGCGTATGGAAATATGCTTCGTTGAATCCGTCCTCCAGCGGGGACAGGCCCTCTTTACTTTTCATAAAATATTCATTGTCATACGTATGTTCAAAGCAGATGATTCCGCCGTACATGGCCACTGTAAACAGTAAAGTCCATCCATCCGTAAAGTCCATCCGCAGCTGGTACTTTACCGGTATACTGTCCGTTGGGGCAAATAGCCTTGCATTTACACCGTCGTTAAAGCAGAGGCTTATGTCGTCACTAAACTGAAGCTCCACAAATATACCAAACCCGGCCGCTCCCTCTACTTTCTTTCCGCTCATCCGGCCATCATAAGAATCCGGATCACCATTAAACCAGCAGAACTTATGCGGTGACGTCGGAGAATATACTTTTTCCACAGTCTTTCCTGTAAGCGTTTTATCCAGCTCTTCTGCCCTCGCCAGAGCTTCCGGCAGTTCAATCATAATCTTTTACCTCCTAATTATATACCGTATTCTGCAGCTATTATATTACAGGTAATCTGACACCTTCCGTCATATTTCATATGACTGCCTGATTTTCTCTGCTTCCTCGCACATCTCCTGCCGCACCCATTCCGGCTCGATTACCCTTGCCAGTGCTCCAAACGACAGCAGAAAGCGCTTAATCCATATTCCCGGAGGAAACGCAGTATTTACAAGCATAGAGCCGTCTTTTGCCACTTCAATGTCCTCCGGTGCGAAAAAGTCCATCACCTGAAAAGACGCTTCTCTGGAAAACTTTATTTTCATGGGTATCATTTCAAGACCGTCCCCGCGGCTTTCCTCTTCTGTATATTCCCTCGGAATAAACAGTTCCTCTTCCACCGTAAGCTTCCATATCCTGCTCAGACGGAATAAACGGAATCCCCGCCTTTTACGGCAATACCCGGATACATACCAGTTGCCTCCCTTAAAGCAAAGCTTCATCGGCTCTGCCGTACGCTCACACCACTCGCCGGAGGAATTAAAATACTCAAAAGAAATAAGTCTGCAATGTAGTATCGCCTGTCTGCACAGTTCAAAGTATTCCTTTTCCTTTTTCATAGCCCCCCAGCTTCCAAAGTCAACTTCCAGCCAGTCAGACGCTTTCTTGCCAAACAGGCCCGACAGCTGTGTAAGAAGGCTCCCGCTGTCGATTGCCCCGACTGAATCCAGGCTTTGCAGCGCCGTCAGAATCTGTTCCTGCTGCTCCTCACTGAGCAGGGATCGCTCTATCTTGAATCCTTCCATCAGACGGACGCCCCCGCCCTGCCCCTTCTGGGCATACACCGGAATCCCCGCCGCCGAAAGCGCGTCCAGGTCCCTGTAGATAGTCCTCACAGAAACCTCCAGCCGCTCTGCGAGCATCCCGGCAGTCAGGCTGCCATGCTCCATCAAAAGATATAAAATTTGAAAAAGCCTGCTGCTTTTCATATAGGTACACCCCTTATTTCATTTTGGTACACCACAAAGTTCAATTTGGGACGTAACCCTTTTCAATTTTCTTACGTCCTAAATTAAAGTTCAAAGTGTCCTTTATTTTTTCTCTTTACTTCATACAGTGCCGCATCTGCCTGCCGGAGCAGCCATGTTAAGCTCAGCTTCCTGTCGTTCGTGCATACGTATCCGCCGGATGCGCTTATTATGCATTCCTCTCCATCTGTAAGGCTTACCGTCTTTGACCGCAGTGCTTTCCAGAATCTGTCCAATAGGGACTTTATCTCGTCTTCCTTCCTGTATCCGAATGCAAAGATACAGAATTCGTCCCCGGAGCGTCTTGCCACGAGGCAGTGTTCTTTGGGAAGTTCTTTCATGAATTGTGCGAATTCCTGAAGGTATCTGTCACCGACATCATGTCCGTAAGTATCATTTATATTTTTGAACGCATCCAGATCCATCATGACGCAGGCACATATTTCGTCTTCGTTCATACTGCCCAATATGTGTGACGCCTTCTGTTTAAAGTACGGATATCTGCTGAGTCCGGTCAGCTGGTCATGGTTGTTCTCATACAGCATCTTCCTCTTATCCAGCATTTCCCTCGTGGCATCTGTCACCGCCCCATAATATCCTGCCTCTTCTATCGTAAAGTGAATGCGGACATATCGCTGCGCGCCGGCATAGAATACATCCTTTTCATTTTCAACCGTACTTTCCATAAATACCCGGATCATATGTAGAAATGCCTCCGGATCTTTCGTATAGCGCTCAAGCATATCCGCGTCCATATCGAGCAGCTCACCTAGTTTGGCGGTAACGAATACATAATCCATATCGTTCTGATACTCAAAGGCTGCAAGCGGAATCTGAGACATGGCGATGATTTTGGATATGCGGTTGGAACTGCTCACAACGCTTCTCACCATCCTGTTGATACCGTTGCTTAAATCTTCAAATTCCGGGGTGCCGCCTACTTCCACTGTCGTATCAAGCCCGCCTTTTGTTATGTCAGACAGATGGTCCCGAATCTTGTGGATACCGCTTACAACCTTCTGTTTTACCAGATAGTTCAGCAGCAGCACCGCAATCACCTCGACAACCAGCAGGTAGATGAATGTCAGCAGAATATTTTTCCAAAATGTATGATATAACGTAGCCTTTTCTATGTATGCTCCTATGAGGACATCTCCATAGACTCTTGTGACTACATAACATTCCACTCCGGCATCCACAGTCCTGTATGCGCCCGACTTGCACTCTTCCAGGCTATCCAGTCCGCAGGCCTCCAGCTCGTCGCTGTCCCCGCCCTTGCCGGTATGCGCGACGACTTTCCCGCTGTCTGCATCCATCGCAAAAAACTCTTCCCCTACATCTGTGGGGAACCGGTTGAATATATAGTCATATGTGTTCCTCTCCTGAGCCTCCATCTGGCGGATTGGTTCAAGCCCTACTTGTACAAGGCCCTTCACTCCTTTTCTCGAGACTCCCACATACTTCATCATCTTCGCTTCCGCCGTATTCGGCTGCGCTTCCTGGATGATATGCATATCATCGCTGTCACTTTCCAGGATTGGAAGAAATCCCCTCATCTGTCTGCCATTGTGAAAATCTAGACCGATATATTTCGGAACGGAAGAATAACGGATAACTCCGTCCGCCTCTGTAACATGCAGCTCATCCACATCCAACAGAGCGGCCAGATTCGTCAGTTCCTCCACACTGTCCAATACGCCAGGATTCTTCTCCACCACATATGCAGCTGCCTTCGCCCGGGTCAGATAGTCCTCGTCCAGATTCTCTTTTATAGATGCCAGCTCCTCCTGGTTATTTTCCATCGTATGGATGACCTGATCTATCTTGGCATTAAACGTATCCAGCTGCCGGCTCCTTGATGAGCTTGCAGAAAAGAAGAAATTGAACACAAGGATCGATAATATGGCAGTTGACATAATGATAATAGTATACTTCTTAAATATCTTCTGCATAAATCCCCTCTCATGAAAGACAAAAGTTATTTAATTATAATTATAGCATTATCCTGCCGCCAATAGTAAAAAAATACGTGTTTTGTGAGTTGATTGGATTATTCAGACGCGTCATATGACAATAGAAGTGTCTACATGCCGCAATATCATTCAGAAGAATAGATATGTTTCGTGCTATCCAAACCGGCCAGGGCGCGGAATCTGTCCTTTGCACATGCAAAATCCATATCCATAAGCCCGTGGCCGGCCGGTTACTGTCCATTGCTATCTTAATGTTGCAAGCCTGCGGCATGCCTCTTCAACCGTGTCCCGGTCAAAAGCATAACATGCGCGGAACCATCCGGGCCGGCCGCACCCGAACAGCTGTCCCGGGGATACATTGATCATAAGTTCATGATATATCTTCTCCCAAAGTATATGCTCCGCTTCAAATTCCTGCTTTTCCATATAAGCTGAAAAGTCCCCCATCACGAATATGCCTGCCTGCGCTTTCATAGTCGGTACGCCTATCGCTTCCAGCCCGCCGGCTATGATATGATATGCCGCTGCAAGGCGCTGCCTTGAAAGCTCCATGATACCCGGCAGTTCAGGTGATTTCAGCAAAGCGGTCAGCAGCGACTGGGTGTGTGAAGATACCGAGGAGTAATATATTATGGACGCAAAGCCCTGTATGATACAAGGGTTAAACGATATGCACAAGCCCGTTCTAAACCCGGACAAGACAAAGTCTTTTGCAAAACTGCTCGTGACATGCACCCGGTGCCGATAGGAAGCCGGTACAAGCTTCATCGTGCTGACAAATTCTGCTTCCGGATCAAACACCGTCTGTGCATAGATCTCGTCTGATATCACGTCCAGATCATGCTCCATGGCGAAGTCAAGCAGTCCGCGTACCGCCCCTTCTTTATATACTGTACCAATCGGATTGTTGGGAGACGAAAAGAGCACGGCCCTCACCCTTTTCCCTTCCTTCACCACTTTTGCATAAGCTTCTTCAAAGACTTCCCTGTCCAGGGCTTCATCACATGGCACCCCGACAGGAATCACACCTGCCCGCTCATGTATGTCATCCACAAAGCTGGAATAATAAGGGGCCGGAATCAGAAATACATCCCCGGGCTCTGCAAGAAGCGTCGCAAGCGTCTCAAGCGCAACGGTGCATCCCGCACAAGTGGCGACATTTTCTTTGCCCAGCACCACTGTACTTTCGTCTTTGAAAATGATTTTCTGCCAGTGTTGTGCGATGGCCGTACGGAATTCATCGCTGCCTTCAAACTTATTATAGTGGATATTATATCCCGTCAGATCCATACGTTCCGCAGCCTTCCTCAACAGGTCACAGACTTCCCCGTTTACAAGATGACTTTCGGCGGTACCCATATTAATGAGACCGTTCGGATTTGTCTCTCTGTCATACATATTATAGAAATTGTCAAAATGAGCTTTTACAAGCGGCGGCAATGTCCGCACCCATTTTTTTCCCCGCTCGGATAGAAATTCAAGCATATGTTACACCTCCTGTTTAATTATGTTCAAGACCCGCTTCCGTCTGTATCCCCGGACGGACGCCAAGCCCCATCGTAGCATCAATATTGGCTCCATGCATCAGGGTAGATTCGTCCCGCAGAAGTTCCCCGAGCCAGAACGCAATCTCCGAAGGCTGAATCAGCCTTTTCTTCGCCTGTGCCGCATCAAAGGCCGCCCGCTCCTCAGGCGTCATGCCTTTTAAAGTGCTCGAATAGAACATCGGTGTCTCAATGGCACCCGGGCTGATGCAGAATACGTCGATCGGAGTGTGGGTATTTTCCGCTGCCAGCTGTCTTGCGAGATATGCCACCGCACATTTGCTCATTCCGTCGCTCAAAGTGAATTTTGGAAAACATGCAATCCCGCCCCCTACAGAAGAGATAAATATGAGCTTTGTCTTTTCCGTTTTGGCTTCTATTACCGGCTGGATCTTCTTGTATATCCACAGAGGGCCGAGGGCATTCACGGTCATCATCGCCACATCATTTGCCGCCCTTAGCGGATCCCCCTGCTCAGCGTAGTCTTTCACCGTTCCTGAGCCAAGTGCAGCGTTGAATATCACGCCGTACCACTCATGTTCGGTCAGAAAACCGGCCTTCTCAATCTCTTCCAGCCTGCCCTGATCCAGCTTATAGGCGAATACACGCCCCGGATTCTGCTGCATAAGCTCCTCCGCCTTTCCGGCAGAACGCCGGTAGGTGATATGTACCTCATATCCCTGTTCCAGCAATAATTTTACCGTCTCAAGCCCGACACCCTGTGTTCCTCCTGTTACCAATACTTTTTTCATAATATTCCTCCTTTACATCTTCTTGATAAGAACATCCTCTTCGTCAAAGTCTTCATACTTCTTCTTTTTAATATATTTTGTGTAAATCATTCCTGCAAAGATAACGACACCTGCATATCCGGAAATCGGATAGATGATGCTGATCATCGTAGAGAACGAAAGCTGCCCGCCGAAAATGCTGACGATGGCTGTCACGATAGCCGCAACGCGGTATGCTTTGCTTTTTCCGTCTGATGAGATTTTATTACAGACCGTATACAGCATCGGCACAGCCGTCGTATATATGCCAAGGAGCAGAAGGACCGAAAAGATATGGCCGAATACCGGGCTTATGGATGCCGCCACAAAAAGAGAAGGAATCTCCAGGTTGTAGACATCCGTAATATTTGCCAGCAGGCCGAAGTTGAGAATCATAACGGCGATAAGGAAGGCGCCACCGCCAAACAGGCCGCCCAGAATGGAATTCTTCTTGTTCGTCGCCGTAGATTTCCCTATATCCGCCAGATAAGGCACGACTCCTGTGACCGTGTACGCACCATACATAAGACCGGATAATGCCCAGTTATTAAAATTGGTATTCACCTGCACGGTCTTCAGGTTCTGGTCCGCCTGTGCAATGCCATCCGGGTTGTTTATAATGGATAAGACACCGATGAACATCGTGACGACGAGAAGAACCGGCGCTATGTAGCCTACGATCTTCACTAATTTTTCAAGTCCGAGCAAGACCGTTCCAAGCGAAGCGATAATCATGATGGCACGCCCGATATTGCCATTCACACCATAGTATTCTTCAAACGTAGATCCGGCGCCCGAAATCATCATGGAGTATACGAAAAACAGCATGATCGGTGTGAACCATTCCAGTACAAATCCCAGATACTTGCCAAGATAGAAATTAAACATCTTGCCTGAATTGTTCAGCTTAAGATACCTGCCGTCTTCTACGATCGTGCTCACGAACCACGCATATAGAACGAGTGCGATTGCTCCGGCGCCAACACTTCCTGCCACGCCAAACCCCGTAAAATACTGCATGCATTCCTGTCCCGATGCAAAGCTGGAGCCGATGACAAATCCCATGAACGCCCCGCCTATGGCAATCACCTGTCCAATCCTCACCTTGTTTTCTTCCATATCTGTTCCCCCTTTTCTAATGAGATATCGTATTGCATTGCTGCTATGTCTCCATTATAAAATCCCCCCTGCCTGTTTACACTTGAACAGATGTGAATAAATTGACAAACAGAAAAACGGACTTGAATTCAAGTAATTCAAGTCCGCCTGTCCTATCGTTTTACAGATAACGGAGCACATCTTCCGCCGTAAGCCTGTTGCAGAACGGCTTCCGGAGCATTCTTTCAAAAAACTGCTCGAACGCTCCACGCATCCGCGGATCCATAGATATGTGGTAATTATCGTTTGGCTTCTTTTTAGAATTTTCAATATTCAGGGAATATGTATCTAAAAAGATGGACGGCGCCCTTCTCAGCTCCTCGCTTAGGACGACCGTGTCGCGTATCACATAGAGCCTGACATCCGGATTCTCCGACATGACTTTGCTCAAATGCGTGAGGTGGAGGCGCGTCTGCTCCGGCGTCAGATGATGGCTTACATTTCCGACGCTTATGTTGCCGTTTGTCAGATATTCATTCAGCATAGAAGAATACAGCACGAGATCTATCCTTGCTTTGCATGTACGCTTTGCGAATACATTTTTCAGCTTGACGAGATAGCGTGCGTAGCTCTCGTCTTGCGCATTTCCAATAAATATATCCATGATTTCTTCTGGAAAGAGCATGGCAGGAGGTTCGTTAAAAAACTGCCACTGGCGCCGGTCAGAATAGGAATCGAGCTGGACATTCGTACGCCTCAGGCTTTCCGGCTCAGCCGGATCCAGCAATTTTTCCCCTGTCTCCGTAATCTGCTGGCAGGCAGCGGCAAACCGGCTTATTATCTTATGCTCCATGGAAAAGACAGCAGATATCTCTCCCCCCAGACTCCACAGTACCTGCAGGCAGAGCAGGTCATTGATGACCAGGATAGACGGCTGCTCCGGCTTCCTGCTCACAATAGACATCTCGATATAATCAAAGCTTCCTATCGTATCTGTAATACCGGCTGCATAATAATTATAATCTGACACCAGCTCTTCCGGCTCCAGCGCCAGACTCAGCTCAACCTTCTTCACCCCGGCATCGTTCAGCCCCTTCATCAGGCTTCTGAATTCCTTGCCGTACAGGCGGAAGAGGTCAAACGTTGCAGCAATTCGGATACGCCCGTCATACAAGTCCAGTGCCTGCACGAAGGCGGCCCTTGTCAGCTGAATCAGAGTCTGGCGGCTGTCGGCAAAGGACATCTCGTTGTTATTATAATTCTGAAATATAAGATAGCTCCTGTCACCGGCATAGGCCATTTTCAGCTCTGCCAGGCTTTGCTGCCTCTGTACTTCCCTCTCCGCCTCTTCCGGCAATCTCGAATGGGCGGCGAAGCAGTCCGCCATCTGGCCGATGATCCGCTCAGCATTCCGCTCGGATGGAAGTTTGCTTCCGTTGATCCATTTGCTGATATACGTGGCGTCATAGCTGAGTGCATCTGCCAGCTCGCTTTCCTTTATCCCTGCTTTTTCCATCTGGGAACGAAGTGATTTTCCAAACTGATTCTTCATGTCACACCTCTTTTCTGTAATCATTGTAAATGATTCATCCCTGGGTGACAAGCGGATTACAATAAAACATTACTAAGAAGTCCATGTCAGCATAGTTTATTTCCATTTGCTATCAGCTTGAACTGGCAGCCGAACACTTCTGCTGCCCTTCGGCACATGATCATCCGTTCCATGAATATCTCAAAATAGTCCATCACCGAGCACATAGCATCATCCAGCTCAAGCGTCATGCGGATATTCTTTTTCTCTTTGTCCACATCGAGCACCGATGACAAAGCTGCATAATTTACCCTGTCATGGATATCAAAATTGGCCGTTACCTGATTCTGCACCCGGTTGCGGCGGACGTCTGTCTTATCGGCAAGTATGAGCGCCGCAGAGACGATATCCACCGCAGTTCCCGTGGCTTCGTCATGGTTCCCGATTGCCGTGGTCACAGTGAGCACATCTTTCAGCGGCATCCCCATATCCTTCAGTATGCCGTATGCAAGCACTGCACCTGTATGGGCATGGTCATGCCGGTTTACGCTGTTTCCTATGTCATGCATATACCCGGCCGCCTTGGCAAGATCAATGGCGTGCTTCTTATATCCCAGCTCTTTCAGTATCTTTCCCGCACAATGTGCAACTTTAGCGGCATGTCTCCTGGAATGTTCTGTAAATCCAAGTGCTTTCAGAACAGAATTTCCATTCTCAATCAACAGCTTAATCTCTTCATTATCTCTTATCTCTTTGAATGATATTCCCTTTTTATCTTCTTTCATGTATGCCTTTCATCCTTAATCGTCTTATTACCGTGCCCTTAGCATGGTGGATCGGGCACATGCATCTTTGACATATGATGCCCTCTTCTTTCCCGGATTATTTATCACTCGATAAGTGTAACGTACAAGCCGCAGAACCGATACCATGATACTGGAAAGGTCTTGTAAAAAGCATGTAAAGCTTCACGCCCGCCCGGCTGCTACGGCTGATCCATGAACCGGGAATCTGCCATGGCCTTGTTCATAAAGTCATTTAATGGTCTGATGACGTTACAGATTTCCAGTATGTTATCGATAAACCTCCCGGCATCTGCCAGCAGTCCGTCCGCCAGAGGATATTCTACATACCAGCTTTTATGTTTCAGGTAAGCAGCCTGGGGATGCTCTCTGTCATAACCTGCCGGTACATTTTTCAAGGCAGTCCCTTTCACTTTTAAAAAAGCTCCTGAACGTGCCGTTTTCGACTATCTCTTCCCACTCGTCGCCGTGCGCCGCTATATAGCTGCGCATCATCGCTGTCTCTTCTTTGAATATGTCTGCGAACAGACCGCCCCCCAGAAAGGAGGCTCCCGGCGTAATCATAAGAAAATAACCCACCGGCACCGGCTGCTTTCCGCCTTCTGACAGATGTACGCGAAACGCAGGATTATACGGCGACTTGTCCTTGCTGAAGCGGGTGTCCCTGACAAGCTTGTACGTTAGCTTTTTAGGTTCATGCCGGAGCAGGCCCGGTTCCTCTTTTCCAAGCTCTATCATAAGCGTCTCGACCAGCTTCAGAAATTCTGCATATGCCGCATCGTATTCCGTCTTATGTTCATGATACCACTCCCGGTTATTATTCTCTTTCAATCCTCTAAGATATTCCAATATGATCTGCAGCTCCATACATCCCCCTCCTTATGCCTCTGTAATCGTACGGTATTCTTCTGAATCAAAGAATCCCTGCAGCCACGTCTTTACTTCTCTGCCTCCATGATAGAATGGCATGTCTGAAAAGACAAAGGACAGGTCGTCCACACGTTCCATCGCATTTTTAAATCCATTCATCACCTTATCGTTTCCCTGCCCCATCGCTGAGTATTCCAGGTTATCCGGCCGAAGCCTGTGGCTCGCAATGGCATAATTCACCCGCCTGCCGCAGCTGCACATGCCTCCTTCCAGCCCGCAGTACCTGCCCATGAATTCTGCCATCTTAGACCTTACGCGGGACAGGCGCTTGCGGTATGCCTCAGGGGAGATACCGAGCATGTCCCCTGCGATCCTGCTGTCTACTTTGAACATCGTCCCAAGTATAAAGACACACCTGCTCTCTTTGTCGAGGCACTGGAGCATCACATTCGTGCAGGACATCTTCAGTTCCTCTTCAAGGATTGCCTGCTCTACCCCCTGAGTCAGGTCAGGGATATCTTTTTCTTTTCCTCCTTCGATATCTTCTCCGTAGAACTCAAAGCTGAGAGGATATTTTGAAAACATATGTTTCTTATAATCCTTCAGATAGTTTGACGCGATCCGGAAGACCCACGTAGTGAATCTGCTCTCCCCACGGAAGGATGACAGGTGCGTCATCACTTTGATCAGTATCTCCTGGGTGGCGTCCTCTGCATCTGCAATCGTACCGAGCATCCGCAGCGAAAAGTTGAATACAAGGTCCTGTATCTCTGTAAGTATCTTCTCCACTGCATTTTTGTCGCCTGCCACAGCCCGGCCGACCAGCTGTTCCATTTCATTTTGTAGTTTATCGTCCATATCATCTTACCTCCTGTTATATTAGACTCCAATTCCGCCTTGTTGTGACATAAAAAAGCAACTAATTTCTAAGCCGGAATGTCCTGGATGCAAAGCGGTATACGAGCAGTGAGGCTATGGAGCTGTAAAGTACGCAGAATGCCGTCGCAACTATGCCGAATACAAATGTATCCATACGTAGCTTCATGAACAAAAAGCATACGATGTACGTACCGGACATTATAATCTTGTACGTGGCGCTTTTCATCTCCGTATTGACATTATACGGCTGCAGCAGATAATAGCATGTAAGATAATGAACGGAAAAGAATATGCTGAGCACCAATATGGAAATGAACAATATGACGTAGTTCAGCGGGTTATCCGTGCCGCCTGAAACATAGAGCATCAATGCCAGTCCCGTCCCGATGACGGCCGCGGGGAGCAGGTTGACTTTGATGATTTCCCTGAGCCTGATGCGGAAAAGCTTGAGGATGAACTCCGGCTTTTTATAAAAGGCAAAAGTGAGCATGCTGTGGTCACAGTTCATAAATAATATCTGAGTAAACGATGTTCCTCTGTTGATTGCATACATGATAAATACGAAATATGGCAGAAAGATGAGCAGAAGCCTGTTTACCGCCTCTTTTACATCCGCATCCATCTGCATGGCGGCCAGCAGCACGGCGATGAAGACTGCCGCGATACAGGCTGTCCGACGGGCCGGCCGCCACAGCGCCTTTTTATGCCTGCGGATGAACAGCTCATTAAAGTATTCAAAGCCTTTCTTCCTGCTTGTAATCGCCGTATCCTGGCTAATCATCTTCCGGCTCTGCTCTTCCGTCGTTTTCTTGACAATATCGCTCATTTCTACTGCATTTCTCTTATCCGCCAGGATAAGCTGGTACATCTCCCGGTATTTTCCAAATCCCATCATCTTGTAGAGGCAATACAGTCCGGACACTGCCCCCAGGGCAGCCATGGCCGTAAATGCCCCCATTGGTACCATGATTCCGGCATAGGGAAACCCGTAGGCTGTTACGAGCAGGATTCCGGTCAGGGGCCAGGCAAATTTGGGCGGAAGGTTCTCGTTCATGCATACGCCCTTTTTTTCATATCGGAGCAGAAGCAGCCATGCGGCAGTCATCTTAGCCCCCGTGATAAAGAAAGGAAGCAGCATGCACAGACCAGTATTCAGCCCCCATGCCCTGCCAAAATAAATCGTAAACGGCAGGAATCCTGCAGCCACCTTCAGTGACGAATACAGGTAATTGGACAGGGTGTATTCCCTGGCGTCCATGCGCATAAGAATCATTGCATAATACTTGTCATTCGTAGGATTGAACATATACGTGTTCATAAATGTGCCTATGACCGTCAGGAACAGCAGGATATGCATAGCCGCGCCTCCCACATCTGCTCCTTTATAAAAGCCGGCGGGCAATGCCACGAGCAGTAACAGATATAAATATTTTCCAAGAAAAGCAGAAACGATTTCCCAGGCAGCCGATAGGATATTGGCAAATATTTTCAGTCCCCTGCTGGCATACAAATCATCCGTGAAAAGTCTTTTTATGACAGGCACCTGCTGGATAGAATATATGATCCCGTTTACCCGGTATGTATTTTTCAAATCATACGATATGCGGAATGCTTTCATCATCATCTTCTTCCTCCTTAAGCGCTCGGATTATTTTGTCCTTGAATTCGCTGTTGTCCAGATTGTACTTATCCACAACTTCCAGTTCTCCATGATTCAATATGACTATCTCATCGCACAAATCCAGCGCAAGTTCCATGATATGCGTGGAAAAGATGATGATACGGTCAGACTTGAGCCCCCGGAGCAGTTCTTTCATCTCTTCAGCGACCACTACATCAAGGGAAGTCAGCGGCTCATCGAGCAGCAGTACCGGCGGTCTCGCGATGATATTTACCAGCATCTGCATCTTATTCTTCATTCCGTGGGAATAGTCCTTCAGCAGCCGGTCCCGGTCTTCTCGTTCTATGTTCATCATATCAAAATATTCGTCTATCGGCCTTAAGTCGTTAATCGACTTTTCGTTTATTTCAATGAAGAATTTGATAAACTCACGGCCTGTAAGGAAAGCCGGCACGGTCGGCGTAGACAGGACGTAACCGATATCCTCCGGCTTTATCTCCTCTTTCTTCCCGTCATCCAGGAAAAAGCTCCCGCTGTCTGACTTGATATCCTTGTTGACGCAGTTGAACAGCGTCGTCTTTCCTGCCCCATTCCTGCCGAGGAGTCCATATATCTTGCCGCTGTCAAACGAAAATGAGATATCCTTTAGCACCTTCTTTGCCCCAAAGCTTTTTGTCAGATTTTCGATAATAAATTCCATCTATTTCTCCTTTTGATTTCTGCAGACATCCGTCTGCTATGTGCGTCTTCTTAATTGCTTGATTCCAAATAACCTTCGTTACGATACTTCTGCGCCAAACGGCATAAGTGCCAGCTGTGCCAGCTTAAAATGCTGCATGCCGAACGGTATGCCGATGACAGTGATACAGAGCAGTACGCCAAATGCCGCGTGCTCAAGTGCCAGGGGAACCCCCGAGACGATGAGCCAGATTATGTTAAGCAATAGAGAGCCTGCTCCTCCACCGTATCTGACTTCCTTGCCAAATGGAAAGAAACTCAGCGATGCGAATTTGAAGCACTGCATTCCTACCGGTATACCTACGATAGTGATACACCAGAGCAGACCTGCAAGACACCAGCTCAGGCCGCTGAATACTCCTCCAAACACAAACCATAACACATTTCCAAGACATCCCATATCTTTCACCTCCTTCTATTCGGATACAATGTCCACGACAGGTACTAAATATTGTGTGAACTAAAAAAGACCTCTATCATGACATTGACATCCTTGACATCTGCCACAATAAAAGTCTCGCTATCTCATTTGATACGGATACCTTCCGGTATCGGCTGACGATTTCAAACCCGCCTGACCCAGGCGTTCAGCTACTCCCTTTCAATTGCTTGAATAGAATATAGCACCTTAGCATCTACTTGTCAATATGTATAATGCAATTGGGTACACCACAAAGTTCAATTTGGGACGTGATTCTTTTGAAAAATGTTACGTTCCAAATTGCTTTTTCCCCCTCCACCGCTTATACTTATCTTTGTAAAGGAGAGACTAGCATTATGAGAAGATTACTGAATTATCTGAAGAAGCATCCTGTGGTGACGGTTCTTGCGCCGCTTTTTAAAATGCTGGAAGCCAGCTTCGAGCTTTTTGTTCCTCTGGTAGTGGCCAGGATGATTGATATTGGAATTGGTCGGCAGAGGTCTGGCTATCTCTGGCAGATGGGGGGGATTCTCATCCTGCTTGGCATTGTCGGTTTTGGCTTTTCTGTCACCGCACAGTTTTTTGCGGCCAAATCTGCGGTGTCGGCGGGCATGGCTATGCGCAATGACTTGTTCGCCCACATCAACACGTTATCGTATAAGGAAATCGACACCATCGGCACTTCTACATTGATCAACCGTATGACCAATGACATCAACCAGGTCCAGAATGGGATAAATATGTTCCTGCGCCTGTTCCTGCGCTCACCTTTCGTCGTGTTCGGCGCCATGATCATGGCTTTTACCGTGGACGTTAAAGCAGCGCTCCCCTTTGCGGCAGCAATACCGCTTCTGCTTGTCGTCGTCTTTGCGATACTGCTTGTCAGCATGCCCCTCTACCGGAAGGTACAGAAGCAGGTAGACAAGGTGCTGCTGAGCACGCGGGAGAATCTTCTCGGTATCAGGGTCGTGAGGGCCTTTAACCATCAGGACAGCGAGATGGAACACTTCCGTAAGGAGAGTGGTAATCTTTTTCAAAAACAGATTCATGTAGGGAAGATATCTGCCCTGCTGAATCCGCTCACATATGTAATCATCAATCTAGGCATCATCGCTATCCTCTGGACAGGCGGCAGGCAAGTCTACATTGGCGGGCTCACCCAGGGACAGGTGATTGCCCTGATCAATTATATGTCACAGATTCTGGCAGAGCTTATCAAGCTCGCTAACCTTATCATCCTTCTGTCCAAATCTATGGCCAGCCTGAACCGTGTGAACCAGATCTTCGATATGCACTCTTCCATTGATACTACAGGCAGGCCACTGCAGGCAGGAACGGAGGGCACTCCTGCGGTCCAGTTCAAAGATGTCTCCTTCAGCTACGCAGGTACCGGCAAAGAGACGCTGAGCGGTCTGAACTTTACGGCTATGCCGGGACAGACGATAGGTATCATCGGCGGCACTGGCTCCGGAAAAACAAGCCTTATTAGCCTCATTCCCCGTTTTTACGATGTAACCAAAGGCAAGGTGTTCATCAACGGACAGGACGTAAAGACATTAGAACCATATTCCATCCGGAGCCGCATCGGCCTTGTGCCCCAAAAAGCACAGCTTTTCAAAGGGACACTCCGGGAAAATATACAATGGGGCGAGCCAGATGCCACAGAACAGGATATCTACCAGGCGCTCGACACCGCACAGGCCAGAGAGTTCGTGGACGCCAGGAAGAAAGGCCTGGAGCTTATGATAGAGCAGGATGGCGGAAATCTGTCCGGGGGCCAGAAGCAGCGGCTGACCATCGCCCGGGCACTCGTGCGCAGGCCGGAAATCCTCATTCTGGATGACAGCGCATCCGCGCTCGACTTCGCCACAGACGCGAAGCTCCGGAAAGCCATCCGGCAGGACACGAGGCAGATGACCGTCTTCCTCGTATCCCAGCGCGTATCTGCCATCCAGAACGCAGACAAGATCATCGTCCTCGATGATGGACGCATTGCCGGAACCGGAACACACGAGGCATTGCTCACGTCATGTGCTGTTTATAAGGAAATATATGAATCACAGACATCCAGGCAGGAGGTGGCTCATCATGCAGAAGCATAAGAACAGACAGGATAATAAAACGGACAGACATGCAGTGCTGAGGCGCATCCTTGCGTGCATAAGGCCATACCGCGCGCTTGTCGTCCTTTCCCTGCTGCTGTCAGTCGCCACCGTAGTACTGACACTGTACATCCCAATCCTGACCGGTCATGGTGTGGACAAGATAATAGGAAAAGAAAATGTAAACTTCCGCGGACTTGTGTCCATCATCATAACGATACTCATATGCATCGCTGTCACGGCGGTATGCCAGTGGTTCATGAACCATATCAACAACAAGATTACCTATCGGATCGTAAAGGACCTCCGCGTCCGCGCCTTCAGCCACCTCCAGGTACTGCCCCTCTCCTACGTGGACAGTCATCCTTCCGGAGATCTGATCAGCCGCGTCATCACGGACATTGACCAGTTCTCCGACGGTCTGCTGCTTGGGTTTACGCAGTTGTTTACCGGTGTCATCACCATACTTGGCACGATAATCTTTATGCTGAGCATCAATCCCTACATCACGCTCGTAGTGGTCGTTTTAAGCCCGCTGTCTTTTCTCGTTGCAAACTTCATATCCAAGCGTACATTCACCATGTTTAAGATGCAGTCCGAGGCGAGGGGAGAGCTGACAGGCTACACGAACGAAATGCTTGGCGGCATCAAAGTCGTGCAGGCATTCGGCCATCAGGCGGAGGCACAGGAAACATTCGAGGAAATCAATGAAAGGCTGTCAGGGTATTCTCTGCGCGCAACATTCTTCTCCTCTATCACCAACCCTGCCACCAGGTTCATGTACTCCGCCATATATGCCGGGGTGGCGATTGCCGGATGCTTTGCAGTTATCGGTGGAATGCTGACGGTCGGCCAGCTCTCCAGCTTCCTGAGCTACACGAACCAGTACACGAAGCCCTTCAACGATATCACAGGCGTCATAACAGAATTTCAGAACTCACTGGCATCTGCGGCCCGTGTATTTGAGCTAATCGACCAGCCTTCCATCCCGGAAGACAACGCCAGTGCAGTAGAGCTTGCAGATCCAAAGGGGCAGGTCACCCTGCAGGATGTCAGTTTTTCTTACGTGCGTGACACTCCGTTGATTGAGCATTTGAATCTGGACGCACGCCCCGGCCACCGGATTGCCATCGTCGGGCCCACCGGATGCGGGAAGACGACGCTCATCAATCTGCTCATGCGCTTTTATGAGGCCGATGCCGGCGCCATCAACATAGACGGAGAAAATATCTGTAATATAACGACCCATTCCCTGCGGGCGGCTTATGGCATGGTCCTGCAGGAAACATGGCTGAAAGCGGCTTCTATCCGGGACAATATCGCCTACGGAAGACCGGACGCCTCAGAAGAAGAGATTGTCCGGGCCGCCAAAGAGGCCCACGCGCACAGCTTTATCATGCGGATGCCCGAGGCCTATGATACGGTTATCGCAGAAGGGGGAAGCAACCTTTCCCAAGGGCAAAAGCAGCTGCTGTGCATCGCCCGGGTCATGCTCTGCCTGCCCCCAATGCTCATACTGGACGAGGCGACCTCATCTATCGATACCATGACAGAAATCCGTATTCAGAAAGCTTTCGAGAAAATGATGAAAGGCCGCACGAGCTTTGTCGTTGCCCACCGCCTGTCTACGATAAAAAACGCTGATATGATTCTTGTGATGGAAAAAGGGCATATCATTGAACAGGGAAGCCACGATGAACTATTGAAAAAAGGCGGGTTCTACGCCCGCCTGTACAATAGCCAATTCTCACCTGTATAAATGCTCACCCTGTCCGGGCAAAGCGCATCGGCTTTGCCTGGATTACTTTTCCTCTGCCCCCTGTTCTCCCTGTGATAAATATGTATATAGCATCTGTTTTAACGTCCTTACATCTATAGGCTTAGAAAAATGCGCATTCATCCCCGCCCTCAGCGCCATACGCACATCCTCGTCAAACGCATTCGCCGTCATAGCGATGACAGGCATCTCACGGACATCACTCCGGCCAAGAGAACGGATATTTCTTGTCGCCTCATATCCGTCCATCTCTGGCATCTGAATGTCCATCAAGATAAGATCATAATAGCCTTCTTCCGATTCAGCCACCTTCATCACCGCTTCTTTTCCGTCACACGCTTCATCGATCTGCACGCCAAACTCACCTATCAATTCCCTGGCTATCTCCCGGTTCATCTCATTGTCCTCCACAAGGAGCAGATGTTTGCGGGAATAGTCCGGCATGCCGCCAGTCTGCTTTTCTTCCCTGTCCTGTTCACTTCCTCCGCTCAGCGTCTCCAGCAGCTCAGACAGCTTGGAGCGATAGCACGGGCGGAATAAAACGAGTGATACTCCGGCCTCAATAGCTCTGCTCTCCACCTCTTCTGAATGTTGCGTCCGAAGTGCAAGTATTGGTATGTCAGGTCCAGCCGTTTCCCGCATCTTCCTTACGGCCTCGGTTCTGTTTTCAGACGGCGTTTCCCACCCAAACATTATAAGACGCAGATTACCTGCCGCCAGCTCTTCCGGGCTGCTGCATGCCTGGGCTATTGTATCGGCATTTCTATACTGTACGTCAAGCCCCAGCTCACCGAATATCTTCGCCGCATTCCTGCAGCTGTTTTTCTCATCATCAATAATGAGGCACCGTGCACCGCTCCAGCCCTCAGGACCTTCCTTATGCTGGCCTTCCTGGAGCCTTAACGGAAGCGTCACCGTAAATACGGACCCTTTTCCTGGCACACTCTCTACTTGAATGTCACCGCTCATCAAATCTATTACGTTCTTAGTGATTGCCATGCCGAGTCCGGTGCCAACTACTCTGCTGCTCGTAGAATCCTTCGCTCTCTCGAAGGGGAGGAACAGCTTTTCAAGAAATTCTTCCGTCATGCCTATCCCGGTATCCGCATACCGGAATATAAAGCTCTGGTAGCCTTTCCTGCTGCTTTTCTCCTGGCTTATGTCAACCTCTACGCTACCACCTTCCGGCGTATACTTTACAGCATTGCTCAGAATATTGACCCCTACCTGGCGCAGGCGCAGGGCATCTCCCTCCACCTTCTCATCTTTCAGTCCGTAAAAGTGGACATCAATATGGATCTTCTTCTCCTCCGCTTGTGGACGGACAAGCTCTACCGTCTCCATCACGCTCTCCGCAAGGTTAAACGGTTCATTTGTAAGAGACAGCTTCCCGCTCTCAATCCTGGACATATCCAGCACGTCATTGATAAGGCTTAACAGATGGCTTCCGGAACGGTTGATTTTGTTCAGACAGTCCCGCACCCGTTCTCTCTCATCCAGATGGGCCTCCGCAACAGCAGTCATACCGACGATCGCATTCATCGGCGTACGTATATCATGGCTCATATTAGACAGGAAACGGCTCTTTGCCTCGCTGGCGTCCCGGGCATTGTCCAACGCAGTCTGCAGCGCCTGGCGCTGCTGTTCTTCCTCATAGCGCTGCTCATCAACGCGGCGGGAGATGAGGATTGCCAGCTTATCTTCAGAATATGGATTATCTACATAGATTATCTGTGTTGACGTCCAGTGGTAGTTAGAATCCATGAGCTTTTGCCGCATTTCCAAAAATACTTCCTGCTTCTGCTGTCCCAATATCCTCTCGATTCTTTCCGGTGCGAAGCGGTGCCTGTACTCCTTCACATTATCCGGGTGCACGGTAGATACCATATTAGAAAACAGCTCGCTGTACGTCTTTTCCTCCCCAAGATGGAGCAGAAGCCCCGGCTTTACATAGATAAAGCTGACAAGATCCCTCGTAAGATTGACACTGACGATCACAGGGTACGCATTGGATATTGCCCCGACAAGCGTCACCCTCTCCTGCAGCTGCTCTCGCTCCGCCTCCACCTCTTTCTGCTTTTCAACAGTAATGTCGTGGAATGCAGCGATAAGAACAGGGTTGCCGTCCTCGTCCAGCGTCTTTTCCACAATACCGGACGTCCATATATAGTCCCCATCTGCCTTCTTCATCCGGTTTTCAAAAGTATGCTTCTCATCGCTGACTACCGTATCCGATATCAGCTGATGAACAGACCCACGCTCTTCCTGATGGAACATATCTTCAAACTGTCCGTCCTTCAGCACATCTTCCAGCGCGCCGGCCGGATACGAAAGAAGGCTCATACCTTCCTCATTCAGCTGGATAAGTCTGTACGGAGGCTGCGCCGATATGAGGGCAATCCCCTCCGGGATGGCATTGTAGAGATGGCTGATATATTCAGCCTGGTTCCTGAGCTTTCTGTTGGTCCTGTTCGCATATTTAAAATACAATAAAGCGAGCAGCAGTATGCCGATAATGATACTCGCGATAAGAACCATGGAACGCAAAATGATATCATTTGTCTGGGCGTTCACCACCTTTTCAGGAATGATAGAGACAAGGTACCAGTCTGTCTCAAGCTTTAACGGCGTATAGCAGAATACCGTGTCCTCCCCTTTATAGTCGAATACCGCCCACCCGGTACTTGAGCCTTCCAGTGAACGCGCAAATTCCTCTACGCTGGATTCATCATTGTCAGAACCTTCCAGCATATCGAACAAATTCTTGACCGTCTTATTGCTGTTGTGATGGGGCGAACGTATGAGCACATCTCCCTTGGCATCCACGACGTAAGAAAAACCGGCATCATTATAAAAGGAAAGGGTAAAACTATCCACGATGCCCTCTACTTCATATTCCTTCACAATATAGCCTTCCGTCCCATCCGCCAGTGTTACTTTTACGAAGACATCAAACACATTCATCCCTGTAACGCTGCTTATGTGGGGATTGATGATCCCTTCTTCTCCGCCTGACGACCACAGCACTCCCTCTGCCTGGGTATCCGCAGGCGTATCTCCCAGGACACCAGCCCCATCCTCCAGATATATGCTGACTCCGCCTTCTATTTCACTGAAATTCTGTACCGCACCCTCTATTTCTCCGGCCTGCCCGAGCGAATAGCTTTCAATTTGCTCTGCCACGCTTCGGATAGAATTGATATCATCCTGAAGCTGTACCTTAAGCGTCGTGCAGCCCTGCCGGGTGCTCTCCATGATAGTATCCACGGATTGTTCCCACAGCTGCTGCTTCACGGCCTGGATAAAGAAAAAAGTCAGAACACAAAGAACTGCCCCGACGCCTGCTGCCGCCAGAGCTACCTTGTTCTTTGTACTTCTGTTTCCCTTTGTCTCCATCACTCTGATATACTCCCTTCCTGTCCATCCATCCAGTCCATAACCGTATCAAGCGTTTCGCCGGAAAGCAGCTTCACAGACGCCTGCGCCGTCAGATTCCAGATTGGCATGTCCAGTTTGGCATCAGCGCCTATGACCGTTCTTCCGGACTGGTAACACGGAACGAGTGGCTGTATCTCTTCCACGGAGGATGGGCTTCCTTTCTTGAGCGGGCTGAAAGACGCCTGCTGATCCGCAAACTTCTGAATATTTCCCGCTTCCGTAAAGTATTCCACAAATCTCACTGCCTCATCTAAATGTTCACTGTCTGCATTTACGCTTAACCGGGTATCTGGGTTGATAACAATAAGCGAACCATCATCAAGAACAGGGTACGAAGCTACCTGGAACGAAAATTCCGGCTCCATCTTCTCGACCCTTCCCGCCGCCCATGCACCTGTCAGCATAAAAGGGGATTCCCCTTTCACAAACTGCTCCAAATCGTCAGATGTTTTTTCTGTGCCCAAGGCTGCCTGTGCATCTATATATCCCTTCTGTACGAATTCTTCCACCAGAGAAAAGCCGGAGGACAGATAAGTGCTTATCTTATCTTCTCCTCTGTTCAGACTTGAAAACACCTCATTCTGCCGCCCGTCCTGATAGATATCATAAAATCCCCGCCCGATAGCGAGCGTCTTCAGAGAGATATCGTTATTCGCGATTATAGGGGTTATGCCCTGTCCCTTAAAGTAATCAAGAACCTGCCTCCACTCGTGCAGATTCTCGGGCACCTTCTGCCCGTTCTCTTCCAGCAGATCCATATTGCAGTACAGGCCAAACACGGACACCGTCGTTGGAACCCAATATATCTTTCCGTCTTCATCCATCTGATCCAGCATACGGTCCGTATATCCTGACAGCGTCCGCAAACCTGACAGATCCGCAAGCTTTTTCTCCTCCGACAGCTCCAGTACGGCGTCGTGGTTTACCATAAAGACATCATCGCCTTTTCCGGCAGCCATCCTCTTTCCCAGCGCTTCAAAGTAATCATTCCCTTTAAGGCTCTCATACGACACCCGTATATCCGGATTCTCCTTCATAAATTCCGAAATGATCTCTTCAATGACAGTGACATTCTCTGGCTCATATTTATTGCCAAAAAACGTGATATCGATGATATCTCCGCTTTCCTTTTCATAGTTTACAACTTTGTTCTTCTTACTGCACCCGCTTATGATGAGTCCGCAAGACAAAAGAAACACACATATCCCGATAACTCTTCTTCTCATGTAGTATCCTCCACGGCCACTGCGCCAGATTACCCTGGAGCCCGCACCCGGTTGTTCCGGCGGCCCATATATATTTGCATAAATTATACCATAAAGACGGCTATTAATCCATTTATTTGACTCATGTTTTAAGACGGTCTCTTATCCGCACACGGCAAAAAGCCTTTGCAGACTTGCGTCATACAAAGGCTTTTCCAGCGTGGGCGAGAGGATTCGAACCCCCGACCTTTTGGTCCGTAGCCAAACGCTCTATCCAGCTGAGCTACGCCCACATATTATATACATTGCTCGTTTGCAACGTATATAATATTAACGCATCCGGCATGTTTTGTCAATATGCCTGCCTTATTTTTTAGTTATTCGGTGCTATTTCTCAAATACCGTCTGTTCCTCCACCGGCGTCATCAATGCTTTCAGCGCCAGCTCCACAAGCTCTCGCCTGATTTTCTTGCTCTTATCTTCCCCCAGGTTAGGATCCCCGAGCGGATATGGGATTCCAACCGCGGGCACGATCCTGTTCGCCCCGATCGTCAGTGAGATTGGAACGACAGTAGCGATATGCACGACAGGGATACCCGCGCGTTCAATCTCTTTTACCATCGTTGCACCGCAACGCGTACAAGTACCTCATGTAGAAGTCAGGATGACAGCCCCGATATTGTCATCGAGCAGCTTCTTTACAAAGTCCCTGCCGAATCCCCTGGCATTCCCAGTCGATGTCCCTGTCCCTGTAGTCGTGATAAAATAATCGGCCAGCCCGCCGATAACGCCCTCGCTTTCCATCTCACGCAGTACGTCGAGCGGAACGACCAGGTCCGGGTCTTCTGTGACAAATGCCCTGTCATATCCTCCGTGAATCGTCATGAAGTCTGCCTTATCCATGTGATCCATCCCTTTGATGCTGTAGATACCATATTTGGTGGCACTGGAGGATTCTATATGGTCTGGATTGCCTTGTGGAACGATTCCGCCTGAAGTGACTACAGCTATCTTAACTTTACTTACGTCATCAACAGGAGGAAGCGGAGGCACACGGTCAAAGACCGGCATCGGATACTCTGTCGTGCATTCCTCGCCCCGCATCTTTCTGACAAGCAAATCTACCGCTCTTTCCGAACCTCTCTTTTCATGAAAGTAATTTACACGTATTCCCCTCTCCAGATAACCTTCTTCTTCCGGTCCCAGAATCTCCCCGCCCTTAGCCAGCTTCTCTCCTGCTGCAGCCATCTTCCTGACTGCCTGGCGCATTCCGGCGGCTGAATTCTTCGTCTTTATGATGATAAGATCTCTGCGAAACATATCGGCGCCTGGATTCTCCTCATACATGCCGGTCAGCACCGGTATATGGAATTGTTCTTCGACCGCTCTGGCTATCGTGCCGCAGGCAACCCCGTATCTTCCTGCATTAAATGCAGGACCGGCAATGAACAGCTGAGGACCGTACGGTCTGATCAATTTGAGAATCCTTTCTGTTGCCTCTTCCATATGTTCGCCAAAGTAGTTGTCTCCACAAATGACGGTAGCTGCTATCTCGTATTCCTCTCCAAAGGCTTCTGCAAGTGCAAGACCTGGTCCCACGGCGCCTTCCCGGAGTTCAGGCGCCATGCCTGCCGCCTCTTCTCCGCCCGCCCCGGCAAAAAAATTATTGATATAGTGGACAATAATAGTCTTAGACATCCAGCATTCCTCCCTTCCTAATAAGTTCGAGCGGCCAGATGGTTATAGCCGTTTGCAATCGTGGACGCTATGATAATCTGCAGCTCTGCGTCGATGCTCCCGTCCGGCTTCAGGCTGCCTTCGTAACCGCCAATCATGGTCTCAACATACTCCAGCGTGCCTATCACTTTGTCCATCGGCGGAAAATGGATGATGACGTTCCCCTGTCCGCAAGATACGACCGTCTCCGCCTCCGGTACCGCATCGGCCAGAGACTGCGATTTACCGTCCCGGCCCGGAAATTCATCTGTGATGAGAACGACCTTTGCCCCGGCCATCGTAGCTTTCTTGCAGTTCATCATCAAATCCGTATCCGGGTTGCCGTATCCTTCTTCGGTGATGATTACACCGTCAAGGCCGAGGAAGCCCACCAGCTTTCCAACCATATCAGAACAGCGTTCCTTATCCGCCAGAAAGACATTCTCATTCGTAAGTATGACACCTATAAAGTTAAGATCCTTTCCGTGTCTCTTATACAGATCCTCGATTACCGGATTATTCAGATGATGGAACGTCGTCACTTTATCACACGGCGCCACACAGTTGCCGCTCACGATTGCCCCGTCCATAATTTCCGTAGGGTACATGAAGGTCGGTATAAATTTTTTGGCATCCACTCCATAATAATATGTATCATGCAGAAGTCCCTGTGACTGAAGCATATGGATATAGCCTACCCGGGGGAGGTCAGGATATTCGGCAATCTGCTCCAAATACGGTTTCGTCTCATACGCGACGACTTCATCCGGAGTAATGTCTCTTGCCGCCTCCCCGATATAGGCAGCCACCTTGAGACCTGCGAGGCGCCCGGCGGTCTCATGCTCATGCGCGTCAATTCCGTCTTTGGCATGGAAGATGACACAGACATTGTTCGTCTTTGAAAACGGCGTATATCGCGCCGCCTCGCCGGACATGTCTATGATTCCTTCCTGAAAGCCGACTATCCTTCCAGACGTCACGACTGCCGCTCCCACGAGAGCGTGTGTCCTGCCTTCTCCCACCTGCTTTACCTTGCTTATGATTCCAGGGAAGAGGCCGCCGCCATCCACTTTCACGCGAGGCTCGATCACATCTTTGATCGGCGCGATACGAACAGACTCCCCCGGCCTTGCAAGTTCCACCTCGGCAGACACAAGCCTGTCGTCCTGAAGTACCAGATCGAGAATCTCCTGTCTGCATATGTAGAGGATGCCATTTTCTGCATAGGTCCGTTCTGCAAACTGAACATCATGAATGAATATTTTTCCCAGTTCCAGTTTCACTTATTTCCCTCCTTTTCATGTGGAAACATTAAGAATAATGCTCCCTTTCATTATGAATAAACTGTCGATTTTCTTATATTTTAATAATAGTCTAAAAAATAACGCATTGCAATACTTTTCCTTTATATTGGATATTTTTCTATTATGTAAAACCAAAATAAAAATACAGACTTTTCAAATATTGCCGGTTAGTGGTAGAATGACTTCATGGCATACAGCAGAAGCCGTGCCATAATGAAAGAATAAATCGATAAGAAGGGTAATATTATGACGAAAAAAATAGCAATTATCAATGATCTGTCCGGATTCGGCCGCTGCTCTCTTACCGCCGCAATCTCCGTTATTGCTGCCATGGGGGTACAGCCCTGCCCGCTGCCAACCGCTGTCCTAAGCGCACAGACAGGCTACCCGAGCTATTACTGCGACGACTATACCGATAAGATGGAATACTTCCGCCTTGAGTGGAAGAAGATGGGCGCCCTTTTTGACGGTATATATACAGGCTTTGTAGCAAGCGAACGGCAGATTCAGCATATCTTTGAGTTCATAGAGACATTCTACAGAGCGGGGACTTTTCTTATCGTGGACCCTGTTATGGGAGACAACGGCAATACATATGCCATGTTTACAGAAGAACTCCTCAGACAGATGCGGAGTCTGACGCTTAAGGCGGATATCATCACGCCTAATCTCACCGAGCTGTGTCTGCTTGCAGATACGGACTATCACATGCTGTCACAGATAAACGACTGCGGCCGTCTTACTGAATCTATCGGCAGAATCGGCAGAGAGCTGTGCAAAGAAGGACCGGAGAAGATAATCGTCACCGGCATCCGTCACCATGATGAAAAAGGTACTGAAATGATGGGAAACCTTTTTATCACGGAAAAGGATTGCAGCCTCTCTTCATTTCCTTACATCGGAGGCAGTTATTCAGGCACCGGCGACCTGTTCGCCTCATGTCTGGCGGCAGGCGTCACAAGGGGGGATTCCATACCATCTATCATGAATATGGCGGGGGAATTTCTGGAACTGGCCCTTGCAGATTCAGTAAAAGAACAAGTCCCCCGAAACGACGGGGTCAATTACGAAAAATACCTCCCCATGCTGTTCAGACAGGCCTAAATTATTCTATATGATAAAAACAGCCTGCACTTCCGTGGAAGTGCAGGCCATAATCCTCTAAATTATCAAAAATACAAATATTCAAATGAAAGTATAATTCTTCTGCTCTGAAACATATTTCTTAATAATTCTTATCCTGGACTTAAATTAAAGACTAAGCTGTGCAGACGTTAACTGCTTTCAGCTTGCTGCTGTCTTTCGGGTCTGTCTCTGTATCGAACGTCACTTTCTGTCCTTCTTCCAGAGTCTTGAATCCGTTAGAAACAATCGCTGAAAAATGTACGAATACATCTCCGCCCTGGTCATCTGTAATAAATCCAAATCCTTTTTGTGAGTTAAACCACTTAACTGTACCGCTGTTCATTGTCAGTACCTCCATTTAATAATATTTGTATCTGAGATAATAAAAAAAGTACCTTATCTTGTAAATCATCCTGAAACGACTTACAAACATAGGTACGATTCAAATCTCATTGATTACTTTTACACTTTAACACATATTTGATAAAAAGTAAAGGGTTATTTGTACTTTTTTCTTCTAAGCAAACTGGCTTGCTCAAATATATCATATCTGGACTTTTCAATCCATCCACTTTGGTGTTATCATTATCAGCAAATATGGAAAGGACCGATGGAATATGAAACAATATGGACAACACGGAAAACAAGTTCCGCTTCTTACCGTAACCGGGCTTTTTGCCGCCATGATTGTCATCATGACAGCTTACATTTTCCACATACCTTACGGTACGAACGGAGGCTATATACATTTTGGAGACGCCCTCATATACATTGCGGCCGTCCTGCTGCCAAGACCTTATGCTCTGGCCGCTGCCGCTATCGGGGGAGGGCTTGCGGATATGCTCACCGCTCCCATGTGGGCACCGGCCACAATCGTCATAAAGATGTTGATTGTCCTTCCTTTTACAAGCCGTAAGGGACGTATGCTCAGTCCGAGAAATGCAGCCGCTCCATTTATCGCGGGACTCATATCTGCCGCAGGCTACTATCTGGCCGAGGGAATACTGTTTGGCTCCTTCCTGTCCCCGATAGCATCCCTCACCGGAAGCGCCATACAGTCAGGGGGAAGTGCCGTCATCTTTTTGGCAGCAGCTGCGGCACTCGACAAGATACACATCAAGAACCGCACCAACCAGCTGCTGTTCCTGTAATTGAACGAAAATGACATAGAAGAAGGAGAGAGTAAGATGGCTGATATATTATATACGTACAAACATCAGGTATACGCCAATATCACGAACAAATGCGACTGCCGCTGCACGTTCTGCATACGCAGCCATGAAGATTCGGTAGGCGATGCAGAGACACTCTGGCATAAGACAGACCCCACGCTGGAAGAGATTACGGATGCCATGGATGCCTTTGACTTTTCCGGCTTTGAAGAGCTTGTCTACTGCGGCTATGGTGAACCGACCTGTGCGCTTGACAACCTCATCGCCTCGGCAAAATATGCCAGACAAAAATATGGGGTGCGTATCCGTGTCAACACAAACGGACTTGCCAACCTATACCACCAAAGGGATATCATTCCTCTGCTTTCCGAAGCTGTAGACGCAGTATCGATTAGTCTAAATGCTCCCACAGCGGAAGCGTATGACAAAGTGACACGGCCTCAGTTCGAAGGCGCTTTTGATGCCCTGCTTCAGTTTGCGTCCGGATGCAGAGAGCACATAGAAGATGTGAGGCTCACTATCGTAGACGTCCTCCCAGCGGACGAAATCGAAGCCTGCCAGAGGCTGGCTGATTCTCTTGGTGTCACATTAAGAATCCGCAAATATGCGTGAATTAGGAATGCTGCCCGGAAATCGTATAGACTCCCGGGCAGATGGCTATTGACCGATACATGTTTCAATCGTTGCCAATAATTTTTCCATATCTATCGGTTTTGGCACGTGGGCATTCATTCCCGCATTCTGTGCTTTTCCGATGTCTGCTACAAAGGCATTCGCCGTCAGGGCGATAATCGGAACAGAAGCCGCGTCTTTACGGGGCATCGCCCGAATCGCGGCAGTGGCTTCATATCCATCCATGACCGGCATCTGTATGTCCATTAACACCGCCGTGTAATATCCTGCTTCCGATTTGCGGAACATCTCCGCTGCAAGCGCCCCGTTCTCTGCAGAATCGACAGCTATTCCCCTCATTTCAAGCAGTTCCTCCGCAATTTCCCTGTTGATTTCATTATCCTCAGCCAGGAGCAGACGTTTGCCGCAAAGTATGCTCTGTTCCTCTTCTGGCTTTAACTTTTCCGCTTTTTTATTCTTCTTTACGCAAAACATCTTTAAAACATGCAGAACCTTAGACTGAAACAGCGGCTTTGTTATAAAGGCGTCAGCCCCTGCCTGTATGAATTCCTCTTCGACACCGGAGTAGTCATATGCAGATATGATGATAATGGGAATATTCTTATCTACCTGTTTCCGAATGGCCTTTAATGTATCCAGGCCGTCCATCCCAGGCATCTGCCAGTCAAGTATGACTGCAAAGAAATCGTCCGCCCGCTTTTCCGCCTCTACGATACGGCGTACCGCCTCAGCTCCTGATGATACCCAGTATCCTTTCATTCCCAGTTCATTCAGCATGACGGCCGCACTCTCGCATACGATCTGGTCGTCATCCACAATAAGCACCGGAAGGCCGAGCAGCTCTTCCTTACTCTCCTCCTCTTCGTTCAGCAGCTGAAGAGGGAGCGAGACCGTAAAGCAGCTTCCCTCGCCGAGCCTGCTCTTTACGTCAATCGTACCATTCATCATGGAGACTATATTCTCTGTAATCGACATTCCAAGCCCCGTACCCTGTGTCTTCCCATCCCGGACCCCCTCAGCCCGTGTAAATGGTTCAAACAGATGGGGCAGATAGTCCTCAGACATGCCAATCCCAGTATCTCTAAATATGAACTCATACCAGCCTTTTCCAGGGATAAGAGAAGGAAGTTCGTTAATTTCCATGCTGATTCTTCCCCCTTCAGGCGTATATTTCATTGCATTAGAAAGCAAATTAGCAAATACCTGACTTAAGCGGTCTCCGTCCGCGACTACCTTCTCATGCCGCACCTGCCCGACTATGACATGGAACTCCTGCTGCTTCTCTTCCATCAATGTCCGGAACATATCGCATGTGTTCTGGATGAGCTCCGGCAGTTCCACGTATTGCGGCGTCAGATCAATCCTGCCGCTTTCTATCTTGGACATGTCCAGCACTTCACTAATCAGGCTCAGCAGATGGCGGCTCGCCACTTTGATCTTCTTCAGGCAGTCTTCCACTTTTTCCTTCGATTCCAGATTTGCTTCCGCGATAGCGGTCATTCCAATCACCGCGTTCATAGGCGTACGGATATCATGCGATATGGCAGACAGGAAATCCGTCTTTGCAGAATTGGCCGACTTAAGCGACTGGTATGCGTCCTCCAGAGCCACATGCTGCCTTTCTTGTTCTATGCGGTCTTCCGTAATGTCTATCCCCACGCTGTATATGGATGGTATGCCGTCCCAGCTGTCCTCGCCGCTTATATAGCTGAATGTGACCGTCAGTATCTTCTCTTCCCCGCCGGGAGGAGTGACGACCACTTCCATGACCGAACTCTGCCCGGTCTCCGTCAGACCATCCAGCGTCTCTTTGATGCGCTGAAGCTCATCTTCTTTTACGTATGCAGGGGCGGAAACTTCTGTAATCTTACGATTATCCTCCTCACAGCCGAGCAGCTTGGAGAAGCCTGCTCCATGCCACAAGACGGTCTTATAATCTCTGGCATCCAGCCTGCAGAATACTCCTGGTATCGTACCGACAATCGTCTCGCGCTCCTGGTCTTTCTTTGCCAGCTTATATTCCGTGCTCAGCATATCGCAGCTTAATTCTATCCGTGCGCGCCGTCCGTTCCACTCGATGATCCGGTTCTTAATCATAAAGGTACGGCCCAATGCCTTGTTATCAAATTCCCATTCGTAAAATTTGTCCTTGCTCAGATATGGATTCGTACAGAACGGACACGGTTCGCTCCTATCCTGAATCACCTCATAACATTTTCTTCCAAGGATCTTTTCCTTCGGAGTCTGAAGCGTTGTACAGGCAACCTGGTTCACATAAAGCAGCTCATAAGTCTCCATATCACAGATGTAGATGTTACCGGCGTATTCCTCCATCATCCAATCAAAGTATTGTGTTTTCTCCTCTTGCGGACGGCAGGCAGCATCAATGTCGGTTGTGGCAGGCACGACGGCCGGACCTTCTCCCTCGCTCCCTTTTGCCACGTCGACCGGCATCGTCTTCTCTCCTGCTGCCTCATCTTTAATAAAATTCTCGTTCTTCATAACTCGTAGCCAGGGCATACATTCCTTTTCCCTGCCGCCCCGGGGACTCCTTTCTCGTCTTTGGTAACCTGCCGGACGCCTGCACTCCAGTGGAACAACACCTTGTCCACATCCGACTTTATCTTATTGATTATAGCAAAATACAATGCGTATGGCAACCCGCGGTGATAAAGGAACTGCTTAATTATAGATTTGGCTGTAAAATAGTGTTACAATAAATATAGGTTGAATGATAAAAAATGGTCGGAGGAATAATGTTTGGAAAATGAATCAAGCCTTCAGTTTGTTATATATGATATTCTCAAGACGCAGATAGAATTCGGAACTTACCGGTGCGGCGACCGTCTGCCTAAGATAGAGGATACGTGCAGCCTTCTTATGGTCTCGCTGGATACGGCCCGGTCTGCCTACCGCCGACTTCAGAAAGAAGGCTATGTCACGCTGTCGAAAAACAAAGGTTCTATAGTCAAGGCAGATTATCAGGAGAGAGCGGTGGAACAGCATATCCAGACTTTTTTTGCCAAACGCAAAGATGCCTTTTTGGACTTGCTCCCTAGTATGCCCATACTGTTCGGCAACATCCAGCTGGCGGCATGGAAGAAGGTGACCCAGGATAAAATAGACCGTCTGGAAGAACTGATTGCGGCACGGCAGGTCCATCCGTCCTACCTCATCATGCAGTATCTGAACCTGATATATGGTTCACTGGACAATCCGCTTCTGATGCGTCTCATCCACAAGATATGCATCCATTATATGATACCATTTTTCAGTCTGAAAGATTACCGCTCCTATATAGATGCAGAAACGGACGCTGTCTCCTTTAGAGCGGAACTATGCCGCAGGAAAGACTGGGCCGCCCTTTACACCGCGTCAATGGACTTTATAGATACGTACGCCACAGCCGTCCAGCACTTCTACGAAAGCAGGATTACAGGCACTCTTCCAAGCCAGCAGGCTGCATTTACATGGAGCAGCTATAAAAAGGCCTCTCAAATCTGCTACAGCCTCGCCCTTGAACTTATGACCACGATGGGACGAGGCGGTTACACGGCGGGAGATTATCTGCCTTCTATCAGCAGGCTCGCCGAGGAAAAGCAAGTATCAGTCAGTACGGTGCGCCGGACGCTCGCGCTGCTGAACAGCATCGGTATGACAAGGTCCGTCAATGGTATCGGCACCCAGATACTGCGGGTGGATCAGATCGAGGCGTACTGCGGATGGACGGAGCCCCAGGTAAGGCAACGCTTGTCAGACTTTGCATATAGTCTGCAGATTATCCTCCTTTCCTGCCGGGACGCAGCAGCGGCAGCCTTCTCTTCCACGGATGGAGAAGGTATCCGTTCCTTTATAAACCAGCTTGATATGTTCAAGAACATCGGAAGACCGGACCTGGTTACCTCCTATTCACTTAAGTTTATCGCACAGGCCGCACCATATAAGACGATAAGGACCGTGTACCGGGAACTGTTCCAGCAGCTGCTCTGGGGATATCCTATGAGATGCAAATTAGGAAACCAGGACGCAATCAACTCCTATTATCTCCCCTATCTTGATGATATGGCCGTTTGCCTGGAAAATTTTGATGCTGAAGGTTATGCCATCATACTAGAAGAACTGCTTCAACATCAGGCAGAGGTTATATCGGATGCGTTTATGGAACTGGAATTTGCCGAAGCCTGCACTCCTCTCACATAATCCGGTCAAGATTTATTGATTTTGAAACATAGATAAGGTATAATGTGAACAGGGTGTACGGTAAGTACACTTTAGATTTTATAGGCTGAAGACCCACGAATCAACACGCTGGCGGAGGTGATTCCTATGGATGAGATGGAAAGGGCAATACAGAGAGCATTCATAAAAGAAGCAAAACAGATGGAACGGGAAATGAGCCGTACAGCATATGGTACGCCGTCCATAAGGGTCATGGATAGAATGCGTAAGGCTGTAGGCAGAGATATCGAGGAATATGAGCACAGAAGGGCCGGCAGATCTCCCGGCTATAAAGTACAGAATAAGAAGAGCTGACGCACAAGCTGATTGTGCGCAGCTCTTTTTCGTTACAAGATTTGCATCCATTCTTTTCAAGCTGTTAAGGTTATCACTTATGTAAGGTCTGCGGCTGACGATATTCATAGTAAGAGACCATCGAGATGAGGAGATGATGCACATGGATATACAAGGCCTTCCCTATTCCGCCAGCGAACAGCCGGACAGCAATCTGACGTCTGTGGCTGATATTGCAGCCGATATAAGCAGCCGGCAGTCGAAGGCTGAAATGGAGTTTATTGAAAACGCAGAAAATTCATGTACAAAGGCCACGGAGAGAAATGATTCGGCCGACATCTCAAGAGAAAGTAAGGCCAGGGGGACAGAAGAAGCAGACACAGCAAGAGACATTGCACGGCTTTTAGAAAAGTTAAGCGTATGGCAGGCATATCCTGGCACTTCTCCTGAAAAGGAGCTGGCCCGGCTGAAAGAGCTCTATACCGATATCCTCAGGCATGTTATCCAGCTTAAGGGAAGCGAAGAACAGAAAAGGCTGCTCTGCCTTCTGGAAACATATCTGTTGGAAAACATGGAGAAGCTGACGCAGAAGCATTTCAATACCCTTGACAGCCTCTTTCAACGATTTGGGGAAAGGCAGCATCGAATCATTCTATTTAACAGTCTGTTTAAGTCCTCCGCGGGACGGACTCTGCCATCTGACAAGGTCATGCGTTTTTTGGCAAAGGAGCACTCTTCTTTTACAGGCGGATTCAATGGGAAAGAGACAGCTTCGAAAAATGTGCGTGAAGGAATCGTGTACTTCAGAAACCCCTCCGAAAAGGAAACGCCTTACAGTAGGGCGTTCAGCGGTAAAAAATTATTAGAATCGGACTATTGGCAAAGTGTACGGGCAGAGCCTCTGGAAAATGCAGAGGGTCCTGTCTCGAGAGACCTGTTCTCAGAAAACAAGTCAAGCCTTAATATTTTATACCGGACAGAGGATCTAAAGATTGCGGAAAAGTTTCTGACAGAGCTTCTCGGTAAAGGAAATCTGCTGAGCCATCCTGAGATATCAGCATGCAACAGCCAGATGAAAGGGTTTCTGGCTGCAGCTACCTGGCTGAAGACAGATACCTTCCTGTATGCGTCCGGCATACAGAAAGGATTGGCAGACAGCATTTCGCAGACTGTCGACAAGATGCTGCTCGTGTATATGAACAGCGTTGCAGGACCCGGTCATTCTGCTTCTCTGGCAGATCTGCCTGGAGCCGTCGTCCCGCGGAAAGAAAGTTGTGGAACTATAGTCTCTGATATATACTGCCGTCTCAGAGCCATATGCCTAAAAGAGCAGAATGCCGGGAGCGCCCTAACAGCGGCTTTAAAGTATGCATATGCACAATTTGTGAAGCAGAATGATAACGGAGGGTTCTTTTTTGAACACCCTGGCACGGAAAAAAATGAATGCAGGAGGGGCTATCTGCTTCTCAGGAAAGACTGGAAGCAGTTTGTCGACGAACTGCCGGTTCCCTTAAGGACGAGGCGGGAGCTGGAGGAATCCTTTAACAGCCCCTGGGGCAGTTACGTGTCGCCCCTTAATCCGCTTTATAATCCTAAGGCCGCTCATCCTGCCATCCTTGGCGGCGTCATTACTGCCGGGATTATTATTGCCCTGTGCCTGTTTACATAAGCACACCCTACAGCTGATCCCACCGGGCTTTGATTTCCTCCCTTTCCTTTTCTTTTTCCTGTTCCTTCTGTCCCTTCTTTCGATAAACGGAATCTATAATCTCCAATGCAATCAGCAAGATTCCGTTTATCCCGATAATGATGGGTATCGTTATCGCAATCATGTTGGCCATAGCTATTCCTCCTATATGCCTGAAGCAAATGTTTTCTTGTGTTAACAGACACTATAGCACGAAGCGTTTGTGATTTATAGGGAGGGAAAGCATAAAATTAAACCAATTCAAGCTCTCACCATCCTAAATATATAAGGAGGTGAAGCACTTTCGCTATGAAGCCGACTTCCGCGCAGCAACCTCTGCACAGACCAGCCCAGCTATATGCTCCGCTGATTCATCTGTCAGCAGGAAGAACATTCCGTCATTACGGCATTTTTTATGTGTATCGCCATTCAAGGTGTAAACAAAACCTTTCACGCAAGTATCGCTGCAGGCATTAGGCTCCATAAGTCTCTTGCAGTCACGAGCAGAAGTCATTTTCTTCTGCATATCAGCAGGCAGAGATGCGATAGTATCCTCGTACTTTTTAGCATTGTCCCCGTAAATCCGTGCCAAAATGCCTGACTTGCGAAATACCCAGTTCATTACCGTTTTCTTCTCTAACCGGTATGAAGCGGTATAGCCACTTTTTGCTTCTTTGATTACGAGGTCACAGCCTTGTTCCACAAGTTTGTTATTAAGTCTTTCGACAAACGCTTGCTGCTCCGGCGCGACCGCCGCTAGAAACTCTTTAAATGAACCCTTCTCTTTTTCCATTATCTTTTCCTCCCACAATATCTGTTTACGATGGTTTTATGGTTATCATAACGACAGGCGGCTGTGTAATTATCCTATAAGATGAAACGGATATAACCATCAGGCACGATTGGCATATAAGTCAAAATCAGCATACCAATTGCCGTCCTCTTTTACTGTCACATCCTGCCAATGAAAATAATCGTCTGAAATTTCTGCAAAAACCCATTTTCTTCTTTCATCCTCGATGTTAGTAAGAACTATCTTATCGTCTTGCTTCCTTGCCTCAAACCTCATGATTTTTCCTGTATAGCAATATGCGACGTCCCAAGCGTGCGTTCCAGGATTGTAGACACGAATCGTTGTTCCGTATTCAAAACCAGGCAAGACAATGACATCCTGCACTGCCATTCCCTCAAGAATCCACGAAAAATGCCACTCGTCTTTTATGGCATGGGAACTACTATTGTCTACATAATCTATTTTCCAGCTGCCAATCAGTTTTTCGAAATAGTCAAACTCTTCAGGCAGTGCTTTATGTTTTTCTTCACTTGCCAGAGCTTCAAAGAAATGTTTCATATGCTGAATCCTCCTATAACTGCTTTCTGTGCACCGTAACCTATTAATTATTTAACCACACCAATTAAAGCATTGTCTATCCATATCGAGCCGTTCCTGTTGTATATACTTCGTTAAATTGAGGGCTCTTAATAGGCGCTTTTTCAGTTTCCATGGCCTTAATTTCCTTGTTTAGAAACTGACCCTGCCGGGCATCCAGCGCGTACCCTTCTTCCGATGTCTCAAGGTTGTTCACGATATTCACGACCGGCCGGACCCTGATCTCCTTTTTCACCTTTTGGACCCTGGATTCCCTGTGAGCCAGCTACACCCGGGTCGCCTTTTGGACCGGTGGCCGGCACCAGCGTGTCAGTTTCTCCTATATGCCAATTGCCGTTTGCTCCGATATGCGGGGTGATTCCGTCGTCCCCTCTTGCTTTGACTCCTGTATCATATCCATTAATGTACCAGTTACCGTTTTCACCAATGTAGATTTCCGGTATCATCAAAAACTTTAAACATTAGCATGTATTTATTAGAATCAATCAAATTTCCCAATTTTTTGACCTCTATTTACTTCAATTTTCATCCCACTGCAAGGATTAATTATATATTCCCGTCTCATTTTGATTCCCCTTATAAAAAATGAGGCTAAACAAGGTTCCTAATATTCCAGTACATAAAAACATTACAGCCATTCCACTGCCTGCCCCCTCACCTACTAACATTTTCAAGAACCTTGTAAGCGGAATATCCAGTGTCATAAATGGCTCAAATACACAGTCAGCTAAAAAACCACCTAGCAAAATGCCTATAGGAATCGTACTAAACTGTATGGCATTTCTCACAGAAAAAATTCTTCCTTGCATATCCTTAGGGATGTTCTGATACAAGATCTCCATCTGTCCTGCATAAATAAACGGAATAGGAAAACTAGCCATCAATCCAGCAACGGACCATACAAAACCATTCCTACCGATACCCATAATGATATCACCAAACATAAAAGATAACATTGCTGATATATATATCATCTTCACACTGTTTGCTTTCACTCTTCCAGTTGATACTACAATACCACCTAACACTCCACCAACACCCATTATTGCATTCACAGTTCCTAGTATTAAGGAATTATTTGAACTTCTCATAAGTATCATCGGAGACAAAATATTCTCATAAGTCAATCTTGAGAAGAAATTAAGCAACGCCATCGTTATTATTATGATTAAAATGCCATGATTAAGCTTAAGAAATAAAAAACCTTCTTTACACCCACTAAACACAGCTTTCCTGTTTGTTTTCTTTATGATATCCTCAGGAATTTTCAGCACAGACAATAATACTAAAAGTGCAAATAAAAAGCTGATCAAATCAACTACTATTATTAGTCCCAGACTTCCGAATCCAAATAAAGCAGCTGCACATATGGGTGACATGACAGCCACCAGATTACTTGAGAAAGAATTCATTCCGCTTACCTGTGTAATTTTATCCCGCGGCACAACTTTCCCAAGTACAACAGAAGAAGCAGGTCCTTGAAACGCATTCGTCAAACCAATAATAATATTCACCAGATAAATGTGCCAAATCTGTAATTCATTTACTGTACTCAACACTAGTACGGACAATGAGCATATGGCAGCAATACTATCCGCTGCCAGCATAATTTTCTTCTTGCTATGAGTATCAACAAATGTCCCAGAAAATAAACTGATAATTATGTATGGTACATAATTAAAGAAAGTCATCAGTGATACCGTCATGGCTGTTCCATTCTGTGTATATGCCCACAATATAAGCGAAAAGCTCGTCATAGAGCTCCCAAATTGCGATATAGCCTGACTAAGCCAAAATATTATGTATCTATTATAATTGTTATTCATTGAATTTATCTCCTTATAGTTGTTTGAATAGTCCTATAAGTGCAAAATCCAATGTGGACGATTATCAAATCATCTCTGTACAAGTATCGTCCAGTCACCAGACCTTGCACAGAGCATAGCGCTTAAATCTATTATCATATGACACAACATTTTATCATTCCTCTCTTCAAAACTAAAAAATAAGGGAATCATTTTTTATTGCATTTTAACTGCTTCCGTCATTATTCCTTTTCCCCAATATTCTTCTGCTATATAATAACCTAGCTCAGCCGTCGATTTATGTATTACCATCTCACAAATTAATTTGCTTAACTACTATACAGTATAATCTATTTTTATAAAGCATACAAGCAAAAAGGTAAGCGAGACTTTCACATCGTGCTTTTCTAAAACTTGGGATTTCATCATACAGTGTTCAAGCTTACGGAAGTATAAGTCCCGCAGGATTGTAAGTCCCGTCCCCCCAATCACCTCTGACAGAACGATTGGGGAGCTCTTTTTTGTCAACGATAGGGCATCCTACCGCCACATGGATGTAATGGCATACCCTAATCGTTTCTTTCTTTCATATGTTTCTTCCTTTTCTTCCCTATAAGTACGCCGATACATCCGGCAGAAATCATACCCAATACTGCAAACAAGCCTATCCGGCTGCTGTCACCCGTCTTTACATTCCCTTTATCTTTTACACTATCTTTTGCGCTATCCTTTGGCTTATCCGCATCTGCCGCCGTGCTTTGCATATGGCTGTCTTCTTCCGTCATAACCGTAGCGTCCCGCAGAGTAACCTGCACATCTCCTGCCGGTTTTCCTGAAATCGTGACCACATTTCCATTCTGTGTGATATGCAGACCATTCAGTCCTGCGGCGGAATCTTTATAGCCGGCGGGGAAGTAATAACCCTTCTCGGCTTCTCCTGTAATCTCTGCAATTGTACCGGTTACATTCGTCTGCACACTATTTGTAACCGTCATATTTTCCCCTGCATTGATTGTGACATTGTGCCCGGTTCTTTCGGTTGCCTCAGCGGCATATGTCTTTCTTTCATCCGTATTACTTTTCTCCAGCCATACCTTACAGTTCGCAAAGCTTTCCAATCTCATCCAGCCCATATCACTTGCAGAGACAGAAGTTGTACCGCTGACCTTTTTTGCCCATGCGCCCTCACTGTTCTGTACGACCAGATACGTATCTTCCGGAACATCTGTCAGCGCTACACTTTGCTTGTCAAAAGACACCTCTGCAGAACCAAGTGTATCAGAACTGTATCGCAGCGTCATTGCGTCATTCCTCCCTAACCGTCCGTCAGATGTTGCCGCCGGCGCAGCAGATGAAAAGATGACAGAAGACGGGTTCAGTTCAAACGCTGGCACCACGGCACGGGCGTGGCTCACATTGTCGATGTCCGTCTTCACGCCCGGAAGCGCCACCAACGCATAGTCACTGCTGTTCGTTATAACACTGCCAGCAACGGGTTTCATATACGGCGAGCGCAGCCAAAAAACATGCTTTCCCCAATAACGTTTATCTACACGCAGACCGTCATTTAAACTGTCAGAACTGTTTGCGCCGACTATTATAAATTTGTCGATGTTAACACGTAAAAGGCCATAGGCAAGGTACAGCTTGTCCGTCGTTGAATAAACCACCCCATTTTATATATCCTCCGTATAAACGACAGTGGGATTCATGAGAACTCGTTCTGCTTCTGTAAAATAAGAGGTTTCCAAGCTTTGCAGCGTAGAGCGAAGCGGACTGGCTTTGTAATAATTGGGATATCCCTCATCTGAGACACCTGGCGCAAACGGTTGGTCATCCTCCGTCAGCGGACTTGCCGCAAACAATGTAAGGTTATCGTTCTGGCTTCCCGCAATCCACCACTGCTGGTCATTCTTTCCATAATACACTTTTACCGTATTTTTACCGTCCTGACTGTCCGTCTTGAAATCCTTTAACTGCTCCACTGTCGCAAACTGACTGCTGTCCGGTAATTCTGCCGCATACACGTTGGTACAAAACTGCAAAGATACCGTGATGATCATTGCCGCTGCCAGCAGAAGCGCGGACGTTTTCTTTCTTATATTTCTTAGTTTCAAGCGTTTCTTCCTCCTCCCTGCATTCCATTTCCTTTTCAAAGTACAAATGCTCCCTATACATGTCAGCATTTTTCTATACCGCTTCTCTGGCGTTTCATCGCCGCGCCCTATTTCATAGCATCACCGCTATGATATTGGTCATTTTGAACAACTTCTGCCTCAAACATAAGGTTCCCCTTGAGTGTTACAGCCTGACCGATGTTTAATCCGGAAGGGTCATCCAGAACAATCTCCCCTTTTGCAATACTCTCATCAGGTTCAGAGAAGTTCCGAAATCGAACGAATTCCTCATGTGGATTGACCGCTGTTTTTTGTCCGGCAGCATCGGATTGATATACGCTATAGCCAAGCTGCATTCTATTCCCGGCGCCGTCATCGCCTGAAAGTTCAAATTCACCGCTGCTTCCGCCGTCCCCATGTACTTTGACAGATAAATTATAAAGTCCAGACTCCAAGTCCTTTACATCAGCAATGCTTATCTGAAAAGGAATCCTGCGCCGTATCGTATCTGACGTATAAATCACACCGCTATTCCCGGACTTTATTGTCTGTGGGATAATCAAAGTATAACGGGGAGGGTCCACAAGTGACACAGAAACCGCAGCCATGGCTTCTGCTTTGCCATCAGCATCGGAATCCGTATCAGAAGTACCATTGTTAGAAACAAGAATAAGCGGCTGCTCCTCTGATCTATCACCGGGCACTCCCACTGTTTCCATATTCTGCTGTTTGGCCGATGTTATTTCTGTCTCAAACTCAAAATAGAGTTCTCCACCAAGATTCATAGTACCATGGACCTGAAGGCTGGAAGGGTCATCCAGAACAATCTCCCCTTTTGCAGTCCTCCTGTTCGGATCAAGGGGGGACAAACGAGCGAATTCCTCACCCGGCTTTATCGCTATTTTCTGTCCGGCAGCATCGAATTTACATACGCTGTAGGCAAGCTCATTCTTCACACCACTGCCTCCAGTATCATACAGTATAAATTGATCATTAGTTATCCCCCCTGATCCACGAACCCGGACCGATATATTATAGGGCATAGTCTCACCGCCGCGTGGCTTTACACTAATCTGAAAGGGAATTCTGCGGCCTAAGGTATCAAACTGATAGATCATGCCGTTATTTCCAGCTTTTATGTACTGGGGAACTGTTACAGTATAACTGGCTGTCACAGGAACAGGGTCCCCGAGAAGTTCTGTACCGGCCTCTGCCTCTTCACCGGTGTCTTCCCTTGTTTCAGTATTCTGTTCTTCTGACTGTTTTGTTCCGCCTTCCGTTTCCTTCGCAAGGACAGGCAGTGCGGACAGCAGGAAGCACAGCAGCACCATCACTAATATTCCTTTTTTCATAATATAGTAATCTCCTTGTATGTTGACTTGAATCAGGGTTCAGAAGGCGGTATAAGTTCCCCGGAAAATATCAGCCGTCCTTCGTATTTTCCAATTTTATCCAGACTGTCCGGTGCGCTCAAGATGACTCTGCCCTTCTGTGGCCGGTCATTCTGCTGAAAGGTTGCAAATCTTTTATGGGCCGGAATCTCAATGCCGCCCTCCTTTTCAATCGTGTAAGCTAAGTCCTCTCCGCCCGATTTATTTCTCAGGCCATATTCCCCATTGTTGTTATCGCCGCTGACAAATACCTGCACACGGTAACCCTGCTCTATTGCCTCCTGTTCCATTCCTGTAACATAGATTTGAAAGTCTTTCGTGTATGTTCTCCCTTTTTCCCAATGCGCATCTGTAAACTTCAATTCCGAAGGAATAACTAACGTATAGTTTACAGGCTTGAGTGTGACTTCTACTGAACTCCCTCCGCCTGCTGCTGCGTTCTTATCATCGGCAGGTATCCGATTGTCCTCCGCCTTTACAACAGCCGGATTTGCTGATAACAGCATAAAGAGCCCCAGGCACAGAGTGAATAGTTTCTTACGCATCATTCTTCCCCCCATCCTCTTTTCTCAGCATTATCTTCGGTAAATCTTTGCGGCCCGGTTTTCAACGCGGCGAATCGCATTTTTAAACAAGTGGTAATAAGAAACAGCCCTGCTAAGAAAAAGATGGCTGCCCAGATGGCTGCCGGCAATAGACTGTCCCCCGTGGGAGGTGCCGCCTTATCTTCCTGGGCCGTACCTTTTTCTTCCTGGCCGGTATCCGTATCCGGTGGTAAGAAATTAATGGATACTGTTGTCTCTCCCCCCTGTTCTTTGGAAGCCCGTACATCTTCTCTGCAGCACATCGCAAGCATCATCACTGCAAGTGCCATAAATATGAATCGTTTCCCTTTCATCTCACCATTCCTTTCGTATCGTTATTGTACCGTCAGTTTTGTCTGGATAACCGCTCCGTTCATGGCTGTGTTATCACTCAGGCTCTGCGTAGTGTATACGATTGTGGCTTTGTATACACCTGGGGCCGGTATCGTATCAAGTTTTGGTGTCTCTATGCCTGTCCCCGGCTTAAACATCTCCGACTGATAGACAGTCTCTCCGGTTTCTTCCAGTATCAAGTCTATCTGAAAATAGCAGGGATTTCCCTTCGGATTCTCAAAATATACTTGAATCACCCCGCTCTCGTGATCTGCTGTCAGCTGTGGATAACCAGGAATCTGAATTCCATCTGGAATATCTTCTTCGGTACAGGTATCCTCTGCAGCAGTCTGCCCGGACTGTGGTTCATCCCCATTCCTGTCATTCTGCCAGATAATATAGCCGGATAGCATAACCAGCAGCAGGACCAGGACTGCGATAATCCTATCTTTTTTACTCATCCTATCCATCTCCCTCCTCCTTTGACACACGCAAAAAGCACCATTACACCTAAAATCAAGATGCAATAGTGCTTATGGATATACTTTTATGACTTTGATTATACACCAAAAAGGACAGACTCTGTCTGTCTGTCTGTCTGTCTGTCTGTCTGTCTGTCTGTCTGTCTGTCTGTCTGTCTGTCTGTCTGTCTGTCTGTCTGTCTGTCTGTCTGTCTGTCTGTCTGTCTGTCTGTCTGTCTGTCTGTCTGTCTGTCTGTCTGTCTGTCTGTCTGTCTGTCTGTCTGTCTGTCTGTCTGTCTGTCTGTC
>NZ_KQ236747.1:19716-22270 GCF_001185345.1 Dorea sp. D27 | reverse complement strand
CTGTCTGTCTGTCTGTCTGTCTGTCTGTCTGTCTGTCTGTCTGTCTGTCTGTCTGTCTGTCTGTCTGTCTGTCTGTCTGTCTGTCTGTCTGTCTGTCACGAATTATATCGCGTCTGCTCAACTTGTCAACCCCCTTGAGAAAATTCTTAAAGCCGCCGTTCTCCGCGCCGTGCGCGATGTGCTTTTCTGCGTGAGCTGGGGCGTATCTCAGCCCTGCGCCCGCTGATGGGCCGCTGTGGGCCCTGCCGGAGCCTTCACCTTCCGGCACAGCTCGTCCAGACGGCAGGCGGCGTTCACATTTTCATCGTCTCCAATCAGAAGGACGAACAGAAAGCCACCATCGTGACTTTCTGTTTTTACGGGGCCTTGTAATCTCCACACACATTATAGCACAGGCAAGCGGCAAAAACGAAAAGGTTGCCAATTTGTAACAATTTTTCTCAGCATTTATTTTTCCCGCTCAAAGCAGGAGCACCGGGGCAGGGGTCGTCTCCCGCAGTTCCGGCTATTGCACAGTTCCTTACCGGATAGGTTTTTCCTGCCACTTTTAAAACAAGTTGTGTGTTTTTTTCCGTGTCAGACAACACCCCCGGATCATCCGGTTCAATCTTCTCTCTCTCCTTTTCCAGTGCGGCCAGTCGTAATGCCTTAGTAGGCTTACATAGCCATTCAGAGGTTTTTGTCCTCTCGGCCAGAAAATCCAGCATTTCCTTTGCGCTTACAAATGTAGTCTGAAACTCATCTGCATACACTTTTTTTTCATTCATTTTTTGTTCCACCTTTCATTTTTTATTCCATAAACAGCCATGGCTGATTGTGGCCATCAAAAAAAGAATGAACGGAATATAATTGTTTTCATTCCAATCATTCTTTAATAGCCTTACCTAAACAAAAAAAGCGCCACCATGACCTAAGCCACAATTGACACTTTTAATACAAACATAAACAGCTTCTGCACTTCGTTTACAGGATTATTGGATATCCAGAAACATCCACCCCAAGAGGTGCGCATAAAAATAAAATATAATAGTATACTATCACACTATATTGTAGATGTCAATTTCCAAAGCACAATATATAGTCTATTCTATTATAAAAAGTATATTTTCATCTAAAAATTTGTCACAAGTCTTTTCAACATGACCACTTTCAACCACATCTTGTTGTGCTTGTTTACCACACTCTTTTGCGAATGGACACTTTAGACAGCTATTTTGGAGAGCATTCTTAATCCATACAATTTCACTTTTTGAGCCAATGACTTTCATAGCCGCACTCCCTTTAAAATCAAACACGTATTAATAATAGTAATAACTCATATAATACGTATATTATTACATTTTTTTAATGTATATCTATTTTAATCCGTAATTTACAGTAAGTAAATAGTTTAAAATATAATATATAACATGTAAGGGGCAACTATGAATGAAAAATATATAGGAGATCGTATAACAGAGCTACGACTTAAAAAAATGTTTCAGAATATCAAATGAGTCTTGACCTTGGCAAAAATAAAAGCTACATTCAATCTATTAGCTCCGGTAGGGCTTTGCCTTCAATGAAACTATTTCTAGAAATCTGCGAATACTTTAATATTACGCCTGACAATTTTTTTGATGACCAGCTGCATAATATCCCCTTGTTTGAAAAGGCTTGTGATCTTCTGAAACAATTGGACGATGAGGATATGATTGCTGTTATATCAATTTTAAATAGGCTAGTTCTGAGGGACAAATAGCATTTTCATGGAAGTTTAATGAAAATGCTATTTTTTGTATTCCCTTACTAATATTTAGTTTGCAGTGTTCGGTAATCAAAAAGCACTAATTTTACCATAAGTGAATGAACCTTGATATGTAAAAAAAGACAAGGGAGATTCCACAGAATAACTGTGTATCTCCCTCTGCCCGGCTGAACTTTCCATATCCTCTATCCGCTTCATTCTTTCATACCCTTTTTTCTTTTCTTCTCCATAAGTACGCCGATACAACCGGCAGACATCATGCCAAGTGTTGCGAATAAGCTTGTACAGGTGCGTCTCCCCCTCCAATATCAACAGCCAGCAGCGGCCGGGATACCCGGCCGCGCAGCCATTTTCTCGGTTCGGTCCGTGTTTCCATACCGCCGGATCAATGCCCGGCCCGTTTGCGGCGGGGGGCGCAGCGAACCAGCAGGAAGATCAGGATGCCCGACACGATCAGCCAGGCCAGCCACAACAGGGCGCGATCCGCCACGCCGGTGTTGGGATTGCTGCCGTCATTGCCGGAATCGGACGTTGGGCCGGAACTGGTGCCGCCCCCCGGCCTGGTGTCCTCCACCGTGAGGGTGAACGTCGGATCGGCGCCGCCGCTCATATCGAAGATAAAGGCGTGGGTGCCTTTCCCCAGCGTGGCAAGATAGGTCCTGGAGAATGTGTACCGGCTGCCGCTCACGGTGTAGTCCCGCCCGGCCTGCAAGGTCACGTTGCCGCAGCGGATGCCGCTCAATGTATGGCTGCCCGGCGAAAGCGTGACCGGTATGTCCCGATGGTTCTTGCCGGAGGGATAGCGGT
>NZ_KQ236747.1:17367-19134 GCF_001185345.1 Dorea sp. D27 | reverse complement strand
CCGGTGTTGGGATTGCTGCCGTCATTGCCGGAATCGGACGTTGGGCCGGAACTGGTGCCGCCCCCCGGCCTGGTGTCCTCCACCGTGAGGGTGAACGTCGGATCGGCGCCGCCGCTCATATCGAAGATAAAGGCGTGGGTGCCTTTCCCCAGCGTGGCAAGATAGGTCCTGGAGAATGTGTACCGGCTGCCGCTCACGGTGTAGTCCCGCCCGGCCTGCAAGGTCACGTTGCCGCAGCGGATGCCGCTCAATGTATGGCTGCCCGGCGAAAGCGTGACCGGTATGTCCCGATGGTTCTTGCCGGAGGGATAGCGGTCGAAGGTCGCCTTGTCGGGATTAATGCTGGCGTTGGCCGGGCCGGGGGCGGGCGTGGTGGTTCTGTAGGTGGCCCGCACGGTCGTGTCGGCAGCGGGCATGGTGAAGGTGGTGCTGGCGCTGGCAGCGTTTAAAAAGCGGCCGCCGCCTAACGTTTCCCACCTGTCGAATGCCTGCCCACCCGGCGCTGCGTCGGCCTCGATGACGGCCTGTCCGCCTTCCGGGTAGAATGAGGCCTTCGTTGTATCCGTGCCATTCTCCACCGTCAGCTGGTAGGTAAGAACGTGCGTCCAGCCGCCGGGCAAACTGGAGTCATCCAGCCAATTTGGCGCGTACCCGGCTCGGTAGTAGATCGTGCCGGTGGTGGCAACGCCACCGAAAGCGGAGTAGCCAATCGTCGGGGCCGTGGCGCTTTGGAAGGTCAGCTTGTCTAAGCTGGTGCAGCCAGAAAACGCAATGTCCCCGATGCTGGTCAGTTTTTCGGGGAATGTCATCTCCGTGATGCCGGTGCAGCCAGAAAACGCATATTGTCCGATGCTCTCCACACCGTCCGGCAGGGCGGTCAGCCTGATGCCGGTGCAGCCATCAAACGCACTGTCCCCGATGCTCTCCACACCGTCCGGCAGGGCGGTCAGCCTGATGCCGATGCAGCCAGTAAACGCAGAGTCCCCGATGCTCTCCACTCCGTCCGGCAGGGCGGCCAGCCTGATGCCGGTGCAGCCATAAAACGCTCTCACCCCGATGCTCTCCACCCCGTCCGGCAGGGCGGTCAGCGCGAGGTTGGTGCAGCCAGAAAACGCACCGGACCCGATGGTCGTCAGGCTGTCGGGCAGTTTCACTTGCTTCAGTTTCGGGATGCCAGATAAGTAAGAGGACATATCGCCGATGGTCGTAAGCGCCGTCATTTCCGACAGGTGGAGGGCGCTCAGGTTTGTCCAGCCGCTATCATTCTTATAAAGGTCGTACAGGGCCTTCCAGTTGTTGCCGGTGACCGCCGTGGCATTGCCGGTAATCTTGATTCCGGTCACCTGCTCCTTGCCAACACTCGCCGCAAGCAGCGCACCTTGAATGGCATCCGCCATGGTGGCGCCGTCGTTGTAGGTCACTTCGAGGGTAATCAGGGAAGCGAGCGTCCAGCTGCCGGGCAACCCGGAGACCCCCAGCCAATCCGACGCATACCCGGCTGGGTAGTAGATCGTGCCGGTGGTGGCAACGCCATTGAAAGCGGCGCCCCCTATCGTCGGGGCCGTGGCGCTTTGGAAGGTCAGCTTGGCGAGGCTGGTGCAGCCAGAAAACGCATATCCCTTGATGCGCGAAAGACCTACGGGGAATGTCATCTCCGTGATGCCAGTGCAGCCTTCAAACGCACCGTCCCCGATGCTCTCCACCCCGTCCGGCAGGGCGGACAGCTTGATGCCGGTGCAGTCAGCAACGCACCGTCCCCGATGCGCT
>NZ_KQ236747.1:0-15889 GCF_001185345.1 Dorea sp. D27 | reverse complement strand
ATTGCAGCCCTTCCCTGTGGCGTAGGCCATGCGGTCGAGGGGAAGCACGGACAGCAGCAGGAAGAGGCAAAGCCCCAGCGCCAGCAGCCGGTTTGTCTTTCTTGGTTTCATCTGGTATTCCTCCTTTTCCTGATTGTTAACTGCTCCCTAAACGCGCAGACAGGCGCTTGCCCTCCTGATAGCAGAAGGGCAAGCGCCTGTCTGGGTGGGGAATGGTTCCCCTTTTGGTATGATAAAAGGACAGACTTATTCTGTCTGTCTGTCTGTCTGTCTGTCTGTCTGTCTGTCTGTCTGTCTGTCTGTCTGTCTGTCTGTCTGTCTGTCTGTCTGTCTGTCTGTCTGTCTGTCTGTTACGAATTATATCGCGTCTGCTCAACCTGTCAACCCCCTTGAGAAAATTCTTAAAGCCGCCGTTCTCCGCGCCGTGCGCGATGTGCTTTTCTGCGCGAGTTGGGGCGTATCCCAGCCCTGCGCCCGCTGATGGGGCGCTGTGGGCCCTGCCAGAGCCTTCACCTTCCGGCACAGCTCGTCCAGACGGTAGGCGACGTTCACATTTTCATCGTCCTCAATCAGAAGGACGAACAGAAAGCCACCATTGTGACTTTCTGTTTTACGAGGCCTTGTAACCCTCCTCCACATTATAGCACAGGCAAGCGGCAAAAACGAAAAGGTTGCCAATTTGTAACAATTTTTCTCAGCATTTATTTTTCCCGCTCAAAGCAGGAGCACCGGGGCAGGGGTCGTCTCCCGCAGTTCCGGCTATTCTGTCCCTTTTAGAGCTTCAAATTCTTCAGTCATTAACCAATCTTCAACCTTATCTTTTGGAAGAATTACCGGCATCCGATTATGAACATCAAAAATTGAAAGAATAGCATCTGTCATACAATTCATATGCTTTATCGAAAATGTCTTTGGATGTACAGGTTGGACTTTAGAACCGGCCCTGTCGCTCAAACGACAAGAGCTGATTATCTCCAATTTTAATCTGCACGCCGCTGCAGTAGAATTGCTCTTTACGCATGCGTTCAGCAACGCTTTCAGATAATATATAAAAAGTTATCTTAATGTCATCATCCGTCACTAAATCTCGTGGGGCCGTATTAATGTTGATTCAACTGGCAACCTTTTTAAACCTGGGTACGTCTCTGATCATTTTAATTTAATATTTAGAAAAAATGGTCTGAGGATAATTCGTTTTCATGACTTACGTCATAGTTGCGCTGCACTTCTTTATAATAATGGTGTTGATTTAAAGGCAATTCAGGAATGGTTGGGACATAGTACGATTACAACTACTTCAAATACATACACTCATTTTGATTTTACAAAGAAATGCAAATGTGCGAATGCAATAATACAGCACTTTCCAGCATAAGAAATGGATGTTTTGAGGGAAATAATTGTCACAACGTAAAAAGGCTATCTCTCACGAGATAAGCCTTTAAAAGTGCCGCAGACCGGAATCGAACCGGTACGGGAGTATAAGTCCCGCAGGATTTTAAGTCCTGTGCGTCTGCCAGTTCCGCCACTGCGGCATTTTAAATTGAATGTGCGCCAGTTCCAAAGGAACTGTGTGCATCGTGCAAAGCACGCATCACATTTTGCAGACATATTATTAGAACTTCGCAGTACATATCTACTGCAAAATGGGACCTATAGGGCTCGAACCTATGACCCTCTGCTTGTAAGGCAGATGCTCTCCCAGCTGAGCTAAGATCCCATATAACGACCCAGAAGAGACTCGAACTCTCGACCTCCGCCGTGACAGGGCGGCGCTCTAACCAACTGAGCCACTGGGCCTTACAAATGCTATAAATTACACGGCTTCAAAAGAAGCCTTTTGGAAAACGCAAGCCGCAGCACTCATCCAGATACTTCCGGACATAGTGCTGAGACGCTGCAATGGACCCTCGGGGACTCGAACCCAGGACCGATCGGTTATGAGCCGATTGCTCTAACCAGCTGAGCTAAGGGTCCAAACTTAAAAAGTCCCTTATAGGAACTAAGCCGTTGACCGGACTTGAACCGGTAACCTGCTGATTACAAATCAGCTGCTCTGCCAATTGAGCCACAACGGCAATTAAATATGCTTGAGCCATGACGGCACATCTCAATGACCCCGACGGGAATCGAACCCGTGTTACCGCCGTGAAAGGGCGATGTCTTAACCGCTTGACCACGGGGCCAGATTGCTCATATATACGGCCTGTCTCATGGAGTGACCGAAAATTATAATATCATATACCAGGTTTAAATGCAAGACCTTTTTAACAATTTTTATATTAATTTGCCCCTTTTGTCATACAGAGAACCTATTGCAATACCTAATAATATAAACAACGTGTTATCAAATAAAAGTGCCGCGAAGAAACCCAAAGCTACGCCAGCCTCTGTCCCATTACATCTGTATTTATTCATGACAGCCTCCTTTATAATATGTGCCGTCCCAGCTATGTTAATTCTAGCATTTTCCCTTTCTGAATACAACTGCTATTCTTATGCTGCTTTGAAAACTTACTCTATATACGTCATAAGCAGCCCTTCCGGCTTTGATACGGCCGGCACGCATATAGCCGTGGCAGATCTCCCGCAGTATACTGCTTGAGCTTTGCCACGGCCATATACCCATCCTCAGGTCATCAGGACGCGTTTCGGCTTTATTTTTTCTTTACCGGTATCCACACCTCACTATAGTAGTTTTCATCCTGGTTCCCTTTGGCATAATCCCGGATATCCGTATACATCTCAATACTGTACCCTGCCGCGATCTCATATTCTTTACAATTGGGAAGCCACTCGGAGAAAATCTTCTTCGTAACCTCCTGCAGAGCCTGGGGCATCGCTCCTTTGCTCGGGAATACTGCCCATGTAAACTTCGGTATCGTAACCTTACAGAACCCTTCCGGTACAACGGCGTCTGCCTCACAATCATCAGCTATGAGATATTCAAATTCGTCTGACCCCATGCTCTCGTCGATATTCACACCGAATTTACCGCATACCTTTTCCCCTTTTCCTGTCTCATAATGCTCTGTCCAGAACACCGGAATCTTCTCAGCCGCTTTTTCGTAGCTGAATGTTCCTGCATTGCCCAATACCGTAAATGCTTCTTTTTCTACAATCTTGTAATCCATAATCGTACCGCCTTCCAATGAAAATTTTAGTTTCAGCGGGGCAAATGACCTTATCATTGCACCGCACTTTCTTACCGCAGTCGGGGTCGAACCGTGAAAACGGGTAAACGCTTTCGTAAAGCTGTCCGGAGAATCATAGCCATACTTCAGTGCAATATCAATAATCTTTTCCTCTGTGGCTGCGACGTCACTTCCCGCACACGCAAGGCGGCGTTTCCTGATATATTCGCCGACGGTAAACCCACAGAGAAGGCCAAATGACTTCTGGAAATAAAAGCTGGAGATATTGGCTGTCCGTGCGATATCCTCCATCTTTAATTCTTCCGTGAGATTATTCTCTATATAACTGATTGCATCATCGAGACTGTCTATCCAATTCATCGCTCTCTCCTCTCTGCACTGCTATAGTACCAAATCTTCTGTACGGCCTCCCGATATTTCCTGCCAGATTTTGTCCGCTTATAATATGCCACAGTAGTCTTTAACCAGACAGTGCAGCCGGTCGCCCGAGCACACTGGCACCACCGCGGTAGTATCCTTTAATGGGGCATCTTCATATATATTCACGCCTGTTGTCAGGACAAGTGCCGGTATCACATCATACCCCGGGCCGAACAGCACTTCCAGATATTCACTGTACTTTGCCGCCTGCTCCAGTTCCTCGATGGAATTTTCATCCTTCATCTTAAATTCGAGCGAAAATACCTTCTCATCGGTAACGAGAATGACATCTGCATATATGCGTACGCTCCTGGAACGCTTTATACGAAGTTCAAACAAGATCTCCCACCTGTCCCATATTGAACGTTCCGCTCCCCCCGCCATCAGGTCACCAAACAAATTCTGCATGGTATCGTATGTATCTTCAAACGAATGAAACAGCCCTCTTGTGTCGTTCAGGTTCCGGCCGATATGTCGGCAGCCAGCCTTTAATCTTTCCAGAAATTCTTCAAAATCTATGTCCAGAAACTCCCGGACCCAGCTATAATACCCGCAGAAATCTTCTATGCCATAATGCGGCACGCTCTGGAGGATCAGTCCGTGCCACCGGTATTCTTTATCCTGATAACAGAGTTCTTTTATATAAGGAGAGCCATATAAGTATTGATTGATCGTCTGTCTCGATTCTCCAGATATTCTGCCAATATCCTTTGCTTTTATTCCCTCATGGCTGCAGATAAGAGAATATATATTCCTTTCTATGTCGTCCATCCGTATCTCACACCTTTCGTCTGCATCTGCTGCTTTCTCATATTGTAGAACGTATATGCGTCATACTGTATTATATCTTATTGTGCATATATAGTCCAATGAGTATATTAATGCGGTTGTCTTGCAAAACTCCTTTATTTCCCTTATGCTTAATATCAGAGAGGACTGTCAAATCCATCAAATACTTGCGGTATGCAGAGGAGGCATCGTATGACAAACTTTATATTTGAAAACACGTGGGAAGAAAATGAAGAAGCGGTAAAGACGAAGAAATTAGCTATCATTCCGGTTGGAAGCACGGAGCAGCATGGCCCTGCCCTTCCTGTCGGAACAGACTGGATGGTAGCCCGATATCTGGCTGAGCAGATTGGGAAAGAGACGGATAAAGGTCTCGTAGCTCCCGTAATCCCTTACGGGCATGCACTCTATCATGCAGACTTCACAGGGACGATGGCCGTGTCCCAGACAACGCTCACTGCCTATGTAAAAGAAGTGTGCCAGCAGCTCGTATCGTACGGCTTTACACATTTCCTTTTTGTCAACGGGCATGGAGGCAATAACAATGCCCTCTATGATGTTGGACAGTACCTGCGGCTTCAGAACATACCGGCTGCTAACATGCAGTGGTTTGAAGTCGCAGGCTGCCTGAATCCAGAGTGGGGGCTTATCGGGCATGGTGATATTACAGAGACATCGGTAATGATGCACATTGCTCCTGACATGGTAAAAGTCGAACGTGCACATATTCCTCAGAACCGGAAAATCGGCAATATCCAGCTTTTAGACCTTCACCGGGGTGAATTTGAAGGGGCCGACATCTATCTGAATCTCCGCACAAGAGACGTATCTAAGACGGGAGACTTGATCGAACACGGGCATTCTGCCGGAGTAGACTATTCCCGCAGCGCGGAAGATGCTTCTGCCGAGCTGGGTAAAGCTGTATGCGAAGCGGTTGTCGGCTATACGCTGCGCTTTATCGATGAATTTGTGAACTTCGAATTTGAATATATAATATAAGTACACAGGCCCGCCTATCCTGTCACAGATAAGCGGGCCTGCATTTATCTTGTACCGTACTCACAATCAGCCACGCAGCCTGAACCGGCTGGCCGACTGCTTCAGATTAGCCGCCTGACTGCTTAATTGCTCCGCAGATGCGGCTGATTCTTCAGCCGTGGCGGCATTTGACTCGACGACATCAGATATCTCCCGGATGCCATTCAGTACATGGTCAAGCGCCTCCACCTGTCCGTTGGATACGGACGCGATCTCTTCCACCAGCTGTATCGACTGCTGCGCCCCTTCCACGACTTTGAGCAATGCCTGTGTCGTATCATTTGTCAGAACCGTACCCTGCTTCACCTGCTCAAGCATATTCTCAATCAGTACCGTCGTATTCCGGGCGGCTTCCGAGCTTTTTGCCGCCAGATTACGCACCTCGTCTGCCACGACAGCGAATCCTTTGCCGGCCGTGCCGGCTCTTGCCGCCTCGACAGCCGCGTTCAATGCAAGTATATTCGTCTGGAACGCTATGTCCTCTATCATCTTAATAATTCCGTTAATCTGGCCCGAAGCCTCCGCAATCTTGTCAATAGAGCCTGACAGGTCTTCCATCTTGCCATTGCTTACCTCAAGCTGCCTTCCTGCACTTTCGGAGCAGTCACGCGCTGCTATTGCATTCGATGCCATAGATTTCAGGCTTTCCCCGAGCTCCTCTATACTGTCTGACAACGTCTGCACTGTGGATGCCTGCTCTGTGGATCCGCTCGCCAGTACCTGGGCGCTTGTCGCCACCTGTTCGGAACCCGCAGCCACCTGGTCCGCCGCCTCATTAATCTCAGATAACGCCAGATTGAGCGCTTCCAGAATAGTACGCATAGCCCTCTGGATTGGGAGAAATTCGCCCCGGTAGTCATCGCCGATTTCCAAATCCATATTACCTTCTGCCATCTGGGCAAGCTTGGCATCGATATCGCTGATATATTTTTTCAGCTCCCGCTTCGTCGTATGTATCGCTTCTGTAAGCCTGCCAAGCTCTGATGTATCCGCTTCCAATGCAAATTCATCTGACAAGTTTCCATTCGCAATCTCTCCCATCTCATTCTGTATCTTTACAATAGGTCTGATAATCCGCTTTCTCGTAAAGTAGCTTGTAAGCACTTGCATCACCGCGATAAGTATAAGGGAAAGAATCAGGCAGGTCAGAATTATCTTCGACGTCCCTATCAGCCCGTCCACTTCCTCAACCGCCCGCTCATCCAGCGTCTCCAGGAAAGTAGATTTCAGCTCATTGATCTTTGCTATCGAGGTCGAATATTCCTCTCCGTATACATATTTGACAGCCGCTTCCCGGTCTCCTTCCATAACATTATCCATCGCCTCCTCTTCCAGTGGCACGAGTGTATTGGAAAGCTCCGACATTGCTTCAATCAGCTTTTGTTCCTCCCCAGTGATTCCTATTTTTTTCAGATTAGCGACACCAATGTCCCTGTTCTTCAGCTCATTGATCTCATTCCAGTAATTGTCATAATGCTCTTGGTCCGCCGTAGCCGCATACGCCCTGACTTCATTGGTCAGATATGAGGAGCCGTTCATGAAACGATTTGCATTGTAAGTCAGTTCAAACCGATCCGTATTTGCCTTATTAATTCTGCTGTTGATATTGCTGTATGCGAAGAGTGAGAAAACCATAAATAAAAGAGCCGCTCCGGTAACTGCATTCAAAATTAATATTAAAGTTGATTGCTTCATTGCCTTTTTCATCCTAGATCCCTCCGATTTATTATTAGACCTCAATATATATTTCGGCAAAAAAACGTAAAAAATAATATCTGTCTTTTATAGGCGCAATCGGAACGGCTACCGTGTCCGGATTAAGCGGATGCAGTTTGAAAAAGTCATAGATAAATTGAACGCTATCTAATGAAAATGAGCTTTGCATATGCTATCATAATGTTAGTCCTGTCAAGGCTCATTCCAATCTATTTATCCTGACCGGCCAAAATCCATGGAGATTGCAGGAAGAAGGAGATATCAATGACCGATAAACAAATAACCGGACCTGTAGAATCACTCAGCAGCCTCTACATTTACCGGAAATTATTTTTTACCAATCTGATTATAAGTGCCTGTACCTTTGGCGGAGGATTCGTCATCATCACAATGATGCGTAAAAAATTTGTCGAGGAGCTTCACTGGCTCACAGAAGATGAAATGCTGGATATGACTGCTATCGCACAGTCCGCTCCCGGAGCCCTCGCGGTAAATGCTTCTATCGTCGTAGGGTATCGGATGAAAAGATTTGCAGGTGCTCTCGTATGTACCGTTGCAACAATCATACCCCCGCTCGTCATCATTTCGGTCATAGCATTGTTCTACAACCAGTTCAGGGACAACAGCTATATAGCTGTTGCTCTCCAGGTGATGCGGGCAGGGGTTGCGGCTGTGATATTTGATGTCGTGATCTCACTTGCGGGAAATGTAATAAAGACGAAAAGCATTCTCTGGATGGGGCTTATGGCCGCGGCTTTTATTGCTTCCTACTTTTTCAAAGTAAGTGCTGTCATAATCATCCTGCTCTGCGGTGCCGTCGGCCTCATTCAGGTCTGCCTGTCAAACCGCCATGATAGCCCCACCACAAAAAAAGGAGGTGGGCAGTGATGATCTACCTGCAGTTATTCCTGAGCTTCTTCCAAGTCGGTCTGTTTAGCTTTGGCGGCGGATATGCGGCTGTGCCGCTCATCCAGAACCAGATTGTAGAGACACATCACTGGCTGGAACTGAGCCAGTTTGCCGATTTGGTGACAATCGCCGAGATGACGCCGGGACCGATTGCCATCAATTCCGCCACTTTTGTGGGACAGCAGGTCGCCGGACTGCCGGGCGCCATCCTCTGCACGTTAGGATGCATCCTTCCCTCGTTCATCCTTGTACTTATGTTGTCCTGCCTATATATGAAATATAGGAGCATGAAGGCCATGCAGGGGATTCTGGCCGGCCTGCGCCCTGCCATAGTGGCAATGATTGCGGGGGCGGGTATGTCCATTCTGCTGCTGGCCCTGTTCCAGGGTGCGCTGTCCCATATCAGGCTCGGCAATTTCCGCGTAGTAGAGTGTATGTTGTTCCTCGTTTCTCTCTTCTTGCTGCGCAGATATAGGATCAGCCCTATCGCTGTCATATTTGGTTCAGGGATTGTGGGAACTCTGATATATACTCTTCTTCCTGTATAGCCTGAGGCCGCGCGCAAGATGGGCATAAAAAGAGTGGAGCTGGATAAGGGACGAGTACAAGATAAGAATGAAAGAGAAAGGTACAGTTATTATGGCAAATAAAAACAGAACACTCTGGTATGACACAGAGGGCAATTCAATACAGGCACATGGTGGAATGATTCTCCGGCATGAAGGTACTTATTACTGGTATGGAGAAAATAAGAACGGCAGCACTTCTGTCGCCCCTTCGGGTGATATCCGGGTGGACTTTATCGGAATCTCCTGCTACTCGTCTACTGATCTGCAGGATTGGAAAAATGAAGGAATTGTGCTGCCGGCTTCTGAATCCCCCACCAGCGACTTATTCAAGGACAGGGTATGTGAGCGGCCAAAGGTTATCTACAACAAAAAGACCGGGAAATTCGTCATGTGGATGCATATCGACACCGCAGACTATACATCTGCCCGCGCCGGAGTCGCTGTCTCAGACAATCCCGCCGGTCCCTTTACCTATCTTTACAGCATGACTCCGAACTGCTCCGACTGCCGGGACCTCACACTTTTCCAAGATACGGATGATACCGCTTATCTGATTCACAGTTCCGATTGGAATAAGACATTGCGCATCTCACAGCTTACGGACGATTATACCGGACTGACTGGCGTCTGCACAAAGGCCTTTATTGATCAGGAACGGGAAGCGCCTGCCGTCTTCTTCCATGAAGGCCTGTATTATATGATAACGTCAGGCTGTACCGGCTGGAATCCCAACAGTGCCCTCTATGGCATATCCGGCAATATCCAGACCGGCTGGAAGCTGATTGACAACCCTTGCTGCGGCAAGGATGGAAGGATGACTTTCTACGGACAGAGTACGTATGTATTCCAGAAGGACGGCACCTTCTACCTGATGCTGGACCACTGGAACCCTGAGGATCTGAAGTCCTCTGGCTATAGCTTTCTTCCAATCGACATCGACGGAACGTCGCTTACTATCACGATGGATGACTGACATTTCGTACCATTTGGTGGCATAAGTTTCTGTTAATAGATTTCGCTTTCGTGTCACTCCATAATCGTCAGCAGCTCCCGTGGCCTGCACCTGGCCGTCACAACAAATGAAGCCCCAACTGACACGATAACTACGGACAGCCCGGCAAGTCCGGATACCGCAGCCTCAGCCGGGCCAATCCTCATGTCAGGGCGGTCCTCTGCTTCTGCCAGTTTGGCATAGTCCAAATCATATGTATATCCTCCTGCTTCTTTCTCTTCCTCTCCTGCCCCGGACGCGGCATTCTCATAGAGCATCTCGCCAGCTTTATCCGCCAGCGGCAGGGCGATTACGACAGACAGGCAGAATGCGGCCAGGAAGACAATCGTACACTCAAGTAAATGCTGCAGGAAGATATTTTTCTTCGAGACACCAAAAGACATCAGTATCCCTGCTTCATGAATCCGGTCACGCTCCCAGAGCGTCAGAAGCAGAGCAAGAAGGACAATGCTGACAGCTATGATCAGCCATACCGCAAGAGATGTCATGGCGGTCAGCCGTTCCAGAGGCTCCATGCTCTTCTGATAGGCAGTGTTGTTAGAAGTCAATTTCAGACAATTCCAGTCGATACCTTTCATTCCTCTTACCTGTTCCGTAATATTCTCCAGCTCTTCCGGATCTTTCACGAAAAAGGTGGCGCCACTGTTAAAAACAGTATCGGACCTGACCTGAAGCGTGTCTGCAATCTTCTTGCCTGTGCTATCATCGATAAAGATAAAATTAGCCGGAAGGTCGCACTCCGGTGTCCTCTCGCTTTTGTTCTCTTTCTGCATCACATCAAATATTCCTGCTACCTCTAATGTGATATCGTCCAGAGCATGGCTGCTGTCTCCAATGCCCTCCCCTGTAACGTCTACGGATACCGTATCCCCTGTCCGAATATCATTTGTCATGGCCAGCTCCTTAGATAGGAGCGCCTTCCCCTGGTCTGACGGTTTTATATGCCGCCCCTCTTCAAGCGTCAGGATATCTAGCACAAAGGACTCATGCAGACTGCTGTCTGTATTGACCAGAAACCGCGCCTGCCGCGCCTTGCTGTCTCCTTCCATCGCAAACCTGGCAGGTATGAGCGACAGCCGCGGCAGCGTCAGATAATAGGTGCCCATAGCATTGTATGTTCCGATACCGTCAGCCTGCATAACCTTATCTATCAGAGACTGGTCAACTTGCTGCCGGATGCTCATCTTCTCATAATCAACCGCTATTTTAAAATATCCCCCCATTTCTTCCTGCAGCCTGGCGGCCGCCTCCTCTGACGAGCGGTTGACAGCTATGTCCAGCAGCACGAGCGTCATGACAGCCAGAAATGTGAGGAAAAGTAGGAGGCTTTTTCCTGTTTTCCGGGTAAGATACAGTAATGCCCTTCGCCACGCTCTCATGCATTCCCCTCCTCTCAGAATATCTTTGGTCTCTTCCCGATTATCCGCCGGCACGATATTATGACAGAGATAACAGTGACCACCAGTATAACGAAAAACACTATCCCTGCCGCCTCCGGCGTCAGATGATGCCCGCTCGCCATCCGTTCGGAAGGCATCTTATTTACTGATATACTGCCGGACTGCTCATTTATTTCCACTTCATATGGTGCTTTTCCGATATTTTTGTTTACTGAGACTGATACCCTTTCATCTGCCATAGCCGTCACCGGTCCTGCCAATACGCCTGCTGCCACAAATGCGATGACAGCGATGATACAGCATTCGAGAACAATCTGTGCCAATATCCCGCGTCTTGTTATCCCGAGTGAGCTTAAGATTCCTATTTCCTGCTGCCTGCTCCGCATCCATATGGCTAAAACCAATGATAGGACTACTGCCAGCCCCGCGGCCATGACTGCCGCCAGGATTGTGGATAATCTGATCAGTTTATTCAGCGGGCCTGCCGCTGCCTTATAATCGCGGTCATATTCTTTAAAACTATAATAGCTCCAGTCTACCGAGCCGATATCCATAAGCGTCTCTTTAACCGTTCCAAGCATCATCGGATCCTCTACATATAGCGTGATGTTGTCCAGAATATCATAACTTTCGCGGCCAAGCACCTGGCGCCCATAATATGTATTATACTCGGACTGCGCCCAATAGCGCATATAAGAATCCGTAAAGATGACATTCGCCAGTATCTGATCCTCAGATGTCCAGTTAGAAAGGTCCTGCTGGAAATTTATCTTGAAAATGCCGACAATCTCCGTTTTATAAGCAGATCCATAGCGCTCCCCGCTCATAAGCTCAAAGTTGTACGCTTCTATTTCATCCCCAATCTGCAATCCGTTTCTTTCCGCCAGTTCCTCTGATATGACCGCTTTGGCTCTGTCCCCTTCTTCAATATGTCTTCCAGCGGCTAATTCTAAAGCCCCGTTCCTAAAAAACGGATGCCATTTTCCCTCATTCACTATATAGAATCCATTGGCATGGGCACTCGTTTCGTTGCTCGCTATATCTTCCTCCGTCCATCCAGGCCGGTTCTCAGATACCTGTCGCTCCGCCTCCTTTACTGTGCTCGTATAGCCTCCGGGATGAAGTTTAAGGCCAGTGTATGCTGTTTCAAATCCCTGGTTCGTATAATAACCTTCAACACCGTCGATATCCAGGATTTCAGCAAGATGTGCGCGTGTTAGCAGCGGCACCTTTAAGGTGCGTACCATCTCACCCTTCTCATTCGGGACTAGCTGGAACACCTGGTCACCAGGAATCTCACCCATATTCATGACAAGCCCTGTCGAGATCGTCTTTCGAATGTCCGCCGCCGCTTCAGATGCACCGAAACGGATTGATATGCCTGCGAGCATGAAGAGACTCATGCTCATAATAATTGTAAACATAATAATGGTCCTCACCTTTTTCCTCGTGATATAAAGGCAGGCTCTTTTAAGAATTCCCACACGGATTCCCCCTTGCGTCAGGACAGTCCCTATCTCCATCTATGTTTTATTATTGCTGTCAATCTCCACCAGGTTATCTTTTGCTATTCCGTAAATATATTGATTCCTGCAAGCATCTTGTGAAGCCTATGCTCGTCAAATGGAAGATACTCCGCAATGGTAAAACCAACCACTTCCGAATTATCGGTAATACATTGGAGAATCTCCGTCAGTTTCTCCACGGTCAATCTGCCGCCCCCGGAGCCGTCTCCAACTAACTCCTGATTTGCAAAATAAGTAGAGTGAAATAAGCGCTCATCCAATGCATCAATATCAAAATGAACCAATATATGGGAAAATCTTTTAGTAAATGCAAGGAGTTCTTCCTTAGATATAAGTTCTTCATCCTGGATTTTGTAATTCACACCCCTATCATCCAGGAACTTCTTCTGATAGTCATGTAAATGCTGCAGACCCACATACAATATTTCATTCGCTTTAAACCTCTCACTTTTCATCGTATCTGAAAGTGCGTTGTCACCATACCCCATCAAAGAACCAAGCACCATAGCATGTGCATTCGGATAGCCATCTTCTACAGTAGAAACATCTGGGTGTGCATCAATCCAGATAATGCCTGTATTCTCGTACTTCCTATGTAAATAATCAAACGGAGCCAGCGACACCATACAGTTTCCACCGATAGTGATAATTTTATCTGGTGCTTCCGCTTCAATTTTTCCCGCGGCCTTCCGAATGCCGGCAAGAACCTCCTCTTTTGCATAGATGCCCTCTGTTATCAGCTTATCTGTTCCGTCAGGCGGCGCGATTTCAACCTTGATTATCGGCTGCTTGTCATTTACAGGCAAGATATGTGTCAATAAGTTTGCTCCAAAATAATATGTCTCTAATCCCCCGCTCACATAGTCGGGATATAATAATCTGATTGTCTTCATATCGTCCGCCTCGCTTTCTCTCTTTCTATTTCTGACTACATAAAATTGCCAATTGCTATAGCCAAACAGCTTTTATTACCAACATAATGATAAAAAGCCAAATTACTATAATCGGGATAGCATAATACCATTTCTTCGGCTTCCCGTATTCCCACAGCCCTTTAGATAACCTGCGGTTTCTTTCGATAATGTTCTGAGGCATGAATTTGATGGTAAGTGCAATTAGAGCTGGCAGCACAATCATGTCGTCTAGATAGCCCAGGACAGGAATAAAATCCGGTATTAAGTCAATAGGAGAAAGGGCATATGCAACAGTAATTCCTGCAAGAATCTTAGCTATCGTTGGCGTGTCCTTATCTTTTAACGATAAAAACAGAACCGGAATATCTATTTTGATATCTTTTGCCCATTCCTTCCAATTCATTAATATTACCTCTGTAAATTCTAATCTATAACCTTCGTTATATCTGCTTACACACTTGCTTAAAATATTATTTGACCTATGTTCCCCTCATCCTTTTCTCCATCCAACTCAGGGAATCAAATAACCAGTGCATCCCCGGAGATAAAGCACAGCCCGGTCTCATACTCATACTTCTTCAGAATGCTGCTCCTGATTGAATACACTGATTTTTCCATCACATAAGCGAAACACCTGATCGGACTGATTCGCAACCTCTTTAGAATGGCTGACGATTACAACGCATTTATGAAAATTTCTGGCCTTTTCTTTCAACAATCTGGTGATTTCCGCCGAAGTTTGCTCATCAAGATTTCCAGTTGGCTCATCCGCTAAGATGACCGGCGCTTCTGAAGCCAAAGCCCGGGCAATCGCCACACGCTGCTGCTGTCCTCCTGACAGCTTCAGCACACTGCGTTTCATCTCATTATCGGTTAATCCGACCTGCCTTAGCATAGATACTGGATCAGATACTGCTGTTAATTCCACATTTTCCTTCGGTGTCATATAATCAATCAAATTATAGTTCTGAAAAATAAACGCTACGTCCTTACGCCGATGTACCCCCAGTCCTATCTGAGCAATATCCTGATTGTTGAATAGAATCTGTCCGCCCGACGGGATATCCAGTCCGCCCATGAGTGAGAGCAGCGTTGTTTTTCCACAGCCGGATGGTCCAAGAATAACATATACCTTACCCGCTTCCAATGTCATATTCACTCCCTTTAAAACCGGTTTGCCCGACGTGTAACAATACGTAACTTCTTTGACCTGCATAATGGCCATATGATCCCCTCCTAACTCATTGACGATAAAATAGATTTTGGTTTTTGGCGAAATACAGTAATCGTCGAGATAAAAACCGCTCCCCCAGTAATAATGGTGCCCATGAAAAAGACATAGAGACACTCTTTGCCACGCAGAAAGACAACACAAATGCCAGAGCCATAATCAGCAGACTCTCTGCCATGAATTGAAGCATAATCTGAAGTTTATTAATCCCAATCGAAATCAATATCCCGATTTCATACGTTCTCTCCCGCCTATTTAATTATATTATAGCTGTAAATAGCGTCAGTTTACAAGGGAACACACGGTTTTGAACTGCAATTTTATGAATTATTTTCCTCCATTCTCAAATATGGATAGGTGATATTACAATTTAAGTTGCATAAACTTTCCGTTTTTTAAAAATCCAAAATCTGTATATAACATTACCCCTATATCAGAAGCAGTAATTTGTATTGTACCGCAACCATACTTTCTCGCTTCATCAACAACTTTTGATAGAAGTTGTTTAGCTATGCCCTTGCGTCGATAATTTTCATCTGTAAACATACTTGACAGCAATCCCATCTTACCACTCACACACCCAAAGTATGGCGGTTTTTCAACAAAGGAAATCCCACTTGTGCCAATGATTTTTTGTTTGTCTATTGCAAGCCACGAAACAAATGTACCATCTGACATATGTTTTGCATAGTAATCGTAAAGTGCTGGTTTTAAGTCTATATCCTCGGTAGCACCTTCCTCTCGAAGCTGATGAATACGCATATCTATAAATGTGTCTAATTCTTTTGTTATCAATTTCCTATATTCAATCATTGCCATACACTCCCTTACAATTTCAAGTTTACCACTCTCATCATATGGTATAGTTGTAACTGTTACAATAAAATATGTCCCCCTTATGATTAAAAGCCCTGCAAACAATGACGTTTGCAGGGCTCCCTGAACTCCCCGAGTTGGGTTTGAACCAACGACCCTTCGGTTAACAGCCGAATGCTCTACCGCTGAGCTATCGAGGACCACCTATATTATTATATCCCCTTGCACCCATACTATGCAAGAGGTCCTGTACATGTACCTTCAAAACCGCATACAAGAAATATCATCCATCCATTACCTATCCACCATCTCTGGTCATGCCCTCGACCGATTAGTAGCAGTCAGCTCCATGCATTGCTGCACTTCCACCTCTGCCCTATCTACCTCGTCGTCT
>NZ_KQ236746.1:400522-414101 GCF_001185345.1 Dorea sp. D27 | reverse complement strand
TATGCGGTATTAGCAGCCATTTCTAGCTGTTATCCCCCTGTGTGAGGCAGGTTGCCCACGCGTTACTCACCCGTCCGCCGCTCAGTCACAATGCTCTTCATTCCGAAGAAATCTGAACAGAGCGCTTCGCTCGACTTGCATGTGTTAAGCACGCCGCCAGCGTTCATCCTGAGCCAGGATCAAACTCTCGTCTTATGCCTGTAGGCTTGGATGTGGTATTCCACACATCCTAGCCGGTCGGTGCTTCACAGTCCTTAGTGAGGTTCTCACCGGACTTAGAGCTGTGAAGGCTCCTTTTCAGGCCGTAGACGCTCCGCAGCCCTTAGCGAGGTATTCCCGGGCTTAGTACTGTGGAGCTTCCTTGTTCAATCGCGGTCAGGATTAACTGCTCGCTAATCCTATCCCGTTATTACTGTTTTTAGGTTGACATCTCTTTCGATGTCCGTTCTGAATTTTTCTCTTTACAAGAAATTTTCAGGGTCGTTGTCTATTGTTTAATTATCAAGGTTCTTGATTGCCTGTCCCGTTTGGGTCAGCCCAAACATAATATCATTTAACCCACATCTGTGTCAAGTAATTTTTAAAGTTTTTTTCGAGCAATTTTTACTCTTTTTTCTTCCTTACTATATCTATGATTTTTTCAAATCAAAACACAAGAATATGCGGTTAACCAAGACAGCAATCTGACGGAGAAGGAGGGATTTGAACCCTCGCGCCGCTATTAACGACCTACTCCCTTTCCAGGGGAGCCCCTTCGGCCAGCTTGGGTACTTCTCCAAAAGTGTCCGTAAAATAATATACACGAATTTCTTATCCTTGTCCAGTATTTTTTCTCTTTTTTTCAATTTTTCTACACGGCTTTGCAAAATGTCTTCCGTTCTGCAGAAAATCAGTCTATATATGCCCCCGCACCGGCAATCTGTAGCACATATAAAGCCGGGAACTCCATTACGGAATTCCCGGCTCCTCTTGTAAGAGCGGAGAGGGTGGGATTCGAACCCACGCGCCCTCTCGGACAAACGGTTTTCAAGACCGCCTCGTTATGACCACTTCGATACCTCTCCACATATTCAGGCCGCACTTTCTCAGCGACAATATGCATTTTATCATACATGCATTACAGCGTCAATATATAATTTTGAAGATTTTCAATTTTTTCCATTTATGAAAGCACGGGCGATAACGAGATCTTCCGGCGTTGTAATCTTGATGTTACGGTACGAGCCTTCCACAAGCTTCACCGGCACATCCATGTACCGTTCCACCGCCATGGCGTCATCCGTTATCCCTTCACAGTCTTCCCCCATCATCTTAGAATATGCATCCACAATCAAAGAATTTTCAAATACCTGCGGGGTCTGAACCGTCCACACATATTTTCTCTCCGGAGTCTTTACGGCATAATTGTCATCGTCAATAAGCTTTACCGTATCCTTGCTCGGCATTCCTGCAACGCAGGCTCTGTATTTTCCAACTGCTTCATATTGTCTGTACAGCATCTCTTCATCGACAAAAGGCCTTGCACCGTCATGTATGAATACATAACCGCCGAACACATGCCCCTCTTCGTCACAGACTGCCGCCTTCAGCCCTTTATAGACCGATTCATACCTTTCCCTGCCGCCTTCCACGACATCTGAAACCTTATCAAATCGATACGCTTCTATAATCTGTTCACGGACATACGCTTCCTGGCCTCTTCCCACTACGAGCACGACATCGTCTATAACCGAAGACGTTTCAAATGTCTCTAATGCATAACAGATTAAGGGCTTCCCTTCCAGCTCTAGATACTGCTTCTGGACAGATGTCCCCATACGTGTTCCCTGTCCTGCTGCCAGCACGACTGCAGTACATCTTTTCTTTCCTTCCATACCTTCTCGTTCCCCTGACATACCCGAGACTATCTTTCCCCAAGTTTTAAGTTTGGCACCGCATTCAGATCCCATCCGTGTCTTGTGCCGTTCCTATATTCATAATATGCCGCAGCACCTATCATCGCCGCATTGTCTGTGCAGTAGACAGGCGACGGATAGTAGAATCTAATTCCTCTCTCATCACAGGCTTTACTCATGGCTTCGCGCAACGCGCTGTTGGACGCCACTCCACCCGCTATGGCAAACTTGTCCATGTGATATTCCTCCACGGCACGCATCGCATTTTCTACCAGCACATCTGTAACCGCTTTTTGAAAAGAAGCCGCTACGTCTGCCTGGCTGTATGCCTCCCCCTTCATCTGGCATCCGTTTATATAATTCAGCACAGCCGACTTAAGACCGCTGAAGCTGAAATCGAAAGGGGCATCTTCCATATGCGCCCTCGGAAATGCAATCGCGTCTGGATTCCCTTCCTTAGACACTTTGTCAATCTTAGGGCCGCCCGGATATCCGAGTCCGATAGCCCTGGCAACCTTATCGAATGCTTCACCTGCCGCATCGTCCCTTGTACGTCCGATGATGTCAAATCTGCCGTAATCTTTCACTTTGACAAGATGCGTATGGCCGCCGGATACTACAAGAGAGAAAAATGGCGGCTCCAGTTCCTTGTGCTCGATGAAATTAGCCGCGATATGGCCTTCGATATGATGGACACCTACGAGCGGCTTTTTCACAGCATAGGCAATCGCCTTGGCCTCAGCCACCCCCACAAGCAATGCCCCTACGAGGCCCGGACCATAGGTAACTCCTATTGCGTCGATGTCTTCCAGCGTCACATCCGCCTCGTCAAGCGCCGCCTGTATCACCTGATTGATCTTTTCAATGTGTTTTCTGGATGCAATTTCAGGTACGACGCCGCCATACAGCGTGTGAAGATCAATCTGGGAAGAAATGACATTAGACAGCACATCCCGCCCATTTTTAACTACGGCTGCCGCTGTCTCATCACACGAACTCTCAATTGCAAGAATCAGTACCTCTTTCTCTTCGCTCATAATATCTCCTATCCCTGTGAAAATGTCAGTTCGACCGTACGCTTGTCCTTCGCTGCCACTGCATTAGGGAATATGGCACGCACATCGTCCATGTAGTCCTCCGGGCGCGTAAGCGACGGGCTGTAATGGGTCAGCCACATCTCCCTGACCTCCGCGTCCTTCGCAATCCGGGCAGCCTCATAGAACGTCATGTGCTTATATTCTTTCGCCTTCTTCAGCTTATCCTTCTCTCCATACATTCCCTCGCAGATAAATAAGTCGGAACCTGCTGCATTCTCCCTGATTGAATCTGTCGGCCTCGTGTCTGTACAGTAGGCCAGCTTGATTCCTTTCCGCGGGGGGCCAAGTACCATGTCAGGCGTATATACCGTACCGTTCTCTTCCACTTCTTCCCCGTTCTGCAGGATTCCCCAGTACCTCTTCGGAATGCCGGCCGCGCTTGCACGGTCGACATCAAACTTACCGGCCCGGTCGACCTCCATCGTATATCCATAGCATATGACATTATGATTTACCCGGAACGCCTTCAGACGGTATCCATTCATCTCAAATACCTGCTCCGGCTCTGTAATCTCGATATATTTGACAGGAAACGGAAGCTCCGGCGCAATAACCCGGAGTGCGTTTACCACTCTCTCAAGGCCCTTCGGTCCAATCAGCGTCAATGGATCGGTACGGTCTGCATTGCCCATCGTCAGAAGCAGGCCAGGAAGCCCGCTGATATGGTCGCCATGATAGTGGGTAAAGCAGATTACGTCAATTGGTTTAAAACTCCATCCCTTCTCCTTGATAGCAATCTGGGTGCCTTCTCCACAATCAATCAGCACGCTGCTGCCATTATACCGCACCATAAGCGCTGTCAGCCACCGGTAGGGCAGCGGCATCATGCCGCCGGTTCCCAACAAACATACATCTAACATATCATACCTCTATTCTAAATCTTAATTTTAAATCCTTCTACCATTTCGTCATAGCAGTCTTCGCACAGATCAAAGCAGTCTACCTGATTGTCTTTGCCGGACTGGTATCCCCATCGTTTTTCCACTTCAAGATAATCCTCCTGGGGAACCCCTCTGGAAATGATAATCTCTTTCCCACATTTATTGCAAATAATTTTTTCAATATCTTTTGTTTCTTTTATCTGAACACTATACTGGCGCATACAATTCCTCCTGTGTGTATATCACTTCGACTTCTCTGTGCTACGCCTACATTATAACGGACTGCCGCCGCCGTTCCTAGTGGGAACTGCTGTTAAAACTGTCAATTACCTGCCAAGCCTGCGGCTCATGAGCACCGCATCCTCCGCAGGATCCGCATAGTACCCCTTTCGTATGCCGTCCTCTTCAAAACCGTAATCTTTATAGAAGGCGGCCGCCGCTTCATTACTTTCTCTTACTTCCAGCATAAGCTTTGTAATCCCCTTTTCCTCGCAGAAATTCTCAAGCTTAAGCAGCATGTGTCCGGCAGCCCCTTGTCTCCTGCTGCCCTTCTCTACGGCAATCCTGGCAATCTCCCCTTCATCCAGTACATAATAGACGATAAGATAGCCGATCAGCTTCCCGCTGTCAAATGCTCCGAACAGTACTGAATTATCCTGGCGGTATGTGTCACGGACCGCTTCATGGCTCCAGCCGTCCGGAAATATCTGCTGTTCCAGAGCTGCTATCTTTTCAATGTCCGACTCCTCAATCTGGCGCACCGTAAACATATGAACCGCCTCCTGTCTGTCCTACAGATTCTGTATGTCCTCGATCAACTGCTGAACGGCTTCTTCCTTCGTTGCCCAGCTTGTACAGAATCTCACTGCCGTATGGCCCTCATCGACCGTCTCCCAGAAGCTGAACGAATACTTCTCAGCCAGCTTCTCCATATGTGCGTTCGGAAGGATGGGAAACTGCTGGTTCGTATAAGAATCATAGCGCAGTCCGTATCCTTTCTCCCGGAATGCGTCTTTCAGCCGCATGGCAAGACGATCCGCATGCTCTGCCACCTTATAATATAAACCATCCGTAAACAACGTGTCAAACTGAATGCCGAGCAGCCTGCCTTTAGCCAGCATCCCACCATGATGCTTGATCATATACCGGAAGTCTTTTTTAAGCGCAGGATTGACAATGACTACGGCTTCCCCGAACAAGGCCCCTACCTTCGTACCCCCTATATAGAATACATCGGTCAGCATTGCGATATCCCTCAGCGTTACCGTAGACGCTTCTGACATGATTCCATAGCCGAGACGGGCCCCGTCCAGAAACAGCGGCAGATTCCTCTCCCGGCACGTATCGTATAGTTCTTCCAGTTCTTCCTTGCTGTACAAAGTCCCATTCTCTGTCGGATGAGAGATGTATACCATGCCCGGCTGCACCATATGCTCGTGAGTGACATCGTCCCAGTGCGTCTCATACATTTGGCGCACCTGGGCTGCCGTAATCTTCCCGTCCTCACTCGGAAGGGTAAGGACTTTGTGTCCGGTACCTTCCACTGCTCCTGTCTCATGCACGTTGATATGCCCGCTCTCAGCAGCAATCACACCCTGGAACGGGCGGAGCACAGAACTGATCACTGTAAAGTTGGCCTGTGTCCCTCCGACGAGGAAATGTACATCCGCAGTCTCACACCCGCACGCTTTCTGAATCTTCTCCCTTGCACTTTCACAATAGTCATCCATGCCGTATCCCGGTGTCTGCACATAATTAGTCTCTTCCATCTTCTTCAGAATCGCAGGATGAGCCCCTTCCGTATAATCGCATTCAAATATAATCATAATCCTTTCAACCTCTCTTTCCTCTCCCGTTCCGCCTGAGATATTCTGAGATAATCCGGGCGGTGTTGTGCCGCGGTCTCGCTCCTGCCTTCCAGCAGGTACTTCAAACCAAGCGTTCCAAGCGCGGCTGCCCGCTGACGGTTCATATGAGCCGGCGCGTAGTAATGCTCGATTGCCAGCATCTCCTCAAGCATTTCCTTATACACAGGTACTCCGTCTCCCAGGAATGTAACCTTTTCCCCAATATCATTGAGCCGGCCGGCCAGCGCTTCAACCGGGACGGCCATCTGGTCTTCCAGAACTTCTAACGTGTGCTCCATTCTGTACAGCCCTGTATACACCTGGTTTCGCCTGGCATCCATGACAGGGCATACGATTCCCGGCGTTCCATACAGGTTGTACGCCATGCCCTCCAGTGTCGGGACATGTATGAGCGGCTTATCAAGCGCCAGTCCCAGTCCCTTAGCAGTTGCCGATCCAATCCGAAGTCCGGTGAAGGAGCCCGGACCGCCCGCCACCGCAATGGCATCAATCGTATCCATGTCAAGCTCAATCATCTTCACCACTTCATCGAGCATAGGCAGAAGTGTCTGAGAATGCGTCTTTTTATAATTCACCGTATATTCCGCAACCGTTTGTTCTTCCTCGACGACAGCGACGCTGGCGACCAGCCCCGAACTGTCCAGTGCTAATATGCGCATATGTCAATCCTCCGATAATCAAAACCCTTTTCCGGGTCTTTTTCAATCCTGATCTCCGTATAATGCTCCGGAAGTATCTCCTCTATGAGATCCGCCCACTCAATCAGGCTCACCCCTTCTCCGTACACATAGTCTTCATATCCGATTTCATCCATCTCTTCTATTGATCCGATTCTGTAGACATCAAAATGATAGAAGGGCAGACGCCCTTCTTCATATACGTGCACAATCGTAAATGTCGGGCTGCTCACAGGTTCCAGAATACCCAGTCCGGCCGCAAGCCCTTTCGTGAATATGGTCTTGCCGGTGCCCAGGTCCCCGATCAGTGTGTAGACCTCGCCCGGACAGGCTTTTTCTCCCATGCCCTGCCCAAGTTCATATGTCTCTCTCTCGCTGTAACTCTCTATAACCATCGCATACCTCTACTATTCTTCCGGCCCTTTCTCCCCTGCCGGTTCCTGCATCTCTTTCTCGTTTACATCTTCTTTCCTGTCTGCATCCTTCCGGAATCCGGACACGTTCCCCTTCTTGCCGTCCAAGCGGCGGATTCTGACTGCTGGCGCCGGCATGTGTGCGAATATCATGTCGACGATCTCTGTGTATTTGTCTCCAAGCTGGCTGACCGGAAGAATAATTGCCCGCTTCTGGGCATCATACAAAAAGATGATCTTCTTTCTGGATATCGCTCTTTTGAACTTGCTCCAGGACGCTTTCCCGCTGTCCTCGGACGTGGTTGTCATAATGCCGTCGTCCATGAACTCATACGTTACCGTCTCTTCAAGACGTCTGGAGTTCTGCATCTGCTTGATAACCTTCTTCCTGATAAATTTAGGAAACACGATAAATACCAGGCAGACAAACAAAAGGAATACTGCCGCAAGCAGAAACTGCCGCTTCATGACAAAAGCAATCGTCAGCCCTACATTGAGCATACCGAGTATAAGGGCGGTCATCCCCGCGCCACTTGTATAAATATGATAAATCATAAAATCTGCCATAGATTCAACATCCAGCTTTATTTCCACTTTTACAGACATCTTTCGTACCCCCTGTCCTTTTGAAACAGTATAACACATCTTTTTTTCTTCCGCCACTAATGATATACTTATTTGCATATCAATGAATAACAGGAGGATTGTTATATGAAGTTTACATTTTATCACAACAATATCAATGTGCTGGATCTGGAGAAATCCCTGGATTTCTATAAAGAAGCGCTCGGGCTTACGGTGACACGTGAAAAAAAGGCGGAAGATGGTAGCTTCAGGCTCGTCTTTCTCGGAGATGATACGACACCCCATCTGCTGGAGCTCACATGGCTGCGTGATATGAACCGCCCGTATGAGCTTGGCGACAACGAATCACATCTCGCCTTCCGTGTAGACGACTTTGACAAGGCTCTGGCACATCATAGGGAAATGGACTGCGTATGCTTTGAGAATGCCGGAATGGGCATATATTTTATAGAGGATCCTGACGGCTATTGGATCGAAATCTGTCCATGTAAAGAATAGTCCGGCATTGTCCCGCTCTTTTATTGACATATGTCAACAACTGTTGTAATATACTTATCATACCATCCAAGAATTACTGGATGGACGACGAAAGGAGTATCCTATGGCACGTCCAGGCAAGACCCGCCGCGTCGGCAGCATGCCCCGATGCATACATTTCACGGCCTCAGGCAGTCCGAGAAATGGAATCAATCTATCTGTCGAAGAGTTTGAGACAATACGACTCATGGATTACAGCGGCATGACGCAGGCAGAGTGCGCGGCCCAGATGCAGGTAAGCCGCGCTACCGTCCAGTCGCTCTATACGCAGGCACGCAGAAAAGTTGCCCGCTTTCTCGTCGAGGGGACGTACCTCGATATCAGCGGAGGCGACTATACCATCTGTGGCAGATACTCCCGCAGCCGGCATTTGAAAATAAAAGAGGAAAAAGGAGACGATATTATGAAAATTGCAGTAACTTATGAAAACGGACAGATATTCCAGCATTTTGGCCATACGGAACAGTTCAAAATCTATGAAGTGGAGGATGGAAAAGTCATCTCATCCGAAGTGAAGGGCACAGACGGACAAGGGCACGGGGCGCTTGCCTCCCTGCTCTCCGGCATTGGTGCGGATGTGCTTATCTGCGGAGGTATCGGCGCAGGGGCAAGGAATGCACTGTCTGAAGCAGGCATAGACCTGTACCCTGGAGCCGTAGGTGAAGCCGACGCCCAGGTAGCATCGTTCCTGGACGGTACACTGTCCTATAATCCGGATACGGTGTGCAGCCATCACCACGGAGAAGGGGGCCACACATGTGGCAGCCATGGCTGCGGAGGTCACGGGCACCACTAATCGCGATACAACATATAACTTAGATTGACAATGCCAAAGGCAGCCTGCATATCAGGCTGCCTTTGCATACTGATTATCCTATCCTTCATTCATCTTAAATACCGGGCTGATCTTCTTATATATGAGCAATACAATCATAGAAACAAGCACACCTTTCAGAAGATTGAACGGTGCTACCGCAAACATCACGAAAGTAAACAGATCTGTAATGCTTCCGTTTACCGCATTACCCATACCCACGAGCGCGTCTATCGGCATCTCAAAAGCCTTCGCGTAAGCCGGAAGAAGGATATATGCATTCAAAAAGCAGCCTGTCACTGTCATAATCACAGTCCCGGATACCATACCGGCAATAGCTCGTGTTCTCGAACGTTTCCTCTTGTAGATCAGTCCGGCCGGAACAACAAGCGCGCAGCCGATAAGAAAGTTCGCGGCTTCGCCTACTCCTGCAGTAATCGTACCGTTAATGGCAAAGTTCAGCAATATTTTGATGAATTCGATGGCGGCACCCGCCAGAGGGCCCATGGCAAAGCATCCTACAAGTACCGGCACTTCGCTGAAATCAATCTGGTAAAAAGCCGGGGCAAAAGGAAGCGGAATTTCAAACAGCATCAATACTGTTGCTATCGCCCCGAGCATGCCCGTCTGGGCCATCATCCTTACCTTTGTTCTTGTCTTTGTCCTTGCATTCGTGTTCGTCATTACATCTGTACTCATTTTCTTTCTCTCCTTTTCGTTATTCATTATAGTTGTCAAAGAAAGAAAATCTTCATGGAACTATACAGCAGCCCTCCTCTGCACATTACGTGCATTTCCGGTGGGGGTTCAATAGCATACTTACTGAACGTCAGCAGTTCAATAGGTATAGGCAATGAAGCTGTCTATACTACTAAAAAGACCTCGGTAAAAACCGGGGCCTTGAAATACATTCAACAATTGCTGCTGCACATTTCTTCATCTCATCCAGACTTTACTGTCGGTTTTGGAATTGCACCAAATCAGCCGTACCGTCACTGGCACGGGTCGCGGACTATACCGCCGGTTGGGACTTGCACCCGACCCCTGAAGAATTTCTATTCAATTCTATATTATTATAGCTCATAACCTTACAATATACAAGTCTTTTCAACAAATCCCTCGTATCTTAACGCCGATTTTTATCTGTCTTGTCAGTTGACTTGACATGTATATCTTTTTATGCAATAGTAAGTCATGAACCTGCCCGGGCGGCTGTTCCGGGCGTATTAGAAGGAGCGGATCATGACTACTTTAGAACGAATCAAGCAATTAAAAAAGAAAAAAATGCTGTCATCCTTGCACATTACTATGTGGGCGATGACGTACAGGAAGCGGCCGATTATGTGGGCGACTCCTATTATCTGAGCAAGGCCGCGGCCTCAGCAGAGGCCGATGTCATAGTCTTCTGCGGCGTCTCATTCATGGGCGAGAGCGCCAAGATACTAAATCCCGGCAAGACTGTGCTCATGCCGGATGCCGCGGCCGACTGTCCCATGGCACATATGGCTGACATCGAAACGATAAAAAAATGCAAGGAAGAATACGATGACCTTGCCATCGTCTGCTACATCAATTCCACTGCGCTTCTCAAGACGTATTCCGATGTGTGCGTCACTTCTGCCAATGCGATGGACGTCGTAAGCGCACTGCCGAACAAGCATATCTACTTTATACCGGACGCAAACCTCGGGAAGTTTATCGCCTCAAAGCTGCCGGACAAGCATTTCATCTTCAATGACGGCTACTGTCATGTACATAAGGATATCACTGCAGCCGATATCCAGAATGCCAAAAAAGCCCATCCGGACGCCCTCGTACTCATCCATCCCGAGTGTACGCCGGATGCCGTAGCTTTGGCAGACTACGCCGGAAGCACGACCGGCATCATCAAATATGCGTCTGCAAGCAGCTGCAGCGAGTTTATCATCTGTACCGAGACCGGCGTATTCAAAGAACTGAGAGACAAGAATCCAGCCAAAAGCTTCTATCCTGTACACGGGCACCAATGCTGCACAGATATGAAGCTGATTACGCTTGAAAAAGTCGTGGGGGCGCTGGAGCGTATGGAACATCCCGTAGAACTGGATGAAGAGATAAGAAGAAAAGCTGCCCGGCCACTGGAACGTATGCTGGAACTGGCGCGGTGAAAAGGAAGTGTACGATGGTTGAAGCATATTATGACGTTATCATAGTCGGTACAGGTGCGGCAGGACTGTTCACCGGCCTGTCCCTGCCCGGACATCTGCGCATTCTCATGATTACGAAAGACGAGGTGGAAAGCAGCGACTCTTATCTGGCCCAGGGAGGTATCTGCGTCCTAAGATCCAAAGAGGATTACGAATGCTACTTCGAGGATACGATGCGTGCGGGTCATTACGAAAACAACACGGAATCGGTACGTATTATGATACAGGAGTCACCCGGCATCATTGACAGCCTTATCTCATATGGGGTGGAGTTTGAACGTGACGGGGAGGCGCTCGCCTACACGAAAGAAGGCGCACATTCGGTAAGCCGGATCTTATACCACAAAGATGTTACCGGCAAGGAGATTACAAGAAAGCTGATTGCCTGTGCCATGAAGCGTTCCAACATAACGATAGCCGCCCACACAGCCATGGCTGACCTCCTCATACAGGATAAGCGCTGCGCCGGTATCGTCATGCGAAAGCCTGACGGCAGCATACAGCCGGTGTCTTCCAAGGCAGTATATCTGGCAACCGGCGGAATCGGAGGGCTCTTTGCCAACTCCACCAACTTCCGTCACATAACCGGAGACGGCTTAGCGCTGGCGCTGAGACACGGAATCGAACTCGAAAATGTCCACTATATACAGATTCATCCCACGGCCCTTTATTCCCACAGAGAAGGCCGCCGCTTTCTCATCTCGGAATCCGTAAGGGGAGAAGGAGCCATTCTGCTGAACCCTGACGGACAACGCTTTGTAGATGAACTGCAGCCCAGGGACTTGGTGACGGAAGCTATCCGGCAGGAGATGGACAGATTCCACTCTCCCTGTGTATATTTATCGCTGGCACATATGCAGAAAGATAAGATACTATACCGTTTTCCGAACATATACGAACGCTGCCTCGAGGAAGGATATGACCTGTCAGAAGACAGAATTCCTATCACCCCTGCGCAGCATTATCTCATGGGCGGAATCCGAACGGATTCCTTTGCGCGTACATCTCTGGGCAATCTGTTTGCCGTCGGTGAAGCTGGATGTAACGGAGTACACGGAGCAAACCGCCTGGCGAGCAATTCCCTGCTCGAAAGCCTCGTCTTCGCAAGACGCAGCGCCGGACTTCTCGCCTCCTCCATCGGCAGCATAAGCCCTCCGCCCGTACCGGCATCCATAGACGTCTCCGCCTATGCAGATTCTCAGGCACGGAGCCGGGAAAATAAAGCACTGATACTAAATGAAATCAAAAGAAAGGACAGAGAATTTTATGATAAATGGTGTAACGCTGAAGACTAATATAGATGAATACATATGGAACGCTCTAAAAGAGGACATCACGAGCGAAGATGTCACAACAAATGCGGTAATGAGGACGCCATGTCCCGGCAGAGCCGAACTAATCTGTAAAGAAGACGGAATCATATGTGGCCTTCCGGTATTCGCCCGCGTCTTTGAACTGCTTGATGAGACAGCCCGGTTTGAGACAGACGCGGCAGATGGTGACCATGTAAAAAAGGGCCGGCTCATCGGGATAATCTCCGGCGACATCAGGGCAATCCTCTCAGGAGAACGCACTGCCCTCAATTATCTGCAGCGCATGAGCGGCATAGCTACCTACACGAACAGACTGGCGAAGGAACTGGAAGGTTCCGGTACGAAACTTCTCGATACCAGAAAAACGACCCCAAACAACCGGGCCTTTGAAAAGTACGCCGTCAGGGTAGGCGGAGGATATAACCACAGATATAATCTTTCCGATGGGATTCTTATCAAAGACAACCATATAGGAGCTGCCGGCAGCGTTGCCAAAGCGGTCCGCATGGCAAAGGAATATGCGCCTTTCGTACGTAAGATAGAGGTAGAAGTGGAAAATCTTGATATGCTTTACGAGGCTCTGGACGCCGGTGCAGACATCATCATGCTCGACAACATGGATAATGAGACGATGAAAAAAGCAGTAGCGGCCGTGGCAGGCCGTGCAGAGACCGAATGCTCCGGCAACGTAACGCTGGGGCGGCTGAAAGAAATCCGCGAAATCGGCGTGGATTACGTATCCTCCGGTGCTCTGACCCACTCTGCACCTATTATGGATATCTCGCTGAAGAACCTGACTCCTGTAAATTAAATGGGGGTTTAAGTAAATTAGGACGCCGCTGGGGAGGCAGAGGGCATCTGCTGCGATGCGTCCGGGACTGCGACTATCACACAGATTCCTAAGCCTGTGGAATGTTCGCCGATAGCGGCTCACACCCCACGGGCCAAGGAATCTGGTGAGGATTCTCCGTCCCTTCCGCTTACACCTTCGCATCTGTCCCCTGCCTCCCCAGTGGCTATCTACTTTACTGGCACGGGCGGGGACGGCTGTGTGACGTTACTGGCGGTCGGAAGGAATTTATCTGTGCCAGTATATTAATAAAAAAGCTGAGCGAGTGAAAACCTTTGGCAAAATGGAATTATAATTATAATGAGGAAGAGCCGGAATCAGGTACAGGGCTGTTATGTGAGATAACATCCCTTGCCTGACCCCGGCTCTTCCTGCAGCAACGGCGTGTACGCCTCGCTGCAAACGTTTAACTACGATAATATACAACGTTTTAAACTGTAATGTGCTGTATACACTGAGCTTG
>NZ_KQ236746.1:382515-400476 GCF_001185345.1 Dorea sp. D27 | reverse complement strand
AATCTGGTGAGGATTCTCCGTCCCTTCCGCTTACACCTTCGCATCTGTCCCCTGCCTCCCCAGTGGCTATCTACTTTACTGGCACGGGCGGGGACGGCTGTGTGACGTTACTGGCGGTCGGAAGGAATTTATCTGTGCCAGTATATTAATAAAAAAGCTGAGCGAGTGAAAACCTTTGGCAAAATGGAATTATAATTATAATGAGGAAGAGCCGGAATCAGGTACAGGGCTGTTATGTGAGATAACATCCCTTGCCTGACCCCGGCTCTTCCTGCAGCAACGGCGTGTACGCCTCGCTGCAAACGTTTAACTACGATAATATACAACGTTTTAAACTGTATGTGCTGTATACACTGAGCTTGCTACCATTTTCCATCTAGCTGACGCAGCCAGCGTTCATCCGCTGGCCAGTAACGTCACACGGCCGCTCACGCCCTTGTTAGTAAAGTAGATAGCGGACGGCGATGTGTGATATCATATAAGCACAAATCAAACATTCTGATTTATCTAGTTCATCTACGGCAGATCGCCGTACCTATCCGATGTTTGTAACAAATCTTTTATGCGAAGGAGGGATGCCTATGGAGGCCGTTCTTTTGTTTTCCGTCTGTTAACCGTAGATAAAGTATGATAAAATGAAGGAGAACCATATGAACAGAAGACAAAAGCTGATACCATTAAACAAACTGAACCTTACGGACCGTTTCCTATTCGAGGAAGTGATGGAGGATCCGCTGGCCCACCAGGAGGCGCTCGGAATCATCCTGGGCAGGGATGTCACGCTCCTTACGCAGAACGAGGCGGAGAAGGAGCTTCGGATCACGCCGGAGGCACGCTCCGTCCGCCTGGACATCTTCTCCATGGATGAGGACAGGGCCGTCTATAATACGGAGATGCAGAAGCAGCGCAGGGCGGACCTGTCCAGGCGGAGCCGCTATTACCAGTCGCTCGTGGACATCTCCCTGCTTGAGCCCGGGATTCCGGACTACAGCCAGCTGAACGAGTCGTACCTCATCATGATTACGCCCTTCGACCTGTTCGGCCGCGGGAAGTACCGGTACACCTTCCGGGGCGTGTGTGAGGAAGCGCCGGGATGCATCCTCGAAGACGGTGCAACCCGGATTTTCCTGAACACCCGTGGGACGAATGACGATGAAGTCTCAGAGGAGCTGGCGGAGTTCCTGCACTACGTGGAGCATACGACGGACGAGGCGGCGGAGCATGCCGGGAGCGAACGCATCCGCCGCATCCACGACCGGGTCCGGAAGGTACGCAGCAGTGAAGAAGTCGGGGTGAAGTATATGCAGGCATGGGAAGAGAAATATTACGAGAAAGAAGAGGCAAGAAAAGAAGGAATGCAGGAAGGACGTAAAGAAGAACGCATCAATTTAATCAAAAAGAAGCTTGAAAAAGGGAAATCAGTTGAAGAAATAGCCGACGCATTGGAAGAGACCGATGATGCAATCCGGGAGCTTATGAAAGAACTGGGAGTTTTAGGGTTTGTCAAGTAAAGTGGCTGCGGAATGCGCGCCGATAGCGGCTTACACCTGCGCATCTCCCACCTGGCTCCCCGCCCGCTATCTACTCCACTTAACAAGGGCGAGAGTGGCTGTGTGACATTACTGGCCAGCGGATGAACGCTGACTGCGTCAGCTAGATGGAAAATGATAGCAAGCTTAACGTAAACAGCACATACAGTTTAGAACGGTGTATATTATCGTAGTTAAACGTTTGCAGCGAGGCGTGCACGCCGTTGCTGCAGGAAGAGCCGGAATCAGACAGGGGATGTTATGCCCTGTACCTGATTCCGGCTCTTCCTCATAATAATTTCATTCCGCCTTTTTATTAATATACTGACACAGACCAATCCTTTCGACCGCCAGTAGCGTCACACAACCACCCCCGCCTGTGCCAGTAAAGTAGATAGCCGCTGGGGAGGCAGGGGACAGATGCGAAGGTGTAAGCGGGAGGGACGGAGAATCCTCACCAGATTCCTTGGCCCGTGGGGTGTGAGCCGCTATCGGCGAACATCCCACAGGCTTAGGAATCTGTGTGATAGTCGCAGTCCCGGACGCATCGCAGCAGATGCCCCCTGCCTCCCCAGCGGCGTCAACTTCACTAAACTTACAGTTCCTCCTGATAGCTGACACGCTCCATGGAAAAACCGCGGCCTTTCACTTCTTTTATCTGAGTGATGGTTGTAAATGCCTTGTCATCTATCCTGCTGATCGTATCGTTCACCGCATACAGCTTCCTGTGAGGGATGACGCAGAGCACACCTTTTTGCTGCTCTTTTCCATAGCCCGTCTCAATGTGCACCATCGTCGCTCCTACATTCATATCCTTAAGTATCCTCTGCCTGATTTCCTCATGCTTCTCAGAGATGATAAAAAGCTGTATCTGTGTCTGTCCGAATAGCACCACCCTGTTCATCACCATCGTCATGAGCATAAGTGCCAGGATACCATACAGAATCTGCTCTGCGCCCGAAAAGAATATCTGGCATCCAAGTACGATGAAATCCACGATATACATGAACACGGCCACCGGTCCGTGCAGAAACTTGTTCAGTACAAGTGCCAGAATGTCCGTACCGCCTGTAGACGCGCCCTGCCGTACGACAAGTCCGATGCCAAGGCCGAGCAGGAGGCCGGCGTACACCGTTGCCAGCAGAATATTATCCGTCAGTCCCCCCACCCCCGGAACCTTTCCTGCAATCTCAAGAAATACCGGATATACGAAAGTACTGATAATCGTAGTGAGCGCAAACTTCCTGCCAAGCGTAAATGCCCCAAGCACAAATAGTATCGCATTGACAATAAAGATTACGACAGACAGATTGACGGGTACATAGTGCGTAATCGCAAGACCGATACCGGTCGCACCTCCCATGATGATTCCGTGTGGTACGACAAATGCTGCCACCGCAAGAGCCAGGATTGCATTTCCTGCCAGCACCCCAAGTACAATTTTCATATTTTTCTTCATTTTTATTTCCCCCAATGACCTAATGCGTCCCTTTAAGATATTCCCTTCATCGTAAGCTGGATCCGTTTCTTCTTAAGGTCAACGCTCATTACTTTCACATCCACGATATCTCCGACGCTCACCACTTCCAACGGATGTTTGATATACTTCTTGTCTGTTATCTCGGAGATATGGACAAGGCCGTCCTGATGTACTCCGATGTCTACGAACACGCCGAAGTCGATGACGTTGCGCACCGTGCCCTTTAAGACCATCCCTTCTGTCAGGTCTTTCATCTCCAGCACGTCCGTCCTCAGGATAGGCCGCGGCATCTCATCACGCGGATCCCTGGCAGGCTTCTCGAGCTCCTTAACGATATCTCTAAGGGTTATTTCCCCGACACCGAGCTCTTCTGCAAGCCGGCGGTAGTCTTTTATCGTAAGCGACAGGCCTGTCAGCTTACCGTCCCTGATATCCGCTAAAGAGAATCCCTGCTTCTTAAGCAGCTTTTCAGCCGCCTCATAAGATTCCGGGTGTACGCTCGTTGCGTCCAGCGGATTGTCCCCATTCTGAATCCGCATGAACCCGGCACACTGCTCATAAGCCTTCGGCCCGAGCTTAGACACCTTCAGAAGCTGCCTCCGGTTCGTGAACGTTCCATTTTCTTCACGGTAAGTGACGATATTTTTCGCTATCGTCCCCGTAATGCCCGAGATATAGGAAAGCAGCGGGGCGGAAGCCGTATTCAGGTCCACTCCCACTTTATTTACACAGCCTTCCACAACACCGGAGAGCGTCTCGCTCAGCTTTTTCTGGTTCATGTCATGCTGGTACTGTCCTACTCCGATGGATTTCGGGTCTATCTTGACAAGCTCCGCAAGGGGATCCTGAAGCCTTCTCGCGATGGACGTGGCGCTGCGCTGACCTACATCAAACTTCGGGAATTCCTCAGAAGCCAGCTTGCTTGCAGAGTAGACCGAAGCTCCCGCCTCGTTCACAATGACATACTGAACTTTCTCGGGAATTTCTTTTAGAAGCTCCACGATGAACTGCTCCGATTCTCTGGACGCAGTCCCATTGCCAAGCGATATAAGCGTTATATCATATTTCTTAATAATCTTCTTGAGCAGGTTCCTGGCCGCCTCCATCTTCTGCGGTGTAGTCGGTGCGGTCGGGTAGATAACCGTCGTACCGATGACCTTGCCTGTCGGATCTACGACTGCCAGCTTGCACCCCGTACGGAATGCCGGATCCCATCCAAGTACCGTCTGCCCGACAATCGGAGGCTGCATGAGGAGTTGCTCCAGATTCTTTCCAAACACTTCGATTGCCCCGTCTTCCGCCCGTTCTGTCAAGTCGTTCCTTATCTCCCGCTCTATGGCAGGTGCTATCAGCCTCTTGTAGCTGTCTTCTGCCGCCTCTTTCAGAACAGGAACAGTGTACGGGTTGTCCAAGACTATCGTCTTCTTCTCCAGATACCGGAGGATATCTTCCTCCGGTGCTTCTACCTTGACCGTCAGGAACTTCTCCTTCTCTCCTCTGTTCAGTGCCAGCACACGATGTCCGGCCAACCTGCTTACAGGTTCTTCAAAATTATAATACATTTCATAGACAGATTCTGCTTTTTCATTCTTTGCCAGAGATATCAACCGACCTTTCTGGGCTGTTATCTTCCGTATCCATATGCGGTAATCCGCCTCATCGGATATGCGTTCGGCTATGATGTCCTTCGCACCGTCCACAGCCTCCTTAACCGTGCCAACTCCTTTTTCTTCCTCTACATAAGGCAGCGCCTCTTCTTCCAGAGGACGTGCAAGCTTCTGCAAGGTGATGAGGTCCGCCAGCGGCTCCAGCCCCTTCTCTTTCGCAATCGTTGCCCGCGTCCTTCTCTTGGGCCGGTATGGACGGTACAGATCTTCCACGACTACGAGCGTCTCAGCCGCCAATATCTGCTTCCTCAGCTCTTCCGTCAGCTTGCCCTGTTCCTCGATGCTTGACAGTACCTGCTCCTTTTTCTCTTCCAGGCTGCGCAGATACGTCATTCGTTCAAAGAGCTTACGCAGTTGTTCATCGTCAAGCGTTCCCGTTGCTTCTTTCCTGTATCTGGCTATAAACGGAATCGTATTGCCTTCATCAATCAGCTTGACCGCGGCATCCACCTGCCATCTCTTGACGCTTAATTCTTCCGTTATTTTCTGATTAATATCCATGTAGATGTATTCCCCTTTATTTTATATAAACGCTAAACTATATTGTAATCGAAAAGAAAGAGCTTTTCAACCCGCACCCTTGCTTTATTTGCAATACAGAGTTCACTCTGTTTCATTGAAAAACAAAGCCTTGTATGCTATACTTGGACTAAATTGAAACGTAAACATCAAGAAGGGACTATTCTATACTATGAATGAAATAAATGAATCACAGGAACTGTCCAAGCAGCAGCAAAAGTCAAAGGAAACGAAAGACCGCATATTCCGTGCCGCAAAGTCTATTTTGAAAAGGCAGGGGTACGAGGCGTTATCTATTAAAAACATATGCGAGGAAGCTGGCGTCTCTAACGGCAGCTTCTACCACCACTTTAAGACAAAAGACGACCTGCTCTCCTACTACATAGAAGAGCAGCCGAGCATCAATCCCGACTATCTCGACCTCCCGGCCAATACGGAGGAAGCCAAGACGACCATCGTCCATGTGTATCTGAATTACGTAACCTATTGCAGGGTGCTCGGCGTGGAGTTCATGGCCAATTACTATACGCCTAAGAACCAGTCGCTGAACCCCCTTATACGCACAGAGCGCCCGTACCCGATTGTAACGGTGCGCAATTATCTGGACAAAGCAGTCAGAGCAGGAATCGTTACTCCCCGCCACAGCCTGGATGACATCACCACGGACATCCGGATGATTGTGATCGGCAACGTATTTGAATGGTGTCTCAAAAGCGGCAATGCGGACTTTGAGGGCAACATGCGCCGCTCGCTGGAGACATATCTGGACGGGGCGCTGTAAACTTTCTTACCAACCAGGAGGCCATGCATGTATACTTTCATCGTCAACCCCAATGCCCGCTCCGGGCTGGGACAAAAAGTCTGGAAAGATATAGAGCGCTCGTTAGAGGAACGCGGCGTAGATTATAAAGCATATCTGACAAAATACCAGCGTCATGCCACCGGCATCGCCAGAGCGCTCACCTGTGACCGGGAACCATGTACGCTTATCGTGCTCGGCGGCGACGGCACGGTCAACGAGGTCATGAATGGTATAACTGATCTGAGCCTTGTGACATTCGGCTATATCCCAATCGGCTCAAGCAATGACTTTGCCCGCGGTCTCGGATTGACAACGGATCCTCTGACGGCACTCGGGCATATTCTGGCACCGGCCAAATATACATATATTAATGTAGGAGCCATGTCCTACCAAGATAAGAGGCGGCGTTTCGCGGTAAGCACCGGTATCGGCTTCGATGCCGGAGTCTGCCATCAAGTCGTGGTCTCCCGTCTGAAGGTCCTGTTGAACAAGATAGGGCTCGGCAAGCTGTCCTATGCAGGAGTGGCACTGAGTCTCATGATGTCCCTGAAACCGGGGAAAATGACCGTCACGCTCGATGACAGCCGGAAAATGGAATTTGAATCTGTATATTTTACTGCCGCTATGAACTCACGTTATGAAGGAGGAGGCTTCAAATTCTGCCCGGATGCCGACCCCTCGGATGGCCTGCTCGATATCATCGTGATTGCTAATATGCCCAAGCTGAAAGCGCTGGCGCTCCTTCCCACTGCTTTTAAGGGCTGGCACGTCCGTTTCAAAGGAATCCATATCTTTACGTGCAGAAAGGCGGATATCGTCAGCAGGACACCTCTTCCTGTCCACACGGACGGAGAGCCTGTCTTCCTCCAGAGGCATATCTGCGCCTTCCTTGAGCCGCAGAAAATAAAAATCATATTATCTTAGAAAAAGGAAAGGGATTCCGCTGTTATGGATATGATACCTGTTATACTCCTTCTTATCCCCGCACTGTACTTCTTTGCCGTCTGGCCCCGTACCTCCAGGAAAGAGCAGATGCAGCGCTATGAGCATACGCTCTTCGCCCACCGGGGATATCACTGTGCATCACAAGGGATACCGGAAAACTCTATGTCCGCGTTCCGGGCTGCCATAAGCCAGGGATATGGAATTGAGCTGGATGTCCACCTGACCCTTGACGGGAAACTGGCCGTGTTCCACGATGACGACCTGCTGCGCGTGTGCGGCAGCAAGGATTCCATAGAGAACCTCACATATAAAGAACTGGAAAGATACCGTCTGTTTGATACGAAAGAGCATATCCCTCTGTTCACGGACGTGCTCTCCCTCGTCAACGGACAGGTACCGCTGCTTATCGAGATGAAGATTCCCTCTTCTGCCACTGATATCTGCAGCGTGTTATGTGAGACGCTGAAAAGTTATCACGGGCCTTATCTAGTCCAGTCGTTCAACACGATGGGGTTGCGCTGGTTCCGTCTGCATGCGCCGGAAGTGCTGCGGGGGCAGCTGTCTGACAACCTGACGAAAAAGAAAAGCAGAGAGCCGTGGCTTCTGCGGCTTATGGTACGCTATCTCCTCACAGATTTTCTTGGAAGGCCGGACTTCATCTCCTATAAGCTTGCAGATCTCCCGAATCTCAGCGTATCTGTCCTCCGCTCTCTGGCCCATACCCCTGTTGCTGTGTGGACGCTCCGGACAGAAGCCGCCCTTGCGGAAGGAATCCGCTGCTACGACATGCAGATTTTTGAAAAACAAAATGAAAATTATTAACAAATAATGAACATTGTTGTTGATTCTTTTTTTTCATGTTATAATCCGTGTTGAACCAAGAATATGATATCATTGGCCGAAAAAGAAAAAGGGGTAATATGAATGAAAGCCTGGAATAAGGTAACGCATTTTATTAAAAAATACAGGCACGCATGGGTGTTCTTATATGTATTCATCTATATGCCATGGTTCGTCTATCTGGAAAAGCATGTAAACAGTCATTTTTACCTGATACATTCTCCGCTGGACGACTATATTCCTTTTGTGGAATACTTTATAGTGCCTTATCTTCTCTGGTTCTTCTTTATCGCACTTGCTATCGGTTATTTTTTCTTTACCGACAGAAAAGGATTTTACCAGCTCACCGCGTTTTTGTTTACAGGGATGACGATTTTCCTCATCATTTGCTCGGTGTTCCCGAACGGTCTGAATCTCCGGCCGGTCGTATTTGAAAGGGACAACATATTTGTGGATATGGTACAGAGGCTCTATACTACCGATACACCTACCAACGTCCTGCCAAGCATCCACGTGTTTAATTCCATCGGAGTTGCCATAGCAGTGTCCCACAGCAGTGCGCTTAAGAAGCATAAGACAATCCAGTACGGCACATATATCATGGCATTTTTGATTATTCTATCCACCATGTTCCTGAAGCAGCATTCCGTGACGGATGTCATCGCCGCAGCAGCAATGGCTTGCGTCCTCTATCCGCTCGTGTATGTAACTCAGGAAAAGAAAGCGCCGAAGCTTTCCCATCAGCCAATCTGAACGGCTGGTTTAACACAATAAAAAGGAGATGAAGAATATGCAAGCAGAATTTAGTGAGAATCTGGTAACAGGAAATGAGATGATCGACTCTCAGCATAAAGAATTGATTGGGAGAATGAACGGTCTGCTCGAGAGCTGTGAAGGGGGTAACGAGAAGCTTACCGCCATCAAGACGCTTGACTATCTGTCCGATTATACAGATTACCATTTCAAGGCAGAGGAACAGCTTCAAAAAGACATCGAATATCCGGGATACGAGAAACACAAAGCACAGCATGAAGTATTCAAGCAGACCATCAGTGAACTTCAGGAGATGCTTCAGGAAGAGGAAGGACCGTCAGAGGCTTTCGTCGAGAAAGTGGAAGAAAACATTGTAAAATGGTTCTATGTCCACATCGAAGGATTTGACCGCTCTGTTGCAGAGTACAAGTTCATGCGGGACAACAACGAAAGACTGTAAAAATTCATGGAAAGAAGGGGCCTGGCCCCTTCTTTTTTTCTGTCCGCCGACCCTTGCGTCCCTCCCCGCAGCCGTACTCGTGCCCCTCGCCCCGTGGCCGCTCTACTGCCTGTACTTCTCCTGTCCAAGCCGGATGTCGATATAGTCTGCATAATGTTCAAATGCAGCGGGTACCGGATACTTCTCCTGGACTTCATCCGGGTGGATGAACAGGAAATCTTCGGAACAGGAATTCTCCAGTTCGTCCACCCGGATGAGGTATCCTGTCATGTGCCACTCGACATGGCTGAAAATATGCTTTGCATCCCCAAGGCACTTTATGTGAATCGGGGCAAGCCCGATGTGCCTGCTATAGCTAAGCGCCTCCTCTTTTGTCAGCCTGCCCTCGACATTGGGAAGCTCATACATTCCGGCGAGCAGCCCCTTTCCCGGCCGCTTTCTGACAGCCGCCATCTCTCCGTCCCGGAAGATAAATACCGTACGCTCCTCGATGCGACGCGCACGCTGCTTTTTCTTTACCGGCAGTTCCGACTCTATACCCATCCGATGTGCCCTGCACAGCCTGCCTGCCGGACATTCCCCGCATTTTGGCTCTCCGTTTGGCAGGCAGACAATAGCGCCGAGCTCAATCAGTCCCTGGTTAAAGTCGCTGGCTGCGTCCGGGGGAATGACTTCTTCCAGCTTTTTCTCTATATCTTTGCGGACGCCCTGCTTCATAATATCCTCGGTGCTTGCCAGTATCCTCGAGACGACCCTCAGCACGTTTCCGTCCACGGCAGGTTTCGGGATACCGTAGGCAAACGCGCTGACCGCCCCGGCAGTATAGCTTCCAATCCCTTTCAGAGACAATATCTCCTCATAAGTTCCCGGGAACTCGCCGCCGTAGTCCAGCATAATCTGCTGTGCCGCCTTCTGCATATTGCGCACCCTGTTATAGTATCCAAGTCCTTCCCAGAGCTTTAAAAGCGTATCCTCATCTGCTTCTGCCAGATCCCTTACCGTCGGAAGTGCTTTCAGGAAGCGCTCGTAATAGGGCTTCACGGCTTCCACTCTCGTCTGCTGGAGCATGATTTCCGACACCCATACGTGATAGGCATCCGGCTGCTTTCTCCATGGCAGTTCTCTCTTATTCCTGCGGTACCAGCCAACGAGAGGTTCAGCCAGCTCGTACAGAAGAGGCTCGTGAAGAATCACCGGGACTTCTTCGGCAAGCGTGATACTGTCAATGGACACCTCGCAGTCGTATGCCACGACATGGACGCCGCCTCCCGCTGCTTTTCTAAGCGCCTCTCCAAAAGCCGGGTGCGTGTCCATGTTCGGAGCAAAGCAGCGCACACCCCTCATCTGTATGACAAAGAATACATATGCCTCATATCCTTCCTTCACAGCTTCCGTAAGCTCTTCCACATGTTTGACGGCCCTCTCGCTCGGGGCGTCCGGAAACCGCACGACGCCGTCTTCTTCCAGCGTCACGCCCTTCACCTCCACAAGAATCTTCCTGTCCCCGGTCTCCACATACAGGTCGATTCTGGAATTACGGTACGGATACTCTGGACGGATGAGGTCGATGCCCTCTGCGAAATGTCCCTCTTCCATCCATTCCTGTACCACCCGGTTCGGTATCTGGGAATCCATGTTGATTATGCGGTCCCCTTTCCTGACGCTGATCAGGTCCCATCCCGTCTTCCGCTGCGGGTTGTCCGACTTCTGTATATATACTTCTGCCCCTGGCACGAGCAGCTCTGTACAGCGGCCCGTGTTCTTGACATGAACCGTCTCCTTCCTTCCGTCTGATTCAATATATGCGATAAAACGGTTCGGACGCTCCAGAAACATCCCTTTCCTGATCCGTTCGTACTTCATAGTTTTTCTCTCCTGATTTTTTACTTGCGTTTATAACAGTCATTCTAGCACATGCTGCTGCTTCCCGCCAATACAGAATCATATTCTTCCTGAATTTGCATAGTCATCTTCTATAGCTATATCAGTATTTTCTATAAGGAAATGGTCGTTTGTCCTATACAATGCCGTCCTAACAACGTACAATATTTCTACAGCTATAAAAATGAAGAAAGAGAGGTTTACGTGTAATGGATTCACAGACACCCGTTTATGAAATAAAGCTGCTCAGCTCACTTGCGAAGGTCTTCCCGGACGAGACTCCCGTCTACCGGCCGGAGTGCCTTCCCTTAAGCTCTCTGAAAGGAGAGACCGTATCCTTCCAGGCCGCCTGCACCGTTTCCGGCACCTTTTTCAAGACGGAGGCTAACGTCGTCATCCAGTCACCGATAAAGGACTTCATCCGGGTGCGCAATGTGCAGAACGTTCCCGTAGGGCGCGCATGCAATCCTGAGACAGATGACAACTATCTGAGGACCACATCGGGAATGTACCCCGATCTGCTGCGGGACCTGGCCGATGACACTACATACATCTATCCCGGAATGTGGCGCAGCCTCTGGATTGATATCAGAGTCCCGGAAGATATGGTTCCTGGCGTATATCCGATAGAAATATCATTGGTGGATGAGGGGCGGACGCTCTGCAGCGCGGAAAGCTCCGTCACCATATATGATGCCGTGCTGCCGAAGCAGGAGATTCTGCACACGGAATGGATGCATGCAGACTGCCTTGCAGACTACTATCATGTCCCTGTATTTTCTGAGAAGCACTGGGCAATCTTAAAGAACTTTTTCCTGGAATATACGGACAGGGGATGCAACATGATGCTGACCCCATTATTCACTCCTGCTCTTGACACGGCTTTCGGAGGGGACAGGACCACGGTACAGCTCATAGACGTCACTGTAGAAGACGGTACTTATACCTTTGGCTTCAGCCGGCTGAAACGCTGGGTGGACCTCTGCCGTGCATGCGGCATAGAATACTTTGAGATGTCCCATCTTTTCTCCCAGTGGGGCGCCAAATATCCGCCGAAGATCATGGCCGACGTAGGAGGACGGCAGGAAAAGATATTCGGCTGGCACACGCCAGCCGTCGGAGAATATACCCGCTTTCTCCACGCCTTCCTGCCCGAGCTAACCGGCAGGCTCAAAGAATGGGGCATAGATAAGGTTACCTACTTCCATCTGTCGGATGAGCCCCGCCCGGATGACCTGGATACGTACCGGCAGGCGAAAGAATCTGTGGCGGGCCTGCTGGAAGGCTTCCATACCTTCGACGCCCTCTCAAGCTACGAATTCTACCGGCACGGCCTCGTAGACAAACCGATTCCCGGCAATAATGAGATTGACGAGTTCCTCGGGCACGGGCTTACCGATATGTGGACCTATTACTGCGTCGAACAGTACCTCGAAGTGAGCAACCGGTTCATGTCCATGCCGTCGCTGCGCAACCGAATCTATGGCATCCAGCTATATAAGTATGATATCATCGGTATCCTGCACTGGGGATATAATTTTTATAACAGCCAGTTCTCCCTTGAGCATATCAACCCGTATGAAGTCACAGACGCAGGGGGAGGCTTCCCGGCAGGCGATCCGTTCCTCGTATATCCGGGGGCCGGCGGACAGCCGGAAGAATCCATACGCATGATGGTCCACTACGAAGCGCTCTGCGACCTTCGGGCCTGCCGTCTGCTGGAATCCCTCACAAGCAGGGACTATGTCATGGAGCTTATTGAAGAAAATCTGGCAGAGCCTCTGACGTTCAAGCGGTTTCCGAAATCAGACATGTATATGATTCAGCTCCGCAACAGGATCAACAAAGAGATTGCGGCCGGTAAGTCCACCGCCCCCCGCTTTCTCTGATAGACAACTCACATTATTATATGTTATATTGATACTGCTGTCCACCTATGGCAGCAGCAAAGGAGTTATAGAACCATGAGCATTTTAACTGTAGATCATCTTTCCCATGGCTTCGGCGACCGCGCCATTTTCCATGATGTCTCTTTCCGTATGCAGAAAGGAGAGCACATCGGTCTTGTAGGCGCGAACGGAGAAGGAAAATCAACCTTTTTTAATATCGTAACCGGCAGGCTGATGCCGGATGCAGGCAAAATAGAATGGGCCAAAGACATCCACATAGGCTACTTGGACCAGCATACCGTTCTGGAAAAAGGGATGACCATACGTGACGCCTTAAAATCTGCTTTCTCCCATCTCTTTGATCTGGAGGCAAGGATGAACGATATCTGCACCGCGCTTGGCTCGGCGGACGAAGACAGCATGAACCTTCTGATGGAAGAGCTGGGTACGATACAGGATACACTGACGCTACACGATTTTTATGTCTTAGACGCCAAGGCAGAAGAAGTGGCTCGTGCGCTAGGACTAATGGACATCGGACTTGAGAAGGATGTCACCGACTTAAGCGGAGGCCAGAGGACACGGGTCCTGCTCGGGAAGCTGCTTCTTCAGAAGCCGGATATACTGCTGCTCGATGAGCCTACCAATTATCTGGATGAAGAGCATATCAACTGGCTGAAGCGCTACCTTGAAGAATACGAAAATGCTTTTGTCCTCATATCCCATGACATCCCGTTCTTAAATGATGTGGTCAATATCATCTACCATATGGAACATCAGGAACTGAACCGGTATGTAGGGGATTATGACGAATTCCTAAAAGTATACGAGGTCAAAAAAGCACAGCTGGAAGCTGCCTACAAACGGCAGCAGCAGGAAATCAGCCAGCTTAAGGACTTTGTTGCCAGGAACAAGGCCCGGGTCTCCACCCGCAACATGGCCATGTCGAGACAAAAAAAGCTGGATAAGATGGACGTCATCGAACTGGCGGCCAAGCGGCCCAAACCGGAGTTTCATTTCCGCCTCGGGCGTACGCCTGGCAAATATATCTTTGAAGTCCGGGATTTCGTAATCAGATATGACGAACCACTTTCCAAACCGCTGAACTTCGCGCTTGAAAGGGGGCAGAAAATTGCCCTGACCGGGGCCAATGGCATCGGTAAGACGACATTGATCCGAAGTCTCCTCGGTCTTGTCCCTTCGCTTTCCGGCACATGCGAAGCAGGGGAGAATATACTGCCCGGCTATTTCGAGCAGGAAGGGGATTATAACAACAAGACGACCTGCATCGAAGAGATCTGGCAGGAATTCCCTTCCTTAAGCCAGTATGAAGTGCGCTCTGCCCTTGCAAAGTGCGGGCTCACGACAAAGCATATCGAGAGCCAGGTGCGGGTGCTCAGCGGCGGGGAGCAGGCGAAGGTACGCCTGTGCAAGCTTGTGAACCGCGATACCAATGTCCTGCTCCTGGACGAGCCTACCAACCATCTCGATACAGACGCAAAGGATGCCCTGAAGTCTGCGTTAGAGGAATACCGCGGGACTATGCTTCTCATCTGCCATGAACCTGAATTCTATCAGGACATCGTCAATGAAGTGTGGGACTGCAGCAAATGGACGACCAGAATCGTATAGGCCGTCCATTGCTTCGGCCTTAGCCGTATGACAGAAAGGCAGTTCGCAGAAGGATGCTCCGACGTGCACCTTCAGCGCCTTGGACAGGACCGCCATCGTCTCCCAGTGCATGTATGCGTCGGGAAACTGTAAGTTAAGCTTACGGGTCACCTCTTCATTGACACCAGCGGAATTGTCGTATGTACAGTGAAACTCTTTTATCTCTCCCATCACTTGACTACCTTTCTGATATTCGTATTCCAATAATCCTGCAGATTTTCATCCCTCTTGTTAGTATTCTAGAATAAAGAACGCGGGTTCCGGTAGTTCCAAATAAATTTCCTATGCAAAAATCGGCAAAGAAAAGACAGCGCAACCGCTGTCCTTTCCCACCAATAAGAATCTTAACTGTCCTGGATTCCCACCAGATTTCCTTTCAATGCTGCAGCATCACTATATACGTTACTGCTTATATGATAACACAGGTAATTTTTATGTCCTAATTGATAATCTATGTGCTTCAGCCCTGCTTGGAAATCAAAAGCAGAGAGCTGATATCTGAACAGCTCTCTGCAGTGTATTCATCTTTTCTATAATCTAAATGTTATAATATCTTCGAAAGAAACTCCTGAAGCCTTGGTTCTTTTGGGTTTCCGAAGAACTCTGCCGGACTTCCCTGTTCCTTGATTCGTCCTTCATCCATAAAGATGACCCGGGTGGCCACTTCCTTGGCAAATCCCATCTCATGGGTCACCACGACCATGGTCATACCGTCCTGTGCAAGCTTTTTCATCAGCTCCAGCACTTCCCCTACCATCTCAGGGTCAAGGGCAGACGTCGGTTCATCAAAAAGCATCACCTCCGGATTCATAGCCAGAGAACGTATGATAGCTATCCTCTGCTTCTGTCCGCCGGACAGCTGGGAAGGGTAGGCGTCCGCCTTTTCCTCCAGCCCTACGAGCCTGAGCAGATCCATGGCTTTCTTTTCCGCTTCTTCTTTGCTCTTCTTCAGAAGCTTGACAGGAGCCAGCGTGATATTCTGCAGTATCGTCTTGTGGGGGAACAGGTTAAAATGCTGGAATACCATCCCCATCTTCTGTCGGTGCTTGTTGATATCCACATTCCTGCCGGTAATATCGGTGCCTTCAAAGTACACATGCCCTCTGGATGGCACTTCCAGCAGATTCAGCGAACGCAGGAAGGTAGACTTGCCGGAACCTGACGGTCCTACGACAACGACCACTTCCCCTTTGCGTATCTCTTCAGAAACTCCGTCAAGTGCATGCAGCTCCCCGAATATTTTATGCAGATCTTCTACTTTAATCAATGTCTCTCCGTTAATGGTCACTGCTCCTTAACCTCCTTTCCAGCATATTTACAAGCTTTGTAAATATCAATACCATAGCCAGGTAGATAAGAGCAACACCAATAAGGGGCATAAAAGCGTCAAATGTCTGGCTCCTTATGATATCCCCGCCCTTTGTCAGATCCTGCATGGCGATATAGCCGGATACGGATGTCTCTTTCAGGAGCACGATAAATTCATTTCCAAGCGCAGGCAGTACATTCTTAAATGCCTGCGGCATTATAATATGTATCATCGTCTGGACGTAATTGAATCCCAGGCTCCGCCCTGCTTCAAACTGTCCATTGTCGATGGACATGATGCCAGAACGGAATATCTCCGCAACGTAAGCTCCCGAATTGATGCCGAACGCCAAAACTGCTACGAATACCTTATCGACATCCGTGCTTCCGAATATGACAAAGTATATGATAAGCAGCTGTACGACAACAGGAGTTCCACGTATGACCGTCAGGTACAGCTTGCACAGCAGATTCAGAATCTTAAGCTTTCCCGTCCTGTCGTAAGTGGAGCGCACGATAGCCACGAGGAATCCAAGCGCAATACCGATGAGCACAGCAAAAAATGTAATCTGAAGCGTAACTTTCAGACCGTCCCACAGATATTTCCAGCGGTTATCTTGTATAAAATTTGCAACGAATTTATCCTGCCATGTCTGTAACATACTCTACATCCTTATCTCTTTATTCTGCATCATCTGCATTGATGTATTTATCTACGATTTCATCCAGCTTGCCATTTTCTTTCAGGTCATTCAGCGCGTCATTGATCTTCTTGAGCAGATCATCATTTCCTTTATCTACTGCAAGCGCATACTCTTCCTCTGTAAACGCTTCATCCAGAATCTTGATTCCTTCCGCCTGCTTTACAAATTCTTTGGCAGGCTCGCCGTCGATGACTACAGCGTCAATCTTGCCCTGCTGTACAGCCTGGACCGCCTCGAATCCTTTATTGTAACGTTCTACTTCTGCATCTTTGATGTCTCCGGCATACATATCGCCTGTCGTTCCAAGCTGTACACCTATCTTCTTGCCTTCCAGATCGTCCGGCCCTGCCACATCGCTGTCTTCCTTCACCATGATTACCTGGGTAGCCTTTGCATAAGTATCTGTAAAGTCAACATTCTTTTTACGGTCCTCTGTCACCGTAAGCCCGGCTGCGCCAAAGTCAGCTTTCCCGCTTGTAACGGCAGGAATGATAGAGTCAAATGCCATATCCTCAATCTTCAGCTCCATTCCAAGCTGATCGGCGATAGCCTGCGCTACCTCTGCATCAATTCCGACAATCTTGTCTCCTTCACGGAACTCATATGGCGGGAACTCTGCGTTCGTAGCCATTACGAGCGTGTCTTTGGACTTTTTATCCCCGTCGTCACTTTTCTCTTCCTTCTTGGAACCACATGCCGCCAGGGAGACAACACATGCCCCAACTAACAGTACACTCATTAGCTTCTTCAATTTCATAATAGTATTCCTCCAAATTTAATTGATAAATTATTCTGCATAAAAATACAAGTCTAGTACATATTTTATCATGTTTTCCGGGAAAAACAAGTAGAATCTGCAATGAAATGTGAGTTTAGTGAAGTTGACGCCGCTGGGAAGGCAGGGGGCATCTGCTGCGATGCGTCCGGGACTGCGACTATCACACAGATTCCTAAGCCTGTGGAATGTTCGCCGATAGCGGCTAACACCCCACGGGCCAAGGAATCTGGTGAGGATTCTCCGTCCCTCCCGCTTATACCTGCGCATATGTCCCCTGTCTCCCCAGCGGCTATCTACTTTACTGGCACGGGCGGAGGTGGCTGTGTGACGTTGCTGGCTGATAGAAGCGCTTTGGCTGTGTCAGCATAGTGATAAAAGGCTAAGCAAGCTAAACACTTTTCCGAAAAGAAATCCTAATATGAGAAGAGCCGGAATCAGATATGTGGATGTTATTCGAGATAACATGCCCTGTCTGATTCCGGCTCTTCTTGCGGCAATGGCGAGTACGCCTCGCTGCAAACGCTTAACAGCGACTATATACACACTAGCTACACATATTGTGCTTGTTATATATTATCATTCACCTCACGCAGCCATCGTTCATCCGCTGTCCAGTAACGTTACACGACCGCTCTCGCCCTTGTTAAGTGAAGTAGATAGCGGGCGGGGAGCCGGGTGGGAGATGCGCAGGTGTAAGCGGGAGAGGCGGAGAATCCTTTCCGTAGCCCTTATCCT
>NZ_KQ236746.1:351674-382344 GCF_001185345.1 Dorea sp. D27 | reverse complement strand
TTACCTGCGCATATGTCCCCTGTCTCCCCAGCGGCTATCTACTTTACTGGCACGGGCGGAGGTGGCTGTGTGACGTTGCTGGCTGATAGAAGCGCTTTGGCTGTGTCAGCATAGTGATAAAAGGCTAAGCAAGCTAAACACTTTTCCGAAAAGAAATCCTAATATGAGAAGAGCCGGAATCAGATATGTGGATGTTATTCGAGATAACATGCCCTGTCTGATTCCGGCTCTTCTTGCGGCAATGGCGAGTACGCCTCGCTGCAAACGCTTAACAGCGACTATATACACACTAGCTACACATATTGTGCTTGTTATATATTATCATTCACCTCACGCAGCCATCGTTCATCCGCTGTCCAGTAACGTTACACGACCGCTCTCGCCCTTGTTAAGTGAAGTAGATAGCGGGCGGGGAGCCGGGTGGGAGATGCGCAGGTGTAAGCGGGAGAGGCGGAGAATCCTTTCCGTAGCCCTTATCCTGCGGGGTGCAAGCCGCTATCGGCGCGCATTCCGCAGGGTTAGGGATACGTGAAATAGTCGGAGCCTCGGACGCATCGAAGCATCTGCCACCCGGCTCCCCGCACGCCGCCCACTTTACTTAAACCCCCATTTATTTCAGCACAAGCTGCACAGCGGCAGTTATGACTATAATCCCGCCCAGCACAATCCGGTACCAGCCGAATACTTTGAAGTCGTGCTTCTTGATATATCCCATCAGGAAACGGATTGCCACGATGGACAGCCCGAAGGATACGATACACCCTAGCATGAGCAGACCAAATTCTGCGCCGGTAAAGTGGAACCCGAACTTGATGAGCTTTATGAGGCTTGCCCCAAACATTGCCGGTATTGCAAGGAAGAAAGTGAATTCTGCCGCAATCTCTCTTGAAACTCCGATAATCAGTGCACCTACGATAGTCGCACCTGACCTGGATGTCCCCGGAATCAGCGCAAGCATCTGGAAGAAACCTATCCATAGCAGCATCGGCACCGTGAGGTCAGATATCCGGTTAATGCTTGGTTTCCTGTGGGCATTGCGGTTCTCGATTATGATAAACAGCACGCCGTACAGTATGAGCATAACTGCTACTGGTAACGGTTTATAGAACAGTTCGTCAAGAATATCATTAAACAGTATGCCGATAATTCCAGCCGGAACTGACGCAATTACTACTTTAATCCACATCTGCCATGTGAGCATCTTCTGTTTCCTTGACTTGCGCGGAGAAAACGGATTCAGCTTGTGGAAATACAGCACGACGACTGCCATGATAGCCCCGAGCTGGATAACCACGTTAAACATCTCCATAAATCCAGCCGACATGCCCGGCTTCAGCACATCCCCCACAAGTATCAAATGCCCTGTGCTGCTGACCGGCAGCCATTCCGTGATTCCTTCTACAATCCCCAGAATAATAACTTTAATAACATCTAACATTCTTTTCTCCCTTCTTAATCCACAGCGTATCCGCAATCACTTGCTGCACCCTGTGCCACATCTTATACAGCTAATGCCATAAGGTTACAACACATACTCTTCAATTACCCTGGCAACGCCTTCCTCATCATTTGATACTGTCACGAAGTCTGCCGCATTTTTCACTTCATCAGAACTATTTTCCATAGCAACGCCGAATCCGGCTTTTTTCAGCATTTCTATATCATTAGCACCGTCCCCGAGCGCCAAAATCTCTTCCCTTTTAATATGAAGCATCTTGCCAAGCTGTAAGAGCGCGTTGCCTTTGTTGACTCCCTGCACACTTACTTCAATATTATTGACAAGCGCCCCTGTCACTTCGATTCCGGCTACCGTCTTCAGTTCGTCTAGCGCTTTTTGCTTATCTGACAAATCAGCAAATACCGCCTGTACTTTGTCTACCGCTCTGCCTTCGGATTCAAATTTTCTTCTGATATCAGCTACCGGCGTCCTTGTGGAAAGAATATAGTCTGCCATCGCTGATGTTCCGAAGAAATCTGTAATCCGCCCGAGCATCTTCTCTTCTGCAAATCCGGCTCCGTCATAATATACTTCTCGTAGTGTATCATAATGTTCGTAAATATCCAATACTTTTCGTGCAATCTCTGGTGGGACAAGTTCTTCAAATATTACTTTGCCGCGGGCCGTATCTATGACCCGTCCACCATTGGCAGTAATGGTGTACCTGATTCCCGGAAAATACAAAATCTCTTCCGGGATAGCCGTCAGCGGCCTCCCCGTAGCAGGAAGCATTACTATCCCCTGGGCGGCGGCTCTTGTTATGGCGTCCTTTGCGCGCCTTGTAAATACCTTTTCCGTCGTCAGCAGCGTACCATCCAGGTCAAATGCCACCATCTTAATATTCTTCGCCATATGCCGTCAGTTCCTTTCTGTCCTTAGAAAACATAAGCAGCGACTGACTGATCTTATCTGAAGAGCTTTCATACGCCTGTCTTCCGTGGTCAACCATCTTCCTGACCACATCCTCCTGCCCCGCTGCCGCAAATAGAACCATATCTTTCGTCGGTGCCATTACTATTATATCATCCTTCAGCTTATCTACGCACACCTGCCATATATGCTTAAAGCAGAGCGAGCTGCATTCATGATGCCCGTCAGCAATAATAGCAAAGGCGCCATACCATGTATTTCCTATTACAAATTCTACATCTCTTATCAGATTTTCACATGACAGATGATATAATTCCTCTATATCGCAGTCGGGCGGCAGCATATTATCCTTCAACACCTCGAACGTGTCATCGCCGCGTTTGATTACGAATATTATCTTCAATTGCCCGACAAAGGATACGACAGGGGTATCTTTTTCGGAAATATGTTTTCCGTTGAGTGCCTGATTATCGGTTAACTCCTCCTTGATCCACGGATACAACGCATCTTTGATATTTTCATACTTATAGTGTTCTTCTTCGAATTTTCTCATAAGGTCCTTTCCTCCACGTCCATACATTCTATGTACTATTTTAACAAAATTTGCTTTATAAAGCAATTTGTTGTATAATAGAAAAGCACTCGCTAAAAAGGGAAAGGAAATGTATATGAAGAGTACGAAAAAGAAACGTATATTGCGTGCTGCTATGTGTCTTACTTGCGCCGTAACAATTGCTTCTGTTAATACATCGGTATATGCAGAACCTTCAACAAACGAGTTAGAAGGAAAGACTTCTGATCTGCAGGGGGAGCTCAACGACCTCAACAGTCAGTTGTCCGCTTTGTGTGATGAACTGGATGCAACATCCTCCAAGATAGAGGAGCTGTCTGCCGCGGTTGAAAAGTCCAAGCTGGACGTAGCCGCCGCTAAGCTTAATGAGGATGCCCAGTATGATGCCATGAAGGATAGGATTAAGTTCATGTATGAAGGCGGCAGCGCCTCATTGCTCGAGATTCTTTTTTCATCCGAAAACATGGCGGATTTTTTGAACAAGGCAGAATTTGTAACCAATATAAGTACATACGACAGACAGATGTTGGACGAACTTCAGACAGCCCGTGCCGACATCGAGAAGAAACAAGGAACCTTAGAAACACAACAAGAAGAATTAGCGGGATTGCAAAGCGACCTGGAATCCAAACAGGAAGCATTAAATGCGAAGATATCTTCTACTTCAGGTGAATTGTCCGAGTACAGTGCACAGCTCGAACGTGCGAAGGCCGCGGCGGCGGCAAGCAGAACCGCCCAGGATAATTCTGTTGCCGGCTCTACTACAGCGCCGGGCAAGACTGACAATGGTAATAAAAACAACAATACGAACGGCAATAACGGAGGGACTGTCAACAACGGAGGTTCCATGGATGCCAATGTATCTGATACAGCGTTATTTGCCGCTATACTTGAGTGCGAGGCCGGCGGCAGCTACGATGGCATGCTGGCTGTTGCCACAGTTATCATGAACCGGGTAGCCAGTCCGAGTTACCCAAATACTATCAAAGGAGTCATCTACCAGTCAGGCCAGTTCGCGCCTACATGGGACGGGAGCCTGAACCGGGTTCTGGCAAGAGGGCCGTCACAGTCTGCCTATTCCGCCGCTCAGGCGGCGCTTGGCGGCGCAAGGCATTCAGCGGTTCTTAACTGCTATTCATTCAATGCCGCATGGACGGGTGCTTCAGGAATCAACGTAGGCGGCAACGTGTTCTGGTAGTTTAAAAGTTTGCAGCACATCTGGCAGGAAAAATAATCCGGAGAAGAATACACATATTCTTCTCCGGATTTTCGCTATCTAGACACCACACCAAACCGCTATGTTTTTTACTGATAGTCCATTACATCTATCCACTTCATGAGGAAGTCCTTTTCCAGTTCATTATCCTTGGCAAGCTGAGCGGCAGCCACGATTGGAAGCCACTGCTGCACATACTGCCTTGCAGTGTCGGATTTCCTGCAGAATATCTTCAGATATAGGTCCGCTGTCTCTCCGTCCTTCAAAGCGAACAGCAGGTACGTCATGGCTGCGTCCGCGCTGGCATTTCCCTGCGTGGCATGTGCCCAGTCGACGATTGTCATCTTACCGTTCTTTCCTACAATCACATTGCTCGGATTAAAGTCCCCGTGGCAGACTTTATCATGCCTTGGCATGCTGTCAAGCCGCGTGAGCAGATCATATCTTGTCGTCGCGTCCAGTTCTTTCAAGCCATTTATCTGCCGCGCCAGCTTATCATGAAGCTTGTTGAGCAGAGGCGATTTTCTGCCGTGCATCTGAAGCTGGAGATCCACAAAATCCTCCATATACTTCTCCATATTATCCGCATCCACAGCCATCATCTCTTCCAGCGTCTTGCCATCTTTATATTCGATGACAAGGGACCACTTCCCGTCAATCTCCGTCACTTCCTTAACCTTCGGTATATCAAGTCCGGCTGCCTCCACCCTCGCGGTATTCAACGCCTCATTAAACACGTCCGCCTTCGGATGCTCCAGGTTGAATACTTTGACAATGTCCTTGTCACATTTATACACCTTCTTATGTGGTCTCTCAACAATCAATACAGCGTTTTCCATGTTCATAGCCCTGCCTCCTTTTAGTATTTACACCGTTCATTTATTAGATACTGTCATTATACACCCCATAAATCCATTTGGGAAGAGTAAATTGATATATATTTAACTTATTTTTTTATGTTAAATTTATTGTTAATATTTTAACTATATTAAAAAGGTACAGGGCTGTTGCCATATAGGTACACCGTTAAAAGCAATTTGGGACGTAACAAACTTCAAAAAGGTTACGTCCCAAATTATAGATTTTATTTACCGTAGTAGCATTTCAGGTATATTTCTTTGATTTCTTTCATGAGCGGATATCTTGGATTCGCTCCTGTGCATTGGTCGTTGAATGCCTGCTCTACCATGTCATCCAATGTATCTAAGAAGTATTTCTCGTCGATGCCGTAATCTTTGATTGTCTTCTTGATACCTATCTTTTCTTTTAGATCTTCCAGCTTTGCTATGAAGCTGTCGAGTACTTCCTGGTCATCCTTGCCCTGGCATCCTGCGAAGCGTCCCAGTTCTGCGTATCTTGCTAGTGCATGTGGATACTCGTACTGTGAGAATGTCCCCATCTTGGTCGGCACTTCTGCTGCGTTATATCTGATAACCTCTGTGAGGACGACTGCATTGGCAACACCATGCGGCAGATGGTGGAACGCGCCTAGCTTGTGCGCCATGGAGTGGTTGAGTCCGAGAAATGCATTGGCGAATGCCATGCCTGCCATACAGGAGGCGTTAGCCATCATCTCACGTGCTTTTGGATCATTTGCTCCGTTTTCGTATGCAGAAGGCAGATACTCAAATACGTTTTTCACAGCTTTCATCGCAAGTCCGTCCGTATAGTCTGTTGCCATGATAGATACGTATGCCTCAATTGCGTGCGTCATGACATCGATACCAGAAGCGCTTGTAAGTCCTTTTGGCTGTGTCATCATGTTGTCTACATCGACAATAGCCATATTCGGGAGCAGCTCGTAATCGGCGATCGGCCATTTGACACCTGTGTCTGCATCTGTGATGATTGCAAATGGCGTCACCTCGGAGCCTGTTCCTGAAGAAGTAGGAATCGCCACAAAGTATGCTTTCTCACCCATCTTCGGGAAGGTGTACACCCTCTTGCGTATATCCATGAAATCCATCGCCATGTCTTCAAAGTCTGCTTCCGGATGCTCGTACATCACCCACATGATCTTGGCTGCGTCCATAGCGGAGCCTCCGCCAAGGGCGATAATCGTGTCAGGCTCGAACTGCTTCATCTGATCGGTGCCCTTCCGCGCACACTGCAGCGTCGGGTCTGGTGCCACTTCATAGAAGCATGTATGCTGGATGCCCATCTCGTCTAGTTTCTCTTCAATCGGTGCGACATAGCCATTCTTATATAAGAAAGAGTCCGTTACGATAAACGCTTTTTTCTTTTTCATAACTGTTCCGAGTTCATCAAGCGCTACAGGCATACAGCCTTTCTTAAAGTATACCTTCTCAGGCGTTCTAAACCAAAGCATGTTTTCTCTCCTCTCAGCAACCGTCTTGATGTTGATCAAATGTTTTACTCCAACGTTTTCTGATACGGAGTTGCCTCCCCAGGAACCGCATCCTAGAGTAAGAGACGGAGCAAGCTTGAAGTTGTATAAGTCACCGATTCCGCCGTGGGAAGAAGGCGTGTTAATGAGTATACGGCACGTCTTCATCGCTGCTGCGTGTTTTGCAATCTTCTCCTGCTCGGCCGGATGTACATACAGAGAAGCCGTATGCCCGTATCCGCCGTCAGCTACGAGCTGTTCTGCTTTTGCAAGAGCCTCTTCATAAGTCTTTGCCCTGTACATTCCAAGTACCGGGGATAACTTTTCATGGGCAAATTCTTCAGAGATATCCACGGACTCAACTTCGCCTATAAGAATCTTCGTATCCTCAGGTACTTCGACACCTGCAAGCTTCGCAATCTCAAAAGCAGATTTTCCGGGTATCTTATTGTTAAGGGCACCGTTGATAATTATTGTCTTGCGCACTTTGTCGAGTTCTTCGCCTTTCTTCAGGAAATAGCACCCTCTGTACGCAAACTCTTTCTTCACCTCATCATATATGCTGTCAAGAACCGTTACCGTCTGTTCGGAAGCACATATCATACCATTGTCAAATGTCTTAGAATGTATAATAGAACTTACTGCCATCTTGATATCTGCTGTGTCATCAATTATAACAGGAGTATTACCCGCACCGACGCCGAGCGCCGGTTTTCCGGAAGAGTAGGCCGCCTTCACCATGCCAGGGCCTCCGGTAGCAAGCGTAATATCTGCGTCTTTCATAACCATGTTCGTAAGCTCAAGAGACGGAACATCAATCCAGCCAATGATGCCTTCCGGAGCACCTGCCTTTACAGCGGCATCCAGCACAATCTTGGCCGCTGCGATTGTGGAAGCCTTGGCGGACGGATGAGGGCTGATGATGATTGCATTTCTCGTCTTCAGACAGATAAGTGTCTTGAATATAGCCGTAGAAGTCGGATTCGTCGTCGGAATGACCGCCGCTACAAGTCCAATCGGCTCTGCAATCTTCTTGATTCCAAAAGCGGCATCTTCCTCGATTACGCCGCATGTCTTCGTGTTCTTATATGCATTATAGATATACTCTGCAGCGTAATGGTTCTTGATGACCTTATCTTCTACGATACCGCGTCCAGTCTCCTCGACTGCCTGTTTCGCCAGCGGAATACGCATCTTGTTGGCCGCAAGTGCTGCTTCATAAAATATCTTATCAACCTGTTCTTGTGTGTATGTAGCAAATACTTTCTGCGCTTCTCTCATCGCTTTCATTTTAGCTTCGAGAGTCTCTACGCTGTCAACAACTGCTGGTACCGCTTCCTTTTTCTTCGCCATTTTTATGTTCCTCCCGTAATAGTGTTTATCTTTCTTCAGGGCTTAGTATAGTACCTCGTTAAATATTTGTCAATACCTTTTTGATATTTTTTAACAATTTTATATATACCAGTTGGACCAAAAATCAGACACAGGAGGCTGTAAAATGAAAATAAAGCAGGACGGAACTTGGCACGGCAGAAGAACCGGGTGTGGACATATAAGGCCCCAAAGACCTCCACCCGGTTCTCCGTATCGCAATACATTGCATTATAATCTTATCTATTGCAGCAGGCACAGCTATCGTATCTACAGTTTCAGTACCGTCCCCAGATCTCTTTCCAGGGCAGCGTCAAAGATATGCTTCGCCATCGCGACGTCGCAGACAGACATGCCTATGTTAGAGCATACAATCAGTTCGTCTTTCCGTTCTCTGCCTTCTTTGATTCCGGCCACGATTTCCCCTGTCTCCGCATATATCTCAGGCAGCCCGTCTGGAAAATATCCCATACCGTCAAACAGTACATGCTCCTCCCGGCTGTCAACGATATACTTGTCGGCATTCCTCTGGATATCCGCTTCCCAGAATGTATTCAAGTCACACGGTAGTATCGTCTGGCCTGCGTGAACCCATTCCTTCTTGACGACGGCCATATTCTCCCTTGTGATGATAGTTGCTGAGCTCATAACATCACAGTTTTCTGCTACTTCCTGAGGTGATGCAGCCATAATCAGCTCTACTCCGTCTACTTCGTCCTTCACCTGTTCTATAAGCCGCTCCATAGACTCCCGCCTCACGTCATAGACGTATATCTTCTTCAAGTTCATCAGCTTATGGACGATATATCTGACATGTCCGATTCCCTGTACGCCGCACCCGAACATTCCGAACGTCTCCGCATCCGGGTGAAGTGCCGCGGCAGCTATAGAAGTGACGGCCGGAGTGCGCATCGCCGTGAGCCATGCCCCGTCCATGATGACCATCGGAAACCCCGTCAGTATTTCATTGAGAATCATGAGGCCCGATGTCTGCGGAAGCCCATATTCTTTCGGATTCCTCGGATAGCACTCTATCCATTTCTCTCCGCACGCCATCTGACCTGGCACATAGGCGGGCATTGCATGATAGAACACATCATCATACGGGTGGATTCCAATCTTTGCCGGCATCTCATACTCTTTCCTGCCGTGGGCATCCAGCGTACGTTCGATAATTTCGAGCGTCTGCTCCACATCCGGACCTGCCTCGATACACTGGTCTTTCGTTAGGTAGAGTATCTCGCTGCCTATCTTGATTTTCGATTCGATTTTTTCCTTTTCCTTCTTCAGCATTTCCTCCAGGTTCATAGTATTTCCTCCTTTACATTTTTTTCAGTGAACAGTGTCATACCAATTATTAATCGCGATTAATTTTGGGCAAAAAATTATGTCACAAACCGGAACACAATCTCTTCCAGGCATTTCATAAATTCCTCCGACTTTCCGGCTGCGTCTGGTCGACGCCCCTGCTGCCTGGCGTCCAGCAGATCCTTCAGATATCCTTTATACAGATGGATGCTCGCACTGTTCAGCAACCTGGCATCTTCGGCACTCAGCCTATGATTCCTGACGCAGTTCTCAATCATCAGATAATCCCGATGGCTGAAATCACCATTTACAAATATAGCCTCCTTCCCCTTTTCAATCATACCTATCTCTTCCGGGAATATCTCATAATATTCCTTCATTATCTGGTCCAACCTGCCACTGTATTTTCCAAAAAACAGATTGTCAAATATCTCCGGCTTTTCAAAGGAAGATTCTGCAAAACACCTCCACACTGCAAAATGAAGCTTCAGGCTGTCTTCTATCCTTTCGAAGCACTCTGCAACTTCCCTGAGATACCCGCTTAAGAACTGAAGCGATGCATACAGCACAAGCTCGTCAAGTCCCGTAAAATACCGATAGATGTTGGCAGGATTACAGTCCATCATCTTCCCCAGACGCCGGATGCTCAATGCATGGATCCCTTCATTGGAGAGAATCTCATATGTAGCCTTTATAAACTGTTCTCTGGAAATAGTTTCTTTCATACCCACTCCGCAATTAATTATGTTGGCTTCATTATAGGCTCACGTATTCACGAAGTCAATATATATGCCTAAATTACATTGTTTATATTCTGTCATTCGCTACATTATGCCAGATATTGGAGTGTTCAATTGAAGATATTGTGGAAATAAGATATTGATAAAAGGGGTCAGGCCCCTATGGAATAAATATCCATAGGGGCCTGACCCCTTTAATATACATTTATTAAGCTATTCTATACAAGTTCAAGAAGAACTTCCATCGCCGCGTCACCTTTGCGCTGGCCAATCTTTACGATTCTTGTGTAACCGCCGTTACGTCCAACATATTTCGGTGCAATCTCGTCAAACATCTTAGCGACAAGATCTACTTCCTTTGTATTCTTCTTTCTTCCTGCCGGTGCAGCCGGAACCTCTTTCACCGGATACAGAATCTTCAGCATTTCACGTCTCGCGTGAAGTCTGCTTGGCATATCCTTTTTGATCTTCTTTTCAACTTCGTCGTAAACAGTAACCTTCTTGCCGTCTACTACCTCTTTCACCCTCTTGCCGTCCTTGTCCTTACGGGCAACTTTGGCTTTGACCGTTACTTCTTCAAAGTTATCTTTTTCTTTAACAGCCATAGCGATAAGACCTTCTGCAACTTTGCGGATTTCTTTCGCTTTTGATTCTGTCGTAACAATCTTGCCATGGTTGAGCAATGCTGTTACCTGGTTTCTGATTAATGCTTTCCTCTGGCTTGATGTTCTGCCAAGCTTTCTATATTTTGCCATCTTTCTAATCCTCCATTATCTAACATCTGGTTATGCTTCTTCGGACTTACTAGCCAAATGTCCTGCCATGCTCTTTTGGTCTTACTGGCAGCATAATTATCGTTGTGGAAGCCGCTTGAACATTAGCAGTTCAATTTGCTCTATTCTTCCCCTCTGCTTAAGCACAGGCCAAGTTCGTCTAACTTCGCCAGCACTTCTTCCAGGGACTTGCGGCCCAGGTTTCGAACTTTCATCATGTCTTCCGGTGTCCTGTTTGTCAGTTCTTCAACTGTATTGATTCCTGCCCTCTTCAAGCAGTTGTATGAACGTACGGATAACTCCAGTTCATCAATACTCATTTCCAGCACTTTTTCCTTCTCATCGTCTTCCTTTTCAATCATGACCTCTGCTGCCTGGGCCACTTCCGAAAGGTCGATGAAGAGCTTAAGGTGTTCGCTAAGTACCTTAGCAGCTAAGCTGACTGCTTCGTCCGGAAGCAAAGTTCCGTTGGTATATACGTCTAATGTCAATTTATCAAAGTCTGTAATCTGACCAACACGTGTATTCTCAACAGTGAGGTTCACACGCTCCACCGGGGTGTAAATGGAATCAATCGGAATTACTGCGATTGGTAACTCGTCGTTTTTATTCTTGTCAGCACTTACATATCCCCTGCCTTTTGTGATGGTAAGCTCCATATATAATTTGCTGTCTGCCCCGCCATTCAGTGTCGCAATAACTGTTTCAGGATTCATGATCTCAATATCCTGATCCACCTGGATATCTGCCGCCGTTACAACACCCTCGCCTTCAAATTCAATATAGGCTGTCTTTGGCTCATCTGTCTCAGATGTGTTCTTGATAGCCAGTGATTTCAAATTCATGACGATTTCGGTAACATCTTCTTTCACGCCCGGGATTGAACTGAATTCGTGCAGCACGCCATCGATTTTCACCTGGCTGATTGCTGACCCCGGAAGAGAAGAAAGCATGATTCTGCGAAGAGAGTTACCCAATGTTGTACCATAACCTCTTTCCAGAGGTTCCACAACAAATCTTCCATACTTTTTATCTTCTGGAATCTCAGTTATTTCAATATTCGGTTTATTAAAATCAAACACTAAGTCCACCTCCTGTGGTGTTACGGGTTATTATTTAGAATATAATTCGACGATTAACATCTCGTCTACAGGAACATCGATTGCATCTCGTGCAGGAAGTTCCTTAACAGTTCCTTTCAGGTTCTCAGTATCTACTTCTAACCAGTCCGGAACCATACGTCCTCCTGTAACCTCCAGGATTCCTTTGTATCTCGGAGAGCTTTTGTGTTTTTCTTTAATCTCAACAACATCACCAGCTTTCACAATGTAAGAAGGGATGTTAATCTGTTTTCCATTTACCATTACATGCTTGTGGTCGACAATCTGCCTTGCCTCACGTCTTGTTCTGGCAAGCCCCATGCGGAATACGACATTGTCAAGCCTTGACTCAAGAAGAATCATAAGATTCTCACCGGTCATACCGCTCATCTGCTTTGCCTTCGTGTAATAGTTTCTGAAAGGTTTCTCCAATACGCCATAGATAAATTTCGCTTTCTGCTTCTCACGTAACTGGAGACCATACTCGCTCATCTTTCTGTTAGACCTTTTTAACTGTCTGTTGGATTTTTTATCAATTCCTAAATAGATTGGGTCCATGCCAAGTGAACGACATCTTTTAAGAACCGGAACTCTGTTTACTGCCATATCTACGATTTCCTCCTATTTATAACGGCGGATATCAGCTATCCGCTACACTACTTGCTTAAGGTAAGCATCCGTCCTGCGGCTGCTCACTAGACTCTTCTGCGTTTCGGTGGGCGGCAACCATTGTGTGGTACCGGAGTTACGTCCTTGATGCTTGTAACATCAATTCCGCATGCCTGAAGTGCACGGATTGCTGCTTCTCTCCCTGAACCTGGTCCCTTAACCATTACGTCTACTGATTTCAAACCATGTACCAATGCTGCTTTAGCCGCTGTCTCAGCTGCCATCTGAGCTGCATAAGGAGTAGATTTCCTTGAACCTCTAAATCCCAGACCGCCTGCACTTGCCCATGAAAGAGCATTACCCTGAGCATCTGTCAATGTAACAATCGTATTGTTAAATGATGACTGGATGTGTGCTTGTCCGTGTTCAACGTTTTTCTTGACACGTTTCTTTGTCACTTTCTTTGTAACTTTCTTTGCCATAATAAAACTAACCTACGCTTTCCTTTTTATTCATTAATGTGTTGCTTATTTCTTCTTATTCGCTACTGTTCTCTTAGGACCTTTTCTCGTCCTTGCGTTTGTCTTAGTCTTCTGTCCGCGGACCGGAAGTCCTTTTCTGTGACGGATACCTCTGTAGCATCCGATTTCCTGCAATCTCTTGATGTTCAGGGCAATCTCTCTCCTGAGGTCACCTTCTACTGTCTGCGTCTCATCAATTACAGCACTGATTTTCTTAACGTCTTCATCTGTAAGGTCTCTGCAGCGAATGTCAGGATTAACTCCTGCCTCGCTAAGGATACGTGTCGCACTCGTCCTTCCGATTCCATAAATGTAAGTAAGTCCGATTTCTACACGTTTGTCTCTTGGTAAGTCTACACCTGCTATACGAGCCATGTGAATTTCCTCCATTTTCTTTTTGATTGAATTCCGCCGTGCCATCTCGATTCCGCTTCGCTGCATCTTGATGCGGGCTTTCGCCCTGTGCCGGCTGGCTTCATTCTGCCCCGCCGTGCCATCTCGATTCCGCTCCGCTGCATCTCGATGCGGGCTTTCGCCCTATACATCTTTCCCAATCTGTCTTTACGCAGGCAAGCCTGCAAAAGCCAATTGTGAAATCTGTGCACGTCTCATTTAGTTGCATATCGTCTCTAACTGGGGAGCTTTGGCTGCTCCCAGGCGTGTCGGTATGCACGCCCTTTCCGGCCACCGGATGTCTCCGTGATGACGGGCCGGTATTATAAGCAATATACGAGGATATTCACCGGCTAATGGTGCGTCCTTGTATATTTTAAATAGCCTACACACCGCCTGGTGTGTCTACTATCAGCCGCCTATTTTGTGTGCATAATCTGATAACACGGATAGAAAGTTCCGTGCGCCTAAGCTCGAAAACACCTAGCCTTGTCTTTGCTTATGCTTTGGATTCTCGCAGATAATGCGAACGCTTCCTTTTCTCTTAATCACTTTGCATTTTTCGCAAATTGGTTTTACTGATGATCTAACCTTCACGTCAAATCCTCCTTTCATCCATTGCTCTGCCTACGTTTTCCGCGCGTTTCCAGTTTTTGCCCAGAAACACGCTTATATATTATAGCACTAGCTGTCAAACAAAGTCAATAGATATTTGAATATTATTTATCTCTCCAGATAATCCTTCCTTTTGAAAGATCATACGGGGATAATTCCAATGTTACTTTGTCTCCGGGCAGTATCTTTATGAAGTTCATACGCAGCTTTCCGCTGATATGCGCGAGCACCTGATGCCCGTTCTCAAGTTCTACCTGAAACATAGCATTAGGCAGTTTCTCGACCACTGTTCCTTCAATCTCAATTACGTCAGCTTTTGACATATTATAAATCCTCCTGATTCTCTCTATCCTTATTAAAATTTTTAAGTATCTGTTTTATAGCTGCATCATCTGCTGCTGTCACATCGAACTCCTTCTTGATGGGCTGTATATGCTTTTTTTTCTTTTTTTCAGCCTGCCGAGAGTTCTAATCCTGCCGTCTGCTAAATATACATATGCATCATCGGTGTCCATTATAACATAAACCTGACCCTTATCATGACCCGCCTTTGATTTTGCAAGCATTCCTGTCTTTACTTCTTCCATATCTAATGTCCTCTTTACTTAAATCACTTCGATAAGGTCAAAAGTTTCGGTTCATCGTCTGTTATCAATACCGTATTTTCATAATGGGCAGATAAGGCGCCATCCCGTGTGACCACGGTCCAGTTGTCGTCAAGCCAGTCTACTTCCCAGGTACCTGCATTGATCATCGGTTCTATCGCAAGTGTCATCCCCGCTTTGAGCTTCACGCCTTTTCTGTTCACCTCATAATTCGGTATCTCCGGTGCTTCATGCAGATTCGTTCCGATTCCGTGGCCGCACAGATCCCGTACCACCCCATATCCGAAGCTTTCTGCATATCTGCCAATAGCTGCCGAAATTTCAAATAGATAATTGCCTTCTTTTGCGTATTTTATACCTTCAAAGAAGCTTTCTCTGGTAACATCTACCAGTTTTGCGGCTTCCCTGCTTATTTCTCCGATGCCATGCGTTCTCGCGGCATCGGAGTGATATCCCTTATATATGACCCCCGCGTCGAGGCTTACGATATCACCTTCTCTTAAGATGCGGTGTCTATCTGGTATGCCGTGCACCACTTCTTCATTGACGGATACGCAGATAGATGCGGGATAGCCGTTGTAGTCGAGGAAAGAAGGGATACAGCCGTAGCTCCTTATCACTTCTTCCCCGAGTACGTCTATGTCCTTGGTACTCATGCCCGGATGTAATGCTTTGGCAAGTTCATCGTGGACAATCTCCAGAATCCGTCCGGATTCTGTCATCAATTCAATTTCCCTGCCTGATTTTATACTAATCGGCATAACCTACGCTCCTAAGATTTCTACAATTGCCCGGAATACGTCTTCGATGTCCACGGTTCCGTCCACCGTTTTCAAGATACCGGCATTGGTATAGTAGTCTATCAGCGGCTGCGTCTGTTCATGATAGACGCCAAGGCGCTTCTCGACAGTCTCCGGCTTGTCATCATCGCGGAGAATCAGGTCGCCGCCGCATGTATCGCAGATGCCGTCCTTCTTCGTCGGCGCATATTCCAGATGATATGTGGCTCCGCATGTCACGCAGGCACGGCGCCCACCCATACGGCGTACGATGTTTTCGTCCGGCACATCTACATCTATCGCAAAGTCCACCTTCTGTCCGAGCTTCGCAAGCGCCTTATCCAATGCCTCTGCCTGTGGTATCGTCCTCGGAAAGCCGTCAAGAACATAGCCGTCGCGGCAGTCGTCCTGGTTTACACGGTCTACGACCAGATCCACTACCAGTTCGTCCGGCACGAGCAGACCCTGATCCATATACGTCTTCGCTTTTTTGCCGAGCTCCGTACCATTTTTAATATTCGCTCTGAAGATATCACCAGTTGAAATGTGAGGAATACTGAATTTCGCGGCTATTTTCTTTGCCTGAGTTCCTTTGCCCGCCCCCGGCGCGCCTAACATAATAATTTTCATAATATGTGTTCCTCCTTATAGCATTTTAACCCGCAGAAAAAAATTCTGCGAGTTCAAAATGGTGTTAATTATTTAAAAATCCCTTGTAATTACGTACAAGCATCTGTGATTCTATCTGCTTCAGAGTCTCCAATACAACGCTGACGATGATGATAAGCGACGTACCGCCGAACGATACTTTCGCCCCAAGCCAGCCGTTAAAGAATATTGGAACGATCTGTATAAGTACAAGGCCGCATGCTCCGACAAAAATAATATAATTCAATATTCTTGTCAAATATTCAACTGTCGGTTTTCCAGGCCGGATACCCGGTATAAATCCTCCGCTCTTCTTCATGTTGTTCGCTATCTCCAGGGGATTAAATGTAATCGACGTGTAGAAATAAGCAAAGAACACGGTGAGGATGATATATACGAGCAATCCCCAGGAATACTTCAGGTTCTCCGGGTTGCACCAGTTGCCCTGATTCATTCCGCGCAGGATTTCACTTCCGATACCCGTCCCTCCGTCCTTTCCGAGGAAAGATGCGATAACGATTGGGAACTGCATCAGCGAAGATGCAAATATAATCGGGATGACGCCTGCGGTATTTATCTTCAGCGGAATGTGTGTGGACTGTCCGCCGAATGTTTTTCTTCCGACCACCTTCTGTGAATACTGGACCGCAATTCTTCTCTCGCCGTCCTGGAGTACAATGACAAATACGACGAGAGCTATGATGATTGCCAGGATGATAACGACGGCCAGTCCTCCCGAAGCAAGGCTTTTTCCTTTGACGAACTGTTCAAACAGCGTTGTCATGTCGTTTGGAATACGTGAAATGATATTAATTACAAGAACGATAGAGATACCATTTCCGACCCCTTTTTCTGTAATCCTTTCACCAATCCACATCAGAAGCGCACTTCCGGCCGTCAGCGTCAGAACTACGATCGCGGCATTTACAAAGTTGTACTCGACAAGCAGTCCTCTCCGACCAAAACCTACTGCCATCGCTGTAGATTCTATGAGGGCAAGGGCAACCGTGAGGTAACGTGTAATCGCTACAATCTTCTTTCTTCCGTCTTCTCCTTCCTTCTGCATTTCCTCAAGCTTGGGAATTGCTATCGTAAGGAGCTGCATAATGATGGAAGAAGTAATGTATGGTGTAATACTTAGAGCGAACACAGACATCTGCTCAAAGGATCCACCGGTGAAAGCGTTAAACAAGTTAAACGCTTCCCCCGTATTCTGTGCAAAGAAATCTTTGATGTAACTTGGATCCACACCAGGTGTTGGCAGTTCAGATCCGATTCTTATCACGATTAACATCAAAAATGTATATCCGATTTTTTTGCGAATATCCTTTATTTGAAATGCCTTTCGGAAAGTTTCTAACATTAGATCACCTCTGCTTTTCCACCTAAAGCCTCAATCTTAGCAGCAGCGCCTGCACTGAACGCATTTGCCTGTACTGTAAGCTTCTTCGTCAGCTCCCCGTTGCCAAGGATCTTGACGCCGTCTTTCGGGTTCTTGACGATTCCCTGCTCCAGCAATGTTTCAACTGAAACAACCGCGTCATTATCGAACACTTCAAGAGCGCTTACATTAATACCAACGATATCTTTAGAGTTTCTGTTCGTGAAACCTCTCTTTGGTATTCTTCTATATAACGGCATCTGGCCACCTTCAAAACCAGGTCTTGTAGCTCCTGAACGAGCTTTCTGGCCTTTATGTCCCTTGCCGGCCGTCTTACCATTTCCAGAACCGTGTCCACGTCCTCTTCTGAAATTATCACTCTGTTTTGCACCGTCAGCAGGTCTTAAGTTTGATAAGTCCATTATGACACCTCCTATCTGATTGTTATTTTATGCTTCTTCAACTTTTACCAGGTGACAAACCTGTTTGATCATACCTCTTGTTGCTGCATTATCCGGCAGTTCAACTGTCTTATTCAACTTCTTGAGTCCTAAAGCTTCAACAGTCTTCTTATGCTTTGGCACAGCACCAATTGTAGATTTTACTAATGTGACTTTTAAATTTGCCATTATGATCTACCTCCTTAGCCTAAGATCTCTTCTACAGATTTACCGCGAAGCTTAGCTACTTCTTCCGGAGTCTTTAACTGGCGTAATCCGTCGATTGTAGCAAGAACTACGTTCTGCTTGTTATTTGAACCAAGAGATTTTGTACGGATGTTCTTGATTCCCGCCATCTCGATTACAGCACGCGCCGGTCCTCCGGCGATAACTCCGGTACCATCCGGAGCCTTCTTGAGCAATACGGAAGCTCCTCCGAATTTACCGATAAAATCATGTGTAATGCTATCGTTTTCATCTAATGCTACAGTAATAAGATTTTTAGCTGCATCTTCTTTTCCCTTGCGGATTGCCTCAGGAATTTCAGTAGCTTTTCCTAAACCTGCACCAACATGGCCGTTTCCGTCGCCTACAACTACTAAAGCTGTGAATCTGAAGTTACGACCACCCTTAACAACCTTGGTAACACGTTTAATTGATACCACTTTTTCATTTAATTCTAATTGACCAGCATCAATTCGTACTTGTTTCATGTGTGCTCCTCCTTCTAGAAATTCAACCCAGCTTCTCTAGCTGCGTCTGCTAATGCCTGAACTTTTCCCTGGTATATAAAGCCGCCTCGGTCAAAGACAACATCTTTAATACCTTTTTCGATTGCTTTTTCAGCAATCACTTTACCTAAATATGCTGCCGCTGCAACGTCGTTGGTTTTTTCCAGGTTTGCTTTCACATCTTTCTGAAGAGTGGAAGCTGCAACCAGAGTGTTGCCAACTGTATCGTCAATAATCTGTGCATACATATGATTATTGCTTCTGAATACGGCCAAACGCGGGCATTCAGACGTACCGCTGAAACGGTTACGTAATTTTCTGTGTTTATTAACACGAACTTCGCTTCTTGACTTTTTGCTAACCATTTTCACACTCTCCTTATTTATTTCTTACCAGTCTTACCAACTTTACGTCTGATAACTTCATCAGCATACTTGATGCCTTTGCCCTTATATGGCTCAGGTCTTCTCTTGTCTCTGATTTCAGCTGCGTATTGGCCTACTTTTTCTTTGTCGATACCTTTGACGATAATCTTGTTCTGGCCTTCCATCACCGTCTCAACACCTTCCGGATCCGTCATCTCTACCGGATGGGAGTATCCGAGATTCAGTGTCAGCTTGTTTCCTGACTTAGCTGCCCTGTATCCAACACCATTCACTTCCAGAACCTTCTGGTATCCGTCTGTTACGCCAACCACCATGTTGTTGACGAGTGTTCTTGTAAGACCATGTAAAGATTTCATCTTCTTTAAGTCATTCGGTCTTGTAACAACGATTGTATCGCCATCCTGCTTGATTTCCATCTCTACAGGAAGCTCTTTTTCAAGGGTTCCCTTCGGACCTTTAACAGTCACTTTATTATTCTCTGCAATCTCAACAGTTACGCCTGCCGGAACTGCAATTGGCAGTCTTCCTATACGTGACATACCTTTTCCTCCTTAACTTAAATTCTCGGAAGAGACATGTGCGTCTCCTCTGTTTTCAGTTGCACTGCTCTTTCACCCATTGCATGCTACCAGATAAAAGCCAATACTTCTCCGCCTACGCCGAGCTTTCTTGCTTCTTTGTCTGTGATGACGCCCTGGTTTGTCGAAATGATTGCTGTTCCGAGACCGCCTAATACTTTAGGTAGCTCGGCACTGTTAGCGTACACACGGAGACCTGGTTTAGAGATTCTCTTAAGCCCCGTGATTACTTTCTCATTCTTATCGGCACCGTATTTTAATGTGATGTGTATTGTCTTGAATACGCCGTCTTCTACGATGTCATATTTCTGGATATAGCCCTCATCTAACAAGATGTTAGCAATTGCGGTCTTCATCTTTGATGCAGGTACATCTACCGTATCATGTTTAGCAGTATTAGCATTACGGATTCTCGTAAGCATATCTGCGATTGGATCACTCATAGTCATGTGAATTGTCCTCCTTCCTCTTACCAGCTTGCTTTCTTAACGCCTGGGATCTGTCCTTTATATGCCAACTCGCGGAAGCAAACACGGCAGATTCCATATTTTCTTAAATATGCGTGCGGACGTCCGCAGATTCTGCAACGATTGTATTCTCTTGTGGAGAACTTCTGCTTACGCTGCTGTTTTACTTTCATTGCTGTCTTAGCCATAATTTACCTCCTTATTTTGTAAATGGCATGTTGAACTGTGTTAACAATTCACGCGCCTCTTCGTCTGTCTTTGCAGTTGTAACAAAGATGATATCCATACCTCTCACCTTATCCACCTTATCATACTCGATTTCCGGGAAGATGAGCTGCTCCTTGATGCCGAGGGCATAGTTTCCCCTGCCGTCAAACGCGTTCGGGTTGACCCCTCTGAAGTCACGTACACGAGGTAATGCAAGGTTGATCAGACGGTCAACAAATTCATACATCTTTTCTCCTCTTAAAGTAACTTTACATCCGATTGGCATTCCTTCTCTTAACTTGAAGTTCGCTACAGATTTCTTTGCTTTGCAGATAACTGCTTTCTGTCCTGTAATCTTCTCCAGGTCAGCTACTGCTGACTCTAAGATCTTAGCATTGTCTTTTGCCTCGCCAACACCCATGTTGATAACAACTTTGTCGAGTTTTGGCACTTCCATAATATTTTTATAACCGAACTTTTTATTCATCGCTTCAACGATTTCGTTCTGGTAATGTTCTTTCAGTCTACTCAAAGTCATGGACCTCCTTCCTCAAATTAATCAATCACTTCGCCTGTTGATTTAGCGTAACGTACTTTTTTATCGCCTTCCGTCTTGAATCCGACTCTCGTGGCCTGGCCCTTGTGTACATACATTACGTTAGAAACGTCGATAGGCCCTTCCTGATGAACGATACCGCCATTCTGATTAGAAGCACTCGGTTTCGTGTGCTTTGTCAGCATGTTGACTCCTTCAACGACAACCTTACCGTCTTTCTGGTTAACGGCTACTACTTTGCCTTCTTTGTCTTTATCTTTACCGGCAATGACCTTAACAGTATCGCCTTTTTTAATCTTTAACATTGACATCTTACGCGCACCTCCTTATAGTACTTCCGGAGCCAGGGATACAATTCTCATGAACTGCTTCTCACGGAGCTCTCTTGCTACTGGCCCGAAGATACGGGTTCCTCTTGGTGTCTTGTCATCTTTTATAATAACAGCAGCATTTTCGTCGAAACGGATGTAAGAACCGTCTTTACGGCGAGTACTGTTTACAGTACGAACAACTACAGCTTTTACTACATCGCCTTTTTTAACAACGCCGCCTGGTGTTGCATCTTTAACAGTCGCAACGATTATGTCGCCGATGCTTGCATATCTTCTTGTTGAGCCGCCAAGCACACGGATGCACAGTAACTCTTTCGCACCTGTATTGTCTGCTACTTTAAGTCTGCTTTCTTGCTGTATCATGCAGGTTTCCCTCCTTATACTATTTCACTTTTTCCATAACTTCTACAAGTCTCCATCTCTTGTCTTTAGACAGAGGTCTTGTTTCCATAACTTTTACTTTGTCGCCAATGTTGCATTCATTTGCTTCATCATGTGCTTTCAGCTTGTATGTTCTCTTTACGATTTTCTTGTAAAGCGGATGTTTTACATGATCTTCTACTGCAACTACTATGGTCTTATCCATTTTATTGCTGACAACCTTGCCCACGCGGGTTTTTCTAAGATTTCTTTCCACAGTTTATGCTCCTTTCCGGATTATTCCGCAGCATTTGCCTTCTCGGTAATTACTGTCTGAATTCTGGCAATGTTTCTTCTTACTTCTTTAATTCTGCTTGTATTGTCTAACTGGTTTGTTGCGTTCTGGAATCTTAAGTTAAAAAGTTCCTTCTTAGCAGCTACTAATTCTTCATTCAGCTCTGCAGCTGATTTTGTTTTTAAATCTTCTACAAATGCATTAATTTTCACTGTTATCACCGCCTTCTAAGTCTGCGCGAGAAACTACTTTACATTTACATGGCAGCTTGTGAGTGGCCAGGCGAAGCGCTTCTCTTGCAACTTCTTCAGATACGCCCGCGATTTCAAACATAACGCGGCCCGGCTTGACAACTGCTACCCAGTACTCTAAGGTTCCTTTACCAGAACCCATACGTGTTTCAGCTGGTTTCGTAGTTACAGGTTTATCAGGGAATATTTTAATCCATACTTTACCGCCACGCTTGATATAACGTGTCATGGCGATACGGGCAGCCTCTATCTGATTGGAACGTATCCAGCAAGGCTCCATAGCAACGATACCATATTCACCGTTTGTAATCTTGTTTCCACGAAGCGCTTTCCCCTTCATGGAACCACGGAATTGTTTACGACGTTTAACTCTTTTTGGCATTAACATTATTTATCGCTCCCTTCCTTTGCTGCTTTTTCCGGAAGAACTTCGCCTTTGTAAATCCATACCTTCACACCAACTTTGCCGTAGGTAGTGTTAGCCTCAGCGAATCCGTAGTCAATGTCTGCTCTCAGTGTCTGAAGTGGAATCGTACCCTCGCTGTAGAACTCAGTACGGGCCATATCTGCTCCGCCGAGTCTTCCTGATACGGAAGTCTTAACACCGAGCGCTCCTGATTTCATAGTTCTGGACATGCATGATTTCATTGCACGTCTGAAAGATATACGGTTCTCCAGCTGCTGCGCAATGTTCTCAGCTACCAGCTGAGCATCTTTGTCCGGTCTCTTGATTTCTTTGATATCTACAACTAACTTCTTATCTGTGAACTGCTTAAGCTCGCCTTTCACTTTCTCTATCTCAGATCCGCCTTTACCGATTACGACACCCGGCTTAGCTGTATAAATGACGATTTTTACGCGGTCAGATGCTCTCTCGATTTCAATATTGGAAATACCTGCGCTGTATAATCTTTTCTTAAGATACGTTCTGATTTCATGGTCTTCCACAAGGTAATCGGCGAACTCTTTTTCTGCATACCATTTAGAATCCCAATCTTTAATAATGCCGACTCTTAAACCATGAGGATTAACTTTCTGTCCCATGTCTGCCCTCCTTATCTTTCATCAAGCACAAGTGTGATGTGGCTCATTCGTTTCTCAATTCTGTAAGCCCTTCCCTGCGCTCTAGGTCTGATTCTCTTCATTGTTGGTCCCTTGTTTGCATAAGCTTCTGCAATGTAAAGGTTCTCGGCGTTCATGCCGTTGTTGTTCTCAGCATTAGCGATTGCAGATTCTAATAATTTTTTTATTAAGCTTGAAGCATATCTTGGATTGTATGTCAAAATACCAAGTGCTGTTGTTACATCCTTACCTCTGATGGCATCTAATACGAAACATGCTTTCTGGACAGAAACTCTTGCATAAGATAACTTTGCAGAAGGTCTTGTGTCTTTATTAGCATTTCTCTCTCTCTTGATTTGGGATCTGTGTCCTTTTGCCATGGATGAACCCTCCTTTCGAATATATGGTTACTATCTTACTTTAGATTTCTTTTCGTCTTTTCCATGTCCTCTGTATGTCCTTGTCGCAACAAACTCACCGAGCTTGTGTCCAACCATATCCTCTGTCACATATACAGGTACATGTTTTCTTCCGTCGTGAACGGCTATTGTATGTCCGACCATGCTTGGGAAGATTGTAGAGCGGCGGGACCAAGTCTTGATAACAGACTTATCTCCGGCTGCGTTCATTGCATCAACCTTCTTGAGCAGGCTTGCGTCTGCGAATGGTCCTTTTTTAATAGAGCGTGCCATAAGTTCTAACCTCCTTGAAAATCGAATTATTTAATCGCTTTACCATCTCTTCTTCTTACAATCATCTTGTTAGAAGCTTTATTTTTCTTTCTCGTCTTAAGACCAAGTGCTGGCTTGCCCCAAGGTGTACATGGACCTGGACGTCCGATTCCCGTCTTACCTTCACCACCACCGTGCGGATGGTCATTCGGGTTCATGACAGAACCACGTACGGTAGGTCTGAAGCCCATATGGCGCTTACGTCCTGCTTTACCGATGTTGATCAGGTTGTGGTCTCCGTTTCCTACAACGCCTACAGATGCTCTGCATATGATCGGGACCATTCTCATCTCTCCTGACGGGAGTCTCAGAGTTGCATATTTACCTTCTTTGGCCATCAGCTGTGCGCTGTTGCCTGCGGAACGAACGAGCTGTCCGCCTTTTCCCGGATACATCTCCACATTGTGAATCTGCGTACCTACCGGAATCTCAGAAAGAGGAAGGCAGTTGCCGGCTTTCACCTCTGCTTCAGGACCGTTCATGACCTTCATGCCTGCTTTTAGTCCTTCCGGTGCAAGGATGTAGGCTTTCTCACCGTCTGCATAGCAGATCAGCGCGATGTTGGCTGTCCTGTTCGGATCGTACTCGATTCCTACTACAGTTGCCGGAATACCGTCTTTTCTTCTCTTGAAGTCGATAATTCTATATTTCTTCTTAGCTCCGCCTCCGCGGTGTCTAACTGTTATTTTACCTTGATTATTACGTCCTGCCTGTCTGCTCTTTGAAGCTAACAGAGATTTCTCTGGAGTTGTCTTCGTGATTTCTGCGAAATCAGACCCAGTCATCTGTCTTCTGGAAGGCGTATATGGGTTATATGTTTTGATTCCCATGATTACTTCTCCTTTCAATACTCTAATTGTTCATATCACGGAATTGCACCGTTTAGATAGGTTCATCCGCCGGATTCACCTTAGCACGGGGGTGATGCCGTCTCTTATAACCCCTCGAAAATCTCGATGTCTTTGCTGTCCTCTGTAAGCTGTACAACTGCTTTTTTAGTCTTTGCAGTCATACCAAACTTCATCGTACCGCGCACTCTTTTCTTCTTTCCTGCCTGGTTCATCGTGTTGACACTCTTCACCTTGGCACCGTCGAACATCTTCTCAACAGCTTCTTTCACCTGAGACTTCGTAGCCTGTGGGTGTACAAGGAACGTATATTTCTTCTCGCCCATAAGCTCCATGCTCTTTTCCGTAACTACCGGTTTAAGGATTACATCATAATATTTAATATCAGCCATTATGCGTACACCTCCTCGATGCCGGCAACAGCAGCTTTCGTTGCAATTACCGTGTTGTATTTTAAGATGTCATACACATTGATCGTATTAGTCCTTGTCGTCTTGATGTCCGCAACGTTTCTCGCTGACAGCTCAACGTTTGTGTTGCCGTCTTCTAATACTACTAATGCTTTAGATACATCCAGGTTCTTCAATACATTTACAAAATTCTTTGTCTTGATCTCGTCAAATGAAATTTCATCGACAACGATGAACTTCTTTTCTTCCACCTTAGAAGTAAGGGCAGATTTAAGAGCAGCCCTCTTCTCTTTCTTATTCATCTTGAATGAATAATCTCTCGGTGTCGGGGCGAATACAACTCCACCGCCTGTCCATTGAGGAGCTCTTGTGGATCCCTGTCTTGCATGACCGGTCCCTTTCTGCCTCCATGGTTTTCTTCCGCCGCCGGAAACTTCAGAACGTGTCTTAGCTTTCTGTGTTCCCTGACGTTTATTTGCAAGCTGACTTACAACTGCCATGTGTACGAGGTGCTCGTTTACTTCCACACCAAATACCGCATCGTTCAAGTCGATTGTGCCAACTTCTTTACCTTCGATATTATAAACAGATACGTTTGCCATCTCTAGTTTCCTCCTTCCTGAGTCCAAGCTTAGACTGCTTTGACTGCTTCTTTAATTGTTACTAAAGATTTCTTCGGTCCCGGTACGGAACCTTTTACTAAGAGCAGGTTGTTCTCAGCATCCACGCGTACAACTTCAAGATTCTGAATCGTGATTCTCTTGCTGCCCATATGTCCAGGCATCTTCTTGCCTTTGAATACCTTGCTCGGATCAGAAGCGGCACCGTTGGAACCTGCGTGACGATGGAACTTGGAACCGTGGGTCATTGGCCCTCTGTGCTGGTTATGTCTCTTAATCGCACCCTGGAAACCTTTACCCTTTGATATCGCTGTCGCGTCAATCTTATCGCCAGCCGCAAAGATGTCAGCTTTGATCTCCTGTGCAAGCTCATATTCAGATGCATTTTCAAATTTGAATTCTCTAACAAATCTCTTGCCGGAAACTCCTGCCTTTGCAAAATGTCCCTGCTCTGCCTTTGTCACTCCGTGGCGGTGAACAATCTCTTTCTTGCCGCTCTTGTCTTTGTTGACAGTTTTGTCTTTCTTGTCAACGAAGCCTACCTGCACCGCATCGTAACCGTCATTCTCAACCGTCTTAATCTGTGTTACTACACAAGGTCCGGCCTGAAGCACTGTTACAGGTGTAAGTGAACCGTCTTCGTTGAAGATCTGAGTCATTCCGACTTTCGTAGCTAAAATAGCTTTCTTCATTATAATTACCTCCTGTGATTTACAGCGGAACGCCGCTTTGGGCGTTCATCCTAAATTTTAGGAATTACTGCGTCTTATTTGTTTTTCATTTTGATATCGATGTACACGCCTGCCGGCATCTCCAGTCTGGATAATGCATCCACAGTCTTCTGTGTAGGTGTGATGATATCGATGAGTCTCTTATGAGTCCTCTGCTCGAACTGCTCTCTTGAATCTTTGTACTTGTGAACCGCTCTTAAGATTGTAACTACTTCCTTCTTAGTCGGAAGTGGTACCGGTCCGCTCACCTGTGATCCATTTTTCTTTACAGTTTCGATGATTTTCTTCGCGGATGCATCAACGAGCTGATGATCATACGCCTTCAATGTGATTCTCATTACTTGACTTGCCATAAAAAAAGTCGCCTCCTTTTCGTACTTATAACTTCAGTACGACAAGCGGTGACTGTACACTCTCCCGTGTGTGTCGTGAGAAACTCACACGTTGTTACCACATTCCAGTGGCCGTTATAGTTCGTACAGTGACTTGTCGCCAGTTTCCTAACTTGACATTCGCTCCACGGAAAACCTGCCGGCTATGGGCAGCAACCTCACGCTTCTACGCTATCAATGTCACAGCTTTTTTAGTATATATGATACAAACGCTTTTTGCAAGGTTTTTTGTGCAGATATTGTATTTTTTTTGATACAATACCTCTTATCGCATACGGTCCAAATATAATATCATAATTCCTTTTTCACTTCCACCGATTCGATTATGTCATCAAATACAGGCTCCCACATATCTCTTTCCTCCAAATCACAGTAACATGCATAGAGATACTGCCGGCCAAAACATTCAAACGTAACCATCATATGGAACCAGCTCTTCCCTTCTGTTTCTGAACTGTAGCATAGTTTAACCATATCGATATCCTGTATCCGGTTTTCCCAAATTCCAATCCCTTCAAAACCCTGCTCCTCAGATTGCACGGCAGCATATATCTCCTTCATACGCTGCTTCACACCAACCGGTTCTACTGTCTGCATCTTGAATGTAACATATACTTTATTCGTAAAGAACACATGCTGCGGGTATATTTTCATGACTCCTTTTGGAAATATCAAAGTTGTGCTCTCCCTGAAACTTTCCGGCATATCTATCGTCATTGTATTGCTGCATACATCAACCTTTTTGAGGGGCCCGACATAAGTATCCACCGTATTCTCCACCTCGACTTCTTCCGGCAATGGCTCCAGCGGCTCAACAGTTTTCCTGTTGAATGCATACTTTATATTAAACAGTAATGCTATCAAAGCTACTATACTTAAAATACTATAGGTTTTCTTTATTTTCTCCATCACTTTCATCCTTTGCATATTCTAACTCATATATCTCTATCGATTCCCTCAGCCTTCGGCATTCCTTTTTAAGCATCTTGACGTGCTCGTCCAGATGCGCTTTTGCGGCGGCGGCACAGCGGCGCATCCTCTCCGCACGGCCTTCTATTCTTCCTGAGAACTCATCCCCGTTGCCCTCGCTAACAATTCGTCCCAGAAGCGCAAAGATGTCCCTGTGCCGCTGCTGTGCCTCTTCACGGCAGTATTCTATCTTCTTGAGCTCTTCTTCCGTCTCTGCCAGCTGAATCTCCAGTTTCCTACGTCCTTCTTCGTATCCTTCACAATACTTATCCATTTCGTCCACTCTTCACCTCCATCGTATCGACGATATCGTTAAATACAGCCTCCCAAATGTGTCTTTCTTCTATATTACAGTACCCGGCAAAAAGATACTGCCTGCCGAACGCTTCAAATGTGACAAGCATGTGGAACCACCCAGCATCTCCGGGCAAAGAACTGTAACATAATTTTCCCATATGTATATCATGCACCTCTTTTTCCCATATGCCAATCTTGCTGAAACCGCACTCTTTCTTGCTCAATACCCAGTACAGTTCCTTCAGGCACTGCTTTATCCCTTTTGGCTCAGACGGCCTCATCTTAAAGGCAGCATAAACTTCCATATCATTGACAAACACGACATCCGGATATATCTCTTCCACTCCTTCAGGCAGCCTTCCTGTACCGCTTTGTATAAAGTCCGGTGGAAGCGCCGCATCAAGTGTATCACCGCATAATATTACCTTGTTTTTAATATTCATATGGCTGATTGCTCCTTTTCGTTTGAATAACCGTTTACTAAATCCGATTCAGCTTATTCTATCTGTTCTTCCCCCTACCACTGTGCATCAGTTAGTTCAAAATATCTATTATCAGTATTTGTGTCAATAAGTGTTATTGTTTCTCCATCTAATTCTCTTTTTACCACTTCACGCACATAACAGTCCTCCGGCGCTATACCGGTGAAGGACTGTATCTCAAACAAGCATCCCATCCTCATTTAATTTAACCTCTTCGTATAACTCATGTCCATAATTACCTTCTTCTAAATCTTCTATTGCGTCCTCGGGAGTCTCTGTGGATGAATGGGATAAATCGACTAGAAAAGCGGGCTGTATGAAGTCCATCGTCTCTCCTTCCGGTATCTTTATCTTGCGTTCCACCCTCACCTCATCAGACTGCAGTTTCGTTTTAATCGGCCAAAGCTCCAGTCCCCGTTCATATGCATATTTTACATATAATAGCACCAGTATCATGACTGCCATGCTGATATATCCAAGGGCCCTTTTAATCTTCTCCATCTCTCTATCCCCCTCCGCTCATTATGATTATATTGCCGGCACGGGTACTTTGACCGATAACTGTAGTAAAACCCCTGGAGATTCATAGATTTTCTTTTGTGATTCTGTAATTTTAAGTGCACAATTCTTACCATCTTTATTCTGTTTCTCCTGACCCGTACCACTCGGCATCAGTGATTTCAAAATATCTATTTTGGGAATCTGTATCAATAATTACTTTTCCATCTGTTTCTCTCTTGACCACTTCACGCACATAACAGTCTTCCTGAGCCACTCCCGTAAAAACTTGTGCCTCAAATAAACTTCCTAGAATAACCTGTGCATCCATCCCCCATCCCATGAAGGATGTCTCGTATCCTTCTTTCATTATGTATGTTACTTTTGTATAGTCTTTTTTTATTTTTATCTCCATGTTTTTTTCTCTATTATTTTCTATTCTTGTGTTTATGGCATGTTCTCTTGTGCTTATCCAGCGCTCCAATTGTTTCCCGGTCACAGACATGGTAAGGGTTCCATCCCCATTGTCTTCAAGCTTTTCAAACCACGAATGGTCTTCATTTCCATCTTCTAATCCCTCGATTGAATCACCTATCGTCCCAGTTGAAGAATGATATAAACCAACCAAAAAAGCTGGCAGTATAAACTCTTTCGTTTTTCCTTCAGGAATTTTTATTTTGCGTTCTATTTTTACTTCATCGTTCCACAAATTTGTTTCGACCGGCAGCAAATTGCTTCCTTGTTCATACGCGTATATAATATATAGCAATAGCAGTATCGTAACCGTTAAACCGATATATCCAAAGACTCTTTTTTCCCTGTCCATCCCTTTCCTTATCCTCTCCTTTAATTATATTACTGGTACAGGTACTCCCACTGGAATCGGTAGTAGAATACCCTGTAATTCTAAGACTTCCTTTGGCACATCTGTAATTTCCAGTTCGTAAGCATCCTTTAAGCTCTCCTCCCAGTCCGTTTTGGTCTGTCGAAATTCCAGACCGATTTTACTGGTAACAAAACATCTATCTCTATAAGCCGTCGTGGCTCCCCACTCAATTTTTGTCGATTCTTCTTTCGCAGAATAAAATATTTCTGTATATGCAGCCGAATTGCTGTTCAAATCGAAAGAATACTTAATACCAGTTTCTGTACCGCTCTTTTTCGCCTCCAGATTCCCAATCTTCACGCCCCAATCCGCCAATATCTCCCTATTCTTTGATATGGCCACATCCACGGAATGGGGATTCTCCAGATCCGCCCCTATGCTCTTCTCCACTCCCCCATACAGCACAAGCCCATCTGCCAACGGTATCCTCATCTCCCCGTCCAGCATCTGCACCGACAGGTTCGGGATATATTTCCCGATCAACTTTGCTACCTTGTCTGCATACTCCAGCTGTTCTTCTGCATCAAGCGCCATGAACTCCTCTTCCCCCAGAAGCTCGTCACCGAGCTGCTTGTTCAGCACCTTCGCTATGAGGATCTCCTGCCTTTCCTTTTCGATCTTCGCAAACAGCTGCAGATTTACCGGCACTATGACATATTCGTTCGTTGCCCCATCGTAGCCCACAGAAGACATGGCCAATATGGCGGATGCCAGCACCTTCTGCATGCGCTGTGCTCCCTCATATATGCCTGACGTGGCTATCAGCATCTCGCCAATCTTCTCGATATTTTCCCTG
>NZ_KQ236746.1:342766-351443 GCF_001185345.1 Dorea sp. D27 | reverse complement strand
TCACGATAGGAATTGGCGATACGCTGATAGCCGCTCATATCCGTATAGACAGCCCCAGGGCGTCCCCCCATAGAGACCATGCTCCGTATCGTTTCTATGATATAGGTCAGCGTGGAATTAAGCTGGTCATAATGCGCTTTCAAAGCCTCATGCTCGCTTTTCCACTTATCTTCGTCCACGGTCATTCCGTCTGAAAAATACTGGCGGAGGCAGCCTCCGTACGCATCGTTTGCCTCCATCATCTCAGAACAGAAGCCGGCGATTCCCTCTGCTACGGGCTGATGCACCTGCCCGATATAGCTCTTATGATTGTCATATGCCGCACTTTGAAGGCCGGCCTCTCCTTCAAAAGACCGGAACGCCTTGCCAAGCGTGCCGCTTTTCATCCAGACATCCGACAGGTATCTGTTCATGGAATCGAGTTCCGACAGTACCGTTCCTACATTCATCTTTACGCCCATCCTGGCTCCTTCTCCTACTTATACTGGCCTCGTATCTTCTGGTCAACAGCGTCCAGCGCATATGCTATCTGAGCCACATGCTCACCGTCTCTTTTAACAATCGAATTGTAAGTGTTCAGGCATCCCTGCATCGCCTGATATGTCTGCTCGCAGTTCAACTGTGCAGGTACACCCGTAACAACGGCACTGCCGACATTCAGTAAAGTAATATTATTGCCTGCCGAGACGATATTACCCCGCAGAGCAACTGCACTTCCGAGTGATGATTTGATATCCATATAATTCAGCCTCCTTTTCCATCAGCCGCCCGGCCTCTACACTGCCTTGGGCAGAAGAAGTTCCTTATAAGTACCGTTATGAAACAACAGGCCTTCTGTGAACGGCACATGATCCGCCCCCGCCGGAACCGGCATGATTCCCAGAAATCCCTGGGAGCTCACCATCAGTCCCTCTGAAGAAGATTTTACAAACCGGGTAAGCTCGTCTGCTCCTTTTAATTTTCCTGTATGTCCGGTGACAATCATCGTGATGCCCACGTTACATGCCCTTCTGAGCATGGCTGTGATTTCAGGTATCGAATTTGTCTCATATGCGGGAAAATTATCCAGATCATCGATGAATATGTAATACGGCGGCAGTTCCCGTAGCATTTCCACCGGCGCTATGCCCACGTTCTCTTCCAGCTTTTCTCTCTTAAGCTTCTCCCGGCTTTCTACCTCCTGCTCCAGTTCATCCATATAAGTGATGAACCCATCAAGACCTCTTATATATTGCATCCCTTCTCTTGAAGCATAGCCGAACAGCCCCATATTGCCTGCATCGAATATTATGACAGTACCCGTACCTGCCGCCTGGTCTATCAGTATCTCTAATGCGTTCGTCTTTCCCTTCCCTCCCTCGCCGAGTATAAGAAACGGGCTGCAAAGCCGTGAGAACCCGCTCAAAATCACTTTTTTCTTTTCGAGCCCAAGATACAGGTCTGCCTCCTCCCTCTCATAATCTCTCATCATATCCGAACTGAATTCATCGGGAAGCACCGGTATATGTTCCGCCTCTTCTCCCGGGTACCTTTCTCTTACACTCTGTACGAGTTCCCGGATGTCCTTCGTATAATCCGCCGCCCTGTCACATGCGGCCATCGTGTATATCTGGAGCATATTGACGTTGTCTTCCCGTTTTACGAAAGCTCTTCCCCTAATCTCCGGAAGCTTATACTTGCAGCGGCCCACGATGTTCGTCACTTCACCGTTCTCGAAATTATATCCTGCAATCTTGTTTTTAAAATTGTTACACGTTGCGGCACGCACTGCATTGATTCTGGAGGCCGTTATTATAAAATAGATTCCGACTCCGGCGCCATCTCTTGTCAAACGTGTAAAATACTCTTCTTCATCGAAGCCCATTTCCTTCACGGCATCAAAATTGTCCGCCAGCACTACAACCGCCCTCATCTTTTCCCCGGCCATTTCATTGTATACCTGGAAGTTCGGTGCCATAGCCGCTGACAGCCGTCTCTTCCTGTCCCTCACTTCTTCGGTCATCAGTTCCTTAAATTTGTCATACCGCTCCGTGTCTTCTATACTTATGTATTCAGACGTGTGCGGGAGGTTCCTGAGCGAGACGAGCGCGTTATTGCCAAAGTCGAGTATGTACAGGTTAACTTCTGAAACCCTGTTAGATAACGCGAGGCTAAGTGCAGCAGTCGTCAGAAATACGGATTTGCCATATCCGCTGGAGGCGATGTACATTATGTTGCCGTCTTCCGGCAGATGCAGCTTATACACGGTCTGCCTCTGCTCTTCGGGAACATCCATCAGGCCTATGGGTACCACAAGACTGCCCTCTTCGATACTACCGCCTCCGCCATCTTCCATGAGCGGACTGATTACCTTCTTCTCAAGAGAGGGGAGCCATGGCCTTTTGACGTCTGTATGCGCTTCGCCTTCATACACCTTTTTGATATGGCGTACCACTACGTCAAGCTGCGTGTCTTTTGCTTTCTTTTCAGCCTGAGTCCCGCTTAGATCCCGGTTCACCAGCACGCCCTGCCCCAACTCGTTCATCAGATAGACACGGTCATCCATCGTAACTTCATCTTCCTGTTCCTCTATGTAGTCCGCACCGCTCCAGGCTGACTGGAACAGTTCATATATCTCATTGTTCCCCACCTGCAGATAGGCCCTTCCAGCCTGTGTAATGCCGGCGGCATCGGGCGTCTTGATAATCTCTTTGCTGTCGGCCTCATTCTGCACCTTAAGCGCCAGCTTAAATCTGGAATTAGCCCATATCTGATCGTCTACCACCCCGCTTGGCTTCTGGGTAGCCAGTATAAGATGCACGCCGAGGCTCCTTCCGATGGCTGCCACGGATACCAGCTCCTTCATGAATTCAGGCTGTGCCTTTTTCAGTTCAGCAAATTCATCACTGATCAGGAAGAGATGGGGCAGCGGTTCCCGGACCTTTCCCCCTTTGAACAGGCTGTTGTATGCATTGATGCTGTTTACATCGTTATCCTTAAAAATCCTCTGCCTTCTCTTCAGCTCTGCCCGTATAGAAGCCATGGCTCTCAGGCTTTCCGCTCCGTCCAGGTTCGTTATCGTACCAAGAAGATGCGGAAGGTCACGGAACAGGTTAGCCATGCCACCGCCCTTGTAGTCGATAAGAAGGAAGCCCACTTCATAAGGATGAAAATTAACCGCAAGCGACAAGATATAAGACTGTATGACCTCAGACTTTCCGGAGCCTGTCGTCCCTGCAATCAGCCCGTGAGGGCCATGGGCCTTTTCGTGCAGATTCAGATATACGATGTCATCTTCCGCCCGGACGCCGAGCGGCACCGCAAGCGATTTGTGCGAACCGCCTTTTTTCCATCTCGAGCGGATGTCCAGCTCTTCGGGATTACGGACATGATACATCTGGAAAAAGGTAATGCTGTCCGGCAGATGGCTCGTCACACCCTGGACATGCCTCAGCACGCCGAGATCTCTTGCCAGTGCCTCCAGATTACAGTTTTCCAGTCTCTGCAGGGTAATCTTCTCATTCTTTAATTCCTTTTCCTTAAGAAGAAGTCTGCCTTCGCCAGAATGCTCCAGAAGCAGCACTGTCCCGATATTTTCCGGAAGGTTTGCCTGCAGATAGCTCGTGTATATGATAGAGAAGCCTAGATATTCCCCCTCTTTCTGCAGATATTCCATAATCGAATGGTCGATAATCAGCTTCGGTTCATCAATGATAAATAGAAAATGTGGAATAAATCTGGATTCCTTTTTGCTCTCATCCAGCTTGGCCTGTCTCTCTTTTAATATCTGGTTCATGCTGTTAAGAATCTGGTCCCTTACACGCTCCGTCTGAATGAGCCCCTGAACATTCAACGACTGTATCTTATTATGCGGAAGCCAGCGCATCCAGCTGAATTCCTCCTCATATTTCCCATCACATACAACGATGATCTGCAGGTCATGGTAGCTCTGAAGCGCAGTGAGCTGGCTGATATATATTTTCAGCTGCTCATGGATAACGGGTTTCGTACCTACAAGTCCAAGATGAGCCTTCTTCAAGTCTATAACGCATTCCTTTTCCATCCATTCATAGAGATCCGCAATCTCTGCCGCTTCCTTATCCAGTTCATCTTTATTCAAAGACAGTTCATTATCCTTTGTTTTCAACTTAAACGCAGGCCTCTTCGTCTGCTTACCTACGGAAATCGTCAGAAAATCCTCATCCGAGCCGCTTCGTTCATATATCCTGCTGTCGTACTGGTGCACCATCTTCTGGATTTCGAGCACCGACGGAAAATTATAACGATATGCCTCCTCTTCGTTCCTGTACAGTTCATATATTTGCTTTCTTTTTCGCAGAAGATACTGTTCATACAGTTTCCGGCGTTTCTTGTCCGTCTCTTTCCTCTCTTTTCTGTCACTCGCAAATCTTATGACAGCTACGATAACCGTCATGCCGGTGCCGCCTACAGACATAAGCAGAAACAGCCCCCGTCCCATCAGCAGGCCTATGCCAACTGTCACAGCCATCATTCCGAGCGGCGGCAATAATGTCTGGAGCAGGTTCGACCTGCTCAGTCCCGTCTTTTGAGGCGGTGCCTGAATCTCAATCTCATCTGACACGACACGTCTTATAATACGTGGTGAACGTTTATAATATGGAAATCCTTCAAATGGCTCCTCCGTTTCCATCAGTTCGGGAAGAGTAGAAGTATAATGTTTGTCATCACCTAATACAGCCAGCTTTTCCTCATATATTATAATTTTCGTTTGATGTATCAGCAGTACATCCCCTTCTTCCACCGGAAAAGTGGAGCTCCTCACGCGCTTCCTGTTATGGTAGATACGCTCTCCCTCCAAATCGCCTTTTACGCGCACCTCCCTGCCACGGATGCACAGCTCCAGCCTGCATCTATCTATGACGATGTCCCCGCAGCTCCCTATGTACAGCTCGCCCTCTCTCGCATATACATGCTTCTCTGACACCAAAGAGACAGTCCGGCCTTCCTCCTCATGCATAAGCTGGACGCCCTGCGGATACTCTTCATACCAATCTTCCTTCTGCACCAGATTATAATTCATACCGCTACTCCTCTTCTGTACTCTTGTCGTATTGGATTCCCAGTTTTTCCGCAAGCTTATCAATCTCGCCATCCAGTTCCTGAACCCTTTGCGCTTTATCGGATCCATTTAACGACGAATCACGGGACACCTGGTCACGCTCCTGCAGGTAGGCATAGAGCAGCAGCTGGTTGTCCGACAGCTTAAGGGCGATATCTTCTGCTTCTCTGGTCTCAAGTCGTCCCAGATATATCCAGTAGTCCATTACAGCAGAGTCTCCCCCTACGTTAAGCCTGGACAGGATATTGTCCTTGGCTTCATTACTGAAGTTATCTACTGCCTGTCCCTTTATATACGACACCGCCAGAATATACTTTTCATGGATATCCATTGCATCCGGCTCAATCTCCCTGAGGCTGTCGATAACAGATACATAGTCTGATTCCACGTAGGCCCGCTGTGCTGCAAGCGCCGCACGCTGCGGAACAATCACACTGTAGTGCTGGTAAAATGTGTATGCCGATACAGCGGCGGCAAGTATGAGAAACAATAGCATACCGGTTACCACTGCTCTGTACTTGCCTCTTTTTATCCTGCACATATGCGTCTTTTCATAACTTCTTAACTCGTGCTGCTTCTGGCTTAAGTCAGTCAGTGCATCTTCCATGCCCTTCCAAAGCGCTGCCCCTTTTGTCTCTTCCTGCCTGTTCAGAAGATCCATCCCACCGCGCAGATAATCATCGTAAGTATACTTCTTCTGCAGCAGGGCACCTGCGAGTGCCTGAAACTCTTTGAAATAATCTCTATCGGCTTCCTCTTTCATGATGTCACGCCTCAACACATGCACACGGTTCTGCGCGTCATAATATAAATTATCCGGCTCCAGCGAAAAGTCATACACTCCAGACGCTTCTTCCAGCTCTCCCACTTGGATCAGAAGGCTGTATATCAGTCCGCGGTCATTTTTCTTCACTTCTTTCAGCGGGGTGAGGCCTTCCAGCTCATAGGTAAAGCAAAGACTTTCTTCATTTTCTTCTATCCTGCAGGGCACAAAATAGCATCTCTTATCCTGCAGCCTGTGATAATCATAGGCTGATGATGCCTTCATCTGTGCTTTATGTACAGATTCTGCCAATATGTATTCTTTCCCCTTTGTTATCTCTTCGCTCTTTCCCATACCTTCTCCTTCTGTGTACATTGTTGCCTGGCATCCGGCTTCGGCGCCGTTTATTATACTTATTCTATTTTCTCTTCCCCGTACCACTGTGCATCTGTCACTTCATAATATGCTCCCGGGGAGACTGCATCGATAATCACCACTCCGTCCGACTCCCTTTTTACCACTTCACGTACATGGCAGTCTTCCGGCGCTATACCGGTGAAGGACTGTATCTCAAACAAGCATCCTATGATGACCTGGGCATACATTCCCCACCCCATAAAAGAGAGCCCGCACCCTTCTTTCAATATATACGTCACTTTCGTATAGTCTTTTTCTATTTTTATCTCCAGGCCTTTATCCCAGCCATCTTCTATTCGCTCATTTATGGCATCTTCACTCGTACGTATCCAACGCTCTAACTGTTTACCCGTCACGGTCATCGAGAGCGTTCCATCCTCATTTAATTTGACCTCTTCATACCACTCATGCCCATAATTACCTTCTTCCAAATCCTCTATTGCGTCCTCGGGAGTCTCTGTGGATGAATGGGATATGCCGACTAGAAAAGCGGGCTGTATAAACTCCATCGTCTCTCCTACTGGAATCTTTATCTTGCGTTCCACCCTCACTTCATCATACTGTAGTTTCGTTTTGACCGGCCACAGCTCCAGTCCCCGTTCATATGCATATTTTACATATAATAGCACCAGTATCATGATAGCCATGCTGATATATCCAAGGGCCCTTTTTATCTTCTCCATATCGCTATCCCCTCCGTTCATTATGATTATATCGCCGGCACAGGTACTCTGACCGATAACGGTAGTAGAACAACTGGAGAGTCATGGATTTTCTATGGTGATTCTATAAATTTAATTTTATAAAACTGGCTATGCTTATTTCATATCCTCTTCTCCATACCACTGTGCATCCGTAATCTCTAAATATCTATTTCTAGAATTTATATCGATAATTGTCAATGTTTTACTATCTACTTCTCTTTTTACCACTTCACGTACATAACAGTCCTCCGGCGCTATACCGGTGAAGGACTGTATCTCAAACAAGCATCCTATAATGACCTGAGCATACATGCCCCACTCCATAAAAGAGAGCTCGCACCCCTCTTTCATTATATATGTTACTTTCGTATAGTCTTTTGCTATGTTTATCTCCAGTCCTTTATCCCATCCATCTTCTATTCGCTTATTTATGGCATCTTCACTCGTATGTATCCAACGCTCTAACTGTTTACCCGTCACGGTCATCGAGAGCGTCCCATCCTCATTTAATTTAACCTCTTCGTATAACTCATGTCCATAATTACCTTCTTCTAAATCTTCTATTGCGTCCTCGGGAGTCTCTGTGGATGAATGGGATAAATCGACTAGAAAAGCGGGCTGTATAAACTCCATCGTCTCTCCTTCCGGTATCTTTATCTTGCGTTCCACCCTCACTTCATCATGCAGCAGTTTCGTTTTGACCGGCCACAGCTCTAGTCCTCGTTCATATGCATATTTTACATATAATAGCACCAGTATCATAACAGCCATGCTGATATATCCAAGGGCCCTTTTTATCTTCTCCATCTCCCTTTCCCCTCCGCTCATTATGATTATATTGTCGGCACAGGTACTCCCACCGGAAACGGCAGTAGAATACCCTGTAATTCTAAGACTTCCTTTGGCGCATCTGTAATTTCCAGTTCATAAGCTTCCATCAGGCTCTCCTCCCAGTCCTGCTTTGTCCGATGGAATTCCAGGCCGATTTTGCTGGTAACAGAGTTTATTTCCTCATAAGTTGTTGTTGCACCCCACTCTATCTTTCCTGATTTATCTTTTCTCGATAAAGTTATTTCTGTATATGCTGTTGATTTGCTGTCCAGGTTAAAGGAACGCTTTATGCCAGCCCCTGATATGCTCTTTTTCACCTCCAGATTCCCAATCTTCACGCCCCAATCCGCCAATATCTCCCTATTCTTTGATATGGCCACATCCACGGAATGGGGATTCTCCAGATCCGCCCCTATGCTATTTGCCACTCCCCCATACAGCACAAGCCCATCTGCCAACGGTATCCTCATCTCCCCGTCCAGCATCTGCACCGACAGGTTCGGGATATATTTCCCGATCAACTTTGCTACCTTGTCTGCATACTCCAGCTGTTCTTCTGCATCAAGCGCCATGAACTCCTCTTCCCCCAGAAGCTCGTCACCGAGCTGCTTGTTCAGCACCTTCGCTATGAGGATCTCCTGCCTTTCTTTTTCAATCTTCGCAAACAGCTGCAGATTTACCGGCACTATGACATATTCGTTCGTTGCCCCATCGTAGCCCACAGAAGATATGGCCGATATGGCGGATGCCAGCACCTTCTGCATGCGCTGTGCTCCCTCATATATGCCTGACGTGGCTATCAGCATCTCGCCAATCTTCTCGATATTTTCCCTGTACTCCTCTATAATCTCATAAAGGGTTTCCAGCTCCTCACGATAGGAA
>NZ_KQ236746.1:335947-342646 GCF_001185345.1 Dorea sp. D27 | reverse complement strand
TAGACAGCCCCAGGGCGTCCCCCCATAGAGACCATGCTCCGTATCGTTTCTATGATATAGGTCAGCGTGGAATTAAGCTGGTCATAATGCGCTTTCAAAGCCTCATGCTCGCTTTTCCACTTATCTTCGTCCACGGTCATTCCGTCTGAAAAATACTGGCGGAGGCAGCCTCCGTACGCATCGTTTGCCTCCATCATCTCAGAACAAAAGCCGGCGATTCCCTCTGCTACGGGCTGATGCACCTGCCCGATATAGCTCTTATGATTGTCATATGCCGCACTTTGAAGGCCGGCCTCTCCTTCAAAAGACCGGAACGCCTTGCCAAGCGTGCCGCTTTTCATCCAGACATCCGACAGGTATCTGTTCATGGAATCGAGTTCCGACAGTACCGTTCCTACATTCATCTTTACGCCCATACCTTTCTCCTTTCCTGCTTATGTAACAGTGCTCATCCCTGCCCATTCACATGACGGTCAACCTATCTCCGTGACGTATTCCCGCCTGTTTGAATGTCAGATATGGATTCACATATGTCTTCTGCCTCCAGGACCTGACTGAGATGCCCTCCGGGGGCACTTCAAGTGTAAGCGCGCTGTTATCGTTCAGGATATCCAGCACATCCCGGATCCTCTGCTCTGGCTTCACGCTGACATCTATCTTTCCATTATTGTACTCCGTACATATCGTTAATACTATCAATCCTGCGCTTCCTTTCCCTTCTAAGCTTTCCTGCATATAAGTATGCGGCGGCCAGCACGACGGCGGCGATAATCTCTATCCAGAATATTACGCCCGAACCGGTACCGGCTTCCTCTTTTTCTATTTTATTCCCGATATTTTCCACAGTCCCGGCAAACACCTGGCCGCGGATAACATCCAGCTTCTCTTCTCCGTCATTCTTGGTGATAAACACCTGCTGTCCGATATACGTTATGTTATGCATATTTTCCAGCTCTAAGGACTGTATCTTTTCTTGTGACCTGTCTTCAAATACTGGTACGCCGTACAGATCACAGAGCGAGATGCCGGTGGTGCTCTTCTGTTCTGTAATCACAGAAGTATCCCATTCTATATCTGTATCTTCCTGTTGAACCTGAACTTCTTCCGTCTTCATATAGCCTCCCATTGCGTCCATATTGCCGGACGCATCATCAAAAGGGGAGCCGGAGCACCCGGCCCTTGGCTCCCATCGCCCTATCTGCCTGAATTGGCCGCACTTGCAGCCTGGTCTGCCTCTTCATAGTATGTTGCATTCTGCTGCAGGCCTGTCCCGATATCCTGGATCAGATCCTGGATTGCCTGGAAGCTTGGCGCCAGTTCCTGATAGCGGGTTATGTACGCTTCTGCTCCCGCTCCCTGCCACAGCTCCGGCAGCTTGCTGTTGACAATCGTATCCAGGAATGAGCGCAGCTCCGTATACTCCTGCATTGCCTGTCCTGTTATCTGCTGTGCCTGAGTCTTCACGTCATCGCTTTTAATTCCTATGTTCATATGTATCCTCCTCTCTTCTTTTGATTTATAATTAGCATCTCTGGATGTTAATTATCCTTTTTCTTTCTACGCATTGACGCATTTATAGTGATAGAGGCTACGACGCCGAGGATGGCAAATGCACCGAGCACTTCCAGTACGGCCCTGCCGGTTTCCGAGGCCTCTTTTACATCGCTTCCTGACGCAGATGCAGCGTCATCTTCCATATTGCCGCCACCGGTATTGCCTGCCGTATTCTGCTCTGTCACCCAGAAAGGATCCACAATAAAGCGGCCCGCTTCTTGATTCTGTGCTTTTCCTATCCTTGTGTACGGTAATTTACCCGTAAAGCTCTCCATTCGTTCCTGGTTGTCCCGGCTGCTCTCTTCCTTTACTTTCTGTGCCCCTGCAAGCCCTTGTTCGACTGCTTCTTCCGAAGCTTTTGTCGCCTCTTGTATATGCTGCTGTAATGCCACTTCATTCGCCGTGTATGTCTCATAGGTCTTTGCCATGCTCTCCAGACGATCCGTGTCTTTTTCCAGTACCTCCTTCTGCAGGGAGCTCGTACTGTCGTGCATGTCTGCATATGAATCCTGTATTGCGCTACGGTCGATATGCCCAAGTGGATCATATGCTGTCAGCGAGCTTTGGAACGTGGACAGCTTTCCATCGGAATCGGCATAGCTGCTTTGGAAGGCATGTTTCACTTCATCGGCCCTGTTAAGCAGAGGGGATACGACATCGCTTCTGAGGCTGCCCATAATATCATCCAGTTTTGTCTGGCTGATTGGCTCAATCTTATAATCTTCATCCGCCGCCAGGTCAACGCCTGATGCCGCGAGGCTGTCCGCAAGCAGCCTGTCCGCCTCTCTTCTATTCTCCTGCGCGTCTCCTTCTGTGAAGGTTCCGTCCTCCTCTTCTACGAACCGTTCGATGCTGCAGTCTGGCAACAGGCTCAGAACGATTGCTTTTATCTCTTCTTTGTCCTGGATATCTGTCGAAGCCACTCCCACCCTATAGGTGCCACTGCTGTTCTGCCGGTAATCCGTAAGCAGCCGCTCCAGCTCTCCTACGTCTAAGGTTCCATCTGCCGCCGTCAGCGTGTATGCTGCTCCGTTCATCGTTACGGTCCCATCATGGACCGTCCAGGCCGGTAAAGAGCCTGTATCATATGTACCGGTACTCAGAACATCGGCGATATCGTCTGCCGCTGTCTGGATACCGTTGTTATGCTCTTCTATACCGTGGCGCATCCCCATCCAATATCTCTGTAGTACACCCAGATTCCCCTCCACAAGATCCAGCTTGCCTTGAATATTGTCTCTGTTGCTTTCAAGTGCCGTATTATAATCTGCAAGCAGCCTCTTTACCCCAGGCAGACCCGGATCATATATATCGTTTCCTTCCGTATCCTTTGTGACATCCAGGCCTTCAATCTGCCGGTTCGTATAGTCAAGCGATGCCTTTGCCTCGCTTCCTGCTTCCGAAAGCTGCCTCCTCCCCTCTTCTCCCCTGGCCGCACCTGTTTCATACTGGCTCTGTATCTCTTCGATAGCAGTTACGTTTCCGAGGATATATTGTTGTATGTCCAGTTCCGTTATGCTCATATCCGGCTGTAGGAGCTGTGGGAATTCTATATATTTCTGCAGGTCATAGGCCTTGATTTCCAGCAGCACCGATGTATCTTTCTTATCATTTTCCATCACCTTTATGGCACTGTCCTGTGCAGTATGGAACTCCTCCAGAATCCCTTCCACATACAGCAGACTTACATTGTCCGCCATCGACTGTATGAAAGAATCGACCTGTTTAAGAATCGTTATCTTTTTCTCCTGGGCGAGCTGCTTATTGATCTCATATGTTATATTTGACTTAGACATCACCGTATTCAGACTTTCGATATCTGCCGAAAAGCCTGCCGGTATGACGATATAAGCCGCGTAATCTCCCGTCTGCACTCCATTCCTGGCATCTTCCAGACCTGCGTATACATAATTGCCGCCGGAGAAATGAATCAGGCTCGCAGCATAATTGACCGCTCCGTCTTCTCTTCTCACGCCCTCGTCCAGATTCACCACCGCAATTATGCTGCTCTCTTCTTCCCGCCCGGCATCTGCCACATATGCCGTACTTACCCTTCCAGCTATAAAACCGGCCGCAAGCAACACAAGTGCAGCTACAGGCAATATGATCATACGGCCGACCTTCTTATTTCTCAAGCAGCCGCCCTCCTCTCCATACTCTTTGTCATTTTCTTAACTGGCAAAGACGAGCCAGTTACAAAGAGACCTGTCGTATTATATTACTATCTTATGATTTTAGTCTGTAAAATCAAAGCAGATTTCCTTAACTGGTCGATATTTGTCCTTCAAATTATCAGTTATAAACAGCAATTCAGATATCCGCTTTCAGACAATTTATACCATTTATCTTCTTCTATGTACATAAATCGCCGCCGAACTGTCGGAGGCTTGTCTTTATTTGGCTATAATCTATAAATTCAATTGACTTTTTCTATAGAAATTGATACAATTGGAACAAGAACAGACAATATTTTAACAAGCATATATACAAATCGGGGTGTATCTATTCTTGTGAGCTGGTTACATAAATATATTGTTTGTTTTCGCTATTTTTTAGTATCTTTATAAACAATCTGGAGGGATGAACTATGGATGTTATTTTGATTTTACGTATTGTGTTAGGTCTGTTTGTATTAGTATCAGCTATATTCTTTATCAAAGACCTTGCAGCACACAAAGAAGAACTTAAGGGCGGCAAGCCTGTTGCCCTGGCTATTATCGGTTTTATTTCCAACTGGCTCGATACATGGGGAATCGGAAGTTATGCTACTACCCAGGCTGGTTTCAAATTCACAAAGTCCAGCGAGGATATCACAATTCCTGGTACTCTAAACGTAGGAGACACCTTCCCTGTAACATTGGAAGCGCTATTATTCTTCAGTTTTGTAGACATCGACCCACTTACTTTAGTACTTATGCTCGCAGCAGCTGTTATCGGAGCACTTGTAGGTGCCGGTATCGTATGTAAATGGAATCTTAAGATGGTTCGTATCGCTCTTGGTATCGGTCTTCTTATCCTGGCAATCGTTCTCGCTTCTAAGAATGCTGGAATCGGACCTTTCGGTTTAGTTGGTGAAGCAACGGCTTTGACAGGTATCAAGTTAGTAATTGGTGTTGTTGTCAACTTCTTCCTGGGCGCCCTGATGATGATTGGTGTTGGGCTCTATGCACCATGTATCGCTCTTGTAAGTGCTCTTGGTATGAACGTTGGTACTGCTTTCCCAATCATGATGGGTTCTTGCGCGTTCCTTATGAATGCTGCATGTTTCAAATTCATCAAAGAAGGCAAATACGACAGAAGAGCTGCTCTTTATCTGGCAATATTCGGATGTATTGGTGTATTAGGCGCTTATCTGTTAACAAAGTATGCGTTCTCAATGTACGTTCTCACTTACCTGGTATGTGTAGTTATGGTCTTCACGGCAATCATGTTCTTTAAAGATGCAGCCAAAGCTTAAGCACAATTTTATTATTCAATAATAGAAAGGACAGCTTCTGCTGTCCTTTTTATATTCCGATTCAATAATATAGAACAGCACATATTCACAGAAAAGTAATGCTTGTAGAAACTTAAAAACCATATTATAATATGTAAAACAGCGGGTATCGTAGTTTCCCGCTTACAATCAAATAATCAACACAATAAGGAGATACCATATATGACCCCGGTATACGAAGTAAAAACAACACATACGCAGAAAGTATTGGAGGATTTTATAAAATTTACATATAGAATTAAGTATCCTCGTGTTACTATGCATCTTCTCATATTATCAGCCTGTTTCGCCGCTTTTGCCTATTTCACAAGAGGTGGCGTGGGAATGTACATATTTATTGTTCTGGCAGTCCTTCTTGCATGCTTTACTTTGAACAGACATCGTATCAGTTTCAGAAAACTAGCCAAAGTAGATAAGAATTACCAGAACCAAAGCGAAATACATCTCGTCTTTGGAGAAAGTGAGTTTCATATAGAGAACATTGATCTCGACCAGAATGAACGTATAAAATATGCGGAAATTAGCTTTGTATATGTCGATGACAACAACTACTATATCAGTATCAACAATGAAGATTTGCAGCTTCTTCCCAAGTCAGACTTTGTTCTGGGTGACCCGACCCAGTTTTATGATTTTCTATCTGATAAGACAGGTCAGCCAATACGCCCACTCTATATACCGTGGAAGGTCCGTATTCAAATGATGATGGAATATCGTGATGTACGAGCGGAACAAGTAAAAAAACGTCAAGAGGAAAAGAAAAAAAACAAAAGATAATGTTTCTTTGCTCTTTTACCATTTTACTATGTTAAAGTGCATTAAAATTTAATAGTTTTTTATTTTTTTATTGCTATTTTGCATAAAAATTTATTTTTTATTTTACTTGTATTGACACTTAAATTTATAAATGTTATATTAATAGCAACTTAAATGTACGAAAACCAATGGCGGTTACCTCGAGCAAGGGAACTGCCTATTTTTAAAAAAGTACAGGTAAGTTAACACCAATATGGTTGTAATTGCAGTTAAGCTGCCGCCGACCATTTCCCCCAAGAATGGTCCTGCGACAGTGGACTCCAATTGATATATACATCCTCTTTAGTAGGAGCATTCCCCAGCTTTGTATATAAACAAAACTGCAATGCAACGAGGAAAAACCTCTCAATGACATACCAAAAAGAAAGGGCACGACATACCGTATGTCGTGCCTTTTCTTTATCCAAAGGCGCAGATGGACCGGCTAATCTGCATAACTATACATATGCCAGAATTATTATTAATATCAACACGTAAAAGGGAAGGAGATCTACTATGCAAGACGAAAAAAGAAAGCAAAGAGAGGCCACAGGCAAAAATGAGGACGCTTTGACAGACAAGGAAAAGGAACTGTCTGGTACCTGGGCCGCCGACGCTCAAGATGACCTAGAGGACTGGATTGAAGAACAAGGGATTCAGCTGAGGTATTAAATGGGGGTTTTAGGTAAATTAGGCGGCGTGCGGGGAGCAGGGTGGCAGATGCTTCGATGCGTAGGAGGCTCCGACTATTTCACGTATCCCTAACCCTCCGGAATGCGCGCCGATAGCGGCTTACATCCCGCAGGATAAGGGCTACGGAAAGGATTCTCCGCCTCTCCCGCTTACACCTGCGC
>NZ_KQ236746.1:23552-335870 GCF_001185345.1 Dorea sp. D27 | reverse complement strand
TCAATGACATACCAAAAGAAAGGGCACGACATACCGTATGTCGTGCCTTTTTCTTTAATCCAAAGGCGCAGATGGACCGGCTAATCTGCATAACTATACATATGCCAGAATTATTATTAATATCAACACGTAAAAGGGAAGGAGATCTACTATGCAAGACGAAAAAAGAAAGCAAAGAGAGGCCACAGGCAAAAATGAGGACGCTTTGACAGACAAGGAAAAGGAACTGTCTGGTACCTGGGCCGCCGACGCTCAAGATGACCTAGAGGACTGGATTGAAGAACAAGGGATTCAGCTGAGGTATTAAATGGGGGTTTAGGTAAATTAGGCGGCGTGCGGGGAGCAGGGTGGCAGATGCTTCGATGCGTAGGAGGCTCCGACTATTTCACGTATCCCTAACCCTCCGGAATGCGCGCCGATAGCGGCTTACATCCCGCAGGATAAGGGCTACGGAAAGGATTCTCCGCCTCTCCCGCTTACACCTGCGCATCTCCCACCCTGCTCCCCGCCCGCTATCTACTTCACTTAACAAGGGCGAGAGTAGCTGTGTGACATTACTGGCCAGCGGATGAACGCTGGCTGCGTCAGCTAGATGGCAAATAATAGCAAGCTTAGTTTATACAGCACATACAGTTTAAAATGTTGTATATTATCGTAGTTAAACGTTTGCAGTGAGGCGTGCACGCCGTTGCTGCAGGAAGAGCCGGAATCAGGCGAGGGATGTTATCTCACATAACATCCCTGTACCTGATACCGGCTCTTCCTCATTATAATTTCATTCCGCCTTTTTAATAATATACCGGCACAGATAAATTCCTTCCGGCCGCCAGTAACGTCACACAGCCACCCCCGCCGTGCCAGTAAAGTAGATAGCCGCTGGGGAGGCAGGGGGCAGATGCGAAGGTATAAGCGGGAGGGACGGAGAATCCTCACCAGATTCCTTGGCCCGTGGGGTGTGAGCCGCTATCGGCGAACATTCCACAGGCTTAGGAATCTGTGTGATAGTCGCAGTTCCCGGACGCATCGGAGCAGATGTTCCCTGCCTCCCCAGCGGCGTCCCACTTTACGTAAACTCCTATTTCTTGCGCATCTTCAGCTTCAGCAGCGCTGTCGCTTTCCTGCAGTCCAGTTCAACCATGTTGTTCTCTCCGACCACATTCGTCTCTGTTCCGTCCACGCTCTTGTTAATATCTACGATGCCGTCCAGATAGTCGTTCACAACGACGAACTGAGCCACTGTCCCGTTGAAATTAAGCCCCGTCACTGCAATTCCACGGGTTCCAAGCTGTTCGCATGTATTCGTGTAATCTACATCGCTGTTGCCCCATCCGTCAGATGATATGATAACCCCGTCCGCCCGCATGGCTTCCGCCCATACGGCAGTTCTTGTGCCTACGAGCATCTTATCCTCGTTATCATCCGGCGTTCCCACGATGATGATTCCCATTAAATCCAAGTCCGTATCACTTGACACGACATCCAGCAATGGATCTCTGAAGTGATGTAATGATGTTTCCTTTGTTGATGGTCCTATTCCCATGATTACACCTCCTACTGCATGGACCGGATAATGCCGTCTCTGTACTCATTAGGTGTAACAAGTATCGGCATATTACCCATATCGATGATCGAGCGTCCGCCTTCGACTCCTGAAGGTTCCTTCGCGAATAAATGTGTGTCATACATAGCGCCCTGTCCGGCAACCTGTCTTACGATAAGGACACGTTTCTTGCCGGGTCTTACGATGTCGTGATATTCATGGCGTTCCGTGCACTTTTCACCCTTGAACTTTTTCAGCTTTTCGCGGTATGACTGGATGAACTTATCGCATGCACGATGCGCTGCGGTCGGACCGGGCCTTTCCTGCCCCATTCCGGCGGCAAGCGTGACATCGAAGGAGATTATGTAATCGTTATCCCCCGGAGTACCTGCACGGTTCAAATAAAGCTGGTCTTTCAGATTCCCCTCTGAAGACCCAAACTCATGACACTGTTTACCGTTGACATCCACGCCTGTAAGCATAACATATACGCCGGTTACGGTGTGGGTAATCCCTTCCCCGAGCTTTCCGAGCACTTTCGTCGATACAGGTATGATGTCCATGATCGTATTCGTCCAGCGGTCATGGTCGCCGGGCTTGATGATCTGGATATCGATTTTCTCAAGATGCTCTTCTTCCGCCACCAGCTTATCAAGCATTTCTTTACTGACTGTCATATGACCGTCAACCGTTATGTCATTGTGTTCTCCCCATTCTACATCGTTCATATGGAATGCTTTGATTACAAGACGTCTCAGGTCTTTTACTTCTTCAGCCAATTTAAGTCACCTCCGATATTTGACAACTATTGTCATACTAAGTTTACGATATGTCGGATTCTTTTCCGATATATCGTTATATCATTTTTCAAAAAAGGGCAGATGCAAAACATCTGCCCTTCGATTAGAACCTGCGTTCACTAAATCTTAGCTACATATTCGAATGGCAACGGAACAATCTTTCCTGGTGTCTGGATCTCAACTAACTGCTCCAGAGTTGCCTTTACGATCTGTGTCTGCTGTTCAACATTGTGCGGTCCTCCGGCATTAGCACCCATAGGTACCAACGGAGCAACTGCACGAGGAGTACCAGTCTGACGTACGACCGGTGGAAGAGCTGCAATAATAATTGTAGGAATTCCAGCTTCTTCAATCGCTCTCTGCACCAATACTGCAGAGCGGTGGCAGGTACCTCAGCCAGCAGTGAGGACTACTGCATCAACATCCTCTTCTTTGAACATCTGTGCGATAGCCGGACCAGTTTCACCTTTGAACTTCTCCTGGTTTCCGCCGCCGCCCATGAATCCTGCATGTACCGGAGCGCAAGCTCTGATAAATCCTTCAGCAGCTAATTCATGAATTCTGTCTATTGGGAACATACAGTTGATGTCTTTGTTAACATCACTGTTATCATACCCACCATGGGATACCATCAGCTCGCTGGATGGTGTTGTGTTCTCTATTTTTCTCCATGTAAAGTCACCGGCAAGATTGAATCTTTCCTGGCTCTTTGTATGAACACCGGCAGCTGTTGCGAGAGCGATAGACATGTCTTTCAGCTCTTTCGTTACAGGAGTCCATACTGATGGCGGAGTAATAGGAACGAATATTTCAGATTGTAAACCTTTAACAACCGTTAAACTCATTTTTAAGCCTCCTTATTATCCATACGTTGGCGCATCTCTTCTTGTTTGCGTCTTTCTTTTTCAATGTTGCTGATATACTTGTCATTTACCTCATCTCCAAGCTGTTCCGGAAAGCTCATGTTCCACCCTACTTCCTGGCCTACTTTCAGCTCATAGTCGCAGATAAACATTCTCTTCGGGGCTTTGAAGAAGCCCAGGCGTCCTTTCAAATCAACGCTGATGCTGCAGTCGTCGATATCCACGATAACGCCTTCCATGTAAATGACCTTATCACCATAATTCAAACGTTCATTGTTCATTCAACATTACCTGAATTAACTGTATTTTTCTTTACGCTTCTGGCTCATCGGAAGTGACTGCTCATTTTCAACGAGGTCAACCTTAACGCCTGCAGCAGCTTCAATCAATTCAACGTTTGTAGATTTAACGTTTGGATTCCATTTCTTCTCAGCAGCTTTCACATCTTCTCCAGCCATAGCAGCTTTCAGCATAGCTAATGCACGGACTGCATCTTCCTGGCAGAGCGTATTGTTACCAAGAATTTCATTCTCGATACCAGCTTCTGATTTGTTATTGTCAACCATGTAGTTCATGTACTTGTTACCAACAACAAGCGCACCCTGTACTGCACAGTAGGACATACCAACAACCGGAGTTCCTCTCATACCAATCTGCTCGATGTGGCTTGCAAAGTCGATATGGTTGTTACCGAAACCTTCTGTTGTTACGAAAGCTCCGTCTGCATCCATAGCTTCTACTGTCATGCCGACACGTCTGGATACATAGAATTTTTCTGCGTTGATCTGCGGGCTTCCTACGAATACAACGCCGCAAAGGTCAACTTCCGGATCATGCAGGGCCTCAAGAACCAATGGCTCTCTCCAGTAATGTCTGGACATCTCTTTAGATGCAGGTCCGATACATGTCAGTGCATGGATACATCCGTCAAGCACTTCCAACGGAGATACGCATACAGGCACGTTTCCTAAGTCTACGTTAGCTCTTGCGCCAAGAACACCAACAGGCTCTACAGGAAGGATGAAGTTGTCATGCATAGCTCCCTGTCCCATGATCTCCTTAACGATAACAACTTTCTTCTTGCCAGGACGGCGAACCTGCTTCAACTCTTCTGTGTCAGATACAAGGCTCTCGTCAAGCTTCTTCATAACTTCACGGATTTCCTGCGTGATGAGGTCAAATGCTGTATGAGCAGCCATAGGTCCACGGCGCTCCATGTTCGTCTTTTCCTGTACAACGATGTTACCTTTGATAAAGATTTCGCCTTTATCCGGGCAGCTTGGACGATTCCACATAATGTTCTCGTCAAGGTATCCTTCTGAAGAACCGAACTCACCAATCTGAACTCCGCCTTCATCTACACCTGTCAGCATCATAACAACGCCGTCAAGTACTCTCGTAACGCCTTCGCCGACTACGTCATCGCCTTCTTTTGTAGCGATTGGCTGAACGTCCATAACTGTTTCAGAATATGTGTGATATAAATCAGGTGTGATAACTTCCAGTTTGAAATCTTTAACCAGATCCTGATCAGCAATAACATCTGCTTCAATTCCTTCACGGATGTAAAGAGTTGTTCCTTCGATCTTTGTCTCAGGCCCTCTCTTAACTTCTGTGATAGTGAAGTGTTTTCTTGTTAAGCTTCTTACTACTTTTTCCTCGCCAGCTGCTTCCGGAGCTGCTGCTCCTGCTACTGCCGCTTCCGCGCCTGCCGGCAATGGAGCAACTGCTGCCGCGCCGCCGCCAAGAGCACCAACCGGGATTTCAAGATCGATATCTTTACCTTCCCCAATGTGGATTTTTAATGTTCCGCCTGCTGCAGGTCCTGCTACAGGTGGTGCAACCGGTGCCGGAGCCGCCGGAGCTTCTTCTTCCGGAGCTTCCTCTGCCGCCGGAGCGCTTGGAGCCTTTGCACCTTCTACTACATCTGCTGTAAGCGGGCAAAGTGAATCACAAGTCTTTGTAAGTTTTGCTCCTAAAACTTGTTCGATGGTCAATGCACCATCCAGGTTCAGTAATCCTGAGTCTACCAAATCATCAAAGATCGCTGGATCTTCAAGATTAGCAGCTTCGATTGTAACGCCTGCTTCGGCTCTACAACATAATACGGCAGGATCATGAGCATGTTCTTTAGCTGTTTCAGCTGTGATTGACATATTTGTTTCCCTCCTTGTTTGGTTTTGCTTAAGTATCCATTCTGGGCACTTATTAAAATTATATATACAGCCACATATGATACACGAAATACCTCTCGACTTCCGCCTGTAAAAGAATCGGGGGTCTTCTACAGTTCATCATGTGCGGCAGTAATACCATTGTCCGCAGACTTATTTTCCTTCCGGAAGCTGGTCTACTTCTTTAGAAACTGTAAGTCTCCTGTACAGAGGATGACCGATTGTTCTCATAACATGGTCTGTCTGATGGAATGTTTTCAGCTTCAGTTTCGGCGCGGAACCCATAACTGTATTTGAACAGTCAGAGCAGTTGCCGATAATGATGAATTCAGCTCCATCCTTCTTGAACTGGAGACACTTCTGTGCCTGGCCAGGACAGTTTCCAGGATTTTCGCACTTGAGCGCCGCTCCCGGTTTTGGCTCGATTGCCTGCTTACATCTTGCCACAGATACAACCTTGCCATTCATCTTTTCACAGATTTCACGCATACGGTCTTCGCTTCCGCCGCAGGCACATACCAACAGACCCACGTTAGCGCCGTGTAAATCTGGAAATTCAACTGTTACGATGATGCCGCCCGTCGTCTTTGTCACAGGCGCATCTAATGTAGTGGACTTTCCTGTAAATGGTCCGCCCATGATAATCTCTCCATATGTACCGTCGATGCCGCCGGCTTTTTCAATCATATCCCCCACGCATGTTCCAACCGGAACGTCCATATATACGTGTGGTTCATTTCCGCCGTTCAGTTTGCCGATAACTGTCATATTCTTGCTGTAGCAAGGCTTTTTAAGCTCTATAGCTTCTGCGATACGAAGCAGCGTCTCACAGTTGATTACAACCGCATCTGCCGCAGAAGGAAGCTGTGTAGGATCCAGAAGCTTTCCAAGCGCTTCTCTTACGACTGCTCTTTCCTCTCCCATCGGGTAGATATCCGGAAGAAGATGAATCGTAATATTATCTTCGTCTTTGATGGCTTCTCTTAATATCTGTATTGCTTTCTCATTTTTCTTCTTGATAGCAATGATACCTTTTGCAGCGTTACAGACTTCCATGCAGTATTTCAGCCCGCGGATCGTGATATCAGTCTGCTCTTCAAGCTGCTGGATGTTATGGCGAAGTCCCGGCTCGCATTCTGCTGCATTCACCAACACATAGCCGCCATTAAGGTCTGTCCCGATTTTGACTCCTGTCGGGAATCCGGCACCGCCCATACCAACGATTCCAGCTTCCTTTACCATCTCAAGCTTGCTGCCTTCTTTAATAGGTACAAACTCGTCTTTCTGCTCTTCATCAGGCTTGATGATAATACGGTCATCCGTCACTTCTTCCACTACACCGTACACGCTGGAAAAAATGTTAGCGCCAAGGCCTGCAGGTGTTGCAATCAAGGTACCTTTTTTAACTTCATCCCCAGCCTTTACGATTGCTTCACAGGGTGCACCAACATGTTGACGTAATAAAATCTGCACATTTCCCATGACATCTTTCTCCTTTATTTTCTTTTTTATAAGTAAAAAACGAAACATACATCCCGTTTACTTATTACATGTCCGCAGCATACCATTTACGTTATTTATAAATTTTGTCTATAATTACAATATATTGTTATCGCTATTTTTTTAACACTATATGTGTCTTTTTTGGCGGAGGCATGTGGGAATCGAACCCACCCAGGACGCTCTTAACGCCCCACACTAGTTTTGAAGACTAGGAGGCACACCAGTCACCCATCTACCCCCATGGTTCTTGCCTCATGCGTCTTGACTATAACACAATTTTATGCATATTTCAACCGTTTTTATTTACTTTTTATCTTACCAAAAAATCATTGACTTTTCAAGGTTTATCGTACATAATAATTGTAGCAGACTGAACGTGATACTAGAATGCGGTCTAATTGTTAATTTTATATCGCTATTATATGCGATATGCGGTTTCTTCTGTAAAAGGCACTGAGGAGACAAGGGAATCTCCGATGTGTTTTTATAAAAACTTATAGGTATTGTCTATGAGTAAATTTTAAGGAGGTAATGAATTATGGAGTTAAAAGCAAATGTTAACTTCGATCGGTTTGAGCAGGCATTACAGGTAGTGGACGCTCACACCGTCGGCGAGTTCTGCCGTGTAGTCATTGGAGGATTTCCGGAGCCGGAAGGCAGCACAATGATCGAAAAGAAAAAATGGATGGAGAACAACTACGACCACGTTCGTACGGCATTGATGTTCGAGCCAAGAGGACATCATGATATGTTTGGGGCATTCCTGTGCGAGCCTGTCAACAAAGAAGCTGACTTCGGCGTAATGTTCATGGATACAGGCGGATACCTTAACATGTGCGGCCACTGTACGATCGGTGCTGTTACCGTCGCTGTTGAAGCCGGACTTGTAGAGTCCAAAGAAGGGGTCAACGAAGTCGTTCTGGAAGCACCTGCAGGGCTCATCCGTACAGAAGCTGTTGTAAAAGACGGCAAGGTTGAGCATGTCACGCTGACAAACGTACCGGCTTTCGTTTATAAAGAGAACCTCTCCGTTACAATCGACGGAAAAGAGATTCCATTTACAATCTCATTCGGCGGAAGCTTTTTCGCATTAGTTGACACGACGAAGATCGGCATCGAAGAGATCAGCCCGAAGACGGTTCCTGATATCACAAAATTAGGAATGAAGCTTCTCGATGTCATCAACAAAGAAGTTCCGGTTAAGCATCCTCTGCTTGACATTGATACGGTTGATCTGGTAGAGTTCTATGGACCGACACCTAACCCGGACAAAGCAACCATGAGAAACGTAGTAATCTTCGGAGATGCTATGGCTGACCGCTCACCATGCGGTACAGGAACTAGCGCGAAGCTCGCTACGCTTCACCACTGGGGAGAAATCGGCGTAGGCGAGGAATTCATCTACGAAAGCTTTATCGGCACTACATTCAAGGGTGTTATCAAAGAGACGACAAAGGTCGCTGACTACGATGCAGTAATTCCTATGATTACAGGAAGCTGCTACCTGACCGGTGTTGCTACATACTTGATCGATCCAACAGATCCATTGAAATATGGGTTCCAGGTCGGTTAATATCTGCCGGAATTAAAGTTGGTACTGCGGTAGTTATAGAAGCGGATTAGTTCATAATCCGCTTCTCTTTATATAAAGGTATATCAAGGCAGGCTGTGCAGCGCACATCTGTCCGCGGTACACGATATGTTAATCTAGAGAAGGGAATGGGTGACGATGCCACGAAAGCGACAGTCAACGAAGAGCCGCATCGTAAAAGCTGCCTGGAATCTGTTTTACAAGAACGGATATGAGCAGACGACCGTAGAGGATATCATCTGTGCTTCAAAGACCTCTAAAGGCACTTTCTACCACTATTTCAAAGGGAAAGAAGCACTGCTTAATTCCCTGTCATATCTGTTTGATGAAAAATACGAAGAACTGGCCGCAGTTATTGACCCGAATCTGTCTGCTTATGACAAGCTCCTGTTTTTAAACCATGAGCTGTTTTATATGATAGAGACAAGTGTAGATATCAAGCTGCTTGCACTGCTGTATTCTTCACAGCTTGTCACGAAAGATAAGAAGTCTCTTTCTGACAGCAAACGTTTTTATTTCAAGTGGATTACGGAGATTCTGGAAGAAGGTCTGGAAAAAGGAGAATTTAAGAACACGAGCACTGCCGAAGAGCTCATGGCCATCTATGCCATGTTTGAACGTGCACTGCTGTATGATTGGTCGCTTTTCAAGGGAAAATACTCACTTTCCCAGTACAGCGACAAGCTTCTGCCGCATGTGCTTGACACATTCGTAGACGGTGTATAAATAACAGACGGCAGCACAAACATGCCCCGGAATTCAGGAATCCATCCTTTATTCCGGGGCATGTTCATCTCAGCGGCATTTATTCTAAACCATGCACTCGTGCATGTCCTCTTCTTCAATGCCGGCTTTTGCCATCATTTCTTTCATCTGTTCCCTGTCGTCAAGCCCTGCACACCAGGACAGGCCGCAGCCTGCGGATATTGCCCTGGGAACCGGGATAATCCGTCCTGGAGCACCGTGTTTCTTACACGCCTTCTCCATTGCCATAGCATCAGCCGTCGTATGGAATGTGACGACCAGTTTTAACTCTTTTTTTCTCATGCCTATTCGATTACCACTTCGAAATAGCCTTCCTTCTCCGTCGATACCGCAGACTTTCCATGCTCTTTTGCATACTTTTCTACGTTCATCTTCTGATGTGGTTCTGTGACAAGAACCTTTACCGCCTCTTTGACCTCTTTCATCGCATCCGCCGTCAGCATAAGCGGCTCCGGGCAGGAAAGACCTCTCGCATCTACTTCCTTCATATTATTTAACCTTCTTTCTCAGAATACTACTTATAAACCTGTATTTCAATACAAAAACATAATTATTTGGCTTCTTTGCGCTTGTTTGTAAACGCGATGACAAAGCATGCCACGATGCAGATAACGCATGCGACTTTACCGTTAAACGGAACTGCCCCGGCAACAATCTCTCCGGTCTCTGCATTGGCCGCCGTACCGCTTGCAGCAAGACCAAGGTTATGGCAGAGCGCTGCTCCGACAAGCATTCCGATTACCGTAACCGCTGAGTCAGAAGAACCCTGGCCCGCAAGGATGAGCTGGCGCAGTGGGCATCCTCCTGCAAGTACGGCAGCAAAACCAACCGCATACATACCAAGTATATTCCACAGATGCTCGGAATGGGCGATAATTCCAGGCGTGCCGAATCCGAATACGAAGCGGCCTGTGGCTATGTTGAATATGAGCATGACTACGAACAGTCCGCCAATCACGCTGAACAAGTCGAAGTTTTTCATCGGGATGATATCACGGATGCTTCCTGCAAAACACATTCTGGACTTCTGTGCGAATGCGCCGAAGACAAGACCGCCTATCAGTGATGCTATGAGCGGCGCATGCATGCTTCCAGGTCCCGCTTCGCTCGCCTTCAAAAGGGTCGTCCCGATGGAAAGGACAAGTATCCCTAACATGAGAAGAGGGAGCACCGTACCGCCAGCCTTGTTCGTCACATGTGCCCTTCCGAGGCTGAACCCCTTCTTTAAAGCCACGACGCCGGAACCAACGCCGAGAACGAATCCAATCAGCGCTACCCACGCGTTAAGGTCCCCGGCGGACATCCGGATTACCATACGAAGCGGGCATCCCAGAAATACAAGAGAACCCGTCATAATGATAAGTCCGAGCACAAACCGTATCATCGGCGAAGAGCCTGCCGTAGAACGGTACTCTTTTGTCATCACGGAAATTATAAACGCACCGAGTACAAGTCCGATGATCTCCGGTCTTGCATACTGTACAACTTCCGCCTGGTGCATTCCCAGAGCCCCTGCCGTATCTCTGATGAAGCATGCGATACAGAACGCCATGTTCGCCGGATTGCCGAAGTATGCCAGGCATGCTGCCACAAGTCCGCATATCACGCCCGCAAGTGCAAGTTTCTTCTTTGAATCAGATAAATTCATGTTTCTCCTCCTTTAGTAACTCTCATTTGGCTCAGTCCTTCTTAGTCACCCCTGATCAGTCTGCCGCCAACTCCTGGACAGCCGCTATTGCGGTATCCACTTCTTCATCGGTGTTATAGTGGGAAAAGCTGAACCTTACAGCCCCCTGTTCCACAGTACCGAGCGCCTCATGCATGAGTGGCGCACAATGTCCTCCCGGCCTTGTAGATATCCCATATGCTGTAAGAAGTTCATCACTCACTTCTGAAGAATCATAATCACCTATATTGAGCGCCACGATTGCACAGCGCTCTTTTAAGCTATAATCGCCATATACTTTTACACAGGGGATATCCTTTACCCCGTTATAGAACCTCCACATAAGCTCCTGTTCACGTCCGCGTATCTTGTCAATCCCCTCTTTTTCCAGATAAGACAGCGCCGCATTCAGGCCCGCGATTCCATGTCCGTTCAGCGTACCTGCCTCCAGGGCAGTCGGCATCTCCGAAGGATGCGTCCTGCTGAATGTCTGCACTCCGCTCCCCCCGCTCTTCAGAGGACGGACAGCCAGGCCTTCTCTTACATACATGCCGCCGGTCCCCTGTGGGCCCAGCAGGCCCTTGTGTCCTGTAAAACACAGCACGTCTATGTTCATCTCCTGCACGTCGATTGGAAATACGCCGGCTGTCTGGGAGGCATCAACGACGAGAAGAACGCCATGCTTTTTAGCAATTTCTCCTATAGGTTTCAAGTCGACATAATTACCGGTCAGGTTCGATCCGTTCGTTATAACGATCATCTTTGTTCCGGGCCTGATCGCGGCCTCAATGTCTTCTGTTTTTACCGTGCCAAGCCTGCTGCTCCTTACAACCGTAAGCTTGGTCCCGCGTTCTGACATCTCATACAGCGGCCGGAGCACGGAATTGTGTTCCAGCATCGTCGTCACCACATGGTCCCCTGGCCCGAGAAGCCCTTTGACTGCCATGTTAAGGCTTTCCGTAGAGTTGGCCGTAAATACAATCTGTCTCGGATTCTCTGCATGAAACAGAGTGCATAATTTTTCTCTCGTATCATATATAATCCTGGATGCGCTCAGAGAGGCCTCGTTGGCCCCTCTTCCCGCGTTCCCCATCGAGCTCATAGCTTGTATGACCGCATCCAGCACTTCCTTCGGCTTGTGCATGGTAGTCGCTGCATTATCCATGTATATCATCCGTACATACGTCCTTTCAAATTCTAACATTTGTCTTCTATCATTTAGTATATTACCATTTATTCCCTTCGTCTAATCAAAAAGGCCGATAAAAAACACCAGTTATAGACAGATTCTATAATTGGTGTTTTCTGCTCTATTTATCCTGATATATAGACCTTACCACCTTGATGAAACGTTCCGCGGAGCGCGACAGCTGATAATTTTTATTATATACGAGGTTGATATTACGTCCTTCGTCTGCAAAAGGTATCGGAAATACGAGCAGATGCCCGTCTTCCGCCTCATCCGCAGTAGCCAGCCTGGACAGTATCGATACCCCCATCCCCCGACGCACAGACTTTTTAATCGTCTCCTGGTTCTCGATACTCGCTATGATATCCAGATCCGTCAGCTCCACGCCGGCACGCCGGAGCTGCTTCCCTGCCTCCTTGCGTGTTCCGGATCCTTCCTCACGCATGATGACGTGTTCTTTCATAATCCAGGATATATCTTCTCCGCCCCCGTCTTGTATCTGCCTGTACTTATCTGTATTGGGCGTGATGATGACAAGCTCATCCTTGTAGAACGGTATATATTTGCAGTGCTTCTTCTCCAGCACGGTGCCGGTGAAGCCCACCTCAGCAAGATGATCCACAATCTGTGCGATTACCTTGGTGCTGTCCGTCTCTATTATCTTCAGCTGTTCCTCTGGATATTTCTCACTGAATTTGATAAGCACCTTTGGAAGAAGATACTGAGACGGTATCGTAGATGCCGCGATGGTAATGCACTGTCTCTTCTCCTTCCTTGACGAGCCGAACTTTTCTTCTATCTGGCTCTCCAGATCTATCATCTGCCTCGCATATCTGTATAGCTCCCTGCCGTCGTCCGACAGGCTGACTTCCTTCGTATTCCTTACGAACAGACGGACATTCAGCTCTTTCTCCAGCGAAGAAATATGCGCACTCACCGTAGGCTGTGTCAGGAATAATTCTTTTGCCGCTTTGGAAAAGCTTCCGCCCTCCGCCACCTGTACAAAGGCTTCTAACTGTTTTAGATTCATTAGTATGCTACCCTCTCACTCTCTGCCCCGGTCTTCTTGGTCACCCTGATGCTGTCCATATATTCCAGAATCGGTTTCGCGCTTTTCCTGCTCGTGCCGAATATATCACGCACCTCTGCTATCGTTATGACTGGATTCTCCCTGAGCCTTCCGCTGATGATCTCTCTGGCTTCATCCATATAAGATTTCAGCGTATACGTATCTTCCGTGACCTTCACAAGCAGTTCTTCCTGAAGCAGTATGTTCAGTATATCATCAGATATTTCCCGGCTCATCCCTTTCATGTCTATGTCCGTATAGCGTACGAAATCATACCCTGCTTTTTGGACTGCCCCGGTAATCAGGCCGGACACCTTATCATAAATCTTGTCTTTACATACTTTAAACTCAGGCGAACAGAGGAATTCATCCACCCGCTTAACGTGGCCGTCCGCCTCCAGCAGCTCTACCACTCTGTCAAATACGTTAGGCTTCATTTTCTGGAAGTAAGTCACCTGAACTTCTGCCTTCTTCATGCCATACCGGTACGGATGCTTTTCCTCGAAGGCCGCCAGCGCCCGCGCAATCACTTTCGCAGCCTCACGGGCAGCGTCTGCATGCCATACATAAGTATCCTTTCTCATGGCAAAGGAATATACGGTCCCGCAGGCTTCCAGCTCTTTTACATCTTCTTGTACCTCTTCCATGGAAAGCGCGGTCAGCTTTGCCAGTTCGGCCAGCGTAATCATCGACTGACCGTGCTCTTTTATGTGAAGTTCAATCACGTCGACAGAAGAGCCGGATTCTTTCCGCCTAAGTTCTTCAATCGCGTCTTCCCGGAAACGCTTCTTCACTCCCGGATTCGGCTCCAGCACGACGCCGCCTCCAATCGTCTCCATCGGGGAATAAAACCGTACGACGAACTTATCTCCTCTGCGTACCGCGATGCTTTCCTCCAGACGGAGCTGTACGTAACCGCTCTCTCCCGGACCTATCTCGTCCGCGTCGAGAAGGACTGCCCGGCAGAGCACTTCACTAGTGCCTGTAAAAAGATGCAGCCTTGCATGATGGGTCAGGACCCGCATAGACGACTCAAGGACGTCCAGGCGCACATCCAGAAGGTCCGTCTCTTTCATACTGTCGGGCGGAGCCAGTACGCAGCCTCGCTTTATCTCCCGCTTCTTCACGTTAGACAGATTGATTGCCACACGCTGTCCGGCAAAGCACTCTTTTACATCCTGCCCATGTACCTGAATGCTTCTAATCTTACATGGCTTACCGACAGGATACATCTGCAGCGTATCTTCTTTCGCAATCGTTCCCGTTACGAGAGTCCCGGTTATGACCGTGCCAAAGCCAGAAAGCGTAAATACACGGTCAATCGGAAGCCTTGGAATCGTATGGATGTCTTTGGGCACCACTTCATCCCGTGTCATCCGTTCGATGATGCTTATCAATTCCGGCAGTCCATCTCCGGTTGCCGCTGACACCTTAGCGACAGGTGCATGTTCCAGAAAAGTTCCTTCCAGCTCATCTCTGACCTCTTCTTCTACCAGTTCCAGCCATTCTTCATCGACGATGTCACATTTGTTCAGAACGATGATGCTCTTCTCAATGCCGAGCAGATGGAGTATGTCCATATGCTCCCTCGTCTGGGGCATGATCCCTTCATCCGCGGCAACAACAAGCAGGACCAGATCCATGCCGACGACGCCGGCGACCATATTGTTGATAAACTTTTCATGGCCCGGCACGTCGATGATACCGGCACGGTCCCCGTTCGGAAGGTCGAAATAGGTGAAGCCGAGGTCAATCGTTATGCCTCTCCTCTGCTCTTCCTCCCACCGGTCTGTATTGCGGCCTGTCAAAGCCTTGATCAATGTAGTCTTTCCGTGGTCTATGTGCCCCGCCGTGCCTATAATAATGTTCTTCATAATTAAATGCTCCTTAACGTGATGCGATAAGACTTGTCTCTTCCAGTACATCCAGTTCTTTTATCTGCTCTGTTATCAATTTATAATCTCTTTGTCCAAGGGTGCGGACATCCAAGAGGATTGTGTCGTTCACCGTCCTTGGAATTACCGGCACCGGCAGGTGGCGGAGGCGCTCTTCAAACTCCGGCACGCTGATTTTCTCCGGATGGATGGATACTGCCATGCTCGGTATCCTTTCCAGCGGCAGCGAACCGCCGCCTATCTGTGACTCGCAGTGCTCCGTCTTAATCTCTGCCGGCAGATGTGCATCTTCCAGCATACTCGCAAACCCACGGGCTTCCTTCTCCACTTCTTCAAGCGGTTTTGTAATCATCCGCAGCACCGGGATATTTTCCACTGCCTTCTTTTCAGAAAGGTACTCCTGCAGTACAAGTTCCAGCGTGGCAGCCGTAAATTTGTCGATGCGCAGTGCCCGCGTCAGCTGGTTCCTTTTCATCATATCGATGTATTTCTTCTTGCCGATGATAATGCCTGCCTGCGGACCCCCAAGCAGCTTGTCTCCGCTGAAGCAGACGACATCCGCGCCTTTGGCAATCGAATTCTGTACGGTAGGTTCGTACGTCAGGCCATATCTGCTCAGGTCAATCAGCACGCCGCTGCCGAGATCTTCTATCACAGGAAGATCATGTTCCCTTGCGAGGGGAACGAGCTCGTCAATTTGCACCGTATCTGTGAATCCTACGATACGGTAATTGCTCGTGTGCACCTTAAGCAGCGCCTTCGTCGCCTCTGTCACCGCATGTTCGTAATCATCATAATGTGTCTTGTTCGTCGTTCCCACCTCGACAAGTGTGGCGCCACTTTGTTCCATCACGTCAGGTATGCGGAATTTGCCTCCGATTTCCACCAGCTCTCCCCGGGAGACGACCACCTCTCCCCCCTTGGCTATGGAACTCAGGATAAGCATGACTGCAGCTGCATTGTTATTAACCGCCATGGCAGCTTCCGCCCCTGTCAGCTTGCACAGCAGCTTCTCGAAATGAGAATAACGCTCGCCGCGCCGGCCCTCTTCCAGATTGTACTCAAGGTTGGAATATCCGGTTGCAATCGCTGCCACCTTCTTCATATGTTCCCCGCTGATTGGAGCTCTGCCCAGATTCGTGTGAAGAATCGTCCCGGTTCCATTGATGACCATACGCATATTCGGCCTGTGCATGGCTGCCACCGTCATCTCGATATGGGCCGTCAGCATCTCAATCTGCGCCTTCGCCATCTCCTCATCATCACATCGGCCGATAAACGCACGCAGCTTGTCCGTCTCAACACGAATCGCTTCCATCACCGTATCCCTGCTGTAATGTTCAATCATCCCCTGGACGGCCTTGCTCTCCAGGAGCACATCCACCTTAGGAATACTGCGGTACAACATATTCTTGTCCATAATACTGTTCCTTTCAAAATAGTTTGAATTGTGTGAAAATCTTCAAAGGGGTCAGACCCCTATATGCATAGGGGTCTGACCCCTTTTAAAATAACCTGATTAATCTGTCACTTTTCTCAGCTACTCTCCCGATGACTGACACTTTTGTATCCATTCCTGCCTGTCGGAAATCGCCCATCATCTCTGCAAGGTTTTCTTCTGCCACGCTGATGAGAAGTCCTCCCGAGGTCTGTGGGTCATACAGCAGATCCAAATAATGCTCTTCCACAGACCCGGTCTCTACTTTATCTATGGAATATCCTCTGTTCTTATATGCCCCTGCCGGTATCAGCCCCATCTTCGCGTAGTCGACGGCGTCATCAAAGTAGGCGATGTCGCGCACGTTCAGTTCAAAAGTGACACCGCTTGCGGAGGCCATCTCCACGCAGTGGCCCAGCAAGCCGAAGCCCGTGATGTCCGTACAGGCCGATACGTCGAAGCGCTCTACGACCTGCTTCGCCTTCTTATTCAGCGATGCCATGACTGTCTGCGCCTCCCGGACAGCTCCTGCGGATGCCATCTCTGCTTTGATTGCCGTATTGACAATTCCGCTTCCTATCTGTTTGGTCAGCACGAGGATATCGCCCGGCCTGCATCCATAATTTTTAAATATCTTGTCCGGATGCACGAAGCCTGATACGCACAGCCCATACTTCGGCTCGTCGTCCTGTACCGAATGGCCGCCCACCAGCACGGCGCCGGCTTCCTTGACCTTCGCGGCACCTCCCGCCAGTATGTCCCCGAGTATGGACGGATCCAGACAGTTCGGAAATCCGACAACGTTCAGGGCCACCGCCGGTTCGCCTCCCATAGCCCATACATCGCTCAGCGAATTTGCCGCTGCAATCTGCCCGAACATATACGGATCATCCACGATAGGCGTAAAGAAGTCCACGGTCTGAATCATGGCAATATCGTCTGTCACCTTATATATGGCCGCATCATCTGATGTCTCAATGCCTACTATTAAATTTTCATCCTCAAACTGCGGCAGCTTACCCAGAACCTGGGCAAGGGTCTCCGGACCTATCTTGGCCGCTCACCCCGCAGTCTTGCTCAGCTGTGTCAGCCTCACTTCTGGCTTCATATGCCTGTCATCCTCCTGTCTGTATCTGAACTGTCCCGTGTCTTTGGCCAGTTTCCGCTCCCGTTACGGCTTGATTATCTTAGACGCCCCCGCCATAGTCTCAACTATGCTGTACATATTGGTCACCGTCCCGACCGCAAGCTTCTCCTTCAGGCCATAATAGTCAAGGCATGTCCCACATGTCATTATCTCGACACCCTGGGACTCAAGCAGCCTTAGGTCTTCCAGAGAATCCGAACCTTCTGCCGTAAGCGTAGCACCCCCATTATAGAACAGCATCGCCTTCGGAAGCACATCGAGCTGCGTTACGGCAAAGATGAATCCCTTTATCAGCACCTTACCGAGTTCGTCATTACCTGTGCCCATCCGGTCGGAGGAAACAGCAACGATAAGAGTTCCGCCCTCCTCTGCTCTTTCAGCCGGAGTATCCTCCATCAATATCGTTATCCTATATGCCCCTTCGGCCGTCTGCTCCGAAGCAACCCTGCCTCCCTCGCTCTCTGCCATCTTTGTCACATTCTGCACGGCAATCTCATTGTCTACCAGAACTTCAATCGTCTCCGGCCCTGTAAGCGCCTGTATTGCCTTTTTGGTCTTGATAACCGGGACAGGACAATTGTCTCCCATTGCATTGACTGTAATCATCGTACTTCCACCTTTCCAGTAATTTGATGTTCCCAACACCTGGCACTTATAGACACATTCTATCACTGATGCCGAAAAAGGTAAATGGGAAATTAGCATTTATCTCGTATAATATTGCGGGACAAGGCTTCTTTCAAGCCCCACGATATGATACCTTCCATTGTGGTAATATGCCGGTCTCAGTCCGCCTTTCCTAAAGGCACGAAGCAATTCCTCCTCCGTCTTTACTTCCTCCGGAAAATAAGTGGCACATACGCCGACCTTTTCCGGTACATGGCAGTCGCTGGAGCCCAAAGTGACAAGATCAAGCCTGTCGGCATAAAGCGCTGCCCTGCCGCATGCTTCGCGTGAAGTACTTCCGTTCAGCACCTCTATGCCGTCCAGCCCCTTCACCTTCAGCAGATGTTCTTCCAGTCCCCTGTTATTATTCCGGAACGGATGCGCGGCAAAGCAGACCCCGCCCTGGGACTTGACCATATCAATAAATTCTTGCGCCGGTATGCGCTCTTTGGGATATTCCCTGATACCGAATGCTACGATATCTCCTTCCAGAGAATAATATTCAATCCCCGTAAAAATGGGAAAATCCACTTCTACAGAATATTCTCTGGCATGCTCCCTCAGTCCCATGCTGTCATGGTCTGTAATGCAGATGCCTCCTAATCCCCTTTCTTTTCCTATCTCCACGATTTCCCGCAGCGTAAGGAAACTGTCTTTTGAATAAGTCATCTCATGCATATGCATATCAATAAACATGCCGTCCACTCCTGTCTGCTTAAAGCAATATAAAATGTAGCGGTTCCCCGCAATAATACCTATGTTCATTATATAAACCTTCCGTCCGCCCATCAAATAGACTTTTTTTATAATGGCCGTCTATTATAGAGATTATCTATATGATGATTTTATAGATGTTTTGTGATATACTTGTCCCATGATATACACGGAAGAGGGCATATCTGCCTTGTTCCGCTTCAACATTGAAGAATAAGGACAGAAAGGAATTTCATATACATGTGGATTGCAGACCAGTGGAAAGATTATGAAGTATTAGATTGCAGCAGAGGCGAAAAGCTCGAACGATGGGGCGGCTATCTCCTCGTACGCCCGGACCCCCAGGTCATCTGGGATACCCCGAAGGAACATAAAGGATGGCATGATAAAAACGGTCACTACCACCGCAGCAAGAAGGGCGGCGGAGAATGGGAGTTCTTCCATCTGCCTGAGCAATGGCAGATTCACTATAAGGAGCTGACTTTTAACTTGAAGCCTTTTAGCTTCAAGCATACAGGACTCTTCCCGGAACAGGCCGTAAACTGGGACTGGTTTTCCGATAAGATAAAAAAACGGGACGCCCCGTAAAAGTTCTGAACCTGTTCGCCTATACCGGCGGCGCCACTCTAGCGGCGGCAGCGGCAGGCGCAAGCGTCACCCACGTTGATGCCTCTAAGGGCATGGTTGCCTGGGCAAAGGAAAACGCAGCGTCTTCGGGACTTTCTGACAGGCCAGTACGATGGCTTGTGGATGACTGCGTCAAATTCGTGGAGCGGGAAATACGCCGGGGTAACACATACGACGCCGTCATTATGGATCCCCCGTCATACGGGCGAGGACCAAAAGGGGAAATCTGGAAGATCGAAGACGCCATACACCCGCTTATCAGATTATGTGCCCAGCTATTGTCCAAACAGCCTCTGTTCTTCCTTGTCAACTCTTATACGACAGGGCTTGCCCCTGCCGTGCTGACCTATATGCTCAGCACGGAATTAAAGAAATATAACGGCCATGTAGACTCCCAGGAAATCGGGCTGCCTGTCACAGACTCGGGGCTGGTACTGCCCTGCGGGGCCTCCGGCCGATGGGAGGCAGAGTAGTTGGTTTCGTAAAGGAGATGCTACCCGGCTTCCGCCCGGCGCCCCAGTTTACTCTCCTCTCCCATTGAAGGCCTCCAGCAGCGCAGGTACCTCGTGCAGCGTTTCCACTACTTTATATGTAAGCCTCGTCAATTCTTCATCCGGACTTACCAGGTCGGGCACCATCACAGGCACCATACCCGCAGCGTGGGCAGAACGTATGCCGTTTGGAGAATCCTCCAGGGCCATGCAGCGGCCGGCTTCTGTTTCAATCGCGCCACACGCGGACAGATATATCTCTGGATCCGGCTTGGCCCGGCTCACCATATCACCGAATGCGAAGCCGTCAAAGTATTCTTTGATTCCAGCATCCGTCAGATTGCGCAGCGCATATTCGCCTCTTGAAGAAGTGGCGACAGCAGTCTTAAGCCCGTGCGCCCGCGCATACCGAAGAAGCTCTTTGACCCCGGGTTTCATAGGAAGCCCCTCCCTATCTGTTATCTCACGGAAACGCACCCTCGTAAGAGCCGCAAACTCCTCATGTGGAAAATCCGCTCCGACAGCCTGTGAAAAATATACTCTCCGGCTGGCTGCGTTCATCCCAAGCGTATGATATATATGACTGCCCATTTGCGGAATCCCAAGTACGTTGCCGCAGTCCTCCCAAGAGCGCTGGACAATGCGCTCAGAATCAAACAGCAGGCCGTCCATGTCAAATATAAGTGCATCTATCATCTTCTAAAACTCAATTCCTTTCCCAAGGGCATCCTTCAAATAATCCGATACCTCTTCAAGCTTGTTGATAATCTCCTGCTTCTCCTCCCACTCGTCGCCCCGCATGTCTTTACCTGCAAGACATTTCTGAATGTGCTTCACTTCTTTTATCAATTCTTCTGTCATGATGATATCCCCCTTTGCTGTCCTGCTGCGGTCTGCCGGCAGCAGCCTATGGCAGATCAATCTGTATAAAGACAGTATATCACACTCTGCTGTGGCGTGACAAATTCTTCCTCCATTTCCATACCAACGTATTGAATGCAGGCAGCTCAATGAGGTATACTGAAAAGTATCAATAATAAGAAAGGTCGGCCATTATGAAAGAAATAAAACGAATTCCACTTGATGGGCTCTTCAACACACGTGACCTTGGCGGGTTCCCCGCAGCAGGAAACCGGCACATCAGACCCTGCAGACTCATAAGAAGCGGCATGCTCCGTGATATGACCCGGCAGGACAAGGAGACCCTCGTCTATACATACGGCTTAAAGAACATAGTAGACTTCCGCACCACGCATGAACAGTCCGAAAGCCCGGACCCGGATATTCCAGGGGTGCAGCACATAAGCAATCCCATTTTAGAAGCCATGACAGCCGGAATTACCCACGATGAAGAATCCGACAGGCAGCTCTCCCTCGGAGAGGCCACCATAAGCATGAAAGAGCGGGGCATAGACCCGGCCGCCTATATGCGGCAGATGTATGAAGAAATCATCACCAACGAATACTCGCTGAAGCAGTACCGCCGCTTTTTTGATTTCCTCGCGGCACAGACCGGCGGCGCCACGCTCTGGCACTGCAGCGCCGGTAAGGACCGGGTCGGTATCGGTACCGCTATGCTTCTCTTTACACTGGGCGTGGATTACGATACGATTATGGAAGACTATATGATGACAGGCACGTTTCTGCAAAAAGAGGTTGACAAGATTATAAGCCAGCTCTCCCACCGGATCAAAGAATCGTCTGCACTGGAAAGCATACGGATCTGTATGGGAGTAAAGGAAGATTATCTTGAAAGGGTCTTTACCATTATGAAGCAGACATCTGGCAGCATCCGTGCGTTCCTGGAAGATAAAGTCGGACTGGACGAAGCTAAAAGGGACACATTAAAGGCACTGTACCTCGAGTAACAGTGCCTTGGCAGCATTATGTATTGTGCCTCATATGTTTTTAAAGAATACATAGCGGGGCAGTCCTCCGTACTTCTCTTCTTCCGCTACAATGTCATATCCAAGCTTCAGGAAATTATTTACACTGTAGATGTTATCCGGGTGTGCCGTTCCCATCACATATTTATATTCCGTACCCGCCAGCAGTTTCTCGCCGCTGTCCATGAGCTGCTTCTGGATTCCGCGGCCGCGGAAATGAGGAACGACAGCCGCGGACTCCATATGCGCCACTGCCATCCCCTGTTCTTCCGTAAGCTTTATATAGCTCCCGAGATTATCTTCAGAATTTCCCGGATAACGGACAACAAGGAAACCCGCCATAGCATCGTCCATAACAGCTTTTAATGTAATACCCTCTTCTTCGATATGCCGTTCCAGAAAAGAGGTATCATCGATGACATACCAGCCCGAATCATGGATAAGCCGGTGGGCCTCTACCATGATTCTCCGAATCGCAGGAACATCGCCATACCCTGCCCGCTCAATACTCATTCTCTTGCTCATAAAGCCTCCCTCTCTCCATCCGTCAGCAGGTAGTAAACGAATGGCAGTTGTGTTATGATAAAATATGCAAAAACAAACGGAAAGGAACATATATGTTATGAAAATTATGATTGCATCTGATATCCACGGATCAGCATATTACTGTAGAAAAATGATTGACGCATACCACAAGGAGAAGGCAGACCGCCTTCTGCTGCTCGGCGATATCCTGTACCACGGTCCCCGCAATGACCTGCCGAAAGAATATCATCCGAAGGAGGTCGCCTCCATGCTGAACGCGATGAAGGGGGAACTGCTCTGCGTCCGTGGCAACTGTGATACAGAAGTAGACCAGATGGTTCTTGATTTCCCGGTCATGGCGGATTACTGCCTGCTGGAACTCGGCGGACGTACTGTATACGCCACCCACGGCCACCACTTTAATCCCCAGACGCCGCCTCCCCTAAAAAAAGGAGATGTCCTGCTGAACGGGCACACCCACGTACCGGCCAATGAGGACATGGATGGTTATACGTATATGAATCCCGGCTCCGTCTCTATCCCGAAGGAAGGCTCCTCACGCGGCTATATGCTGTTTGACGGCCGTTTTCAGTGGAAAGACCTGGATGGCGGCACATTAGATATCTAAGCTGCCTCATTCCACGGCCTCTTTCTTAATCCGTTTCCGGTAAAGCTGCCTCAGCCATCCGACCAGCAGCGTCAGGTAGCGCAGCACAGGCTCTGTCGCGATTGAAAATACGACGAAAAGCATGATACATTCCGCGGACATTCCCGTAATGGCGAACAGATCGGGAAGGAAGATGCTACACGCCAGAAGTCCGGTAATGCTCCCGATCCAGACGATGATCCGCAGCGTATTGAGCGGCTGGCATATCTTGAACAGAATCATAAATCCGACAATTGCAAGCAGCATCGTTGCCGCTGTAGAGATATCCGTCGGGCTCACGTCAAAGGTTCTGCCGAACACGACGAGTGCGCCGACCGCAAGCACGTCTGTCAGTCCTGCCGGCAGCGCCTTCAGGAATACATTCGTCAGGAAATGTCCCCTGATCACCTCCCTGTTCGGCTGCAGTGCCAGGAAGAACGCCGGTATCCCTATGGTAAACATACTGATCAGCGATATCTGTGACGGTTCCAGAGGATAGGTAATCATAAAGGCCACTGAAAACAATGATAGCAGGAAGGAGAATATATTCTTGACAAGAAACAGGCTTGCCGAGCGCTGGATATTATTGACAACCCTGCGGCCTTCCAGGACAACAGAAGGCATGCACGCAAAATCCGACTCGAGCAGCACCACCTGGGAAGCCTGGACTGCCGCCTCGCTCCCGGATGCCATGGCGACGCTGCAGTCCGCATCCTTAAGCGCGAGCACATCGTTGACACCGTCACCGGTCATGGCAACGGTCCTTCCCTGACTTTTGAGCGCCTGCACGAACTGGCGCTTCTGTGCCGGCGTCACACGTCCGAACACGGTATAATCTGCTATTGCTTCCGCAATGTCCTCGTCCGTATGAAGCATGGCAGCGTCCACATAGCTCTCAGCATTTCTGATACCGGCTTCCTTGGCCACCTCCGACACCGTCAGCGGGTTATCGCCGGATATGACTTTCACTTCTACTCCCTGCTCTGAAAAATAAGCAAATGTCTCAGGCGCTTCCTTCCTGACCGGGTTGGCCAGAAGTATATAGGCAAGGGGCATCGCTTTTCCTGTCAGCGCTTTCCCGTCAATCTCACCATCATAGTCTGCAAAGACAAGCACCCGGTATCCCTTCCCCGCATACTGCTGTATCTCCTCTTTATACGTCTCATAATCGTCCCGGAGGATGAATTCCGGGGCACCGAGCACGTGGGCCTTGTCCTCATAGGTGACTCCGCTGTATTTCGTCTTGGACGTAAACGGCGTAACCTTGACCGGCTTCTCGTCCGAGTGCTCCTTAAAGTAAGACTTGAGCGCTTCCATCGTACTGTTGTCGCTGCTCATGGCAAGCGCAAAATCTCCAACCTGCCTGGAAAGGCTGTCATCACCTTTGGTACTGACTGGAATAAGCTTCTTGACGCTCATCGTATTCTCTGTAATCGTCCCGGTCTTGTCCACACAGAGCACGTCCACCCTCGCCAGCGTCTCGATGCTCTTCATGTCGTGAAGCAGCACCTTCTGCTTTGCGAGCCGCATGGAACTGACCGCCAGCGCGACACTGGCAAGAAGATAAAGGCCCTCCGGTATCATTCCGATAACAGCGGCTACCATGGAGGTGATGCTGCTGCGGAACGTCTCATGGTTGAAGAACAGTCCCTGTACCACAAGGGCGATTCCAATCGGTATGAGAGCGATGCCGATGAACTTCACCAGCTTGTTCAAAGAACGCATCATCTCAGACTGCTCGCCCTTCTGCATCGCCTTGGCTTCCAGCGTCAGCTTGGATATATAGGAATCGGCTCCCACATATTCCAGCCTCGCGTGGCACTGTCCGGCGACTACAAAGCTTCCGGACATCAGATGGTCTCCCCTTTTCTTCGTAATCTCATCGGACTCTCCGGTCAGAAGAGATTCGTTGACCTGCACCTCGCCTGCTGCCACGACCGCATCCGCGCAGATCTGATTTCCTGCTTTGAAGATGACGATATCATCCAGCACCAGTTCCTCAGAATCGACTGTCGACGTCCTTCCTTCACGCACCACAGACGCCTGCGGCGCATGGAGCATCGTCAGCTTTTCAAGGGTGTTCTTGGCCCGGATTTCCTGCACGATGCCGATAAGCGTATTGGCGATGATGACCGGCAGAAACGTCAGGTTACGGAAGGACCCGACCAGACAGAGCAGCACGGCCAGTACTCCGAATATAAGGTTGAAATACGTAAATACATTTTCATGTACAATTTCTTTTACTGTCTGCGCCGGGGGATCCACAGAGACGTTCCGGTATCCCGCCGCGGCATATTCCTCCACCTGCCTGGCTGAAAGGCCCTCTCTGTAGTCCGGCTCGCAGCGTGTGACCGGAGCACGCTCTTCCTCATAATCATATGTCTCTTCTTCTGTTTCTGTCCCATATCCGGACTTCCGCCTCAAAAACATGATATCCTCCTTAAGCTGACCCTCCGGCAGCGCTTACACTTCGTACCGCGCAAATTTGCACCGCAGTGAAACATAAGGTAATTATACCTCTGCACACCTTATAATTCTATAAACAGTTTCTGAATTTTGTCTTATTTTTCCTGTAAGCCCTTCCGGCCTATACGTCAATATAGATAGTCTCTTCCATACTTGTCCAGAAATTCTCCTATCGGTATCGGCTCGGAAAAGAGAAATCCCTGTCCGATATCACAGTGGTAGCTCTTTAGAAGCTCTCGCTGTTCCTCCGTCTCTATCCCTTCGGCGACCGCCGTGATGATTCCCAGCTCCTGGCACATCTGAATCGTGTGTTCCAGCACGATGCGCGAGCGTCTGTTCGTCATGATATCCCTGATAAGGCTCTGATCAATCTTAAGCTCCTTGAATTCCAGTCGGGCGAGAAGCGACAGATTGGAATATTTCGTCCCGTAATCGTCCAGAGAGAATGCAAATCCGTGATCTTTAAACCGCTCCATCAGTTGTCCCAGCGCCTCTGCTCCCATCCTGCTTATGCTCTCCGTAACCTCGATCGTCAATAGTCCGGGGGCGACCTGATACTTTCCTCTTATCCTGGCAAGGCTTTCTATGATGTCTATCCCCATCAGGCTGATTCTGGAGAAATTGACGGCAATCGGAATCATACGGTATCCTTTTTCCTTCCAGTTATCCAGAAGCCTGCACACCTCTTCGAACACATACAGATCCAGCTGCTGGATAACCCCCTCGGCCTCATACAAAGGGATGAACTGTCCCGGCATAAGAACTTCCCCATCCCCCGTCCGCCTTCTGACAAGCGCCTCCGCGCCGTACAGTTCTCCTGTATCTATATTTACCTTCGGCTGCAGGTACACTTCAAATTCGCCTGACGCAATTTCTTCTACAAGCCTTTTGGCAAGCATCTCGTGATAGGAGTTTTTCCCTTCTACGCCATTGCCATAATAGACCTGCTTCTCGACATACATCATGTTGTCGCTGTATCCAATCTGCTCTTTGACGTCCACGTTGCCCACACGATAATTGATTCCCATGGAAAAGTCACACATACAATCTTCCTGCTCAAACCTCCGCAGACGCATAAGACGGTTGTCAAACTCGCTCTGGCCGCCATTGATGAACAGGCAGACAAACTCGTCTCCCCCGACACGGTATGCATTTTCCGGAAATATTTCAGACAGTCCGGATGCCACATTCTGGATGATGCAGTCTCCGTACTCATGTCCGTATTTGTCGTTAGATGCCTTCAGCGAATTGATGTCGATAAACACGACGCCCAGCGAATTAAGCTCCGTATCCTGCAGCTTCTCAATCGTCTCTATATAAAGGTTGCGGTTCCCAAGTCCGGTCAGGGTATCTCTGTAGCTCAGCTTCCGGAAGTTATCGAGCATATGCCGCTTTGTTATGTCATTTTCTATAAAGTACGGCACAGACTGGAGCAGCTTTATCTGTTCCGTGCCACAGGTAGGATTATCCACACCGATGAATCCCATAAGCGCCCCCTCCTTCCAGAAGGGCGCTGCCATGAGCTTCTCAATCCCCTGGGAGGCAAGGAGTTCATAATCCGCCGAACCTTCCTCCACAAATTCACATAGGGAATCAACATAAAATTCACCCCTGGACTTGAATGTTTCAAGCCATACATCCACCACGCAGATGGGAAGCTTCTGCAGATTGTCAATCTGAGGCGTAACACCCTCTCTGCACCATTCATAAGAATTTGACACTGTCCGTGCATCGTAATCTATCTCAAATATATATGCACGCTCCGCCTGATAGAATTCGCCGATTATACGCAACAGCTTTTCGATAGCCGTATCAATCTCCGTATGTTCCGACAGCGTATGAATACATTCCACCAGCGTCTCTTCTACAGACAGCTGCCGCTCCAGTTCAAGGTGCTCTGCCTCAGATTCTGTAATGTCCATGCTGATTTCCAGCCGCATGCTCCTGCCGTCAATCTCTATCAGCTTATCTTTCAGTTCGTAGTGTTGTTTCAATATAGGATTGTAATGTTTCCATACATGACAGCCATTCTTCTTCAAATACTCGTTCGTACAGAACGGACACGGACTATCCAGCCCCTGAAGGACTTTATAACATTTGTCCCCGATGCACTTACGGTCGATGTCAAACTTTTCCATCAGCGCTTTGTTCATATACACCAACTCATAGTTCTCCATATCTGATATATATACCATGTTTTCACTTTCATCTAATATAAGAGAAGATATCTGATCGTATTCCAATTTGCAGCCTCCTGTCCTGTCCTTCAAATCTGATATAGCTATTATACTCTACTTTCAGCTGGCTGTAAAAGTAATCTTTCACTTGTCTTGGCTGTCTTTTATGTATTTCTCTACCGCCGGATCTTTGATATTATATATGCGCTGCCACTCCTTCGTGGCATCATCCCGTTTTGCCGTCGACTGGTTTCTGTACAGGAACCGGACGAGCGGATAAGGGTCTATCCATATCTCATTGTTCCCTTCCCTCTGGGATTCGTCAAAGATAAGCTGCAGGCCAAAATGCAGATGATACGTGTCGATGTTATTGACATTCTCTTTCGTACTGTATCCTGTACGTCCCATATAGCCGATGACATCTCCGGCCTGCACGACCGAGCCTTCTTTCAACGATTTGGCAAAAGGGAAGTCCTGGCGCAGATGAGCATAGTAATAGTACCGCCTGTTGTCGAAGCTGCTTACTCCTATACGCCATCCGCCGTACTGGTTCCACCCGAGCTCCATCACATAGCCGGACTCCACAGCCACTACCGGCGTACCCACCTGCCCCATCATATCATGCCCCAGGTGGTTTCTCTTATAGCCATAGGTCCTGGATACTCCAAAATCATCATAATCACCGTAAGGGAAGCCTTTGGCGATAGGATGGAAGGCTTTCAGTCCGTATGTTTCTGTATATTTCCCGTCTTCCCCCTGGATCTTGAACGTTCCGACCATGCCGCCGAGCACGGACTCATAAGCCTCATGGTAATATTCATAATACTGCATGTCTTTCGTGAGTGTTTCCATATCGGTCCCGTCCTGGGACAGCTGTTCTGCCAGCGTATCCATGTCACTGGCCTTATAGCTTGTAAAATCGCCCCCGTACTTTGCCCCGAGAAATGAAAGCAGCTCTACCCAGTCCAGATGTGGTTCCTTACCGTAGGTGTCTACATCATACTGGTACGCTTTGTCCAATGCCTCATAACATACATTAAACTCCACCCATTTGATATAGTCATCTTCCTTCTCATTTGCCACGGCGGCCGTCTTCTCCGCGTTTGCCCTTCCAAATAGAAGCGCGGCGGCAAGGACAATCAGAAGCAGCTCGGCGGCAATGCCCTTCGGTGATATAACAAACTTACGCATACATGCTCCTGTATAACGGATTCCTAACAGTCTATGACATGGGACAGTTCCATATGCCGCCCTTTTGAATATATTAGTAAAAAGAGTATACACCTAAAGTCAGGAGCAATGTCCATGCACCTTATATCATCTATACTGTTTGCATTGTCCGCCAACATAGACACCCTGATCGTCGGAATATCCTATGGTATCAAAAAGGAGCGCGTACCCTTTGCTGAAAATATTGTCATCAGCCTGATTACATTTGCCGGAACGATATTCTCCATCTATATGGGACTGCAGCTCACCTTATTCATTCCGGCCAGCGTCACCCAGAGAATCGGCTGTGTCGTCCTCATCATCCTTGGCCTGTATTATACGGTAAAATCCATAATAGAGTACCGTCAGGGCAAGCTGCCGCCGGATGACTGGGATAATCCGGAGGCAGAACCGCCGGATAAGACAATATCTCTGAAAGAAGCAATCCTCATCGCCTGCGCGCTCACCGTAAATAATATGGGAATGGGCATAGGCGCCAGCATCTCAGGGATGAAGCTCATCCCCACCTCCATCGCCACTTTACTCATCTGTATGGTATTCCTGCACGCCGGTAATAAAATAGGCCGGATAGGAGTATCGGGCGCTCTGAAACGGTGGGCCGGACCGGTCTCCGGCATGATACTGATCGTACTCGGGCTGTACGAGATGCTGCTATAGCATCAAAGCCCAAAAAAATAAGAACCAGAATGTACACCTCTTTTCCTTCCGGTTCTTATTGCCTACATATATCTTTCTGAAATCTTCCAAACACTTCGTAATATTATCCTTCATCCGGTAATTGCCCGTTATTCTCTTCCGCCGAATCCAGGCAGACACTGCCCATCTACTTTTCTTGCAATAATTTCACTGACTTGAAGACAAAAGGATAAGGCTGCCCTCCTCCATACACGCAATATACATGCATGAAAAAGAGCAGACTTACCGCTTCACACCTGTTCTGGCCTTCTAAAGCTTACCGTGGAATTTGTCTTTGTCAAATTCAGGGTTGAAGTAGTAGAAATTATTGCTGTCCAGCTCGTCCTTCGTCTTCTCCAGCGCCTCGCCGAAACGCTGGAAGTGGACAATCTCCCTTGTACGCAGAAATTTAAGCGGTTCTCTTACTTCCGGGTCCGTTATCATGCGCAGCAGATTGTCATAGACGGTCCTGGCTTTCTGTTCTGCGGCCAGGTCCTCGGTCAGGTCAGCTATTGCGTCGCCCTTGGACTGGAATTCCAGCGCCGTAAATGGAACAGACGCTGCGGCCTGCGGCCAGAGCGCTGTCGTGTGGTCGATATAATAAGCGTCAAAACCTGCTGTTTTGGCCTCTTCAATCGTAAGGTCTTTCGTCAGTTGGTATACCATGGCACAGATAATCTCCATGTGGGCCAGCTCTTCTGTCCCGATATCTGTCAACAGGCCGCCGACCGCCTTGACCGGCATCGTATACCTCTGAGCCAGATATCTCATGGAAGCGGACAACTCCCCGTCCGGACCACCGTACTGGCTTATGATCATCTGCGCCGTCTTCGGGCATGTCTTTGTAATCTTAACCGGAAACTGTAATCTCTTCTCATACTGCCACATTATACGCACGCTCCTTCCCAGGGCATCGGCCCAGTCTGCCAGCAGAATCTGCCGTCCTCTTTCTTACCACAATACGGAATGCACTCACGGGTAAGCGGGTAGAACTTTTCTGCAAACTGTTTTTTCAGCGTCTCCCTCTCCGTAAGCTTCTGCTCAAACAGGCTCAGCGCCTGAGCCTCAGCGCCATGGGTGTCAAGGTATAGTGTCAGATCATCAATTACGAAGCTGACCTCCGTTATCTGTGTCATGAGCTGTTCTCTTTCTTCCTGTTCCGGCAGCTTCTTTTCCGTACCGAACAGGGCACTTTTCTTATTGCCTTTGTCGCTGTCCGTCGCAAAAAACGGCATATCCAGCGCTTCAAATATGGTACCGGTGCACAGTGCTTTCTTATCATCATATATCTCACCGTAGTCCTGCATCGGTATATTGGCAATTGCTAAATGTTCTTTTGACATAATTTTCTCCTTTCCTGTATATACTAAATACTTGCCAGCTAAAAGTTTGCTGCACTTTTAGTATCTGCATAAAAAGGAGAGTTATATTGGTAATATAAGTTACAATGCCAATGTAAACCGCGTTCCTTTTTTATAGGATGACTGCACATCGATACCAATCTTAAGTTCGTCTGCAAGTTGTCCTGCAAGATACAGCCCCATGCCGCTCGACTTCTTCCTCTGGCCTCCGGCGTCTCCGGAAAATCCTTTGTCAAAGATAAACGGCAGGTCGCCTTCTCTTATCCCTGCTCCATTATCCTCCAAGATTAGTAATAATTTCTTATCTGCAGCGGACTTTCGGGTTGTTATGACAAGCTCCGGACATGTCACATCCCTTCTTGTATATTTGATGGAATTACTTACGATCTGGCTTAAAATAAAGCAGAAGCTTTTCCTGTCCGTATACACCTTCGCATCGGCGACATCTGCCGTAACCCGGAAGCCGGCCTCATGTAGGAGCATTTCATATTCTGACAGCACTTCGCCGATGCACTCAGCGACGCTCACTTCTTCCAGCAGGTAATCTTTGTGTACCGCTTTCAGCCTTGCATATATCAATATCCGGTCCACATATCCCTGCATCTGGTTCCTGGCATACTCCAGCCGCTTATGAATATCCGGCTCTATCTCACCCTTCCGGTTGTCGAGGAGAAGCGTCATAAGCGCGAGCGGCGTCTTAATCTCATGCGCCCACGACTCGATGAATTCTTCATATCCCTCAAGATGACCCGCCTGTTCCTGCAAGCGTTCCTCTTTTCCCCGCAGCAGTTCTGCCGCCAGCCGGATTTCCCGGCGTTCCCTCGCGCTCAGGGCGCTAATCGCCTCTTCTTCCTGCTCCTTATCCGGGCGGTTCAGATATTCAGTTACTGCATCTTCACACCGGCTCTCCCTGCGGCACGTCCATACGGCCGCTGCCCCAAAAAGAAGGACAGAAAATAAGAGAATAAGCCCAGCCAATTCCCAGAACGCCCGGATATCCGCCAGCCAGAGGAAGAGACCGAAAATAGCATCCGAGATGAGAAGCAGCCCGAGCCATATCTTATAATCCATGCATCTTTCCCATATGTTTCTAATCTTCTCCATCTGGTTCCCTTCCTGCCAGCCGATAGCCTATGCCTCTCACCGTCTCTATCCTTCCTTCCAGAGAAAGACGGGCAAGCGACTTCTTAAGTCTCGTCATGTTGACCTGCAGAGCATTTTCATCGATGTATTCCGTCGTTCCCCAAAGCGTCTCGCTCAGCTGCTCCTTCGTGGCCGCCGCCTTTGTGCTGTTCATAAGCTGTTCCATAATCTTCCCCTGATTCTCCGGCAGCAGGATGGACGAGCCGGATGCATACAGCGTATACGTGTGCGTGTCCAGAGACAGGTCCCCAAGATGAATGATATGTTCCCTCCCCTCATACCGGCGCAGCAGATTCTCTGCCCTGGCGAGAAGGCGTTCCTTGCGGCACGGCTTCGTCAGATACTCGTCGGCTCCAAGGCGCAGCGCCCTCACCTCATCGTTCAGATGGTTCCTTGATGTCAGTACAAGCACCGGAATGCTGCCGTGTTCCTTTAGTTCCATACATATGTCAAACCCGCTTTTCCCCGGAAGGTTCAAGTCCAGCAGCACAAGGTGGGGCGCATGCCTGCGAATGAGCTCAGACGCCCTGCCGAAATCCGTAATGCAGACTACCTCATATCCTGCCTTCTGAAATATACATTCCAGCTCTTCTCTCATAAATGTTTCATCTTCTACAACCGCTATCTTTTTCATCTGCTCCCCTCAATCCGTCCGCTCATTTGGCGGGCGCATCATCTCAAGAATATGGCGCCTTCCGGCCCGCATAACTACCGTAATATACACATACTCTACGATGCCGAGAAGGCCTGCCATCAGAAGCGCGGTCCAAAACATCTGGCCGGTCCTGCTTTCAAGCCCCGACGGGAGTATGCCGCCAAACAGCGAGCTGATTCCAAATATACTGCTTATGGCCGCCGTCACTACGGTCAGCGCAAAGTACCATCTGATCTGCGTGTCCGAGGAACGGCAGACCTCCTTGCTTCCACTGCCCAGCATCATAAGCATCCGGTATCTCCTCCTGCTCTTTTTCTGCTGCATCAGATATTGTACGCTTATGACCGTATTGGCTATGACGAGAAATATAGCAGCAAGATACAGGCTTACATAAGCGGACGCCACATTGTAGAACATCTGCCTCCCAAGGCCCTGCAGATACGTCTCATATTCCAGGTCCGTGTTTTTCAGCAGGCTGTTCACCTGCATCACCGCCTGGAGAAGGCCCTTTTCTTCCACAAGTTCTTTCTGTACAGAAGCATTCCAGTATGTGCTCGTCTGCTCCTCATCAAACAGCCGGTCAAATACTGTGTCCGTGACAATCAGCCCGAGGTCAATCGTCATGAGACGGTCCGCCACAAAATTGTCCGTGTACAGTGTGCCTGATACCCTGTACTGTTCCCCGTCTATCGCAAGATACGTACCCATCCTGCACACTTCCTCTACCGTCTCTTTGTATCTGTCATCTGAAAAATCTGCGTCAGAATAAAGTGCTGTCTCGTTGTCTTTCAGATGAATCGCATCCTTACCCGCCATCTTTCGAATATCGTTATATCCCGACAGTGAGATTATATACGGAGAGGTAAAATACTGCAGATTATTGTTGAGCTTCTGCTTTTCCTCCGTATCCTTCAGCCTGCCGACCGCTTCTGACAGCTGTGCCGTCTCAAATACATGCTCCTTGCGCTCTGACCCTTGGGTTTCCTCTTCGGTATACAACAGGCTTACTTTCACACCAGACAGCCCCGTGAGCATATCTTTCAGTTCCGGTGTGGCCAGCTCACTCCGGATATGCCTCTCTTCCCCTGTAAATGTAAAGTCCACGGCATGGCCTTCGTCACCTTTCGTCACCCATCCGACTGCAATGCCGTAAGCAAAGCATACGAGGGCCAGCAGAATCAAAAGAGAAGATACGGCCATGGACCTGTGCTTCAGGAATACGTTCTCCTGAAGCTGCCGGTACGTAAACGTAGAGAGCCCTTTCCTGCGGCTCTTGTTCAGAAAAGATTCAAGCCCCTTCCCCAGACCGGAAAAGAGCAGGAATGTCCCTACTGTTCCGGCGGTTACTGTCGGCGCCATCATAAATATGTTCTTCCAAGCAAGCCCGGCAATTGCCATGCCATAAGCGGCAAGAAGGAGTAAAAGCCCGGCCAGGAGCCGAAGCGCCGCATACCGGCCAGTCTTCACGCTCTGCTTTTCTTCCTGCCCCTCTTCCATCAGACTGCTGATTTCCTGTCCTGCTATCTTTCTGCTCAACATGAGGAAGGCGAGAATCTTTACGCCGAAGAAGCCCACGGCAGTCCACAACACTGCCCCCAGGGAAAAGGAAGGCTGATGTCCGAGAATCCCAAGACCCACTAATCTGGAAGTTATGAGGCTGACCATCTCAGAGAGAAAGATTGATAGAGGCAGGCCGGCCAGCAATGCCAGCATACTGTTCCACATATCCTCCGCCATCAGTATGCCGAAGAGTCTTCTTCGCTTCATCCCAAGCATCAGATAGATTCCAAATTCCCGGTTCCTGCATTCCAACTGGTACTTGCCCGCAAAGTAAACCAGGAAGAAGATGAGGAACAGCGAAAATACATACAATACCGGTACCAGACCGAGTAGGCGGTTCACCGCATCGCTCTCCATCGTGTACAAAAACTGTATCACATTCTGGCCTTCCAGTGACAGTATCATGTAGAATAATACGACCGCAACCACGAGAGAACCGAAAAATATGCTGTTTTCCTTGCGGTTCCTCTTGCTGTTTCTCCTTATCATATCAAAAAACATCCGCGCTCCCTCCCAACTGTGCCATAGCTGCAAGAATTCTTTCATAATAGTTCTTCTGGGATTCCTGCGGAAATTCTCTTCTCAATTCGTGGAAAATATACCCGTCCTGCATAAACAGAATGCGGGAACAGTAGCTGGCTGCCCCTGCATCATGGGTAACCATCAGGATAGTACGGCCGAACTCACGGTTCAGCCCGTTAAGCTTCTGCATAAGCGCTCTTGCATTTTCCGTGTCAAGCGCGCCGGTAGGTTCATCGGCGAGCACGATGCCAGGATCTGGTATGAGCGCTCTGGCTGCCGCCACTCTCTGCTTCTCGCCTCCCGACATCTGGGACGGAAACTTATCCAGCACTTCCCTGATTTCCAGATAGTCCACAAGTTCCTGGAACCGGTCTGCTTCTAACCCCTCTTCTTTTCCGTGTATCGCCAGCGGAAGCATAATATTCTCCCGCCCGGTCAGATTGTCAAGCAGTTCAAAGTCCTGATAGAGATACCCGATGCGGCTGCCTCTGTATGCAGCAAGGCGGCTGTCATCGAATATGCCGATGTCCTCGCCGTTGAGTAGAATCTTGCCTTCCGTAGGCTTTAAGGCGGTGGCGATGCAGTTCAGAAGTGTCGTCTTGCCGGAACCGCTCTTGCCCATGATGCCAAGAAACTCACCTTCCAACACGTCGAACGTCATACCGTTAAGTGCTTTTGTCATGCTGCCATGCTTTCCAAAATGCTTGCGCAGGCCCTGTACCTGTAATATTTTCTGCTTCATAATTATCGTACCTCCCATCTACAGGAATTATACCGTATATGGCGGCACGAAACCACTTACATAAGATGTAAGGTTTGCCGGTACGATCTCCATGATCCTTTCCATCCGCTCCAAGTTCTTGTCCGAATGCTCAATCTCTCTCGAATAACGGTAGACGGTCTCTATGACATCTTCCGAATCGAGCATCTTCTCATTCTTCATCCATCGCGCCATGAGCATCTCTTCTATTACCATGCGGCTTACTGCCGCCAGTTTCGCTTTGGCGCTGATTCTGCCATCATATGCCGCCCCACAGAAATAAGTGAAGATAAAGTAGACAAGAAGCTGCTCCGCCTGTATCTCCCACTCCGGCATCCGTTCTTTCAGCCATGTGCCGAATTCCAGGCATATCCCGGCGTAGCTGTCCGCCGTTCCCATATGGAGGAACGCCCTCGTCTCGTCCAGACAGTTCTTCCAGTCTTCAAGCAGCAGTTCCAGCGTATCAAGGCAGGAAAAAAGCTTCATCATAAAGGGAAGGCGTGCGCGGATCCTTCTTCCGTCCGCCTCCCATGCGGCTGCTAATGTGCCTTCCCCGTTCCCGTATGCGCAGAACAGTTCCTGGCAGGAGAACAGCATGCCATCCGTATGCCTCTTCTGCACGGCATCGGCAAGAGAGAGCATCTGCTCTTCTCTTTGCTCCACCGGAAGCGCCCGGTTCTTAAGCAGGTCCAGCACCACTTCCCTGGCATCGGCCAGCACAGAATATAACAGCAGGTCGAAGTCCCCGTAAGACTCTTCCCCCTCCTTTTCATACGACAGATATGCCACCGGCTCTCTTCGGTTCATAAGTATCTTTGCAACGGCAGGGCACGACAGAGACAGCGTAATCTCCCGGACGCCTTCAAACTCTTCTATGTGTCTCGGGTAGAGCCGGCACGTCCTGCACAGGCTGTTTTTCCCCAGTTCTGCATACATGTGGCACAGATTATCTTCATCCAGAAATGCACAGCGCTTTCCTTCCTTCTGCCGGAATACCGCCCGGTTCCAATGGATGGACTTACGCAGCTTACGTCCCATCCTGCCCCGGATACGGGCATATCTTCTAAGTGATCTGCCATCTATGGCTATCTGCCATCCCGCACAGCATGTGTCTTCACATCTGTCTGCGGCACATCGGAAATGTTGATAATAATCTGGTATCGTATATCTCATATCGCTTAACATCCTTTCAAAATCTGTCGACATCCTCCTGCCTTTCATGATATAGTATCGATGGCGCAGCCGGAAGCGGCGCCATCGATTGCAAGGTATAATATACAGAAAGGTTATGGGACAATGGCACGGGGAACGCAGTCCGATTGTTTTCGGAACATTTTTTCAGCAGCTCTATAATACGGTAGACACAATCATCGTCGGACATTTCGTCGGCAAAGAGGCGCTGGCAAGCGTGGGAGGCTCTTCCACACAGATCATCAATCTGATTGTCGGCTTCTTTACCGGCCTTTCTTCCGGCGCGTCTGTCATTATCGCTCAGTTTTACGGAGCAAAAGACAGGCACTCCCTGAGGCAGAGCCTGCATACTGCCTATGCATTTTCTGCAGCGGGAAGTATCGTTATCGGTATGCTTGGATTCTTACTTGCACCAAGGATGCTGGCATGGATGAATACGCCTGCCGAGCTTGTAGCAGACTCCACCACGTACCTGCGTATCTACTTTGCAGGCATCCTCTGTACTACCTGATCGTGTGCTGCATCCTGAACATCGTGCTGGACACGGTATTTGTCGTCGTCTTCCACATGGGTGTGGCAGGCGTGGCAGCAGCCACCTTAGTGTCACAGGCTGTAAGCGCCCTGCTGGTGTCGTTCAGGCTCATCCGGGGAGAGACGATGCTTAAGCTTTCTCTGACGCAGATCCGCATCCACGGTCCAATCCTCCGATTGCTGCTGCGCATCGGGCTGCCTGCGGGCTTCCAGTCTGTCATGTACAATATCTCCAACACGATGATCCAGGCAGCGCTGAACGGGTTCGGGACCGACACGTCGGCGGCATGGTCGGTATATAACAAGCTGGACGGGCTGTTCTGGATGATGAGCGGTGCCTTCGGCATCGCCATTACCACATTTGTCGGCCAGAATTACGGGGCAGGAAAGACAGACCGGGTAAAAAAGAGCGTCCGTGTCTGCCTTTGCATCGACTTGCTCTTTTCCGGAATCCTTGTCATCTTTTTCCTCGTTTTCCGCATGCCACTTTTTGGCATCTTCACGACAGACGCAGAAGTCATGCGGCTTGGTTCCTGGATGCTCGGTCTCATTACGCCGTGCTATATCTTCTATGTATTCCTGGAAGTGCTGTCCGGGGCGCTGCGGGGTATCGGAGATGTCATCATCCCCCTTATCATTACGATGTTCGGCACCTGCCTGCTGAGAATCATTTGGGTCGCGGGGGCGCTTAAGATACATCCCGCCGTTGATACGGTCATCTTCAGCTATCCGGTGACGTGGATCATCTCGGCGGTACTGTTCATCCTCTATTATTCGTACCGGAAACGGAGGCTGTAGTGTTGCCCTACACGCCTTCCTTCCTGCAGATATCTGCCAGACAGCACTTATTGCAGAGCGGCTTCGTCCTCGCCGTGCACACGTCACGGCCATGGTAGACGAGGCGGTGGCAGAAATCGCTGCCTTCTTCCGGAGGAATTATCTTCCAGAGCGCCATCTCCACCTTTTTCGGCTCCTTGATACCGTCCACAAGCCCCATCCGGTTCACAAGACGGATGCAGTGCGTATCTGTCACGATAGCAGGCTTGCCGAACACATCGCCCATGATAAGGTTGGCGCTCTTACGCCCCACGCCCGGAAGCTTCAGCAGCGCGTCAAAGTCTTCCGGTACCTTTCCGTCATATTCCTCTTTCAATATCTTCATACAGGCGCTGATATCCCGCGCCTTGCTCCTGCCAAGGCCGCACGGTCTTACAATCTCTTCTATGTCTTCTGCGTCTGCGGCAGCCAGCGCGTCCACGTCGGGGTATCTCTTATACAAGTCCTCTACGACTACGTTGACTCTTGCGTCCGTACACTGAGCCGCAAGACGGACGCTGACGAGCAGCTTCCACGCATGATCATAATCCAGCGTACAGCCGGCGTCCGGGTACTCCTTTTTCAAACGTTCGATTATCTCCAGTGCTAAGTTCTTCTTTGTCATACTGTTCCTCTTTTTTTCATCAATTCATTGTATATTTGGAGGCTTTCGTCGTCAAACAGGACAAACACCACCTTCTCTATCTTTCCGGGATGCTCTTCCAGATATGACTGTACCGTATGTACCGCAATCGCGGCAGCCTCTTTCTTCGGATATCCGTAGATACCGGTGGATATGGCGGGAAACGCGATGGACGCAACCCGTTTTCTAGCCGCGGCTTCCAGTGAATTCCTGTAGCAGGCCGCCAGCACCTCTGCCTCTTTCTTCTCGCCGCCGCGCCAGACGGGACCTACCGTATGGATTACATATCTGCCCGGCAGCCGGTAGCCTCCGGTCACCCTCACTTCACCTGCAGGACAGCCATGGAGCGCTCTGCATTCTTCCAGAAGCCCCGGACCTGCTGCTCTGTGAACAGCCCCGTCTACGCCTCCCCCTCCGAGAAGGGAAGAATTGGCGGCATTGACTATCGCATCTACATCTGTAAGTCTGGTAATATCACCTTTTATTACATGTATCATGGTCATCCTCCTTTTCTGTGAAGTGGTTTCTATTCATTTTAATCTCTACCTGTCCTAATGTCAAACGACAATCCGCTTTTCCGTAATATAAACATTACATAATGCAATATATAGTTGACATCCATATTTTAACAGTCTATACTTGAGGTAAAGGAGGCGGGAGATGAAAAACAAAAAGATGAAACTTGCAAGAATCAATAAGGATATGTCCCAGGAGGACCTTGCCAGACGCGTGGAAGTCACCCGCCAGACGATTGGTATGATAGAGGCCGGGAAATTTAATCCGTCGCTCAAACTTTGCATCGCAATCTGCCGGGCACTCGGCGTCACTTTAAATGATTTGTTCTGGGAGGAGGATGAAATATATGAAGAAAGTAGTAGATGAAAGACAGGAACTGGAAATCATGAAGATAGAACGCACCGGATTCTGGGTGCTATTTATTGCACTGGCTGCAGATATCCTGCTTAAAGTATTGTTCTTTCACGTCCCGGTACGGAATCTGATCGGGGAACATATCGCCTTTCTTGCGGGATGCGTAACCATCATCATCGGATGTGCAAAGAGAGGGCTGTGGACGAATTATTCTGTACCGTGCGCCAAAGACTATCTTATACACAGCCTTGGAGGAACTGTTATCTTTACGCTTCTGTTCGCAGGCGCCATGGCTCTGCGGGATGCCAGGCATCTTGCCGGTATTACGCTGGCCTTTGCAGCCTTTATCTTTCTTCTTATGTTCGGGGTGCTGGCAGCTATGGGGGCATACATGAAAAGAAAGCAGAAAAAGCTGGATGAAACTTATGGAGATGATTAGATTCAGGAGGTAGCGCGATGGATTTTGAACAAGATTATATTATGAGGCTGGTCAAAGACCTGGTACGCTTTCTCATGCAGCTCATCACAGGAAAGCCCCAGTTCCGGTATGAGACAGACATAGAGCAGCCCTCGGCGTGCGGTGATGATTATACCCGCATCATCGCCATGGCTGACGCAGGCAGAATCAACGAAGCCGAGAACCTGCTCTATGAGAATCTGGACCGTGATAACGAGGACTATCTGCTGATGGGCCTGTCCTTCTACTCACATATCAACGACTTTGATGACGATTTCCTCCGGGAATCGGATTATTCCAGAGATGAGATCAGGGACGGCATCGAAAGCTTTATAAAAGAGTACGGTATCACAGGGCTTGAGGCCTTCCTGCCTAATCTATCTGCTGTACCATGACACGGGTGAATACTTCGTCTCCCTCCGGCACAAGGTTCTCTCCACATGCACGGACCTCACCGTCCGTCTGCTGGATGTACATCCGGTAACCGATATAAGGGAGCGGCTCTTCCCGGTCATAGAGCGGGTACTGTTCCGGCGAACGGTACAGGAGCGCATCAATCCAGACAGCCTTCACCTTCTCCCTGGCCTGTACCGGCTCCGGCAGAATCGTACCTTCCGATACGGGGATGCCACATTGTCCGTACGTATTGTCCCCCCACGTCCAGAGCACGTTGTCATCACTGAGCGCAGCCATCGTGTTCCTGCCGGCGGTGACATATTTCATATGTGCCAGCTGCTGTTCCCATCCGTCATAGGAGGCAATGGCCGTCCCTGCGATATCCTTAAGCGTCCCGCTGCACCAGACGGTACCGTCTTCCTTCAATACAGCCACCGCCTCCTCGCTGCAGCTTACGAAGCGGACATGATCCATCATCTTTGTAAGCCTCATCGTGCCTTCCGTGCCCGGAATGTCACCTGTCCCCCAGAGTTCAGCCTTATCATTGATATATACCATGAAGCTTTTTCCGAGCGCTACATGTCTTGCGTCTTCCGCAGTCTCATATGCCGGGTAGAACCCCTTGGCATTTAGATGCCCTTCTGTGTCCCCCCTGCCCAGTTCACCGTGTTCATTGGCAGAGATTCCATATAACGTCCCATTCTCTATATAAAATCTGCTGTCATAGTTGACAGCGTTGTCACTGTAGCATTCTTCAATACGAAGCTCAGAGGCCCCAAGATTCAGCCCATCTTTGTCCGGCGTGTCCACGTATTGCACGAGGGCCTCCCCGGCAGCCTTCGTCTCTTTCTTCTCCTGCTCCAGCTTTGATGTAGAATACAGTCTGTCTCTTAGGATGTCACCGGGCTTCAAGCTTCCCGAATTATAGTTCCATAGGAGCAGGACGATGAGCAGAATCTGCACTGCAAGCGCAGCCGCTGTCCGTATCTTTCTGCCTTTGACAGAACCAGAGATATCAATGTACTGGAATCCGCTGCCACAGTATTTTTTCAGGCGGTTCCGTAATACGGCCTGCTCGACTTTTGGCATATCCCCTTTGAATATAAAATTGTTGTTGACTGCAAAAAAGCGCTCTCCTTCTTTTACCTGTTCCAGCTTCCCCAGCGGCAGTCCGGTGACGTTGTTATGCGTGTGGATGACAAACTCGTCTCCAGACAGTTCCACAACGGTCTTTGCCTCTTCCGGGCGGTTGCCATAATTCTTTTTCATCGCCTTCACAGACAGCCAGTACACCAGCTGCCGAAACAGTGTAATCAACAGGAAGGTTCCCACGATGAGGCACATACAGACAGTGACTGCCAGCATGGGACCCATAATGTTCATATACAACAGGGCAGCTGCCAGGATGCTGATAAATCCTGCCCTCTTTTCTGAATAATAATACCGCAGTTGATAGAGCGCGTACAGCGCAGACCATTTTGACGCCTGTTCTCTGTCGCCTTCGCGCCAGCCAAACTCTATGCGGACCTCTTCCTCTTCCGGATGCAGGTTGCCCGTATACTTGTCCTTGCAATGCTTTTTCAGCCAGTTTCTCAGAGAAAGCATCTCATCTCTGCCGATATATTTCTTCTCAAGCCGCAGTCCTGTCACAGTGCTGCAGATGTCAAAAGCTTCCTCACTTTCCACGACTGAGGATATATCCGAATAGTTGATGCTCTGCTGCCGGCCGTCGCTATATTCGACAAAAAGGTAGTCCGGGTAGAAGGTCCCTTTCAGGCTGTTCTGTTCCCGGCTTTTCATCAATGCAGACAGCTTTTTTCCGGAAATGCCGTAGCAGAGCCGTACGGTAACGAGCACGGCGGCTTCTAACGCGGCCGCCAGTACGGCCATCTGAAGCACCGGACGCCAGTCGGACAGTATACCGGCTGCATGCAGCAGCATAATCAGGAGCAGCACCCCATACCCGATTACAATCACGAAGCAGTCTATCCTGCTGTTATGGCACTTCTCATAACGCTCTCTGTAATTCGCGGGAACGGTATCATATATAAAAGTATCTGTCTTCTCCATCTATTGCCCCTCCTGCCTCTCACCTGGTACAAAGTAAGAATACTCAGGGTTTCCTGCCGTGTCCCTCTCCTGCTTCACCGGTGGAGCTTCGAGTCCGTACGCCCCATCGGTTCCATAAGGCACCTGATATGCAAGATATACGCCTTCTCCCTGCATGATCCGATAGTTGGCCGTCATATCCAGCTCCTCCTCTTCCTTGCTGTAAGGATCTGAATATACATCCGTCGAATCTATCTGCACGAGACAGTCATACCTATCTCCGGCCATCATCTCAATATGGGTGATATTCCTTGTGACGTCAATCCCGTTTACCGCATACTGCTTGTCGTTTTCTTCAAGCGCGCACCTTGCCGCCCAGAATATATCATCCGTATCCGCCGCCACCTTCAGATACCCGAGCTGGCTGGACTGCAGCTGCGCCAGGGCCGGGTCCTTCTGCAGTATATTCTTCATATCCTCAGCCAGCGCCCTGCCGGATTCTTCTTCATCCGGTACGGTACCCGTATCACTTTCAAATGTCTCCGGCGCCTCCGTTCTCGTAAAATGCATCGGGGCGGTTTTGTCCATGGACACTCTGCACAGCGATATCGTACCTCCGTCTTCCAGATAGCCCTCCTCCCCGACTACGCAGTTTTCATCCAGCACGATGGTCCACTGCGGGAGCCCGTCCCGGCACAGGGCAATGGCAAGCGTTCCAAACTGTACACAGTCTTCAAACCCATATATCTCTTCCCCATCTCCTTCTGAGGATATGACGATGCCGTCTCCTGTCGTCTTTATCTTCCAGCCCGCAATATTCTTCCCTTCACTCGTCCAGCTTCCGGTAATGATATTAGATACATAAGGGGTGGTGATTCCATCACCACGGTCGCCGTACGTCATCACATACTGATGGACCTTGCCGTCATCCGGGGACCCATATGTAACCACACATGCATCATCTGCCAGCCACTGTATCTTCATGTCCTTCTGAGACGTATATGGAAACTGGTCGGACTTCCGGGCAAACAAGAGCATCTGATTGCGATACGTCGTCACAAGCCCGGACTTTTCTTCATACTTCAGCACGAGCATATGCCGGTAATCCGGCGACAGGCTCCATACCGCGCCTCGTCCCTTCGTCTCCCTGACGCCCACAGCGAGCACCCCCAATAGGACCGCGCCTCCCGTTGCCGCCGCTCCAATCCGCACTGCCCGGTTCTCCCAGAAGAAGAGGATTACTGCCGCTGCCAGCAGGACGATAAGCAGCATATTCACAAGATACGGCAGGAAGTCCGAGATATATTCCATCTGATATGCCTTCCCGGCCGTAACATACGCAAGCTGCATACAAAGGAGAAGCAGGGACGGTATGGCACATACGATTCCCGCTGTTTTCCTCTTCTTCCTGCGCCGCACCTCTTCTTCATCGGCTATGCCTCTGTCATTGCTGCCGCCTCCGGTCCCGCGCTGCTCGCCGTCCAGCAGTTCGTCCACGCTTATCTCCAGTATCTGGCACAATTGCTTGAGCATGCCTACATCGGGCAGACCGCCCCCAGTCTCCCATTTAGATACCGCCTTATTCGTTACGCCCAGACGTGCCGCGAGTTCTTTCTGTGTCAGCCCCACCGCTTTGCGCCTTCTGGCAATCAGCTGCCCGGTCTTATTATAATCCATGCCATGCCTCCAGTCTGCTGACGCCTATAATGTCCCGCCAGCTCTTGTATATCATGATAGCAGATGCCGCTTTCTTGGCAATACACGCAGCGTTCCACCGAGTCTACGCAGCGTGGACTTATCCCCGCATCCGCCCAATATCAAGGCTTTCCGTTCAATTCGTAGTAAAAGATGTACTGCTGCATCACGCCCCGATATCCTTTATAACGCCTCTTCGGAAATCCTCTGCGGTAGTGCCGCTTCAGTGCCTGGCTGATATGCGTATCCACCGGAAACGCATCCAGCTCATGCAGCGCAAACAGGCAGATACAGTCCGCCACTTTCTCACCGATTCCATATAATTTCAGCAGTTCTGCTTTCGCCTCAGGATAAGGGAGGCTTCTGATGTAATCCAAATCCACCTCACCGGATGCTATGGATCTGGCCGTCCGCACGACATACTTGCTCCTGTATCCAAGGTTGCATTCCTTCAAATCATCCTCTTCGAGCTCTGCGAGCGCTTCCGGGCGTGGGAAGGCATAGTACGTGCTCCCGGAAAGCGCCTCCTTTTTCTCTCCGTACTTCTCGCAGATATTGGAGATGCACTTTCGTATACGGGTAATATTATTCTGTTGGGATATGAGAAAGGAGGCTGTCATCTCCCACAGATCCTGCCGCAATATCCGGATGCCGCTGCCAGCCTCAGCCGCTTTCCTCAGGTACTCGTCCTTCGTATCTATCCTCTCTATGTATGCCCCATAGTCATTCTCCAGATCAAAATAATCTCTCCAGAATGCCTCAAACTCCTCCTCCCCGCAATAAAACGTACACAGATCCTCCTCTTGGGCCACTTCCACATACCGGTCGCCGGCTATGACAGAATATGTCCCTCCTGCGGTGCGCTCCATGCGGAAGCACTGCCCGGATGCGCAGATCTGGCCTATATCAAAATGGTCCGTTCTTTTCGTAATCATGTGAGTGCTTCTTCCTTTTCTCTCGTCTCCTTTAAAAACACGAAGGTGCTGTCATCCGAATACGCTTTCCGGAAACGGTAGCCCAGCCCATTGAACTTCCTGACATCCTCTGGGCACCCGGCATTACTCTCCGCAAGGAAGCGCACCATCTCTCCCCTCGCCATCTTGGCCAGCGTCCCTTTTTCTATCACCTTCCCGCCGGACAGTTCACCGAATACGCAGGTCACAAAGGCAACGTCCTCACGCACATATTTTGAAATGCATCTGCTGTATTCTTTTGAAGCCAGGTTCAGAATCATCTGGTCTTCCGCAAATATATCCTCTGCCATCGTCCCTCCCCAGTAGCCATACAGGGAATCTAGTCCGGGACACCCTTTATGCCCTCCCATCCTGGCCTGCATCTCCAGCCGATAGGGGACGACGCCGTCAAAGGGACGCAGCATCCCGTAAAATGCGGACAGTATCCTCAGGTGCTCCTGGAGATAGGCAAATGCGCCTTCATCCATAACAGCAGGCGCCATATACTGATATTGGATTCCTTCATAAGAAAGGATGGCGGGCGTCAGGTTCTTATACAGATCCATATCCTGAAACCGCCTGTAGTTCAGCTTGGCTATCCTATCGCTGCATTTCCATATCTCTTTGCACTGCTCGTAGGTAAGAGACTTCATATATTCCATCAGATATTCCGTTTTGTCTATGTAAGAGGGCAGGCCGCAAGGTGCAAATGCATCGTTGTCCACCCTCATCTTCTTAGCCGGTGATATGATTATCTTCATGTCTCATTTCCTGCTTTCTAACTTATCTTGCGTATTCACTTCATTCAGAAAGGCGAAGCCTATAATCATCGCTCCCCCTGCTATCTGTGGCACGGTAATGTTCTCTCCCAGTACGAAAAAAGAGACGAGAATCGCCACCATAGGGTCGATATAGCTCAGTATCGCCGCCTGCTGCCCACGAAGGCCGGAAAGGGCGGCAAAATACATGCAGTACGTGATACCTGTGTGGACGACTCCGACAACAAGCAGCAGCGCCGCCCCTTTCGGGTCGATTCCCCCTATGGCAAATCCGCATGTGAATACGACGTAAGGCACCATGATGACCATGGCTGCTCCAAACTGGAGCCATGTCCGGACAAGCCCGTCAATATCACCGAGCAGCTTGTTAAAAAAAACGACCCCTGCATAGCAGACAGCCGCGCCAAGGCCGTACAACGCACCGACCGTATCATTGCTTCCGCCGCCGCTGACTCCGATGACAAGGATAAGCCCCGCGGTGGACGCGGCGAAACAGACCGCCTGCTTTACCTTAAGTTTCTCACGGAAGATGGCAACGCTCAGTATGACAATCAGTGTAGGGGCAAAATAATAACACAGAGTAGATACCGCCACGCTTGTGTACCGGTACGCTTCAAACAAAAGTATCCAGTTGAACGCAAGCGCGGCTCCTGATCCGAACAGCATCCGTATCCGGCCTTTAAAACTTCTGATATGTTCTAGCTTCCCGCTGGCCGCTGCTGCCACGGTAAGCATGAGAAATGCCGCCACTGCCCTCCACAGGGCTATCTCTGCGGACGGCAGATGGATATGCTTCACGAAAGCTCCGATAGTGCCGAAGATTATCATGGACAGAATCATCTGTATCCTTGCTTTACTTTGCAGCATGATAGAATTCCTTCAGCTCCGCCTTGACCTCCGGGGGCAGGTCGCGCTTCTTGATGCCCCTGACAGCCCCTTCAAGCCCCTGCAGCCTCTGGATGCAGGCCGAGTCATCTATCGCCTTGATCTTAAGCCAGGCCTGCTTGCTGCCTGTCTCTCTGAGCTGTCTGGCCGTCGTGATACCAACTTCGTTCAACTGCTGCTCTACCACCGGACCTATGTTCGGCAGACTGGATAATTCACCCATACTTGTACCTCCTGTCATTATAGTGCTGTTTCCATTATACATCATCTGTCCTTTGTCCTCCACCAGAAATATTCTCCATGATAATATCGAACAGGCTCATCTGATGACCTGTCACCTCTTTCTTCTTTTTCTGAACCTGTTCCCTTGCAAATATTGGGTCAGGCATGCCTTCTACAAATACGGAATCCTCTCCCGACGAGGTCAGTATGAGCTCTTCTTCGGCTCTGGTCATACCGACGTAGAACAGCCGCCGCTCTTCTTCCATGTCAGCCGCGTACCGTTCGCTTTCAAGCGGCATCTTTCCTTTCCGGACGCCGAAGATAAATGTAACCGGATACTCCAGCCCCTTGGAGCCGTGCAGCGTCATAAGCGTGACCGCTCCGGAATCGTACTGCCTGTCTCCACAGCGCTTCAGGTCGCTTTCCACACCAAGGCTCAGCGCATCGGAGAGTTCTCCCATATCTTTATAGAATACGGCCATCTGCGACAGCTTCTTCATCGCCGGATTGTCCAAAGCCTGAATCTCCTGCATCCACAGCCCCAGAAACTTCTGCGGCTTTTCCTTTGCATAGAGCGGCCGGTACTTCTCTGCCATACGCCCGAATACTTCTTCTGACACCGGATTCCTGTCCAGATTCCACAGTATCTTCAGACTCTGTTCTTTGGCATGCCTGTCATGTTTGTCTGCAAGATACCGGAAAAAGAAGAGGCTTCCCCTGACGGTATCCTCTTGAAGGAATGACTCTCTCCCTGCAACGACATAGGGAATGCCTTCCTTCTTCAGACATGTTTCCAGCAGCTTTGCGTCCTGGTGCGTCCGGTAGAGGACAGCGATATCGTCAAAGGTCCTTATGTTCCTCTCTCCCTGGTCACCCGCGGCCTCGTGCGCTTCCAGCATTCCGATGCCCCCTGCCAGACGGTTGATCTCCTTTGCCACGAATATGGCCTCTCCCATCGGAGACATTGCTCTGGCAAGCCGTACTTTTGCGCCGCCTACCCGGTTGGCATGCAGCGTGCGCGCATCGCCGGGATTGCCGGAAATGACGTGAAGCGCTGATGACACGATTTCCGGGGTGGACCGGTAATTCTCTGTGAGCCGGATCGTCTCCAATCCGGGATAGTCCTCCTGCAGCCTTGCAAAGCACTTTGCGTCCGCTCCCCTGAACCCGTAGATAGACTGATCCGGGTCTCCGATGACGAACAGCTCTCTTCCCTTCTCATTCCAAGCCTTCACGAGCCGGTACTGCAGCGGATTGATATCCTGGAACTCATCTACGAACAGATACGTATAGCTCTTTTGCCAGCCGTCCGGCGCCGCCCCGCCTTCGAGAAGCTGCAGTGTCTCAAGCAGCAGGTCGTCAAAGTCTAAAAGACCTCTCTCTTTCAGCCTACGATTGTACACCTGTACTTCTGGGCTCATCTCTTCTCCGGCCAGCCCTTTTGACTTTTCCATGGACGCCTGCTCTGCCAGTCTCTTGCCCGTGATACGGATGCCGGTCTCCTTCGCCGCTTCATCGGCAATCTCTCTCGCTTCCGTCTCATCCGCGACGGAAAACTCAAGTCCCTGCTCCTTTAGATATTCTAGGCAGATTGCATGGAAGGTACCTGCCTTAAGCCTGCCGATCCGACGTCTGCTGCCAATTCCTTTCTGTATCCTCTCTTTCAGTTCACGGGCCGCCTCGTTCGTAAAGGTCACTGCCGTAATCTCATACGGCTTTACATTCCTATGCTCCAAAAGGTACAAAATGCGGGAGACGAGCGTCCTCGTCTTGCCCGTCCCCGGCCCGGCAACGACAGCAATGGTAGGTGCCGGACAGGTCACGGCATATTCCTGCTCTTTATTGAGCGCCTTTCCTTCCACCCTCGCCGGTTCTTTATCCCCCTTTTCCTCTGATTCCATCTCATGCAGAACAGCCTCTTTTTCTGTCGCGGCCTTTCCAGCCGCATCTGCTCTGTCCCTGCTCATGCCAAGCAGGTCAAAAAAGTCCATCTGCCCACTTGTATCTTCTATCTCATGAGGCTCAAACAGCCGGATCGTCCCATATTCCCCGTCGAATCCGGGCACACGGATGACTTTCCCCTCCCGGATCCTCCTGATTCCCTCCGCAATCAAGACACCGGACGTACTGCGTATCTCTTCTACCGGTACTTCCCTCAATATATCAGACTCCGGCCCGAGCCGCTTCAGCATACTGAGATATTCTTTCTGTACTCCTGCGCTGGTCGGGGCATGCCCTACCGATGCTCCAATCACTTCCGGCAGGGGCACAAGACTTTCAAACCGTGCGGCGTCCGCCTTAACATATCCCTCCCCCCGGTCCGACAGCTGATCTACCCTGTGGGATACGCCGATGGTAATCTTTTTTCCACAGACAGGACAGATTCCGTGATATTTGTCCATATCTGCAGGGGACAGGCAGAGGCTGCATTTTCTATGGCCGTCAAAATGGTACTTCCCTTCTTCGGGAAAAAATTCTATCGTACCATATAGCCCCTTTCCATACTGAACAGCACCTCTGAGCCCGGGATAAGACAGCGCGATATCGAGCATATTGGCTTCCCTTCCAAGCTTCGCCGGAGAATGGGCGTCTGAATTGGAGATGAGCTGGTAACTGTCCAGCATGGACACACGCCAGTTCATAGGCGGGTCGGAGGACAATCCTGTCTCCATGGCGTGTATGTAAGGCGACAGGTCCCCAAAGCATTCCTCCACCGTGTCGAATCCTGAGAAGGCTCCGAACAGGGAAAAGTGCGGCGTCCAGATATGCGCGGGTACAAAGATGGCATCGGGGCACAGTTCCAGGACGATTTCCAGCAGGTCATGACAGTCAAGTCCGAGAATGGGCCTGCCGTCGGAATGGATATTGCCTATGGCTTCCAGCTTCCGCGCTATCACTTCCGCGGCTTCAAGTCCCGGAAGCAGTATCAGGCTATGCACTTTCCGTACTCTGCCACCTCTCTTATATATGGAGCTTATCTCTCCTGTAATGACAAAGCGGGGCGTCCGGCCACCTGTGTCCGGCCCGTCTTCTATACGATATCCTTTCTTCAGGACATACAGCCCCTCTTCGGCGGGCATGAGCTTTTCCGCCAGCTCTTCCCTCCATGCCGGATGTGTAAAATCCCCGGAACCGACAATGTGGATCCCTTTCCTCCTGGCCCACAGGTCCAGATATTCCGGAGTACAGTCTTTGCTCGTGGCTCTTGAATAACGGGAATGGATGTGCAGATCTGCAATGTACATAGTATCACCTCTTTACGTAGTTCATCTGATTAATACGATTATACCATGGCTGCACGGATCCGTAAGATGTTTCCTTCCATATCTTTACAATTTTCGACAAAAAGGGACAGCAAAAAAAGACGTGGATACTGCTACTCCACGTCCTGTACATCCGGCTCCCTGCTATCTTCATCAGATGCCAAGCGTTTCTCTTGCCTGGCTCAGCCTGGTGTAAAATTCTTTATAGAAATCATCCGTCTTGTATTCTGACTGGTAGAATGTCCTCAGGACATACAGGTTAAGGATACGCACCTTCTCTCCATCGAGCGTTCCGGCGGCCTCCTGGCAGTCTGTCAGAAATCTGTGCCAGTCTGTAATATACTGCTCATATGCCTTCAGATCCGGCGTGTCAAGCCATTTCTTTACCTTTATCTTTCCCCTGTCCTTCTTCCTGCACTCGTGTATCTGTAGAAAATACCGGAATCCATCTCCCTCATAATACCGTCCAAGCGGAAACAGACGGCATATGCCCGGACGGAAGGAATGGATGCTGCATCTGCCCCCGGCATCGAGAAATACGCAGGCTTCCTCCTGCCCATCCATCTTCACATTCGGAACGATCATGCCGTCCGCTGCATGGAGTTCTATATACCGCTCCATCAGTCCGTCAAAATTTACGGACAGCCCTTTACACAGCCTCTGCATATCGAACGGATCCAGCATGATGGACTTCCCCATCCCGCGGCAGCAGGCAGAGCACCCTTCGCAGTTATGGCAGTCCGCCCGTACCATGTCGTTGGACGAGTACAGCTTCCCGTCAGATATATCCTTAAAGTCTACATTACGTTTCATCTTGTCCAGCACTCCTGTCCGTCCCGCTCCCGGCGGATCGTATCTTCTTCCATTCTTCCGAGTCCCGCAGAAACGCATATCTTCCGTCCTGCTCTATAGTGGATATGAGCGTCTCTTTCATTTTGGCTCCAAGCCTTTCCTCCCCTGCCTTCTTCCTCACATGTCTGTACAGTGGAGAAGAGGTAAAGTCCCACTCCTCTGTCACCGATGCAAGCATGCATCTGAGTGTTTTCAGGCAGTTGTCCCTGTCCTTCTTATGCGTGTACAGCTCGAGCCACGGCAGCTGGACGGTATATTCCCACATGTCCAGGGCACGGGCCGTACTTTCGGCAGTTTCTGCCAGATAGCGCGCGTCTTCGTCCCGGCCTTCTCTGAGCGCTATATCGATGAGGGTTACAAGCACCATACTCAGGCTGCTGGCGGCAAGCATCAGCTTTTGCTCCTCCATCTCCCCCGCAGCCGCAAGCTGATTACGTGCAAGGCAGAGATTCACCTGCATCTGTTTTTTATCATACGCCTGTTCGTCAGGCAGCCTGTCAATCAAAGCCTCTGCCCTGTCGTATTCCCCCCGCCCCATATACCTTGAGGCGAGCATGTACTGCGCCTGGCTGCAGATTGCCGGATCTTCGCTTTCCGATGCCTTTTCATACAACTGTTCTATCTGTTCTTCATACCGTTCCGCCTCTTCCAGATCCCCGTTCATGACGAGTGCTCCATTCAACACCATAGCGCCGTTCAGCACCAGCCTGTCGCTGCCGGGATACTCCCTGATCTTCTCCATCAGAAACGCATAGGCGGCTTCAAACCCGCTGCCAAAGAATATGTCAGACACCTCATTGATTAGTGAAGCCGCTTCTGCCTCCGATAGGTTTTTATGGAAAGACAGCAGCGAGTTTATGTCTGTGTCCAGATATCTTGCGAGCACCGGAAGCAGCATGACATCGGGACAGCTCACACCATTTTCCCATTTCGATACCGCCGCGACAGACACTCCCACGGCATCTGCCATCTGTTCCTGCGTATAGCAATGTACTTTTCTTAAATGTTGTATCGTTTTTCCTAATTGTTCTTTCATGCATCCACCTCCGCCGTTCTGCCTGCTATCTTCATATTACAGCAAAGGCCGGCACATCCACAATGGACGTGTGTTCAACTGAAGGGGGCATTTTTTCAACTATCCTTCAATATGTATGTACAAAATGCTAAACTGCCTGTACCGACTGCCTGTCCAGTTCTGCACCAAACTCTTCCGCCGGCATAGGTTTATAATAGTAATAGCCTTGTATATAGTCGCAGCCACACTCTTTCAGGAAGGCAACCTGGCTCTCCGTTTCAATCCCTTCCGCTACCGCCTTGATATTCAGCTGGTATATCATATGCAGCACTTCTTTCACTATAATCTGTTCCTTTTTTAAATCCTTGCTTTCTCTAAAGAACAGTGCATCCAGTTTCAATGTATCAATATCGAGGTTCTTCAGCATTCCAAGGGATGAATACCCTGTTCCAAAGTCGTCCATAGAACAGAGGAATCCATTTTCATGCAGATCTTTTACTATCTGCGTCATATACTTTTCGTTCTCACATGCCACCGTCTCTGTAAATTCAATCTCCAGCATGTTGTCAGGAATGCCATAGCGCTCTTTTATCTCTTTATATGCATCGATAAAGTCCGCGGTGTAGAACGTAAGCTTTGATACATTGACCGACACCGGAACGACCGCCCGTCCTTTTTCATACCGCTCATGCATCAGCCGGCACACTGACTCGAATACATACTGGTCCAGCTTTCTTATGCTGTGGTTCTTTTCAAACAGCGTGATAAATTCTCCCGGCGTAATGAACTCGCCGTCAGCCGTTATCCACCGTATGAGCGCTTCCGCTCCTTCTATCCTCCCCTCAAATGGGGAGACCTTCGGCTGCAGATAGACACGGAACTCCCCTGTGTCAAGACCTTTCTGCAGACGGTCCGTCAGATATATCTCCCGGAACATCTTCTGCCTGATGCTGTCATCATAAAAGGCATAATGTACATCCGGCTTGTTCTTTATCGTCTTCTGCGCATAGTTGGCCCGATTGATCAGCCCGTTTATGTCTAACTGTTCTATGACGTCTTCCCTGCAGCAGAAACCACATGCAATCGTTATCGAATGCTTGTCCGGCAGGACATCCAGATTCATAAAGCGGCGGTCCAGCTCCTTCTGTTCTTCCAACATGAGCTCTTTGTCTTCATAAAAACGCAGCAAGACAAAACGGTCCGCCATCACCCTGGCTAAAAGCTCTCCTTTTCTGAGCGATGCAGTCATCACTTCCGCATACTTCTGGAGGATAGCGTCCCCCACCTCATATCCAAACACATCGTTGATGTATTTGAAATTTTCAAAATCAATATATAGAATGGCTGCCCGGGCATCTGTGCTGTCAAGCATCTTCTGGGCATCTGTATAGAAGCGCTCCGTTGTCAAAGCACCTGTAAGCTTGTCACGTCCCGCCATATCTGCCAGCGTCTCTGTCTTTTTACGGAGCCTGAAATATTCCCGCACGTAATATCCTATGATGACTATGCTGATCAGAAAGCAGAAAATACCCATAACGATGAGCTGTCTGGCCAGCGATGCCGAACGCATTCCCGAATACTTTTCTATGGAAAATACTGTATCGTTTGCTATATCAAACAATTCCTCGCTTGAAGCAAGAAGCTTTTCTTTGTCATGCCCGCTTCTCACTTCGGCTATTTCCGTCTTAATCTGTTCCCATCTTTCCCCGAGCTTCTCCAGATTATCATTAAACGCTCCATAGCCGGTCCTCTCAAGTCCATATTCGCCTTCTCCGGTCAAAAGCTCATCCATGATACTGCTCACATAATTGATGAGATTATCGTCCGGCATATCGTTCGTCTCCAGCTTTATCACCCGCTGGGATGCCCCCCGCACGATTCCGACATAGTTGATCAGCCTGCCGTAATTTTCAATATCCGACATCGATCTCGCAGATAAAAAACTCATGATGAGAATGACTGCTACAATAAGCGGAAACCCCAATTTAACTATTTTCTTCATAATCCTGCTCCACATCTGCCCTTAAAAACTATATTTTATTATATCAATGCAAAACTCTATACACATTCTATCACAAAACTACCAGATGTGGGCATATTTTACTGTCTATTTTTCAGGATATCATTTATAACTGGACGATTCGGTGTCACGCCTTTTTACCGGGTGGCGGATTACGGTCCGCAGGCGTTCCGGCTTCGTCCGCCTCGGGTCACCGAGATAGATCTCATGATGGCGGCGTTCTTCCCCTATGTCGCATATATATCCGCTTTCCTCGATGAACTTTCCTAACTTCTCTATCGTAGCCGGTTCATCGTCGTATGGGCCGATGTGCATGACCTGGCAGCAGAGGCCTTCCGTATATGTTACAAGCCTCGTCGATGAAAGGTCTATGTCGGGATGCTTCTTCCTCAGGCTCTCTTTTGCCCATTCAAATACGTCCGGCGTAACAAATTCAGGCTGCCGGATCATAGATATCCATTGAAACTTGTCCTTTTGTCCGGCCAGTCCCGTAGTTCCCAGATACCTATCCCCATCCATCCACCAGAGGCCTTCCAGCGGCGGCACGACATATTCAAAATATCCCTTTGGCTGGCTGCCGCTCATCTTGCTCATCTTGATGCCAAAGGAAAGACCGTATAACACCTCCATCGCATTCTTATAGCTTTGGGCCGTGTTCGGATCCCCTTCCCCTTCTACCTGTATGAAAACCATCTCTGGCACATCGATAACCATAGGTTTTGTCTTTGGAAGATACAGATCCTTATATTCTTTTTTGTAATCCAGCTTCGTTACCTTCTCTTTATCCATTCTTCTTCCTCTCTGCCTTTTTCTTTTTCGGCTTTGGTTCCGGCAGTTCCTTATACGTCTCTGCCGCCAATATGCACAGGCGCTCGCTGTCATCAATGTCTTCTACGAGAAAATATGGTTTTGCTCCCTCGTAAGGCGGCACTTCCTCCAGCTCCGGCCAGATATTCCTCCCTGCTTCTGTAATCTTGACGAAGAACTGGTCGTCACAGATCAGTGCAAATATCTTCCCGTCACAGTACATGCCATACTCCCCGAACATCTTCCGGTAAGTAATCTCTCCCGCGCCTGCAAGCTGGTCCGCGATATACGCTACAAATTCTTTGCTTGAAGCCATCTTCAATCCCCCTTTATCTTGTCCGTGCTTATAGTATAGCACGTGAATCACGACATCTGTATGTCATGATTATACATATACTTTGTCTGCCCTGCAGCCCTCCAATTTTATACAGCTTGATTTGCCGCTTGTTTTATTTCTCCACCTACTTTATAATATAATAGATTCTGAACAGAAAGGATTGTTTATATGAAAGTATGCGAACTATTCGCAGGTGTCGGCGGTTTCCGGTATGGGCTGGAGCGTTATTCCGATGAGTTTGAAACCGTGTTCTTCAACCAGTGGGAGCCTTCTTATAAAAGCCAATTTGCATATGAGTGCTATATAAAGCACTACCCGTTAGATACCATCGCCGAAGACCTGCGTCCGTACACCAACCTTGATATACATCAGGTCCCCAAGGACAAGCTGCCGGACTTCGACCTGCTTGTAGGGGGATTCCCCTGCCAGAACTATTCCGTGGCAGGCCCGAAATCTTCAAAGGGCATAGAGGGTACAAAGGGAATCCTCTGGTGGGATATCCGGTCGACTCTGGAGGCAAAATCGCCTTCCTATGTCCTGCTTGAAAATGTGGACAGGCTGCTGAAATCACCTGCCTCGCAGAGAGGACGTGACTTCGGTGTCATCCTGAAATGCTTCGACGAACTGGACTATGACGTCCAATGGCGTGTCATCAATGCGGCAGAATACGGAAAACCGCAGAAAAGGCGCCGCACTTTTATCTTCGCATATAAAAATAATTTAGAATATGCCAGGGAAAACCCCGATTTTTTTGGCGGCATTTTCCCCTGTACCTATGAAGAAAAGACGTGTAAGCAGGCTACGGTAAGAGATCTTGACATCTCACAGATCAGTGAATCTTTTGCTTTCACATTTGAAACGTCCGGCCATATGGCAGACGGAATCATCACAACGAGAAAAGCGGCGGCAGTGAAGGCCGAAAATGACCGCATCCTTGGCTCCATACTCGTGCCCGCACCGGATGACAGCTATAATATTAAAAACGAAGCTCCGTGGATTGAAGCAAAGCAATCCAAGAAAAAGGAACGGACGACAAAGGAAGGATTTACTTATATCTTTTCTGAGGGTACCTGCCCGTATCCTGATAACGAGGCGGTTCCCGCCAGAACGATGCTGACAAGCGAAGGTTCCGTGAACCGCTCCTCCCACGTCGTACTGGATCCGGCCACAGGACAGAAACGGATCCTGCTCCCCCTGGAAGCAGAACGGATCCAGACTTTCCCTGACAACTGGACAGAACATGGCATACAGATGCTGGAGGATGGCAATACGGTGGAGACGACCTTAAGCAACCGGCAGCGCTACTTCCTGATGGGAAATGCACTTGTCACAGAGCTTGTCACCGATATGGCACCAGAAATCTTGAGAATATACCATGAAGGTAACGTGCATTAAACGCAGTCGAAGCGGGTCGGCCCATATGGCCGGCCCGCTTCGCCGTACACTGCCAGATTACCTTAAACTTCCAGCTGCTCCAGCAGATAGCTGTTGTTGATCCAAAAGCTCTGCCTTGTCATGAACTCCCCGCTTGGAAGTTCATCGGCATCTCTTCCTATATTGCCTGAGACAAACCCGTCCAGCTTATAAGCGCTTTTCACTGCATGAGGCCTGACATGGATTATCCGGTTGTCCTTCTTTGCCGGAATATTATTGTGGACGATATATCCTTTTTTCACAGGAGAAATGTGAAAGCTCACGCCGTTAATAATTCTTTCTTTCACCCTTTCCCATCCGTCTCTGACCGTCTCGTTCAAATCACGGTACGGCATGTTCCAGAACCGGCACTTATGCACACGGTAGACATCCCCTGCCTTTTTAAAAATGACAAAGAAAAACCTTGTCTCATCGAAATACCTGAATACGTCCGAATCTTCCCACGTCTGCGCGGCCAGCTCCTTGAATCTAAACGGCGGAAAGGACATGCTCTCTTTTATCGAATTGTTTTCTTCCAGACGTATCACCTTGACTACGATGTTCGCCTTCTGGAATTCTCCGGCATGGTTCCCTCTGATGCCAAGCATCCGGTACGCCAGATCGTACCACTGCGCTTTATTATTGTTATATTCTCTGCCGTACAGGGCGCACAGCTCTCTGTCACTCTCTCCATAATGACATGCAATACGGGACGTGATAACCTCTTCAAAGGACCTCCCCGCCAGCTCCTCTGCATCGCGGATTAATGGCTCATATACGGTCCTTCCCGGCATAATATACGTGTGCAGTATATAATCCATGTACTGCCTCTTGAAGCAGAAAGCCCTTTTTCTTGCAGGCGTATGCGGAGGATAGAACTGGGGGCGCATGCTGGAAGCCGCCGTCGCGCCTTTTGTACATGCACCCAGATACAGCGTATCGCTCTCACTCAGCTCTTCGGCTTTTCCCTCCTCAATCTTCCGGATTATGCTGTTGTAGTCCTGCACGATAATCGGCATATCCTCCCGGGCCGGTGATACCATATTTGCAAATGTAATCTTATACAGCGTATTGTATGCCAGCCTTTTATCTCTCTCGTAATATACGAGCAGGATTCTGCGGCACTTCTTCCACACATGAGACTCATAAAAATCCTTTTCCACCGCATCCTCGTATGAAATCATCGTCAGGACAAGCCGCTCTCCAGCAGATATGCCGCCATTTTTCAGCACATCATAGCAGGTTACTTTCAGTTCAACTCCCGCCTCCGGGAAATCGGCTTCCTGGTCGCTGTTCGCCTTATAGCCGAAGTATTTCTCTTCCAGCAAATTCCCTAGCTTTCCCTTCTGGCTGGGATTGGAGTAATCAATCTTGCTGTCGTTAATTGCATAATCCAAATACCGGCTCTCTTCCAGCACCTGGAGGAATGTCTTGCCTGTCAGTCCCTTTGCGTACGCCTCTATAGAAGCCGGGTCCGTCTTATCATATGGCAGCATATCGTTTCCCTCTCTCACACTTCATCCAAATCAATATCTTGTAAACGATTTTCAAATATCGTTTCTTCGATTACTTTTATACACTCTTCCGTATTTTTGAGAATATCTTTTCCCCAGAAATGAATCACCGTCCATCCCATGAACAGCAGCTTTTTGTCCACCTCGTCGTCCCTTTCCATATTTCTGGATATTTTCCCAACCCAGTAGCCGGGGTTATTTCCTCTCTCCAGCTTCGGCCTGAGAACGAGCCAGTCTTTTCCGTGGAAGAACTCGCTGTCGCAGAAGATGCAGATATGATATTTCGTGAGGACGATATCAGGAGAACCCGGCAGCCCTTTATAGTTCTTCCGGTACCTGTATCCTCTGCTCCACAGCGCTTTTCTGAGCTTCACTTCGATACTGGTGTCCTGCCTGTGGATATGGCTCATCGTCTTGCTCCGCTGCTCCTTCGTCATAACATCCGTCATAACTATCACCAACCGTCTTTTTCATTTTGCAGGCAGCGCCGGGGCATTATCTGCCCCGGTGCTTTTCCTTCTTCTTCTGCTGCTTCAACTCAAACTTACGCAGTTTTTCGGCTTCTCTGTGCTCTTTAACCGATCCCCTCCGCTCTGTTTTCATCTGCTCATGCTGCAGCTGTAATGCCTGTTGGGATTTGGTCCCCGTCCCCCAGTCTTCCATCTGCTTACGCACCTTGCGCTGCATCCGCTTCGGGTTCACATGCAGCTCCTTGACAGCCGTCTCCACAGCCGGACTGAATCGCAGCCTGTAGTAATTCTCAAGTAAGAATCCATATACCTCGTAGGACTTCGGCTCCGGCCCGAATGTAACCTTGCTGGCCGACAGCCCTTCCTCTGTGGTTCTCTCCACCACCCCGACCCAGAATGGATCCTCGAAATACACACATACTGATACCGATACTCTGTCCATGATGATTCCTCCTTAATATATTTTCACAGACAAAGAATGGACGACCTAAGGAGGAAGGTTACTGATATCCTGCCGGATATGCCTGGACTACCAACCAGACTGTGTTTTTATCTCTGCTACTTTAATGCTAATCTCTTTCCGGTCCCCTGTCAAGATTGGCTCTTTGTTTATTGGGCTGCCGCCGCTGTTATTTCGTATTGGCTGCCAAATTCTCCAGCCGCGCATAAATCTATCTGTAAACGAAAAGCGGCGGCCTTGCTATTACCAAGGCCGCCGCCAAACAGATTCACAGACGCTTCAAGACTATTTATATTCCGCATGCTGCCGTCTGTAGGAATCATTATCCTTTGCTCTGAGTTCGTTTTCTATTTGTTGTAATTGTCTTTCCAGTTTATACTGACGCTCTGTATTATCTTCCGCCTTAATTATCTGCTGCTCAATTTGTGCTTTCTTCTCTTTTAAGCTTTTGATTTCAGCGTCTACCTTATCTGTATTTACCGTACATACCATCTCTGATTTTACATCAGGCAGAGAGTCCTTTTCCTCTTTTGGCATGCCTTCTTCCTCATGTATGTATTCATCGAATCTTGGAGACGGCGTATCAGTTCCCGGTGTAAGTTCAGCTCCTGTCTCCACCGGTTCCGCCTGCGCTGCCTCCTGCGTCTTCTCTTGCCGCTTAGGAGCAGGCATTTCTTTTCCCTTTGTATAATTTGTATAAGCAGTTGGCGTTACATCAGTTATCATGTCAATATCCTCCTTTGCACTTCTTTTGCCCATGAGTTCATTGTAGAGGTATCGACAACAATTTCAATCATTATGTAATGAAATGTCTTCTGGCCGTATTGAGATGTTTAACAAGATACTTAATACAAACTTTCCTTCTTTTCTTTCCACCGTCATAAATCCTCCATATTTTTCGGAGACTGTCTTTATATTGCTCAATCCGATTCCGAAGCCAGGCACAGGCAGCCGCTCTTTTCGGCAAGTATTTTCAAATTCCATCATATAAAAATCACCTTGCCGCTCGCCGGCAATATGTATCATGCCCGGTGCATCTGCCTTCTTACACGCTTGTATGGCATTATCAAGTGCATTTGCAAAGATGACGCACCAGTCCAAATCCGTGACCACACAGGTGGATGGAAGCGCAAGAGAGACGTCGAGCTTGATTGTATTCGCCTTGCATAACGCCAATTTATTCTCCAGCAGAATATCCACCACTGGATTGCCGGTCGTAAAAGGAAACGATAATTCACCTGTTGCCGCATCTAGTTTTTGTAAATATGTCTGTGCCTGCCCGATGTTTCCAGCCTTCAAAAAACCATCCAATACCGTCAGATGATTTTTAACGTCATGCCGGAATGCCCTTGTGTTTTCGTATCGCGCCTGTGCCTCCACAACATAGGACTTTTGCGCACGGGTTTCCTGCATCAGCGAAGCCAGCGCGGATTCTGTCTGAAACCCATCATAGACACGTCGGTAAGCATAGAGGGAGCTGAACATCACCATGATTCCAAGTAGTTGTAATATCAGCATAGTAAGGTGCCTGTCCAATTCGGGCGGTGCGGGTATGGTCACGGTGTTTCCATAATTGGCGGATAGAAGATACGTCTCTACTGCAAAGAGAAATATACCCGGTGGCAGAAGCAGCCAGATACAGTGTTCACTCTGACTCTGCCGTGGCAGAAAGCACTGATAAATAAGCCGGTAACAGCCATAGCATAATGCGAGAGGCAGAAGTATTGATAATATGATAACTGCACAGAACCAAAAGGAATGATCAAGCATAAGGGGTAAGACCAAAGATAACATCGGATTCATAATGCCAAACGAAACTTGCGATACGTATGCCGCCAGAACTGCCCATACGCCGGATACAGAACGGCTTCTTTTCAGCACAGAACGATTCACCAGGTACATAAGCAATATGTTGAGCAGATAACCTATGTCATGAAACGGCAGCAATGCGCTTATGCAGCAGACGCCATAAAAAAGAGAGAGGTAAATTGCAGACTGCCATATCTTTATGCGGACACCTGTAGCACGGCAGACGAAAAAAAGCTGTAAGATGCCGATTCCGCATATATATATTACGTTGTATATGAAAAATTCAAACCAATCCACGGTATTGCCGCCTTTCTTTCATATGTAGCAAAAGAGCCTGTGCAAGTCCCTGTTCCCGCAGACGTGAAACAGGTATATCACCACCCTCCGACAATTGAACCCGTCCGTCACGACACCCGCGTACATAATCCAGATTGACGAGATAGCTTCTGTGACACCTGAAAAAACGGCTGTCCATCTGTTTTTCTAAATTATCAAACTTCTCGTAAAAGTCTATCGTCCCGCCACCTTGCTGATGCAGATATATCTTCCGACCTAATACTTCACAATATATAAGCTGGGAAAAAGGAATCACTTGACAGGTATTCCCTTTTCGAATCGTTAGCGTGTGTACGTCCTCCTGCAGCAGAGTATTCCTTGCTCTATCTAATGTGCGGCGAAAGCGGACTTCGTCCAGCGGCTTAAGAAGATAATCATATGGTTCTGCCTCAAACGAATCAAATACGTTATCTTTTAGAATGGTAATAAAAATGAGCAGACCCTGGAATCCCCTCTGCCGTAAATACTTTGCAGTCTTCATACCATCTGGCTGCTCCATCTGAATGTCAAGAAATAAGATATCATATGCTTGTTTGCTCTCCAGAAGCGCCTTCCCACTATCGAAACGTAGTATTTTATGCTCTATATGCCTTTCTTCTGCATATTTTGAAAGCCTGGACACAACATCATCCAGCATAAAAGGTTCGTCATCGCAAACGGCAAATACTATCATCTTGATTCCCTCGTCATCTATAAAACTTTCTATTTCCAGACAGCTTCTATGAGCTCCTGCAGGAACCTGACAAAGTCAGGGCCTGCCTCCGGCAGCGGCTTGTCATTGTCATATTGAAAATCATAGGCATAGCCAGCCACATTATCATCTGCTTCATTGCCCCATCTTGCATGCTCCATATGGCTTCTGCGGACAAGGAGCGTGGCACATGGCGTCTCCACCTTGCTCTTAAACTTGTCTATCTCTTCACCCTCTCTTATATGGACGAAAAGAATCTGAGATTCGCTGTCCAGAAACTTTCGGTATTCCTCCACGAGGTATCTTGTAGGAAGGTCATTGTATTCCGTAAATACTTTCTTCAGGTCTGCCAGGAACTTTCTGGACCTGGCGTCCTTTTCCCCTTTCCAGCCGTATTCAGCCGCTATGTCCTTAATCGGGGTGATAGAAGATATATTCGTGACTTTAAAGGCCTCAGCCGCCAGATCGCACAGCGTGTCCTTACCTACCCCGCCATTTCCGTTAATAATGATGACTACTTTTCTCATACTGTCTGCTCCCTTGTCAATATCTTTTTATTATAAAGAATAATCAGGAAAAACACAAGCTGCAAGGTATATGGACGGTGGGTACAGATGCGAAGCTGTGATATACACGGTACGGCCTGGACAGCATCTGAAATATTCATACAACAAGCCACCAGGCAATATATTATATATGATATGAAACCGGGGCGGGATATTGTTGGCCTGCCTCATATATGGTTGGAGGGTCCTATGCAGAAAATCCGTAACAATACACTGAAAGACATCCTGTTCTACAATGACATTGCCGTCTTTACCTACAAGATAGACTACCCGTTCTTCCTCACTACGTGCAGCACCTCTGCTGCCCGCGGCATCAATGCGTATTATGCCGCCAAAGCAGAAAAGCTGGAACAATACTGCCGCACCGTGCTGTATGATGAAGCGGTAGAAAGCGCCCGCTATATACAGAAGAACAATCCTCCGTTTCACAGCTATGAGCTGGAGGAAGTGTACACGGTCACTTATAACGAGCGCTGCATCACAAGCCTCTATACCGAGCAGTATACGTACATGGGAGGAGCCCATGGCGCCACCGAACGGACATCCGACACGTGGGACTTCAGTTCAGGCCGCCGAATCGAGCTGTCCGATTTCTATCCCGGGAACCGTGATTATCCAGACCGCATAAAGGCTTGTATAGAGGAACAGACTGCCCAGAGGCTTAAGGCTGCCCCTTCGACCTATTTTGACAATTATCCCGAACTCATACGGCAGAACTTTCATAAGGACAACTTTTATATGAATGCCGACGGAATCGTCCTATACTTTCAGCAGTATGATATCGCTCCTTATTCCAGCGGACTGCCTGAATTCGAGCTGCACTTTAAGGATAGCAGTCCTCCTGTCTAGATAATGCTTTCAGCAGTAAATAAGTGTTCGATACTCTTATGTATCGCTCCCAGAACGCCTTCTTTGTTATCCAGCTCTGAGAGGACAATCTTCGGCGGAAACGGGATATGGTTGCCTAGCATGGAACGCCACGTGTCGATGAACACGTTGCCGAATGCTGTTCCCAGGCCGCCGGAGATGATGACCGCCTCCAGATCTAATGCAGCGCATAAATTAATCAATGTCACCCCGATATTGATTGATATTTCATCCAGAACCGAACGGACATACAAATCATCTGCCCGGTATCTTTCCACGAGCAGTTCCACTTCCTGCTGGAAGTTATCATGTGAGATAAACTTCTCTATCTTCTCTTTAGAGATAATACTTTCCAGCACGCCTACTTCTTCGAACGAATCCCTGAGCTTCATAGGCTCTGCCACCATGTATCCGATTTCTCCCGCGGCGTTATGGCTGCCGGAATATATCCTGCCGTTCAGGACGAGTGCCGAGCCGACCCCGACCCCATAGTTGATGACGATAAAGTTGCCATACCCTTTCCCGGCGCCCTCCGCCTGTTCTCCTATGGCACCCATATTGACACTGTTTTCAAGTATCAGCTCAGTTTCAAATTCTTCTTTAATCCTCTTTTTAAACTGTTTCAAATCTATATCCGGGAAATACGGAGCAAGCAGTATCGTGTCGCCTCTGATTACCCCCGGCAGACCGATTCCGATACAGAGGATATCCTTTTCCGTCTTTCCGCCTTCTGCGAGCGCCTGCCTGACAACGTCAACGACTGCATCATGCAGCTCTTGTGCATCCCCGCCAGAGACGGCGGGAGCTTTCACATAGCCCAATACCTTTCCCATCAGGTCGGCAACCATAGCCCGGATCCAAAACCTGCCGATGTCGACGCCGATGACAAATCCCATCTCCTCATTAAATGACAGAAGCATGGACTTTCGTCCCAGTGAGTTGTCGCCTTCTCCGGATTCCCTGACATGACCTTGTTCAATTAATATCTTCACATTTGCTGAAATCGCCGGAAAGCTCATTCCAAGCCTTCTGGCCAGATCGGCTTTGGACATACTTCCATTCAAGCGAAGGCAGTTCAGAATCAGCATTCTGTTCGCCTCGCCAAGATCTTCAGGTTTGCCTCCTTTTTTCATCTCATACCCTCCTGTTTAACGCCAATTATACCATGGTGCGGCCTGATTTACAACAATTCCCAGTTTACCCTCCGGTGTAGGAGAACTTCAGCCTGATCGTATGTTCATAAGTCTCATTTCTCCTGAGCACGGCCGGCGGGAACTGTCTGTAGTTTGGAGCCGCGGGATAGTACTGGGGCTCCAGGCACAACCCTCCCCGGAAGCCATAGCGGCATCCGCCTTTACCTGTTTCACCGCCGTTCAGATAGTTGCCGCTGTAAAACTGGAGGCCCGGAAGGTCGGAATACAGCCCCATCCGTACATCATTGCTGCTGCTTTCCAGCTCTGCAACTTTCCTTACCGTGCCCGCAGGCCCGCCGATATTCCAGTTGTGGTCATACCCTTCACTGATATCGAGCTGCTTATACGGCTGTCCGATTCGTTCACCAATTCTTGTCATGGTGAGAAAATCCATCGGTGTCCCGGACACATCCAGCACATTGCCATTGGGGCAGCAGTCCTCTGACAATTCAAGGAACCGGCTGCTGTAGATTTTCAGCCTGTGATTTTCTATGCTGCCGCTGTCATGCCCGTCAAGATTGTAATAGCTGTGGTTCGTCATGTTCAGCACCGTGTCCTTGTCACTGTGCGCACGGTGTATCATTATGACCTCATCATTGTCCGTCAGCTCATAGCTCGATTCCACTTCCAGATTCCCCGGAAAGCCTTCCTCTCCGTCTTCTATCAATGCATGAAATGTTACTTTATTGTTATCCTCATCAAGGCCGGCCGCAAAAAGGTGCTTGTCAAAGCCGCGTTTTCCCCCGTGGAGGGTATTTTCATGGTCGTTTTTAAACAAACGATACTGCCTTCCGTCCAGCCAGAAGCTCCCGCCTCGTATCTGTCCCGCATACCGGCCAATCGTCGCCCCCAGGTAGAGGCCTGTACGCTCATATCCGCCGGCGCTGTCAAATCCAAGCACTACATCCCTCGGCCGCCCGTCATTCTGGGGCAGCCGGACCGCCTGCAAGGCAGCCCCAAAGTCTGTGATGCTGACCGTCACATCGTTTTTATTTTTGAGCGTGTAGAGAAACGCATCCTGTCCGCCAGACAGCCTGCCAAACGGCCGGACTTTTATATGTGCCATATATCTTCCCCTCTTCCCAAATGTTATTTTGCTATTTAGATAAAATGATTTTCTGCAGTCCATCCATTTTTGCAGATCAGACCTTGAATCGTCATAGGGCTCACATGGAATGCGATGCTGTCCTCACATTCCACTGCCATTCCGGCGCAGATCGTTCCAAGCTCCGGCGCGCTTCTGAGTGTCGTTTCTCCGAACACGAGGTCGTTTCGTTCCTTCCGGAGTTCCATGCCCCGGGCAATACCGGCAAGGGCGCCGCCCAGAAATGCATCTCCGGCACCGGTCGTATTTATAGCGTTGCCAAGTAATGGGGGAATCCTTTCCACCGATTGGCTGGCGTAAGTATATGCCCCATCTCTGCCGCATGTCATCAGGATTGACAGACAAGGGTTCCAATTTCCTAACTTATCTGCCAGCTTCCTGAGCAGTATCTCCCCCGTCTCGCTGCTATGGGCGACTGCCTGTGCCTCTTCCAAGTTGACGGCAAGGATGTCCACATACCTGTATATGGATAGCTCTTCAAACTCCTCTGCCTCTGAAACAGGTACCGACAAGACGGTAAGGGCCCCCTTCATCTTTCCGGCTCTTACCATCTCTGCCCGGGAAGCAACCGGTACTTCCGGAATCGCACAGACGATTGTCCTTTCATCTACGCCAATCTGCATCATGGCGTTTTTAACATATTCCGGCGTGACGAGGCCCGAAGCGCTGTTGCCGGCTGTAAAGTTGCATGTCTCTCTGTCCGGATACTGCAGGCAGATGCTGATGGTCGTCGGATACTCCGGGCTTTGGGATATGTATGTTACATCCATGCCCTGCAGACGCATTTCCTCAATTATCGCGCTGCCGCTGCCATCGGCCCCGACATATCCGACGGGGTACACCGGTATCTTGTCCTTCAGCAGGGACGCTGTATAATACAGGACAATCTGTTGTTTGCAATAATCTTTTGCAGGGCTCAATGTTACGGAACGTGACTCGCTCCGTCCAAGAGGTTTCTGCTGGCTGCTCAGGAACAGCATGCCGGTGCCGATGCCTCCGGTCGCTATAATCTTGTCAAACTTCATATATCTCCCACCTTTACCCTTATTTACTGTTTACGGCTCTGAACTCCCACTCCGGGTGTTCACTGATGGGATGGGAGGCCGTCTCTTTCGTCGCTGTAATCAAGGCGTCTGGATGTTCCTGCAGGAGCGTCATCGGATATTCCACGGTCGGCTCCGAGAACAGTGCAACCCGCAGGGCAGTCTGCTTCCACGCTCCTGTGGCGGAATAGACTCTTATTTTCTTAGCCTTCATACACTCTTTGACCCCTAATGTAATAGACATAGGCGGCATGAACTGCCAGGCCCCTCCCAATCCCCTCTGGGACAGCGCAAGTATCGTATCGTTATTGTTGTTCTGTATCCTTGCGGTGGAATTACGCACATCGTCTAACGACACTTCTACATATGGATTGCGGTTCGCCTGGTTGAACGCGATGTGTCCGTCCTGGCCCCATCCTCCCAGCGTGTAATCGATTTCCACCTCAGAAATCATCCGGGACATCTCCTGCATATTATACGGGGTCAGATAATGCCGGTTTTCCGGCAGAACTTGCAGCTCCTCTTCTATGCCGCCATAGAAATACCGTTCCATGAAAGTACGGAAATTATTGGGGTCCTCTTTCGACAGCAGTTTCCCTTCCCAGTCCAGGTTCTCATCCATGTGGTAGCAGACCATATTCCGCAGCGAAACATGCGCTTCATTCACCATATCGGTAAACGGCGCATACCATTCTTTTGGTCCGCACGGTACGATGAGCCGGAAGATGCGCTTCTCTTCGTTCGCTTTCTTTATCTCGTCCACCAGATCGCGGGCCATCACCGTTCCCAGTTCATCGGAATCCTTCACTATACGCAGGGGAACTTTCAAGTCCTCTCTCCCCGCCAGCTCTTTGGCCGGAATGCTGCACCATTTATATAAGTTTTTTAAATCCATATCTGCCACTCCTTATCTGCTTTTTTTCTTTGATATTACATCAAAGGCAACTGCGGCCAGGAGAACCAGCCCTTTGATTGCCTGCTGCCAGTTGGAATCTACACCCATGATGGACATGCCGTTATTGAGCAGACCCATAAATACGGCGCCGATTACGGCTCCCATCACCGTTCCCGTGCCACCGTAGGCCGAGGCCCCGCCGATGTAGCAGGAAGCAATGGCGTCCATCTCGTAGTTCTTGCCCGCTGTCGGCGCCGCCGAGTTAAATCTGGCCACACATACGAGTGCGGCGACAGCACTTAAAAATGCCATATTGGTAAATGCAAAGAACAGCACGCGGTTCGTATTGACCCCGCTCATCTTAGCCGCCTTCTCATTGCCGCCGACTGCATAAAGATAACGGCCGCCGACCGTCTTGGATGTGTAATACGTATAGACGCCGACGACTATCGCCAGGATGACGAGGATGGTCGGAAGCCCCTGGAACTGTGCCATACGGTAGGCTGCCAGAAGGATGACGAGACAGATGACAGCCGCCTTCCCGGCAGAGGGGGCCAGTCTGTCTACCGCATATCCCTTTTTCTGCCTGTTCCTGCGGCTGTTGATAAATACGAAGAGATAGGCCAGACACGCCAGCACAGCAGCCAGCATGCACGTCACGTTGATGCTGCCCCCGAAGGGATTCGCGATATAGCTGTTGAATATCATCTTAAATGCATCCGGAAACGGCGATATCGTCAGCCCGTCCAGGATAATGAGCGCCACGCCGCGCCAGAGGAGCATTCCTGCCAGGGTTACGATAAAGGACGGAATCCTGATATAAGCAATCCAAAAGCCCTGCCACATGCCTATCAAGATGCCAAGCACAAGGCAGATGACGATAACGAGTCCAAAATTCATCTTATATGTAACCATCAGCTTACCTGCCACAGCCCCTATGAATGCTACAACCGAGCCAACCGAAAGGTCGATATTGCCTCCGGTCAATATGCACATCAGCATGCCGACCGCCAGGATTACCACATGGCCGTTCTGGGCTATCAGGTTTGTCACATTCTGAGGATCGAATAACACCCCGTTCGTTTTCCATCCGAAAAACAATGCGACTATGAGCAGAATAAATAACATTGTATTCTTCTTCAGTACCTCTTTTACACTATTCACCTTAATCCTCTCCTCCTTTACTGCTCCCCGCCCTGCTTCAATATGAGTGTCATGATTTTTTCCTGCGTCGCCTCTTCCCTGCCAAGCTCGCCTACGAACCTGCCCTGGTTCATGATATAGATCCGATCGCACATACCGAGGATTTCCGGTAGTTCAGAAGATATCATGACAATAGACTTCCCCTCTTTAGCCAGTGCGTTGATAATACTGTAGATCTCATATTTTGCGCCGACATCGATTCCCCTCGTCGGCTCGTCCAGAATCATAATATCCGGTTCCGTGAACATCCATTTTCCGAGCAGGACCTTCTGCTGGTTGCCTCCGCTTAAGTTGCCGACATTCTGTTCCACGGTAGGTGTCTTCGTCCGCAGCTTCTCTTTATACGTCTCAGCCACTTCATATTCTTTGTTCTTGTCAATGACTCCAAAACGGCTCACCTTATCCATCTTCGCAAGCGTCGTGTTCACCCGGATCGGGTTGCTTAATATGAGGCCGTTGCCTTTACGGTCTTCGGTAATATAAGCGAGCTTATTGTCTATCGCCTGCTGGACGGAATTCAGTTTCACTTTCCTGCCGGAAAGCGTCATCTCTCCGCTGATATTCACACCGTAGCTCCTGCCAAATACACTCATGGCAAATTCTGTGCGCCCCGCTCCCATCAGGCCGGATATGCCGACTACCTCGCCGCGTCTGACATACATGCTTACGTTATCGACCACCTTCCTCTCCGGGGCAAGGGGATGATGAACCGTCCAGTTTCTGATGTCCATGCTCACCTCGCCGATTGCCACATTCTCTCTTGCCGGAAACCGGTTTGTCAGTTCTCTTCCGACCATTCCCCTGATAATCTGGTCTTCATCGATGACGTGGGCCTCATTATCCAGCGTCTCTATCGTCATGCCGTCCCGCAGTACCGTAATCTTGTCCGCTGCATAGGCAATTTCATTCAGCTTATGGGATATGATGATGGAGGTCATCCCCTTCTTCTTCAGCGCCAGCAGCAGATCCAGCAGCTTTCTGGAATCCGACTCGTTCAAAGAAGCCGTCGGCTCATCCAAAATCAAAAGCTTGACGTCTTTTGCCAGTGCTTTGGCAATCTCCACGAGCTGCTGCTTGCCGACCCCGATATCTTTGACGAGCGTCTGCGGCGGCTCGGACAAGCCGACGGTCTTTAAAAGCTCTTCTGCCTGGCTGAACGTGGCGTTCCAGTTCACGTTGTATCGGCTGCCCCGTTCATTACCCAAAAACATGTTTTCTCCAATCGTCATATATGGCACGAGCGCCAGCTCCTGATGGATAATAACAATCCCTTTTCTTTCGCTGTCCTTGATCTTTTGAAATTCGCAGCGCTCCCCTTCATAGATGATTTCCCCTTCATAGCTTCCATATGGATACACCCCACTTAGAATGTTCATCAAGGTTGACTTTCCGGCCCCGTTCTCACCTACGAGCGCGTGTATCCCGCCTTCTTCCACCTGCAGGTTTACATCATCCAGAGCCTTGACTCCGGGAAAGGTTTTGGTAATCCCCTTCATCTCCATTAGTATTCTGCTCAAACTATCTCTTCCTTTCTAAAGGAGCTGCTGCATACCGCAGCAGCCCTGTCAGTCTGTAAATCTGCTATTGAAGCCTGTCCTCTGTATAATAGCCGGAATCTATGAGCACTTCTTTGTAGTTGTCGATATCGGCAACCTGTGGCTCACAGAGATAAGTCGGAATGATACCAGTGCCGTTATCATAGTCTTCCGTATTGTTAATCTCCGGCTCTTCGCCCTTCATGATGGCTTCCACCATGTCGGCCGTCACATTAGCCAGCTCTCTCGTATCCACAAAGACAGACATCGACTGCAGCCCCTTGATCATGTTTCTCACTGATGTAATCTCACAGTCCTGTCCGGTGATAATCGGAAAATCTTCCGCTGTGTAGCCTGCGGCAACCAGAGCGTTCGTTATGCCATTTGCCACGGAATCGTTGGATGACAGCACGGCATCCAGCTTCTCGCCTCCGGTATAACTCTTCGTGATGATGTTTTCCATCCGCTTCTGCGCCTCTTCTGTCGACCAGTTTGGTGTGGCACATGCGGCCAGCGATGCTTCTGTCCCGGACTTGATTAACAGCTTGCCTTCGTCTACGTATTTCTGCAAGATGGACATGGCACCGCCAAAGTAGAAATTCACATTGTTGTCATCGGTCGGCCCGGTGAACAACTCTATGTTAAACGGCCCGTCCTGATGTTCCAGGTCTAACTTATCCGCTATGTACTGTCCCTGCATAATTCCGATTTTCTCATTGTCAAAGGTTGCATAATACGTGACCGCATCTGTATTCATGATAAGCCGGTCATATGCGATGACCGGGATGTCGGCGGCTTTGGCCTTCTCCAGCACTTCCGAAAGGGCTCCGCCGTCGATAGAGGCGATAACGAGGATTCCGCATCCTCCCGTAATCATGTTCTCAATCTGTGAAGCCTGGACACCGATATCGTTATTGGCATATTGGATATCTACCGTGTAGCCCGCCTTTTCCATGGCCTCTTTCATGTAGGCGCCGTCTTCGCTCCAGCGCTGCAGATCCTTCGTCGGCATGGCAATGCCGACCTTCTTATTATCTTTCTTGCTGCCGCCCGAAGAACTTCCACTGCTGCCGGAATCTCCGCTTGTGCAGGCAGTGAGAGATAACATCATTGTCAAAACCAATAAAACCGCAATTACTTTCTTATAAATGTTCTTCATACCCTTCTCCTTTTAGAATAAATTAATGTTGTTTAAATACAATTACCGTTGTATGCCAAAATAGGCTGTTTTTGTAATGGATTTCTGCGGCATCCCCCTTTCTGGACTCTTAATTATGAAACAAACTTTGTAATTATTAAAGTTTATTTCATAATTATGGCAAAAAAATACCGTATTGATATCGTATTCGGCATGTTTTTGTGCTTTTATGCATTTTTATCTGCATATATTTATTAAAGTTAAATTAATTATATTTTATAAGTGGAGATTTGTCAACCAAATTTGATGCGTTGTTAAATATTTACATGGGATTTTGTTTGGACGATACTTTCAGGTCATACTAATCAAATCGACAAGACTCCTTTAAGAATATCGCTTTCTGTACCCTTCGAGAATCTCGCTCAAATACTTCTGATACTCTTCCTTTACACTTTCCGGTGAGACAATCTTTAATTTTTCCCGACTCCGGTCACCCACCCAAAGAATTGCCGGCTGATTGATACTGTAGTCGAAACTTGGAAATAGTCTGTCCCTTTTGGTACCATTATTACGTCTTTCCCGAACCGGTCAATAATAACCCCTGCCAGCTCATTTCCACATAGCATAGTGACCTTCTCGCCTCTTCCGCCATACATACCAAAAGTCCGCTTTGCGAAAACCGCCAGATTAAAATCACGAAATGTTTCTTTACCGATACGTTTCTGGCCCAAAACAGACAGATTCTTCATCTTATCCACCCTGTAACGCTTTATACAGTCTGACTTTTCATCATAAACAATCAAATAATAATTTTCATCATCCCATGTCAGTTTCCAGGGGCTGACCACATAGTATTCCCCACCCTTTTTTCAACTTAAGTTCTCTCTTCACTGTCCATTCCACATATTGAAACGCAATCTGCCGATTTCCTGAAATTTTCACGTGCATCTAATCCACATTATAGTAAATAGTTTCATTCCCGGCTTTTAACTGTTAACTATGTATACTTCTCTTTGTAATTGTTCTGCCTCGAATCGGATGGTCAGTTTCTTTAATTTTCTGATTAGCTCTGCCGTCTTCTCCCGGGTATGGAATTTTGACGATTGTACCACGTCTACAAGCAATTTCAATTCCGGTAGTTCAAAATTGCGCTGCCCTATATAATATCCGGAGTTACTGCCTTTCATCTGTAAGATATCTACACCGAATGCCTGTAATGTTTCGATATCACTGTTAATGCTTTTACGTACTTCCTCAATACCATATTTGCTATTCAGGATACCGCACAATTCTTGTGCCGTCATGACATGGTCCTCATCTGTATGTTCCATAAGAATCCGAAAAATATAAGACTTTCAGCTTGTGTATCTGAACTGCCATAACATTGACCACCCCTGACTTTTTAATTAATTATATTGTGTCATCTTTTGTAGAAACAGGGCTAATAAACTCCTCCCCTTCCTTAACTGCCTCCACGGTCAAGTCCTCTTTCTTTTTCTGCAGCCCTCCGACCACTTTGCAAATTACTTTGGTTCTCGTTATAAACATAACTTTTACCTTGAATCTCTTACCAACTTTATGTGCAATACCTCCTACACTACTGGTTCCCTTTGCAGTTGTGTATGGTGCATTCGCCACCTCCTTACCATTCCAATATTCTTCATCACAGCTCTGATAGCCTCCCCATCATATGGATTATGCGGCTCTTTAACACATTTGACTGCTTTGCCTACCTTAAATGGATGAATTCCGTAATAATGATTAAAACCGACTATCGTAATATACTCTTCCTTCATGGTATTATTTCCCTTCTTTATTGTCTCATATCCTGTCTAAAATGGTTTGCGTTCCACAGCAGCTTTCTTTTGTTATACTAAGCATAGAAAAATAGCTGTCTCAAAATACGGACAACCATTTTCCACACTAACGTTTCTTACATCGCGATTCTAACACCCTACAACGAGCTCAGCGTATTACTTTTCTCGATTCCACTGCTTACTAATCTAGCTTACCCCGTTTCAAGCACGACCTATATCACATCTTCATAACCTTCTGGTAATTCCTTATCCGTTTACTTTTTCAAATCAAATGGGTAGAGACAACTGGATATCCTTCTTCCAAAATGACCTGACGAGCTTCAATCCACTCTACCCAAATGGGTAGAGACAGCCAACGCCGGAAGTCATCCGATGGGCCAGGGAGCTTCAATCCACTCTATCCAAATGGGTAGAGACCAGGCGGCGGCTGCCTTTTCAACGATGGGTGTCGCTTCAATCCACTCTACCCAAATGGGTAGAGACAATTCTGACCCTTCGATGAAACTCTAGCATACCCGCTTCAATCCACTCTACCCAAATGGATAGAGACCTCATTCCTGTCTCAATGTCTCATTTCTGTCTCGCTTCAATCCACTCTACCCAAATGGATAGAGACTGGGCAGGAAGAGCTGCCGTTCAAGTAGGTTGCCGCTTCAATCCACTCTACCCAAATGGATAGAGACTGTAGAGAATTTCATTTTGATTATTATTGGCTGGCTTCAATCCACTCTACCCAAATGGATAGAGACACAGGGTCATTCTTATCATAATAACTACAATATGCTTCAATCCACTCTACCCAAATGGATAGAGACAGGAAAGATACTTGCTCTGGAGGCATGATAACCGCTTCAATCCACTCTACCCAAATGGATAGAGACTCGGCTGGCTTTGCTGTTTGCGCGAGCCTGGTGACGCTTCAATCCACTCTACCCAAATGGATAGAGACGATACCGGACGGAGCAATTGCGAAAGTATATACTACAGCTTCAATCCACTCTACCCAAATGGATAGAGACTAACTGAATCTGTGGACAGAGGCGTTGAATACATGCTTCAATCCACTCTACCCAAATGGATAGAGACATGTCCCCGGTCTGCTGCCGGTCTATGAGGTAATTGCTTCAATCCACTCTACCCAAATGGATAGAGACCGGAGTACCCCTTGTAAAATGGGCCAGGCACTACGGACTTCAATCCACTCTACCCAAATGGATAGAGACACTTCAAGTGACACCTTCCCGGACAGCATGCTTACTTCAATCCACTCTACCCAAATGGATAGAGACCTGGAAGCTGTGAAGAATCTGGAAGACAACGACACTTCAATCCACTCTACCCAAATGGATAGAGACGCCGGGCTCGCCCGGACCGCCCTGAATATACCGTACTTCAATCCACTCTACCCAAATGGATAGAGACGGTTGTGATCTCGACGAATTAATTGTCCGGCAGCCACTTCAATCCACTCTACCCAAATGGATAGAGACCATTTGTGGAATGTCCGTCCCTCCATTCATGATGCACTTCAATCCACTCTACCCAAATGGATAGAGACGGCGCCGGTATTCATGCAGGATGACGATGCTGTACTTCAATCCACTCTACCCAAATGGATAGAGACAGCAATTACACACAAATTTCCTTTCTCATACACAGCATAACTTTGTTGCAATTGCACAAGTTTACTAATTCCAAGGAAAAACCAAACTCTAATCCTTCGTTTGTTATCAAATAATCCCAACACATTCTGGTGCGAATCTCTCCGCATTTCTATGTTTGCATCTGATTCGCGCCGCTCCCCTTCTCTCAATAAGTACACGCTCCTGACCAAACAAGACTCCGCCGCTAATTCTTCTACAAAATTCAAATGGCACATGCTTTAATAAGTTCAAAAAATCAAAGTATCCGTCACATCAAAACTTTTCTTCGCTCCAATATGCTCAATCTTATTCTGATATTTATCGCCCAAATTATAAAACCGGAGGCTGTCTTTACTTTTATCAATAATGTCTTCCAATATCGCCTTTACCTGCCGGAATTTTGCGGCATCAATGTTACATTCAAACACAGAATTCTGCACCCGTTGACCATAGTTCACGCATTGTTTTGCAACCTTTCTCAAGCGGCGCTTCCCGGCATCGCTTTCCGTATTTACATCATATGTGATTAGAATAAGCAAATCCGTCACCTACTTCCAGAGAAACGGTGGATATTCATCAATATCCCCTCGTATATACCTTGCCAGCAGCATCGCCTGTGCATAAGGAACCAAGCCCCACTCTATCTTTTCCGCCAAAAAAGGGTGAGTAATTGTTTCTTTCTTCTTATTCTGCCAGTGCGACAAAAACTGTTTCCGGGTGTCATCATCCATAATGACTGCACCGCTTTCTTTCTTCGCAAAACCGGAGGAATCAATCATCTTCTTATTAATCAAAGTAAGGACAAAGCGATCCGCCATTACACTTCTAAGCTCTTCCATAATATCCAGTGCCAGCGAAACTCTTCCGGGGCGGTCTGTATGGAAAAAGCCCACATAAGGATCCAATCCCACTGCTTCTAACGCTGATGCACACATTCCAGTTAATAGTGTGTACGCAAACGAAAGCATTGCATTCACATTATCCAAAGGGGGGCGTTTATTTCTCCCTGCAAAAGAAAAGTCCTCTTTTTGCTGCAAAATCATCTCATCAAATACGGAAAAGTATAGGGAAGCCGATTCACCTTCAAGCCCCAGTAACTGTTCAGCCGATTCACACCTTCTAATCTTTTGAAGGTTCCCAGACATAAATGCCGATTTCTCTTTTAGTTTTTCCACGTTGAGACGTAACGGATAATCCCGTGCAGCCCGTTCCAAAACCCATTTCGCATTATAAACTTTTCCAGTAATAAAGTTGCGTGCAATTTTTATACTTTCTTGCTTTTCCTCACTCACCCTGTACTGCTCTTTCCGGAGTGTAACATTTCCTCTGACTTCACCAGATACGCGTGCTAAAAAACGCCCGTTGCCGCTCATAAAAGACAAATCAATATTTCTTTTCGCACAGGCACCCATCAAGGCCGGGCTTGCCCCGGTATAGCCGAATGTGACGATTCCTTCCAGATTGTGCAGGGGGATGCGTCCGATTTCTTTCTGCTCTTCAAGAATTACTACATTCTCTCCATCCAGCGAAAGGTAACGATTTGTCGATGTAACATACAAAGTATTCAGTAATCTTTTCACTCTAGTCCTCCTGCAATAACGCTTTGTCAATATAAGACGTTGCCGACTTACCAACCCCAAGAGCCGGAAGGCAGATGTCTTTCAAAGAACATGCATTACAACTTTTTGTTCTTTTTACTCTCGGCGTATATCTCCGCTCATAATATTGATGCATTTCTAGAAACGAATCTCTTACCCTTTTCCGTACCGCCTCATCAAATGTGACTTTACTCCGGTGTCTCGTCTCGCCATAATACAGATAGCCTGACTGAATTTCGCAACAAAGCATCTCTTCCAGACACATCGCCTGGGCTGTAAGCTGCAGAATATCTACATCATTTTGCTTTGGACGGCCTCTTTTGTATTCTATAGGAACCACTTCGTATTTTCCTTCTCTCCCGGATAGTGAGATTCCAACGTCGCTTCGATGGAATTCCACCACATCACATTCCCCGCTGATTCCAAGCTCTCTTGAATACACCGGCATGGCGCGGCTGATAATCAAGTCGCCCCGCTTTTCCTCACTGGACACATCATGGGCCTTTTCATGAAGCAGTTTTCCCTCTACCGTCCTGACATTCTCTGCCCATTGCAGTTCGACATATGCGAGCGCCCACTGCCGTCTGCAAAATGCAAAGTGCTGGATTCCCGACAATTGAAGATAATCTTCTTCCTTATACAAGATGATACTCCTCCGCTTTCACACAGCCCTCTATCGGGTTCAACATAATTTTATAATCTTCATACGCTTTCGGCCTTTCATTTAGCGCTTTGACCTGAACACTTCTATGTAACTTTGCACTGGATACCGCCGGCGTCTTATCCGCATGCTGCCACCAGTACAGGTCACACACTTCCATGCTGCCTTCCGGTCGGGCGGAAGAGGCGTCATTTTCAAATATGGTTTTCAGCGATTCCTTTAGAAGCTCTGCATCTTCCTGAGAAAATCCAGTCTTTTCTGCAAGCTGTACATTGACACTTCCCTTTATTATATATAAGCCAAATCCAATCCGGTGCTTCATTCCCATCGTGTCGGATGCTTTGCTTTCCTTGCCCGGTTCACTGTTTACGCTTTTTGTGATTTGTGTGCTGATGATATCCACCGGAGAACAGCTGACCGCCTGATGTATTGATACCGGCCCGCGGATACCGAGCGAAACATCATTTCCCTTAAAGGCAAATACCTGTCCAAATGCTCTAACGTCCAACCACTCTTTACATGCAATTTCCGCACAGGTTTCTTTATTGGCGCGTTTCCCTTTTTTTATTTCTGCCGCTAACTCTTCGCAGCCATCTGCACGGTCTTTCAAGCTTGTAAATCCATCGTCTGAACGGTCGTCAGATTGAACAAAGACTTTCTCTCCCAAATCCTGAAAACGATTACGAAGCTTTCGCTTGATACATACATCAGATATTTCCCCGTAGCCTTCATAGTTCTCTCTCGGCCGGTTTCCATTGAGCGGATCTCCGTTTGGATTTGCGTTTGTCGCTGAAACCACCATTACAAAATCAATTTTCCCTTTTAAGCTACTCATCTCTAATCCTCCTTCTTCTCTTCCGCTTTTTGATATCTCATTTCGTTCATCTGACTGTGATAGCCCAGTAAATAGATGCCTTTCAGCCTGTCGTTATTTGTAAAACTATCTGCATCAAACAATTCATATATATCGTCCATCATTTTTTTGTAATAATTTCTTTCCTTGATATCAAGTTTTCTCAAATACGGATGTATCCTCCGCTCAATAATTGTCCATGTCTGATAGGGATGTTGAGAAAAAGCATTCATCAGCCTGTCTGCATTAGTCTCTCTTCCGGCATCCTCATCTCTGTCAAAAGTCCTCCGCTCTATCTTGTCCGCAACTGCCAGCAGCCTGCCATAGAGATAGTCTCTATTCTTACACTCTTTGTCCAAAGCCATGCTCCACTCCTCCTTCTTCTGCTCCTTGCGTTCTTTTTTCACCATTGCACATGCAATTCCCAAGACAGCCTCCCAATTGTATCTCTTTTCATAAGATACCGGCGACGAAGCCTTCTGCACCGCCTGTCTCACCATGTCCAAAGGTATTTTTCTTCTGTCTGAAATGCACGGCAAAAGTCTTTTGCAGACCTGTGCATACATTTTTTTGTTATTCAGCACAAGCTTTCCATTCTGTTCCGTTCCATAAATCGCTTCCGCAATATCACTCACTCCGGCCATGCCCATGTACTCATATTTATGACCTTCTTTATATTTTACCTGCAGCCAATTGCAGCCCTCATGCCAATATGTTAGATTATCCAGAAAACGGCTGCTCTCAAAAGATTTATACTCTGTCATGGCCAGCCTTCCGGTGGTTGCCGAATCAAACGCCAATAACACAATCCGGGACATGTCTCCGATGGTTCTTCCGTACCCTCTCATCGCTCTTTGAAAACTCGATGCCTGTGCTTCTCCTGTCTCACTTTCCAAGACCTCATCTTCGTCCCAGTCCCCTTGGCTGGCAAACTCTTCATATTCATCAACCAAAGCATCCGTATCTACATTCCATGAAGGAACGGGATACATGCCCGACTCCCATATCACGACACAAAGGTCTTCCCATCTATACCCCCGCTTTCTGATAATCCACTTCAACGCATTGTGCACTTTCTGAGAGGCTTCGTATCCAATAGCAAACGCCTCCGCCTTATTGCTAAAGCGTCCTCTGAACGTATAGTTTGACTCATCATTTGACGAAATCAGCTTGGCTCCGTCGCCTTCATGACGGATTTTCTTCGGCTGCAGATAGGAAATTGATACTCTTTTCCCGGTCAGATAACACAAATCTTTTTCGGAAAGTATGGAAGAATAGTATTGTATATATGCCTCCTGCAAAGTTCTGTCCAGCCAGCACTCTGCATGATACCGGCCGCTTGCATCTCCTAAAATATCAGCTTTTGTATTAACGATACCTTCTACACAGAAGCGGACAAAAGCGTCAGATTGAGCCACATTCTGAATCTTCTCCGCCTCGAGCATCTTCCCCTCATCATCAAGCAAGATAATGTCTTGTCCCACAAGGTCTTTTATCAACGTGCCTTTGCATAAATATTTGTAAATGGCATTTACTTTCTTATGTGTGTAAGGGGATTCCTGCCATTTCCTCAATGATTCAATATACAGACTATAATTGTCTGAATAATCCTTTAGCTTTTTCCCCTGCCGGTAATAAGCCATATAATCCCCTGCCAGATACTTCAAATTATCACAAAACGGGTGGGGTTCTATGCCGGCTGTACGGCTTAAGGACTTATCCGTAACCGGAATCAATGTAAGGTTGTCTTCTTTGCTGACTGTTTTTGCACCCAAAAACCCGCCATCCTCTGCAATTGTCACAGTAATCTGAGCCGTAACCGTCGTGTGAAAAACCGGCAGAAGGATTAGCGGTATCAGTTCTTGTCCTTTTTTCCCTTTTACGGTTTTATATTTGACTTCCCCCGCAATGTCTTGATTCTTCTCATACAAATCAAGTAATTCATTTGTCCAGTTCACATGCTCCCTCCTCTCCCTCAAATTCATTTAATCCGGTAAAGTTATGAAGTTCTTCTCCGAACGGCTTGATGTCCATATCTTTCAGATGCCGTTTTTCACAGCACTCCTCCGGCCTTACAAATTCGATAATTCCCTGACGCATTACCGGAAACCAGAAGCGTGCCGTCATCTTCCCTTTATCGTCTTCGCACATTGCCTCATCCGCATAAGTAATTCCGTGGTACATAAATCCATATCCGGTTTCTCCCTGCATATTATCATAATACCCTTCGCCTTCTCCAAACTCACAGGGGACCACATAGCCCTGGCACTCTCTTGCCCCCAGAAATATGTCTCTCCTGCCTCCCCTTGCAATCATGCGCTTTGCGATATTGTGATGCTTGTGTTCATTCCGGTCATGTTCAAGTTCCGGCCTGTTTTCGTTCCACTCAAAATGCGCCCTCACCTGATATTTCACATCTTTCAGATAAGTATAGTAAGCCAAATCATTTCCCCCATTATAATTAATGGGTTTCACTCCTTTTGTCTCGGTCTGAATCGGACTTAGCACCCGCACTGCATCTACCACCCAAATGAGCGTGGGCTTCCAGTACACGCTCTGAAGGATCCCTTTGAGCGCCTCGTATGTGGGGATATGATAGGAACATTTCTCACCTCCCACTCTTGTAACCGGATTAGAAAACAGTGCATAGTCTCCCTCTACCTGAAATTCTACCGTATTTCTGTACTTCATTCTTCTCACCACCTTAAAAATTTGTAAATTCTATTACCGGCTCTATAGAAACACCTGTCTCGCGGCTGTAATAGTTCTCACTTAAAACCAATATCCGGCCATCGCATACATCTGTAATCGCATTTCCCAGTTCCCTTCTCAGCCAATCCGAAATACCCACTGTGTATTTCTGCAGCTTTCTTATTACCTGCTGTTGTTCATTTAACGATATGTATGGATTGCGCAATGTATCTATCAGCTCCTTTGCAGTATTATCATACTCCACGACCACATCAGCTTTCCCGTCTTCCGGTATGACTTCAAACAAATCCCCGGCAGTTTTAAATGCCTGTTTTAAAAACTTGTGGCTGCCCTTATACCTTTGCTTTACTGACGACCATACTTTTGCATTTGCAGACAACATGTTTAACAGTGTGTCGTCTCTTCCAGCAATCGAAACCAAATAACTCATTTCTTCTTTCCTGCTGTCCATATAAAATCCATAATACATCTCGACAGCTCTTTCCGAGTCCAGACGATTTTCAAAGGCTTGCGGCTGTTTCTCAAACTGGTACAGCACGCGTTCCATTGCTTCCTGTGCCTTTACGATATCCCTCAGCATGGATACGTTTTCTGCCTCTTTTGACATTTTTATAATATATACATTTCCACTCTCGCCTTCTTTATTACGGTTACATCGGCCTGCCGCCTGAACAACGCTATCCAGTCCCGCAAGGGAACGAATAACACAGCGAAAAGAAATGTCTACTCCTGCTTCTATTACCTGAGTCGCAATGCAAATTATCTTTTCATCAGTTTCTTTGAGCTTCTTTTTGATTTCACTCAGCATATCCTGCCTGTTTTGCGGACACATATTCGTACTGAGATGGTACAATACATACTCCGAACCCTCGCATCTTTCCCTCAGATATTTGTATGTCTGTTCCGCACATCTTTTTGTATTGACAATCGTTAAGACCCGTTCCTCTTCTTCCGCCCTTTTCAGAATGAGCTCTCCAAGCTCTTCCATTGAAAATCCCGAGCCGGTCAAATTCGTTTTATCATGAATTACCGTTCTCAAAAACAAGTCTTCCTGCATCTTATCTAATCTTACAATATCCATTGGATAATTCAACTTACACTCCGGAATCCTGTCCAAAAGCGGCTGAGTGGCCGAGCATAAGACAACGGTAGATTCACAAAAGCCGGAAAGAAAATTGACCGCCAGATTAAACATTTTAATCGTTCTAACCGGAAGTGCCTGTATTTCGTCGAAAATAATCACGCTGTTACAAATATTGTTCATCCGCCGTATATTTTTCGACGATGCGGAAAAGAGCGTGTTCAAGAACTGCACCGCCGTCGTAACAATAATCGGGCTTCCCCAGTTCTCAGCCAACAAATCATATTTCTTTCTGTCTTCTTCCTGTTCATGGAAAACATTGCTGTGATGCTCCAGCACAATCTCCGGATTTCCCACGGCTTTCCGGATCTCCTCCGCATTTTGCTCCAGGATGCTGGTAAACGGAGCGACATAAATAATGTGCTTCTTCCCATGCGCCAATGCATTATTCAGCGCAAATCCCAAGGAGCTCAACGTCTTACCCGAACCGGTAGGGACAGTCAGGCGATACAAACTCCCCGCCTGCTCCCCTTGCGTCATGCAGCGACTCAAGATTTCCGTTCTTATCTTACTCAGTTTTGAATCTTTCGGAAAGCTGCTCATGTAAGACAGAAAATATTCCCTGCATTCAGCCCATATTTCCTCTCTTCCGCGCACCTCCTGTATTCGATCTTCTATTCTTTCATTCTGCATAAAACAGGCCGTATCCGACCAGTCGGAATCTATCAAGACCGATAACAGTATTCGCTCATACATCCCGACGAAAAAATTCTTGTGGAGATTTCTTTCTTTGATATCTATATGTTCCGCATACTTTTGCAGCTCGCCCAAGATTTTAGCAAGTCTTTTCCTGCTTTCACAAAATTGATTTTCCAATTTATTTTTATCGTTGTACTGATAAAACCTTTCCGGAACCTGCTGTACGTTTTCCCTTTGCTTCAGTCGTTCATCAGCCAGCATTTTCCCGTTTTCAGACAAGGCATCGGCTATCCCATGGTGACAGTATATCGGAAACGCCATCATCTGCACCTCCATAGAACCTGCCGCAAATTGCTCCATTAGATAGCCGCCGGCCGTCGAATGGTTCACTTCACCCCGGTGGGTTTTTTCTCCGTCAATATTCTTTTGTAAGTATTCTTGAACTTCAGGGCGATACTTCCCCGCATCGTGAAAATTACCAATTAATCCGGTAATTGGAGACAGATTCTCTAAAGAACAGTTTTTCTCTGATAGAAACGAAACATTTGAATTGTGTTCTGAAACAGATTGAATAATAACTTTGTCATTTTCATTACGAATATGTGCAATATAGGAATCTACCATATTGTTATCCTCTTGTGGTTTGGGTTAAAGCACGGATGAGATTCACCCATCCACTGCTTCTCACTTTAATATACTACCTTTTTCGATCCGCAAATCTTTATTTGACAATTTTATTTTATCATTCTTACCATTTTTTGTCATCTTTTTATGTTTAGGTATTATACAATAGTAAAAATATTATTTTTAACACTATTTATAGGTACATGGGCAGCATCTAATATCAAGTTTTCGAGATCACATCATATTCCGAAAACATTGGCTCATAAATAGGCGCCAGCCATTGAGTGATGGCTTGTTGCAAAATACGGTAGCGCTTCCTTGTCTGCCGCACTCCAATGCCGAATTATCTCATTTTACCTATACCGCCCTTGCAAGCACATTTATCCACAATTCCTGCTTCCGCTCTTGCCTTACGTCCTCTGTTCTGAACAGCTTAATAATCTTCAAATCCTTCAGTCCATTAAAAACTTCCCGCAGTTGGGCTTCATCATAATAATTAAAAAAACGTCCGTCTTTGACTCCTTCGCCCTCGCCATACTTCAGTGATATATATAGAATGCCCTCTAGATTCAACGCCCTTTTCAGTTTTTTAAGAATCTCTGGCATATCTTTCTTTTCTATATGTACCAGTGAGGCACATGCCCAGATACCGTCGAATTCCTGGTCATACTCTAATTCTTCTATCCTGCCACAGATTACTTCCTGTCCGATGTATTCCGAGGCAAGCCTTGCCAGCGCCGGCGAACCGTCTAACGCCTCGACCTGATACCCATGACGGATAAAATATCTGCTGTCCCTTCCGCTTCCACAGCCAAGGTCAAGTATCCTCCCCCGTGGTTTTACCAATGAAAGAAACGGCTGATACACGTCATGCATATCAGCCGAAACTGTTGTCTCAAAGAATCTTTCTGTATACATTTCATAATAATCAATACTTGTCCTTTTCATTCCAATACCCAATTCCGAAATCCCATACGCTGTGCCGCCTGATAAACCGGAAGGATAACCTCTTCCAGACTACTGGTAAATTCCTGTCTGTCCAGCCCCTTGCGGTATAATCTCATCCTTACTTCCATGTTATTGACGTGCTCTTTCTGAAGCTTTTCAAACTCCTTATGTACCTTTTCATACTTCCACATCTTTTGATAAGAACAATACTCTATCTCACTTAACAACGGGAAATACTTTTCCCAATCTGGAAGCTGATTGCTTTTTCTACTGTTAATACTTCTTTACCTTCTCCAGCTGACGTTCCACCGGTGACTCCAGTTTATTAACTATCCCCGGTACGCTTGGATTGCGCCTCTGCAGATACGTAATAAGATTATAGCGCTCTCAATTTCTCAAGTTTTATTTTCCTACAAGTTGTACGTGATAGCTTCAGTGTGAAAATCAATATCTAACCAAATTCATATCAGACAGCACTCCCATTCCTATGTTCATTTTACACTGCATATTTAAATTTCTTGCTAAATTTTCTATATACTATATATGTTCCTCATATTATAATTTGAATGTGAGCTTTTTATGCACTTTGCTCTGCTTTAACCCACTTGATTATATCACTCAACTCTTCAAAATCAATTAACTCTTTTCCCCAACTTATCCTAATCGCCTCTTCAATTATCTTTTTCTCCAATCCCATTGCCTGGAGAACATAACTAGGCTTATATTCATATGAGGAAGTGCAAGCAGAACCATTAGATACACCTATCCTCCCCTGTGACATTAACATAAAAGCTTCTGAATCTATTCCATCAAAGCTGATATTAAGCGTATTCCCCATAGAATAATTTATATCACCATTACAGAAAATTATATATGTCTTTTTGACTATCTTTTTATATCTTCTCAAATGTCCGCAAAGCCTTATTTTATCGGCTCTACGGGCATTTTGCTTTTGTGGTAAACCTCACATATCTAGGTCTATCTTCTTATATTTTCGCTATCAAGCGTGGTTAAAATCGTGGTAAATACTTCTATGCGATTAGACGCTGAACCTCTGATTTTGCGGTATCTATGGACGCATGAGCGTACCAGTTCATTGTGATACTGATATTTGAATGCCCCATGATATACTGTAAATCTTTCGGGTTCATGTTCTTGCTTGCCAGCCTTGTGCAGAATGTATGGCGTAGCGTATGCGGTGTGATATGTGGCAAAGGGTTATCCCTATGGTACTTGTTGTATTTCTTTACCATACGGACAAAAAGCATATTGTAATCAATCGCAACTTTGGGCTTGCCTTTCTGATTGACAAATAGAAAGTTGCCCCGTCCGTCTATCACAAATGGTTCTGCCTTTGGGCGTTTCTTCATCATTCGTTGAAATGCCTGTATCGTTTCTTTGCTTAATGGCACTTGCCTTGTTCCGCTTTTTGTCTTAGGCGTTTCAATATAATAGCCTTGTTCCTTGCTCTTTAGTAACTGGTGGTCGATAACCACAACCTCATGGATAAAATCAACATCCATGATTGTCAGTCCGCATAGTTCCGAAATACGAAGTCCTGTTTTTAACAGTATCAGCACATCATCATAATACTTGTGATACACGTTGTCCGTCCTGATGAATGACAGTAGGGCTTGTTCCTGTTCCTCTGTCAATGCGACTTTCTCTTTGGTATCATTTTCTAGGACTTCACTTAACTTGAAATCAAAAGGGTTTTTCCTTACACAATCGTCTTGTATGGCGATATAGAATGACGCTTTTAACGAGCGTTTATGGTTGTTAATGGTATTGTAGGAAAAGCCTTTCTCTTTCATGCGTAACGCCCATTCTTTAGCGTCAGAGGGTTTGATTGTATCAATGCTCCTAGCACCTAACTTGTCCTCTTTCAATAACCGCATAAGTTGTTCCCGTTGTTTCTGTGTGCTTTTCTTCACATTTGCCCTCTGTGCGTTCTGTTTGGCGTAGAGTTGGCAAAGCGTCATTTTCTTGCCTGTGCTGTCGATACCGTCCTCAATATCCCGTCTTATCTGCTGTTCCAGTTCACGAAGTGAGGGTTTTTCCCGTTTTCCCTTTGGTGTCGGGTCTGTGGGTGTCAATCTCCAAGCATACACATATTTTGTGTTTCCAAATGCGTCCACATATTTATATAAGTATTTTCCGTCTGTTCGTTGGCTCTCTCCAGTATGCAGGATACGACCTTTGTTATCCCGTCTTTTTTCTTTCATGGTGTCTGCTCCTTTCCTTGTTGGAAAGAGCCTTGATATGACTTGTGTTCATCATAACACATACAAGGCTCATTTGCATTAGATTGCGTCCAATTTATCAATAACCTGTTCAAACTGTCGGCGTTTAATCTGTATGCGGTTGCCATTCATAATGAGCCAGCCAGCGTCCTTGTTTTCCTCTGCCAATCGTCTTAACTTGTTTTCTCCGATACGGAAATATTTTGACGCTTCTTCAATGGTAAGGGTGTATTTTTCCCATACGGGAATATCGTTGTTATTCATCAGATACCCCCTTTCCCATGTTTCGTGTCATATTGGATATAAGGGATAAGGTCGGTGCGGTTTATCCTCTGTAAATGGGCGGTTAATTTACTGGAAAGGGAATTACTGTATCTTGCCTTATCAAGCATAGTTCCCACTTTTTCCAGTCCACCTAATGCGTCATGTTCTTCCAAGAAGTAAAAACTTTTGACAGCGGAAATCACGCCACCCTCTGTGAGCCATTGCTGTGTTTCTTCAAGGGAATTTTGCTGTTTTGGTACTTGCAGTTTTAAGACTTCCACAGCCCCTAAAAAGCGTTCCCAAAACCGACAAGTTTTCCACCTGCTCTTATTACTTTCGTTTCTGTTTGGTACGACAAAGCGTAGGTTGTTTGCCAATAGCCCGAAAGCCAGTTCTCCCAGTTCCAGCGGTCTGTCCTTGAATGTCATGGCAAAAGCATGAGCCTTATCATCACGCAGTTGCATTTCTGTCCGTTTCCAACTGCCGACTTCATCAAGTGTCTTATTATGTTTTGAACAGACTTCCTTATCCTTGTCATAAAAGCGGTAGGACAATCCCGATTTCCCAGCACCGATATAAACGGTCTTTGCGGTGTCGAAATCATCAAACTTGCTTTCGTCAAAGTGGTAGCCCTCACTATTCGAGATAAATTCCTCTTTTTCGCATTTCTTCTTTATCTGCTCTATGGTAAAAAATGGCTTTTCGTTCTTATCATCAATGGCAATATCCAGTCTAGTGAAATGGAAGTTATCCAGTCCATATCTTCGCTCACAATGTTTGAACATATCTCCAAAGGTATAATTCCTACTGTCGAGAATACGGAAAATATCATCACAACCTCTGCCAGTCATAACAAGATAACAGCCTAGCCCTTGTGGGTTGTCCTCTGTCTTTCTTGCGTCCCCCGATACATAAATATCTCCAATCTGCCAGCGTGCTTGATAAGTCTTGAATTTAATGCTTGCCGGATAGACATTGAAAATATCAGTCGGTAAACCTAAAATGTGCATGATGACATCTTCGGCGGTTGCAGTATCGAATACAATACTGATGTAATCAATCTTAACGGATAAATTTTTGTGTGTAGTTATAGTGCATTACTCCTTTCGTACTTCCCGTTTTTTGCGGGGTAAAAATCGTGTTTTTTCCTTTATTTATCACAGTTTCTAGGTACTATGACATGTATGCGCAGGGCGGTGTTACATATACGCCCTTTATGAACGCCTAAAGGCGTTCCCTTTCTTCCTGTGTCTGATCCGTTCTTAACGCTCACGAGCCTTGTAAGGCTCGTGGCTAAACGGAACAGCCCCAGTCAGAAACCTTATTTTCGGTCTGATAGTCTATGCTTATTCATGCTATCAAAATGAAAATACATCTTTTCTATGCTTACTCAAGCGTGTGATTGACCCTAGCGTGCTTAATCACTCTATCTGATACGATAATAACGCCATTAGAATTACTTGTCAAGAAGTTTTTGTTGACTTTTAGATATATATTAAGTATGATATGCTTATAAATACCAAGAAAAGCAATGAAAGGAGTGTTTATACTAAGTCATGGAGCATTACGAAAAGAAAATCAGTTTCTTAGGAGAGAACATACAGACCATAAGAAAGCATAGAGGAATGAAACAACAGGAACTTGCGGACAAAATCGGTATCAATATGCAGAGCCTTTCCAAGATTGAACGTGGCGTGAATTATCCTACCTTTGATACGCTGGAAAAGATAATGGACGTGCTGGGAGTAACACCCAATGAATTATTGTCGGGAGAATGGAAGTATATTGACCACACCGAGCCCTATATCATGGATATTATCAAACGGGAACAAGACTTCAATGTTTCCTTAGATTACCTGTCTGAAAATGAATTTTTCGATGATGAAAAAGAATGCACATTTTACAAGGCATATAAACTCATACAGTATATCCATAACTACATTACCAATGAGGTTACGGAGTTGGAAGAACTTATGGAAATCAAGCAGTTGATACAGCGTCAAAAACTGGAACGCATGATAAAAGTACATAAGGAAATGCGAGGGTTAGACCGATACAGAGAACAGCCCAAAGAGTATAAATACCATGACCCTTATGATGATTGGATATTTCGTCAGCTTGCGGATATAGACAACAGAAACAACATTCCCGACACTTCTCCACAAGTAGACTTCAATGAAGCAGACTATGAAGATTATCTAAAGGCGAAATGGAACAGAGGTCTTTAATTTCCTCTTGCATGGAAGATACAGCAAACAAAAAGCCCAGTAAAGAGTGCAAAGCACCACCAATGGTGGCAAGGCTCTTGACAGGGCTTTTTCTTTTCTGTTGTGGGGTAATCAAGAGGAAGAAAGAAAAAGTGTGCATTTTTGTTCCATAAATGCTAAGGGTATGCTGATTTTTATTGTGGCGGATATATGGAACTGTTATAATATGGATATGAAGAAAGCGACAAATTTGAAAGTGTTAATAATTTTCAAACAGCCTCATTGCATGGAAATAAGAAACAGACTATCCTTAAAGTAGGAGGTGGCACAAATGGCAAATGAAGATAAAAAAGATTTTAATGCTATGTTGCATGATAGTAAGGATATGCCAAAATTTCAAATTATCATAGACCAGAAAAGTATTGAGAAATATGGTGGAAACAAAATGTATTTTGCTCCCCCGATTGACTATGACAAAGTAATGAAAAAAGTTCCGTATGGTAAAGTGATTACGGTTGGAAAAATACGAGAACACTTTGCAAAATTGAGTGGTGCAGATTTTACAGAGCCGATTACAGCGGGTATATTTGTTTCTATTGTAGCGTGGGCGAGTTATCAGCGTTCCGAAGATGAAACACCCTATTGGAGAACATTAAAAGCAAACGGAGAATTAAATGCTAAATATCCAAATGGTATTGAAGCACAGAAAGAAAAATTAGAAGCAGAGGGACATACCATTATTCAAAAGGGGCGTAAAAATATACGATACTATGTAAAGGACTATGAAAATTCTCTTTTTGATTTGAAATAGGCAAATTCTATTTCACAATTTCATATCTCTATACACAAAGCAGTTAGTCTTAGGATTGACTGCTTTTTTCATACCTAAATTTCAGATTGGAGTGATGAAATGGTGTTTGTTAGAGCTGTTCAGTAAGATTATCGGTGCATAAAATTTTATTGTGGTGCAGATATGAAAATGATATAATGTGGATATGAAGAAAGCGACAAACTTGAATTTGTCGAGCTGGTTAGTTCGAGATAATTTTGAGTTTGTTAAGATGTGGTGCACTTGATGGAATCACAGGTACGACATCATATTATGGAGGATGAAATAGATGATAGGTTTGATTGTTGCGAGGTCAAAGAATAATGTTATAGGCAAGAATGGTAATATACCATGGAAAATAAAGGGAGAACAAAAGCAATTTAGAGAGTTAACAACGGGTAATGTGGTTATTATGGGGCGAAAGTCTTATGAAGAAATCGGTCATCCGTTGCCTAATAGAATGAATATTGTTGTTTCCACCACAACAGAGTATCAAGGAGATAATTTAGTTTCAGTTAAATCATTAGAAGATGCATTATTATTGGCTAAAGGACGAGATGTATACATATCTGGTGGATATGGACTATTTAAGGAAGCTTTGCAAATAGTAGATAAAATGTATATCACAGAAGTAGATTTAAATATTGAAGATGGAGATACATTCTTTCCAGAATTTGATATCAATGATTTTGAAGTTTTGATAGGGGAAACACTTGGTGAGGAAGTGAAATATACGAGAACATTTTATGTAAGGAAAAATGAATTGAGTAGATTTTGGATTTAGGGTGTTTTCATAAATATATTGCTTTTTATGCATATATAAATTGTTGTAAGACAAATTCCAGTTTGAAAAGGGGAAATGAAAAAGTGGCAATTTCAAATATAAATACAATTATTAGTAATGATATTCAAAAAGTTTGGAACATTGTTTTAGCTGTTGATAAATATAACTCATGGCGAAGTGATTTGAGCAAAACAGAAATAATAAATGACAAACAATTTATTGAATACACAAAAAATGGATATGCTACTACATTTACCGTTACCGTTGCAGAACCATATAAACGCTGGGAATTTGATATGGAGAATAGCAACATGAAAGGTCATTGGATTGGTGTTTTTATAGACAAAGGGAATGAAACACAAATAGACTTTACAGAAAATGTGATACCTAAAAAGTGGTTTATGAAACCTTTTGTAAAAACCTATTTGAAAAAACAACAAAAGCAATTTGTTCTGGACTTAAAGAAAGCATTGGAATAATAAAATTCAAGATTGGAGGGTTGGAAATGGCTTCAAGTAAAGATTATTTACAATTTGTTTTAGAACAATTATCAGAATTACAAGAAATAACATATCGTGCAATGATGGGAGAATTTATTATTTATTATCGTGGAAAAATCGTTGGCGGTATATATGATGATAGGTTACTTGTAAAACCAACAAAGTCTGCAATTTCTTATATGCCGACAGTTACTTATGAAATTCCATACGAAAACGCCAAAGAAATGTTATTGGTGGAAGAAGTTGATAATAAAGATTTTCTGACGGGGTTATTTGATGTGATGTATGATGAACTACCAACGCCAAAACCTAAAAAGAAAAATAAACAGCTTCTAGTTTACAATTTCATATCCATATACACAAAGCAGTTAGTTTTAGGATTGACTGCTTTTTAAAAAGACACCATTTAGGTGTAATGATGTCTTTTGGGTGTTATTTTATAGGTCATATCAAGGCTCATTCAATCGTGGTAAATTCGTGGTAAAATGAGTTTTTTCTATACTTCAAAATACTTGAAAGTATAGTGTTTATGCGGATAATCGAAAATTAGATATAAAATTTAACACTAAATTTTATACCATTTATACTTAATATTTGTAACAGGCCCTTTAGGTTTTTTAAACAACCCGATTTATAATTTATATGATTTTTCAAACAGTTGTCACATGCAATGCCAAATCCTGCAATTAGCGCCACCGGAAGTGTCCCTGGCCTTAATCCCAGCTCTTGACCCCCTCCGAACATTATTGGTTCTATAGATGGCCTCTTTCCATTTTTCATCCTGGTTACTATTGCCCCTACACCTTGTGGCCCATACATCTTATGTGCAGATATTGATAATAGATCATATTGAAGCCGCTGTATTTCATCAACTAATTTTCCACAACTCTGAGAGGCATCTACATGAAACAATACCTCTTTATCTTTTAATTGTTTTCCTAACTCTTCAACCGGTTGAATTGTGCCAGTTTCATTATTAACATGCATAACACTCACCAATAGGGTATCTTCGCGAACTTTATCCAACACTTGTCCCGCATCAATCCTACCATTCAAATGAGGATATATCACATCAACTTCAAAGCCCCTTTTCTCCAGCTTCCTTATAGGCCCCAAAATAGATTTGTGTTCTATAGCGGTCGTAATAATATGTCTTTTATTTTTACTAATCCCTTCCTGCTCTATTCCTAGTATAGCTATATTATTGCTTTCAGTAGACCCGCTGGTAAAAATAATCTCATTTCGCTTAGCACCTAACAAGGCAGCAACTTGTTCCCTCGCTCTTTCAACTATCTTTTTCGCATTGCTACCATAAGAGTGCGTCCTACTATCTGCATTTCCGAAATTATTTGTATATATCTCAACCATATACTCTAAAACATTATTGTCGATAGGTGTAGTCGCATTATAATCCAAATATAGTCCCACTATAATCCCTCCTCCCTATTATCTATGGAAAGAAGTAATAAATCATCCAAAGATTTAATCATGTTGGTGCCTGATAAAAACGAAATTCCTCTGCTTAAATGCAGTTTAAAATATTTAGATAGAGTAGCATTATCAGTGGGTAAATTGTCTTTAATACATCTAGCTTTTATTAATGATTCAAACAACTTATAGTTCTCGCCACCAAATGTAATCCATGACATCTCGAGATTGCTATCTGAAGGTTGCTCAACATCAACCGGAATTGATGGCTCATTTAACGAAAAACACAAAGCCCATCTGCATAAAACATTCCAGTTTTGAATACCCGTCTTCCCTTTCAATCTAGATAACTTATCTTTATCACGAATAGAAAGCTTAATCTGCTTTAGAATCATTTTATATCCCTCCTAAAATAGCCCTCTTCCACAGTTGAACTCATAGTATCTTCATGATACTGCAATATGTACTCTTTTCCTATGTATTCTTTCAACATCATATATTCAGAAGAAGTTATCTCTTGATCTGTTGACAGTATTATTACTTGTTCACTTGCATATGGAAAATAATTATTAATTAAGCTAGCACGATGTTGCGAATCAAGACGGGCCAGCGGAGTGTCAATTATTAATGGAAACTTAGCTCTTGCACAAATTCCCAATGCCCATAGCATAGCAATAACTAAAAGCTGTTTTTCCCCTGCTGATAGGATCATCTTATCTACCTTTTCATTTTGGTTATTATAATACAAAAACTCTAAAGTTTCAGAATCTATAGAAATATAATTAATTAATCCCTCCTTTGCTATTAACCTTTTAAAGCATTCTGTCATTTTAGTTGCAAGTATCTCTACCTTTAAACTTTGAAGTTCTAGTTTATATTTACTTAAAATATTGATTTGCTGCAGCACATACTCTATAACTCTTTTTGCATCGTCTGCAGCCTCAAGTCCTTCTATAACTTTTTCCAATATTCGTACTCTACCTTTTTCTAAACTTTCAGCTCTGGCAGTTAACTCCTTCAGCACGTTTTCCAATGTTTTTATCTTATCATCTTGGATAGCTATTTCTGCTGTTTTTTCTTTTATTCTGCTATATAACGTCTCTACTTCAACATCATCTGTTTTTATTAATAAATAATTTTCCAGCTCTTCAATTCTTTTATTTAACTTTTTCTTTTCCTCTATTAGCATCCTTGCTCTTTTACTATCATTACAAATTGTTTTTTTAGTGTTTTTTAATTGGTATCTTCCTTCCTCATCTAATCCATATATAAGTGGAGTTTTATTAGCCTTTAAATTAATATAGTGCAGAAAATCTTTAATATCTGCGGTATTTGACTTCGTACTACAGTAACCCAAGTAAAACTCAGGAATTCGTTTTAGTAATATCTCTATTTCACGTTGTTGCTGTTCCTGCTCTGTTTTATTATATATTTCATCAAGAAAGTCTTCTACCATTTTTAGTGGTAAGTCTCCCGCTGCAATCTCCAACAATTCAGTTTCAATATTCTTATAATTTTCCTTTACTATTTCATACTCCTTTTCAATTTCCTGCTTATGAACGGAAAAATATCCTCCAGCCATTGTATATTTTTCTTCTAATTCTTCCAATTCTTTTCTTAGATACTTATTATCTTTTCTTATTTTCTTTAGTTGTTCACTGTTTAACTCTAATTGGCGTTTGTTTTCTTTTATCGCATTTTCTTGCACTTTAAGTTCGATAGTATAATCACTTTCATTTAAAGCCTTCAATTTTTTTGATTCCACAATTTCTAAATCATGAATAAGCTTTTCTATAAGGTCAATCCCTAAAAGTGATTTTATCGAGTCACTAATTTGCTCTTCATTTTCAGCAGATGCGAGTTCTGAAATCTTCTCACCATCAAAAAAGAAAAAAGGTGCTACTGCATGCGGTAAAATTTCTTCAATAAGCATATCCCAACTTTCAGATAATGCTTTATCTTCTATTCCATTCTTCCACGCTTTAGTTTCCACCTTCAAATGCTTTGTTTGTATATTCCAACATCTTTTTACTCTATACTCCATATCAACTTTATCTAATTTCACGTAAAATGACAATTCAACAACACATTTATCCCTATTTCCTTTAGTATTAGAAATTTTCCGCAAGTAACCATCAAATTTTTGGTGACTACCTATTAAATTTCCAGAACGCTTCCCATAAAGCGCCAACAATACAGCCTCCAAAACTGTAGTTTTTCCGCGTCCGTTCATCCCCCCAATTAAAATGATCGGTTTGTCACATTCAAAATCTAATTCATTTTTGTTTACAAAAGCTCCTATATTTTCTAACATAAGCTTTTTTAACTTCATTTTAAGCTCCTCCGCTGTCTCCTGTATCAGTCAGACCCTCTATACTTTCCGCTTTCTGGTTATATGAGACCCCCATGTCCTTCTTTCTTTTAACTCTATGTAATGCAAATTCTGTCGCGTCCTTTTCGTTTTTAAAATAACACTTTGTAATTTCATTTTCCAGGCTATTATAAATCCCTTTCCTTTTTTGCAAAGTAGAAAATCTATTTTCTATATCCACCAAACGATACGAAAGCTCAAACGCTAATTCTTCCTCAGGATAATTATCCTTACAAACTCTCTCAAGAAGTTTCCATTCCTCATTCCCATATGCACTACCATAGTGGTATTCTAAATTTAGCTTCTCACCAGTAACTTCTTCATAAATTCCAGGAAGAGTATCTTGAAATTCATGCTTTTCTTCCAACCATATCTGGCGAATTTTATTTAATTCTGCTTCTGTTATAAGTTTTAAATCTTTAAACTCTTCTGGACCCTCTACATTAATTTGTTTTTGTATTTCCAACAATCTCCGTAGCCAATGCTCCCTGACTTCCTTTTTATAGGGTCCATGTACAAGCCGCCCATTATAAAGAAAAACATTGCCTTTTATTTTGCGAAAATCCCTTCTATCTCTATCCCGTTCCGCATCCCCTATTTCATTCCGAAATTCAAGCAATGGCATCATCCATTCTTTTTGTGAATCATTCATTATCATTGCTTCCATTGATTTATCTTTCTCAACCATAGTACACATCCAACACCCAAATCGGCTTTTCCCACAGCTGGGCGTATCCGCAGACATGACAATAGGGCACTCCGCATCAGCAGAAGCACCTCTGTATAAACTCATCAAATCTTTATTTGAATACCCCCAAGGATTTTTATACTGTAATAAAAAATACCAAACATCATCATCAGACCAATTCTCTAATGGTGAAAATACCAACTCGTTTTGTATGCTGCCATTAGGGCTAAGATAATCTCTTACCCTCTTTTTCTCATAGTAATCCATATTTTGTGCGCGATGTGCACTTTCAGCTTTGCGAGTCCCCAGTAGCAGAATTGCTTCTCCATAAGCAGAAACTACATCATGAACAAATTTGTTAGATGGTTTTATTTTCAAGCGGTCTGTACACCACCGCATCGTAACTCTTGGATATGGATAACCACGGCCCAATAAATTGACCCAAAAAGTATCATTAACTTGGGGGGTCAATCTATGCTTCACAAAAGGCATATCCTGTCTCTCGGATTCTCGTTCTATAAATCCTAATGAATTTTCTACCCACTTTGCAATCACCGGAGATTCTACCAACGTATCTGTACTGATAACATGTATAACTTTATGTTTCCGTTGTTCTAATGGCAATTCCTTCAATGCCAACCATACTAACTGCAAAGTGGCCGTGCTGTCTTTACCTCCCGAATATCCGATAACCCATGGAATATCATCTTCTAGATACACTTTTTGTATTATTTTATAGGTATTTTGTATTTCCTTTTTTGTAATCATCTGTAATCCTCTCATTTGAAAATGCCTGCAATGAAACTATATGCAGGCATTATTTAATATTATATATCAGATGAATTTTTAATACAAGAAATATATTGTCAATGCATTACTTTTTACCTTGATTTCACTCTGCTTGTTTTTCATATTTATACCTTAAACCTTACTTATACTTCAGTTGTTCGTAAACACTTCCCTCATTTTCCTTTCTATATTTCTTAATAAGTTTTCCTGATGCTCTTTATCAAAATATTCTTCTAAAAATATTTCATACCTTCCCTTTATTTCTTGTATCTCTTTATTTTGACCTTTTAAATCACATAATTTTTTATAACTGTTCAAACTTTCAATATCATCAACAATAACTGATATATGATTCGGTAGTGAAGTATCCGCAAACCACTCTTTTAATATTTTAATTTTAGTTACAACATCTTGACTATTAAGCTTTTCATTTAGTTTGTGTTCAACAACTAAATAATTGCCTATCTTTTGTTTATATTCATTTATTAGATTGACCTCTCTTAGGGAAAATAGCTGCTTTTCTCTGCCTTCCTCAATCCAATCTACATTTTTATTTTTATTATCATGAACAATTAAATGTTCTAAATTATAAAACTTTTCAATATCCCATTCGCTTTTAAAATATATATTGCTTAAAAAATTAGTTTGAATGTCATAATTATCCAATATACTATAATAATCAAAAAAGTATTCCTCATCAAATTTAGTTTTTATTCTAAACTTATCCATTCCTTTCTTTCTTAGTTCCTTGGTAGTTGTAACAACCATAGGTATAGTTGGTTGATTAAATAATGATTCAAACAAAGTCTTGTCCATTGCCTCTTTATCTTTTTTTCCTCTACATAAAAAGGTAAAGCTATATACATAATAATCAGAAATAATCTGTTTAAGGGTAAATGCACTGCTTATTTTCTGTATTTTCGCACTCTTCAAATAATGTAATAACATTACAAATGGTAACTTATGATATTGTGCCACAAAATGAGTTGTCTTTTTCTTATACCTTAATATTCTAGCACACATTTTCTTTAGAGCTTTATAATCATCAGCTTTATTTTCCACTACTTCTGAACAGATATCCTCAAACCGATATTCACAATTACTAATTTCTTCATTAAAAGCAAGAATATCATTTCCATAACCAATCATGTCATTTAGCAACGATTCAATAAATGTTTTACTTTTATCAAGTAAATAATGCTGTTTATCTACCAAAAGTCTTTCCGATATTTTAAATGGAGGTTTACTCAGCAAATATAAATACAGATATTGATCCATCCCGTTATATCCAAACTTCTCTTTAAACTGAATTGAAAGTATCTTTAATTCCTTCCATATATCTTTTAATTCGTCATACCTATCATAATCATATTTTTTAAAACAATAACCTTTAAAAATATCTTCTACGTCCAATTGTTGTGCTTTATCGTTTATATCTAAATAAACCTCTTCGATTGGCGTATTTTCATCAGAATTTATGAATATCAATAAAGTACTATATTTTAATTTTTTAGTAAAATCCTCTATATCTGTAACGCTATCTAACTCATGTATAAATGAAACTATTTTATTATATAAATTGGCAAATGATTCCCTCTGCTTGTATATGTCCGCATTTTCTTCTATACATAGTTCATATTTGCAATTATTAGATTTTACAAATTCACCTACGGAATCATTTTTTAATATAAAATTATTGTCACGTCGTATGTACTTTACTACGCTTAATTGGTCCGCATTGAGACTAATATCACCCTCGTTATGATGTTTATTGTAAAGTGCAATAAATATCAAAAATAAAGTTGTTAAACGTTGCTGACCATCTACAATTTCATAATTAGCACCTTTCCGTTCCAACATAATATATCCTAAAAACTTCATATTACTTTTAATATCGTTTAGAAATGTTTCAACCATTTCTTCTGTCCATTTATACTCTCTTTGATATGCTGGTATCAAATAATTATTTATATCTTCATCGAAATTTTCACTTATTTCTTTATTTTCTCGCTTTATTCTAAAAACTTCTTCTACTTTTGCGACAAACGCTCTCATCTTATGTAAGCTCCTATAATTTATTTTTTCTTATTAATTATACTTTTTAAGTCCTCTATAGATAAAACTATCCCTTTTTTCCTATGTATCATTCTATGACAATTAGAGCATACTGGAACTAAATCTGTATCTGCCTGCACTATCTCCTCTTTATCTAGAGAACTCAATGGTTTCACATGATGAATCTCAATAAATCCTTCACCCCATTCTCCATATTTTTCTCCAAAGTTCATTTTACAACAGCTACATGTTAACCCGTGATGTCGAATGGCTTCTTTTCGCAATTTGTCATTTCTCTCATAGTGGTTTGTAAAATAAGCTATTTTCTTCCCCTCTTTAACCCAAATTTCCACCTCAAAATTGCCTTCCTTTATCTCTTCCTCACTATTTTCATCATTAATAAGTTCAACCTTCCATGCCTCCGTGTCATAATGAAAATTAATCCATTTTGCAAATTTTCTTTCAGCAATTTGTCTTGTCAATTCAGAGGGCCAATACATTTTTGTCCTCATACGTTCGCTATTTTCCATTTGTATATACGAGAGATACTCTTTGTGATTGAAATTTAAAGCAATTTCTTTCTTAAAACCTCGCCCCAAAGCTTCTACTCCCCAATATTTACGAAGTTGTATAGGTATTCCAGTTTGATTATACTTAATAACTGATTGGTCTATTTCCTTTTGTACTGTTAAATCATCAATAATCATCCAAGAAAAAATATTATTATTTTCCATGTACTTCTCCTTCGTAAGTTTTACGTAACTTCATTTTTCTGAAAAATCATAAAGTATTCTCTAAAAAAAGAATCTAGTTCAAAGGGCCTTCCGCTCATTTGTTCCTCCAGGACATCAATCCCTCTTGCAGCATATTGATTCAATCGTTGCTCACCTTTAGATGTAAGCAATGTTTTTGAACTTGAGTCAATATATTCTACCATTAGGCGTTCCATTTCATCCGCATCATCTTCGCTTATTCCTTGCAACTGTATTTCAGTTGCGATTAATAATCCTGCAATAAATTCCTTACACTCACTATATTCATTCGGGTAATCATCAAAAAATTCCGAATCCTCCAATTCTGCATTTTGATCATATTTGCCGTACACCAAACCAGCCAAAAGAGAAAAATAATATTCATCAAAACGTAATTTGAATTTGGTTCCACTTTTATCTTTTTTATCAAAAATATTATTGAAAAACGGTCCTGTCTTTTTGGGCATTCTAAATGGCATTTTTTACCCCTCCTCAACTTGAAATTGTGAAAAATAATCCTTGCCTTCTGTACATTTTATACTTCCAGAACTCTCTTCCACTGTTATATAGCGTACACTTTCTAATCCATAAAAACTTTCTCCAAAACCAGCCACCTCTCCAGATGTTACAAAAATAATTAACTGTTGAAATAACTCTGGCAAAATACTGGCTACTTCTCTACGCACTTCCAAATCCATAGATGCGGCCGGAGAATCTACTACAAAAGGAAATTCTATTTGGGAATGTTCAAATAGAGAACCAATATAAGCATATGCAACAGCCAAAGTTTGTCCCTCGCTAACTGCCGCTCTGCCTTTCAACACCAAATGCCCCTCTATCTTCTCTATTTCAATAAAATCATTAGAGATAATTTGCTCAATTTTTCGATTTGCTTCCAGCAAAATATTCTTTTTTAACTTTTCTAAAGTTTTTTCTTTTATTCTAGATATGTACCGTTTTACGGATTCTGCTTTTTTAGTAAATTCATATGTATCTGTTTCACGCAAATAATTTTCTTTTGCATTTTCCCAGAACTTTTTCGCTTTTTCTATATTTGTATTTTCATTTAAGTTTGGATACATATTATAATCTTTAGTTTCCAAAAGCTCGCATTTATTTTTGAGACTCCGAATGTCTCCTCGGAGGACATCTATATCATCCTTTATTTGTGATATTTCATCATCGCCTCTATTTACAGCCTCAAGCTCAATTCGATCTAAATCATTCCCAAGTTCATGTAACTGATCAACAAGATTTTCAAGCTCATCCAGTCTCCTTTTTATAATATCTGAACTTTCATACTTTCTTAATGTATGTTTTATTGCATTCAACACTCCAAACTGTTCTTGTCCTAAATACCTTTGGGCGTTAGATAATATTGCTTCTTTCTCCTCTTTCCCTATGCAATGCCCACAGACACACCTAGGACTTTCTGCTAACTCTTTAAAAAACTCTTGTGCCGTTGCTTTAGGTAATTTTAAAACTTGCATATTTTTTGCAAGCCACTTTAACCGATTATCTAAAATACTACTCACATTATAAGGTTTTTTGCTCTGTTCCAAGATATCACCCATAAGAACTTGTAACTGTTCCCTCATTTTCTTTTCCTCTGACAACAGTCGGTTACGTTCATCTTTTAATTTGACATCTGCAGCAATTATATCCTCATACTTATTATTTAAATTTTTCAAATTCTTCTCATACTTATTTATAGCTTGTTTATGTTTTTCTAATGTTTCAATCAAATTGCAATATAGCTTTTCACCTTTCTCCATTTTCCCTTTATAAATTTTTATACTTCTTTCAAAAGATTTATCCGAATTCTCTTGCCTAATTTTTACCATATGATTTATTTCTGATATTAACCTATCTAATTTATTCACTTCATATAGATAAACAATGGCTCTTTCTGCTTCTTGATTTCCTACACCTAATGTTTTTTTTGCTTGCTCCCCATCAAATATAAAACGATTAACAAATTCTTCCTGATTCAGTACACCACGCAAATTAACAGGTAATTTTCGCCCATCCTCCAAACCACCACGCTCTTCAAAAGAACTAGTTTGAAAGTACGCTTTACCCATAAAGTAATCTAGAGATAAAATGTAATGAAATCTTTTATTCCCATATTCTATTTTCAAATGAAACTCGCCTTTTTCAACTTCGTGGCTTTTAGGCCGAAATGCTCTGACTTCCTGAGCATTCCATGTTTCAGCCTTACCACTCAAAACTGCTCTAATTAAATTAATTGTTGTTGTTTTCCCCGTTCCATTTCGCATCATGATTAATGAAATTTTTTTGCAATCAGTTGTCAAATCCAATTCAACGTCTTTAAACTTTCGTATATTAACATATTTCCATCCTAGTATTCTAATTCTCACTTTCATCCTCCGTAAAATCAGCATTTAAAACAATATTTTCTATTTCTGATGCAGAAACTGAATCAGCATAATAATTTTCAATCAACTTATTAAATTGTCTTTTGAATTTTTCCTTTTCATCTAATCCAGAGACTACTTCTGAAATAGCAATCTGCAATTCATTATAAATTTCCATTATTCTATCCTCCGTGTATTTGCAAGATTAGACAACCATTCTCTTCTTTCCCTATCCGCTTCAATCTCTTCTTGCAATTCATCTTTTAAATTCACACAGATAAAGTCAACAACATTTGCTCTTTTATCAGGTTCATTTGGATTGACTCTTAAACTACGCCCTATCCTTTGTGTAGTAACTAATTTGCCCCTATCTGATGAAAACAAAAAAATGTTCTTTACCGCTTTAATATCTATCCCCTCAGATATTTTTTTACATGTCAATAAGCATTTGATTTCTCCTTTTGCAAATTTCTGTAATTCTTTTTTCTGATCTTCCGCATAATACGTATGATACTTATAAATATATTTTGTTAGAATATTTTGTACACTTATCCCATACTCCATAGTCTCAACAAAAATAATACATTTATCTAACAACTCCGGTCTATCTATTATCAAACGTTCAAATAAAGGAAGTTTTGAAATCGATAACTTATTCACTCTAGATAGTTCCCTATACATTACTTCCTCGCTAAAACATTCTCCATTCGCTTTTTTAGCCTCGAATGACGCAATAATATCTCTTTTTCTTTTTCTCTCCAAATCAGTTAATTCATATTCTAAAGGAAGATAATCAAACTCGCATAAAATACCTCTTTGAATAGCTGTTTGAAGTCCAAATTCATATATAACTTCCCCTATTTCCTCTTCAATAAATCGATTTCCATCATGGTCAAATTCCCTAAGTGGTGTTGCACTCAACCCCAATCGATACTTGAAATGCTTTATTTTATTCTGCAACTCTCTCCTCAAAGATAAGGCTCCCAATCTATGAACCTCATCAAAAACCCATAATGTTTTATCATAATTATTTTTTCCGTACTTTGTAAGGCCTTTTACAGTTTCTAAAACCTTATCTGCATTTAAAGACAAAATTAATATACACGATTGTTTGCAAAGCAAAAATTTCGACAGCTCCTTATAACCTGTTTCATAATATCTAAATATCTTAAATTCTTTTAACCTTATCAGAGTCTCTTTATGCCACTGATCCAATAGATCATTGCCGTAGGTACAAATTACAATTCTTACTATTGTATTAGATTCAAGCAAATACTTAGCAATTTTTATTGCCGTATATGTCTTTCCCGTTCCTGTCGCCATCTCTAGAATGCCATGTTTGCAATCTAAAAACCTATCCATAGCTTCATCTTGATGACTCCATTTGTTATCATTTGCTTGAGGTAAAATATATGGTCGTTTATCATCCCTTAATTTGAATATTTTCTTTTTCACTGCTTCAGTCATTTTATAGCACAAAATATTTTTGTCAGCATTATCCCATAACCTTTTAAATTTTTTTCTTACCATGTCAGAATAACTGTCAGTCCCATTCCAACATGGAAAAACCATAATTCCCTCATAATTGGAAAACCCTTTTTTACTATCATTAATAGAACCTACATAAGATATAACCTTTTCTCCATTATAAAAATTTCCAAATTTATCATGAAAGTCCCCATCTTCTAATCGTTTAATCGGGACTGCAAACCGCATCTCTAAAACCTCATCATAAATCATCCAAGCAAAAAGATTCCTAGTATTCTCTTCCATTTCATATTTTAATTTCTCTATGCCTAAATCAACTAATTTCTCAATATATTCTTCTCTTTTTATATCATTTATTTTTTCAATTATTTCCAAATCCCTCGCATCTACAATTGGACTTGTTATCCATTTTGCTTTACCACCATGGCTTACAAACTCAGCCATCCCTTCTGCATTATGTTCAATCCATCCCGTTGTAAAATAGCCAACTCCCCGTTCAAATCCATCTGCCCATTTTAAACAAGGCAGATAAAATTCATTTACAAGGTCGTCTTCCGATGTATTGTAACTAATTTTTATTTTCGGGTACTCCATGAAATTCCTCCAAATAATATTTCTATAATGCAAAAAAGAAAATAATCCATTCTTAGATTACTTCCTTCGCCGCCACTATCCCCTGTACATAATCAACTACTTTTTCTTTTTCCCTTTCTGATAATGAATCCCATGTATTCAATACTTCCTTTTGCTCTTCTGTCAAATCTAAACGTACTCCACCCTCAGCAAAAAATTGCGAAAGCGTTATACCAAAAGCGTCACAAATTTTACTTAAAGTTGTAAAAGTTGGTACACTTTTTCGCTTCATTAAATTTGATAAAGAAGATTCACTTATACCTGTTTTCTTCGAAATAGCATACATACTCATATTATTATGCTTCAGACACAATTCCTCAATTCGATTAACAATATACTTTTCATCAAGCAAGTATTTTACACCTCAGTTCGCAATTATTCTAAGATTATTCTATCTTGTCCAGCGTAAAATTATTAGCTTTTATATAAATATGTAATTTACTTCTTTTAAGGGAAGCATAACACTGTCTGTCATGATATACATCCCTTTATTAATTTTAGTAGGTAACTTTTACAGTTTAATAACAATCAAGCTTTATTTCCTCGTATCTACAAAGTCTGATTCTTTATACTTACACTATAAAAACGGTACAGATATAAGAAAAAGGCCTGAACAGCGTTTATTGACTCTGTTCAATGCCTCTCTTTTTATACTCTTATCTCAGGTTTTTAAATTTTATATTTCATCGTTCGTTTCTGGGTTACATACATTCTACTCGAACTCTATCGTCCCCGGCGGCTTCCCAGTGCAATCATACAGCACCCGGTTCACATGCGCCACCTCATTCACAATCCGGCTCGTCACCTTCTGCAGCACGCTCCACGGTATCTCCGCAGCCTCCGCTGTCATGAAGTCGACCGTATTCACCGCCCGTAAGGCCACCGCATAGTCATACGTTCTCTCGTCACCCATGACCCCGACGCTCCTCATATTTGTAAGTGCGGCAAAATACTGACCGATTCCTTTATCAAGTCCGGCGTTCTGAATCTCTTCCCGGTAGATTGCATCCGCATCCTGGACCATCTTCACCTTCTCGGCCGTCACTTCTCCCACTATGCGGACTCCAAGTCCAGGCCCCGGGAACGGCTGGCGGAACACGAGGTACTCCGGTATCCCCATTTCCAGCCCGGCCTTGCGGACCTCATCCTTGAAAAGATCTCTGAGCGGCTCGATAATCTCCTTAAAATCCACATAATCCGGCAGGCCTCCCACGTTGTGATGGGATTTGATGACGGCGGATTCTCCGCCGAGGCCGCTTTCTACTATATCCGGGTATATCGTCCCCTGTACGAGGAAATCCACAGCTCCGATTTTCTTCGCCTCCTCCTCAAACACGCGGATGAATTCCTCACCGATAATCTTCCGTTTCTCTTCCGGCTCTGTCACGCCGGCAAGCTTTTCGTAGAATCTCTGCTGTGCATTGACGCGCACGAAGTTGAGGTCATAATTGCCCTCCGGCCCGAAGACTTCTTCTACCTCGTCGCCTTCATTTTTCCGGAGCAGGCCGTGATCTACGAACACGCATGTGAGCTGGCTTCCGATTGCCTTGGAGAGCATGACTGCTGCCACAGAGGAATCCACGCCGCCGGAGAGGGCGCAGAGCACCTTGCCGTCCCCTACTTTTTCACGGATAGACCTGATAGACTCTTCCACGAAAGAGTCCATCCTCCAGTCACCGGCGCATCCGCACACGCCGTGTACGAAATTGGACAGCATCTTCGTGCCTTCTGCCGTGTGGAGTACTTCCGGGTGATACTGGATAGCATAGAGCCTCTTCGCCCCGTTCTCTGCCGCGGCCACGGGACAGTCCGCCGTATGGGCCGTAACCTCGAATCCGGGCGCGGCCTTCGAGATAGAGTCAAAATGGCTCATCCAGCATATGGTCGGGGAAACGACTTCCTCAAATATTTTTGACTCCAGCTTATCTATCATAACTTCCGTCTTACCGTACTCCCTGACATCCGCCCTCTCTACCCTGCCGCCAAGCAGATGCATCATGAGCTGTGCGCCGTAGCAGAGGCCGAGCACTGGTATCCCGAGCTCGAACAGCTCTCTGCTGTAAGTCGGCGAGTCCGCCTCATAGCAGCTGTTCGGACCGCCCGTCAGGATGATGCCCATCGGATCCAGTTCCTTAATCTTCTCAATGTCTGTTTTATAAGAATAGATTTCACAATATACATTGCACTCTCTGACGCGGCGGGCTACAAGCTGGTTGTACTGGCCGCCGAAATCTATCACGATTACCAATTCTCTCTTCACAAGAAGTTCCTCCTATGTCTAAACTATTTTTCAATTATATACGAGCACCCTTGCATTTACAAGGGTAACCTGTAACTTTAGGCGATTATACGATTGCTTTTTTCTTCCAGCTCCCCCGGATGTACCGTATGACAAAGCAGACCGCGCGGAATATCCAGTCGATGACCATCGCCACCCAGATGCCGAATACGCCAAGTCCCAGGTATTTGCCGAGAATATAGCTGAATATGATACGGAATATCCACATGGACAGGATGGAAATGTACATACAGGCCTTTGCATCCCCCGATGCCCGGAACGTAGCGGGCAGAATGAAAGATACAGGCCATATGAAGATAGCGCTGATTCCGTGGAAATACAAAATCTGCCTCGTGACTCCCGCCGTTATGTCTGACAGATGGTATGCTTTCAAAATGAATGGAAGTATGAGGAAAATGGCCCCCACTGTCACCACCATGCAGACATGGGTAATCAGTATGAGCTTCTTATTATAATAGCGGACCTGTTCATAGTCGCCTGCACCTACGCAGCGCGCGATGACCGTCGTAGCCGCAAGTGTCATCGCCATGCCCGGAAGTATCTGGAACAGCGCCACGGCATTGGATACCGCGTTGGCAGCAATAGCATATGTGCCGAACGTCGATACGAGGCTCAGCACGAGTATCTTGCCGAGCTGGAACATGCTGTTCTCAAGCCCGTTAGGGATGCCGATGCTTAATATCTTCTTGACGAGCCGCCAGTCGGGACGGTAACGCAGCGTCTTTTCAACGTGCAGCGTCCTCTTCTTATTCACAAGCAGCGCCATGATGAGCACCGCCGCCACGATACGGGACACGAGCGTCGGGATGGCAACACCTTCCGTCCCCCTGTGGAAGCCGTAGATCAGCACGGCATTTCCCGTTACATTGATTATGTTCATCACGATGGAGACCTGCATAGACACCTTGGAATTGCCCATGGCCCGGAAGATAGCTGCCCCGCCGTTGTACAGCGCCATGAACGGAATGGACGCGGTCACGATCATCAGATATGTATTGGCATGGCCCATGACGTCCTGCTCAATCTTTCCGAAGACGCCGTGCAGTATGACATATTTGCACGCGTACACGACTATCGTTATGGCGACCGCGCTGATCGTGATGAACCATACAAGCTGTGTCGCTGCCTTGCACGCCTGCTTTTCATTTTTCTGTCCAAGGTACTGTCCGGCTACGACCGCCCCGCCCGTCGCCAGTGCTCCGAAGAGGTTGATGAGCAGCACCATTATCTGGTCTACGAGAGATACGCCCGACACGGCCGGTTCGCCCACGCTTGCAATCATAATAGAATCCGCCATGCCGACGAGCACTGCCAGAAGCTGCTCGACGATAAGCGGAAGAATCAATGCCAGAAGCGTCTTGTTGTCAAAAAGATATCCGCTCCTGTCTGTCTTTACTTTATGTTCCATAATAAAAAAACTCCTCACCGTACATCCTGTCTGGCATAAACTGCCGGACAGATATATACTTACCAGACATTTACAGTCCGGTAACTATATATTATACGCCGAGGGGTTTCCTCCTTCAAGTGCTATATTACGCTGCGATGTATTTTTCGATGTCATGCCACAGCTCGTCACAGCTGTCATGATACACTTGCAGCTCAATCTTATTCTTTAGTCCGAGATTCATAAGTCCTAAGATAGACTTTGCATCTACGATGAATCTGCCGCGCTTCATATCCATGTCAAAAGGATACTTGCCCACCTTGTTAACAAAGTCTAAGACATCGTCAGGTCTTTCAAATACCACTGTCTTTCTACTCATAATAATCTCTCCTTACCTTTTTAATCTATGCTCACAGAACGGTGAATGTTCAATAAGCTTTTCAATATCTAGTCCATATGTTCTATTTTATTATTGCCATGTTACCATATATTGTTTCATTAAAAAGGGGGAAATTTTTCAAAAAGGTGGAAATTTTTAGCAGGATTTGTCCAGATTTCGACATTTTTCTTCCTTAATTATTCAGCTTTCGGTATTCCGCAGGCGTCACTCCTACCTCTTCTTTGAATACCTTGCTCATATATTTTGGATCCGTATAGCCGGCCAGGTCTGCTATCTGGTTCAGCTTCAGGGGTGTTTGAAGAAGCAGCTCTTTCACTTTTTCTATCCGGAATCCGCGGATTGTCTCTGTAAATGTCCTGCCCGTCTCTTTTTTAAACTGGGCGCTTAAGTATTCCTCCGAAACGCACAGCTTACGTGCAATCTCTTCCAGCGTAATCCCCTGGTTATAGTATTCCTGTATGAGCTGCGCCGCACGCTGCACCATAAGGCTTGTGGCCTCCTCTTCCCGGTGGAACCTGAGCCCTTCAAAGAACTGGCGGTATGCCTCACCTATCTGTTCCCACGTATAAGCGTGAGTAATCCTGTTCATGATGTCCTGGGTCGATATGTCCTCCGACACCTTGCCCGCCTCCTTGGCGGTATGGTACACTGCCATACAGTAACGGGTACAGGCTTCCTTTATCTCTTTTGGAAAGTGGATGGCCGCTAGGAAGTATTCTCTGAGCCGCTTCGTGCAGGCGTCAAACTCCACCTTGTTGTTAGAGACGACCGCCTGTCTGGCCTGTGTCTCTATGTCCATCGGATACTTGACCGGCACAGGTTCCGTCTGGCCTATCCGCATTTCGCTTATGAGCGTTTCCCGCCCAAAGACGAGATTCCATTCCAGGGCTTCCCTCATCTTCGTCAGTGTCGGATTCACTTCCGCCAGACCTTCGCATGACTGCCAGACAGCAGTGATGCTGCCCTTAACCTGTCCGCAGAGCATGGGCATGACAGCTTTTTGAAAATACTGCCGCAGCTCCTCCCTGTCCTCCAGCTTATAGAGGAGCATGATGACGCTTTCTCTCTCCTCAAATTCCAGCAGGCAGGAAGAGAACGTCCCCTTATGGATTCCCGTCTCTTCCAGCAGCGACCGGACCGTATCATGGTAGACGGCGTAGCAGCCGCCGAGCTTGACGAGCAGAATCGTAATCTCCTCATCCGGTGCGATACGGAAGTGTTCTTCCAATGTGATATCCGTCTGTCTGTCAGATTTAAACTGCCCCGTCGCGCTGCGGTAAAATATATTTTCCAGCGTGAAGAACTCCTCCTTGCTCTGCTGCTCTATGAGCGTTTTCTCCACCTGTTCCAGCGCCCGCTTCAGCTCCGGTATCTTGATCGGCTTAAGCAGGTAGTTCTCAATTCCAAGCTCAATCGCTATCTTGGCATAAGAGAAGTCAGAATATGCAGACAAGACCATGGCTTTGCAGTTCATCCCCTTTTCCCGGACTTTGGCAAGCATCGTAAGCCCGTCCATATCCGGCATATGTATATCCATGATGACGAGATCAGGTTTTACCCGCTCAATCAGCTCCAGCCCCTGCAATCCGTTTTCTGCCGTACCCGCAAGCTCATATTCGGGATTAATCTTCTCCAGCAGCCTGCTCATGCCGTTCCTGATTGGCGCCTCGTCTTCTACCACTACAATTCTCATGCCCGTGTTCCTCCTTCCCCGGCGGGTACCGCCGGAATAAACAGATGTACCTTCGTATAGGAGCCAGGCCTGCTTTCAAAATAGACATCTGCCTGCTCCCCGTAATATAGCCTGAGCCGCTTTCTGACGTTCGTGATTCCAAGATGGTTGCTGGCATATTCCGTATCGTTTTCAAATTCTTGTGAGTTGAGCCTTGCAAGCGTGGAAGTGTCCATTCCGGTTCCATTGTCCGTTATAATGATGTGTATCTGATGTTCCGTACCGTGCATGGAGATGTCAATCCTGCACTCCCCTTCTTTGCGCTTCATTCCGTGCTTGATGGCATTTTCCACAAAAGGCTGCAGCAGCAGCTTATGTATGCGGCATCCTCTCAGGCTGTCCGGTACATCCAGCCGGACGAGTATCTCTTTGCCTGCCTTGGCGCTCTGCAGTATGATATACTGGCGCAGCCAGTACAGCTCCTGCTCCATAGACGTCTCGCCACCGGCATTTTTTACCGTGTACCTCAGGATATCCGCCAGCGCGCCAACCATCTCGCTGATTTCAAATTCGCCTCTTTCAATCGCCTTCCAGTTGATGGTGTCCAGCGTATTATAGAGGAAATGTGGATCAATCTGGGCCTCCAGTGCGGACAGCTCCGCATTCTTCTGTTCCAGAATTGCCGCTTTCACCTGCTCAATCAGCATCTCGATGTGCTTTACCATCTCATTAAAGCCGTTGCAGATTTTACGTATCTCAACCGGCATCTTATCATTGACCGCCACCTCTGTTCTGAAATTGCCCTGTTCCACCTCATTCATGGCATCTGCAATCGTGTCGATCTCTTTCAGGTACGGCCTCGTAAGCACATAGACGAGTACGAATACGATGCCGACCGCCGCCGCGGTTATGAGCAGCCAGAAGATTCCCTGCTCATAAAACGTGTCATGGTATGCCTTCAGCGACTGCCGATTGTATATCGTAAAACCGGTCCTTTCATTTACCACTGACGTATATTCATATTCTTCCTTCTTGATCTCATCTATAGTTTTTCCGATGTCATTATTGTCTGGTGCGCTGATGATAAGATTGTCGTGTACAAGATAGTTTTCCGCAATGTCCCACGCATCCAGCGCTTCTGTGAGCAGATCCTCATTCATGCTCATGACGACCGTTCCGACTTCTTTGTGGATATCCTCGTAATCCACGAGCCGCCGTGCTATGCGCAGCATATAAACGCTCTCCTTACCTGAAGTGACCGGCTCCGTTATCCCTTCGTACACCGGCCCTTCCGTGACAGCGGGGGCTGTGACCTCCGACGCCCACGAACTGCCTGCAGACGAGGCAGACAGATGGTCATAATAGATCGTCCTTCCCTCTGCCGTGATGACCGTAATGCCCTCGATACCTCTGTTGCGGTTGCAGATATGGCTCAGTTCACGCCGCAGATAATTGCTGTTTACCTCCAGCCCGTCCTGGTTCCGGTTGATTTCCTCCACAAGGGAGATTACTTCATCATCCGTACACAGGTCATAGAGCAGCGTGCCGTATTTGTCGAGCACCATGTCCAGACACTGGTCCGCCTTATTCATGTTGCCGGCTATCTGCCTGTCCAGGCTTGCCCGTATGCTCCGTTCCAGCCTGTACATCGACAGGCAGGCAAATATGATGATTGGTATGGCTACCGCCAGGAAGAAGAACGGGGTCAGCTTCTGGCGCAGCGTTCTCTCTCTCTTCATCGCGCACCCTCCCTGATACCCCGGATGGCGCCGCTCGTTTCATCCAATATCGTTTCTACGCTCTTGCCGCCAGCGATGGCCTCATCGATGGCCTCTGCAATGACGGCGGATACGCGGGGCCATTCCGGACTGATTTCCCGCATCCTGGCTGTCTTGAAGATATCGGCACCCCCGCGCAGAAGCGCGTCGCCGGCGAACTGCCTGTCCATGACATCCTTCCTTGGTGCCAGAAGCCCCAGCCCGTCTATATAGGAGGAAAGCCTGTCCACCTCACTTATATATCTTAAAAACGCAACAGAAGCCTTTTCATTATCCCCCTCCATCACGCCGAAAATCTCTCCGCCAACCGCAGATACTCTCTCACCGTCCGACGGAAGATATGTCATCCCAAAATCCAGCTCTGGATTCCGTTCGCGTATATGATCAGCCATCATGATGCTGTTGAACATCATTGCCACCTTTCCGTCCGCGAACTGCCCTGCCAGATCTGATCCGGTCAGGCTGATGCTCTCTTTGCCGAGATAACCGCTGCGGGCCATCTTCCTAAGAAGTTCAAAAGCCTGTCTGCTCTCCGGAGAATCTATCGCATCCACATCTCCTCCCATAGACCATAGAATCGGAAGGAATGCGTACAGACTCTCCTCACCCTTGAGTGCAATCTGGGCGTATCCGCAGATATCATCCGTCGTAAGCAGACGTGCTGCATCGTAGAATGCTTCCCAGGTTCCGGGAACGGACAGGCCTGCTGCTTCAAACATATCTGCGTTATAAAACAGTGCGGTACAGTTAAGTCCCGCAGGAAGCCCGAGCGTGCGCCCCTCTGCCGTACACGGCTCCACCGCCGCCGGCAGATACTGCCCGAGCTCTTCTATGTCATCCGTCAGATCCACGAACGGCTGCATAGAATTAAAAAACTGGAAATCGACGGAATCAACGAGCGCGATGTCCGGCGTATTACCGTCCGCCATACTTAGCGCAAGCTCTTTCTTGAAGTCCGCGTCAGGTATATACCTTGTCTTAACCCGGACGTCATCCTGGGATTGATTATAGTCGTCTACAAGCGCTTCCAGCGTTCTCCTTTGATGCGGAAGGTCCCAGTAATGCCAGAGGACAAGCTCTGCCTTCTCCTTCGTTTCTGCTTTTTCTTCCTTTTTACATCCCGTAATACTGCCTGCCGCAAGAGCCACCACAAGCAGACAGATCAGAATTACAGATGCAGACGTTCCTGTTCTTCTCAATTCCGTATCTCCTTCATTCGTATACAAGCCCGTTTCAGTATATGTATGTATTATACCATACTTTCACTATGAACGCATTGTCCCTCATCGTGGCGGCTATGCAGATACTTTTCACGCGTAGCCATCCCGCCGCGGATATGGCGCTCAGACTTGTTCATGTCCAGCACCTTGCGCGCCTGGTTGGCCAGAGCCGGATTGATCTGCAGAAGGCGCTCTGTCACATCCTTATGTATGGTGGATTTGCTAACGCCAAACTGCTTTGCCGTCTGCCGCACCGTGGCCTGGTGCTCAATGATATAGTACGCAATCTCTACTGCTCGTTCCTGAATATAATCTTTCATATAAATAACCCCTGCACAATTTGTTTTTACAATCTATGCAGGGGGGCGAACGAGTATGACTTGCTATACCCCAATCTTCTGTAATTGCATGCCAATATTATGTAAAACCACTTTTCCGGTTGACAACTTTATCCCATATGTTATAATGAACCCGTTATATCATAGAATAATCAATGAATGAGGTAGTGTATGTTAATTGTGTCAGTGAAGGGATATACAGCGAAATAAATACGTTGTCGGAGTACCCTGGCTTTTGGGCTATTGTACTCTTTATACCGGTGCGCCCGAAACAACCGGTATATCCGCCTTACGATACACATTCATACGCTTTCATGTTTATATAGACAGTGAACGGATGCTATGGAATGCACAGCTTGTAAGGGCTGTGTTTTTTATTTCCTCCGCCTGTCTGTTTCCCGGACCACAGAAGCCGTATGCCTTGAAGAGGGCGGATGCGCTTCTGTGGTCTTTTATTTTAATAACAGAAAGGAATATTCACATGTACAATAAATCATTAGAAACCATCGGATATTATGAAATCACAGGAAAACTGGCAGACTGTGCCCTTACCGCCCGTGCCAAAGAACGGATACGTTCCCTCCACCCCTTCCTGTCTGAGTCAGAGCTGCGCAAAAACATGCGTGAGACGACACAGGCACGTGATATGGTTGAGCTGCTTGGACTGCCGCCTCTTCCTGCTATGGAACACATCGAAGCGTTTATAGAAAAGGCGGTGATTGGAGAGCTGCTCCTGCCTGAACAGCTCGAGGAGATGGGACTTTTCCTCAATGCTGTGCGCCGTCTGAAGCTCTATCTGAAAAAAGGAGAGGAACAACACATACGGATTGCTTTCTACAATGACAACCTGTATCTTCCCGAGGAACTGAAGGAGAATATAGAACGCTGTATCCGTGCAGGACGTGTGGACGACTATGCCTCCGGATATCTGAAGGATATCAGGCGGCAGATCCAGCACGCAGAAGAGAAGATCAGCGAGAAGGCCTCCCGCGCGCTGAAAGCTGCCGGCGCCTGCGCCAGCGATTCTTTTATCGTCCAGCGAAATGGGCGGCTCTGTATTCCGGTCCGTAAGGAATGCCGTGCGAAAGTAGCCGGCAGTGTCGTAGATAAATCATCTTCCGGTGCAACCCTGTTCATTGAACCTGAGTCTGTCGCTTCCCTCCGGGAAGATCTGGAAGTGTTGAAAATCCAGGAAGATTCCGAGGAACGCAGGGTGCTCTACGAGCTGCTCGAGCAGATTGCCCGGCATGAGGAGGCTTTAAAAGAAGACGTACGTGTCATCGCCGTCCTCGACTTTGTATTTGCCAAGGCAAAGCTAAGCCTTGATATGGATGCGTCAGAACCGGCCATCAACCTTGACCGTTATATCTCCATCACTGGCGCACGGCATCCGATGCTGGAAAAGGAGACGTGCGTGCCGCTCGACTTCGAGGCCGGCCGCGGCACAAACGGCATTGTCATAACCGGACCGAACACCGGAGGGAAGACGGTCGCCCTTAAGACCGTTGCCCTCGTAAGCGCCATGGCATGCGCAGGCCTCCATGTCCCATGTACGTCTGCCGACGTTGCAATGAATAACCAGATTCTGTGCGACATCGGGGACGGGCAGAATATCGCAGACAATCTGTCCACCTTCTCGGCGCATATCAAAAATGTGCTGGATATCTTAAAAAGAGTGACAAAGGACAGCCTTGTCGTCATGGATGAGCTCGGTTCCGGCACGGATCCTGCCGAGGGCATGGGGATTGCCATCTCTATCCTGGAAGAGCTGCGCAAAAGCGGCGCCTTGTTCTTTGTGACGACCCACTATCCGGAGGTTAAGGAATACGCGGGTCACCACCCCGATATCGCCAATGCCCGTATGGAATTCGACAAGGAAACATTAAAACCGCTCTACCGCCTCACCATCGGTGAATCCGGCGACAGCTGCGCACTGTATATCGCCAAGCGGCTCGGTGTGCCCGAAGCCATGCTGGCCGCTGCGGCCAAAGAAGCTTACGGTCCGCGTGCGGAACATATCATCGCCGAACTTAAGGACCATGGGGCATCCGAACCATTTCGCAGGATATCTGCCCCGCACTTGAAGCCTGTTGATCATATGAAGCCCGTGGCAGTACAGGAAGGCAGCTTCACGAGAGGTGACAGTGTAACCGTTCTGCCGGACAATAAGATTGGCATCGTCATCCAGCCGTCGGACAGCCGCAGTAACGTACTCGTACAGGTACAGAAAGAGAAGCTTGTCATTAACAAAAAACGCCTGAAGCTGAAGGTTGCTGCTTCCCAGCTGTATCCTGAGGATTATGATTTCTCTATCATCTTTGACACGGTGGAGCACCGGAAGGCCCGGCACCAGATGGAGCGGAAGTACCAGGGAGACCTGGAGATAGAAGTATTCGACGAATAGCTTCCATATTTTACACAAACAGTATATTTTTTCTACTTTTAGTTGATTTAACATACCCGGTATTCTACAATGAATTTAAAGATTGTTCGTGTAAAGGGAGGGACCTATGAAACATCATGAACGCATACCTGATTCATTTCATATAGATACAGATGCTTTCTATAATGCCATCGTCAAAAGTACCGAAGATTATATCTATATCGTGGATATGTCGACGGATACCGCTCTTGTGTCCGAGAACATGGTTCGTGATTTTGACCTGCCCGGGCGGCTCGTGCCGGGGCTCATACCTCTTTGGGGTGAGCTTATACACGAGAAGGACAAGAAGCGTTATTATGACTCTATCGATGAGATGCTGTCAGGGTATACTGATATGCACAATGTAGAATACCAGATTTTGAACAAGAAGAACGAATATATCTGGGTCTGCTGCCGCGGCCTGCTGTCCAGGGATGAAAGCGGCAAACCCACCATGTTCGCAGGAGTCGTCACTCCGGTCGGCAGCAAGGGAAAGATGGACCGGACGACCGGGCTCTTCACCCAGGAAGAATGCAAGAACCATATCGAAGCATATCTGAACCTTGGCAATACCGCCGGAGGGTTCCTTTTGCTTGGGATTGATGATTTCAAGCGGATCAACAATTTAAAAAACCATACCTTCGGCGATTCCGTACTTCGCAAGATTGCTCAGGATATCCAGCATATGATACCGCATAAGGCAGAAATCTTCCGGTTCGACGGAGACGAAGGCGCTGTCTTCTGTCCGGAGGCCACGCTCGAGGACATGTATAGCTTATATTCCAAGATACATATCTATGCCAATAAAGAACACGAGATTGACGGCATCTCCTACTACTGCACGATCTCAGCCGGCATAGCCATGCTCGGCACGGATGCGGACAACTACCTTGACCTCATCAAATGCGCCATGAGCGCACTGGAAGCATCCAAGAAGAAGGGCAAGAACATGTGCACCGCGTTTACTCCGGGCCTTCTTCAGTCCAACCTGTACATTATGGAGCTGACGAATGAGCTGCAGCGGTGCGTGATGAACGGCATGGAAGGTTTTTCTGTCGTGTATCAGCCGCTCGTCCGGTCAGAGGAGCTTAGGCTGAAAGGAGCGGAAGCCCTGCTGCGCTGGCATTCGCCTAAGGTGGAAAAAGTAGGGCCGGCGGAATTCATACCACTCCTGGAATCCAGCGGAAATATCGTAACTGTCGGCAAATGGGTACTTGATAAGGCTTTCTGCACGTGCAGGAAATGGATTGCCAGATGGCCTGACTTTGTCATGAATATCAATGTATCCTACGTGCAGATAATTGAAGATGACTTTGTATCTTATGTAGAGGAGCTGCTGAAAAAATATGACCTTCCTGCCAGACACATCGTACTCGAGATGACGGAAAGCTATTTTGTGACCGATATGCCGACCTTGAAAACTACGTTCCAGCGCCTGCAGGATATTGACATATGTATCGCCATGGATGATTTCGGGACGGGCTATTCTTCTCTTGGAATGCTTTCACAGACATTGGCGGATATCGTCAAGATTGACCGTATGTTTATCTCCTTGATCAACGATAAAGAACATTTTTTCAACCGTTCCTTCATACAGGCGGTAATCAATCTGTGCCACAGCATCGGAATCTCTGTCTGTGTAGAAGGCGTGGAGTATGCTGATGAGCTGGACACGGTACGCAGCATGCATGCTGACAGCATCCAGGGGTATTATATCTCAAGGCCTGTCACGCCGGAAGAATTTGAAGAAAAATACGGGAACGGCTAGAGCCCGGATTCATTGGGACTCAGAAAAGGAGAGGTCTTAATATGTATCAAGAAGAACGTAAAATAACTATTTTCTCTGAACATACTGACTTAGAACCTCTGATTCAATCTGTCATGGAAGAAGGGCCTGTTACTTACATCGTTTATACAACAACATCTATGCAGACTGGTTGGCAGGACAGCGATATTATCATTTGTGATATTCCTGTGGAAAAGTTGGCATCTATCAAAAAAGAAATGAAAGCAGGCTCTTATCTGTTCTATATCCACAGCCCTGCTGATGACGTCTGCCAGGATATGGACATGGCTGCTGATGAATTGCTGGCCCGCCCTGTAAGCGCAGGCTACCTGAAGAAGCGCATCCGCCGCTTAATGGACAGGATAAGGCTGGAAGAGGACCTGTGGCTCTCCGGCACATATCTGGACGTGCTCATAGACAGCATGCCAGATCTCGTCTGGTTTAAAGACAACAGCGGCATACACGTCAAGGTAAATAATGTGTTCTGCCACACTGTCGGAAAAGAGCGCAGAGACGTGACCGGCAAAGACCACTGCACGATATGGGATGTAGAAGTGGACGACTGTGAAGCGACAGAGGCGATAGTACGCAGGGAACGTAAAACGTGCCAGTTTAACGAGCTTGTCAAAAGCAGAAGCGGCATGCGCCAGTTCCGCACTTACAAATCGCCCTTATTTGACAGGGATGGGAATATCATGGGAACGGTAGGAATCGGGCATGATGTCACCGTCCTGGAAAATATGAGCACAGAGATGGAGATACTGCTGAACAGCATGCCCTTTGCTATACTCGTAAAAGACGGGGATGACATCATCGTAGACGTCAACCTGAAATTTGAGGAATATTTCAATATCAGCAGGGAGAAGGCAGTCGGCAGGCCTTACTGCGAATGGTACGATACGATGTTCAAGGGTCTTGAAACTATACAAAAAAATGATACGGAAGAGATTCATCTGCCGTGTAATGGTTCGGACCGGATCATCGAAATCACACATGAGCCGATTTATGATATCTTTGAGAGCATCGTCGGTGAACTGACGATCTACCGCGACATAACCGAAGAGTCTCTGCTCAAAGAACAACTGAACAATAATTCAAATACAGACTTTCTGACAGGACTGTGCAACCGGCGCTACTTCTATGAGTGCTTCTCTGAAAACCATAATTATGAACAGATATCTATACTTTACATAGATTTAGATTACTTTAAAATGGTAAACGACACTTACGGGCACCAGATCGGCGATGAAGCGCTCATCATGGTGGCTGCGACATTGAAGAAGTGTTTCCCTGGTACGCTCATTGCCAGGCTTGGCGGCGATGAATTTCTCGTTGCCAGGACAGACCCGGTGACGGAAGAAGAGCTCATCCGACAGGCGGATACGCTCATTGCCGGGCTGCAGGACGCTTTTAATACAAATAGCTGCTTCAAAGTCCTGTCCGCAAGCATCGGTATCGCATACACGACCGATCCGCTGAAGAAGATTGACGACTTAATCAAAGAGAGCGATACCGCCCTGTATAAGGCGAAAGAGACCGGTCGGTCAAAAAGCTGCGTTTTCCATGTCAGTTAAGTTGTGGACGCCGGAGGGGAGGTGCGCAGCAGATGCTCCGATGCGAAAGCCGCTGTTACTAAAAAGAGCCGGAATCAGGTACGGGGATGTTTTTTTACATGACATCCTTGTGCCTGGTTCCGGCTCTTCTTACACGTTCATAATTATATTACTGATTAATAACCCGATGGTTATTTATTCTTCTGAATCTTTTGACTCTGTCTTTGCCACCTGCACGCAGTTCTTTGCAAGCCAGTCTTTTACGAGGTTATTCAGCGCCATCTCTTTCAGATCTTCTTCTGGTGCCGCTTCTTTCAGCGCTTTTGCATCCGCATAGCCGTAATTCTCGGCCATCTTCTTGAGCTGTTTCTTGTATTCGTCATCTGACAGCTTGATGTTCTCTTTATCCGCGATAGCTTTCGTGACAAGGCTCTGCTTCACGCTTGACTTTGCCGCTTTGTTCACCTGATCTTCAAAGTCCTCTACGGAAGCTCCCATCTGCTCCTGGATGAACGCCTCATATTCCATGTCATAATACCCTGCGGCATCTTTATACTGCTGAATGAGGTTATCCTCTATCTCTTTGACATCTTTCTTTGGATATTTCTTGACCTTTGATTTGTCTAGCACTGCCTCCCACACTGCGGATGACAGGTTATCATTGTACGCAGCCTCAGCATCTTTTTCCAGCTGTTTCTTTACTTCTTTCTTATATTCCTTTACAGTCTTAGACTTCTTGGACACGGATTTTACAAACTTGTCGTTCAGTTCGGGAACTTCGTCCAGCGTAATCTTATTTACCGTAATCGTGAATACGACATCTTTTCCGGCCTGCTCTGCATTGCCGTAATTGTCCGGGAACTTTCCGTTCCAGTCATACGTCTCTCCGACGTTATGCCCGATAACGCTTTCCTCAAACCCATCGATAAATACGCCGGAGCCTATCGTAAGCGGATAATCTTCTGCACTTCCGCCGTCGAACGCCTCCCCGTCAATCTTTCCCACGAAATCTATATTAACCGTATCGCCGTTTTCCACCGTCCGGTCAGTAATCTCTTTCTGTGTTGCCTTAGATTCGAGCGTGGACTGGATGGTACTCTCCACGTCCTTGTCCGTCACTTTGGAAGCTTTCTCAACCTCTGGTACCTCAATACCTTTATATCCTTCCACCTTCACCGCATCGGTATCGATCATATTGCTTCCTGCACATCCTGCCAGTGCCATGGAACCGGCACATACCAATGCCAATACGGCAGTTAACTTCTTTTTCATAAATACACCTCGTCGATTCTTTATCTTTTATGTCCTTCTGTCCGAAACACACACTATTAGTTATAGCACATTCCCTTTGAATTTGAAACCTTTTTCACACTTATTTCACTTTTTAAAGAGGCGCCGTTATAATACCGGAGAGAGGAGACGGCAGAACTGCTCCTTGACACGGACGACGAGCCCGCGGCGCTCGTAGCCTTTTCTCGTTATGAGGGTACTCTTAGGTATGTCGTTGACGAAAGCCTCCATAAGCTTCTCCGTCGTTCTGGCGCTGTAGATCACCGCGTTTACCTCGAAGTTAAGGGAAAAGCTTCGGATATCCATATTGGCCGTTCCGATGCAGCTTACAAGTCCGTCCACGCAGAGGCACTTCGTGTGTAGGAACCCATTATCATACGTGTAGCATCTTGCTCCTGCCTCAATCATCTCTCCCGCGTACGAATAGGTGGCCCAGTACACGAACGGGTGGTCCGGCTTGCAAGGAATCATGATACGCACGTCGATGCCCGACTTGGCCGCGATGACGAGCGCATCCCTGATATCCTCATCCGGTATAAAATAGGGCGTCTGGATATAGATGCTTTTTCTCGCCATATGGATGAGCCGCAGATAGTTGTTCCGTATCTCCTGGCTCCTCGAGTCCGGGCCGCTCGATATGATCTGGACCGGGTCGCGGCCATTGCGGATGTATGTCGGTATCTCAAAGAGGCGGTCCTCCAGGAAGAGATTTTCCCTTGCCGCATAGTTCCAGTCAAGCACGAATCTCACCGCCAGCGAAGTGACTGCCGAGCCTTCGATACAGATATGCGTGTCTCTCCAGTAGCCGAACTTCTTGTCCAGCCCAAGATATTCCCGCCCGATATTGAATCCGCCCACGAAGCCGATCCGGCCGTCGATTACGACAATCTTCCTGTGATTACGGTAGTTGACGCGCAGCTGAAGCTTGCCGAGTACTGCCGGAAAGAACTCCGCCACCTCGATGCCGGCTTTCTCGAGCCTGACCCAGTCTGCGTTGTGCATGCTTCTGCAGCCCATGCTGTCAAAAAGCACCCTCACTTCCACGCCCTGCCTGGCCTTGCGGACAAGCACCTCCTCGATTTCCTGCCACAGCTCATCGTTGCGTATGATATAGTATTGCAGATGGATATAGTTCCTGGCATGTTCCATCTCCGTCATGAGCGCCTGGAACTTCTCTTTGCCATCTGTGTAGATGCGGATATCGTTATTGTCCGTCAGCACCGCTTCCCCTTCGTTCAGGTTGTACAAGATCAGGCTTTTGAACCGTTCAAGCTCCGGATCGCGCAGCCTCAGCTTCCTGCGGTATATGGACTCCTCCTGCCGCCGGACGGCGTACTTGATCTCCCCTTCGATCTCCTTCATCTTGAACATCCGCTCCTTGCGGAAATTCTGTCCCAGAACGAGATACAGTATGAAACCAAGGATAGGCACAAAGTAGAGCAGGAGCAGCCACGCCCAGACAGTGGTCGGATTCCTGCGCTGAAAAAAGATGATCAGCAGGGAAAATATAATATTGATAAACAGCAGATGGTCGAGAATCCACCAGTAAGTCGTTCCCACCCCTTGCGCTATATTCTGTAACATAACTTCACTCCCTCATAATATATGTGTTCTATTATAACGTCATCCGCCGAGAAAAGTAACCCTAAAATGTCAAATCTCTTGCACTTAAACAAAAAGAATGATACAATGTACATCGTGAAAAAGTCTATTTGTAGGAGGTCCCCATGAGTACATTAACTATCGTACTGCTCGTTATCTTAATTGTATTAATTATAGCATGTGTTGTATTATATTTTCTCGGCAAAAGAGCGGAAAAGAAACAGGCTGCCCAGCAGGAACAGCTTGACGCGGTGGCGCAGACCGTGTCTATGCTTATCATCGACAAGGGTAAGATGCGCCTTAAGGACGCAGGTTTCCCTCCAATCGTTGTGGAGGGCACCCCCAAGTATCTCCGCCGGTCCAAAGTTCCTGTCGTAAAGGCCAAGGTGGGGCCAAAGGTCATGACACTGATGTGCGATGCCCAGGTATTTCCGCTCATCCCTGTCAAAAAAGAAGTGAAAGCTACGGTGAGCGGCATATACATCACAGGTGTAAAGGGTCTGAGAGGGCCGCTTGAGACACCGCCGAAGAAAAAAGGCTTCTTTAAACGGATTACAGGCAGGTAGTAAGAATCAGAAGACGGCACATTATAAAAAGCATTGGGACTAGCGTTCCAATGCTTTTATGTTCATGTCAATATTACAGTCTGCCACCTTCTCATCATTGATGTCCAGCGCATAGTTTACGGCTACCGCTATGTTGGCTTCACTGATATCCACTTCTATCTTCCTCGTGTGGATGCCGACGAGCAGCTCCCCGTAAGGTGTCTCATACTGGGTCATATTGATCTTATCCTTTTCAAATACCATGTGGGCATTGGCCAGACCGCTTTTGATAATCTCAAACACGCTGTCTCCGGTAATCTTGATCGTGTTCCTGACCGTGCCTGCCATGCCTTCCACCGGTTCCTCATATATGACATAGTGCTTGCCGTTCTTGTTATAGTAAGATGCAGGAGTGATCACTTCTATCGGTTCATTCTCGTCCGACTCTCCTCCCGCGGCGTCAAAGTGGAGGCCGGATATGCTTAACAGTACATCTTTCGTCATAATCTCACCTAATATTCCTCTATATTGATTTGCTGTATCGTCTCTACGTTGTAAGGCAGTATGGAATTGGCAAAGTGCTTGAACTTTTCCGCCGTGTCGCTTACATAGAATTCATATCTGGCAAGGTTCCCCGAGTCGTTGTCCATACCCTGCCCTTCAAGGAGCGCTTTTAAATCCATCGCTGTCTCATAGGCCGGATTTACGATGTGGACATCTGTTCCGAAGTATTCCATGATGCGCGATCTCAGCAGTGGATAATGGGTACAGCCGAGTATCATCGTGTCTATATCCGAATGCTTCATCTCATCCAGGTAGTATTCGATAATCTCATCCGTGACATGGTGCTTTGCAAACCCTTCCTCCACAAGCGGCACGAACAGCGGGCACGGCTTGCCGATTACCGACGCCTCAGGCTCCATCTCCGTGATGACCTTGGAGTATGTATGGCTTCGGATAGTAGCTTCCGTCCCGACGACACCTATCTTCTTGCTTCGGGTCTCCTTAACCGCCGCCCGTGCTCCCGGCGTGATGACTCCGATAACCGGAATGTCAGATTCCTCCTTCAGCACGTCAAGCGCCAGGGCGCTCGCCGTATTACATGCTATGACTATTGCTTTCACGCCCTTCGTCTCAAGAAAACGGAGAATCTGGCGGGAGAACCTGATAATATTATTCTTCGACTTGCTGCCGTATGGGACTCTGGCCGTATCGCCGAAATATACGATATTTTCATCGGGCAGCTGGCGCATGATCTCCCTTGCCACGGTAAGCCCGCCCACGCCTGAGTCAAACACGCCTACAGGCGCTGTCCTGTCTTTATTCATAACCAATCTGTATCCCTCTTTTCACTCTGTTCGTGTACTCTGTCTGACTGTACTATTTGAAAAAAGAGACATCCAGTGAAAGAAAACTCTCTATCCTGAACGTCTCTGCTGTCCTGAAAACCGATATCCTAAAGTGCCAGCTCTCTCGCGATCTCATACTGATAGGTCGGAATACCCTTCTTCATGCCGAGTGCCTCGTCGATGTCAAAGTCCAGATATTCTCCGTGCCTGTAACCTACGACACGGTTGGACTTGCCCTGGATAAGCAGGTCTACAGCCATAGCACCCATGATAGACGCATATACCCTGTCTTTACATGTCGGGCTTCCGCCCCGCTGCATGTGGCCAAGGACAGTCGCCCTCGTCTCCATGCCGGTGGCCTCTTCGATTCTCTTTGCCATATTCATAGAATCGCCGATCCCCTCCGCGTTGATAATGATATAGTTCTTCTTGCCGCGCTTTCTGCACTCCTGTATGTCTTCGACAATGGCTTCCTCATTATAGTCGTGCTCCTCCGGCATGAGGATACGTTCCGCACCGTTTGCGATTCCGCACCAGAGCGCGAGGTAGCCTGCATCCCTTCCCATCACTTCGATGATGGAACATCTCTCATGGGACGTGGATGTATCCCTTACTTTGTCTATCGCTTCCATCGCCGTATTGACCGCCGTATCAAACCCTATCGTATACTCCGTACAGGCAATATCCAGGTCGATCGTACCCGGAAGCCCTATTGTATTGATTCCCAGTCTGGACAGCTTCTGCGCTCCGGCAAAAGAGCCGTCTCCGCCGATGACTACCAGACCGTCTATTCCGTATTTCTTACATATGGCGGCAGCCTTCTGCTGTCCCTCTTCTGTCCGCATCTCTTCACATCTTGCCGTCTGGAGGATAGTGCCTCCGCGCTGGATGGTATCGGATACATCTCTGGCCGACAGGTCTATGATCTCTTCGTTCAAAAGACCCTGATATCCTCTTCTGATGCCTCTCACTTTCAAGTCTTTTCCTAATCCCGTCCTGACAACTGCACGGATAGCTGCATTCATTCCAGGGGCATCTCCGCCACTTGTCAAAACACCTATCGTACGAATCACTTTGTCTGCCATTTCAATTCCTCCATCGTATTGTGATCATTCTCATTCTATCTTTTCTTCGTGGTTCATTTTACCTTATCTATGAAATGTTTTCAATGGGTTTTTCTATAACTTTTACACAAGATTCTCCAAGGTAATTCGTCAACCTGCTTAAAATCTCCGGCTCTACATGGATATTCCTGCTTCTCGGAAGACGTTTTACCGCCTTCTCGGCCTTACAGTATATGACGACCTGATCATCGCCGTCAGACTCCTTTATCAAGTCATACAGCTCCGCTTCCCGTGCCAGGAAATCTGCTTTTCCTTCATACTGGAGCCACAGCTCCTTCTTCGTCAGTTCAAACGGGATGATTGCCTCACAGATGAGCTTGCTCGCCGCCTCGTCTTCTTCTGAGACCCTGCCTCTTACAAACACCTTGTTCTCCTCTGAGAGGTATTGCTGGTTCTTCTCGTAATCCTTCGGAAATACGACGATCTCTACCGTTCCCGCCAGATCCTCCAGCGTGAGGAATGCCATCGTCTTGTTGTTCTTCGTGTACTTTATCGTCTTGTCGGCGATAATTCCCCCTACGACTTCCCGCGCGCCGTCATGCACCTTCGTCCTCCCGGTCTCTTCATCGAGCTGGAAATCCAGCGTCGTCGACGTGATGCTTTTCTTCCACTTCTCCTCATACTCTTCCATAGGATGCCCGCTTAAGTAGATTCCCAGTACCTCTTTTTCAAAAGAAAGCAGATTTTCCTTTTCGTATTCTCCCACGTCCGGCAGCGGGATATCAAATTCCGCCTTCTGGTCGTCGTCCACCATATCGAATAAGGACATCTGGCCGGTCATGGAATACTTCCGCTCCTGGTTCACCTGATCCAGAATCTGCACATAGATTATCATAAACTGTTTCCTCGTCCCGCCAAGACTGTCAAAAGCTCCTGATTTGATGAAGTTCTCGAGCGTCCTCTTGTTGACTTCCTTCCCGGACATGCGCTCGATAAAGTCCTTCAGCGTCTTGAACGGCCCGCCTGTGCCCCGCTCTTTGATAATCGCGTCGATGACCGGCCGGCCTATGCTCTTGATGGCTGCCAGGCCGTAACGGATACGGCCGTCCTCAACCGTGAAGTTCCCAAGCCCTTTGTTGATGTCCGGCGGCATGATCTCGATTCCCATCTGCTGCCGGCACGTATAGATATACTCCGCCACTTTTCCGGGATTGTCGATGCAGGAGGTCATAAGTGCCGCCATAAATTCTACCGGATAGTAATATTTAAGCCACGCTGTCTGATAAGAGACAACTGCGTATGCAGCCGCATGGGACTTGTTGAACGCATACTTCGCAAAATCGATCATCTCGTCATATATCTTATTGGCCGTCTTCTCATCTATACCGTTTTTGATGCATCCGGGAACGCCTTCTTCTTCATTGCCATACACAAAGTTCTGGCGCTCTTTCTTCATCACGTCTCCCTTTTTCTTAGACATGGCGCGGCGCAGGAGGTCGCTCCGCCCAAGCGTGTACCCGGCAAGGTCCCGCACAATCTGCATGACCTGTTCCTGATAGACGATACATCCGTATGTGGGTGCCAGAATCGGTTCCAGCTGCGGGCAGTCATACGTAATGCTCTGTGCATTGTTCTTTCCCTTTATATATTGGGGGATGAAGTCCATCGGTCCCGGACGGTACAGGGAGATACCCGCGATGATATCCTCCAGGCTCTGCGGTTTCAGCTCCTTCATAAAGCTCTTCATCCCGCCGCTCTCCAGCTGGAAGATGCCGTCTGTACGTCCTGTTCCGATAGAGCTCAGCACATCCTTGTCATCATAGTCTATGCTGTCCATATCAAGCGGCCCGCCCCTGCTCACTCCGGCCAGCTGCGCCGCGTTCTGTATGACAGTCAATGTCCGGAGCCCGAGAAAGTCCATCTTCAGGAGGCCGAGCTCTTCCAGCGTCGTCATCGTGAACTGCGTCGTGACAGAACCGTCGGAGCCAAGCGACAGCGGTACATATTCATCCACAGCCTTCTGGCTGATGACAACTCCGGCCGCATGCATGGAAGTGTGGCGGGGAAGCCCTTCCAGACGCTTCGACATGTCGATGAGCTCCCGCACCTGCCCGTCCTCCTGATACACCCTCCTCAGCTCAGGATTCATACTGAGCGCACGTTCCAGCGTCATATTGAGTTCTGTCGGAACCATCTTGGCGATATTGTCCACAAATGCATACGGCAGGTCCATCACGCGCCCCACATCCCGGATGACGCCGCGGGCTGCCAGCGTACCGAAGGTGACGATCTGTACGACCCGGTCAGAGCCGTACTTCTCCACCACGTAGTCTATCACCTCCTGCCTCCGCTCGAAGCAGAAGTCAATATCGATATCGGGCATGGATACACGCTCCGGGTTCAGGAAACGTTCAAAGAGAAGCTGATACTTTATCGGGTCTATGCTCGTGATGTCCAGACAGTATGACACGATGCTTCCCGCCGCAGATCCACGGCCCGGGCCGACGATAATGTCGTGGTCTTTGGCATATTTGATAAAATCCCATACGATGAGAAAATAATCCACGTATCCCATAGACTGTATGACAGACAGCTCATATTCGAGCCGCTCCGCCAGTGCATCCTCCCCGTCCGGGTAATGGCGCTTAAGCCCTTCAAAGCAGAGCTTTCTCAGGTATTCCCAGGACGAGTATCCTTCCGGCACATCGTATTTGGGAAGCTTCGTCACGCCAAACTCTATCTCTACCTTACATCTGTCTGCAATCCTCTGCGTGTTCTCCAGCGCCTGAAGCGCATATGGAAACAGCTGCTGCATCTCCGTCTCTGACTTGATATAATACTGGCCGCCTTCATAGCGCATACGGTCCTCATCCGCCAGCTTCTTTCCCGTCTGGAGGCAGAGCAGTATGTCATGGGGCTTGACGTCGTCCTCATATGTATAGTGGATGTCGTTCGTAGCCACAAGCTCGATACCTGTCTCCTGGGAAAGCCGGAGCAGCGACTGGTTTACCATCTTCTGTTCCTGCATGCCGTGATCCTGCAGCTCCAGGAAGAAATTACCTTCTCCGAATATCCCTTCGTAGCGCTCCGCTGCCGCTTTTGCTTCGCTGTACATCCCCCTCATGATATTGCGCTGCACTTCCCCCGCCAGGCAGGCACTCAGCGCAATGATCCCCTCGTGGTACTCCTGAAGCAGTTCCAGATCCACACGGGGCTTGTAATAGTAGCCTTCCGTGAAGCCTCTCGACACAAGCTTCACCAGATTGTGGTATCCAAGGTCATTTTCTGCCAGCAGCACAAGATGGTAATACCTGTCTTCGCCGCTGCCCCCTGCCTCCTTGTCAAACCGGGAACCAGGCGCCACATACACCTCACAGCCTAGTATCGGCTTTATTCCGGCCGCCTTTGCCGCGCGGTAGAAGTCTATAACGCCGAACATGACGCCGTGGTCCGTTATTGCCACGCTGTCCATGCCAAGCTCCTTTACCCGGGCTATACACTCTTTGATCTTATTAGAACCGTCCAGGAGGCTGTACTCCGTATGGACATGTAAATGTGCAAAACTCATAATTACTCCTGTTCTGTGAATGTCGTCTTAAAGTATCTGATAAGATAACTATATCAAATTTTGCGGCATAAGAAAAGACGGCAGCAATATTCTCCTCGTTACGAGGAGAATATTGCCGCCGTCTGCGCTGTCTGCCAGCCTGTATATAAGTCCTGTCTTTAGCCGTTAATCATGAATGCGACGAGCTTGTCGATATCTTCTTTTTCATGTGCCACGATTTCCAGCTCCGGTATCTCTCCATTAGAGAAGATATTTGCCATAGACACATACTGAGATAATTTAGATTTTAAATTAAGTCTGTCTCCTTCACCTGTTACTAATTCTACCTTACCTGAGCAACTGTCTACTACTTCGAAAAACTTTTCGATATTTGTGATATTCTGAACTTTCATCTTGTTACTCTCCTTTTCTTTTCTACTCTTTTCTTTTTACACCCTCAATATATACGAAAACCCTGCCAAAATCAAGGCAAATGTTGATTTTCGGCGCTTTTTAAAATGTGCACAATTTTTCACACCAGTTTTTGGTAATAATTACTTGAGCACGATGGAACTATTTCTGATTTCTACCTTGCCCTCTTTCAGCAGCCGTCCTACCGCACGCTTAAAAGCATTTTTGCTCAAACCGAACTCTCTCTGGATGAGTTCCGGCTCCGCCTTGTCCGTAAACGGCAGCTCTCCCCCATATTCTTCCATCCGTTTTACAATTGCCGCGGCATCCGCGTCCATCTGGATAAATGCCTTTTCCCTGATGCTTAAGTCTAATTTTCCGTCCGCATGTACTTTCACGACCCTCGCATGTACCTTATCTCCCACTTTCAGGCTGCCAAATGCCTCTCTCTTTGGTATCAGGGCGGAATACCGGTTATCTACCGCCACGAACACCCCAAAATTATCACTGAACTCATAGACCGTTCCGCTTACATGGTCATCTTTTTTATAAGGTGAATCTGTCAGCAGCCTGTCATACACCTTCATCGTCGCACAGAGGCGCCGGCTCTTGTCCACATACAGCGCCACAAGCACCTTGTCCCCCTTCTCCACCTTTGCCGTCTGCTCCTTATACGGCAGCAGCAGATCTTTCTCAAGCCCCCACTCGAGGAAAGCTCCTACCCGTCCGGTATCTGCTACAGCCAGAACGGCCAGCCCGCCGAGTGTCAGTGCAGGCTCTGACGTCGTGGCTATCAGCCTGTCCGAAGAATCCTTATAGAGAAATACTTCTATCTCGTCTCCTTTTTTTGTCCCTTCGGGAACCTGCTTTTTCGGAAGCAGCACTTTCTCTTCCTCCGTTCCGAGATATACCCCAAAGTCCACCAGCTTCACCACGCTCAGCACCTGTTTTTTTCCTAATCCCTTTTCTAATGTCATCATAAGTTCTCCTTTAGTTCTACTATTGCATAAGGTTTCCCCTGTGCATCTCCAAGTGACACGACTGTCCGGCCTTCCTCCTCTGACACGCGCGGGCTGATAATATCCTGATAGACAGCCGATTTCCTGTATTCTACCCTAACCTGTCGTATATCCGGCTCTTTCCCGAGCACCTCCAGCGCCATCTGCACATACTGGCAGTTATTGACGTGCTCATTCGTATCGATATGATACTTTCTCACCGGAAAGGGGGGCTTTTCTTCCCATGTATCCGGAAGGGCAATCTTCCTCGGTGCATAATCCATTGCCAGGGGCTCTTCTTCCCCGTATGCCTCAATCTCCTCGGTCGGCGGCTTCACCGGCCTTCCTTTCGCCATATCCATATATACCCAGACAGAATTGGCATATGCCGTGGTCCTGCCCTTACCGTCCGTCATACGGAAGTTTCGGAGCCCGTATAATCCGTTGAATTCCGTCGCCCACGTGCTGACCGTGATGTGCTCTCCAAGCTTAGGATAGCGTTCTGTTACGACCTGCCACGCGTTCAGCACCCATGCCCGCTTGTGTTTTGCGAAGTAATCGACCCCGAGGCCGAGACTCTCCGAATGGAAGGTGCTGCAGTCCTGAAAATAATTGATAACCCCTGGCAAGGTTATCTGCTTCGTGTGGTCCACCTCACTGAACCTGACTCTGCTGTCAAATGAATACATCTCTTATTCTTCCTGTCCTTTCCGTGCACTTGCCACAAAGCTCATCTCAACCGCAATGACGCACTGGTATCTCTCATCTATCTTCTGAAGTTCCTCCATGACCGCGTGGCTCAGGCTGTTCTGCTGCTCCCTGCTGTATTCTCTCGGAACAACGAGGTCGAAGATAAGATTAATCTGGTGTCTGCCGTCCACCATGCGGAAGTCGTGGATGCTCGCCCTGCCATCCAGACGTGATACCACCTCTTCCACATGTTCCTTCGCCTCGAGCACCTGCTCATCCTTCGTCTCCACAGGATCCATATGTATCACGAGAAAGATTCCAAGCTTCCTGGCCGCGTCCCGTTCTATCTTGTCGATGATCTCATGCGAATCTTCTATATCCGTATTGTTCGGCACTTCTGCATGGATGGACGCCATGCTTCTCCCAGGCCCGTAATTATGTACAATCAGGTCATGGCTGCCGACGATGCCGTCATATTTCTCCACGAACCTCGATATCCTGACATATTCTTCCGCCGCCACGGGTTCACCGATAAGGGGCTCCAGCGTATCTCTGGCAATGCCGATTCCCGCCCACATGACGACTAGCGATACGCCAAGTCCTACGAAGCCGTCAATATTAATTCCGGTTGCCTTCCAGAACAGAAGAGAGGCGATCGTGGCGGACGTTGTTATCACGTCTCCGAGCGCGTCTGCCGCCGTTGCGAGCATGACCTTCGAATTGATGCGCTGTCCGAGCTTCCGGTTAAAGACGCCCATCCAGAGCTTCACCCCGACAGACAGTATGAGTATGATAACAGATATGAGCTTGAACTTCATCATCTCCGGCTCACGTATCTTTCCGATGGCATCCTTGAAAAAGGTAAACCCGACCTGCAGGACGAGAAACGCTACAATCAGCGCCGCGATATATTCAATCCTTCCGTGGCCGAACGGATGGTCTTTATCTGCCGGTTTGCTTGCCATCTTGACGCCCACTAGCCCGATGACGGAAGATCCCGCGTCCGAGAGGTTATTAAAAGCGTCTGCGGTTACGGATATGCTGTGGAGCAGGAAGCCCACGGCCGCCTTGACCACAAATAACAATACATTGCAAAAGATGCCCACCGCACTCGCCAACACTCCATAGGCCGTACGGACAGACACCTTCTCTACCTCTTCATGATTCTTAACAAAACGTCTTACCAAAAACTCAGTCATGAAACTGCCTCCATGTCTCTACCGGTCCTCTTTCTCGTCTCCTCCAAAGAAAAACCATTTTATCTTAAAGTCCGAAGTGGCTGTCACCATTTCATATTCATCATCTGTGAGCACTTCTTTCAGCTCCTCTTTCCCCTCATCGCTTACGACCGCGCACGTCGTGCTCATAAAGCATAAGTTCGGATAGAGCACGCACCACCAGTTGTGGCCTCTGCCTTGCCCGATCACGATACGCAGCGCCTCATAATCTCCTTCCGGAAACGTGATGTCCCCGTAAGTCTTGTCCGGAAAATGGCAGAACTGTACATTCGCTTCTGCTCCGTAGGAATACCCTTCCTTACGGATAACCTCCTCCGCCTTCTCCTCAATTTCCTCCAGATGGTTGTGAGCCCATCTCTTCGTATCCTCCGCGGTCGGCTCGCCGGCCGTCCCGCCTTTCATATCGGCTTTCATATACGCCAGTACCGCGTCCCGCACTTTCAGCTTCAGCGCCTGATCCTCCTCGCTGTCGCTGTTCGCCAGCACGTGGAAGCGGAACACCTCTCCCGCCAGTTTCTCCTGCGTCTCCCGCACTTTCGCGTCGACCACTTTCATCCGGCGGCTGACGATACTCCCCGTCAGGATAAGTGCTATACAGATACCAAGTATAACACAGATGAGCTGCTTCTTTCTATATCTCTTTTTGATTTCTTCCCGCATTCTATGTACCTCCTTATTCACAATCCCCTCGGATGTTATAAGAAGTCTGTACACATTTCACGGCGCTTATACAAAAGCAGGCGTTAAATTTATGATTTTTTCAGGCGGAGCGTATCGATGACGCCCTCGACCTGGTTATCTATATGCTTGCTGACGACTTCGGTAGCTTTGTCCTTTTCTTTGCCGGCGACATGTCGGATAATGTCTTTATGCTCAGAGATGAGCTGCGGATATACTTCATCACTTTTCAGATATTCCATCCTGTATCGGTACATCTGCTCACGCAGGTTGTTCAGCAGCTGGATGAGCTTCTGGTTGTCCGTTGCCATATAGATGACATCGTGGAACTTTACATCCGCCTCGGCTATCTCTGTAAGGCCGCCTCTTCTTATGGCGGTCTTAAAATCTTCCGCAGCCTTTTCAAGCTCCCTGATCTCATCCTTCGTAATCTTGTCACAGCAGAGCTGTACCGCCAGCTCCTCCAGCGCTTTCCTGACTTCCAGCACATCCCGCAGGCTCTTCTCCGTTATCTCTGCCACCTCTGCCCCTTTTCGCGGAATCATGAGCACAAGTCCTTCCAGCTCCAGCTTACGGATTGCTTCACGTATAGGTGTACGGCTGACACCAAGCTTATTGGCGAGCTGGATCTCCATCAGCCTCTCCCCGGGTTTCAGCTCTCCCCGCAGAATCGCCTGACGGAGCGTATTAAATACGACGTCCCGGAGCGGGAGATATTCGTTCATATTGACTTGAAAGTTTGGTTCCATGCTCATTTCCTCCTTGCATTATGCACGTTCGTAACATACACCTGCTTCGTTAATCCCGTTTCCTTTATCTTTCTGCCTGCCTCCCTCGCCCTGCTCTTTTCCTCAAATATGCCGAATACGGTCGGGCCGCTTCCGCTCATGATGGCGTTCAATGCCCCCTGTCCTTTCATGACATTCTTGATCTGTTCGATTACAGGGTATTCCCGGACCGTGACTTCCTCCAGCACGTTTCCAAGGCATCCGGCCGTGCGTGCCAGGTCTTGTCCATCCAGACCCTCTATGATTCCGTCTATATCCGGGTGCGCTGTTATCTCGCGGGAGTCCAGCTCATCGTACACGAACTTGGTCGATACGCTGATGGGCGGCTTCGCTATCAATATATGGCACTTCGGCATGGGGCTTAAAGGAGTGAGAATCTCGCCGATGCCCTCTGCAAGCACGGTTCCCCGCATGATGCAGTACGGCACGTCCGCCCCAAGCGTCAACCCCCGTTCCATCAAAGCTTTCTCCGGCAGCTTCAGGGCAAACATGCGGTTCATTCCATAGAGCACTGCCGCTGCATTGGAACTTCCGCCTGCCATACCTGCCGCCACCGGAATATGCTTCTTAAGCGTAATCTTGATTCCCTCTTTTATGTGAAATTCATCCATAAGCAGCTTTGCTGCCTTGTAAGCGAGATTATTCTCATTGACCGGAAGGAAATACAGGTTCGTCTCCACTTCGATGCCCGGCTCCTTCTTCTTCTCCATTATGACCTGGTCATACAAGTACACCGTCTGCATCACCATGCGTACATCGTGGTATCCGTTGCTCCGCCTTCCGAGTACGTCCAGGCCCAGGTTTATCTTAGCCAGTGCTTTCAACTCCAGTTTATCCATATTTTATCTCCTCGTAAGTTAACGTTTACATTATCCTCAGATCGTTGTATCTTGTATACAGTGTACTCATAGTATACTCATATTTTCCTTAAAAATCAATATCTTATCCCCGGGTTTCACCTGCTCTGATTCCAGACCGTTCACTTCCATGATCCCTTCTACCGTCGTGCTGTATCGTTTCGCAAGATCCCAGAGCATATCTCCGTCCCGCACGATATATCCCACGATACCAGGCCGACGCTCCATCTCCTCCATATCGACAGGTTCAAAGTCTACTTCTTCTATGTTGGATATCCGTACCGGCTGTTTCAGGAAGCTGTTGAAGGCAAGCACTGCCTTGATTTCTATCTCGTCGCTGCCGAGCAGGCCGATGGAAAGCTGCTCAACGGCATACGTCAGGTCATAGGTCATGTCACTGCTCGTTTCATTGCTCTCCAGCAGATAGGAGAAGGGAACCATACCCTGCCACGTGTCAAACGGGACGACATCGTCTGCTTTTACATAGAGGAAACTGATATGGAGCACACCTTCAATCTGTATGCCGCCGTCCACGACCTCGGTCCGTTCCAGCTGAATCTTTCCGCTGCTGTGGCACACCTGCAGCATGCTGTCCTTAATCTCCGGAAGAGAGAGCTGTTCTATCACTTTACATTTTGAATGATTCTGCATGAGCAGCTTTTCAAATGTTTCTTCTGTTATTCTCGGGATGCAAGTCTGGTCCAGCGAATATACGTCTTCCAGCACATCCTCATTCTCCTCTTCATACACGATGAGCCGGATTTCCAGCGTGGCCTCCACGCCGAGCAGGCGCATCTCACCATCTTCATCCATGCGCACATCTATATTGACATCCGCTAGCTCCGGATATATCTGATGATACATATTATCCTGTGCACCGTAACATTCTATACGTCCTTCATAAGGAATGACTTGTTCAATCCAGTCTGTCTTGCCCTCCAGAGATTCATAGAAGCAGAACAGCATCAGCTCTCCCTGTATAAGCATCTCGTCCGTGCCGAGCCTCGTATCGAGCTTGCGGCTCGCGACATCTGTCCAGAGCAGCGTTCCGACATTTTCCTTTGTCCCGCTGATGGCGACTTCCTCTTTGATGCGGTATGTATCTTTCTTCGAGGTGAGCATCCGCAGCATCTGCTTTTCCGCATATCGCTTATACAGCGGAGCATCGCTTAAGATATCTGTTGTCACTTCCAGGTCGTCCATGCCTTCTGAGGACACCTGAAGCTCCACGAGCGCTTTCAGGTTCAGCTTCCTGGAGTGGATGGCTGTCACCGTCAGATCGATATTAGAGGCCTTGATGAACGGCATCCCTTCCGGCATCTGTTCCGTGTATATCATCTCCTCAAACGGAATCCGTCCCTCCAGGGACGACAGCCTTGCTTCTCCCTCCTCGGTCACGTACAGCACCTTGAAATTCATCTTTCCGGTTACGCGGATGTAGTTTTCCACTACCTTCATGTCTTCCACATCCAGCATTCCCTCTCCGAGTATGATACGCATCACGTCACTTTTTACGTCCGGTACATTATAATCATCGTCAATGTAAAACTGGTCGGTAATGACTTTCCCCGTCCGGTAAGTCTGTACCTGTTTTTTCATATATTCCATCCTTCATTCCTCCTTAATCAAATTCTACGTTTTTGTCGCTGTATTCCATTTTTATAACTACATACGGATAAGTCGGTTTTTTCTGCACCTCTTCCGTTTTGTCCGGACCCAAAAGACTGCTTTTCATGCAGACTGCATTGGACGTCTCATAACATTCCGGCACCTCCACACTGTACCCGCTTGTATCTTTTGTCCCATATCCACGGGCAATGTACAGATATCCATTATCCCCGTAAGTAAGCCTGAATGGTTCCGCCTTCGCCTCTTCTATCTGTGCGGCCAGCTCTTCCGGAACAGCTTCCGTATCGACTACGGTAAAGTCGATGTCACGTATCTTGTCTTTGTCCGTCTTTGTGACGGAACATGCTGTCAGAAGGAATGCGCAGGCCAGAAGAAGCACATAGGAGCATAATCTTTTCATCAGATTCCTCAAAGCTACATTCTCTTTAACATCATACACAGCAAAGCTATGAAAAATTCCAATTTTGTAGTATAATAGACGCATATTTGTCATAAAACTACTTAATCTCTATAGAAAGCAGGCGTACCCATATGATTGAACAGAAAAGAATCTCGGGCATTCTGCTGCACCCGACTTCCCTGCCGTCCCCGTACGGTATCGGAGACTTGGGGGCAGAGGCCTATGAATTCGTAGACTTTTTAGAGCGCGCGGGACAGCATATCTGGCAGATGCTTCCGCTCACCCATACCGGTTACGGCGACTCCCCTTACCAGAGCTTCTCCGCCTTTGCAGGTCAGCCCCTCCTTATCAGTCCAGCCCATTTAAAAGAACTGGACCTTGTACAAGGCTATGAGATATTGCACTGTCCCGTCCGCGATGACGAACACGTCGACTACGGCGTCATCATTCCCTGGAAGCAGCGTATCTTTCAGAATGCTTACCGCCGCTTCCTCACTACTGCCTATCGGGAGGCCCACCGGGAACTCATTTCGGCATACGAGGCATTCTGCGGACAGAACGCGGACTGGCTGGACGATTATGCGCTCTTTATGGCGTGCAAGGATGCGCACGGAGGCGTAAGCTGGCTCGAGTGGGAAGATGACTGCAGATATCCGTCAGCGGAATACAAAGCACAGCTTCAGCAGACGTATGAAAAAGACAGCGGGTTCTACAGATTCCTCCAGTTCCTGTTTTTTGAGGAATGGAAGGAGCTGAAAGCTTATGCAAACAGGCACGACATACAGATTATCGGGGATATCCCTATCTTCGTCTCTATGGACAGTGCGGACGTGTGGGCGAACCAGCATCTGTTCCAGCTCGATTCAAAGGGATATCCCGTCAAAGTTGCAGGCGTACCGCCGGATTATTTTTCCGAGACAGGACAGCTCTGGGGGAATCCGCTCTATCACTGGGCGGCCCACGAGGAGGAGGGCTTTGCGTGGTGGATTTCCCGGATACGCCATCAGCTTACACTGCTCGATATCCTGCGTATCGACCACTTCCGTGGTTTTGAGGCATACTGGTCTGTTCCGTACGGAGAAGAGACAGCCGTACATGGCGAGTGGGTCAAAGCTCCCGGCCGGGAACTGTTCCATGCCATAGAAGATGCCCTTGGTGAGGGATTGCCGATTATAGCGGAAGACCTTGGTGTCATCACGCCTGAAGTCGAGGCGCTGCGGAATGACTTCCACTTTCCAGGCATGAAAGTGCTTCAGTTCGCGTTCGAGGGCACGCATGAAAACGCATTCCTCCCCCACCAGTTTACGACGCCTCACTGCGTCTGCTATACCGGGACGCACGACAATGACACGACGCTTGGATGGTATGAGACGCTTGATCCTGCCTGCCAGGAAAAGGTCAGGCGGTATACGAATTCGGACGGCACGAAGGTCAACAAGGAATTCATACGTCTCTGCTTCGGCAGCATCGCCGCCTGTGCGGTCGTACCGATGCAGGATGTCCTGTCATACGGGAAGGAGGCCAGGATGAACATACCGGGAGTCGCCGCGGGCAACTGGAACTGGCGCTTTAAAAAAGGGATTTTAAGCGCGCCGCTTGCAAAAGAGCTGAAAGACATGGCTATATTATATGGAAGATATTAAATAACAAGACAGAGAGGTTATACTGATGATAAGATTTATATGTGTTGCAATCGTGTTGATGCTGTATCTCGTGCTGGGTATTCCTGTACTCGGTGTGGAATGGGTTATCCGTAAGTTCAGACGCAGGACTGCAGATGTAAGCTCCCTGCGTCTCGTACAGTGGGTCTTCCGCCTGATGCTCCGCATCTCCGGCGTGGAAGTCACCGTCATAGGCGAGGAAAATGTTCCGGATGAGCCGGTACTTTATATCGGCAACCACAGGAGCTACTTCGATATACTCATCACGTATTCGCGGTGCCGGCGCCTTACCGGATATATTGCAAAGAAGGAGATGCTGCGCTATCCGCTTCTCAGAGACTGGATGAAACGGCTGTACTGTCTGTTTCTCGACAGAAGCACGCCGAAAGAGGGGCTTAAGACAATCCTGAAGGCGATAGAGTATGTGAAGGAAGGCATCTCTATCTGCATCTTTCCCGAGGGGACGCGCAACGACGGGGATGAGCTGAGCATGCTGCCGTTCCATGACGGCTCCTTCAAGATTGCAGAAAAGACCGGATGCGCCATCATACCGATGTGCCTGAACAATACGCATGCCATCTTTGAGCAGCAGTTTCCGCGCATCAAAAAGACGCACGTCGTGCTGGAATACGGCAGGCCTGTCTATCCGAACGAACTGGACAAAGAGACGAAGAAGCATCTCGGGCAGTACTGCCAGAATATCATACAGGAGACGATCAATAAGAACCAGGGGCTTGTCTAAGCCTCTGGTTGATTACTTTTCTCTTTTACATTTCATGTGTCTGGTGATATAATAAGACAGAATATTCGATACCGGGTATTCATATAGACAGGGCAGTTCGGACTGCCCCGAGAAAAAAGGAGTTTTAACAGGAAAATGAGCAGAAGAGATTTGACCTTGCTGACGGATCTATATGAGTTGACCATGATGCAGGGTTATTACGAACAGGGACAGAACGAAACTGTGATTTTTGACGTGTTTTTCCGCCAGAATCCTTGTAACAACGGCTATTCTATATGTGCCGGACTTGACCAGGTGATTGACTATATCAAGAATCTGAACTTCACATATGATGATGTGGACTATCTCAGGAGCCTGGGCATCTTCAGCGAAGATTTCCTCCACTACCTGAGTGGATTTCATTTCAGCGGCGATATCTATGCGATTCCCGAAGGGACTGTCATCTTTCCGAAGGAGCCTCTTCTGAAGGTCATCGCCCCTATTATGGAAGCGCAGCTTGTGGAGACGGCGATACTGAACATTATCAATCATCAGTCTCTTATCGCGACCAAGACATCCCGTATCGTGTTCGCTGCTAACGGGGACGGTATTATGGAATTTGGCCTGCGCCGCGCCCAGGGACCGGATGCAGGGCTGTATGGAGCAAGAGCCGCCATGATAGGAGGCTGCGTGGGAACATCTAACGTACTGGCAGGGCAGCTGTTTGACGTGCCAGTCATGGGGACACATGCACACAGCTGGATTATGAGTTTTAAGGACGAGTATTCCGCGTTCAGGACCTATGCCGAGATGTATCCGGATAACTGTACCCTGCTCGTGGATACGTATGATACGCTCAAGTCCGGCGTACCGAACGCGATACGTGTGTTTCAAGAGATGAAGGAGAAGGGCGTCCATTTTAAAAAGTATGGTATCCGCCTCGACAGCGGCGACCTTGCCTACTTATCCAAGGAAGCCCGCAAGATGCTCGATGCAGCCGGGTTTACCGATGCTACCATCACTGCGTCCAATGACCTTGACGAGTATCTGCTCCACGATCTGAAGATGCAGGGTGCCGCCATCAATTCCTGGGGGGTAGGGACGAACCTCATCACGTCCAAAGACTGTCCGTCATTCGGAGGCGTGTACAAGCTCGCCGCCATCAAGAATGATGACGGTGCATTCATACCGAAGATAAAAATATCAGAAAACACTGAGAAAATAACAAATCCTGGTAACAAAACGATCTATAGAATCTATGATAAAACAACAGGTAAAGTAAAAGCCGATCTGATCTGCTTTGTCGGTGAAGAATATGACACAGGCGAGGACCTGCTTCTCTTCGACCCGATTGAGACTTGGAAGAAGACAAAGCTGCCGGGTGGTTCCTATACGATGCGTGAAATTCTTGTTCCCGTATTCAAGAACGGGGAATGTGTGTATAAGTCTCCTTCTGTAAAAGAGATTGCCGCATACTGCCGTCAGGAGAAGAAGACGCTGTGGGAAGAGACGAAGCGGCTGTTCTATCCGCACCGCGTATATGTTGATTTGTCACAGGAACTGTATGAAGTAAAGAAATCACTCTTAGATCAGATCAGCACGACTAACTAAAAAGGAGAGCATTTGTTTATGAAGATTATCGTTTTAGCAGGAGGACTGAGCCCTGAGCGGGATGTATCCCTAATCTCAGGCGCCGGTATCTGCAGAACCTTAAGAGAACGGGGACACAAGGCATTTCTGCTTGATGTCTATCTTGGATTACCTTACGATTCTGATAAGCTGGAAGAAGTATTCGACCTTCCCGGCGCGGGACTTGAGATTGCCCAGGGCATCAAGACGACCGCACCGGATATCGAGGCAGTCAAAGCTTCCCGCCCAGACCAGTCTGAATGCTACCTTGGTCCGAATGTCATCGAGCTGTGCCGTCTGGCTGACATTACGTTCATGGGACTTCACGGTTCCGTCGGGGAAAACGGAAAGATGCAGGCCACCTTCGATGTCCTTGGAATCAAGTATACGGGACCTAATTCGCTCGGATGCGCCATGTCCATGAATAAGCTTGTCGCAAAGCAGGTGTTCAAGATGACACGTGTACCTACGCCGCGGGGAACCTCTCTCACGGAAAAGACGAAGAATACGACGCTGGATGAGCTTGGATATTATCTTCCTCTCGTCGTCAAGCCCTGTTCCAGCGGTTCCAGCCTCGGCGTATATATCTGCCACACCGAAGAGGATTATAAGGAGGCGGTCCGCCGTTCCTTTGACGAGGACCATCAGGACGAAGTCGTCATCGAACCTTTCATCAGGGGACGCGAGTATGCATGCGGCATCTTTGCAGGCAAGGCGCTGCCTCTCGTAGAAATCATACCGAGGGACGAGGTATTTTCTTATGAAAACAAATACCAGGACGGGGGCGCCACCGAAATATGCCCGCCGGTCTCACTGGACGCGAAGATGATGAAGAAAATCCAGCGTGCCGGAGAGAAAGCGTTCGAGGCGCTGCGCATGGATGTCTACGCCCGCGCTGATTTTATCGTAGATGAGACGGACGGCAGATTCTACTGCCTTGAGATGAACGGGCTGCCGGGCATGACCCCTACAAGCCTTCTTCCGAGGGCTGCCCTGAATGCCGGCATGAATTACGGAGAACTGTGTGAGAAAATAATCGAAGAATCAATGAAAGTAAGAGGATAAGGAATATGAAGAACCTTACACTGGAAAATATTGCGGACGCCTGTCACGGCACGTACCACGGCGACGATAGTAAAAAGAGCCGGGAAGTGGCGGGTGTCGTAATCGACAGCAGAAAAGTCGAGAAGGATTACCTGTTTGTCGCCATTGACGGAGAGAATGTCAATGCGCACAAGTTTATCCCTGATACAATTGAAAGGGGCGCTCTCTGCGTCGTGTCCCACGAGGACCTGGGTGATACGGACTTTCCATATATTCTCGTGGAGTCTACCGGACAGGCGCTGCTGGACATTGCCAAATTGTACAGGGACTCTTTTGATGTGACGGTAGTCGGTATCACGGGAAGCGTCGGCAAGACAAGTACAAAGGAAATGATTGCTTCTGTCGTGTCACAGAAATACAATGTCCACAAGACATTGGGCAACTTCAACAATGAATGGGGACTTCCCCTCACGATATTCGAGATGAATGAAGAGCATGAGGTCGTAATCCTGGAGATGGGGGTCAACCATTTCGGGGAAATGCGCCGCCTCTCTTCTGTCGCCAGCCCTGATATCTGTGTCATTACGAATATCGGCGTGGCCCATCTGGAATTCTTTAAGACGAGAGAAGGGATTCTCCAGGAGAAATCCCAGATGATACAGGATATGAAGAATGGGGGAAGCATCATCCTCAACGGCGATGATGACCTGCTGTCCAGGATGGGACCGGTGAAAGGGGTAACTCCTGTCCTCTTCGGAACGACGGAAGGCTGCCAGTGCCATGCGTCCGACATCGTGCCCATGGGCTTAAAAGGAACGGCCTGTACGATACACATGCCGGACGGCCAAGCTTTCGACTGCCTTATCCCTACCCCCGGCGCGCATATGGTGTCCAACGCCCTGGCGGGCGCTGCGGTAGGCGCTGCCCTCGGCCTTGCCGTAGAAGAAATCAAGGCCGGCATCGAGGCACACACGACCCTCCCGGGCCGCAATAACATTATCTCCACCGGCAGTCTCATGATACTGGATGACTGCTACAATGCCAATCCGGTGTCCACAAAGGCCGCGATTGATGTCCTGAACATGGCAATCGGCCGGAAAGTAGCCGTTCTCGGCAACATGGGAGAACTCGGCAATAACGAAAAAGAGCTCCACCGTGAAGTCGGGGAATACGCAGCAAGGCACGGCGTAGACGTCCTGTGCGCCATCGGAGATCTGGCAAAAGAAATCGCCGTCGGGGCTGCCGGAAATACAGGCATCGAAGTGCTCTCCTTCGCCACAAAGCAGGATTTCCTCGCGCAGATGAACAGCATAATAAAAGAAGGGGACAATGTCCTGGTGAAAGCGTCACACGGAATGTGGTTCCCCGAAATTGTCGAACAACTCGTAAAATTTTCATAGGGGTCAGACCCCTATGTGTAACAGGGGTCTGACCCCCTTCAAAATTAAAGGAGTTACGTATGAATTATCAGATTTTAGCATTGGATTTGGATGGTACCCTGACCAACTCTAAGAAGGAGATTTCCAGGCCGACGCTTGAGGCTTTGATTCATATACAAGAGCAGGGCAAGAAGGTGGTGCTTGCGAGCGGACGTCCCACGCAGGGTGTGCTGCCGCTGGCAGGCCAGCTCAACCTGGATTGTTACGGCAGTTATATCTTGTCTTTTAATGGTGGGCGGATTACGGACTGCCGGAGCAGGGAGGTCATCTATAACAAGACGCTCCCTATGGATATCGTCGCGCCTTTATTCAATATCGTGGACAAGTACCGGGGACGGGGCGTTGATATTGTCGGGTACACTTCTGATATGCTGCTGTCAGGCGGCAGTACGAACAGGTACAGCGAGCTGGAATCCCACATCAATCATATGCCGATAAAATCCGTGGATGATTTTCCGTCTCACATTACCGCGCCGGCAAACAAGTTTCTCGTTACGGGAGAGCCGGATGTGATACAGGAGGTGAAGGCCGAGGTCGCAGATTCTTTCCGCTCCTACCTCTATATCTATCTGTCCGACCCCTTCTTTCTGGAAATCATGCCTCCGGGCATCGATAAGGCCCACTCCCTGCTCCGTCTGCTGACAAGCATCGGACTGACCGCAGATGAGATGGTCTGCTGCGGCGATGGATATAACGACGTGACCATGATAGAGACCGCCGGCCTGGGAGTAGCCATGGCCAACGCTCAGCCTCTTGTGCTGGAAAAGGCCGACTACATAACGAAGTCGAACGATGAGGACGGCGTGCTTCATGTGATAGAGAAGTTCATGATGGATTAGCCAAATGCTATTACCAAGATTAAATCTGCTTGCAAATGAAGAAAAGGAAGCTCTGTATATAAAACACAAAGCTTCCTTTTATATTCCTCTATCACAGGCCCCGGCAGATTGCCAGAGGGTACTGCCCTCCCGGCCGGCTTACTCCAGCTCTTTCAGACATTCCCTCAGACGGTCGTACTCTTCTTCCACCTTTGCAAACATCTCGTCAAGATTATCATATGTATTATTTCTTACCGCATCCACTATATACGCACATCTCTTGCTCAGATTATTCATCCCCAGATTGGCGGACAATCCCTTCAGCGTATGCGCACAAGTCTCTATCTCCTTATAGTCCTTCTCTTCTATCGCCTTTTTCAGGCTCGGATATGTGGCTTCATCACGGAACCTCAGCAGATACTTCTTGAGCAGCGACTCGTTCTGGCAGAACCTGCGAATCGTCTCCTGTGGATCAATCTCCATCTTTATAAGTACATCTATAAACTCCATAGCAATCTCCTTTTATGAATCATACAGGTTATAGCTCTAAGTATAGCATGAATCAGTTAAAAAATATACTCCTTATTCATAATCTTCAAGCATCGGCCCGATGTTCTCCGTAATTGTGCTGATGACGGCAATCTTCTCGTCCGTGTCATACCGGCTGTTACCGCGAAACGCATGGTATGCCCCCTGGATGCAGTAGCTGAGCACCAAGTTCAGGACCATGTCTTTCCGTAAAGCCGGATACTTTTCAAACAGCAGCTTCTTCACGCTCTCCTCAATCCTGGACGCCAGATGGCTGCTCTCGTTTCCGGAGAATACCGTGTCTGTCAGAGAACTCTGGGACAGATACGCCACAAACAGCTCCTGCGTAAATGCCGCCGGATTCTCTATGATATATTCGGGGTGGGAGATGCTGTTCGTCACCGACTCAACAATCTCCGCCTCCATGGCATCGGAAAGGTCGTAAATGTCTCTGTAGTGGGAATAAAATGTAGATTTGTTGATCCGTGCAATACTGCAGAGCTCTTTGACCGTAATCTTCTCCAGCGGTTTTCTGGAACGTAATTCTATAAACGCATTTTTAATACTTTTCTCTGTCTTTTCCATCCGTAAGTCCAAACGAATCCTCCTGTCTTATCCAACTTATTATAATATTAGTTGTTTATGCAACTGTTATCCTTTAACGATGGTAGATGCCGCCTATATTAGCCTGTATAATCATTATAAACAGGATAAACGACTGCTGTCCATTATTTATTACGTATAATTATGGCAGCCGCCTATTTGATATGTAGGAGGAAAGTAAATGGATTATTACGGCTTTTATACGGGAAAAGTATTTGACGCATATACGTATCTGGGTGCACACCCGGAAAATGGAGGCGCCACATTCCGCACCTTTGCCCCCGCCGCACAGAAAATCAGCCTGATTGGAGAATTCAACGGGTGGGAGGAATACGACATGAACCGGATATATGACGGCAACTTCTGGGAATGCCATGTGCCGGATGCGGCGCCTGGCATGATGTACAAATACCGGATCTGCCGCCAGGACGGCACATCTGCCGACCACTGCGATCCGTACGGATTCGGTATGGAGCTACGTCCGGCCAGCGCTTCCATCATCCGCAGCCTGGACAGCTACCGCTTTCACGATTCCCGCTGGATGTCAAAGCGTACAGACTGCAGATCAAAGCCGCTCAATATATATGAGATACATTTCGGTTCCTGGCGAAAGCCTTCCGGCAGGGAAGACGACTGGTATTCTTATACCGCGATGGCGGAGCTTCTTATTCCATATCTGAAAGAATACCACTATAATTACGTAGAAATCATGCCCTTGAGCGAGCACCCGTGCGATGAGTCGTGGGGCTACCAGAACACCGGTTTCTTCAGCCCGACTTCGCGGTACGGTACGGCCCAGGAGCTCATGGCATTCATCGACCTCTGCCATCAGAACGATATCGGTGTCATCCTTGACTTTGTCCCTGTCCACTTCGCGGTAGACGACTATGCCCTTGCCCGGTACGATGGCACGAGCCTGTATGAATACCCGCATGTGGACGTAGGACTCAGCGAATGGGGCAGCTGCAACTTCATGCACTCCCGCGGCGAAGTGCGAAGCTTTCTGCAGTCCGCCGCCAACTACTGGCTCACGGAATATCACGCCGACGGCATACGTATGGATGCCATAAGCAATATAATCTACTGGCAGGGAGATGCCGCACGGGGCGTGAACAAGACAGCCGTAGAATTTATCCGGGAAATGAACCGGGGTCTGAAAGAGCGTCACCCTTCCGCCATACTGTCCGCAGAGGACTCCTCTTCCTATCCGGGCGTGACGAAAAGCACGGAAGCCGGCGGCCTCGGATTTGACTACAAATGGGATATGGGATGGATGAACGATACGCTGGAATATTTCCGCACGGCACCGGAGTACAGAAGCCGAGACTATCACAAGCTCACTTTTTCCATGCAATACTATCACAACGATACCTTCCTGCTGCCTCTGTCCCACGACGAAGTCGTCCACGGCAAAGCCACTATCCTCCAGAAGATGTACGGAGACTATGAAGGCAAGTTTCCCCAGGCAAGGGCGTTATATATGTACATGTACGCCCATCCGGGCAAGAAGCTTAATTTTATGGGAAATGAATTTGGCCAGCTCAGGGAATGGGATGAAAAGCGGGAACAGGACTGGGGTATTCTGGCATATCCTATCCACGAGGCGTTCCACTGCTTTATGAAAGAGCTCAGCCATATCTACCTTTCCCACCCCGCATTCTATGCCATGGATTATGAGCAATGCGGATTCTCCTGGATAGACTGTACCCAGGAGGAACGCTGCATCTATGCATTCGAGCGGACAGACGGAACGGAACGGATCCTGGCCGTATTCAACTTCTCAGATGAACTGCAGAAGGAATATCTTCTTCCCGCACAAGGCGCTGCCCGGATTGAGCTCCTGCTCTCCAGCAAGTTTGGCTTGAACGGCGAAGACAGAACCAGTGGAGCTGTCTCCCTCATACCGGAAGACGGCTGCATCCCACTGGACCTGGACCCCTTCAGCGCTGCCTATTATCTCTTATCTTAAGCGGCCACCCACGGACTCACGGCTAGCTGAGCCGGGGCAGAATCTCACCGAGGTCTGCGACAGCACGGTTGAGCCGCTTCAGTTCCTCTTCTGTCAGCTGCTCTTCCAACATGGAGAGAAAGGCACTGTTTTTCAGATAGTATCCGTCCAGATAGGCGATGGCCGTGGGGGTAAGCTTTATCCAGACTGCCCTCCGGTCGTCTTCTTTATATATCCGTTCTATAAACTGATGCCCGCTCAGCCTATCGATCAATTTCGTAGCCTGCTGCTTCGGTATCTTAAGACGCCGGGCAAGCTCCGTCATCGTGACAGACCCACATACTTTAAGCGTCTCCAGACAATAATAGGTTTCCAGGCTCATCTCCTTGTTCAGCGAATCCTTGAACGGGCGTACGAGCTTCGCATGCCAGTCAGGCATGACAAGAAGCAGGTTCCGGACAAATTTCTCCGATGTCTTTTCTGATTCCATCTTTTTCTCCTTATTGACAAATGAATTTGAAAATGCTATCCTATATTCTTGTATATTAGTAAATAAAGTATGACTATCATATATGTTTAATCATTTGATTGATTATACTATGCCCAGAACATCATTTCAAGCTTAAAAGGAGATGCAGAATCTGATGATGACGACTAAAAAACGGCATATGCCCCGGATAGCAAAAGAAAAGGTTCTGTCCAGCACGCTGAACTTTCTTTTTATCATTGCTTACGTGAATATCTTCCAGCTCGTTTTCGGTCCGGAAAACACTATCGTAGGTGTCATTCTCACTATCATGATGTCCGCCTCCATGGTGCGGGACCTGACAGCCGCGCCGGCGAAGCATCTGCTGATCCAGGCTGTCGTACTCGTAGGGATGGCGGTAGCCGCTTACCTTGTGAACACACTGTCTGCACCTCTGTCCTTTGCAGTTAATTTTATCACAATTTTAATCATTCTGTATGCTTTTACTTATGAATATTCAGATCATATGTACTTTCCGTATATCTTGTCCTATCTGTTCCTCGTATTTATATCACCGGCAGACGCCGGGCAGCTTCCACGCCGGCTGCTCGGCATGCTGGCGGGAGCGATATCCATCCTCTTATACCAGTGGTTCATGGGGCGGAACAGGGCTGCCGAGACAGCCAGGGATGTCCTGGCCGATATGATAGACGATGTACTCCTTCAGATAGCGCATAAGAACAGAGAATCTTCGGAAGGTCCCTCACCCTCTGGCATGCACCACAGTCTCAGCCGCTTAAGCCAAATGGTATATGAACGCCGCCGAAGGGTACTGTGCGTTTCCGACGCTGCATTTTCTATGATTGCCGCCGGACGTGGTCTGGAACAGCTCCTGCTCCTTGTCAGGGAACTGCCGTCCGGCATGTCTGTTTCGGACAAGAAGCTGCTCTGTCACACTGAAGCTGTCCTGGAACTGTTCCGTGCCTATGTCTGCCGTGAATCTGAAAGGCTGCCGGCGGCAGACTTCTGCCGCATATCCTCTTCCCATTCCGGCAGGACATCGGGACAGTTCTGCGGGATACTTCTCTACATCCGTGGCCAGCTGCTCCATATGGCGGATCCTCAGCGCAGAGCCCATTACCGCAGGACAGCCCTGTCCGTAAAGGTGCGGCTGCAGGCTGCTCTGGATCTGAGTCCTGTCCGTGCCGTCTACGCCGTAAGAACCGCCCTGCTTTTATCCTGCGCCGCGATGCTTGTACAGCTCTGCGCCCTTCCTCACGGGCGCTGGCTCATGTTTACCCTTGCTTCCGTCTCCCTGCCCTATGCAGATGATGTGCCCGCCAAGATGAAAAAACGGCTCGCCGCAACGCTTGCAGGGGGGCTCCTCTCCGTAGCTATCTATACCCTCGTCCCCTCCGCCGCCGGACGTACCGCCGCCATGATGCTGTCCGGCTATATATCTTTCTACTTCAAAGACTACACCCAGACATTTGCCTGCTCCACCATAGGTGCGCTGGGCGGCGCCGTGCTTATGGATGCATTCGGGCTGCAGGCTGTCGGTCATATCTTCCTTATCAGGCTTGGCTACATATTGGTCGGGATTGCGGCGGCGTTTGCAGCCAACTGCCTTCTTTTCCCATATACCAGGAAGATGGCGACCACACATCTCTGGAAAAAATATAAGACGTCTTCTGATCTCCTTGCGGAGATCAGCCGTACCGGCCAGGCTGATTCCCAGTTATACTACCATCTTGTCATACAGGCCTATCTGATGGAAGAAAAGCTGGCGCAGAACGGAGCGGTGCCCCGGCATTTAAACCGGGACATCGCTCCTGATACAGCTCATATTTGATCATAACGTGTTATAGTCTCTTCCCTGCTTTTACTATCAGCATCATCGGGCGCCGCATCTCGTCCGCCATTCCCGGAATATCCATCATTTCCTCCGGCGGCTGCGGCTCTATGATGTTGAGCACTTCAAAGCCATTCTCCAGCAGCGTATTCAGATATGTCGTAAGGGTCCGGTGGTATTTCGTGACAGGCTCTCCAAGAAATACCGCGTCCCTCTTTCCTTCATAAAAGTAACGATCCACAGGAAAATGCAGTATCTCTCCCTGCTCTCCATAATACCAGTCCTGTGTGCCATATGCGGTAAATACCGGGTGTTCTGCTGAAAATACAAAGTATCCGCCAGGGGCCGTAATGCGGCTGATACACTGCACGAGCTCTTTATAATTCTCAACATAATGAAGGGCGAGAGAACTTAAGACAATATCAAAAGAATTGTCCGGAAAATCTATCTCCTCCATGGCACAACGCCGGTACTCGATCTTCTTGTGGCTGTTCTTATGGACCGCCGTCTCCAGCATCCTGGCCGAAAGGTCTGTCCCGAGCACATAATCCGCACCATGTTCCGCTGCATAAAGGCAGTGCCATCCATACCCGCACCCAAGGTCAAGAACACGTTTACCCGAAAATTCCGGCAGAACCTTCTGCAGTTCAGACCATTCTCCCGCACCCTTCAGCCCTTCTTTAGAGCGGTTCATCTCACTGTACTTTTTAAAGAATGCCTCATTGTCATATTGATTCTCTTTCAATGCCTTGTCCCCCCGGTCCGGCCGGCAAAGAAGCCTTGTCTTTCCCCTGCTGTTTTGCAAGGTAAAGCGCTTCATCAGCCTTCTCATATATCTGACGGTAAGTGATTCCTTCGCTTCTCTTTTCAGCGATACCGACAGAATAGCTGCCGGGCCGCCCTTCCAGCATGCTGCCGGACAGCCGCTGGAATTCTGAACGAATCTTGCCGAGCCGTTCTTCCCGCTCTTCCTTCGTACCGGAACAGGTTTCACAGACAGCAAACTCATCCCCGCCGAGACGGCCGATAACCGCGTTATCCGGAAAATGCTCCCTGAGCAGCTTTGCCAGCAGTTTCAAGAGAGCATCCCCTGTACTGTGTCCATACGTGTCATTTACCAACTTAAAATCATCTAAATCTATAATATAAAAGCACATCCCGCCTTCTTCCGCAAGTCTCTGTTCGACCTTGCGCTGGAAAGAATCGTGGTTGTATATCCCTGTCATAAGATCCAGCTCCGCCTTCTTCTTAAACAGTTCAACCAGTTCCAGTGCTTCTCTTACCTTTGCCGAAAGTGCTTTCGGGTAGAACTCGCCGTCCGCCTGGTCAAAGTATGGCATCGAATGATGGACATGGACTGTCTTCCACTCCTTGTCTTCATTGAGGGCATAGACGATGGTAAACCTCGTATCCATCTCGATGAGCGCGTCCGCATCCTCATCTCTGTGCTCCCTGACCCAGATGCCTCCGTATACGATTCCCACATCATCGCGTATCATTACTGCCTTATACCATTCGTCGAGAACGTCAAAAGATATCTGTCTGGCCTCCTTCTGGTTGTCCTGGATATTTTTGACCGCCTCCTTGGAGGTATTAAATATTTCATGTCTTCCGGTACCTATCATGCTCAGCTTTTCGTCACAGACCCGGATGATATTCCCGTAATTTTCCTCCGTCGGTTCCAGCAGATAACAATGCCATAATTCTTTCGTCATCTCACATAACAGCTCTTCAGCTCTCATCACTCTAACCTCCCAAACAGTCTATCTTCTGATAGCCTTACGCAATATCTGGTACAGGTACTGCACATCGACGGGCTTCGTCACGAATCCGTCCATTCCTGCCTCAGTTGCCAGATCTACATCCTCCTTGAACGTATTTGCCGTCATCGCGATAATCGGAATATCGGCGGCATCCTTCCGCTCCATCCTTCGAATCATGCGGCATGCCTCCAGTCCATCTATTACCGGCATCTGTATGTCCATCAAAACTGCTTTATACTCCCCGGGACTGCTGCTCTCAAATATCTCTACCGCTTCCTTTCCATTCTGTGCGCGGCGTACCGATGCACCCTGCATCTCCAGCAGATCCATGGCAATCTCCGCATTCAGGTCATTATCCTCCGCCAGAAGGATGCATACATCCTTCAGATAACCTTCCGGCATGTCTTCCAGCTGGTCTTTTCTGACTGTATTTTCTGTCATGTCAACAGGAAATGCCACAGTAAAATAAAATACGCTCCCTTTTCCCGGTGCACTTTTCAGTTCCAGCTTCCCTCCCATAAGCTCTACGATATTTCTGCTTATGGCAAGTCCAAGCCCCGTCCCCTGGCTCTTCGTATAGTTAGTCCCGACTTGTTCAAACGACTCGAAGATGCGCTCCTGATCCTTCTCAGAGATTCCTATGCCATCATCGGTGACCTGGAAGAAAAAGACAGCTTTTTCGGAGGAACTTTCTTTCTCTGTCACGTCTGCCTGTATATGCCCCCCGGCTGACGTAAACTTGAATGCATTGGAAATCAGGTTCATCATGACCTGCTTCAGGCGAACCGCATCGCCCAAAAGCCTTTCATCCTCAACCTTTAGATTCATCTGGAATTTCAGTCTCTGCCTCCTGGCCTCTGCTGTCATCATGCTCTCGATCTCATTCATCACCTGATCCATATAAAATGGTTCGCTGTCTACCGTCATCATGCCCTGCTCGATTCTGCTCATATCCAGAATATCGCTGATAAGCCCGAGCAGGTAACGGGAAGAGGAACGTATCTTGGACAGATTCTCCTTCACGCTTTCCGGCACATCGTCCAGCATGCATGTCAGGTCGCTCAGTCCTACGATGGCATTCATAGGCGTACGTATCTCATGGCTCATCCTGGACAGGAACTCGCCCTTGGCACGGTTCTGCTCCTCCGCCTTGGCGAGGCTGCTCTGCATCCTTGCCGAATGTACGCGCGAGCGTGCCATCACGAGAATCAGCACCACAATCAAAAAGAACACGCCACCGCAGATTACGATAAACAGAAGCGGATTGGCATATATCATCTCGACGGGCGACAGGCTTCCCGTGCCCGTAGATATCATGTTCTGGTTGGCCAGCGTATCTCTCTGTTCCGCACCCATGCTGTTTATCGCTTTGTTCATAATCGTCAGAAGCTGCCCTTGCGCAGGTCTTGCCATGGCAAAGCTGATGTCATTCCTGTCATTGATAAGGGTGTTCGGAACTACGTTAGAAAAATGATGGTTCTGGATTTCCTGCTCCATAACGGCGGACACGCCGTAATAGAAGTCTGCATCCCCCCGGTCCACCGCTCTTAGCGCCTCTGTCGCGCTTCTGTAATACTTCACCTCTGAAGCTTTAATGTCCGCCGGCAGTTCCCGGCCTTTCAGCACGCTGCCAGTCAGCCCCTCCGACGGATAGCTCACTGATTTGTTTCTTACTATGATATCATTCAGATCTACATATGGTTTCGTAAGCGCCAGTTCCTGCTGCGTGCCTTCCTCATCTGTCCCGAGGTAAGCCCCAAGCAGATCGGCCTCGCCATCCTGCACCATCTTCAGCGCTTCCGCATAACTGTCTGCAAATTTGTATGTAAATTCCAGACCAGTGAAGTCTGAAACTTCCTCAAGCATATCCGAGATGATTCCGTCGTGAGGTTCCTTATCCGACCCCTCGCAGAACAGAGGATGCCAGCCCTTCATCACTGCTACTGACACTGTCTTTTTCTCCGCAATATAACTTTTCTCCTCTTCATTAAGGGCTATGCTGGCGGTAATGCTGTCCTGAATGTTGGCGTCATACCGCTCCTGTGCAAAATGCGGGTTAGAATCCAATATCTTTTCCATCGCCATATTAAGGCCGTCAAGTATCTCCGTTTCGTCCGGCCTGGTGACGATATAGTGAGGCTGTGAGTCAAACTCGGCAACGACACGGAACGCACCCGAATCACCTACGGCATTGCCGAGAAGCATGTCCACTTCCCCGCTTTCCAGATAAGAATACAGGTTCCCTCCCTCCATCTGTTCCACCGTGTACGCCTTTAGCGTACAGTTGATTCCGTTGCTATCCAGAAATACTTTCAGCCGCCGTACGTTTTCAACGGCCCGGTCATATATACCGATAGTCTTGCCTTCCAGACTCTTCCAGTCATAAGACCGGATGCTGTCATCATCCCGGCGTGCCATGAGAACAGACTTGTTGTATCCCGTATTGTAGTCAGGATATGCAAAGTACTCCTCCAGCCCTTCCTGGTAATAAGCCCCGCCCATCAAGTCATATTTCCCTTCCAGGAACTCTTCTACCAGAGCATCGCCTTCTGTATCTATATATTCATATTCCCATCCGGTATACTTCGCTATCTCATTCAGATAATCCACCACGATGCCATGCCTTGTGCCGTTTTCATCAATCTCGGTGATTCCAGGGGCGTCAGTAACCCCGACCTTCAGAACACGGCCTTGATCCGTCTCACCCGCCTGTACTTTATCATGAGGTGCGAAAACCGCAGCAGACAATATAATCAGGCCGAGCATAAGCCTGCCGCATATTTTCACAACCCGATGTAATCTACCTTTCATAAAAAACTCCTTTTTCATACTGTTTATACCCTATTCTATCATGCGGGCGGCTTATTTGCCACATAAATAAACAGCCTTTCCTACATACGCTTTACTATAGCGAATCCATCAAAAAACAGCAAGGGCGCACATATCAAGTCTGCGTCCCTGCCGTATATCAGCTACTTCTGAAAATGGCCGCATTTCCCTTTTAAGAATACCTTGGTTTCTTCCTCAGGCATAGGTGTGGCGTAATAAAAGCCCTGAATCTGGTCCACCTGGGAATCCACGACCATCCGTCTCTGCTCCTCTGTCTCCACCCCTTCAGCCACGATAGTCATCCCAAGCTCCTTGAATGTACGGACGATATTCTTGACGCCAAGTGCGGAGTTCCGGTTGCCTATCATAGCCCATACAAGGCTTTTATCTAATTTGATCGTACCGAACGGAATATTGATTACCATGGAAAAATTAGAATACCCCGTTCCGAAATCATCCAGCCCCATCTCTATTTTGTGCTTTTTCATCTCAGCCGCAAAATCTATGACAGCCTGCGGCTTCTCCGCCAATGTACTTTCCGTAAACTCTATCTTGATGGCAGCGGGAGGCGTGCCATTCCTCCGTATGATTTCCAGCACCTTTCCCGCAAGATCCGGCTGCGTAAACTGGACGGCCGGAAAGTTGACATGAACTGCCTCTATCGGTATATGTTCCTCTATCAGCTCATTGATGAACATGCACACTTTGTCGAGAACGATATATGTGATATCAATTATCATACCGGTCTCTTCGGCAATCGGAATGAACTCTGACGGATATACAGGACCGATAGGGGTATCGTTCATCCGCATGAGTGATTCTGCATAGTTGAAAGTTCCGGTCTCTACCGAATATATAGGCTGGTAATACATCTCGAAGCTTTTATCTGCCACCTTCTCCTTCAATATCTGCACGAGCTGCTCTCTCCTCCGCAGCTTCCGGAGCATTTCTTCATCACAGTAACAGACTTGGCCGTCCTTCCCTGATTTGGCCTGATTCACGGCATATTCAATCGCATTGATGATATGCTCCAGCGTGTCCTCTGGATCCTGGTGCCGTATGATACCCATGGCCGCCGACAGGCTGAACTGATAATCCTCTACCGTCCAGGGCCGTTCCATCCGTTCCTTGACGTCTGTTACATACTTATGTATCAGTGCATCACTTTCTTCTGTAAAGAGCACTGCAAATTCATCCCCGTTAAAACGATATACGTTCCCTTCCTTCCCAAGAGCGCAGAGGAACCGACAGACAGCCTTCAGAAATCCGTCCCCAATCTGCTGTCCGCATACACTATTGATCTGGCGGAATTCTCTGAGAGATACGACTACAAGGGTGAACCGCGCCTCCGGGTGCCTGTGCAGCGTAAGGCTGAGCATGTTGAGAAGTTCCTGCCGGTTTGGCACATTGGTCAGATAATCCATGGATATCTGCTTGTTCTGAAGGTGAAGGTAGATGATGAGCATGGCACACGTAGCCGCCGAACCAGAGAGGATGATATCGGGGAAAAACTGCTGTACGATGATTACCAGCACTGCCAGTACCGGAAACGTCGATAAGATGCGGTATATCTTAGACTCAATTCTTTTTCTGTTTACGAGCACAGTCACGATGCTTGCCACGCAATAGGCATAAAAGACTACATATGTAACATCTATGAGGCTGCCTCTTACATAGCCTTCCGAGGCATTTATTTCAAATATATTTTTTGTAAATGGATTAAGCAGTATCAGCACCGAATATATCACGCCCGGAATCAGGCCAAAGCCCATAATCTTATTTCTCGCCGCTTCTTCTGAATATATGACCGATATGCTGTATAGGAAATATACAAGCCCCATCAGAGGAGTAAGCACAAAATATATAGTGGTTACTAACCACGTCATCCACAGGGGGATGACCTCATAGTGGTATATCATACTCGTGGAAACTATATTCGTCAGCATGGCACTGAACGTAACCATCAGGCACCCCTGAAACATTCTGTTCTTCAGTGTGGGGATATGGCTGCCCTTACGGGAATACACCCATATGATCGTCAATATGACTAATGATATCGATTCTGGCGCTATGTTCCAACTCACTGCTTCCACCTTCCACTTCTGCCTGTGGCAATTTTTTTCCAGCACTATCATTATACCACCCCCACATGAAAAGGCAATGAAAAAGACGCCTGTCAGCGTCTCTTTTCCATAGCGTGGCCGCGGAGAGAATCCCAGTTGCCTGTCTTTATCTTTTCGCAGGAAGTGATACGGTATCCCTTCTCATAAGGCCGCTTTTCCTGCCACCCCTGCCTTCTTCTGTACCCGGGTTCCGATAAGCTCCATCACATCCGTCAGTATGTCGCCGTCTGTAACGTCAATCATCAGCCATCTGCTTCCGTTGAGGCATCCCGCATTATGATAGAGCTCCTTTACATACCGCGTACAAGCCTCAAGCAGCATCTCTGCCTCCACGGCCTCTCTGCTTCCTATGCTCACCATACACGTATAGTACCCCTCCGCGGGGTACAGCGTGCAGAGGGCTCTGCCCCCTTTCTTATATTTCACATTCCATCCCGGCTGCATAGAGCAGCGGCTGTATTCAATCTTCGGCACCGTCTTGTATTCCTGCTCCAGATGGCTGCACAAATCATCCCACAGGCTGCTCGCTACATAGTCCCCTATCTGTTCCATATCCGGCTGATTACCGGAGTCAAATAGCTCGTTCCAATTCATTGCCTCTTCCTCCTCTGTCATACTGAGTCTAGTTGTACGTAATTCGTCTGTCTGTATCCATTCTCTATCATCATAACATGCGTAATATGACAACTACATGTCATATTCATTTCCTGTTCTTTAATGGAATTCTACCATACTATAAAATCCGTTGCCACAAGAATGGATGGTAATATATTCCAATTGTATCGTACAATCTAGTTCTGGCAAAAAAATATCTGACAAGTATCTTTTCCATATTGTTTATTAAGTCAATTTGTTATAAACTAAAATGGCAGTATATCTACATAGCAAATCATCATAAAAATGCAGCCCGTCAATTTCAACGCGTATCGCAGGGGCATGCAGGGGGACGTAATATTATGCAATCATTCAGTACCGCAATATCCCGGTTTCGAAATTCAATCTCGGCACAGTCCATACGGAATGGACTCACGCTGGCCATTCCGTTTCTCATCATGGGATCTTTCTCCCTGCTTTTGAGAAATTTTCCAAGCGACGCGTATCAGTCATTTCTTGAACACTTTCTGGGCGGCGCGGCAGCCGTACTTTTTGAAACGTTATATACGGTCAGCCTGGGCTCTCTGGCTCTTGTGCTGAGCGTTACCATCAGCCTTTCCTACGGGCTGCTGGCTAAGACCGATACTTTCATACTGTATCCTATCGTATCCGTCTGCTCTTACCTTGCGTTCTGCGGCGGGATAGAGGGACATGATGAATATGTGTTTAAAGCAGAATGGGTATTTACCGCCATGTGCATCACGCTGCTGTCCTGTATGCTTTTCCAGTGGCTGCTGAAGCTTGGCGGGCGTCTCAGGAAGCTGCATGCCACCGGTGCGGAATATCTGTTCAATATATCTATCCAAAGTCTGCTGCCTGTCATCGTAATCATCGTCGGGTTCAGCATCGTAGGCTATGTACTCCGAACGGCATGGGGGAGCAGCAACATAACGAACTTTGGATCCTACATATTTCTGAAAATATTCGACCAGCTGAGTGGCAACCTGTCCGGGATTCTGCTCTATGTCATTGTGACTCATGTGCTCTGGTTCTTCGGCATACACGGTACGAACACGCTGGAAGCCGTGTCCCAGAAATTATTTGAACAGAACATCTCTGTCAACCAGTCACTGATGCTGGCCGGCAATGCACCGACAGAACTATTTTCCAAGACATTCCTGGACACGTTTGTATTTCTGGGTGGCTGCGGGTGTGCACTGAGCTTTATCATTGCCTTGTGCATCAAGTCAAGAAAGAGCCATAACCGTAAGATTGCTTATGTGGCGCTTCCTTCCGCGCTGTTCAATATCAGCGAGATAGCTGTGTTTGGATTCCCGATTATATTTAACTTTACGATGATGATTCCCTTCATACTGACCCCTGTCATATTAACCTTTACAAGTACGCTGGCTGTCAAGGCAGGCCTTGTACCCGTCGTGACACAGTCGGTAGAATGGACCGTCCCAATCGTGCTCAGCGGGTACAAGGCTACCGGTTCTGTGGCGGGAAGCATACTTCAGCTTGTCAACCTCCTGATTGGGGTTCTGATCTATATCCCCTTTATCAAACGGAGTGAACAAAAGGAAACACTGGCATTCCAAAAGATTGTCCGCCGTATGGAACGGGACATGGCCGCAGGTGAGGAGAGCGGCACCCTGCCGCATTTTCTCCATCACAGATACCCGTACTACTCCTATGCCAAAACACTTGCCATGGATCTGAGCAACGCGCTCCACCGCGGGCAGATAGATCTGTTCTATCAGCCTCAGACATCGGCAGATGGCTCTCTGCACGGCATTGAGGCGCTCTTGAGGTGGAAGCACCCGGTCACCGGATACATCGCGCCCCCGGTACTGATCGCCCTTGCTTATGAGGGAGGGTTCCTGCTGGAGCTGAGCCGCTACCTTCTGCATCAGGCTTGCCGTGACGCCAGATTTCTGGAGCCTCATTTAAAGAACGACCTGTATCTGTCTGTCAACATCTCTTCAAAACAGATGGAAGAGGAGGGCTTCTTCAATAAATTGCTTGATATCATTGAGGGTTATGAACTGGAGCATGTCCACCCCATAATGGAGATTACGGAGCGCTCCGCGATGGTCATCTCGGATTCCTTGACTCAGGATATGGAACGCCTGAAAAGCAGAGGAATCCGCTTCAGCCTCGATGACTTCGGCATGGGACATAATTCTATCCTGTATCTGCAGGAACGGATTTTTGACGAGGTGAAGCTGGACGGCAAGCTTGTATCCCAGCTCCCGGACAATGAACGCTCCAAAGATATCCTGTCAGGTATCATCTCGATGGCACACAGCCTGGACCTGCGTGTGGTCGCAGAGTTCGTAGAGACGGCAAAGCAGCGGGATATGCTCCTGGAACTCGGATGCCGCATCTATCAGGGGTATTACTACAGCAGGCCGCTTAGTCTCACGGACCTTGTTGGATACATGGACCAGCACAAGTAAACGCGTGAGGACATGGAACGCATAAGGCATATTGCAGATGCATTCCATGTCCTCCCGTGACGAGATAATATTCCTTGCCATTCATCTCTTTTATTATTGCTTAAACGGCTCTTGTTCTAAATACTTTTCACCGCTTGCTGTCATATGATACATATGACAGCAACGTCCATTGGTGTGCACAGCTCATGATTTGTCGAAACATCCGCCGCCGGCTCGAAGGATATTTTACATGCTCAGCTGAACCAGCGTTAAAGAACGGTTCATATATCCTAATGCAGGAAAATCCGTTCCGATATTGACGCCCACCTCATCACCGGCTTTGAGGTATGCCTGAACGGCATATGAAGAACTTCCTCTATTCATAATCTTAAAAAAAGTAGAAATATCTCCAAATGCAGGCTGCCCATTGACCATGGCAGCCGCATTCAGATACGGCTGTTCCGCATCCGGGTAAGTTGTGGCTTCTGCGCTGATTGAAATTGTTATCTGGTAAATGCCGCTTTCGTTTACGACCAGTTCATTACCGGTCCGGCTTACAGTTACACCCCTGGATAACGGTCCGGGAGTACTGAATGGCACACTGCCAAAAGCCGAACCCGGCACCTCTATGCTGCTTCCTCTCAAAGACCCATATCCTAAAACAACTGTTCCGGGCTCCCCTTGTTCCCCCCGGGGGCCTTGATTCCCCGGTTCTCCCTTCGGCCCTTGAGGCCCGGCAGGTCCCGGAGGGCCCTCGCAGCACGGAGGGCAGCAGCTGCCATATCTATCTGATTGATTATTCTGATACATCGTATAATCTCCTATCTTGACATTTATTTATACAGATGACCACAGCGTCATCTCCATATAATGTATGCGCCGGCCAAAAAGCAGGTGCGTTCGTGTACGGACAGAAAAAGAAGTCAAGCAAGCACTCTTGCGGAACTAAATGCATAAATTATATAGGGAGTAACCACCAACCTATCTTCCCAAGAGGAGGTATTTCGATGTTTTATAATGAACATTCTGACAACATTCCAGATAAATGCGAAGCAAACTGCGGCCGTAAGAATAATTGCCGGCCACCTCAGCCAGACTGCTGCCCTCCTTGCTGTCCCGGAGCACCGGGGCCTGCCGGACCTCAGGGTGAACCAGGACCTTCCGGACCTCAGGGCGAGCCGGGACCTTCCGGACCTCAGGGCGAGCCGGGACCTTCCGGGCCGCAGGGCGAGCCGGGACCTTCCGGACCTCAGGGCGAGCCGGGGCCTTCCGGACCTCAAGGCGAGCCGGGGCCTTCCGGACCTCAGGGCGAGCCGGGACCAACTGCCGCGACTATACCATTTTCTTACTCCAATCAAAATTCATCTGGGGTTCCGCTTAGTACCGATAATACAGGTGCGCCGGCCCAGATTGCCTACGCCGGCTTTGGAGGGGATGGCGGATATTTTTCACGGCTGGACACTGGGGAATGGGCCTCGGGAGTCATCACCATTAATACAAATGATTCATATCCTTCTTCCTTTGTCATGCCTTATGACGGTACGGTACGTAACTTTTATGGCGTATTTGCAAACCGCCAGGAACTATTTCTGGAGGAAGGGGTGCTCCTGCGTCCATTTATGTGTCTCGCTGTAGGGGCGGCCGACAGACTTGCCTTCACGGTGCTTCAAAACAGTATCGTATATTTTCCGCCCTATGTAGCAGGAGAAGAAATCCCTAAATATACCATACGCAGAGCCAGCCAGACAGGATTGGATATTCCGCTGTCAGCCGGAACTCTTGTTACGATTATCTTTGGAATCATAGCAGCAGGTTCTGCCACAGAGCAATATATTACTGCTTCGATTAGTGGAGGCATATATATTGAGTAACAATCTGTAAGAAGCCCCGGATTTGGCTCCGGCCATCTTACGGGGCTTGCCTGCACAATGAATAAAGGAGCGGCTACCATGTCTGTAACGAAAGCTATCATGGAACTCATCAGCCAAGAAACCGTCATTTCGGTACCAATTACGGAGACAACTGATCTGTATGAAGATCTGTACCTGGACTCTCTCTCTTTTGTGAGCCTGCTGATGGATATAGAGGAACAATATAATATTACGATTGGGCTGTCGGAAATGGCTGACTGCCACATTGTCGGGCAGCTTATAAATTTAGTGGAAAAGAAAATCAGGGAGGAAACGGAACATGATTAGAGACGCATTACAGGCGAGATGGAATCAAGATTTTCCTGCCGTACTGGGAGAAAAGGACACTGTTTCATATGCGGATCTGGCACGTCGGGCATCGGCCCTGCAGGCCGCCTTGCCGCAGGCGGACGGTCAACCGGCCGCAGCAGTCCTTCTCCCCGATGGGAGCCATTTCCTCTCCGGGCTTTTCGCTGTTCTTCAAGCCGGGTGGACGGCTTTCCCGCTGAGCATACACCTGACCTTGGCAGAGCTCACCCACCTGCTCAGCCGCGCGCCGGTAAGGGCGGTAATTACCTGTCACTCCATGCGCCCTCTGTGCGAGGCCGCTGTCAAGGCTTGTCCATATGCCCCGGTCATCTTATGTGAGGATACGGTGCAATCGTCTTCACAGCAACAGCCCGATATACAAAAAGCCGATCCTTATGATCCCATGCTTCTGCTGGCTTCATCCGGCACTACAGGGCATCCTAAGCTGGTTCAGCTCTCAGAAGCCAACATGGCATTTAACGTAGCAGCCTATATCCGGCATATGGGGTATGAAAAATACCGGGATCCCTCGCCCCGGTACGCTCTTGGCACTCCTTTTTTTGGAATATATGGGCTGCTCATCATCTTTGCCTGTGTTATGCGTGGCTTCCCAATGTATCCAATGTCTGAAGGATTTTCGCTGGATGCCCTTTTTCAGGCTGCACAGGAGCAGGGCATAAGCCATTACGACGGCGGTACAGTTGCCGCCATACTGCTGGACCGTACTCTTGGGAGATCAATCCCCTACGATATTACCACACTGCGTTATTTCGGGTTTGGGGGAGCAAGGCCCCTGACGGCACATTCGAACGTCTCTCCGCCGCCTACCCTCACATACGGTTCTGGTCAGGCTACGGCATGACCGAGGCCTCTCCCCTCATCGCCCAGCCTTTCCGGGGACTTCCCGAGGATAAGCTAGGTTCCGTGGGTGTACCGCTGCCTGGCGTAAAAGTCTGCCTCGAGACAGAGACCGGCAGGACGGATGAGCCGAATCAGCCGGGAGAAATCATAGTCCAGGGGCCCAATGTGATGCTCGGTTATTATAAGGATGAGAAAGCTACCGCTGAAATCTTAAGAGACGGCTGGCTTCACACAGGAGATATCGGTTACTTTGACAACGACAGGTATCTGTATATCTGCGGCCGAAAGAAGAATATGCTGCTTGTACGGGGATTTAATGTATTTCCTGAGGAGGTAGAAACATGTCTGCAGGCCTGTCCCCTCGTGAAGGACTGCACGGTATACGGCAGAACTGATGTGCCGGGCACCGACTGTGTCTGCGCCGACATAGTCCCGGCAACAGCCGGGGCACCGCTTACCTCCATCCACGACTGGTGTGCGGGGCATCTTGCAGATTATAAGCGCCCCCACAATATCCGGTTCGTTGATAAGCTGGATAAAACAGCGACCGGGAAGAACAGGCGTGCCCAGGAGGGGGCATCGAAGTGAAGCTTATCCACTTTCAGGGACTTAACTGCTACCATGATTGTATGATTACCTTAGCCAACGCTTTCGGACTTGACTATACTGCCGCCTTTTCGAAACTCTGGGCAGAAGGTCATCTGCGTTACGACCCGATCTGCGACGTATTTCTCTCCCGGAAGATACAAGAAACGCTGGAATCCATGGGTATGGAGTTAGACGCACCCCTTACGGAAGAGGCGGTGCGTGAGATGAAGTGGGCTGACACTCCTGCCGGGGACTATGCCATCATTGGCATGGATGCCTGCTTCATTCCATGGAGTCCGCTCCATCAGCTTCTCCACGGGCCACATTACTTTATCGTTCAAAAAGGAAGGGCAGAGCAGCACGAATGTTTCGATCCGACGTACGGGTTAAGCTGCCAAAGACTGGCTACGCAAGATCTGATTCCCAATGCTTTTGCCCTTATCACTGTCAAGACGTGTCATACCTGCGCCCTCACTATAGATAGCACACTTGACCCACTCTACACGCAGTCACAGGAAGTGCTGAGATTCCATCCCGGAACCTTACGACATTTTCTTGAACAGGCCGCTGTCTGGATGAAGGGGGAAGAAAAGAGGACTTTGCTTCCTGCAAAATATGTTGACACTATGCTGGCCGGACGTCATCTATACAGACATTTCTTGTCAGGTCAGTACAAAGCCGCAAAAAGGGCCCCCCTGTTTTTCTCACATCCATTCTATGAGGAATGGATGGCAGTTAAAAATGGATTTTATAAAGCCGCGCTCACCAGACAAAGCAGAGCCGTCTTCGATGAATCATGCCGCCTTTTCGCCGGCCTGTTTGAACAGGAACTTGAACTGGCAGAGCAGATCAGCGCCGCAGGCAGCAATTATTAGAAAGCGGCTTTGCCAAAAACCCGGCACCTATGTCACAGCCATATTTTCTGACTTGCTTTTTTATGATTTAAGCTTGATACGTTTTTTATCTGCAACAACATGCTTTTCTGCATAATTCCGGTTAGAATTATCATGAGATGTTTGAGCAGATAAATTCAACAGCTGCGATTATATCACTCTATGATATGCCTGCTTGTCCATCAAGATGTTTCCAAGAAAAAATCCGGTCATACAAGAACACTGTTCTCCAGTATCACCGGATTCTTTGTCAGTTTATGTTACATACTTACATTTAAACCATACTCGCTCTTAACCTGTGCTTCATAATATCGTAATACCTTAAGCCCCGTATTATCAAACACATACTACTTAATCTCTTCATGGGTCGCTTTACTATCCGCAGTTGTTAAATCCAGCTCATTTTTAGCTTCAATGGAATGGACCGACCTTAGTTTGGACAAAAGGATTACTGTCTCGGCATATGGTGGGACGGACATTTTATACTACATGGCAAAAGCATATTCATTACAGAATGGTTGGGTATATTTCTTCGTCAATTTCACTTCTCATACCTCTTTTGAACAAAAATGACCCCTTTATGAATAAATTTACCCCTTTTAATACCCCTCCCATAAAAATAACTCTTTCTTTAAACAAAGTCATTTTGATTTTTCATTGTCATATTCCAGTGCCTCATAGCCCTTTATATTTCCTAAGAATGCTCTTCTTCACTTGGAAAATAACCTATACTATGTAGCAAAATCATGGTCGGCCATGTCTTTCACATTCCAAATACTACTCTTATTATGAACGGTTTACCTTAAGTGTAGTAAACCCACTTAGAGAAAATATAGGAAGTTCCGGAGGTCCGGTATATTACGCCTATTTATGACAAAATAATAATCAGCAGGATAAATGATTAAAAGTTGGATATATGTATTTAAAGGTATATATTTTTTTGTGTAATCTAGAAGAAAACCTGAGAGCCAGAAAATTTTACGAAAAAGAAGGACTTTTAATGACTGATGATTAATTAGTTGATAACATTGGTGGAAAAAATATACGTGAAATCAGATTTATTTATAGAGAAGAATAGTTTAATATTTGTAATTAAGGAGATATAAGTGAATAATATACCGAGAAGACATCATATTGTTCCCCAGTGCTATTTAAAATATTTTGTTAGTGATAGTGGTAAAATTAAGGTATTTGATAAATTGAAAATTTGTGAATATTATGCATCTCCCAAAGATTTAGCTGTTAAGAGAGATTTTTATCGAGATTATTTAAGAAACAATGAGCTGATTTGGGAAGAGTTTTATTCTATGAATATAGAAAATAGTTTGCCAGAAACATTTGAGAAAATTATAAATAAAAGTACTAAGTTAAAATCTACGGAGAAAATTTTAGTGGATGAAGTTAAAAACAAGATGTCAATAATTATTATTACACAACTCTTTCGAACAGAAAAGTGGAGAAGGCATAGTTATAATTCTTTTAGTCCTAAGATTCCCCTTATTTTAAAAAATATAAAAGAAAAGTTGGATTTGTTAAAGGAGCGAACAGGAGAAACCTATATTTCTAAAACAGGGTTAGAGGCATTTGCTAAAAATCAATATCTTGAATTAGCAAACCATGAAATTACATTAAATCTTTCTCACCAAATATTAATGGATAGAAACTGGATTTTAATTAGATCTAAGCTTAATGATAAAAAAATTTTTACAAGTGATAATCCAGTTGTTCTATATAATGAAAAACTAAAATCATATAAAATTGAAGATAATTATATTACTGATAACAATAGTTTTATTTTTTTCCTATATCAACGCAGCTGTTTCTGATGATTCTTCCCTCTAATAATACCAAGTTAGATGCCTTTGGTGAATATGTAGATTGTATTATTGATGGTACAAAAGAGATAATTGACTTTCAGAATTACGGACAAATGATTCAGGCGTCGCGACAGGTATTTATATAAATGGGCAATTCCACGTTACCATATAAAAAAGTTTTAAATTATAATTTAAAATTATTTGCTAATAGTTTAGAAGATAATGAATGTATGATGAGAAGCCTATTATTAAATCTAACTTGAGAAAAGAAATAGAAGATTTAGAAAAGCAAAATATTAAATTTAAAGAAATAAAGGAAAAAACGCCTGAAATTAATTATTGATAATCTAATATGAGACCGTTTCAAGTTTTGTGTAAATGCAAAAACTGACATAAGACATGTCATTAGTTACCAAAGGGCAAAGCCAGTTTTTTCGGGTTTTGTCCTTTGCTTGTATTATAATGCTGTTTTGGGGCATGTCAAGCAGAACTGTCTTTGGCAGCCCATTTCAGCTTTTAATCAGGATAAGCGTTCTTCAAAATATATCTCTAGCTGGGAATGAATCTGCCCCCAATCCTGACGGTGCCCCGTCCATTTTTTTGTGATATCCATCATTGCAAGATACAACATTTTCAGCAGACTGTCATCGGATGGGAACACGCTCTTTGACTTTGTCACCTTCCGGAGCTGGCGGTTGAATCCTTCTATGGCATTGGTTGTATATATTAGACGACGGACGGCTTCCGGGTATTTAAAGTAGGTGGATAGGTTGGCCCAGTTATCCCGCCAGGATTTCGCGATTTTAGGGTATCTCCCACTCCATCTCTCATCAAAACCCTCCAGTTCCACCAATGAGGCTTCTTCTGTCGGTGCAGCATATACCCGCTTTAAATCGGCCATCAGCGTCTTAATCTCTTTGTAGGATACAAACCGGGTGGTGTTTCGTATCTGGTGGATGATGCATTGCTGGATTTCCGTCTGAGGGAAAACGGCTTCTATCGCTTGGGGGAAACCGGTCAGACCGTCCACGCAGGCAATCAGGATATCTTCAACGCCACGGTTCTTCAATCCGTTCAGGATGGACAGCCAGAACTTAGCGCTCTCGTTTTGCCCCACATACATTCCCAGTACGTCTTTCCTTCCTTCCATATCGATTCCAAGCGCTATGTAGACAGCACGTTTCACAATACGCCCCTCGTTTCTCACATGAAAATGGATGGCATCCATATATACAACCGCGTAAACATCTTCCAAAGGCCGTTCCTGCCATTCCTTTACGATTGGGAGGACCTTATCCGTGATTCGGCTGACTGTACTGTCAGAGATATCAATGCCATACAGCTCACGCATATGGCTTTCAATATCTCCCGTGGTCATGCCTTTGGCATACATGGAGATGATTTTTTCTTCCATGTCCTGTGTGATCGTGTTCTGATACTTCTTAACGACCTGTGGTTCAAACTCGCCTTTTCGGTCTCTTGGGATATCCAGCTCTATATCTCCATAACTGGTATGCATGGTTTTCTGGGAGTGTCCGTTTCTGCTGTTATCTGTATCCTTATTGCGGTAATCATACTTGCTGTACCCAAGTTCTTCCTCTAACTCTTCATCCAGGGCACCCTCCAGGATGACGGACATCATGTCACGCATGATGGAGTTTGCATCGGTACCATCCTTGATTTTGACTCCATTGTCTTTCATGTAGCAGCTCATCATTTCTCTAAGTGCAGCCTTTTGTGGTGAATCTTTTTTTCTTGCCATAAATAAAACCTCCAAACTGAGTAATTTTATCTTACATCAGTTTGGAGGTTTACACAATCTTTGGGATACTCCCCGGGTTTTCGGATTCTTTCTTTTTCCCGACACCACCTCATTTTCAAACCATCCAGCGTTATCCCCGTCCCCCTATCTACAGAAACTTATCCATCTCTATTCCTTTAAAAACACAACTCCATTTCCCGCTAAAAACCCCGCAGCCCCGCCTAGAATCAAGGTTTCCGCGCAAGCAACGCCACTGTTTCCACATGCGGTGGGACAGAAGTTTTATACTACATAGCAAAAGTATTTCATTACCTAATGGTAGGGTAAATTTCTTCGTTAATTTTACCCCTCTTACCCCTTTTGAACGAAAATCACCCCTTTATGAATAAATTTACCCCTTCCCTCCCAAATTACACTTTCTTTATGTAAAGTTATTTTAATTTTTCTTTATCATATTCCAATGCCCTGTACTCTTTTTGCAATTCCTGTAACAGCTCCTCTTCGCTTGGCAGATATAGCTTATACTTTGACGCAAAAATCTGCGTTTCATTTTCTGGTAAGGTATACTTTACTATAGATTCACTTTTGTCCGCACAAAGAACAATTCCTATCGGTGGATTATCTCCCTCATTCATCAACTCACGTTCGTAGTAATGTACATACATCTGCATCTGACCTAAATCCTGATGTGTCAAATCCCCAATTTTTAAATCAATTAATACAAAGCATTTCAAAATGTAATTATAAAAGACAAGATCTATTCGAAAATGGCGTCCGTCAAATGTAATTCGCTTTTGTCTGGCAACAAAAGAAAACCCTCGCCCCAACTCTAAGAGGAATTTCTGCAAATAAGTTATCAACGCTTCTTCAAGGCCGCTCTCATAAAAAGCATCATTCGGACTTAATCCCAGAAACTCTAATACATATGGATCGCGTATAATATCCTCTGGAACTTTTGCAGGCTCCAATTTCTGGATTTCTTCTGAAACCTTTTCTTTATTTTGACTGGATAGCAGCCTTTCATAAAAGAAAGAATTAATTTGCCGTTCCAACTGCCGTGTGCTCCAATTCGATTTTATTGCTTCTTCTGTATAGAATTCACGGGCATTTTCATTTTCCACGCGCATGAGCAGGCGATAATGTGTCCAACTCAATTCGTCACGCAGTGCGTGACTATTTGGAAATGTCAGATAAAACTGTCTCATATATTTAAGGTTAGTCGGTGTGAAACCTTTACCAAAATCTACAGTCATTTGTTTGGATAATTCTGCTATTAATCTACTCCCATATTCTGCTTTTTCATAACCATCCTGCTGTTCCACGATACTTTTACCTATATTCCAGTACGCTTCCACCATTGCAAAGTTTGCTGTTTGATATACTTTGTTTCTGGCTTCTAAAAGAATTCTTTTAATCTGTTCATAAAATTGCTTTTCCATGGTTCATCCTTCCTTCAATATACTGTTATAAGAATAATATCATTAATTATACCTTTTCTTCAATTTTAACAACTCTGGCGTTTAATATCTCTGATGTTTTAAAAACCCTTGAAATATCACGTATATCTCCAATATTCAATTCCAAATGTTCACTTTCATAGCTTTGAGCATGAATCAAAAATCTATACTCCTGCTGATAAATGTACTTTTTTCGTTTCCAAAAAGCAATATTATGCATTCCAGAAAGTAAAGACAAAATCAAATTTACTGAATCTTCTTTTTCCTCATAATATCGAACAAAACCCTTTTAAACATTAAGTTTTTTTTAATGCTTCAGTTTGAATTCTATTGATAAATTCATCTTTGTCTAATATTAACAGAGCAGTATCTCCAAAATTTTCTATAATTTCTTTTTGTTCATTTATAAAACTAAAGCTATTACTGTATGGATTAATACCAAACATGCAATACGCATAATCATTTGATACGCTAGTTGTTATGAGTTCATCATTAATATCAATTTCTTCACCCGTATCAAGTAATTTAAATTTTGCTTCATTAATTATGAAATTTTGCTTCAAACGAATCCCCCACTACAATATCACCATTTTCACTCTCGTGCTTACGGTACCATTCTAACGAGTTCATATAAATAAGACCATTTTGTAAGTCCTCAATTCGCTTTGCACTTTGAAATTTGATTAACGGAAAGCCTTTTATTATCATAACAATCCCCTCCAAAATCCATTTTGTCACTGACTTTAGTTTACTATATTTTAATCGAACAGTCCATTGCCATAAGGGAAAACATTGTCGTCATAAGTGGGACTTTGGCTATATAGTATACGTTTTGCCAAAAAATAAGGGTTTTGCCCCATGGTATCTATTTTCCGAAAACCATGTAACAAAACCCTATCGAAATATTTCCCCCACCTTGCCTCTATGGAAACTTATCCATCTCACCTTCTGTTAAAACACAACACCATTTTCTCCAAATAATCCCGCAAACCCGCCTGGAATCAAGGTCTCCGCACGAGAAGCACGGCGGTTTCCACATGCGGGGAAAGGTATTTTTTATACTACATGGCGTAATAATCAGAATACCCCCTAAAAAACAAATATGCTTTTAATACGACTCACTATCAATAAAGTTAATTATCTAATGTCAAATTAACTAAAGATTAGCAAATAGACTTGAGCCATTCACCTACTGTTTGACAATCAATTCCATTGTTTCTTAAAATATCCGCAATGTCTTTTCCTGATATTATTAAAATAGGATGTTCATCTTCAATAACCTCTTTATATGCCTGTTCATGAACATAACTTGTTGTAACCATAATTCCAAATTGTCGATACTTTATTCTTGATATCAACCTAGACATTTGCCTTACACCCACAGAATTATTTAACGCATAACATTTTGCTTCAAGCGCACATTCAACATGTAAGTAGTTACTCTCTAAGCCAATCCGATACTTTCCTAACGCATCTCTACCACCATCTCGCCACGGTCTAGTCAAATCAAAGTCGACAAAGTTTTTATCCATTAAGCAAATAATTGATAATGCACATTTCTCAAAACCATAAGGATTGTCCACATAATATTTATGTATTATCTGTACTAATTTTCTTCCCTCTTCCGTACTTGGGATTTGTTCTACTTTATTACGAATCATCGTGACTTTTGGTGCCTTTAATGCCTTTGCACCAAGCCTTCCCATTTCAACGAAATATCTCCAGCACCTTGGCGCATAGTTAATGTTCTTCTCATGCTCAAAAACCAAAGTATTTAACCATTCTTTAGATATCTCTTCATCACCCGAATCTAATATTGTAAAATAAGCTTCATAATTCTGGAATCGCTGTTGTTTATTTGTTCTCCAAAATGCAATAAGCTCTCTGTCTGGCGGGAGATTATTGTTACCCGGAGCTGCTAAACCAAGAAATTGCACATCTCTACCTTCTCCTGCTTTCTTGAAAATTAAGAATGGAGGTATTTCTTTTAAACTATCACCATTCTCGTTTAACCAGGTAAACACCGTCTTTAAAAGAAGATTACCTTTTTTCCATGTCTCATGTAACCCTCTCCCTGGCTTTCTATTATCTCCATAATAACGAAACACACCCTTTTCCGCATCCAAAAAATCCGGCCATTCAAGCTCCATAAACGATGTATAAATTACAACATAAGCAGGCTTAGTCATATCGTCTACTCTATGAGTAATCCTGAAACCGCCTTGATTAGATGTTCTAGGCAACAACTTAGTTAGCGGATCATCTTTTACATTACCCTCGGATCCCCCTTTATATATAGCATCTATTATAAGCGGAGCTTCTTCCAATTCTTCATATGAAAAGACACGCATAATACCTATATACTCCTTTATAAAAATTTAGACACATATAGTAATCTGTAAGGTTTTACCCTACCCTAAGTTTACAAATATTTCCATTCTTATTAAGCTGCCAATGCTATGATATTTCAAATTTTTATATCAATAGCAATGCTTTATATTAAAGCAACAAAATCAATCTTAAATATCACCCTCTTGAATCCATCTTATTATGTCAACTTCTTGCAAAGTCGGACTTGTATCAAGATTACAATCATATTCAGCATTAAAAACCCCATCCGGAGTTTTTTCATTAAAATGAGGTATTGAAATTGCATTATAAAATCTAAGATTATCATTAAGAAATATATGATCATATTTCATTCCATCTAAAACTTCTCTTTCTATATACGCAATTTGTGATTCAATGTGAATCTGCAGAGCGTAATTATCAGCAAAGATATCTCTCATTTTATCAATTAGCTCACCTAAAGATATTCCTCCATCACACTTACGAAGCATAACAGATACAATACGAATATCATAAAGTTCACTCAGCAATTGGTCATGATTAAAATGGTGTGTTCTGCTACGATTAGTAGTTGATTTTATTTCCATTCTCTTTTTATCGCCTATAGTAAAATCAAATCTCATCATATTCTTTGTTTGCCAAAAACGAGATATATCACAGCCATTTTTATTAAAATGAAGTATAATATATAACTCTGCATATAAACCTTGCAATTCTTTTTCCGAAACATCCTTTCTCTTATCAAATAACGCTGATAGAGAAGAGAATAACTTTGCTAAGTAATATTGATCATTTTCATTTCCGTTAATTGCAAAAGCTTTCGTTAGTCGAATAAATGCAAGCAGTTTATCCTCATCTTTTTCTTTGCACGTAAGTACATGCATAATTTTTGTCTCTTTTTCTTCATTACATTGAAATGTACATTTTTTATTAAACGCAAATCGCAATGAACGAGTTTCCTGGCATGCAGGTGGCATTTTATTAGATGTGGAGGTTATCATAAACACAGTATAATTATCCCTATCTTTTCCGAAAAAACATTTCCCATCATCCACTAAGAATACCTCGTAAGGTTGAGTTATTTCTACTTTATTTTTTATTCTACTAAATATCGTATTACAATCCATTCAATCTCACCACCATTTTTGATAACTCTTGTGAACAGCTTTCAGGAATATATATTGCCAACGCTGGGGAATAAAAATCAATTCCCTCTAAGTTTGTTGGTTTTACATAATGAATTTGTAACTGTATATGATCCGGTTCTTTATCTACTAAACTACGATCCCCTTCATAATACGATGGACTAGAAATATTAGGGTTGCGTCCTTGAAATAATTGTTGTATTGATCCATCATCATTAATTTTTCGAGTAGAATGCTCTATATCACGGACCCAATAAATATCTACTAGAGGGCTCAGATTTAATTTGTTAAGTGCCTCATTTAAAACAGCAAAATATCGTCCATCAAGAATTTCTTTGTTAAGATATGACAGGTTAGCCAATAATTCAGTATAAACTAACTGGTATTTTATATTCCTAATTATTGCATGTACTTGGACTTTATTATATCTCTCGACATCAATTAACTGATTATACTTTTCTCTAAACTTTAGCAATACATGAGTATTTTGATTTGCTATAGTTCTATCCATGACAAAATATCTCTGTGCTTTCCATTCTGATAAAGCATAGTTCGCAGTCTTAGCAACATTCTTACGTGTCATCTCCAAAAAGGCTGTACGTGCTAATAAAAATATCCGTGGCATATCTTTAAAAGGAATACCTCTCTCCTGTGCACGCTCTATTGATGCCCACATATCATCATCATGTTCCAGTATGCTGGAAAAATCGTCTTTAATATCTTTTGTAGTAAACACTCTACATACATCTAAATATCCAGCTTTATAGCCAAACCACCGTGCCCTTTGTTCTGTGTTATCAACATTACTTTTACCCTTGGCTCTTCTAGTAATATATGTTACAGCAAGCCCTTTGATAGTTATGCCTCGTTCAACGAGGTTCCCGCCAACAAAGATATTTGTTTTATATAATTTGGAATTATCAGTCGCATTCTCATCACTATTGCAAATATGTACAGGCGAACATAGCTTAATTCTATTAAGTACCGTATTTTCTAATTCTTCAAACGGTACACAGACAATTCCATCATTTATAAAGGATTCGTATGCCAAAACAAGATATTTTCTAAGGGTCAAATATGAAATATCATTTCTGCCAGAAATCTTTGTTTTAGCCTTAGACTTCCAATTATCAATAATTCCTTGAATTTTATTTAATACAATACGATGATCATACTTTTTCTGACTTGGATGAATAAGCATAGCATGCTTCCCCATATCTCCTCGGCTATATCTAATGGCATTTCCAACAAAAAACATCGCTATTGCTTTATAAACTGATTCAGGAACCCCCTTATCTTCCAGAAGGCTTCCTTCAGTTGTTGGTATCTCATAGATATATTTGTCACAATTCTCGCCATGAAATGCTTCAAGACCACAGTACCCCTCTCCTGGATATACTAATTCCCCAAAATCAGGAGACAATTTGTCAAATGCTTCAATTAAAATATTAGCTTGTGGGGTGGCTGTAACAGATAGAAAACAATGACGCTTTAACTTTGCTTTCAAATCTAAAACCGAATTATATGTTGTACTCATAGAGTTTTTAAATGCACGAGTATTTAAAGTGGCTTGATCGCCTTCATCATCTACAACCAATACTGGTAAACTCGAAAGAAATTCGTTATTAAATATCTCCGCAATTTGACTTATGTGCTTATCATGCTTTAAACCAACAATTATTACTTTCCTCCCATTTTCTATGAAGTCTTTTATACTTGATGGATTTATCAAAGACTTATTACTATTTGTTTTTAATACTGTTAGTCGTTCGGAATCGACATTAAAAGCTGAGTTAATACGAGAAGCATTCTGCTTTAATAATTGTAATTTGTTCCCCCCTAATACAATAGCAATATCATAGCCGTTATCAAACGCTAATGCTAGAACAGAGATAAAATTTAAAGTTTTACCACTTTGTACCTTGCCAATTACAATTCCAGTCTTTGCCACTTCTTCGTCATTGTGAGGATTTGGACAATGACCGAGAATGCGAGCAGCATTAATAAACACAGAATCGATTGCATCTTGTGTCATTTCATCCGCAGTCATTTGTTTCTCCACGTTCGATTTAAAAAAACCATCAACTTCTATTGTCCATAGACTTGTATCTTCATCATCGATAACAGAAATCCACTGTTCCTCCATTCTCTTTAAATCCCCTTTCGTACATTTTCGAGAATTTCATTCATCTTTAAACGAATTGCACTAGCCTCGATTTTACCATCAGGTGAAATCAGCATAGCCTCAATTTCTGCTAAAACGAGAGCAATACACATACGTGTCATAATAGGCAAAAATTCTTTCTTCTCTATTAAAGGCTTAAAAAAGGAATGCCTCATGTTAATAGATAATGTATACTCTGAAACTCCGTTCGATTCAACAATAAGCCAATCCATTGTTGGATCATTCATCTCAAATAATATATGAAAGAGATAACTGTTATTCTTATACTTAAATGTATAATTAACTTGATCTCCCCCCTCTATGATTACACCATCGTCATTCTGGTTAACAACCACCTCAGGTTCTATTATCTTTTCCGAATCTCCATTTTCAGAATCATTTTTCTCAACATTGGTTTCATCTATATCTATTTTGGGCCGTTCTACAATTTCAACTACAGCATCTTCAACAATTCCCGCATCAGACAATCCGCTAACAGCATTTTTAACCAAGTCATTTGTATTTATTTTTTCACGAACTCTAATGCTTTCTGCTTTCCGCCTATAATCCTGGGTATAGATACACAACTCATTAATAAAAGCTTCTTCAAGTCCACTATTATGCCAGTCAAAATTATCTTTTGCCTGTGTAACTGGCCAATTGTCCATATGTAATTCGCCAAATAGACGCTGCCATGCATAGGAATTGGCATCTCCAAATAACTCTGTCGGCCTATAGTTCTTTTCAGAACCTCCCACTATTACTCGTCCACGTCTTAAAAGTGTAAAACCTGCATCTTTCACACTACCCGGTATTCGAATAGCAATAAAACCAGATACCTTTAAATCCTGTCCCTCATGTCTCACTGAAAATTCTATATCTTTCTTCCAAGCTTGTTCTTTGTCATTAATTTGCTCAACAAAAATTGGTGCCTCTTTGAACTGCAACATAACTCCATTATAGTAAATTTCAACAAGTCCACTACGAATATCTTCTCGATAAATACTACTTAATAGCTCTTTGACTTTAGCAACTGTACGAGACCCATTAATTCTCTTGTTAAGCCTTCTAATAACAATTTTAGTATAGTGCTTTTTCGGACTTACAACTTCCTCTTTAACATCAATCTCTTCCGTTTTGTATTTTCCTAATTCATCAATATTAATTTCTGTATAATATTTATTCTTCGAGTTAAGACTAGTAGACTCAATTGACCAGATTGAACCAAACCAACATGCAGCTGTCTTCAAACCCATACCAAATTCGTTTCTGCCATTGGTATTTTTAGGTGGACGATCAAGTACAACTGCTCGTTGAAAATCATTCCACTCCATTCCATATGCATCATCATAGATCTCAATACGATCCCCATTAATATCATCGTTAATATAATCGATCTCAATATGTAATCCCTTAGCATATTTAAGGGACATTAATTCATCTTTGTGATCATAAAAGCTTTGTGTTGAATTATCTACAAATTCAGCTATTGCAGTCCACGGCTGATAGCTAAGCCTTTTATAGGTACCATAAACGCTACTAGTAGGTCTAATATTAATTCTTTTCGCCACTACTATCACCGTCCCATCCTTTGTTCGCTAGATTAAATAAATTTTCTCCAAGCAACTTCAGTATCCGTACATTTACCGAATTACCTAGTTGTTTATAGATAATCTTATCCGAGCCACTAAATTTATATCTCCCATGAAAACTCTGAAGATTTGCTGCTTCTCTTGGAGTAATCCATCTATAATGTCCTTTTCTTTTATCCCATACAATGGGAGTATTAACTATAGCAACTAAAGATGGATAAAATGTCGGTCGTTTAGCTCGAATACCCGACTGACGAACCTGTATAAGTGACTCTTTTATATCTTTTACATCTTTACCACAGTTCCACTCAAACTTTTTATATAATTTTATGCGATTCTTCATGTTGTACTTTTCAACCCAAACATCAATATATTCATGATGTGAAAGATAGAATTCTCTATTACGACGCAAGAAATTTTTCTTCCATCCAGGCATATCATCATATCCTTGACTTGCATAAACAACTTCTGTATCATCATTTCCAATCCCAAAACTATCAAGCCACAAAGGAAAACCTAAAACTTTAATTCCCGTGTTAATTCTTAGCTCATCCCAGGCCTGAATCATTAGTTCTTGCTCAGCAGGTATAATATAGGAATCATCAACATCTTTTTCAAGAATAGACCAGGCATCTCCTAACTTACAACTTTTGCGGTGTTTTTCAAGATTCATATCTTCGATGTGAATAAAACCATTTGTTAATATATTTTCATTGCGAATATCCTTTCTTATACCCAGAATATATACCCTCTCTCGGATTTGAGGTATACCGAAATCAGAAGGCGAAAGGATAACTGGACTTTCAGTAATATAAAAATTTCTGCTCCTCAATTCTGAAGTGATGATATCCCAATTTTCAGTCTTATCTGCAAGATTCCTAACATTCTCCAAAATGATGAACTTCACCTCAGGATGTCCGTCCAGAATATCCATGATTTTATAAAATAAGTTCCCACGATGCTTATCACTAAAACCCTTCTGCTGACCCGCTTTACTAAATGGCTGACATGGAAATCCCGCACAGAGTACATCAAAATGGGCAATTGATGCCGGATCAATTTCGTTAACATCCCCACGTACAATCCCTTCTTCTGTAGAAAAGTTTTTATTATATGTGTTAACACATTCCTTATTGATTTCAGCTGCCATAACACATGTTCCGCCTAAATAACGCATTGCTTGATGAAAACCACCAATTCCAGCGAATAAATCAATAAATCTAAAGTTAAACGGTTTCATCGTTTGTACCATCCTATATTTGCTTTTATTTAAGAAAACTTCATCAAAAATGTAATGTGAATCAGGAAATATTATTACTGTTCTGGCTTCAAAAGCCATCCCATATTACCATATATTGCTTTTTACATTTTAAAATATTAACTTAAATTATATCATACTCATTACCTTGATACCACAAATTATTTACTTTCGTTTTATTTTGAGCTTGAAATTATGGACTATACTCCAACCAACTTTTTTTGTAATTTAACACTCAAAATACTTAAGTACAACAGTTTATACCTATATGCTAAAAGGTTAGTCTGTATTTTTGCATTCAACCTCTGTACCATCCAAAAATACAACAAGTAATCCTCCGCCCTCAAAAACTTTAATGCATTGTAGAATTCTTAGCATAAAATCTAGTTCCACATAATTTAACTCTGCAGTTTGATTTAACACCCCATGAAAATCCTTCGCTCGATATACCTCAAGCAAATCTTCACTCTTCTCCTGTTCCTCCCACTTCCGCAGAAAATATTCGTTATTTTTCAAAATCCCATTCCAGGCCATGACAAATGCTTTTTCCAACGTACTCTCCTCAACATGTCGATTGCCACACCCCATAACGCCTTTCACCTTATACCGCTCACTACACTGCCAAATCTTCCTGGTTTCCCCAGTGCTGCTTTGCCACCCCTTACGGGTAAATACCTTATTACACTCTCCACAGACAATTTTTGAAGCAAATGGATTCTTCTCTGTATTATTGGAATATGACTTCGTTCCATGCTCCTCCAGATACCTCTTCCGCCACTTAATCTCCAACTGCACACATTCCCAAATCCACGGTTCAATAATCGCCTCATGGGCATCTTCAATATAGAACTTCTGTATTTCTCCCTGATTCATCACCCGCTTCTTAGTCAAAAAATCCACTGTATAACTCTTCTGCAAAACCGCATCGCCCTTATACTTCTCATTCTCCAGCATACTTTGCAGAGTGGTCGCCTGCCACTTCGTACTGCCATCCCAATTAACAACACCCTCCCGCTCAAATATCCGTTTTATATAATCCACCGTTTTACCACTAAGATATTCAAAATACAGTCGTTTTACAATCACAGCCTGCTTCCGGTTAATCACCAGCTTCCCATCCTCATCTGTATCATAGCCCAGAAATCGCTTGGTACTCATCTTATGCTGCCCCTTTTCAAACCGCCTGCGGATCCCCCAGGTAGAATTTTCAGATATAGACCTGCTCTCATCCTGTGCCAGGGAAGAAAGAATAGTCAGCAGAACCTCACCTTTGGCATCCAATGTATTAATGTTTTCTTCTTCAAAAAAAATACCAACTCCCAGTCCCTTCAGCTCTCGTACAACCTTCAGGACGGTAACGGTATTTCTGGCAAACCTCGATATAGACTTGGTAATGATTAAATCAATTTCTCCCGCCTTCGCTTTTCTTATCATCTCCTGGAATCCCGGCCGTTTTTCACAATAGCCAGAGATACCTTGGTCTGAATACACACCGGCAAACTCATATTCCGGGTTGGAACGGATTAACATCTCGTAGGTTTCCTGCTGTTTTTCAAGCGAGTCCTCCTGTCTTCTGCTGTCCGTTGAAACCCTGGCATAAGCACAGACCTTCTTTTTCTTCTGTTTTATTTCTGCTATAGGCTCTAAAATTCGGATCCTCATTGCTATTCACGCCCTTCAAAATAATCTTCTTCAAACTTCATAATCCGGTCATAAATCAGTTGAGCATCCTCTGGCTGGCGGACAGTTATCACTTCAATCTGCATCTCCAGGCACAGCTTCATAAAATCCATAAACTGCGTCCAATCCCTTGATAATCTTTACGCTGTAATAATAATAACGGCATCGAACTTCCCGGCTCTCATCTCCATTTTAAGGCGGTTAAATTCTTTTCTGGCCGGATCCACCCCGGAGGCAATCTCATAAAACATCTGCATCTCCCAATTTCCTTTACCAAACCGCTTATCTAAGGTCTGACTGACTTCTGGAATAAATTGTGTATAGTCACGGTTTCTGTGATTCATCCGGCAGTAAAATGCCAACTTGTTAATTCGTCCTGCAACCACCATAAATACAAGAACTCCTTTCGTTTTTTGGTAGTCTATTAATCACTCTAAAGCCCTCTAAAGTCAAGCAATTCAGCGGTTTCCAGCGGCTTTATCCAACTCTTTCTTAAATCTGCTGGCGGTTAAACACGGACGGCATAATCCAGCGAAATCCACCCATTCCGCTCCTTCTGATACGCTTTTAACAGCCCCCATCCTGAAGCTCCGGGGCCACCTGCTTCCTCTACCACTGTAAATACTCCTTTGCCTGTAAAGCCTGGCTGAATCTCATAATTTGTTCCCGGCCCTTTACGAATCCGAAGATTGGGAATAGAAATCTTGACCATATAGTTGGCAGACGATACCTCTTCAATAAACTGCACATATTCCCGGCCTGTGGTGATAAACAGCCCAGATTTAAGCTGATACCAATAATCATCTTCGCTGATACCAATAACCGTATAAGTTCCGTCAAAGACAGTATCTACCACATTGTCACCCATGCAAGGGGCTTTCCGGATATTCAAACCATCTTTTCCTTTATAAAATATCTTCACATATCCTGATAATGGCTTAATTGTCTGGGCAGATCCGCTCTGTTTGTTACTGTTATCTTTTACATCATTCAAATGACCACGCTGCTTCTTAAACTCCTCCCACAGCCCCTTCTTCCTTATCTGGGACGGACAGTTCTTGGCACAGACATCATAATGCTGCACCACCCGGTCTGCCGGAATACCAGTATCTGCCATCAACTGCCGGACAAACTCTACCGTGTTAGCAAAGGCTTTGTTAAAGTCATATCCGGTCTTGACACACATTTCCACACCGATGCTGTTCTTGTTATTCACCGAACCAAATAGTCGGCCGCCGTAGTTTACCCCAACATGCCAGCACCCCTTGTTATGCAGAGCTGTTTGATAAACCGTCTTCTTATCATCGGTATAATAATGGACGGAAGTGTTCAGGTTACCGTTGTACTGTGCCTTAGCATGAGCCAGGGCATCTGCTCCTGCTGCAAAGATGTCTGTGTTATGCACCACGATATACCGGGGTGTATTCCCCGAATACGTGTTCTTATCTGACACATACTGTTTATTTATCTTCATCGCTATAATCCGCCTTTCTGCGAAAGGCACCGATGGGGTTATGAAACCCTTTATCTGCTTTTCGCTTTCTAATCTTTTTTCCTTCTGATATGATTCTTTTATAAGACTGACACACTACAGAACACGTGGAGGTGAGTGGCGGGGCTGTATAGCGGCAACCTCGCATCGCTATATGTTTGTCGGTCATCCGTTAAGGCATCAATGAGTGGCGCATTCCGTAGCCCGTAAACTTATCTCTTCCAAAGTCGACTCGATTTTGCCGGATGGCCAGTCACTGTCAGTTTTATAATGATAAATCACCAGGAGGTTATTTTGTGTCGTTTAAAATTCTAAAAAATAACTGCTGTGGACTTGATGTCCACAAAACATGGATCTTTGCCTGCATTGGTATTACGGATTCCCACAGCCGTACAGAGTATAAGCAAGCTCGCTTTTCTTCCTTTTCCAAAGGATTGCTAGAGTTGTGTGACTGGCTTGCCAAATATAATTGTACCGATGTCTGTATGGAATCAACTGGCAAGTACTGGATTCCTGTTTTTAATATTTTGGAGAAGAATAAGATCTGGATTACTCTTTCCCACCCCAAATATACCAAGCCTCAAAAGGGCAACAAGACTGACCGTAAAGATGCCAAGTGGATTTGCGATTTATATATGTGTGGAATGGTCAAGCCTTCCTTTATTCCACCTGCTGACATCCGTGAATTGAGAGATTTGGTAAGATACCGATATAAACTCACCTGTATGATTACCGGTGAAAAAAATCGTGCTCAAAATTGTCTTACCGTATCTAACCTAAAACTAGATGATGTCTTTTCTGATGTATTTGGTAAATCTTCTCGTTCCATTACGGAACAGATTTTGCAACACCCTGGGGAAAACTTTGATGTAGCACCTTTTGTTGATGGCAAATGTAAAACTCCTATCGAAGAAATACAGGCTGCTGTTGATGGTGCTATCTCTACAGAACAGGCTGTGAAACTCAGACAATGCCTTAACCACATCGATGAATTAGAAATGCACAAAACAGAAATAGAACGGGAAATCTTTCGTCTCAGCGATAAATACGAAGAAGCCCTTACTCTTATCCGAACCGTACCGGGATTCGATAAGAACCCATTAACTGCTATTCAGGTGCTCTCTGAAACCGGAGGTGATATGTCTGTTTTCCCTACAGCTAAAAACCTCGCCTCTTGGGCTGGATGTTGTCCTCGTAATGACCAAAGCAATCGCAAAATCAAATCCACTAGGATTTCCCGTGCTGGTTCTTATTTTAAACCAGTTTTGGTGCAAGTTGCAAATGCTTTAATTAAATCCAAGAAACATCCTGAAATTACTAACCGTTATCGACATATCAAAGCACGGCGTGGTCACAAGAAAGCTGTCATTGCCATCTGTCGTATGCTCCTGACCGCTATCTGGCACATACTTACAGATTTAAAACCTTATACATCAGAGGGCTTTCTTGAACAACGTCCTGTGAACGAATCAAAAGTCTTGACTACTTCACAAGCGCTTAATCTGCTTAAACAACGAGGATATACCATCAAAGATGATGTAGCTTCTGTTTCCTGATTAGTGTGTTATGTCTATATTTACTTTTCAAGACCACCTTTAACGATGGTTTATTTCCCTATGTCCTATTGTTCTTGGGTAACCTCTACTTTTTTGTTTCAAACTTATCTTCCTCCTTAATCTGTTCCAGCACTGCTTTCAGCTTCCTCGGAATTGGCAAGCCCACATGGGCCGCATTCTCCAGAATCGAAATCCCTTCATTTGACAGGTAAAAGAAAATTACTGCCGTTTGCAGCACACTTCCATTCCCAATCACATGGGTATCAATGATATGAGCCACGGCCACCAGGCAGAAGATCACAATTACTTAAAAATTCCACGGAACCCGATCCGGCTGGAAAGCTCCTTATTTAAAATCCCGGCCATCACCCCGGTTACATAATCCACCCCGCCCACAACAATCAGTGCATGTAAAAACCCGTCAAATCCTCCCATTACCGCTCCAATCGCACCGCCTATAGCGGCAAATATAAACTGCATTGTATTTGCAACATCCTTCATTCTGTTGTCCTCCTTACTTTTAAGCATAAAAATAACAGCCCGGAGGCTGCCTGTATGCCAATCTTGATCAACTGTTTTATTCCTGTGTCAGGGTATAGGTAATCTTCATCGTCTTATCCACCGTCTTCACCACTGCCGAAGACAGGTTGTTAATCGTTGCCAGATAAGGCGTCAAAAGATACATCGTCCGGTACTCTGTCCCATAACTGCCGCCCCAGCCTAAAAGAAAATTCTTATACTGGAACAGCGGTGTTGCCGCATCATTCAGCTGGGAACTTCCCTGGGCGCGGATAATGGCATCATTCGCTGTTACCTGAAAATCCCCGCCTACAATCAAATCCCCAATCAGCGTCATGTATACTTCACAAGTCCCTGTCTCACACAGTGGCTTCCATTTGGAAGTAAATCCAAGGGGTATCAACGTTACATCAGAAGAATTCGCTGTATTGATTTTATAGATGCCCTTCTTGTTGTTTGCCATTACATATAAATAGCCATTCCGCATACAGCATTTCAACACCCGCTCCGGAAATGAACCATTTGCATCCCGGTTGCCCACATCCATCAGCTTGGCATTGGAAAGTGTCCACTGCCCTTCCGTGACGGAATAATCCTCTTTCTTAATCTTCGCTCATACCATCGTCGCACTGCCAAAGGAATTCCCCTCATTAGAAAAACCGTACCAATATCCATCACCGCCATCCAGAAACTCCCCATATAAAGTATAGCTGCCCAGGAACTGAAACGTACTGGTCTGAACCACCTGGTCATCCAGAACCACATATGTTGTATCATCCAGCTTCTCATTCAACCCCAACTGAAAATAGGAATCTGCACCTTACGAATACGGACTCCGGTATCCTGATATATGATGGAATACAGCAAGTTATTCTCAAAATCCACTTCTACCGCCTCGAATAATACCATCTGCTTCGCTTGGGTCAAATCATCCAAACGGATGCTTTTCAATTGTAAAAAGGTACTGGCATCCCCCACTTGGCTGCCAGAGCCATTCGTTCCGCCCTGGGCACTAGTCAGGGCGACCGCTGCAATCGTGCCGTTTCCCTGGCTGGGAGTAAATTCCCAGACAAATTTGTATCCGTTTTCTAACGCCTTGCTCTCCGTCAGGTTCATGCTTCCCCTTGCCAGATTTGCTGTAGAGTTGACATTGTTGGAAGCATAAGCGACCGGAAGATTGCTGGAAGCTGCATAGATGTAATCCGCTTCCTCCGGCAGTGCCTGGGAGAACAGCAGAATACCGCCAATCATGTTCGGACAGATGGGAAGCAGGCTGTTATTCCATTCAATCCCATCAATGCTGTCTCCGGCTTCATAAAACACGCCCATCGGGTTTAGCCCTAAAATGTTATTCACCGCATTGGTGACCATGTTTTCCTCTGACACCGTCTCCACTTCCCCTGCTTTAACGCAGCTTCTGTGGGATTCTCTTTTGTTTTCAAAATAATTTTGATTTTTCCGTCATTAAGAAACTCCTTTCATTTTCAAATTTTTTGTTTCTACTTTATAGCCACGGGAAAACCCGTTTTTAAACTAAATCATGAACTTTTTTATTTTATCGGGGATTTTTTTCAGCCGTTTTGAAATTGCCATAGCTGGAACGCCTAATTCACCGCTGATTTAAGACATCGTCCTATTCTCAAAAAAGTATTTGTGGACAATTAAAGCATCCTTCGCTTCTAATTTCCTAATTGCCTGATGCAGGCGCTCCCAATCTTCCGAATCCACAATATACTGTTCAATGTCAGCCTTCTCATCAATAAACTGCCGGGGATTATACCCCGGCCGCTGCTCCTGCATCGACTCATACGAATTATGCCTTCGTGTTTCCGTCCGGTTCCGCCGGGACTGCATTACCTCCATTTCAACCACTATCTCCCCAATGTTATCCTCCACTTCGATTTCCAGTCTCTCACCTGTGACAAATTCATACTTAATTTTCATTGCTGCTCCTTTCTTTACCGGCGAGTAAAGCGGTGGCAGCAACCTAAAAATAGGCATAAAAATAGCCGGAGTAAGCTGATATTTCGCTTTACTCCGGCTATTTGGTATCTCGCTAATGCGGATCCGTTGCTCAGTAGTATTTATTAAATTATTGATACTTGTTTACATCTTTCAGAAGGATTGATTCCCTTGTGGTGGATTTGAACGATATTCCTACAATGAGGACATTTCAGCTCAATCCAAATCTCACCTTTTGGCGATGAACAAATATCAAACGCCCGTTTCCTGCAAACAGGGCAATTTACTTTTTCTTTCATTTGCATACATTTCCTTTTCTATCAATTGGCTGGTTGACACTATAATCAAAAAAATAAAGAGTTCATTGGGTGTGTCAGCCAACTGACTGACACCACATCCTAAAATTCAGCACTTTGCCGTTCACAAAGTGCCTGATATCTGTGAAAATAATTGAAAGGGTTCTTTTTCTTGCTTTCTACCCATCCTGCCTATATACTCTTTCAAACCCAACTGTGCTAAACGGATATTTGCTGAACTAGGGGATACATGAAATATCTCTGATAATGATTCTGCTAAAGTAGTTGTATCCTGCCCACTGTTTTCCAGTAAATCTGATACCGCTGTGAGAAAGGGTGTTTTCGGCATTAGGATTGCCGCACTGAAATATTTGGATTGGTGCTCAAGCCAATCATGGTCAGTAAGCAGTCTTCTCCTCCCAGCCTGTTCTTCGCCGCCTTCGATATCTGTTTTTTTACATCCGGTTAACTCCGGTTCTGATTTATAGGCATCATAACTTCTGCAATCAACATTTGTATAATAATCGGAATGGAACAGCCAGGTGCCCGCACTCATGCCCTTTCGTAGATTGCAGCCTGTATTCCTTCTACTCACTGAGTAGTGTATTATCTATAAGCAACGTCCCCCTTTTTGCATACAGATAATCGGCACATCTCTCTTTCAGCAAATATACAGGAACTCTTTCAGCATGAGCATCCATTTCGCTTTTACTCATGACCGGGATACCATTTCTCTTCTTTTTCAATTTTGGTTGATACATAGCCCATCACCCCTTTCTTGCTCTAAGCTCATCCAGCAATACCCGCCACTCCTTTTCACCCGCTCCGGTTTCCATCGACAGGCGCAGAGCATCTATCACATATGAATTACTAAGCATATAATCTGCACAATCCTGAGGGGTTACCACATCATTTGATGTCCTGGACTGGGCAGCTACATCATAAAGGGTATGGGATTCTTCCTCATTTAACAGCAGGAACTGAGACAGTAATTTGAGTCTTTCAGCAGTAAATGTGCTGCTTCTTCCTTTTTCCACCTCACTGTAATACTGGGGGGATACTTTTATTGCTTTGGCTGTTTCACGCAGGGATTTTCCTCTGCTTTTCCGCAGGGTTTCCACGTATCTGCCGAATCTAAGCCTCTGGACTGTATTCATGGTTCATCTCCTCTGAATTATTTTATATGGAGAGCATTACCAGAAAACAGAACATTTATTCGTCAACTAACTGATTTACATATTATTGGATTGAAATTAAATAGAAATATCCACAGCCGCATGACAAATAATGAGCGGTGGGGATATGAAAATGTATTTGATATTAATGACTTTTAGGACTTGTGGTCAGGACAGTATGCTGTTTTTCTGAGCATACTGATACATCTGCTCCTCTTCCAGGTACACCTCATCATATCGGCTTTTTATCTTTCCGATTTTGATGTCCTCCATTAAATCATCGAGGAATTTCTTAAAATCAGGGTTACTGTCTACCAACCGGTTAATGGTATCCCAGTCGAGCGATTCTTTTTCTTTTGCTGAAAAGAGGATCTCACTTTGCATGAAATGTTCGGCATCTAACCGAACAACTCCAATTCCGAAAGCATTGTTCAGGCGGCGCATTTCGTCTATCAGTTCCGGATCGTCTGCAATATGTAATGCCACCAGATAGCCTTCATGTGCCCAACTGGAATTGGATACAGCCTGGAAGTAATATTCTCGGAGATTGGATAGGTTGATATCAATCTTCATCTCAAAAGAATACAGCTTATATGGGTTTACTTTTAGAATATCAAATAATTTGAGTGTATTCTCGGTATAAGATTCAAAGGGGAAATGTACGCCGACAATATTCGGGTGCAGCCATTTATTCTTGCCGCTCTTTTCCCGTTTGGATGTCTCATGGTAAATAGTTTTTGTGGAGCATTTAAAATGCTCATCGGCATTTACGAAGCTGGACAGTAGAATATGTAACGCTCTTTCTCCAAATTTATGTTTCTGGTGTCGCTTCTCCTGTTTCTGCTTATCTTCATATTCTTTAAGCCCTGCAGTTTTTCCTTTTAAAAAGAATTTTGCCGGACGTTTGCATACCTGTTCAAATATGGTGTCTGGATTATTTTTTATATCAACATAGATTCTGGCTGAAAGGGTGCGGATTGGTGTTTTTCCTGAAGAAGATAGCTTCTCAAGAAGTCCCAGATTCTTTGCGGTATCCCACATTTCTTCAATGGATAATGGGATGTTTTCTTTTTCCAGCACATCCTTTGCTAAAGTTAAAAAACTATATGCCATACATTAATTGCCCCTTTCTTATCAGTTATTTTTTATTGTATCATGAATTTGGAAATATTGGGAGAATACCCAGTAAAGGATGTACCAATTAGAAATATAGTAAAAGAAATCACTCTAAGTTACAATCCTTATTTAATGCAAGGGCTTCCCTAATGTGAGTATACATTTTAGCGAAACTCTTTTCCTATACCTTTTTCTATGTTGACAGGATGATAGATTGCTTTGGGATAAAGCGAAGAATTGACAGTTATCTCATCCGATACACTTTAATCAAACACCGCCTGTAACAGCAACTTCCTTATGCCTCTTCGCTGATACCTACTGTCAACAAAAAACAACGCTATGCGCTTGCCGTTATTTCTTGTTCCAATAATACCTACAATTTATTCTGTTAATTTTTCTGGTAGGTCTGATGGCAATGGATTAGGTAAACTTTCTAAATCAATTTTATCGATATATTTAACTATGAGAGTTGCAAGTAATTCAGCAAAAATATTCATATCTGTATCCAAAACTTATATCCGTTCTATAGGCTTATAAAGTGTTCTTTTTGTGTAATCGGGATGCTCCTTGGCCATCATAATTTTCTACAATAGTAAAATTGATAGAATTCTAACCTTTTGCCAAAATGTTCATTTTCCTTACACCACAACGGTAACTAAGAATATATTTCACCCTAATCAGCCACAAAAGCACACCTGCATATCCTACTCAAATCCCCGAAACCCTTTGATTTACCGCACTTTCCTCTCCATCAACAACACACATTCCGTATGCGGTGAGATGACTCTATTATTGCATTTACTTCGGTTTGTGTTAACGAGATTATTTTATGCAATAACATCGCATAGTCGAGTGGAGAAAATGGATATTATAAAAACCAGCTTAAAACATGAAAAGTCTTATGCTGGCTTGAATATGCATATTGTTCTTCGTCTTTTCAAAATGGTATTCATAAGCTCTCTAAAAAATCTTTGCGATAATCAGATGGTGAATACTTTTCCGTATTTATATCTATTAATGGAATACCTCCATAAAACTTTTTGATTGCAATGTTAAGACTTTCTTCAAACTTTAATAGCGAGGACATATTAATACTTTGTTCGTTCGCCCTACCACGCGTTTTTATCCTTCTAATCAATTCATCAGAAGAGGCATTAAGTTTAATTAGTTTTTGTGGTTTATCTATTTGACTAACTATATATGCAAAAATCCGATCGTAGATTTCCATTTCTTCTTTATTTAGTATTGATAATGCAAAAGCGTAATCGTCAACAGATGAAAAATCGCAAACAATATGCTCATTATTCCATAATGCCTTTTTAATTTGATAATAGTGCTGCAACGTAAAAGATATCTCTGTCTCAAATGACACAGTGAGTGGCTCGGAATAGAAATCATCTAACATAGAAATTTTCGAAAAATCCTCAAATTCAGTTTTGTAACCTACATTTAAAAATGCCGTTGCTATGGTGGTTTTCCCAGATGCTATTGCACCACAAATTTCAATTCTATCTTTCATATATTCTACATTCCTTTCGCTTCGCTCAAGGCACAAACAGGTAATGAAAATGGTTGTGCCCACCCTCCAGTTATTTTATAATTGTTGTATGAAATAGCAGCATACTACAGAGCACGGGAGGAGAAGTGGCGAATTTATTTTCGGCCCCGCATATATATATATGTGCCGTCAACCTTTCAAGCACAAACAAGTGGGACATTGAGCCCGGACTCTTATCATCGGTATTAAACCATGTTTAAATAGTCGCAGGTTGACAGTCACTGTTGCTATTTCTTTTCCTAAGATTAGGTGGTGATATTATGCTAAAGCTGCAATACCCCATCTGTTGTGGCGTTGATGTCCACAAAAAACTTATCGTTGCTACCATTGTTTTCACTGATTCAAACGGAATATCTGAGTATGAACAGAAAACGTTCTCTACCATCAACTCCGATATCCAAAAACTTCACGATTGGTTACTTGAAAATGATTGCTATCATGTTTGCATGGAGTCCACGGGTAAATATTGGATTCCTATTTTTAATTACCTTGAAGCTGACATGGACGTCTGTCTCACTCACCCTAAGTATGTGAAAGCTATTAAAGGTAAGAAGACCGACAAAAAAGATTCTCGCTGGATTGCTGACCTTTATAAATTCGATTTGGTCAGAAGTTCCTTTATTCCTCCGAGAGATTTTCGTCAACTTCGCGAATTGGCTCGCTATCGCTTTAAACTCGTCTGTATGAAATCCTCTGAAAGGAACCGGATTCAAAACTGCATGACTGTCTCAAATATTGGCATCGGAAATATCTTTTCCGATCCGTTCGGTAAAACAGCTACCGAGATTATGTCTTATCTCCTGGAGAACACCTCTGAATCCATTGAGGATAAGGTTGTTCGCAAGCTGATTCGCAAAAACACGAAGGCCAGTTCGGATGAAATCTTTGCTGCTATCTCTGGTTATAAAATAGAATCTGACCAGGCCAAAAAGCTTACTCTTGCCAGAGGCCACCTTGAATACCTAGAAGATATGGTCACTCAAACGGAGGTCGAACTATATGTCCGAATGAAGCCTTACTGGACATTCGTAGAACTAATTGCCGCATTACCTGGTATGTCTGATATCAGTGCCACTATCATTCTTGCGGAAATCGGCGTAAACATGGATGTTTTTGAAGATACAAAACATCTTTCCTCTTGGTGCGGTCTATCCCCAGCCAACAATGAGTCTGCCGGGAAAAAGAAATCTGTTCGGATTGCAAAAGCAGGTGCTTATTTAAAACCTTTAATGATTCAATGTGCTCTCGCTGCTGTCAAGTGTAAAAAGGAACCTTACTTTGCAGTCATGTAGGATTACAATACATGTGTTACAACTGAATATTTAAAAAGCAGAGACACTGCCTTTTGTGTTATATTTTAGTCACCACAACAAAAACAAACAAAAAAGGAGTTCTCTGCTATGGCTAGTATAACACAAGATATGAGATACCGTCTATCCCTGATCCGATACGCTGAGAACCATGGCGTCACCAAGGCCGCTGTCAAATACAAGACCAACCGGCAGTATATCTACCGCTGGAAACGCCGCTTTGACGGCTCCATGGATTCCCTGCGTGACCGCTCCAGACGGCCTCACCATCACCCCAGCCAGCATAACCCTCAGGAGGCTAAGCTTATCTCGGATATGCGCCGCCGCAACCCGGATGCCGGACTGGTCGTCTTCTGGGTCAAGCTCAGGCAGCGCGGCTATTCCCGCTCCATCACCGGACTCTACCGCTTCCTCAAAAAACGGGGCATCATGGCCGTCCATCCGCCCAATCCAAAGTACATCCCCAAGCCCTATGAGCAGATGGAGTATCCCGGCCAGTGTATTCAGGTGGATATGAAATTCGTCCCTTCCGCCTGCCTCAAAAACAGCAGGGTCATCGGGAAGCAGTTCTTCCAGTACACTGCCATTGACGAGTATTCCAGATGGCGCTTCGTGGAAGCCTTTGAGGAACACAGCACCTATTCTTCCGCGCAGTTTGTGGAACACCTCGTAAAAGCGTTCCCCCTCTCCATCGCGTGCATCCAGACGGATAATGGATCGGAGTTCACCAACCGCTTTACTTCTTATCGGGACAAGCCGACCCTCTTCCAAAAGCGCTTGGAAACACATGGGATAAAGCACAAGGTCATCCGTCCCTTTACCCCTCGTCACAACGGGAAGGTAGAGCGCAGCTATCGGAAAGATAATGAGCGTTTTTATGCGACCCATCTGTTCTATTCCTTTGAGGACTTTGCTGCGCAGCTGAAGGTGTATAACCGTAGGGACTATAACAATTTCCCCATGCGCCCTCTAGGCTGGAAAACACCGAATGAGGTCTTAAAGGATTATTTACGGTCACTGTAACAAATGTTTGACAAACCTACATAGACAAGAAACAGCCCCTCTACAAACCATTTTTTCTAACCGTGAATAGGGTAATCTTTTCATATATAAAATGATTCTTCATATACCCCCCTTTAAACTTATATACAATCTATTGCCCAAACGTTCATTTTCCTTACCCCACCACGGTCATCGGTAACATATTACACCTCTACCACCCACAAAAGCACACCTACATATCCTGCTCAAAACCCCGAAACCCCTTGATTTACTGGGCTTTTCTCTCCAGCAACACAACCGTCTCCACATGCACGCTATGCGGAAACATATCCACTGCCTTCACCTTCCCCACCTCATACCCTCTCTCCCTCAGGTACTTTACATCCCGGGCCAGCGTGGCAGAATCGCAGCTCACATACACGATTTTCTCCGGCTTCATTTTCACCATCGTCTCCAGCACGGATTCCTCGCAGCCCTTTCTAGGTGGATCCACGACGATTATATCCCCTTGGATTCCGTCCTTTTCATATTTCTCCGGCAGGATTTCCTCCGCCTTACCAGCGTAGAACTCCGCATTCTTAATCCCATTTAACTGCGCGTTCTGTTTCGCGTCTTCGACAGCCTGTGGAACGATTTCCACTCCATACACCTGCTTTGCTTTCCTTGCCAGAAACAAAGAGATTGTACCGATGCCACAGTACAAATCCCAAACTGTCTCATTGCCACTGAGGCCAGCATATTCTAATGCTGTTCCATAGAGCTGTTCCGTCTGCACAGGATTTACCTGGTAGAATGAAAGCGGAGAGATGTGATACCTGATGTCACCGATATAGTCCGTGATGTACTCCTGTCCCCTCAAAATCCCGGTTTCCCGGCCCATGATTACATTCGTCTTCTCCCGGTTGATGCTGTAGGTAATACTCTTCATCCCTGGAATTTTAGCCAGGCGTTCCGTCAGGATCTGGCTATAAGGAACTTCGTTTCCATTAATTACGAGGCACACCATAATTTCATTCGTCCTGTGCCCGCTGCGGATTAAAATATGGCGGACAAGCCCCCTGTGGCTCGTCTCATCATAAGGCAGAATTTTATATTCCTTCATAAACGTTAAGATGATGTCCAGAATGTCTTTATTTTCCTCTCTACCGATAGCACAGTCCATATGGGGAATAATCTGATGTGTCCGCCCTGCGTAAAAACCAGTAATCAAATTGCCTTCCCTGTCCGTACCGACGGGAAACTGCGCCTTGTTACGATAATGATAAGGATCCTCCATCCCGCAGATAGGCTCCATCACCTTCCGCAGCAAGTCTTCCGGTACATCGCCTATCCGTATGAGATTGTTCCTGACTTTCTCCTTCTTATATTCAAGCTGCCTTTCATAAGACATCGCTTGAATCTGACAGCCTCCGCACTGGCGGGCCACATCACACCTCGGATCCGTACGGAATTTGGACTTTGTATGAATATTCACAAGCCTTGCATACCCATAATTTTTCTTTGCCTTCGTCACCTTGGCTTCCACCACATCGCCGATAACCGCATCCTTAATAAACAAGGCGTATCCATCGACCTTTCCTATCCCTTCGCCGTTAATTCCGATATCTTCTATTGCAACCGTAACCACATCATTTTTCCGCATAATAATACTCCTTTTCACAAAAAGGTACAGGGCAAAAGTTAATTTGGGACGTAACACTTTTGAATTTTGTTACGTCCCCAATTTAATTCTCTACACGCTGGTCTTCCGCAGGTTTGATTCGAACAGGCGGTTATAGCCGAGCCAGTCGTTGCTGTTTTTGTCTTTGAATATCTCTGTCAGTGTCTGCATCTTCGCATCGGTGCAGTCTGCAAAGTTGAGCGCCAGCGCCTCTGCAAGGGCCGGCTTCTTTGGAGAGCCGTATTCGAGTTCTCCGTGGTGCGCCACGATGCAGTGCTTCAGCTCGCTGGCGAGCTTATCCGGGAAGTCCGGTATCGTGCGTACGGCATCGCTTACCATCTCTACTCCGATGACGATATGCCCGAGAAGCTGTCCGTCGTCTGTGTAATCGTTCTCCGGAAACGCGGAGAGCTCCACGGTCTTGCCGATATCGTGGCAGATTGCGGCTGCATAGAGCAGGTCTTTGCTAAGTATCGGATAAGCGCCCACCATATATTCACATAATTTTACGACGCTCAATGTATGTTCCAGCAGTCCTCCCGCAAATCCGTGATGTACGCTCTTCGCGGCGGAATGCCCTTTGAATTTCCTGACAAATGCTTCGTCGTTCACAAAATAGTATTCTACTGCCTGACGAAGGTATGAATTGTCAATCTGACTGATATATCCGAGCAGTTCCTCGTACATGCTGTCAGGGCTCTTCTCCGTCGTCGGCATATAGTCTGCCGCCACGTATTCCCCTTCCTGGGCCTTTCTGATCTGCTTTATGTTCAACTGGAGATTGTTATTGTAGCTCGTCACTTCTCCATAACATTCTATAAAATCCATCTCATCATAATCTGCGATTCCGCCGGAATTCGGATCCCACACTTTTCCGTCCAGCGTTCCCGTCTTATCCTGCAGCAGCAGGTTATCATATGGCTTGCCGTTTCTAGTCTCTGCGGAACGTTTCCCTTTGCAAAGGTAGATGTTCCTTATTGTCTCGCCCTCCTGTAGGGTATTAATGTATCTCATATAGCTGCCTCTTTCTTTATTCTTTACTTCCTATCGTCACGTTAAAATCAATGTCAACGTAACCTCCGGATCCTTGACGCTGGCCTTTTATCTTTACCTTGCTGCCAACCGCCTTGTCAATGAGCACGGACTGGTAGGCCGATACGGTCTTTACCTCTGCGCCCCCGATGCTCGTGATGATGTCGCCACTTTGGATTCCTGCAGACATGGCCGGCGAATCCACCTCTACTTCTTTCACGTACACACCTTGCGGAATCCCCTGCTGTTCGATGCTCTCTGTCACGTCTATGCCCAGTATCCCGATATAAGGCACCGCTTTCCCATTCGAAAGCAGCTCAATCAGTTCCTTCAAGTCAGATATCCCATATGCGGTCGTAAGCCTCATACTGTCCTCATCGGAAATGCTCTGGTCGATGATGCCGGTCACTTCCCCCTTCAGGTTGACGATGAATCCGGTCCCCTTCGCCGTACCCGGTATGTCCGTACAGATGAGCCGGTACTGTCCGTCCGCGGCATCAATGACATTCTTGTTGGAAGAGATGATACCGTAACCCGTGCCCCCCGCATAATTAAACGGTTTTCCTACCGCTATGGCAGTCTCCCCCTTTGATAATGAATTCGAACTTCCGAGCACTGCAATCTTCGACTGGGACCAGGTACTCTCCTGGATGTCATTTCTGTTGACCGCATAGATGCCAAGCCCGAGGTTGGAATCCTTTTTCTTCACACCCGCCTTATATGTCTTTCCGTCATAAAAGGTAACGGTCACTTCATTGCTCTCTTTTAATATGGAGGTCTTTCCAAGCATGAGAAGCTGCTGTCCATTATCCGCAATGATAAGGCCTGACACGCTGTTCTTCTGATCGTAATCGGCCTCCAGCCAGCTTCCGTCTCCCGATATCCCATTTATCTCTACAACACTCTTCGCCGCTTCCTGCGCGACCGCGTTTAAAGCCTGGTTCATCTGGCGGTAGCTCTCCTCGTCGAGAACCTGCTGCGTGCCGTCTTTTGTGCCGTCCTCGTCCGCCGTGTCCTCCTGCTCTTCTTCTTTCGGAATCGTGACTTTCTCAGGATTGCTCTGAAGCTGCTGCTCAAACCACGGTTTAAGCACACAGAAACTAAAGCTGGCTGCAATGCCGAATACAAGTCCAAGTCCAATCATCCGCAGTATATTTTTCCTTGTCTTCTTTGTTCCGCCCGCCTCGTCCTTGATTGTTTCCTGCAGAAAGGAAAATTCTTGCTCTTCTTCCTGCTCTTCTGTATGTTCTAGTGGATCTTTCTGTTCTTCCATAGACATAGCAATACTCCTTTACAATCCTTAATATAGTATACCGTATCGCCGGTGAATGTTCAATATTTATCCTTTTCTTTATGGGACAAATAGGTTAGAATAAGTCTAGGTGAATAAAATGAATCAAAAAACATTAGTAAAACTCGAATACAACAAGATAATAGAAATGCTGGCCGGACACGCGTCCTCTAACGCCGGAAAGGAACGGTGCCGTAGGCTGAAACCGATAACGGCTCCCGGGGACATACAGGCCGCCCAGGAACAGACGGCCGCCGCCTTTACCCGGATAGTAAAGAAGGGACGGCTTTCTTTTAGTGGCAGCTGCCCAGTCGAGGACTCTATGAAACGTCTGGAAATCGGAGCTGTCATCGGTAGCGGAGAGCTGCTTCGGATCTGTAAGCTGCTGGAAGCCGCAGGCCGTGCCAAAGCATACGGACGTCATGAGACTACAGATGAGCCGTCCGATTGTCTGGACTCCTGTTTTGAACAGCTCCAGCCGATTACCGTACTGTCCGGTGAAATCCGCCGCTGTATCATCGAAGAGGATGAAATCAGTGATGATGCCAGCAGCACGCTGAAGAACATCCGGCGCCAGATGGGCCAGATCAACGATAAGGTACACGGTACATTGAACAGCATGGTAAATGGGCCGCTGCGGACATATCTGCAGGATCCCATCATCACCATGCGCGGAGACCGGTACTGCATCCCCGTAAAAGCGGAGCACAGAAGCCACGTACAGGGGCTCATACATGACCAGTCCTCCACTGGTTCGACTCTCTTTATCGAACCTATGGCTGTCGTAAAACTGAATAATGATTTAAAAGAGTTATATGCAAAGGAACAGGAAGAGATACAGGTCATTCTTGCGCGGCTGAGCGCCGCGGCTGCCGAGCACATATCATCCGTCCGGCTGGACTTTTCCGTGCTCACGGAGCTGGATTTTATCTTTGCCAGGGGCTCCCTTGCCCTGGACATGAATGCCAGCATGCCTCTCTTCAATACAGAAGGCCGCATCCATATCCGGGAAGGGCGGCATCCGCTTCTTGACCGGCATACTGTCGTACCGATTACGATAACATTAGGCGACGCCTTCGATCTGCTCATCGTTACCGGACCGAACACGGGCGGAAAGACGGTCTCCCTTAAGACCGTCGGCCTCTTTACCCTCATGGGCCAGGCAGGACTCCACATTCCTGCTCTTGACCGTTCAGAGCTGTCTGTGTTTTATGATGTGTATGCCGATATCGGTGATGAACAGAGCATCGAGCAGAGCCTGAGCACCTTCTCTTCACATATGACGAATATCGTATCCTTTTTGAAACAGGTAGATGAACGCTCTCTCGTCCTTTTCGACGAACTGGGCGCAGGCACCGATCCGACCGAAGGAGCCGCCCTGGCCATATCTATCCTGAACCATCTGCATGAGCGGGGCATCCGCACGATGGCAACTACCCATTACAGTGAACTGAAAGTGTATGCCCTCACAACTTCCGGCGTGGAAAATGCATGCTGTGAATTTGATGTGGAGACACTCCGGCCCACGTACCATCTTCTCATCGGAATCCCAGGCAAGAGCAATGCCTTTGCCATCGCCGGAAAGCTCGGACTCCCTTCCTATATTATAGAAGAGGCAAAGAGGCACCTGTCCGAACAGGATGAATCTTTTGAAGATCTCCTGGCAGATCTGGAGACGAGCAGGCGCACGATAGAAAAAGAGCAGGAAGAGATAGCATCCTACCGGCGGGAGCTGGAACGGCTGAAAAATGAAGCCAGCCAAAAGCAGAAAAAACTGGAGGAGCAGAAAGAACGGATCCTCCGTGAAGCAAACGAGAAAGCACATGCCATCCTGGCGGAGGCCAAGGACGTGGCTGATGAAACGATACGTAATTTCCACAAGTTCGGCAAAGAGAACATCTCAGCCGCAGACATGGAGCGAGAACGTGAAAGGCTGCGTAAAAAAATGACGTCCACTGCCACCGGTATGAACCAGGAAGCAAAAAGACCGAAGAAGCAGCACAAACCAGGAGATTTCAGGCTCGGCGAATCCGTCAGGGTGCTGAGTATGAACCTGAACGGTACTGTGAGCTCTCTTCCCGATTCCAAAGGAAATGTCACCGTTCAGATGGGTATTCTCCGTTCCCAGGTCAATATCTCCGACCTGGAGATTATTGAGGACACGCCTTCCTACTCCGCAAAGCAGATGCATAAAACAGGCAAGGGCAAGATGAAGATGGGCAAGGCCTTCTCGGTAAGTCCTGAAATCAACCTTCTCGGCAAGACGGTAGACGAAGCTGTCGCGGAACTGGATAAGTATCTTGACGATGCCTCGCTGGCTCATTTGTCTGCAGTACGTGTCGTCCACGGCAAAGGAACCGGTGCCCTGCGCACAGGCATCCATAACTACCTGAAGCGGCAGAAACGTGTAAAGTCATATCGTCTGGGCGCTTTCGGAGAAGGGGACGCAGGCGTCACGATAGTGGAACTGAAATAATATATGAAGGAGGCCAGTTATGGTAAACAAGCAGAAAATATTAATCGTAGATGATGATGAAAATATAGCCGAACTCATCTCCTTGTATCTGACAAAGGAATGCTTCGACACGATGATGGTACATGATGGGGAAAAGGCGCTTATCGCTTATGATACGTACCAGCCGAACCTGATCTTGCTGGACCTCATGCTGCCAGGGATTGACGGTTACCAGGTCTGCCGGGAAATCCGTTCCAAATCCAATGTTCCTATCATCATGCTCTCTGCCAAAGGAGAGGTGTTCGATAAGGTGCTCGGTCTAGAGCTCGGCGCTGATGACTACATGATGAAGCCTTTCGACTCAAAGGAACTGGTGGCCAGGGTAAAAGCGGTCCTCCGCCGCTATCAGGCGGTTCCGAAGGTGGAAGAACCGGCAGAAGACAAGGGGAAATGCGTGGAATATCCCGGTATCGTCATCAATCTGACGAACTATTCCGTCGTCGTAGACGGAGGGAATGTAGATATGCCTCCAAAGGAGCTGGAGCTACTATATTTCCTCGCCTCCTCCCCGAACCAGGTCTTTACGAGGGAGCAGCTGCTGGATCAGATATGGGGCTATGAATACATCGGGGACACCCGTACCGTGGACGTCCATATCAAACGGCTTCGTGAAAAAATCAAAGACCACAGTACATGGGGACTCAGCACTGTATGGGGAATCGGGTATAAATTTGAAGTAAAATAAGAGGAATACGCATGCGCAGCACATTGTATCTAAAGTTTATAATTGTATATATCATCTTCGGATTCCTGGGCTTCTTTACAATCGCCACCCTGACTTCCGGACTTACGGAAGGGCGGCTTGAGGATTATACGTCCGGCAGCATGTACAAGGAAGCCAATATCGTGGCAAGCGATTATCTGCCGGACTACTTTTCCAACCGTCTGACTTCCTCAGACGTGCATCTGCAATTGAGGGGCATGGAATCTCATTTGGATGCCGCCATATGGTTCGTGGACCGGGAGGGCAAGATAATCGTTTCCGCCCAGTCCGACGATTACCCGATGGCGCCCGGACAGATTGAAGACTTTAATCCGGCGGAAGGCGGAAGTTCTCAGTATCAGGTAGGGGATTATCACGGATGCTTCGATGAGGAAGTCATTACCGTCATCGCACCGGTCGTATATAACTATACGCCAAAAGGCTATCTTATCATGCACAAGCATATGTCAGATGTCATGGAGATCCGCGACCTGCTTCTTAATTCCGTATATATATCGATGGGAGTCATCTATATCCTGTCCTTTATCATCCTGCTGGCGTTCCAGTTCTTTGTCTACCGTCCGCTGCGCAAGATAACAGAAGCCGCCACGCAGTATGCCTCCGGCAACCTGGATTACGAGATTCCTCTGAACACGGAAGATGAGATGGGATATCTCGGCGCTTCCCTCAACTATATGTCATCACAGCTGAGGGATATGGAGGACTACCAGAAGAAGTTCGTGGCAAATGTGTCACATGATTTCCGTTCTCCGCTCACATCCATCAAAGGCTACGTGGAGGCTATGGTGGACGGCACGATACCGCAGGAGCTTCAGGAAAAGTATCTAAAGATTATCTTATTCGAGACCGAACGGCTCACCGATCTTACACAGGATCTGCTCACCCTGAATGAATTTGACACGCAGAATCTTCTGCTGAACAAAGAGCCATTTGATATACACGAGATGATAAAGAATGTGGCTGCCTCTTTTGAGGGCACGTGCACGCAGAAGAAGATATCCATTGAACTTATATTTGCCACAAAGCACTTATGTGTAAATGCAGACAAGCGTAAAATCCAGCAGGTGCTTTATAATCTGCTGGACAATGCGATTAAATTCAGCGATTCGGATTCTATCGTCACGATAGAAACTACAGAACGTGGGGAAAAGGTGTTTACCTCTGTCAAGGATTATGGAATTGGCATACCAAGAAATGCGCTTAACAAAATCTGGGAGCGGTTCTACAAGACGGACCTGTCCCGCGGTAAGGATAAAAAAGGCACCGGACTCGGACTTGCCATCGTCAAAGAGGCAATCCAGGCGCACGGTGAAAATGTAAATGTAGTGAGCACGGAAGGCGTCGGCACGGAATTCAGCTTTTCCCTTCCAAAATGCAAGCCGGAGTAGGTAACCTACTGCCGGCTTTCTCTATGTCCGAATTTTGTCCAAGGCTGGCTCGGACGGTCTTTGAGGAATTGTCCCAGATATCCAAATTGGGGATTGCTCTCTAAGAATTCTGCCGCACAGAACGGCATTCCACAGGAGCTCCCCCACCTGGCCCACAGGCTGAGATCCAGCGCGTCGCAGGCGGACGCCGTCACGCCGTCGACGGCCCCTCTCGGTTCATATGGTGCCGGACGTCCCGGCTGGCACATATATTCCCTCATATCCAGCTCATAATGTGAACACACTGTCCTTGAACACGGATTCTCTTTTTTAAGATATACGTCATAATGGTCCGCTATTATCCTCTGGGCGGTCTCATTATCTATCCTGCCCTTATATTCTTCCATAAGCTGCGGAATCCTTACCTGTCTCGCACCCTGGTGTCTGCGTATGTCAGCGAATCCGCTGTCCGTACATTCAAGGTTGCGGATACGCGGATCCAACGGAGCGTTGAAGCCTGCAAAATATCCATCTTTCGTCTTATCAATATGACAGAATTTCAGTCCGGCTTCGAACCGCATGATCTCGTTTGTCCCGATGTCTCCTGCCAGCCATGTGTTTGCATAACCGCCATTGTTATCTTTCCAGAACAGCTCGGCAAATTCATCCAGCGTCACGGCATACTGGACCGCATGACGGATTCTGGCAAATTCCGGAACCATCTTTGCATCATAGACCGCAAATCCCCCTATTGTAGTTTCGGTTATCATAAGCCCTTGTCCTGCGCCGGTCCTCGTTTCGTAAAAGTCGGACAGGCTGTGGATATATCCCGGCAGCGTCTGCATGATAAACGGGCTGCCTTGCTCCGGTACGATGTCCGCTATGACATTCATATAGTTGCAGTTCTCAAAAGGGGTAAAGCTGTTATGGGCCATGACTATCCTTCCGTCAGCCGTATAGGAACCCGTCGCTATAAACGCGCTGCAGCGGTCCTCCGCCCCGCCTCCCCGGCGTCTGGATGCCCCTCCTTTTACGTGCCGTCCGGACAGGCTGTCGTATATCTCATCTACCGCGGTCGGAAGCCAGTAGTTCATAAGTTCTTCGTAGCCATTCCATAGGATCAGATCGTCTACAGTCAGACGGCTGGTCGGAATTTCTTCCCTTACTCCCCGGACCATCCCGTCCATCTCCGTCAGGAATTCCCGATACGGCTCCCGGCTCATGTGTCTCTTCCATATAGGAAGGATGCTTGCGCCGCTTTCTCTGAAAAACTTCCAGTCCAGTCCTGTCTGCAGCTCCACGAGGCTTGCCGCTTCCAGAACGGCAGCCTCTATTTCCCCTGCCATGAGCCTTCCATAAGAATATCCTCTCTCCAGAGGGCTTCCTTCCACATGGACAAAGTTCCAGCCATTTTTATCTGAACGGTAATTGTATTCGTCTAGCCGCTTCTCTCTATTCCCCATATTCTCCCCATCGCAGTCCGGCGCGGCAGCCGCGCAGAACATCAATCTGAATGTTAATATAATAATTTTTTGATAGCTTTGTCTTTATAGTTTTCTTCCGTCACCCATGTATAGCCTGTATTCACAACCGCTTCATTGCCGGCTTTCATCGCGGCTCTCGCCGCGGCAACCACGGTCGCATACCCCATACCAAATGGATTCTGTACGATGAGCCCTGTAATCTTGCCCTCCGACATAGACTCTATTTCTGCGTCATCCGCGTCATACCCGATGATTTTCAAATCCTTCCGTTCCAGTCTGTCTACGGCGTCCACGACCATATTCACGGCCTCTCCGCTTGTGGCGTAACAGCCCTTGACGTCTGGATGTTTTGCAAAGAGGTAATTTATGACATCTTCTTCCGTAATGCTGTCCGCGGCTATCTCTTCCGCCGGCTGCTCTTCTCCGTCTCTTTGGTATGTTCCTGCATTTATCTCATCCGCGACCCGTTTCTGCATCTCAGGCAGCTGATCTCTGTGGTAGGCATCCACGACATCGACATTCGGATGCTGCTCCGCAACCTGTGCCGTGAACGACTGTTCCCGCTCCTGTGCAGACTTTGACTTCGAGTCATTGGCGAATATGATGATTTCTCCCGCATCGTCTATGGCTTCCGCCATCTTGTCGGCCGCCGCCCTTGCGCTCTTATCATTGTCCGACTCGACTGTGGCCATCAGCCCCTGGTAATCACTGCCGGAATCAAACGCCACGACCGGAATGTCCCCCTCCGCAGCTAGGTCGAACTGTACATCACACGCTTTCGCATCTACCATGGCAATCCCGAGAGCCACCGGATATCTGTCCAGCTCTTCATCAAGTATGTTTACCTGCTCGTCCACATCATATGCGGTGGCAGGTCCGCTGTATGTCACTTTAATCTTATCTTTTCCTTTATAGCCCAGCTCCTTGTTCAAGTCGCTGACTGCCTGTAGGACGCCCTTCTCTATAGCTTCCCAGTATTGGCCGTCGGCACTTTTACCGATGATGGAGATGTAAGAGCCGGGCTCCAGGTCCAGTCCTTTGATATTGCTGTACGCCCTCGGCTGTATCATATCAAGGTTTCCCTGATATTCTTTCTCCGTACTTTTCTTCTTTTTATCTTTTGAATCGTCTGCTTTTGCATCACTGACATTCCCCGAGGCACACGCACTGGCCAGCATCGTCACACAGAGTGCAGCTGCAACAGCATTCCATAATCTTTTCATAATTCCAACTCCCATATATAATAAAATCTGCTTTGCCAACAAACACTATACACCAAAACAGTGAAAAAGTGTTGAAATTTTTCTTAATTTTTACTTCGGTTTTCTTTTATGTATACTGTATCCCATTTTATACAAGCAAATATATTGACGGGGCCGTATAGTATCCCATATAATGATGGAGCAGTAGTTAGTCTAGGTTAACCCAATATTTTACAATTTATATATCAACAGGAGGATACATGATGGAACACAAATGGCATGCTGATAGCTGGGACGGGTTCAGGCCGGGGCGCTGGAACCGTACCTCTGTGAATGTAAGAGATTTTATTCAGCTCAACTATACCCCCTATGAGGGGGACGACTCTTTTCTCGCCGGGCCGACCGAGTCTACCAGCCGGCTTTGGAATCAGGTGATGGATCTGTCCAGGCAGGAACGGGAGGCGGGCGGCGTCCTTGATATGGACACGGACATCGTGTCGGGAATCACATCGCACGGACCAGGATATCTGGACAAAGACCGGGAACAAATAGTGGGATTCCAGACAGATAAGCCGTTCAAGCGTTCTCTTCAGCCATATGGCGGCATCCGTATGGCGGAAAATGCCTGCAAAGAAAACGGCTATGAAGTCGCCCCTGAGATTGTAAAGATATTTACGGAATATAGAAAGACACATAACCAGGGCGTCTTTGACGCGTATACCCCAGAGATGCGCCTGGCTAGAAAGTCGGCAATCATAACAGGGCTGCCCGATGCCTACGGACGCGGGCGGATTATCGGCGATTACCGCCGCGTGGCGCTGTATGGCACAGATTGGCTCATAGAAGACAAGAAGCAGCAGCTGGAGACATCTCTCGTAAGGATGACAGGCGACAACATCCGGCTGAGAGAGGAACTTTCCGAACAGATCCGTGCCCTCGGCGACCTGCAGAAACTCGGTGAAATCTATGGTTTCGACATCCGCAGACCGGCCGGCAATGCGAAGGAAGCAATCCAGTGGCTGTACTTCGGCTATCTGGCCGCGGTGAAGGAGCAGAACGGCGCTGCCATGAGCCTTGGCCGTACGTCCACATTTCTGGATGTATATATCCAGCGGGATCTCGACAGAGGGCTGATTACCGAGGAACAGGCGCAGGAATATATCGACCACTTTATCATGAAGCTCCGGCTTGTGAAGTTTGCCCGCACACCGGAGTATAATTCCCTGTTTTCCGGCGACCCGACGTGGGTGACAGAATCCATCGGCGGCATGGGCATCGACGGTAGGACGCTTGTGACACGGACTTCTTTCCGCTACCTGCACACGCTGGACAACCTCGGGACGTCCCCTGAGCCGAACCTTACCGTGCTCTGGTCTACGAAGCTTCCGAGGAACTTCAAGGAATACTGTGCGAAGATGTCCATCAAGTCTTCTTCCATACAGTATGAAAATGACGACCTCATGCGGGTGACCCACGGCGACGACTACGCAATCGCATGCTGCGTCTCATCCATGCGCGTCGGAAAGGAGATGCAGTTCTTCGGCGCAAGGGCAAACCTTGCCAAATGCCTGCTCTATGCAATCAACGGCGGGGTCGATGAGCGGATGAAGGTACAGGTAGGCCCCCGGTTCCGGCCGGCAGAAGGAGAATACCTCGACTATGAAGACATCCTGTCCAAGTTCGACGATATGATGGAATGGCTGGCGGGCCTCTATGTGAACACATTAAACATCATCCACTATATGCATGACAAATACAGCTATGAAAAATTACAGATGGCTCTTCACGACCGGGAAGTGAAGCGTTACTTCGCAACCGGAATCGCAGGTCTGTCAGTCGTGGCAGACTCTCTGTCCGCTATTAAATATGCCAGAGTAAAGCCTGTCAGAGATGAGGACGGCCTTGTCGTGGACTATGAAGTAGAAGGTGATTTTCCCAAATACGGCAACAACGATGACCGGGCGGATGACATCGCGGTAGAAGTCGTGCGCAGCTTCATGGACAAGATCCGTAAGCACCACACCTACCGCCATTCTGTACCGACTATGTCCATCCTGACTATTACTTCCAATGTCGTATACGGCAAAAAGACCGGAAATACACCGGACGGAAGAAAAATGGGCGAACCGCTGGCACCTGGCGCGAACCCGATGCATCAGCGCGACACGCACGGAGCGCTGGCTTCCCTCGCCTCTGTCGCCAAGATACCGTTCCGTCATGCACAAGACGGAATCTCCAACACCTTTTCCATCATCCCCGGAGCGCTTGGCAAAGAAGACCAGATATTTGCAGGAGACCTGGATCTGGACAGAATCGAAGACTGCGGAGATCTTGCCTGCAACATACCAAACATCGAAGACAGTATCGACAATGATTAACCCGGCTGCAAATCAATAGGCAGCCTTGATAACGAACAGACAAAGAGGAGGAACTCGTTATGGCAGTAAACAAACAGCAGATAGATAATCTTGTAGCAATGCTGGATGGATATGTAGAGCAGGGGGGACATCACCTGAATGTAAACGTATTCTCAAAAGAGACATTGCTGGACGCACAGAAGCATCCCGAAAACTACCCGCAGCTCACCGTGCGCGTATCCGGATATGCGGTAAACTTCATCAAGCTTACAAAAGAACAGCAGGATGATGTCATCGCCCGCACCTTCCACAATAACATGTAGGGACAGGGCAAGATGCGGTTGGGGACGGGGGTTTTTTAAAAAACCCCCGTCCCCAACCGCTCTTTACCCCGTCCCTTCTATAGAAATGGGGTGGATTTATTGAAAGGATTTATACATTCGATTGAAAGCTGCGGGACGGTGGACGGTCCCGGCATCCGTTATGTCATCTTTTTCCAGGGCTGCCCGATGCGCTGCCTCTACTGTCACAATCCGGATACGTGGGAACCCCACTCCGGCAATGTGATGGCCGTGGATGAAGTACTGGGCGGATTCTACTCTAACCTTCCGTTCTACAGAAGCGGCGGCGTCACGGTGACAGGCGGGGAGCCGATGATGCAGATGGAATTTCTCACTGCGCTGTTTTGGGATTTGAAAAAACATGATATCCACACGTGCGTCGATACGTCCGGCATTCTGTTCAACCCGCACAATGAAGTGTTCATGCGGCAGCTTGATCAATTATTATCATTAACTGATCTGATACTGCTGGATATAAAGCACATGGATGACAGCAGGCACAAGGTGCTGACGGGCCACTCCAATGAAAGGATCCTGGATTTTGCCCGGTATCTGGATGAGAGGCGCATACCGGTCTGGATCCGGCACGTCATCGTCCCAGGCATCACGTTCTACAAGGAATACCTGCAAGAGCTCGGGCGCTTTATGGCAACGCTTGGAAATGTAACGGCGCTCGATGTCCTGCCGTACCATTCCATGGGCCGTTCCAAATACGAGAGCATGGGATATGACTACCAGCTGAAGGACACAAAAGAGCCGTCAAAAGAGGACGCCGAGGCGGCCAGAAAGGTCATATTATCCGCATATAAAGCAGCGAAGGAGGCACCCGGATAAAGGGAATTTCCTTCTTGCTTTGTACTTAATTTAAAGCATGATTTTACTTGTATATTTAATTTATTTGTATTATGATAGGAATAGACAAAATTGGATTATGTCTATCGATAATTAAGAAGGAGGGTACATACTATGGCACACGTAATTAGTGATGAATGTGTAAGCTGCGGAGCTTGCGAAGCTGAATGTCCGGTAGGAGCTATTGCTCAGGGCGCAGACCATTATGAAATCGATGCAGACGCTTGTGTTGATTGTGGTGCATGTGCAGCTCAATGTCCTACAGGAGCTATTTCTCAGGGCTAATCGGTTTTTTAATCAAGTGATAATGAAAAAAGCATTGCCGTAACCAACCCCGGTTACAGTCAATGCTTTTTTATTGTCAGCGGCTTTGAGACAGGCAGCCGTCCTATCCTCTGTCCTACCATTCTGCCACGGAACCGTCCTCGTGACGCCAAACCGGATTCTTCCATGCGTGAGGCGACATGTTTTCACTGATCACAAGCTCCTTATCAATATCGACGCCGATTCCCGGCAGATGCGGCAGATGCGCAAACCCGTCCTCAAAGCAGAAGTCCTCCTTATTGTGGACATAGTCCAGTACCGACCTGCCAACATTATAGTGGATGCCCATGCTCTGCTCCTGGATGACAGCACTGTACGAGCACGCATCGATCTGGAAGCAGCTGCCCAATGCAATAGGTCCAAGCGGGCAGTGAGGGGCCAGCGCCACATCATGCGCTTCCGCCATAGCTGCAATCTTCCGCACCTCCGTGATTCCTCCTGCATGACTCAGATCCGGCTGGACGACAGAGACGCCGCCCGCCGACAGGAGACGCTTGAAATCATATTTTGTAAAAAGCCGTTCCCCTGTGGCGATAGGAATATTACAGCATGAGGCAATCTCAGAAAACGCCTCCATATGCTCGCACAGGACAGGCTCCTCGATGAACATGGGATCGAATTCCTCCAGCTTTTTCGCCAGAACCTTCGCCATCGGCCTGTGCACCCTTCCATGAAAATCGATGGCGATGCCAAAGTATTTTCCACAAGCCTCCCTCACTGCAGCCGTCCGTTCGAGTACAGCGTCAATCTTCTCATAGCTGTCAATCATCTGCAATTCTTCCGTCGCATTCATCTTGACAGCCTGAAATCCTTCCGCTTTCTTTTCTAGTGCCGCCTTTTCCACATCAGAAGGACGGTCTCCCCCAATCCAGCTGTACACCTTTATCCTGCTCCGGCATGCGCCGCCGAGCAGCTCATACACCGGTGCGTTGTAATACTTTCCCTTGATATCCCATAATGCCTGGTCTATTCCTGCGATAGCGCTCATAAGCACACCGCCGCCCCGATAAAAGCCGGCCCGGTAAAGCATCGTCCATATGTCTTCAATCTGCAGCGGATTCCTTCCGTACAGGTAATCCGACATCTCCTTCACGCATGCCAGCACGGCGCCCACATGCCCTTCCAGGACAGGCTCGCCCCATCCGGTCAGGCCGTCATCTGTGACTATCTCTACAAACCCCCACCGCGGACGGACCGTATACGTATTTACCTCAGCTATCTTCATGGCACATTCCCTTCTTGTCCTGTATATGGATACTTTCTAAAAGCGAACGGATATATTCCGCACCTTCCTCCCACTTCTCGTTCTTTACCATCTCTTCCGGCATCAGCCCCCCTGCCATCCCGACACCGGCATAGCCCTCTTCAAAAAATAGTCCGATGTTGGAAGGAGACACTCCGCCGATGGCAATATAGTCCGTGTCATCGTACGGTCCCTTCAACGCCTTTACATATCCTGGCGGCACGCTCCTGGCCGGAAACAGCTTCATCGTTTTGAATCCGAACTGCAGGCTTACCGCCACGTCGCTCGGCGTCAGGACCCCAGGCAGAAGGGGGATATCATTGCCGGCGCAGTATTGCAGCACATCCAGCGGGGTGCCCGGCGTCAGGAGGAACTGTGCGCCCGCGTCGAGCGCCTCCCTGGCTGACTCCACGGTAATCGCCGTGCCTGCTCCTATCATACATCTGTCTCCAAAATGATTCCGAAGCGCCTTGATCTGCCCGATGCCGTCCGCGCTGTTAAGCGCGATTTCAAAAAACGAGATTCCTCCCTTTACGACAGCTTCTGCATAATCTATCGTAAGCTCCGGCGGAACATTTCTGAAAATGGCCAGCACCGGATGTTCTGATATAATAGGATACATATCCATTTTCATTGCCCTCCTGCAGCTTATATCTTATTGACACAATACCTGGGTTTCCCGTTCAGCAGCGTCTCTGCAACATTTTCAGCCGTCTTGCGCTGTAATTCCACAATCGCTTCTTCTGAACACCAGCCCATATGAGGCGTCAGAAGCACATGTTCCATTGACAGCAGCGGGGAATGTGCAAAGTCTTCGGTCGCTGCGACATCCAGTCCGCAATACCCTACCTTTCCGCTGTCCAGCGCTTTTATGAGGGCCGCCTCGTCAATCAGCCCGCCTCGGGCTGTATTGATGACAGCCACCCCATCCTTCATCATATGGAACGCACCATCGGACAGCATATGCGCCGTCGAGCCGTTCAACGGGACATGAAGAGAGATGACATCCGCCCCGCTGACTGCTTCCTCAAAACTAAGGAACCTGAATTCCGGATAGGAAGCACAGTCTTTAACATATGGATCATATACCACGATCTCTTTGAAGAATGCCTTCATCTTTCCTGCCACGTTCCTGGCTATATGCCCAAATCCGATCAGGCAGAGGACCTCATTCTCCATCCTCCTTACCGGCCTTATCTTATCCATATCAAATTCCTTCGCCAGAAGAAGCCGGTTGGCAAGCGCTATCTTCCTCTGCGCATTCATGATGTGGGCGATTGCCGTATCCGCCACTTCGCCGATACAATAATCCGGCACATTGGCCACATAGATGCCTTTGGCTCCTGCCGCTTCTACATCTATCGTGTCTACCCCGATTGCATACCTGGCAATCACCTTGCACCGTTCCATACTGTCGATGACAGACTTGTCTATTGTTGCAAACTGCACGATAAGCGCATCCGCATCCTTCACATAAGGAATGAGCGCAGCCGGGTCTTTTATGCCGCCCTCTGCTATCTTTGTCAAATCGACAACTTCCACCTCTTCTAGCCGGTCAAACACCTTGTATTCTTCTTTCAGATCCGGATAATAATAATCCGCTATCACTATTTTCATCATCTTATAATCCCTGCCTTCTTTGCGATGGCGAGCATACCCTCGATACTCAGCCGGTCAACCTGCTCTTTATCCGAGATAGCTGACACCTCTATCTCTCCATATTCCTTTCTTAAGATATACTCGTAGAGCCTGCATCGTTCTTTCAGGCCGACAAGCACAAAACGGTGCGGCCTCCCTAGTCCGAACATGTCCATCTGTCCCAGCGAGAGCATATCGTCAGCCGCTATGAGCGCTTCAAAGAAGAGACGCCTTTCATACCATTTTGTATCAAGAAGCACATCGAGAAAACGAGGGAACATGAAGGAACGCACAAGCCCTGCCGTGCGGATCCACGAAGCTGCATGCTCAACGACAGCCTCATCAAAATACCCCTCCGGGGCGCCGCTTCCGTCATCTTCCAGCGACTTTGTAAGAAATGTATTGTTCTTTACTGCCTCGAACGTCTGCCCGCTCATCGTCGTAAGGCTGCCGAGAATCTTCCCGCTGCTGTCCACGGATATGAACTTCGTATGCGAGGAGAGAACCACCACTGTTGCCGGAAGGACGATGCCCTTGTCCTGGAGTATCCCCATCGTCTGCGTCTCCTCCCCACGCATGAAATCCAGACAGCCAGCCGCGGCAAACGGGTTCTCTATGTCTTCCGCCATCTTGTTCTTGATACCCCGCACGAAATAGACCGGCTTGCCTGCGTACAGGTCAAGCCCTTCCACAAGCTCCATATGCGCGGCCAGGTCCTCAGCTCCGCACGGTGCCGTCAGATGTGGCAGCTCACAGAGCCCGATTTCAGATGTAATCATGCCGGAAGAAAAGACCGCGCGGATATCCTTATCTTCTAAGCCGGCAACCTGCACCGCTTTTGCAACCGTATCCTTAAGCCCTTCCGTCAGCACAACCTTCGATCCTGTGATGGACGTGTCCCGCACCCCTACCTTCTTCGATGCCCGTCCTGCTATGCTGCCGTCCTCTCCCACCACATATGCTCTTGCATTGGTCGTTCCACAGTCAATGATAATGTAATACATCAGATTACCCCCAGTTCCTGAAGCGCTTCTTTGATAGCCCCCTTCTCCCCGTCTGCCGGCGGCAGGAACGGCCGGCGCGGATAAGCCGTCATGATGCCCCTGATTTCTGCAATGGCATAGATGGCAAGCTGAGTCGAACCTGCAAGATACATGATATCTCTAAGCTGATTGATCAAGAACTGAAGCTCCCTCGCCTTATCCTTCTCGCCATTCATAGAAGCTTCAAACATCTCTTGGCACAGTTCCGGGAATACGTTGCCGATACCCGGGATATATGCACGGCATCCGAGCGCGTGAGCCGATATCCAGAGCGCCTCTGTCCCTAGCGCAAGGTCGAAGTTGTCATCCACAAGCTCCCGCTCGTAGACGGCATAGTTCATCAAATCGAAGGTAGCGTCCTTGATGCCGGACAGGCCTACGTTCTTCAGCTGCTTCATAACATGAAGGCTCGTCTCGTAACCTTGGAATTTCGGGTTGTGATATGCGTAGAACGGTATCTTCTCCCCTGCCGCCTCAATCACGTCAGAATAATATCGGATCAGTTCCTCATCTCCGTAGTGGAAATAATAAGGGCCGACTGCAGCAGCGGCATCACAGCCTGTCTCAGCCGCATGGAGCGTAAGCTCTGTCGTCTCTTTCGTCGTAAGCGCTCCTGTATGTACGACAATCTTCGTATCAGGAGCGGAATACTTCTTTACGACTTCTGCAACCCGCTTCCGTTCCTGAAGCGTCATAAGCGGCCCGCAGCCGTAAGATCCACAGATGAACAGTCCGTCTACCTTTGGAGACAGGTATTCCACCAGCTTCTGAAGATTATATTCATCCAGACGTCCTTCCTCGTCGAATGGGGTTATCATGGGAGGTACCACACCTTTTAATTTTTTCATGACTTCTGCTCCTTTTCTTTATACTATTGCTACCATATTCACAGGTCCGGCTTCCAGCCCCGCAAATCTTATAGGAAATGCGCAGACCACCCGTACCTTATCTTCCAGTTCCATCAGCTTCTTAATGTTGACATCCTCATACAGAAGGAGGGTGCGTTCCCTCTGCTCCTCGTTCGTCTCCAGCAATGCATGGTGGGATGGAAACCCTTCCATCGCCCCGGTCACTGCGCTGTCAAAGCTGATAGAATCCAGAGCCACCGCCTTAAGTCCGGGAAAATGCTTTCTCAGATACCGCGCCGCATCAGGAGCTACGGACGGGAAATCAGACACGAATGCCTCTGGGCTGCCCTCTCTCAAGTCCGAATACCCGGTGTAGATAAAGAGTATGTCACACCGTGCAATCTCATTTTCATGCGCCTGCAGTTCCTTAAGCTCTATCCGCTCCCCTCCTGCCTTCTTAAGCTCCAGCACAAACGGGGCAGTGTAGTAGAAATCATCCACCGGAATCTGGTCGATCGTCTTTCCCGCCGCGTCGAAGTGGAAAGGCGCGTCCACATGCGTCCCGGTGTGCAGATGATGGTATACGGATGACGCGTTACACCCGTCCCCGAACCGGAACGCCTGATTGTAATCATACCTTTCTTCCGGATTCGTAGGCCATTTCGGCACATCTTCATCTATCATATAACTTAATTCAACCAACATATGTTTCACCGCCTTCCCTTACTCTTCATCTGGTTTCCTGAAAATATATCCTTTCCGCAGCATATCGAACAGCAGCGCGATGATGATAATAAGCCCCATCACGACTTCCTGCAGATATGCGTTGACACTCATAAGGTTCATGGCGTTGCTTATGATTGTCAGTATAAGCGCCCCGACAATCGTCCCTGCCACGCCACCTTCCCCTCCTGTCATGCTCGCTCCCCCGATGACGACAGCCGCGATGGAGTTAACCTCCATGCCGTTTCCGATCGTGCTTGTAGATGACAAGAGCTTGGATGTCAGGACGATACCTACGAGAGCGGACATAAGTCCGTTGATGACATAGACGGAGAACTCTACGATTCTTACGTTGATACCGCTCAGCCACGCCGATTTCCTGTTGCTGCCGGTGGCATATACTTTGCGCCCGTACCCCGTGTACTTCAGTACGATATATGACAGGATGTAAAGCGCAAACATCATCCATACGCAGATGGGCAGCCCCATCACCTTCTTCAGTCCTATGACGCTGTATTCAATCGGCAGTCCTATGATGGTCTTGCCCATAGATATATAAAGCGCAAGTCCCGCCGTCACGCTTGAAGAAGCCAGCGTCGCTATGAAGGACGGCATCTTCAGTACGGTAATCAGGAAGCCGTTGAACACGCCGACCAGTATGCCGAGCCCTAGCATCATAAGCACAGCCGTCCCGACTCCCACCGTTCCCTCCGCCAGGAATTTCATGCCTATCGTCGCTGTGAACACGATGCAGCCGCCCACCGACAGATCTATCCCCCCCGTCAATATGACAAAGGTCATCCCAAGCGCCGATATCCCGCAAGTCACAGACTGAGTCAGCACATTGCTTAAGTTGGAAGGTGAAAAAAATTTATCGGTGAATAAAGACGCCACCAGACACATGAGCACCAGTATAAGAAAAACAGACCCCTGCGATTTCATAAAGAGTTTAACTTTTTTATTCATATCTCTTCTCCTTCGTGTCATTTACATTACTTGTCTTTGAAGCTCCGCTTCGGTGATGCTTCCGTTCTCCATCTCGCCCGTTATCTTCCCGTCTTTCAGGACAAGTATACGGTCCGCCATGCCGAACACCTCCGGCACTTCCGAGGACAGCAGGAGCACCCCGATTCCGGCTTCCACCATCTCATTGATCAGGTTGTAGACTTCTACCTTGGCGCCAATGTCGATGCCCCTCGTCGGTTCATCCAGCACGACGATCCTGGCCTGGGTTGCGAACCACTTGGCGATGACGACCTTCTGCTGATTTCCTCCGCTTAAGCTGCTGACCTTCTGCCTTGGAGTCTCGCACTTGATCTTAAGCTTCTCTATGAGGCGGGTATTCGTCTCCCTCTCCCTCTTCAGGTTCAGAAGGCCCAGCCTGCTCATCTTTCTCAGTGCCGCCAGCGAAATGTTAAAGTCAATGGCCTGCTCTACCTGCAGCCCCTCAGAGCCTCTGTCTTCTGAGATATATCCGATACCGGCCTTTACCGCCTGGGCAGGAGCGGCAAATCTTGCATCCTTGCCGTTCATATATATATTGCCTGTCAGCCGTTTGTTTCCTTTTCCATATACGCCGAACAGCGCTTTTGCTATCTCTGTCTTTCCGGCGCCGAGAAGCCCTACGATTCCGAGTACCTCTCCCTTTTTCAGTTCAAATGACACATCATGCAGCCGCCCCTTTAGGGATACATGCTCCATCTTAAGCAAGGTCTCTCCTGCCTTATAGCGAATCTTGGGATATTTATTCTTGATGGTCCTGCCGACGACCATCTCAGCCAGAATATCTTCATTGATGTCCGCGGTATCGACCGTGGCAACCTTCCTTCCATTGTTCAGAATGGTGATACGGTCCGTAATCTCCATCATCTCGTCCAGTTTGTGTGATATGAAGACGACGGAAATATTTTTTTCCTTCAGCTGTCTTACTATCTTAAACAGATTTTCTACATCCTTCTTGGGCAGAGCCGAAGTCGGCTCATCCAGCAGGATAATCTTACAGTTTCCATTCAGTGCTCTTGCGATTGCCACAATCTGCTGCTGGGCGATACTGAGCCTGTCCAGCCGCTCGTCCACGTCTATATCCACATCAATCGTCGCGAGCAGCTCACGGGATATCTCCCGCATCCGCGTCCAGTTGACGAGTCGCAAGCTATTCTTCGGTATATTTCCCTGGCAGATATTTTCTGCCACCGTGAGATGTGCAAACAGGTCAAGTTCCTGATAAACCATTCGGATGCCGGCCCCGGACGCCGCATGGGGCGAATCGAAAGCCGTCTTTTCTCCGTCGATATGGATTTCCCCGGCAGTCGGCTGCAGCACGCCGTTTACAATCTTCATCAGAGTAGACTTGCCGGCTCCGTTTTCCCCGAGCAGGCCATGTATCTCGCCGGGACGGACTTCAAAGTCGACACCTTCCAGCACCGTGACACCGTTGAACTGCTTTCCAATGCTTTTCATAATCAGACCCTGTTTTTCCATAGTTAACTCCCTTTCCGATTATAGAATTGTCAGAGGGTGTATATTGCAACACCCTCTTTGTTATGAGAAGCCTATTCAATCGTGTACTGATCCCAGACACTTGCCGTCTCGCTCCAGTATCCGTCGTCGACATTGAAGTTGCCCCAGAACGCGGCGTCATCCACATTGTCTTTCGTAATGACCGTCGCGTCTACCGTGATTACATTGCCGCCCAGGTCTTCGCCTTTGACTACTTTCGTCAATACTGCTTTGGCCGCTATCGTAGCCATAGCAAGTGGAGAATTGTCTACTGTCATGTCCAGCACATCCTGGCGGATATAGTCCAGGGCAGATGCGGCTCCGTCAATTGATACGATCATGACATGGCCGTCTTCCCCTACATTCTTCATCTTGTCGGACTGCGTAAGGGCAGATACGACACCAGCCAGCATACAGTCGCTGTGCAGGAATACCGCGCCCACATCAGAGTCTGTCGTCAGCACATCGTTCATAGCTGCCATAGCTGTCTCAGAAGACCAGTCACACGGATTGTCCCTGATATTGTCAAGCCCGTTTGCCTGGACGCCTGCATGAAATCCTTCGGCCCGGTCATCTGCGGTTGCAGTTCCGAGCGTCCCCTGCATGGTCGTCACTTTCGTGCCTTTTCCGGAGGCGTTGTCCGCGATATATTTGGCACACATCTCGCCCATCGCCTTGTCGTCTATCAGTACGCTGTAGTCAACTTTGCAGTCGCCGTAGATAGTCCTGTTTACCGCGATGACTTTTACTCCTGCATCGTTACATGCCTTGATTGCCGGTGCCACGGCGTTGCTGTCGGCTGCCTGGATGAGCACGACTTCTACGCCTTTTTCGATAAAGTCGTATATCTGGTTGCACTGGTTCTCAGCGTCTCCGTCCGCGCTGCTCACCGTGACGTCTGCCCCGGCCTCTTCCAGTATGTACTGCATATACTTCTGTACCGCGATGATATATTCGCTGTCCAGCTCGGCAACAGTAATCGCCGCCTTAATCGGCGTTCCGTCTTCCTTCAATGCAAGGTCTTTCAACACGTCCTTCGTAAAATCCTGGCCTTCCTGCTCTGCCTTTTTGTCTGCTTTCTTATCTTCCTTGTCCGATTTGCCATCCGAACCTTTGCTGCCGCAAGCCGCCAGCGATAATACCATCGCACCGACGAGAAGCAGTGACGCCGCTTTTTTCATTTGCATCTTCCATTTTTTCATAATGTCTTCCTCCTTGAATTTTTTGTTTTGATTGAATGATACGACAAATGCTTTATGATTATAAAATATAATTTTTTTATTTTTTTGTCAATATCTTTTTGTAAATTTGTCTATTTTCCATTATTTAACATGTCATTTTATATGCATAATGCTTAAGTTAATAAAAAAATTTTATTATTTTCAGTTTGAAATTTAAATATCGTTATGTTATATTTGTAGTAAGAAATAACGGAAAAGGAGGTTACATATGCATATAGACAACAACCATTATCCCACGCTGGCGAAGATCAGCGACTTATATCCGCAGCTTACAAAGGGGCAGAAGCAGCTGGCCGACTATATTCTTAAGAATCCGTCGGAAGTGGTAAATAAGTCTATCACCGACCTCATAAGCCACACGAGCCTGAAAAGCGAGGCTTCCGTCGTAAAGTTCTACCGGCTTCTCGGCTTTGACGGATTCAAGTCTTTTAAAATCAAGCTGGCGCAGGAGCTCGTAGGCAGAACCTTTTATCACTCGGAAAGCGACATCACGCTGGATGACGAACCGACCGAAATCAAGAAAAAGGTTTTTTTAGGTGCTATGTCGTCTCTCAGCAAAAACGCGGATATTGCCGCCGAAGAATGCATGGACGCCCAAAAGCTGCTCTCAGCCGCAAACCGGATTATCATCCTTGGCCACGGCGCTTCCGCTTCCATCTGCCAGTACGCCTTTTTCAGGCTTACGGAGCTCGGGCTGAATTGTGTCTGCAATCCGGACGCACATATGAACGCCGCCATCTTAACCCATCCGCGTCCGGGCGACGTCATCCTGTGCGTCTCGCAGTCCGGTGAGACTGCGGATCTGTACAAGCAGATCGAGATGGCGTACCAGCGCAGAATACCGGCTATCCTCATCACCGGGGCGCCCGGTTCCTCCATCGCCAGACTGTCACAGGTCATATTAAGTACCGTCAGCGAGGAGCGGAACATTCTGACTGACGCGCTCAACTCGAGAGTATCCCAGTTCTGCCTGATTGATGCATTATTTTCTATGATAAGTATCGCGAACGCGAATGAAATGCTCCCAAGGCTGCAGGATACGAGGAACACCTTTAAGAAATATAAACTTTGACAAACGCTTTGATTGAATGAAAAAACGAATGCTTATATTAAATCTAACTGTGAAAGGAAAAGAATAATATGAGCACATTTACCATTACCATTGACGGCGGCACGACCAATACCCGGTGCATCCTGTGGGATGACCGCAGGCTCCGTGTCGATGAGGCCAGAAGGGAAATCGGCGTCCGCAACACGGCCATAGACGGCAATAACAAAAACTAAAACATGCAGTTAAGGAATGTCTGGAACAGCTTCTGGACGGCAACTCCCTTACATACCGCGATGTCCGCCATGTCATAGCAAGCGGTATGATAACTTCTGACGTAGGCATCGTGGAGGTGCCTCACCTGACCGCGCCGGCAGGCCTTGAGGAGATTGCATCGGCCACGAAAGAGATCCTTCTCTCCGACGTCTGCCCGGTACCAATCCACTTTATACCGGGAATCAAGAATGCAGATGGCAATGTAAGCTTCGATGACTACGAATCCATGGATATTATGAGAGGGGAGGAAGTAGAGAGCCTTGCCATCATCCATAAATGTCACGAAGGCCATCCGATGCTCCTTATCCTCCCGGGTTCCCACAATAAGTTCGTGTCCGTGGACAAAGACGGCAGAATCACCGGTTGTCTCACCTCTATCTCCGGTGAACTGCTGGCATCTGTCACAAACGACACGATTATCGCGAAGTCTGTCGGACGAAGCTATGTAAAGAGCGGCGACTACGACAGGGACTGGCTGCTTCTCGGCTATGACAACGCGAAAAGGGTCGGCCTTGGAAGAGCCTGTTTCTCCGGGCGTATACTAAGCCTTTTCAGGGAAAGGACTCCATCCAAGATAGCGAACTACATTCTGGGAGCCGTGCTGCAGGGGGACATCACTGCCATAACGAACTCTCAGGCACTGAGCCTCCCCGCAGATACGCACGTGATAATCAGCGGCAAGGCTCCGATGAATCTGGCATTGAGGGATATCCTCCGTGCGGAAAATTTATTTGAACATGTGACCATTTTTGAACCTGACCGGGGCTTTTCCGCGTCAGCGCTAGGGGCATATCTCGTGGCAGAAAAAATGCAGCTGTTATAAGGAGGAAAGCAACATGAAAGTAGTCATCACAGATTATGAATATAAAAATATAGATACAGAGCGTAAACTTATAGAAGGTGCAGGATTTGAACTGTACGACTATCAGCTTAAAAAACCAGAAGAGCTCATACCGGTCACAAAAGATGCCGATGCTGTCATTACCCAGTATTCTTCAATCACATCCGCCGTCATCGAACGTATGGAGCATTGCAAGCTGATAATCAAATACGGCATTGGGGTAAATAATATCGACTGCGGGGCCGCGGCCGCAAAAGGCATCTACGTATGCAACGTGCCGGATTACGGGGTATCAGAAGTGTCCGACCACGCCTGCGCCATGATGCTGTCGCTCGCCAGGAAGCTTCCCGTCCTCGCCGGAGCGCTGAAATCCGGCGACTGGGGCTATACGAGCGTAATTCCCCTCAAAAGACTTTCAGAATGTACGCTCGGGCTCATCGGTTTCGGGCGGATTCCCCAGATGGTCGCAAAAAAAATGCAGGCCTTCGGACTGCAGGTACATGCATATGATCCCTATGCCAGACCGGAAACGGCCGGCCAACTGTCCGTAGACCTCATCTCTTTAGAGCACTTGCTGAAGACGAGCGATTATATCTCTGTCCACTGCCCGCTTACGAAGGATACGTTCCACCTTATCGGAAAAGATGAGATAGATAAGATGAAAGCCTCCGCTTTCCTCATAAACACAGCAAGGGGGGGCATCATAGATGAACAGGCATTGATAGATGCATTAAAGGAAAAGAAGATTGCCGGAGCGGGCGTCGATGTGTTCGAAGAAGAGCCTGTACGTCCGGACCACCCTCTCCTTCAGATGGACAATGTCATCGCCACCCCGCACAGCGCCTGGTACAGCGAGACGGCAATACACGCTCTGCAGCAGAAAGCTGCAGAGGAAGTCGTCAATGTCTTGAAGGGAAACGAGCCAATCCACCGGGTCGTATGACACCTGCGTCCTTCCGTGCGTACCACCTTGTATGGCTGTCTACCGCATAAGTTCATACAGCCCGGACGAGAGCTTTTGTATGCCTGTTCTTGCTGCCGCCGCATCTGCCAGACCTTCCGACATGACACAGATGATATAGGGCTCCCGTTCACCCCAGACGAGGGCGGCGTCATTTTCCACCGTGTCCAGCTCGCCTGTCTTATTGGCCGTGACGATTCCCGCAGGGACACCTGCGGGAATCTTTTCCGTCCGTGTCTGCTCCTTCATATATCCGATAATCTGTTCCGCGCCTGCCAGCTCCTGGTGGTATAAATGCTGAAGAATCGCGCCGCAGTCTTTCACAGACGTATAGTTGTCGTCTTTTGCGTCAAAGTCCAGCATAAGGCGCCCCATATGAGTCTCTGCATACCCGTGGGCCGCCGCAAACGCATTGACCGCCTGCATCCCGGCAATGGCGTCTCCATTCCCGAGCCGCTTCACAAGCGTATTTGCCGCGTCATTGTCGCTTACGGTTATCATCGCCCTAAGCAGAGCCTCCGTGTCCTGCGCGCCGCTCTGCGCATCTAACCTTTCTTTCTGTTCATACGCTGCCCCTGCTATAAAGAGCTTGATGAGGCTGGCCGACTGCATCGGCTTATTATGGACCGACGCTTCCCTGCCCGTATCAAGCCCGTATACATACACCGCCCACTCGCCGCCTCCGGTAAGCCCCGACACCAGGCCGTCCACCTGTGCCTGTATGTCCTGCACCTGCGGATCCTGTGTCTGTCCGGTTCCTGCATCGCCCTGCTTACCTGGGGCTTTCTCTTCCGTCGTAATGACCAGGTTCTTTTTCTTGGTCCTGGCGTCTTCTTCCGCCTTCTTATCTCCACTTTCATCTCCGCCTCCGCAAGCGGTCATGCAAAGAACCGCACAGAGCAGAACTGCAAGCGCGCCTTTTTTCATTCCCACACTCCTTACCTCCCGTCCCCTTCGTCACTGTGCAAAATAATTCTCTATGCCTGCCACGATGCCGTCTGCCATCTTTTCCTGGAAAGCCGCGTCTGCCATCATCGTATCGTCATGCTCGTTCGTCATAAATCCCATCTCGAGGATCATCACCGGTATCTCGCTCCAGTTGAGCCCGGTCATCGTATCATTTGCCTGGATGCCCTGATTCGAGAATCCCGTCGCCTCACAGTAAGACGACAAGACCGCTTCCGCCAGCCTGCTGCTTTCCCCGTATAGATGTCCCACATACGGATTGTCCTGCGACATGACAAGGCAGAGCGCGCCCTCGCTCGACGGGCTTTCGCTGCCGTTGGCATGGATTCTGACGCACGCGTCGGCTCCGGCTTCATTGGCCATCAGTGCTCTTTCTTTGTTGCTGACAGCCGTATCGTTATCCTCCCGTGCCATTATGACTTCATACCCGAGCTGCTCCAGTCTGTCCCTTACCTTCAGGGCAACGTTAAGGTTCAGTTCGTATTCTCCCAGTCCGGTATAAGTACCGGTCGTCCCCGATGTCGCCTTCTGCTTCATCACGCCAGAGCCGGGCGCATTCTCTTCCTGGGCGCTCATGTCCACGTGAGGTCCCTGGTGTCCCGGATCTATGGCTATCTTGATTCCTTTTGGCTCAGCCGTATCCGGCACGAGCTTTTCACCGTCCACTTTTGTCATCTTTTCAGCTGCACCCTCTCTCACCGTATTGGAAACCGGGCTTTTCTTTGTGTCAAACGGACTCTTTGAGACATATATGATGGCTGCCGCCCCGACTGCCAGCAGCAGTACAAGCGTCATGATGACATAGATTCTTTTCTTCTTCATATCCCCTCACCTGTCGTCACTGGTCCAGCGGATAGCCGCCGGAATTGATAGAGAACTCCTTCTTGCGCAGCAGCTCCGCATTCTTCTTCTCATAATCATTCAGCACGCTCTGGCTGTAATTGGCGTCGAAGTCGTCCGGATCATACTGTCCGGTATACCAGCTCTGGCTGTCAAAATACTGCTGCAGCTCATTGGACTTGAACTTGCGCCCGTGTCTCGCATATATCTCGTTCTTGGCATAGTTCAGGTCTTTTAGGGACAGGCTTGCTATGTCCGCTTCCGACAGATAGCGGGCATCGCTTTCGGGCAGAATATAGCCTGTGCTCTCGGGCTTTGTTTCCGCCGGTTCTTTTACCGTGCCTGCTTCGGTCTCTCCTTTGGACTTTTTCTTTTTCGCCTCGTCACCGCTGCCTTTTTCCTTTGTATCCGCCGACTTCGTCTCATTCCTGCCGCTGTCGCCGTCCTTGCTCCCGCTTCCCCACATGACCCAGAAGATGATTCCTGCCACGATGGCTGCCATGATGACCGCCGCGATGACAATTACTTTTGTATTTGATTTCTGCTCCACCCTGCTGCCGCACTCCGGGCAGAAAAGGTCGTCCTTTCCTACAGGTGTTCCACATTTCTGACACCGCATATCATTGATCCTCCTCACTGTAACAAAATGAGCCGTTTCTTACTACCGTATTATCACAATATCTCATCCCTATACCCTCTGCCCGCACTGTGCACAGAACAGCGAGCCCGGCTTCAGTTCGCTCCCGCAATGGGGGCATGTATTCTCATCTTTCTCGCTTTCTTTCTTAAGCCTCGTAATCTTATTGAACAGCGGCAGAAGTTCCGGCAGCGGATCTTCAAAACGTCCTTCGTAATACGCCTTTCCTAGTTCCATGTACGCCCGCTCCAGCTCCGGTTCCTGTCCTCCCTTCTCATAATTTACAAATACTGTCTTGTCGTTATCGCTCATATGTTCCACTCTCCTTATCTTATCTCGCTGATGTTGGCACTATCAATAACATAATTGCGGAAATAATACGCCGTATGCGCATCTCCGCGCAGTTGCCCCGTTACCTTTACATGCTTTCCATTCCATGATTCATCCATATCGCTTATTGGATTAAAAATCTGTATATCTGTACAGTTATCATAAGTCGTCTCTTCCTCCGCTCCCCCACCGACACGGAAGCCTGCAGGGGTATCCAGTTTCAGCAGCAGGACGTCCAGCTCCTCCCCGTTCGGGTGCATCCCCTTTTCATACTGGATGGTACCGGTCAGTTCTACCGGCCCGCTCTCGTAGACCGTATATGCACTGTCTGCTTCCCCGCTTTCCTGTGCGTCTGCCTCATCGACATTCTCCTGCGTCTCCTCTTCCTTCCATTCGTATATCTTTAGAACGCCCCATCTGCCGTCTTTCTTGGCCCAGCACTTTCCTTCGTATACAGGCAGAAGCTCCTCGTATATCCCGGAAGGTATGACAGTCTCACCGGAGGTATCACGCATCTCCCACTTGCCTTCTTTGCAGAGCACGACGTAGCCCTCCGTTGCGGCATAGCAGTAGTCTTCGTACTCTTCACCATAGGATTCCGGTGTCGAATAATAATGCCAGGACGCATCGAACTCTGCCGGAATCACTTCCTTGCCGCTTTCATCCACGTATCCCCATCTGCCGTCCTTCTTTACGGCCAGCAGGCCAGAAGATGCCGTGCCGCACTCTTCATATATAAAGTCCGTAACCGGCTCGCCATCGTTGTAAACCGCATACCGGCCGCCTGTTTCCATCCATTCATAGAGGCTATTTCCTATTGTGCTATCTGAATATGGCTCCTCGTAGTGCCGGACCGGAAATGCCCCTTCCGGCATGTCCTTACGTGCTTCATAAAAGCTGCTGCTATTATCAAGCACACTTATAAGCTCTCCATCACATTCGTAGAAGATATCCATCGGAGCCCCATCGCCAAGCCCCCATGCCGGCTCTATTCCATCCGTGTCCTCACTTATCCGGTACATCGTCCATTCGTTCTGCATCTCATCATCGTACACAGGCTCCGACCGTTCCAGCAGATACTGTCCTACGTAGGTATGTATCTCCTTATACTCCAGGCCGCCTTCCATCTCGCCATCTATTCCGACTAGCCCTTTGCCCTCTTCTGTCTGTATCACGGCATATGGAGAGAGGAGCTGGCGTTTCAGCTCATTTGCCGGCTTCTCATAGTAGTCGCTCTCCGCCAGATAATAGATGGCATCCGCTTCAATCTGAGGTTCGCTCTCCCACGTGGCCTTGTAATTCTCTTTCTGTTCCGTGTTCTGCTTTGCCTCTTCCTTTTTCTGTTCCAGCTTCTTACGGTTCTTTTCCGGTACTTTCTTATCTGCTTTCGCAAGGATGCTTTCCGCCTTCTCCGGTTCCCCGTTCGCCTCATACAACTCGGCAAGCTTCATGTATGGCTCCTCCTGCCTGGGGTCTATGGCAATCGCTTTCAGATATTCCGTCTCGGCTTTCTCATAGTCCAGCGTTTCCAGGTATTTGTCCGCTTTCGCCATATATTCTTCATACTCGCCCTTCGCATCTACGTTTTTCATCGCAAAGTAGCCGGCCAGAACGGCGGCTGCCAGAAGAATGACTGCCGCTCCTGCCCACAGTCTGATCTTTTTTACTTTCTTTACCTTGTCTTCCTGCACCTGCGGAGGCTCTATTTCCACCCCGCATTTGGCACAGAAGCGCGCCCCTTCCTCATTAGGGCTGCCACATTTTCGGCAATACATATCCTTTTCCTGCCTTTCCTCTAAGCCAGCACAAATGCGTGGCTTCTGTCTCCTATGTACACTTCGGTCCCCCGCGGGAGATAATAGCGCCTGCCCGCTCCAAGCGGCTGTCCGCTCAAGAGGAAGAAGCTGTTCTTCTCATAAGGCTCTACACAGTATTCCTCATACTCTGCCACATAGTATACGCCGGCGGCGGCATTTGCATTTTTTTCTGCAGCTATATATACCTCCGTACCGTCCCTGGATATGAATACCTGCACTCTCTTCCGAAGCGGATATACCTTTGAATCGTATCTGCCGCTCCGTCCTCCTATCGCGCCGTGGAAGTCCTCTGCGGCCGTCTGTTCCCTCACAGGCGGGGCAGCCTTTTTCGCCGCCTCCCTCTCCCGTTCCAGCTGTCCGATGCGATCCAGATAAGCCTGCTTTTTCGGGTCCTGGGGAGAATCCCACGGGTTCGTCCTGTCACTGAAGCTCTCCGGCATAATATCCTGAGGCTTTCCAACCGGCTTGTCCCCGTTCTTCATTACCATCCCAAAAACGGACAGCCCGAAGACAGCAGCATAAAGTATCATCCACAGCACTATCGTAGATATGTGGAAATGAATGCCGCTGCTCAGTCCAAAAAAGCTGAATGCATTTTCCACTTCGTCCATCTTGCCCTTTACCGTCACGCCCAGAATGATGACAAGAATATTGTTGACCACCCCGCCTGCTATGGCTGCCATATATGCCTTTGACGCATCAAGCACCACCGTCAGGAACGCTCCCGCCAGGATGAGGACGATGAGTATGATGACCGTGATGACGCTCGGCCTCAGATACTCTTTAAACAATTCCATCACTTCTCTTACCAGCTCTGTATCGCCGTAGTTACCGGCCCCGATTTTTAAGATATCCATTACCGACAATTTCATCGCCCCCACCCCGATAAGCGGCATAAAGCCGGCAATGAGCGAGCAGGCGAGCAATACACCCACTACGTACTTCAGTTTCTCTTTCATCTTTTTCCTCCCTCTTACTCGGTCTCTATCTCGTCGAGCAGCTTCTTCCTCTGTCTGTCAAATACCTTCCTGCTGGCAGCCAGTGCCGCGATACAGCCGATGATGCCGGCCGCGCTGACTGCAGTGATGATCCAGCCTGCCGTTATTCCCATTATAGCCATCCTCCTGACTTCACCTGTGCATATACCTGTTCCAGAAGCTGCATCTCCGCGTCCGTGTCATTGCCCGCAAGCTGCGCGTAATACAGTTGTTCCGCCTTCTCATAGTACCCGGCAAACGCCTTGTAGTCACGTGCCGTATTGTCCTTCATCTCCTGCCGGTCCACTTCCAGGAATGCATAGCGTTTATAGATATTGTAGTCCTCCCCGTACAGCCGGGTCATAGCCGCAAGGGTATCCGCCGCTTTGTCAAGCTCCCCCTGCTTTTCGTACAGTATGGCAAGATTGTCATACGTGTCATATGTCTCCCATCCGAGGCTGATGACCTCGTTCAAGACTTCGACAGCCTCGGATCTGTATCTGGACTGTCCGGCTTCTGCCAGATCAATGTCTGCCTGTGCAAGCCGCTCCAGTATGACCATCCTGTATTCCGCCGGCACGGCAGTTCTTGCCTCTGCCAGAATATCCCGCTGCTTCACGTCCTGTCCCTGCATCTCATATATCTCACTGAGCATCACGTAGGCCCTGCTCTTAAGGCCCATGTCTTCCGTCAGGCTGATACACTGCTGGAAATCGTTTGCCGCGCCTGCAAGCTCGTTCAGCGATTTATTGATTTCACCCTTAGCATAGTAGACAGAATCTTCTTTCAATCCATACTCCACCGCCTCATCCAGTACATCCCGCGCTTTTCCTTCCGAACCGTTATATGCAAGCGCGACAGCATAGTCTCTGTAATATCCGCCGTCATATCCGCCGAGCTTGAACAGCTGTTCATACGCCTGCACCGCTTTTCCATACTCTCCGAGCTGGAAGTGGCTTTCTGCTTTCAGGTAATAGATATCCGCCATCCGCTTTTTCAGCGTGTCTATCTTCTCATTTTCAAGAACATCGTATTCAATAAATTCGATACATTCGCTGTATTTCTGCTGATCATACAGTGCATATGCATTCTGGTAATAGCTCTCGAGCGCTCCGGGCAGTATCTTTACCGCCCTCTTATATGTATCCTCTGCTTTCTCATAATCACGGGACAGCCGCTCCTCTTTCTGCTGTGCTACCAGTTCATTGTAAGCCGCTGTCCTCTCCACCTTTATGGTATGGATGCCATAGCCTCCAAGCACGATGAAGCCTGCCAGCAGCACGACGATTCCGGCTCTCATTCCCCTCTGCCTTCGCAGAAGCGCCCGGTATCTGGCGTCCTGCTTTGTAATGCTCTTAAATGACTGGAACATTTCAAAAGCGCTGTCGAACCGGTCATCAGGATCTATCTGCATCGCTTTCTCAATGACCTTTGCAAATGCTTCTCCCGTCTTTCTTGTAAGAAGCTCCATGTCTATCGGATCCTTATAGTCCTTCGTCTTCTTCCCCGAGGCAAGATGGTAGAACGTCGCTCCCACACTATAGATATCTGTCTTTTCGTCAATACTGGAATATTGCGGCAGGCTGTGGACCGATTCACTGTCCAGAGCGATGATATACTGCTCGGGGGACGTATATCCGTCGGTATATCCAAGCACCGTATTCTCATCCATGAAAAAGGATATGTTGAAGTCGATCAGGCAGATGTTCCCCTCCGGCGTCAGCATGATATTTGCCGGTTTGATATCGCTGTGGATAATGGGCGGTTTCTGGCTGTGCAGATAGTTCAAGGCGCTGCACAGCTGCATGCCCCACCTGATCAGTTCATTCTGCGTAAAATGATAGCCGTCCTTCAGAAGCTGCTGCAGCGACTTGCCCGGTATATAGCTCATCACCGTATAGACCTCTCCGTCTATCGTGAGAAAGTCAAGCACCTGCGGCAGATAGGAGTGATGCAGGTTCTTCAGGATATCCACTTCCTGCCTGTTCACGAGCACGGACACGCTCCGGGTCCGCATACGCTTTATGACAACTTCCTTTTTCAGCCGTTTGTGATAGGCCCGGTATACGATACCGCCGCTGCCTTCTCCCAGTTTCTCTCTTATGATATATGTATCTGAAAGTAGTTCTGTAATACCCATCTTATTCCTGCCCCATCTCTATGCTGAACTGAAATTCTTCATCCGACAGCATAAACAGCATACCGTCCATAAGCTTCACCGGCTGCCCGATTTCACTGCCGTCTACATATGTGTGGTTGGATGACCCAAGGTCTTCGAGAAAATATCCGTCTGCCGAAGCCGTAATCCGGGCATGGTGCCTGCTCACGGTTGGATTGTCTTTTATGATGTAGTCAGAATCTGCTTCTTTTCCTATCACGGTTTCCCGTCCAATCAGTTCCGTCGTCTCTCCATCCTTCAGCCGTTTCAGATACGCCCTCGATGTCTGTGCTACGAATACGGTCGGCTCGCTGCCTGAGTACGAAGGCTGTTCTTCCTCCCTGTCAATGAGACGTACGCCACCCTGCACCGGTTCTATCTTTTTGCGCAGGATAATATCCTCTTCAAACCCTTTGTTCTTCAGCGGCGGTATGTACACCTCCCCCGCCTCTTTCCATCCTTCCAGATAATTCATAACTTTTTCCTCCTATCTTCGGTCCTTCGATATTCTCTTCAGCATCAGGATGCTGACCCCCATGAACAACACGGCCATACATATGAGAATCCCCCATGTCATCAGTACATGCCCTTTTGTCGCCTTGAAGAAGCTTTCCGCCGTATGCTCCAGCATCGGATAATCTTTCTGCAGCTTCAGATCCAGCCGGTTCAGCTTCGCAATGCTTCCAAGCCCCTCCACCGACCAGCGGCTGACGGTACAGTAAGAGATGATCTTGCCTGCCCCTTTGAGCGTGAACAGGATGCCGGAAAACAGAAGCTGTATGATGAGCACGAAGGGAGCCACCGCCATCGCCTTATCGCCGGTCTCCACAAGGGAGGAGATGACGAAGCCCATCGTAACAGAAGCCAGTATCGTAAGCCAGACCGTTAATACGATCTCAGGAGCGAACTGTGACAGGAAGATGCCTTCCCGTTCCTTTCCGACCAGATTCAAAAAGACCAATGTCAGAATGAGCGCCTGCACAAAGCCAAGCACTGCCTGCAGTACGAACTTGGACATCACATAGCCGGGCAGCTTCAGGTTCGCCATATATTCCCGCTTCAGTATGACCCGTTCCTTGCAGATCTCCTGGATAGAGTTGAAAAGCCCAATCCAGATACCCGAACAGCTCAGCGCAAACAGCATGGACTTTGTGCTCTCGTATATCTTAAATATATTCTTCTCTGCCACCACGTTGAGCAGGACGGCGATAAGAAGCGGCTGCAGCAGAAGCACTCCCAGCCTTGGACGGTCATTTTTCATAAGTTCCGCATAGCGCACCGTCAATATGGAAAACTGGCGGAACGCAGACACCTTTTTCGGCTTCATCAGCTCCGATCTGCCCGCAGGCGCCAAAGCCGGCTCCTTATCTTTCCGGTAAGCGGCATATCTGCGCTCCCAGAGCCACGGATTCTCGGCAATCATGTTATAGATGTTGACGAGGTCATCTGTCTCATAGAACGCTTTTGCCGCGTTGACATCGCCGCAGAAGCAGAGTCGTCCTCCGGGCCCCATGAAGATGACTTTATCGCACAGATGCAGGTTCTGCGTCGTATGTGTCACCATGATAATCGTCTTGTTCTGCTCTTTGGATAGGGAGCTGAGCGTCATCATGAGATTCTTCTCTGTTCCCGGATCCAGACCTGAAGTCGGTTCATCGAGAAAGAACAGCTTCGGATCCGCCAGAAGCTCTACCGCTATGCTCGCTCTTTTTTTCTGGCCGCCTGAGAGTTTCCGGATGTAAGTGCTTTCGTGATCTTTCAGATCCACCATGGCGAGAACCTCGTCTATCCGTTCCGCAATCTCCTGCTTCAGTGTATCTTCCGGCATCTTCATGCGGGCGGTATAATAGAGCATCCTGCGCAGCGTCAGATTCTCATAGATGATATCTTGCTGCGGCACGAAGCCGATGATATTCTTCAAGTTCTGGAACTGTTCTATCAGGTCGATGCCATTGCAGTATACCTTGCCGTCAAATTCCGGCTCAAAACCGCTCACGGCGTTCATAAGCGTAGTCTTTCCCGCTCCGGACCCCCCGATGATCGCTACGAATTCATTGCCCTGTATCTCACAGCTTACGTTCTTCAGTATCTGCTTCTTTTTCTTCCCCCTGCCCACATATTTATTGATGCCGCAGGCTCTCAGGGAGATGCCGTGAGCGACTGCCTTATAGTAGATGCACTCGCCGGAAAAGAACAGCTGGAAATCCAGTATCTGTATGAGGTCCTTATCCTTAAGCTCCACCGGACCGGCTGTGCTGCGCCCGTTTACCATCACACCATTGGCGCTGTTGTTGTCCTTCAGCACGTATCCGCCGTTCTGTCTAAGGATAAGACAGTGCACCTTGGACACGGCCGGATGCTTCAGCTTAATCTGACAGCCGTCCGCCCGTCCGATGCTGGCGCCATCCTTCCCAAGAGAAGCCTTCTTCCACACCTCCCCTTCCGGGACGATCCTGTACAAAATGAGTATCATCTTATCCGGCGCGTGAACGTCTCCGATACGGAGTACCGTCTTGTCATACAGTTTGGAGTAACCGCTGCCTTCTGTGAGCAGCCGCCTCTGCTCTCCGTCACCGACAAAGGTTCCGTTCATGCTGCCGCTGTCTTCATACCACGTATCTTCTCCGTCCAGGTAAAATGTCCCGTGCAGCTTTGACACGATGTTATCCGGTACGACGATATCGCACTGCTCCCGGCTGCGCCCCAGCGTGACCTTCTCTTTGCCGAAGTTGTCCAGCTTCACTTCCGTAAGCTGGCTGTTCGTATCAATAATCGTCAGTGTCCTTGTCTCCATATTATCTTCCGTACGCTCTCTTTCCTCTGTATTCTCTCCTACTCTGCCCCCTCAAGCAGTGACAAGTCCGACACGTCTGCATATGGCAGCCGGTTCGGATTCGTATAGTAGTCCGCACCTCTGGGTACCTCCCGCTGTGATATCTGTTCGCTTGTTATCTTTCCATCTGCCACGGAGACATGGTATATCGTCTCCCAGTCCATATGGCACTGGGCCGCTGTAACATAAGTCTCTCCGTCCTCCTCCGGGCCGTAAAGAACAGTGTGCGACCCGCTGAAGTCTCCCATATAGGCTGCACTTCCATCCGATACCGTGTATACTTCATACATGTAGTCTGCTTCTGAGTGTCCGCAGAGGATGAACAGCTCCTGTATCCCGTCTCCGTCTATATCCCAGAGCGCATATGTGTTATATTTCCCGTATTCCTCCAGCACCTGTTCGACAATGGGTGCATAGGCCGCCCTGTAATCCACGCCGGGATTCGTATCATTTCCTGAAACGGCTGTACTCTGGCTCTCCTGCCTCTTGTATGCTCCCTGCTGCCAGATAGCAAATTCCAAATCAATTTTTCCAAGCTCCTCCGGGTTGATATCTCCGTAATGGGACGGGAAATTATCTTGCTGACGCTTCCCGGCAATCGTAAACAGAAGATCGTCCTTCTCGTCTTCCATGGACAGCTTCATCATCCATGTATCCCGGATATCAGATGCAGATCTGGTAAGCCCGATACGTTCGAGCCTGTCTGCCATAATATAAGATTCGCTCTCGTAGAATTCAAAGGACGAGCCACCTGTCTCTCCATCTGTTCCCGTATACTTCTGAAATCCCCCGTCATATGTCAGCACGAACGATTCAAATCCCCAGCCATCAGCCAGCGTATATGCCAGGCTTGAAAAGCTCCCGCATATGAAGACGGTTTCTCCCTGTTCTTTCAAAAACAGCATATCCTCTTCAAAGTCTATCGTTCCGAGAACATTTGACATAACGCCCCACTCCGCATTCTTGACAACTTTACCGCCTGAATTTTCGTACATCTGCAGAACTATTTTATTTCTCTGTGTATGGAACAGTTCATCCTCTGCCGTGTTGTCCATGACAACAGCCAGAAGCTCCTCCTCCCCGTCGGAATCGAAGTCCATTATCCTTGACGTGACGACCCCTTTCTCACTGTGTATGCTCTCAACATATGCACTGTATTGGCCGGACTTTTTATATTCTGTCGTGTAAGTGCCCGGACTGCACTGTCCAAGCTCCGGGATGAGCACCTCATCCACATATGTATAAAGGTTATATTTGTTCTTTATAGTGCCGCTTCCCGTCTTTTGTACACCCTTTTCCAGAATCGCCCTGGCTTTTTCCGGCTCATTCTTCTTCTCATATATGCGTGCCAGTTGTATGTAGGGCTCTTCCTGCTTCTCATCTATACTGATAGCCTTCAGATAACTGTCCTCGGCCTTTTCATAATCCAGCTCTTCCATATACTTGTCCGCCCTGGCCACATTGTCGCCAAACCTTTTTTCTCTACTCTGCTTTGAAACCATCACTACTGCTATTGCAGCAGCAGCCAGAAGGATACAGGCAGTCACGGTAATCCACGCAATTTTCCTGTTTCTTTTATGGGAGCCTCCGCCTGCTTCCTCTTCCTGAACTTCTATTATCGGAACACCACATCTACAACAGAATCTGCTGCCTGCATCATTTTCAGCACCGCACTTTCTGCAATACATTTCTTACCCTCATTTCTTCCATATTTTTACATCTGCTTTCCTTGTCTATTATATCATTTTTTCAGAATCCTTTTCATAATTTTTGCATAAAATACAATAAATGTGCCTTTTTTATTTTTTGCTTGTCCTCGACGGGTTTTGACTCGTTTTACCACATTCGTATGCTATGATAACTCCATGAAAGAATCTTTATTCATAAGGGGGTATAATAATGGGAAACGCATTAGAACAGTTGAGACGCGAGACAAAAGACGACGCAAAACTGTATGGCTGTATCAAAGAATTGTACGAGCAGGGGGTGCCTTTTTCAGATCTGAAGGCCCTGATCCCTGATATCCGCCGTACGCGGGAGCAGCTGTATATGAAGCGTATGCTGGAAAACAACAATGAAGTTCTTCTCTCCATGTTCAGCAAAGAGATGTCATTCCTGCTTGATGCAAAAGAGCGTCAGGAAGAAGAACAGTTCAAAAAACTGGACCAGCTCATCCGCCAGCAGCAATCTTACCGGAAAGCTGCAGCGGGAACCGGCCCAGTGGAAAAGCTCAAAAAATTATTCCTGCCTGCTTAGGTTGGCAAATTTTGTGTACTCGCCAAGCCAAGCCAGATGAACGGTCCCTACAGGGCCGTTTCTTTGTTTTGCAATAATAATCTCTGCTTGTCTTTTATATTCTGAATCCTTATTGTAATATTCATCCCTGTATATAAACATTACCACGTCGGCATCCTGCTCTATCGCCCCGGATTCACGGAGATCGGAAAGCATCGGCCTTTTGTCCGGCCTGCTCTCCACCGCACGGCTGAGCTGTGACAGGGCGATGACGGGAACGCTCAGCTCCCTCGCCAGTGCCTTCAGGGAGCGGGATATCTCTGATATCTCCTGCTGCCTTGACTCGGAACTCTTACCTACGCTTCCGGTCATAAGCTGCAGGTAGTCGATGATGACCACGTCCAGCCCGTGCTCCAGCTTGTACTTCCTACATTTAGATCGGAGCTCGGATACGGAGATGCCTGGCGTATCATCTATTATCAGATTGGATTGTCCGATAATTCCGGCACCTTCTATGAGCTTCTCCCAGTCTGAATCCTTCATGTTACCTGTTCTGAGCGCCTGGGCATCCACCTGCGATTCAAGGGAAAACAGACGGTTCACGAGCTGTTCCTTGGACATCTCCAGACTGAAGATTGCGACGCCCTTCTCTTTCTTGAACGCGATATACTGGGCGATGTTCAGTACAAATGCCGTCTTACCCATAGAAGGCCTGGCTGCCACGAGCACCAGGTCGGACGGCTGAAGACCGGACAGCTTATAGTCCAGATCCACAAATCCTGTCGGAATCCCTGTCACGGTGCCTTTGTTCTTGGACGCCTTCTCAATGCGGTCCAGCGCGTTGAGCACGACATCTTTTATAGGGACGTAGTCACCGGTATTGCGCCTCTGCAGCAGATCGAACACCGATTTCTCCGTCGTTTCAAGTACCGATTCAAGCGGCTCTTTTCCCGCATAGCATATGTTGGCAATCTCTTCATTGAGCTTGATCAGCTTACGCATCATAGCCTTGTCGGACACGATATCCGCATAATATTTTACGTTGGCGGATGTGGGTACTGCCGTCACCAGATCCTTTACAAATTCAAGGCTAGCGATTTCAGCCGGCACGTCCTTCTCTTTCAGCCGCTCCTGAAGCGTAATCAAGTCTACCGGCTTCCCCTCGTTAAAGAGTTCTACCATGGAGTCAAATATCACTCCGTAAGCGGACTGATAGAAATCCTGCCCGCCGATAATCTCCGACGCCGTCAGAATGGCATCTTTATCCATCAGCATGGCACCTACGACAGATTGTTCCGCTTCCACGCTATGGGGCATAACTCTTTTGATGAGCGCCTCTTCCATACCGCAATCCTCCTATACTTCTTCCGTAACAACGACTTTCAGTTCTGCTGTCACCTTCGGATGCAGTTTGATCGGGACATTGTGCGTCCCCAGCGTCTTGATCGTCTCCTTGAGCTGCACTTTCTTCTTATCTATCTCCAGGCCCATCTGCTCCTTCACCTCTGCGGAGATTTCTTTGGAGGACACGGCTCCGAACGCCTTGCCGCCTTCTCCTACCTTGATGGACACTTCTATCTTTCCGGCTTCGATTCTGGCTCCCAATTCCTTCGCCGCTTCATACTGCTCCTGCGCCACCTTATCTGCATTCGCTTTCTTAAGCTTCAGGTCATTCAGGTTCTTACTGTTGGCCTCTACACCTTTGTTATTCTTAAGGATAAAGTTTCTGGCATATCCGTCGCTTACCTCAACGATATCCCCTTTCTTACCGAGTGATTTTACGTCTTCTTTTAATATTACCTTCATCTTAGATGTCTCCTCCTTCTACCATGTCACGTATGACTTCTTTCAGCTTCTCCACTGCCCCGTCGATGTCCATGTCCAGCAGCTGCGCGCCCGCGGCATTCATATGTCCGCCGCCGCCGAGCCGCTCCATGATAATCTGTACATTGACCTCATCGATAGAGCGGGCGCTGATATATATCTTACCATTATAATCTGTCAGCACAAAGGACGCCTTGATCTGGCTGATGTCAAGCAGTTCGTTCGCTGCCTGTGCGCCGATGATGGTCGGGCTCTCTATAGGAAGGCCTGCCCCCCTTGCTATGGCAAACTTTTCCTCATATACTTCCGCGCTGCTGATAATCTCCGCCTTCGCGCGGTACGCGTCCATATCGTCCCGGAACATCTTGCGCACAAGGGTAATGTCCGCGCCGCAGCGGCGCAGGAAGGCAGCCGCCTCAAAGGTACGCACGCCCGTCCGGTTCATGAAGTTATTCGTGTCAATCATAATACCTGCGTACAGGCTGCTCGCCTCTATATTCGGTATCTTGATATCGTCCACGATATACTGCAGGACCTCTGCGACCATCTCGCAGGCCGATGAAGCATACGGCTCTATATAAGACAGCAGCGCATTGTCGATATTATCACTGCTCTGCCTGTGATGGTCGAGCACGACGATCGTACGCGTCATGCGGAGCAGCTCCTCGCATTCTGTCATCTGCGGCCTGTTCGTGTCCACGACGACGACCATCGTATCTCCGTCCGCCATGTCGATGGCCTGCTGCGAGTTCAGGAACAGATCCTCAGGATAAGCAGGGTCATTGGCATACACCTCATACAGCGGGCGAAGAGACGCCGACACTTCATTGATGATGATGTGGGCCTTTTTCTCTAGCGCCGCCGCGGCTCTGTATATGCCGACAGCAGCACCAAAAGAATCCACATCCGTAAGCTTATGTCCCATGACAAGGATATGCTCTTTCACCGTGATGAATTCCCGGAGCGCTTCCGCCTTCACCCTTGCCTTTACCCTCGTATTCTTCGAGGTCTGCTCCCGCTTGCCCCCATAATAGGTGATGCCGCTGCAGTCCTTGATTACAGCCTGGTCTCCGCCACGCGCGAGCGCAAGGTCTATGGCCACACGGGCATAGTTATAACTCTGTGAATATGCGGAATTGCTCAGGCCGAGCCCGATGCTTAAAGTGGCTGGAATCCCGTTCCCGATATTGACGGACTTCACATCTTCCAGCAGAGAAAACTTATCCTCCTCCAGCTTCTTAAAATACTGTTTCTTTATAGCGATAAAATATTTGTCATTTTCCAGCTTCTTGACGATTCCGTCCACCCTGGCGATGTACTGATTGATCTTGCGGTCTACGAGCGCCATCAGAAGCGACTGGCGCACTTCTTCCACGCTGTTGATCACTTCATCATAGTTGTCAATATAGATGAGCCCCGAAACGAGGCGCTGCTCTTCATTTTCCTTTTTACATATGTTCAGTTCCGTCACGTCATTCAGATGTACCGCGATGAAATACTCCCTCTCTTCTGGAAGTTCCATCAGCTGCTCTGTCTCGTTGAATCCCTCTACCGACACACGCCGCAGTTCCGCCTTATATTCCCGGTTCTCATAGTAGACGTCCATCTTCACGGATTCGTTCTCTTCTTTCGGAAATATATTCTTGTTCAGCTCCGGAATATACTTGCTGATATAAGCCTCCCCTTTCGGCCTTTTTCCGAATATCTCCTCAAACTTATCATTCATCCATACCGCTTTGCCATCTTCCAGCAGAATCGCGTACGGAACTGACAGCTCCCGCAAAAGGGTATTCTGCACGATACCGTACTGGGCTGCAAATTCAACCAGATCCTTCATGATGATGGACTTGCTGTACAGGTACAATATGCCGACCATTACGATATAGATGAGCAGGAATATGAACATCAGCGCCCCTGCACGTTTATCGATCTTATATATCCATATGTTCACGGCCACAAGGAACAGCGCCATGATGGCCGGCCACTGCATATACAGTCTCAGCTGACCTTTCAGTTGGACTTTCTTCTTTTCTTTCATATCTCCATCCTCTAATCTGACTGGCCTCAGTCACATTCTTTTCATAAACAAAGCCACAATATACGTCAATATTATATCATCTTTCCCGGCGAAAGGAAAGGACTTGTATCTTTTCGGTAAAACTGTATAATAATAGCACCATACATTTATGTAAAAATCCTCTCTTTATCGTGCATGGAAAGAGAGGTATCTGTGAATAAAAGCAACTATAATAATACATATGAAAAGGAGAAGGTGCGAATGGACTGGATAGAACGTCTCAACAAAGCAGTGAATTATATAGAAGAAAATATTACGGAGGAGATAGATTATACGCAGGCTGCCAGGACAGCCTGCTGCTCTACCTATCATTTCCAGCGGATGTTTGCCTACATGGCAGGTGTACCGCTCTCCGAATATATCCGCCGCAGACGGATGACTCTTGCCGCGGCAGACCTTCAGGATGCCGGCGCGAAGATTGTGGATATCGCTTTAAAATACGGCTATTCCTCTCCTACCGCCTTCAACCGGGCGTTTCAGAACATGCACGGGATTGCGCCTTCCGCCGCAAAAAAGGAAGGTGCACCGCTCAAGTCATTTCCGCCTGTAAGTTTTCAAATAACAGTAAAAGGAGTAGAAGAAATGAATTACCGCATCGAATCAAAAGAATCTTTCCGCATTATCGGCGTGTCGGAGCCGCTTCATAAGGAGATTGAGCAGAACTTTAACGTCGTACCGGGAATGTGGCAGAAAGCAGCCGCGGACGGTACGATCGCAGCACTGGCACAGATGATGGACAGCGAGCCAATGGGGCTGTTAGGCGTGAGCGCCTGCCATGACAATGAAGAATGGAGATACTATCTGGCAGTATCAAGCAGCCAGGAGCTGACCGGCAGTCTGGAAGAATACCATGTTCCGGCCGCTACGTGGGCTATCTTCTCTGGTTCAGGGACTAACCGATCCATCCAGGAGCTGGAGCAGAGAATCGTCACCGAATGGCTGCCGGGTTCTGGTTATGAATATGGAGACGCACCTGATATCGAAGTATATCAAAATGCCGATCCGGACAATGCCAAGTTCGAAGTATGGATACCTGTCACGCGGAAGGAATAAAGCACATCCAGGAGCGCCCCTTTTCGTCAATGAAAGCAGCAGATACTGACTTGCCGCCAAAAACACGGCGTTCTGTCATGCATCTGCTGCTTTGGGTTATCTGGAAGCTACTCTATATTTCTGTGCCTTGCCTCCATCTGCGCATGCGTAATCTGCATCTCTTCTTCCAGTAGAATAATAATCATATCAAACAAGAGGAACAGATGCTGTTCAAACAAGTTGCCCATCGGCTGTACGGACGGTACAGCCCTGTCATCCGTACCATTATAGACGCACGCCGGTACGAACAGTACGCAGTCTGCAAGCGCCGGTGTCTTCTCTTTCGGCCCGCCTGTGACGACCGCAACAGCCGCGCCGCTCTCTTTCGCCCGTTCCGTCACATAGTGAATATGTCCTATTCTGCCCGAGCCGTTGACGGCGATGAATAGATCTTTGTCTCTCATGCCCGGCGTCGTGTCATCCCAGATCCAATGCACTTCTTTTCCAAGATGCATCAGCCGCATTGCAAATGCACGCGCGGCAATGCCTTCTCTTCCAACGCCCATCACAAATATGCGTCCGGCTGTTTTTATATGTTCCATGAACTGTCCCAATTCTTGCAAATTTTGCTTTTCAAACACTTCTACGTGTTCCAGAAGTATGGTCTTATATAATTCCTTATATCTCTCTTCTCTCACTTCTAACATCCCTCTTTCAGACTTTTTCTAAGTTCCACCCTATTGGTATACTTTCTTAATGCATAATTCAGTCCAAGTACAAGTACGAGCATAATACCCCAGATTAATTTCTTCGTATAAGGAGACAATGACATAATCGTAAAGGCACTGGACAAAATCTGCATCAGCACGACTGCTATCAGCACTCCCCACACCCTGCCTTTGCCACCGTTTGGATCAATCCCTCCGACCACGCATACGATCAGTGTCTGAAGCAGGTAGGAATCGCCGTATCCTACTTTGGCGGAATTGACTCTGCTGAGTACAATCAGCCCTGCCATTCCTGCGAGAACGCCTGTCAGAAGAAACGTACAGATGCACATCTTATCATTATCGATTGCGGAGAATCTGGATGCGGTAGGATTGTCCCCATACAGATATAGTTTCCTTCCAAACTTGCTTTTTGACAAGACCATGCCCAGAATCACTGCCGTCAGCAGAAACAGCCAGAAAATGAGGGGAAGCTGCATCAATGTGGCCTTGCCTATCTGCGCAAACCCTCTGTCAATATTTCCGACGCTGGCGCCCCCAGTTACCGCCATCCCGATACCCTGGAATAGTGTCATCGTCCCAAGCGTGGCTATGAGGGGCGGAGCCGAAGTCCTGGAAATGAGCAATCCGTTCAGGAGCCCGAACAGCAGGCTGACAATCACTGCTGCCGCGACAGCGGCCACGATTCTTGATGAGCCAGTCAGGCCAAATGCCCACTGTCCATTGAGAATATATGCGCTCGTAATGGCAACTGTATTTGCATTGGCGATAATGGACAGGTCGATTCCTCCAATCATATTGGACAGCATCATCGCCAAAGCCAAAAATCCAAATTCCGGTATCTGGAACGTCATAGACTGTATGTTTTTCAGGGAGTACATTGCGTCCCCGAAGGATACTGCCGACCACAGCAATACAAGCACGGTCACTCCTGTAAGAATACTGAGATTCAAATCTCTGCGGATTATTTTATTTACTTTATTCATCTTCTGCCTCCCTATTCTGTAAAGATAAGGTTATTTCGATTTTTCACCTTCTCCTGATATGATGTCACAGCTACCGAAATGACCAGAATAGTCCCTACAAACAGATTGTTCCACGAGGATGACAGACCGATCATAATCAACGTTGTATTCAGAAGATAGATAATGATTACGCCGAGGACTGCCCCAAATATCTTGCCCTGTCCTCCTGTGATCTTTGTCCCGCCAATTACAACCGCGGCTACGACAATCAGTTCATCCCCGACGAGCTTGTTTGGATACAGGGCATTCGTCTGTGCCACATACATCATACCCATGATCCCGGCAAGTATCCCCGAATACACATATACGAACAGTCGGATCCTAAACGGGTTGAACCCCGCCCTTCTGGCTGACTCTTCGTCATTTCCGATTGCAAATATGCCTCTTCCGACCATCGTCCTGTATAATATAAACCAGGTTGCGAGGCCGGCCAGCAGTACCGGGAGCACGGAAGCCGTCAGCCCGGCATCTTTGATTTTAAATACAGACGCCTGGCCGAAGGCATGCAGGCTTTCCGGAAGCACGCCCGCGCCAAAGGACTTGTCACTGATAAACGTAGTCATGATGCCATGGAACAGATTCTGCGTTCCAAGCGTAATGATAAATGGCGGCAGCTTAAGCCAGCTTATGAGCAGCGCGTTTATAACGCCAAGAAGTCCCCCGATAAGCGCGGAGCTGACGAACGCGAATGCCAGATTGTCTATTCCGGTTCCAATCATAATGTTGATTGTCGTGTAGCTTCCAAACAGAGCAACCGCCATAAATGATACGTCAATCCCACCCGATATCATCACTACGAGAAGGCCGATTGCAACCATCAGCGTAGTTGACGCGACACGGGTGATATCAAAAATAGTCTCTATATGTATGAACGCCGGATTCTTTATTGCGACAAAAACACTGTACATGATAATTATCAGCAGAAGAATTCCCTGAAACCGGTCTAATTTTTTCGTCTTCATAGTGCTTCCCCCTTTGCGGTCTCCTCTGCATGCCGTCCGATAAGTTCTGTTATCGTCTGCTCTGCATTTTCTTTCAAGTCATCCTCTTCCAGCATCCGTACACATCTTCCGTCCGCAAGAACCATTACCCTGTTGCAGTTTGCGATAATCTCCTGTATCTCATCAGAGATAAAAATAATTGACATTCCTTCCGCCGCCAGCTTATGTATCTGTTCATATATCTCCGCCTTTGAACCGATGTCGATTCCAACCGTTGGAGTGTCCATGATAAATACTCTCGGCTTGGACGCAGTCCATTTTCCTATCACAACTTTCTGCTGGTTGCCGCCTGACAAGGTACCGACTGCGGTTTCAACAGAAGGCGTCCTCACCTTCAGCTGCCGCGTGTAATCTTCTGCAACCTTTTTCTCTCTGTCTTTATCCAGAAGGCCTCTTGTAGAAATGTCATCTACGATGGCAGAAGATATATTTTCCTTCACCTCTCTGTCCATGAACAGTCCCTGATGAAAGCGGTCCTCCGGGAGCAGGGCGATGCCCAGTTTCTTAGCCTCCATGGGTGACGATATGGCAACTTCCTTTCCGTCTATCTTAATCCGTCCGCTATCTGCGGGGTTCAGCCCGAAAAGCGATAATGCAAGTTCGGTTCTCCCAGAACCGAGAAGTCCGGTTACCCCTACGATATCCCCGGGACGTACTCGAAGAGAGAGCGACTCATACTGTTTTTTTCTCGAAAGATTTTCTATCTCCAGAACCGGTGTGTTATCTTTTACGGAACGCAGGTATCGGGGGTACTCCACTTCCCTTCCTGTCATATGGTAGGAAAGGCTTTTCTTATCCAGCTCTTTGCTCTCAAAGTCACCGATCTTCTCACCATTGCGGAAAATCGTAATGGTGTCTGCCACCGAAAACACTTCGTCCAGCTTATGACTGATAAAGACAATCGCCAGACCCTTCTTCTTTAGATCTAGCATGATTTTCATCAGTCTGTCGACTTCCGTCCTCGTAAGCGCCGTCGTAGGTTCATCCATAAAAAGAATTCTGGCATCCTGTGCAAGCGCTCTGCATATTGCGGTAATCTGCCTGTTTGCCATTGATATCTCTCCCACCGGCTGATTAATGTCCATATGTACACCTATTTTATCCAGCTGCTCTTCCGCAATCGCATGCACCTTCCTCCAGTTTACGATACGCTTCTTATCGGACTTGAGTCTGCTGATTGCTATATTTTCGGCCACCGTCAGATGCTGAAAGAGCGATAAGTCCTGATATATCACCTGGATCCCCTCCCGCATGGCCTGCGATGGTGTCAGGGAATGATACAGGCTGCCGTTTAAGACAACTTCTCCCGAGTCAGGCGTATATACGCCTGAGATGTTTTTTACAAATGTCGATTTGCCGCATCCGTTCTCTCCGGCAAGACAGTGAATCTTACCACTTTCAATCTTGATATTAATGTCCTTCAGTGCCTGAACACCTACAAATGACTTGTATATATGTCTGGCTTCTAAGACTGTTCCCATAATGCTACCTCCAAGCATGTCTCTCATAAAGCTGCTGCCCGATTGAAATAATCGGGCAGCAGCTTTGATTCTGTTTAGAAATTGTAATCATTGATGTTGTCGGCTGAGAATTCGAGAGGCGCATTACCATAGGCAACCCCATCCTTTACTTCCACCTCTTCGTATCCGGTAATCTTAAGGTCGGTTCCTGTCTCTACCTTCTGCCCCGATGCCAGCAGATACGCGGCATAACAGGTCGCATATCCAGCATCCGCCGGTCTCCATGCCAATCCTGCCGCCATGGAACCGTCCTCCAGATAAGTGGCGGACATGGACGGCAGCGCCAGAGATACGACCTTTATATCATCCGTCTTGTTCTTCTCCTGCAGCGTCTCACAGATACCGCCTCCCTGTGCGGAACAGTCAAAGAATCCCTTAATATCCGGATATGCTTTCAGAATCTCTAACGCCTTATCATGCGCCCCATCTATGCTGTTTCCATCCTCATACGGTTCCTTCGAGACACATTCCATATCCGGGTAGTTCTCCTCTATATAGGCAACAGCTGCCTTATACCATGCCATATGCGTCTCCATCGTCAGCCCGCCTACAAAACCGGCGTACTGTCCTTTGCCGCCCATGGCCGTTGCCAGCTTTTCTCCAAACAGCTTGCCGAACTCCTCATTCACAAAGGCCTCTACATCCAGATCCACATCTTCTGCAATACCCGGCGCTTCATGTGTAACTACCACAATACCAGATTCCCTTGCCTTTTCAATCGTCGGCACAAGCGCTTCCGGGTCATTTGGAACGACGCAGATTGCATCTACTCCCTGTGCAATCAAATCTTCCATAATAGAAATCTGACTTGCGGCATCTCCCGTCTCCGGAACCTGGACCGAGACGTTCAGTCCCGTATCCTTTTTCAGCTGCTCTACGCCTGTAGCCATGTCATCGAACCATGAATCGCTCTGCTTTACGACCATGACAACCTGATACTCCTCCGGGTCTGCAGTCTTTTCCTCCCCCGTCTCCTTTGTCTCCTTTGTACTCTTGCCCCCTGTCCCAGAACCTGCATCACTGCTCCCGCAACCTGTCACCATTGCAGCTGTCAGCATCAAGCACAATAATACTGAAACCAATTTTTTCATCTTCATTCCTCCTTACATTTGTTTACTTTTGCATAAGCACATTATAGAGGCTTTATTTTTAATATGATATAAACTTTTCCGTCTTGTTCTTCTAAAATTCCGTTCTATTTGTTTCAGGCCTTTTTCCTGCGGCTTATATACATTATAATAAGTATTGTTGACACACGGACATGGAGATATTTACGATGAAGAATAAAAAAACAATGATAAACAGAATCGCTAATCTGCAGCTTGGGACTAAAATCGTAGGCATCATACTAATTGTAATGCTGCTTATGATATCTTCCTCCATAGCAGGTATTACAATGGTATTGAATTCAAGCAACAAACTGCTGTATCAGGCCCTTGCCGGTTCCTTAACCTACAGCGCCGAGGATATTTCCAGAAAAATATCCAATATAGAATCTATGACAAGTGCCATAGTCTCTAACTCAAATATACGCAAGAACCTGATTACCCTGAATGATGAGGAATCTGGGATCCGTACCGGCAATGCGGAAAATGCTCTGGAAACACTGCTGGCAGATTATTATTCCACATACAAAAACAACAGCATCAGCTATATCAATCTCTATTATCCTGGCGGAGTCGTACAAAGTTATGAGGCCCAAAGCTCCTCCGTACCCGAACAGGTTCACAAGGAAGTGATTGCTGCGGCGAATAATGTATCGGGATACCCGTGCGCTGTTACAGAATACTGCAATTCATACGGCCTCTTTCTCGGGCGTGATTCCCGAAGGGTGGAGCAGATGAATTTTCACAGGCTCGGCACTGTCGTTGTATGTGTAGACATGAACCGGCTGATTCGGTCTTCAACCCGTTCCGTCCTGCCGTCTGAAGAGACACAGTACGCACTGCTGGAAAATGGTACGGAATTCTATCATTCCGACGGCATCAGCTCAAAGCAGCTCAAGGACATAAACCGTCAGCTAGGTTCGGACTATGGAGTTGTAACTGTTGATTCAGACAGGTATTTTGCGGTGCAGGGAACGATTAAGAACACTTCCTGGGATTATATATGCCTGATACCCTATGACCGCATCTTTCAGACACTGAGCTTTACCATGCTGCTGGCGCTGGCCATCATCCTCATTTCCGTGCTGATTGCGATTCTGCTGTCCAGAATGCTGATCCGTTCTGTGACAGAAGATTTCCGGCGTCTTGTTAATAAGATGAAGGCCTTTGGGAAAGATGAGTCAAAAGCGCCTGATATCGGCTACGATTACAGCAGCAGGATAGATGAGATCGGCGTTCTTCACAACCAGTTTGACCAGATGACCATAAAGATACAGGACTTGATACAGCAGAATTATGTCAATGAAATTCTTTCCAAAGACGCCCGGCTGAAGGCGCTGGAAAACCAAATCAATCCTCATTTTCTTTATAACACGCTGGAGGCGGTGAACTGGCGGGCTAAGGCAATCGGTGAAAAGGATATATCCTCCATGGTAGAGGCACTCGGAACTCTATTGCGGGAAACCTTAAGTTCCGGCACACGGAACTTTACTCTGAACCACGAACTGGAAATTGTACAGTGCTACCTGACAATTCAGCGCATCCGTTTTGAGGACAGGCTGACTTACTCCCAAGAAGTGGAGCCCGGCATACTTGATATTTCCCTGCCTCACTTTACGATTCAGCCGCTCGTAGAAAATTCTGTCAACTACGCGATGGAAAAAAGCACCGAGGTGTGTCATATAAGGCTGGAGGGCACCCGTCTGGAAGACACGATTATCATAGATGTCATCAATAACGGCTCCCAGTTTGAAGCTGATCTGCTCGAGAAGCTCGAAAATGGCCTCATCACCCCACACGGATTTGGCATCGGGCTTCTTAATATCCACAAACGTATCCAGCTTACTTACGGAACCGGCTATGGCCTGATTCTCTTTAACAGGGATGAAGAGCACGCCGTGGCAAGAATCATAATACCAGGAGGAACGCATGCTGAAAGTATTGATAGTAGATGATGAGAAAATAATACGCGAGACTATAGCAGACCTGATTGACTGGGATTCCCTCTCCCTTCAGCTCATCGGAACTGCGAAAGACGGAATAGAAGCTTACAATATCATTCTGGACGAATACCCGGAGATTGTTCTCACGGATATCAAGATGCCCGGACTCTCGGGCCTCGACCTCATTCAACGTATACACGCGGTCAACAAAGATACCCAGTTTATCATTCTATCCGGGTACGGGGAGTTTGAATATGCCAAAAAAGCCATGCAGTACGGCGTCAGGCATTATCTGCTAAAGCCCTGCAACGAGGATCAGATAATAGAAAGCCTGCGGGACGTGCAGAAGGATTATGCCAATTATCTCACATCCAAAGATAACCCCACACAGACTTTTATCGTCAGAAATATGAATCTGAATCTGATGGTCGGCATTATCAATGACTGTCTCAGCCAGGAGACAGATGCAGATTTTACTTATGTTTTTTCAAACTACAAGCGCTACATTGATTTTGACAATATATCTTATGAGATATTTTATATTTATTTTGTAACACCGGAAAACTATCCGATACTGCTGGATAAGCTGCAGCATTTCCGCGATAGGTCCTGCCCCGGCATTACGTTCCATATCATCTACGTATATAACACAATGATATTCTTCTTTAAGTCGGTAAACGACAATCAGGAACAGATATATGATTTTCTCGATTCCGTTGATTTGGAACAGACCGTCTCCATTAAGCACAGGCACAGTCACTGCCCGAGCCTTGCGGATATGCTGACAGAACTTATTCCCCACATTAGAAAATATGAAATCATATATTTCTCAGAGGGCAGCAATACACTGTCCATCTACAATTACCAGAATATCATCAAGGAGGTACAACGGCTGACTGCATCCGTATACTCGCCGGAAAAGCCATCCTCCTCCCAGGCATATCTGGAGCTCAAAGGTACATTGGCCTCCCTCTCTGACGCCGACTTTTTAAAACAGCTTGCGGCCTCAGTGATAATCTTTTCTGTCGCCAGGCTGCGCTCATTCGATATGGTAGATGCCGCTGAATTCCTCATAAGGCTGGAAAAGGAACAAGACTGCGGTGAAATAGCCAAACTGTTAGATGCGCAGCTTACCTCCTTTTTTGAAGAATACCATTCACAGCGGTACACCGGCGATATCAGCCACAAGATACAGGAATACGTGGAGGCACATATCTGTGATTCAGGACTTTCTCTGAAATGGATTGCAGAAAATTACCTATTTATGAACGTTGACTATCTCAGCAAAAGATTTTTAAAAGAAACCGGCTGCAAATTCTCCAGATATCTGACGGACATGAGGATAAAACGGGCAAAGGAGATACTCGCGTCCTCCGACCTTGACTCCATTCAGAATGTGGCGGATATGGTAGGCTGCGGAAACAATCCGCAATATTTCAGTCAGATATTTAAGAAATCCACCGGCATGTCGCCAAGCAGATATATAAAGATGCTTCACGGCGACGTCGGAATCGAGTAGAAGAAAGCGGTCCGCTCCCGCCCTTTCTTGCCGACCGCTATATTATATGTTGCTTTTCCTGCCTTCTATTGATATAATACTGTCATGGAGACATAGCTCAGTGGGAGAGCATTCGCTTGACGTGCGAAGGGTCGCAGGTTCAAGTCCTGTTGTCTCCATTTTTTTATGCCGATAGACTTTAATTAAACACTGAATTATGCTCTTTTCATAGACAGATAGATGTCTGAATGCCCGAAACCTCTTTTAACAGTCTTTCATGCATTACAGCCATCAGCGCCAGGACAGCCAGCAGATAAAACGGAAGCATCATTACGCTGATATAGTTTGCCATCAGTCCAAACAAGGGAGGCATCAGGCAGGTTCCCGCATAAGCGGAAGCCATCTGTACGCCGACAACTGCCTGGGATCTGTCCGCGCCAAAATGCGAAGGTGTCGCATGTATCAAAGACGGATATACCGGAGCACATCCAAGGCCAATGAAAATCAGCCCTAAAAGGGAAGAACTTTCTCCAAATGGAAGCAGCAAGGATAAAACACCTGTCAATATGAATCCCTGGCCAATCCGGACCATCTGTGTATTGTCCAGCTTGATTGTCAAAAAGCCACCAAGCGCCCGGCCCAAAGTTATACCAATGAAAAACATGCTGGCAAAGCCGGCCGCAGATTCCGCCGATGCTCCCCGGTACAATACCAGATAGCTGCTCGCCCATAGGCCCGTCGTCTGTTCCAGTGCACAGTAGCAGAAGAAGGTAACCATTACTTCTTTAGCCCCGGGTATTTTAACAATTTGCTTCAATGTGAGCGGTTTACCAGAAGAGTCTTTTTCCACAACATTACCGGTATCTTCTCTCTTTTTCCAAAGTGGTAAACTCAGCATCAGAATCACCGTCAAACCAATCTGAAGTATTCCAATATATCGGTATCCCATATTCCAGCCCTGCCCTCCCGTCAATACATATCCCATGACATATGGGCCAAAGGAAGCGCCTATCCCCCACATACAGTGCAGCCAGTTCATATGTCTGCTTGCATAATGGAGTGCCACATAATTATTCAGCGAAGCATCCACACTTCCTGCGCCCAATCCGTATGGAAGCGCCCACAGGCACAACATCCAGAAGGACCTGCTTGCGGCAAAACCAAGCAGAGCGGCGGCGGTCAGAAATACGCTGATAACTGTAATCTTTCCCGTACCCCACTTTCTTGTCAGACGATCGCTTTGCAGGCTGGATATGATAGTTCCTGCTGCAATCATCATAGAGATTACACCTGCATAGGAGAACGGTACCCCGAATTCCCGGTACATAGCCGGCCAGGCCGAACCTAAAAGCGAGTCTGGTAGACCTAGGCTGATAAACGCCACATAAATAACTGTTAATAATAACTGAAACATCCTATTACCCTCCAATTACGACTCCTGCTCAGAAACAGCGCAGGTGATATTGATGTATCACAATAATACCGCCATCTGGCGGTTGATTCAATTCGATTACCGTCGTATAATATAACAAAAGCGACTTTTGGGAGGGTTCAGTATGGCACTACAAAAATGCGGCTTAAACTTAAACCACGTATCCAGAGAACTGCAGCCACACGGAACTCCAGGCTTTCCATGTGCAGGCTACACATCTCTGCATACAGACAGGACGGAGGATGCAATTCCATGGCACTGGCACGACGAATTGGAAATCGTGTTCATCAAAGAAGGGAGGATGCGGGTTCGTATTCCACAAGCATCGTTTGAACTGAAAAAGGGCGACTGCCTTGCCATAAATTCTAACGTCCTCCATTATGCCGCCGCGACACCCTTCTGCGAGCTACAGTCGGTAGTTTTTGCTTCTGCACTCATTACCGGGGATACCGGGACTGTATATGCACAAAAGTATATGAATCCCCTTCTGTCCTCCACCGCATTTCATGGTTATCTATGGAATGCGGACTGTAGCATAGCGGAACTTTTCAGCAACGCATTCCATGCACTGGACGTGGAAACGCCTGGTTACGAATTTTTCGTAAGGGAAATGTTATCCAGGCTATGCTTCCTGCTTTATCAGGAATATTGCCGGGAGAATCCAGCCGATGACAGCACTTTAGATCAGGACAGTCTTCGTGTCAGAAAGATGCTTACATTTATTCACTGTAATTTTCCCAATGACATCAGCTTGGCAGATATAGCAGAGACAGCGGGTATCGGGGAGCGTGAGTGTCTGAGATGCTTTAAACGGACCATCCAGCTTTCTCCCATGCAGTACCTGCTGAAATATAGGATGATGCACGGTGCCAGGCTTCTCACGGAACGTCCTTCCGGCAGCATCTCAGAAATCGCGGCCCTGTGCGGCTTTGACAGCCCAAGCAATTTTTCTAAAATGTTCCGTCGCTTCTATAGCTGTACGCCAAGGGATTACAAAAATAAAAAAAGCGGAGGCCGTAAGGCTTCCGCTTCATTGTCTGACATTACTTCCTTTAACTTCTATATCCGTCCGGATTCATGGACTGCCATCTCCATGTATCCTCACACATTTCATCCAGCCCGTGCTTCGCTTCCCATCCAAGCTCTTCTCTTGCTTTCTTCGGGTCTGCGTAGCACATGGCGATGTCACCTTCACGGCGGGGCTTGATCTCATAAGGCACTTCTTTTCCGCTCGCCTTGGAGAACGCTTTGACCATGTCAAGGACAGAATATCCTTTACCGGTTCCGAGATTGAATACCGCAAGCCCCGGCTTGTCGAATATCTTCTGAATCGCCTTAACGTGGCCGACCGCCAGGTCTACGACATGGATATAGTCCCGAACGCCGGTCCCGTCCGGCGTATCATAATCATCTCCAAAGACGCCGAGCTTGTCGAGCTTGCCGACCGCCACCTGGGAGATGTAAGGCATAAGGTTGTTCGGGATTCCCTTGGGATCTTCCCCGATACGGCCGCTCTTGTGGGCGCCAACCGGATTGAAGTAACGCAGCAGAATGACATTCCACTCAGGCTCCGCCTTCTGCACATCTGTCATAATCTGCTCCATCATAGACTTCGTCCACCCATAAGGATTCGTACACTCTCCTTTCGGGCAGTCTTCCGTAATCGGTATGATCTCCGGGCTTCCGTACACCGTTGCAGAGGAACTGAACACGATGTTCTTCACCCCCACCTTCCTCATCACTTTCATAAGGCTGAGCGTTCCGGTTATATTATTGTGATAGTATTCCAAAGGCTTCTGTACGGATTCTCCTACAGCTTTGAGCGCTGCACAGTGAATGACAGCATCCACCTTCTGCTCGTGAAACATCTTCTCGAGCGCAGCCTCATCCAGCACATCCCCTTCATAAAATGCAATCTTCTTCTCTGTCAGTTCCTCCACTCTTTTGATCGATTCTCTGGAAGAATTGCTCAGGTTGTCATATACGACTACTTCGTAACCTTCATTCAGCAGTTCCAGCGCCGTATGGCTGCCAATGTAGCCAGCACCGCCTGTTATCAATATCTTTGCCATATGTTCTGCCTCCTAGCTGTTGCTATACTTGTTAACGATGTCCTGCATAGTATACCACTTCTTCTCCATATCTTCAACCAGCCTGAACTGCGTACGGCATCTGTCAAGGTTATGGCCTTCCCTGTGTATCTTAAAATAGGTATCACCCTGGAGATAGTCTGTCAGGAACCGCATGCCGCATTCGTAAGTCATCGTCTTGGCCCCCATCGGCATCAGCTCTATCTCTCTTTGGGTCAGCTTTCCTGCGCATCCTTCGATATATCCTTTGGCATATAAGTCAAAAAGGTCCATGCTGCAGGATACTTTGTCAAGATTCTGCTCATCCTCTGCCGCGGTACTGGCACCGAAACGGATGGAATCGCCGAAATCATTCATAGCCAGCCCGGGCATGACCGTATCCAGGTCGATCACGCAGATACCTTTCCCGGTCTTGTTGTCGATCATGATATTGTTAAGCTTCGTGTCATTATGCGTTACCCGGAGCGGAATCTCCCCTTTGGCAAGCAGGTCGCAGAAATAATCTGCAATCTCTTCCCTGTCGAGCACGAACTGGATTTCTTCCTGTACAGACGCTGCCCGGCCCATCACATCTTCTTCCACTACTTTTTTAAATGCCGCGAACCTGGCTTTCGTGTCATGGAAGCCCTTAATCGTCTCGTGCAGCGTCTCTGCGGGATAATCCGCCAGCAGCCTCTGGAAGTTGCCGAAAGCAACCGCGCTCTGGTAGAAATGTTCCGGCTTCTCCACCTGGTCATAGCTTGTGGCATCTGTGATGAATTTATAGGACCGCCAGTAGTCGCCCCTGGAATCCAGATAGTATGGCCGTCCATCCACGGTGGGAATCACATTAAGCGTCTCCCTCTCCGGGTCTCCGCCGTTTTCTATAATCTGTTGCCTGAGGTAGGACGTAACACCAAGGATATTCTCCATAAGTTCCACCGGCTTCTCGAATACGTCCTTGTTCATCCGCTGAAGAATCACTTTAATCTGTCCCATCTCAGCAATCTCGAACACGAGCAGGAACGTATCGTTGATATGTCCACTTCCATATGGACCTTCCTCTACCAGCATACCTTCATACTGGAAATGCGCAATTACCTCATCACGCTGCTCCCTTGTTATCTGTGACATTACGCTTCCTCCCAAAGATGAGCCGGATAGATGCCATCTTCTTTCATCTTTTTTATTGCTGCCATGACGACAGGCTTATCCTCTTTGTACGTAACACCGTACCACTTATCCGCAGATTTAAGCACCGCAACCGCAGCCTTGCCCTCACCGAGCAGGTCACTTACTACGGCCGGCAGGAAATACTCGCATTTCATCGGATTGACCTTGAGCCCCTCGTCCAGGAATGCCGGGAAACCGGCCTCGACTTCCTCCAGGATGCTACGCGTAAATCCCCACATGTTCATGGACACCGTCGTATCAGCGGGTACGTTCACCCACGTCTTGCCGTCATCCTCCGTGAAGGCGATTCCGTCGTCCCGCTTCTCAATGCGCGTCCTCTCATGGATGGCTTGTAGCTCGCCTTCTTCGTTCATATCGCATATGCCACGTGCCACATGCCCGTTATCCGTTACCGTATTGCCAAGCTCATAGCCGACCATGGTGTAGCGGTATTTATCATCATCCTCATGGGATGCAAGATAGTCATAGATAAGCCGGAACGCTTCCTGTCCATAGTAGTCGTCTGCATTGATGACCGCAAACGGACCATCGATCTGATTGATGCAGCTTAAGACAGCGTGAGCCGTTCCCCATGGCTTTACACGCCCTTCCGGAACCTGATAGCCGTCTGGAATATTATCAATCTCCTGGAACGCATAGGATACATCCATGTACTTCGCCATACGGTCACCCACGGCCGCCTTGAAGTCAGCCTCGTTCTCCCTCTTGATGATGAAGATGACCTTTTCAAATCCAGCCCTCTTCGCATCAAACATGGAGAAATCCATGATAATATGTCCTTCTTCGTCTACTGGGTCAATCTGTTTCAATCCACCATAGCGGCTGCCCATTCCTGCCGCCATGATGACCAATACCGGTTTATTCATTGTCTTTCCTCCAAGCTCTATTCTTATTCAACAGTAACAGTTAACCTTTGATGCCACCGGTAACACCGCCGATAATCTTCTCCGACAAGAAGATATAAAGGATAAATGTCGGCAGGAACACGATGACGACGGCCGCAAACATACCAGACCAGTTGCCCGTGTACTGCATGGACTGAAGCATTCCGTATAGTCCTACGGCTACAGGACGCAGCGCGTCGCTGTTTGCGAATATGAGGGACAGGAAGTATTCATTCCATATATTGATGAAGTTAAAGATTGTCACTGTCACAATTCCTGACTGCGCCATCGGGAACATGATCTTCCAGAATGTCTTCGTCGGAGGACAGCCGTCGATAGCCGCCGCTTCCTCATAGGTACGAGAAAGGTTCGCAAAGAACGTCAGCAGGAATATGGTCGTATATGGTATGTTAATGCCTATATACAAAAACATCAGTGTCGCCTTGCTCGCCACGATACTGTTCAGGATCCCCATGTTAGCGACGATGCAGAACAGCGGAAGCACAATCATCGTAATCGGTACGCCCATCGCCGATACGAACCCGGTCTGGATAATCTTATTGCCAAGGAACGTAAATCTGGCCAGAACATATGCCGCAGGCGCACATATCAGTATGAGCAGTATACAGGATACGATCGAGTACATCAGGGAATTCATGAAGAAGGTAGCGACACCTCCGGATCCCCACGCCTCGATATAGTTTTCAAAATGAAGCCCGGAAGGGAACTTCAGCGCCTTCCCCGCGAATATATCTCCGGTGGTTGACAGACTGGCCGCGATAATCCAGCCAAGCAGCATCAAGGTAAATAATACCCACAAAATGATGACGATATAGCCCGGAGCCAGCTTTGCTTCTTTTTTCCAGTTGATCTTCTCTCTAACTTTCTTTTCCTTATTCTTAGACATGACCGCTCCTCCTTCCTAGAATTCCAAATCGTCATCTTTGATGAACTTGTTACATACCGTAAATACAAGAACTACGCACAGGCACAGAATGATACCTATTGCCGCGCCGTATCCCGCGTTACGCTCTGTCACTGCATTGCCCGCGCCGAATATCTGCATGTACATATACTGTACAGGCACTATCGTGGCCCGGTTGGCCGTAACAGACGAGAACAGCTGTGACCACACGAAGAAAGCAGCCGTACTGACGGTCCACATCGTAATGTTCGTCTTAAACACGCCCTTTAGCAGAGGGAGCGTCATGTAGCGGAACTGCTGCGGCTTGTTCGCCCCGTCAATCGTGGCCGCCTCATACAGGTCCGGACTGATTCTTTCGATTCCGCTCATCCAAATCAGCATATGGTAGCCAATCATACCAAAGCAGTATGCAAGCAGCAGGGCCCAGAATACGTTTTCCGGGGCAGTCCACTGCGTCTCTGCCAGCTTATGTAATCCGAGCGCATCCAGCACGCTCTTCAAAAGTCCGAATTTCGGGCTGTACACGTACTGCAGCCACATCGTAGCCAGTGCCACCGCACTCACGATATTCGGCAGATAGATGATGGCACGGAAGAATTTCTTTCCTCTGATACCGCTTGTAAGTATTACGCCGAAGAACAGCGATATGACCATTACGATAATGCCGCCGATAAGCCATATCTTCACGATGTTCATCATAGCCGTCTTAAAAATAGCCGTTGTAAAAAGCTTCTGGTAGTTCTGTACTCCTACGAATGTCCATAAGTCCATGGTGTCTGTCACGGCCTCTATCTTATACAGGCTCATCATTACCGTACGGACAATCGGGTACAGGAATACAATGAGAAAGATAATAACGGCCGGTGCGAGGAACCCCACAATCATTCCTTTATTTTTCTTCATCAGACAACCTCCTTGTCTTAAAAAATATGGTGGCGGCGTATGACGCCATGCCACCATATATATATTACCTATTTACTTCTGTTCTTGTCAACCGCGCAGGCCCTATTGTCCTGCTGCCTCTTTACAAGACTTGATGAAATCATCTGCCGTCATGCTTCCTGCCATCAGCTTCACAACATTTTCGTTGAGAACCGGTGTAAGGTCACCATTGTTTTCTGCGCCTACAGCCCAGTCATAGTATGTCGTCGTAGCGTCGAATCCTGGTTTCACTTCTGTAAGCTCTGTCGGCCATGCGTCAGCGTTAGCTTTGTCTGCCGGGATACACAGAGCGTCCGTCGTCATCTGCTTGTCAGCATCTCCTGCCGTGATATATGTGATGAGTTCAAAAGCTTCTTCTGTCATCTTGGAATCTTTGTTGATTGCCAGCACCTGGTTTGCAATATTGTTTGCTGTGCTGTCGTCTTTTCCGTCTTTCACAGATGGGTAGTTGAAGTAACCCCATGTCAGGTCATCTGCTACTTCAATCTTGTCATCGCCCTCCGCATTTTCTCCGACCTTGATTTCGTTCGGCAGCCAGGAACCACAGAGAATGATTGCAGCTTCACCAGGAGCAAATTCCTGATTCTGTCCTGCAGGGTAGATGTTGGAAGCTATGTTCTTGGAGAAGTATCCCTTTGCTGCGAAGTCTTCGATATCTTTTGCAGCCTGAACTACTTTCTCATCCTCCCATGATACTTTCTCGATATCGCCTGACTCAACCTTATCAGCAACAGCCGGGTCTCCGACGAGAGCTTTCACGCCGTCCTGTCCAAGGTAACGTCCTAAGTGGTATCCCATGAAAGATGTCATGTATGTAGTATCGCCTGTAATAGGTGTAATGCCGGCATCCTTTATCTTAGCGCATGCTGCATCTAATTCTTCCCATGTTGTAGGAATTGCTTCAACGCCGGCTTGGTCAAATAATGTCTTGTTGTAGAAGAATCCGAAGATTGACGGCTGGTAAGGAATAGAGTGCAGCGTCTCGTCTCCGTCGTTGTTCTGTGCATAAGCATTGCGGGCAATCTTGTACAGCGTCTCATTGCCATGCTCCGCTTCAAAGTCTTTTGCAAGGTCTTCCAAATCGAGCAGGTATTTGCCCCATGAACCATTTACACGGTTAACGTCTTCGTCAAACAGGTCAATCTGCTGCTTTGCATCCAGTGCAGGCTGCAGACCTTCGCGCTGTCCATTACGTCCTTTGAACTGTACGTCAACTTCCACTCCTGTATCTTTCGTATACTTTTCAATGGCGGATTTGATTACCTTCGCCTGTGGTTCGCCTTCACTCCACATCGCCCAGTATACAAGTTTCTTTCCGCCCTTGTCTCCCCCATCGCCGTCAGACTTCTTGCCACATCCGACAACCATGGCAGCGATCATTGTTACGCACAATAATACGCTCAAAACTCTTTTTTTCATAATACTTTACCTCCTATAAAGTTTACTTTGTGTCTAGATTTATTGTATTACAAATATGCACAAAAATCTTTGTCCTAAAATCCTCTTAATTTGCACTATCAGCATTTAAGTTTTGATTTTTCACAAAACAAGAGGTATAATATTAGTAAGATTAGACAAAAATCTACATCATTCATATTACAAAACACACAAAACAGGGGGATTATTATGGGATATAACGGAGTTGAATTAAAAGATTCTATTTCTGTCGGCAAGATCTACAGTATCCATTACTTTGAATATATGAGCGATTTCTCATTTGAAGGAGAATCCCACGACTTCTGGGAGTTCATCTGCGTGGACAAAGGGGAGGTCGGAGTGACAGGCGGCAGTTCTTTCACCGTGCTGAAGAAGGGCGATGTGGCATTCCACCAGCCAAACGAATTTCATAATGTAAAAGCGACCGGCGACTCTGCCCCTAACCTCGTCGTAGTGTCGTTCCAATGCCGCAATGAAGCCATGCGCTTTTTTAAAAAACGTATTTTGAAAATCGACGAGACGGAGCGCAACCTCCTCGCCTCTATTATTATTGAAGCGCGCCGTTGTTTCGACTGCAGGCTGGACGATCCTTATCTGCAGAACATGCCTCAGAAGGAACCTGACATGTTCGGTTCTGAACAGCTCATCCGGCTCTTCCTGGAACAGTTTCTCATACATATAATAAGAAGGTATTCCAATCCGATCATATTTGATAAGAAGCTGCCAAAGACTACGCCGAAGAAGACGACCAAAAACAGAAGCGACAATGAAATATTCAACCGCGTCGTCGATTATCTTGAAAGCAATATCAGTTCGCACGTAACGATAGAACAGATCTGCCGCGATAATCTCATCGGCCGTTCACAGCTGCAGAAAATCTTCAAGGAGAGGAGTTCCCTCGGCATTATCGAGTATTTTTCCCAGATGAAGATAGATGCAGCCAAAGAAATGATACGGACGAACCGCATGAACTTCACGCAGGTATCCGAGCACCTTGGCTACACTTCCATCCATTATTTTTCAAGGCAGTTTAAAAAGGTTACTGGAATGACGCCTTCCGAATACGCCTCCTCCATAAAAGCGATGGCAGAGGGCAGCTTCTAGTCCTGCCCGCGGCCCCTTCGTCTGTCGGATATCACAGCCGTTCCAAAGTATTCCGGCAGATGAAAGCTCGGCACATCCGTCTCTATCATCGACCAGGAGGCATAATGCTCTATCTCTGCCGCCTCCGATATCTTGTAGAAATTACAGGTAAATGTACTGCCGGCCTCCAGACAGAGGGGACCGTATATATGTTCCAGAATCGAGACCGGTATGCGCAGCATTGCGCTCCACCGGTCTGTTTCTATAAAGGTGCTGCACGCGAATTCCTGATGCTCCTCTTTTGCAAAATAAGTGCGGTATATACGTTCCTTGCCATAGGCCGCCAGCAGGGCACCGTTGGCATTCACTTCAAAGTTCAGGTACGTCGGCTGTATGTACCTTTCCCGCTCCGATTCAAACAGAAAGAAGGCTTCCATGGCGCTGTCACGGTAAACAGGCGCATTCATATCCTTGTATTTCCGCAGCGGATCCGGCTCCTTACATATCATCTTCAGATAGAATCCGTCCTCCGGGACAAATCCGAGATACCCATACGTTTCCGGGACGGTCTTCGTGCCCCACAAGTTATTGTCCACTTTAAAAGGGGACAGCATTTCCAAATCATCAGCGCTCTGAATTACTTCGACTTCCATAGACTCCATAGACAATCTTGCAGCTCCTTTTCTACATTCATATTCAATTGTTCACATCCTGTTACTCTGCCTTAAATGTAGCAGACAGCATTGTGAAATACAAGATTGTACAAATGATAAGACACAAATGTGCAAAAAAAACCAACAATCGTGCTATTGTATTCTTACCCGTTATTCCATATACTCAAATTAAATACCGTGTACAGAGCCCTTTCGTTCTGCACGCGTTGAATCAGGGAGGTTAACTATGTCTAAAACAAAAGGAAGAGTCACGCTGCCGAGCGAATCCGATTTTTTAAAAGAAACCCAGGAGATGCTTGACCGCTGGGGCGCGGATGCACTGCGTGACAGCGATGGCACGAAGCTGGATGATGAAATCAAATCTTTAGATGCAAAAATATATACGACGTACTTTGTTGCAAGAGGCCATAATGCATTCGCCGAAGAACATATGGACGAATGCCAGCAGATGCTGCTCATGTCCAGGCACAATCTTGCCGTCGATACGACCGTCACCATCGATTTCCTGGACGGCTATTACCGTGAACAGGTACAGGCCGACTACGTACATGATCCAAAAAAGTGGTGGGAAGTCATCGACCGTACGACCGGGGAAGTGGTTCCGGCCAGCCACTGGTCTGTCGATACCGAAAAGGATCTTGTAACGGTTGAGCAAGCCGTCCCATTCCACGAATATACCGTGTCCTTCTTCGTATATGCAGTTTGGGATCCGACACAGATGTACAATCATATTACCAACAACTGGGGGGACAAGCCTCACGATATACCGTTTGACGTCCGTCAGCCGGCCTCCGGAACGTTCGCAAAAGACTACCTGAAGCAATGGCTTCTAGATAATCCGGACACAGATGTGGTCAGGTTCACGACCTTCTTCTACCACTTTACGCTCGTATTCAATTCGGATGCCCGGGAAAAGTTTGTAGACTGGTTTGGTTACGGAGCCACCGTCTCCATCCGCGCTCTGGAAGAATTCGAGCAGGAATATGGCTATGCGCTCCGCCCGGAGGATATCGTAGACAATGGATATTACAACACGACATTCCGTGTTCCCTCTAAAGCATACCGGGATTACATGGCATTTATCCAGAAGTTCGTGGCCAAAAAAGCGAAAGAGCTCGTAGACCTGGTGCACGATGCCGGGAGAGAAGCCATGATGTTCCTCGGGGATAACTGGATTGGCACAGAACCATACGGCCCGCACTTTAAAAGCATCGGGCTCGACGCGGTAGTCGGCAGCGTGGGCGGAGGAGCCACCCTGCGCCTCATCTCCGATATCCCTGGAGTAAAGTATACGGAGGGTCGTTTCCTTCCCTACTTCTTCCCGGACACCTTCTACGAGGGGAACGACCCGTGCATCGAGGCAATCGACAACTGGCTCAGTGCTAGAAGGGCGCTTATGAGAAATCCGGTAGACAGAATCGGCTACGGGGGGTATCTGAGCCTGGCTTACAAATTCCCGAAATTTGTAGACTACATCGAAAAGGTTACGGACGAATTCCGTCTGATATACGACAATGTAAAAGGAAAGAAGCCTTACTGCGGCCTCAAGGTCGCCATCCTCAACTCCTGGGGGCACTTACGGTCCTGGCAGTCTTATATGGTGGCCCACGCACTCTGGTACAAGCAGACCTACTCCTACTTCGGTATCCTGGAATCATTGAGCGGCGCTGCGGTGGACGTCGTATTCATGAGCTTTGACGACATCCGCAGCAACGGCATTCCGGAGGATATCGATGTCATCCTCAACGCCGGCGATGCCGGAACCGCGTTCTCAGGCGGGGAGGAATGGCTGGATACGCAGCTTCTCACCACCATACGCCGGTGGATACATGCAGGCGGCGGGTTCGTCGGTGTGGGCGAGCCGTCTGCGGTCCACCACGGCGGCCGCTTCTTCCAGCTTGCGGATGCACTCGGCGTGGACAAGGAGCTTGGCTTCACCCTTTCTACGGACAAATATTATAAAGATGCGCTTGATACACACTTTATCACAGAGGACCGGTCCGCCGCCTTCGACTTTGGAGAAAGCAAGCATGATATCTACGCCCTCTCTGCCAGAACGGAGATTATCGAATACTCTGACAACGAAGTGCATCTTGCCTCCAATACGTACGGAAAAGGCCGCGGCGTATACATCGCGGGACTTCCGTACAGCTATGAGAACACCCGGCTCCTGATGCGGGCTCTATACTACGCCGCCCATAAAGAAGACCAATTCCTAAGATGGTACGCCGACAACCTGAACTGCGAGGTCAACGCCTACCCCGAGAGCGGAAAATACGCAATCCTCAACAACTCCAATGAAGTGCAGACGACAGCCTTCTACGACGGAGAAGGCAACCGCGAGACCATAACACTACAGCCATGCGAGATTCTCTGGCGGTCAAAGTAGCAAACATGCCTGCCATTATCCACCAATAATTCTATCCATTGGAACAGTGCAGGGAATCCTGCAGATTTGGAAAATTTGAGCTTTGAGGTGTATCAGACAGCGGGAAGATGTGGGATGGTTCCTGGCTGTTGGAGGGAGCTTTGCCAAGATGTTAACAAAAAGAGCGCGGCGAACACAGACCAAAAACCGGAACTCAAGTCCGGTTTTTGAGATGGCTGAGACGGGAAAGCATTCAGCTTTCCTGTCGAATCCATCTGGAGTCTGCGTTTTCCGCGTTCTTGCATTACCTTCTGGCGCGGAACATGGCGGCCAGTACATCAACGATATCATCTATCCCGAGCCTGCTCACGTTGAACAGCATCTGGTGTGATTCTATGCTGCCCCAAGCACGGCCTGTGTGGGCTTCATAGTAAAGCTTTCTCTCTTTATCCGTTTTTTTCATCTTTTCCTGCGCCTGTTTTTCACTCAGGTTGTATATCTTCATGACGCGGCGCACCCTGTCATCTTTTTCCGCATAGATAAATGCATTGATGACGTTAAAATCATATTCCAGAATGTAATCCGCACACCTCCCTACCATGATGCACGGGCTTCTCTGCGCCAATTTCCTGATGATGTCCGACTGCGTCTGGTATACCTGGTCGCTCAAAGGTTCTGTCGCCTCTCCGTCCACGAAAGAAGTGTACTCACCCATATTCACCACATATGCCGACAGGAACTTTCCGAGGATCGTCTCATCAACCGTCTCTGCCGTCTCGTGGCTGATGCCCAGTTCCTTCGCCGCCATCTGAATCAGGTTCCGGTCATAGAGCGGTATGTCCAGGCGCTCTGCCAGCCGGTTGCCAATCTCGTGTCCGCCGCTTCCAAACTGTCTCCCTATCGTGATAATCGTGTTCTTCTTCATATTAACCATCTCCTCGCCTTCTGCCCGACTCTGGTTCCCTTGATTATATGATTATTATAACTCTTTTTCAGACAGTTGTGTACTTATACTTTCAGAATTTGCACGATATATACCGTCAACTCTAATCTACCTTAACCGTTTTCGCGTCTAAATCAGATTACAGGGGATGAAGCAGTTTTTATCGTCAATGGGTATAACTTCCTCGCACATGCAGAGTATGCCGCCGCATCGCGGCGGCCAGGGTTGGCGGACTTCTTGATCTCCAGCGGGTGTATCAGATTGTTTTCCTCTACAAAAACGTCGATCTCCTTGGCGTTGGAATCGCGGTAATAGGTCAGGTTGGCCTTTGCCTTTGCATAGGTATAGTATTTCAACAGCTCCATCACCACATAGTTTTCAAAGTAATGTCCGTTGACCGCGCCGTTCATTAAGGTGTCCCGCGTAAGCCACATGGAGAGATAGGCGCAAAGGCCAGTATCGCAGAAATACAGCTTTGGCGTTTTGGTGAGCCGCTTCAATTCGTTGTTGGAAAACGGCTGTAAAAGGTAGATAATCCCCAGCCCTTGCAGCACCCGCACCCACTCCTTTGCTGTAGGCTGTGCGATATCGGCGGCTTCGGCCTGCGTCTTATAATTAACCTGCTCGGCCACCAGGGCTGTGCAGGCGTTCAAAAACTTGCGGAAGCGCACTGCATCTGTGATGCCGCCCGCCTCCGCGACATCGCGCATCAAGTAAGTGTCCACATAGGAATTGTAGTATTCCTGCCGCTGCTCTGCGTCGGCATCAAGCACCTGTGGCATAACCTTTTGACACCCTAATCCTATGATACCAAAAACCGCCGCTGCAAAGCAGCGGCGGTCATATATCTTCTGTTCGGATTACTCCTGGACATATGGCATGATAGCGATATGTCTTGCTCTCTTGATTGCAACAGTCAGAGCTCTCTGATGCTTCGCACAGTTTCCTGTGATTCTTCTTGGAAGAATTTTGCCTCTCTCAGAGATATATTTTCTCAACTTTGCTACATCTTTGTAATCTATCTCGTTATTCTCTTTACCACAGAATACACATACTTTCTTTCTTCTGCGTCCGCCGCCTCTTCTTTTGAAGCCGCCTTCCGGACGATTTCCTTTATCGTAAGCCATAGCTGTTCTCCTTTCTGAAAATGAATATTCGATTGCTTTCGCTTAATTGAACGGTAATTCTTCATCTATTCCATCTGGAATATTCATGAAGCCGTCACCAGCGTCTGACACCGGTGCCGGTGCTGGGGCCGCCTGATGGAAACTTCCTGCATTGGCATCGCTTGCAGCCTTGCTCTCAGCAAATTCCTGCTCTTCAACGACAACCTCGGTCGTATATACTTTAACGCCGTCTTTATTCGTATAGCTTCCTGTCTGGATACGGCCGCTGATCGTAACCTTGAGCCCCTGACGGTAATACTTTTCCGTATGCTCCGCCTGTTTTCCGAAAGCAACACACGAAATGAAATCCGCAGTAGCCTCTCCGTCCCGCTTGAATCTGCGGTCGACAGCCAGCGTATATCTTGCAATGGCCAGAGGGTTATCCCCCTGTGAGTATCTGACTTCCGGATCTCTCGTTAAGCGTCCCATCAAAATTACTTTATTCATATTTATACCTCTTCTTCCTGCTTATGCCTCTTGTTTCACGCATAAATATCTGAGCACGTTGTCCATAATGCGGATTCTCTGTTCAATCTCGCCTGGAACTTCTGCTGCAGATTCGAAGTGGATGAAATAGTAATATGCTTCTTTCATCTTCTGAATCTCGTAAGCTAATCTTTTCTTACCCCATTCATCGACGTCTGTCACATTGCCACCGAAACGTTCTACTAACGCTTTTACCTTTTCGATAACCTGTGCTCTTTCGTCATCTTCGATTTTTGCATTGACAACAACAGCTAATTCATATTTGTTCATGTCGTCTTCGCACCTCCTTCTGGTCTTTTGGCCCCCGCTCATTGGTGGGAGCAAGGATATCCGCCGCCGTATGCGTACGGACATTTCATGTATCACGATTTAATATGATAGCATAAAATGATGCTTGTTTCAAGCTTTTTTCCTTAATTGCTTCGTATTTTTTTCTACTAGTTTACGGGCTATCATTATCTGATGCCCGCATCCGAGGCACTTCAGGCGAAAATCCGCACCTATCCGCAGAATCTCCCATTTTCTGCTTCCACACGGATGCTGCTTCTTCATCGTGACAATATCTCCGATTTCATAAGTATAATCCATCATCAATCCTCCAGTTTCACTTCCTTTTCTTTCACACCGCATACTATCATGCGGTTATCGTCGCTCTCCGCCGTACAGGTGGACAGCGTGACGATCGAATCGTCCCCTCCTACCTCTACGTTCGTGTTATAGAACGATGCTTCCTTCATACTTTTGACAACTTCTTCAAACTGCGCCTCTGAACCAAAAACTGTCGTATAAGCCTTGGACGTATCCCCCACTTTCGCGGCAGCAAAGATATGATACGTAATTTCCCTGCCATCCGGCGTATAGATATAAAAGTACGGATTCTTGCTGTAGAATTCCTTATCATCATAATCCCACAGATGCCGGAACATGGAACCGTCCTTCATCCTGTGTCCGTATATGATAGAATTTTTATCCGCAAAATCCTTACTGTTATCTACATTGAGGAAAATAGTTCCCAGCGTATTTTCGTTGGCGGAAAATGTCTTGTGCAGATATTCCTGGTTATCCTTTCCCTGTACTACCGGATAGTTTATGATAGAGGGTTCCGGATGGAAACGCAGCCAGCCCACCGTATCCGGATTCAATTTCAAAAGCTCGTCGAAATCCACCCGGAACTTATCTTTGTCATCGGTATCCTTCAGTGCCAGCTCTGCAATCTTCTCATACTCGCTCCGCCCATCCAGATAGCCTTTGGCAATCTTGATCAGCTGGAAGGCCGATACACAAAATACGACTACCGCGGCAGCCAGCACAATACTTGTAACAAGGCTGCTCTTTGCCTTCTTCTTTCTTCTCCCTCTGTGATGCTTTTTGTTCCTCGTGTCTGAACCCATGTACCGTTTCTCCTCTGTATTATTTATGCTCCATTATCTCTACTATCGTCTTCTCTGTCTCCACCATGCCGGGGGATGCAATCAATCCCATATTCCGCATCGTGTCTTCCGGCGTCTTGCCGTTAATACCATGGATGTTGTCGATGCATACATGTTCCATGGCCATATCCACAGCCCGGAACGCCGCATCTACGGCCACGATTCCCTTCATGGCACATCCCTGGTTCCCTCCGTCACAAATCATGCCCGTGAGCCCGCTCGCCATATTCTGGATGACCATCGTAATCTGCTCTTCAGAAGCATTTCTCATATATGCAAGCCCGCAAGCCATCCCTGTACCTGCGGCTATCCCACACCCGCAGAATGCCGACAGCTTCCCGGAATACTCTTTGATGTACATCGTAATCAGGTAGCTCAGTGCCGTCGCACGCAGCAGGATATCGTCGTCCACCACTTCATAATTCACTTCATAAAACGCAAACAGCGGCATGGTTGCGATAATTCCGTGCGCGCCGCTCCCGGTTATGCTCATAGCCGGCCGCGCCAGCCCAAGGACCCTCGCCTCGATCGCACCGTTGCAGAGAAGCTGCGCGGTCTTCCTCGCATCGTCGGAAATGATCCTGCTCTCATTCTCTTTCAGAAGCTGATGTACGATTTTCGTCTTGGGCGACTGTATCCCTTCTTCCAGAAGATCCATATTCATCGTAAACGCATCCCGAATAAAGCTGATTTCCTCTTCCTGTACAGCCCTGACATAATCCAATATCTCGTGAAGCGTATACTCGTGTATGGTTGGCATCTCCTGTGCAGATTCCTGTTCATCTGCCGCTTCTTCTCCGGCACTGAAAATGATGGCCCCATTTTTTTCTATGCATGTGATATCTGTATGGCCTCCACGGATATGGACCGTGCATTCATCTTGTCCCGCCGTGACCGATGCGTCAATCGTTATCTCTGAGCCGATATGGTCCAGAACCACCTCCACCCGGCCTTCCTTTACAAGCTCTGCCGCATGTGCGTCGTCTTCTTCCGTTATATGTTCCAGAGACTGCAGCCCTAGTGACGCATCTGCCGCCACCGCTCCAAGCGCTGCAGCGTACAGATTGCCGAAATGCCCGGAATTAGGGATGCCGCACGTAAATGCATTCTTGTACATGCCCGAGTTCAGCGCCACCCGTACTCGTCGGACCTCTCCTGCCGTGTGTTCCCTCGCCCTTGCAACCGCAAAGGCAATCGCTCCGGGTTCTGTTACCCCGAGTGCCGGCCTCATATCCTCTTTAATCAGTCTCGTAAGCTGCTGCATGCCTTTTCCCTCCTTGCTCCATATACCCGGCTGGCTTCCGTAGTTACGCTATGCTCCCATTATAGCATTCAAGCGGCAACTGCTCAATTATTTTATGAAATTACTTGCCAAAACCAGGTTAAAGCCATATGATGGCAAAAGGGGGGGGGATAAATTTTATGAAAAAGCATGTAACCATTTCTATACTTATGTTTTTATTGTTAATATCTCTGGCAATAAATATCTTCCAATATGTATCTTCCAGGGAATACTCCGATGATATTGTGGGGACGTACTGCACGGGCGATGGGAGAGATGAAGAAGATGAATACCTGACATTTACAAAGGATGGTTCTTATTGCCTGTACCGGCAATCAAAGATACTCGAAGAGGGAACTTATACAGAAGCCGGTGAGAATATCTTTACCTTAAATGACTCGGATACCAGCATCATATCAGCAGACCGTAAGATTTACCGGCCAGATGCCTCATTTGAAGTTATTTCATATGCAAAAATATCCGATACTCCTGTGCGTATCAATATACCGTAGTGAACATGGACAGTGAAAAAGCAGGGGAAAAAGGTCAGCCATTCTCTAATGGAATCAAGCATTATAGAATGGCTGACCTGATTTTATATGTATGGTTCTATCATCTTTCGGATAAAGATGGAATTCACATATGCAAGCAGAGCCACTCCGATTATGCCCCACACTGCCGCGCCCACCATAATCGTAGTATAGTTCAGGAAGGTAAGGGCAAGGCACGCGCCTGTCATGACGAGGACAGCCGCGGCGAACGGCAGCCGGGAGGCCGGAATCAGTATGGCATTCTTCAGCATATTTCCTGTCGAGTTTTCAAACTTTGCAATCAACGGAAATACGAATATGACTTCGATTGCATAAAAAAATGCAATGATATAGAACACCGCCAGCCCTGCCAGGGCGGGGCCTGATGCCCTCTGGAACATTACAATATCTGCCCCGAGCGCGGTGCCTGCCATAAGCAGTATGAGCCACATGGCTGTGCTCTGCCTGAAGCTTACACGGAAGGCTTTAAAAAAGTCTTTCATGATGTAGCCTTCCTCGCCTGCCACGATTTTCAGCATAACCGAATATAGAGCTGTCGTGGATGCCCCTATCGTTACAAGCGGGACAGAGCAGACGAGCCACAGCATATTCAAAACTATGAGGTCAAAAATACGGGTCAGGATTCTTATGATAATAGGATTGTCCAATGCAGATACCTCTAATACTGTACTTTCCACATATACCGGCGTGTCATATAGTCAATCTTAGCCGCTGCGGAAAGCTGCTTCATGTATGTGTTATTTAATATTGGAGAGAATAGCATATGGTTGAAATACTCCGCAACAGAATCTTTGAATCTGTTGATGCCTATCTCTTTCGCATCCAGAATATATACCTTATCCCCCCCGTATTCTTTTAAGAACTTGACGGCTCTTTCATCCGCTCTCCTCGTCCTCCCCTCCGAAACGAGAAGGAAAAACGACTCGTTCTTATCCAGCACTTCAAACGGACCGTGGAAGAATTCACAGCAGTTTATCGTAGGGGACTGAATCTGCAGCATCTCCATGATATTACATATCGAGAAGATATAGCCTGCGGCATAGGCGGGACCGCTTGCCATAACGGTGATCACATGCTCCTCTTTGTTCTTTCCGGCCCACTTTTCTGCGAGGGGCATGCAGTATGCCTTAGCGTCGTTATACACTTTATCGAGAATCTCATATGCCGCCATAGCGTCCGCATAATGCTCATATCCTTCCATGACATCCACGATGTCAATTGCTATCCGCATCCCGAGCGCTGCATTCGTCCTGCTCTGATCGGATTCATCAAACATGATGCTGTCATATCTGATATTGTAGTCGCACGTCTCTGTCAGAAGCGACTCCTGTACATACAGCCCGATTGTCGTCGCTCCCAAGTCTTTGGCCACCTGTGCCGCAACACATGTTTCCGGTGTCCCTCTCATAGAGGTTACGACAGCTACCGTATTCTCATCGACAAATCTCGGTGCCGCGTATACGAATTCATTGCTTGTGAACATCTGGGAACGGATGGTCTTTGACTCCCGATCCATAAAATACTGCGCCGGATAGTTGCCGCCGTTAGAACCCCCTGCTGCCAGCCATACGACACTTTTAATGCCTCCGTACTCCTCTTTATCTTTTGCAATTTTTTCAATAATCTCCCTGATTTCCATGACTTGTCTCCTTAACTGTTTATTTTGAAATATATTCTTTTAACCTTTTATAAGAGGTCTCCATCGCCTCATGCGGATGACGCATATACTTGTCGTTCAGTATCTCCAGGCTGAGGGGACCCTTATAACCCACATCGTCCAGCTTCTTTAGCATATCCTGTATATCCAGGCTGCCCTCCCCCAGTATCAGATGTCCATTGGGGATGCCGTCCGCCACATGTACATGTGCCAGATGGCCTTCCAGATCTGCAATCGCCTGCTCCATAGTCTCACCTGAAAATCCGAGCGTCGCTGTATCTATCATCCCTCTGACTGCAGAAGCGCCGGCATCACGAATCATGCGTACGACATCTTTTGAATTATGGGTCGTCGTATATTCTCTCGGCGCTGTCTCCAGTACCAGCTTCACGCCGTAGCTGCCCGCCATCTCTCCCAGTATCCCCAGCGACTCCGCAGACCTGTCCCAGACGGAGGATTCGTCCTCGTCCAGCATCCCATACCCCGCCAGCGTGACGATATACTCCGCCCCCATCTCCGCGCCGTACCGGATTGCTTTCTTAAATACGTCCATGCTCCTTTTCCTTGCATTGATATCACGTGCTGCGATGTTGACAGGATACAGGCACTGCTCCGGGGTAAAGCAGACTACATTCAGCTTGTTATGGGCCAGCTTCTTCGTTATCCTCTTCACATCCCAGTAATCCACATCATCAAGATGAAAGTGGGGATAACACGCATAGAATTCGACCGGCCCGGCCTCCATCCTTCTTAATGAATCTAATGCAAAATCTAAAGAATATTTATAATATGGATAATTCGATGTTAATATCTGAGACTCCTTCAAATGCTTCATTCCTCACTTATCCTTTCACGCTCCCCGCCGTCAGGCCGCGTACGAACTGCTTCTGCAGGAGCAGGAACGCTATGACCAGCGGAAGCGATGCTATCACCATGCTTGCGACGACGAGCGTCCAGTTCGTCGTCGTCATGCCCTGGAAATTCATAAGGCCCACCGGCACGGTCTTTTTATCCGTACTCTGCAGCATAATATTTGCAAACATCAATTCATTCCAGACTGCCCGGAAGCTGACGATAGCGCAGGATGCGATAATCGGCTTGCTCAGAGGCACGATAATCTTGCCAAATATCTGCCATGTCGTAGCGCCATCAATATAGGCCGACTCATCCAGGCTGTAGCTGATGCTTTTGTAGAACGTCATTATCAAAAACGCAGCAAATGGTATACGGAATGCCGCGTCTATCAATATGAGGCTCGTTCTTGTATCATAGAGCCCCGCAATCTTTACCATCTTAAATAAAGAGATGACCGATGACTGGGGCGCCAGCATGAGGCCGCCGAGTATGACATATATCCACAGCTTTTTGGATCTGAAATTGAGTCTTGCCAGCGGATATGCCGCAAGGCAGCTGACGAATGTAGACAATACGGTCGCACCCACTGTTATGATCACGCTATTAGAAAGGTAGATGCCTATCCCCTGGTTCCAGGCATCCACATAATTCTCCCACTTCCACTGTTCAGGCAGGGAAAAGGGCGACAGGAACAGTTCCTGGTTCGTTTTGAATCCCGTGATTATCATCCAGATGAGCGGCAGGATGATAATGAATGCAAATGCTATAAAGAGCGCATAAGCCGCCACATGTGAAACTGTCTTCTTCATATCTCCCCTCCTACTGCTGGTCGTCCAGGCGGTAGCCCTTCATCTGCGCCAGACCGATGATGAATGTTACAATGAAGATGAAAAATGCCAGTGCAGACGCATACCCCATCTGGTCGTTCCGAAATCCTGCCTTATACAGGTACGTTGCCAGCGTCTCTGTCGCATACCCGGGCCCTCCGTTTGTAGTTACGAATACTTCGTCATACTCTCTGATAGAACCTGTCACCGTTATAATCGTATTGATCAGTATCGTATCTTTGATTTCCGGCACTGTAATATAGAAAAACTTCTTCACTGCATTCGCGCCGTCGATATCCGCCGCTTCATAAAGTTCCCCTGGTATATTCTGTATCGCCACGATGAACAGGATTACCGTATATCCTATGTACTGCCACTGGGACATTGCCGCAATCGCATAGGTGGCGCTGCCTGCATTGCCGAGCAGATCTATCTTCGATGCGTCAGCCCCGGCCAGTTCAAGCAGTGGGTTCAGAACCCCGATTGACGGACTTACAATCATCTTGAACGCGATGCCGACTACCGTCACCATGAGAAGGGACGGGACAAAGTATATGGACCGGAAAAAGTTCTGCGTCCTCCTCATGAACTTGCACTCCAGCACATTTGCTATGATAAGAGAAATGCCAATCTGGAATACGACGGACGTCACCATAAATATCACGTTGTTCTTCAGCGCAACGTAGAACACCTCGTCCTTAAACATCTTGATATAATTAGCGAGGCCTACGAACTCATGCTTCGTGGTCATCGCGCCCCAGCTGAAGAAGCTCTCATACAGGTTGATGAAAATCGGAAGATACAATACGACGATTACGATGAAAAGCGCCGGGAAGAGATATAGCCCTACCGTCCTTTGATTCTTTTTTCTCACGACACTATCCTCCTCTTCAGGTAAGGGAGGGGCACGCCCGCTCCCCTGCCGCTTCTTACTTGTTCGATTCCGCGACCTCTTTTGCCGCTTTCTGCACATCTGCTATGATATCTTCCGCCGTCTTGCCGTCCAGCCCTTCCTGAAGGCTTGCCATATATGTATTGGCCACATTTCCGTCCACGCACTGGTCCAGCCATTCGGCAATAGCGGTGTAGTCTTCTGCGGTCTCATATGCGGCCGCAGTGACGGAATCCGAATTATCCTCCGTGATGCCGCCAATCAGTGCATTTGGAAGTCCGGTCTCTTTCGTCTGCTTCAGCGCCTGCTCTTTGGATGTCATAAATTTGAGAAATGCAACCGCTTCATCCGGATGTTTGCACTCCGCCGAGACAGCATAGTTCTCCGATCCCCCCGTCACGATGCTTGAAGCTTCATCACCTGACGCATCATTTGGAACCGGGATCTTAAAATATCCGTAACCATTTTCACCCATTGTGTCTGTATAAAAGGAGAACTGGCTCGTCGCATCCAGAATCATGCCATATCTTCCAGCCGCGAACTCTTCACGTACCTGATAGTAATCCTGTGAATTGACATTTGTCCCGAGGTACCCCTCATCGTTCAGGTCGAGAAATGTCTGTATGGATTCCGTATATCCCGGATCTGCAAATTGTCCGGATGCCGGATTATAATCACTCGTGCGTGTACCGGCATCTACATAATTTGCATTGAACTGTCCTACATACCACATTGTGTACCACTTGTCCGAATTGCCAAATGCAATCGGGGTGACATCATTTCCCTTTAGCTTCTCGCATACATCTATAAATTCGTCCCACGTCTCCGGCACGTCGAGATCATTGTCTGCAAATACCTGTCTGCTGTAGAGCATATATAGTACGGAACTTCTGTAAGGCACTGCATAATTTTTGCCGTCGTACACGCTGCTGTTTAAAAATGACGGGAGAAAGCTGTCTTTCCATTCCGGGTCGTCCTTCATATAGGGGGTAAGGTCGAGTATCCGCCCTGCACGCGAGAAGCGGTTCAGGCATTCTCCTCCCCATGCAAAGAATATATCCGGCAGACCGCCGCCTGCTGCCAGCACGCTTAGCTTCTCCTTTATAGCCTGGTCACTGATATTCTCGTACTCGATATCGACATCTGGATGGGCGTCTTCAAAATCTGCTATCGCCTGTTCAAAATATCCTTTATACTCTTCTTCTGGATGTTTGTCCAGAAACGTCAGCTTCATCTTGCCGCCATCCGTCTCTTTTTCCTTGCCGCCGCACCCGGCGATGAGCGATGCTGTCATAGCAATCATCAAAACAACTGTTAGAACCTTTTTCTTCATAATCCCTTTCCTTCCTTTCTGCAAGTGGCAATTAGATGTTAATAATCTCCGACAGGTTCTCCGGGTCGACGTCGTACCCCACACCTAACGAACCGTCTTTTACTACTACTTCGGCTGCAAATTCTGCCGCTTTTTTTAACGAAGCAGTTATCTTATCTTCAGCAGACAAAGGCTCGTCAGCCTCCGCTGATAAATAATTCGTAAGAAATGCGCTGATATAGGAATCTCCCGCACCCATTGTGTCAATAGGTTGCACCTTGATAATGTCCTGCGAATAGTACCTGGCGCCGTCATACGCGACAGCCGGTTCACTGCCTCTTGTCCCGACTGCAATCCGGGCTCCGAGCCGGACACATTCTTTCAGGATATCCCTCGTCTCCTTCTCCTTTACATGGCTGCATGAAAAGAAGCCATATTTTATAAACGGCGAGATGCTCTCTATATCTTCCCGCGTAAAGTTATCGTTAAAGTCGTAGCACACCGTGACACCTGCTCCGGCAAGCCTCCTGACCTTATCTGCACTCACTCTGGCCCCCCAGCTGATACAGGCGGCATCAAACGTCTTAATATACGCAATTTCCTCTTCCGTAAAAGTAAAGGGATAAAGGTCTGTCACACCTTGCCTGTTCCAGTCGCGGAAGATGCGGTCCCCATCCTTAAGATCCACAAGCGCATATCCGCTCGATCCTTTTTCATGGTGGGAATGGCTCGTATCTATCCCCGCGTCAGTCAATGTCTTCTCCAGAATATGTCCTGCAGCATCATCTGCGAAAATTCCCATAAACCCGGCCTCGGCTCCTTGCAGCGCTGCATTGTAAGCGACATTGTACTCATTCCCGCCTGGATACATCCGCTTCTGATATTGGTAGATATCCATTGTGGCGATTCCAATTCCTAAAATCCTCGGTTTTCTGTTCATACTGGCTCTCCGTTTAAAATGTATTAATACGTCTTATATAATACTATAATGACAACTGTCTTTTTTGTCAATAATATTCTCTTTCACATTGCTTTTTTGTGCATTTTTTATAAATTTTCATTACATTTTTAGTAAAAAAAACAGGCTCTTCATCAGAAAAGCCTGTTTACTCTCTCATTAACTTGTATCAAGTCATATTATACATACCATTTTAAAAACCGGTCGTTGTCTCCTCTTACAATATCTTTCACCGTATGTATCGGGTCGCCATTCATATCAAACACGCACACCTCGCACTCGATTACGGGCGTCCCCAATGACAGATTCAGATATTTAGCTATCTCATCGTCCGCATATATTATCCTCACACTTCTTCGCCCCTTGTTCGAAGGAACCATATGGTATTTATTTATTAGTATGTCATAGAACGACTTCGTCAAATCCTCCTCACGCATATCTATCAGGTCCGGCGACATATGGTTTTCCTCAATCGTAATCGGTACGCCATCCGCACTTCTGACTCGTTTCAGTACAAGAACTTCCCCGTTCGTATTGCCACCGAAGAATTCCCTGTCCAGATCTGTCTTAATATCTTCTATCCCAAATTGGATGACCTCAGACGTAAGGTTTATCCCCTGCATCCTGGCATCCTCCGTAAAGCTGGTCACCCCTATGGGCAGGCGGAGCATGTCGGAGTCTGCGACGAAGCTGCCTTTCCCCTGCACCTTTATAATGTACCCTTCAACCGTCAGTTCCTCCATGGCATTACGGACAGTGACCCGGCTCATATGATACTCTTTCTGCAGCTGCGCCTCCGACGGAATCTTGTCTCCCGGCTTCAGCATGCCTGTTCTGATCTCCTTTTTGATCTTATTCTTCAACTGCAGATATAACGGTGTTGCGTTCGTCTTTTCAATAACGCCCATTTATACATTCTCCTAACAACTTGTATTATAGCTCGTATTACATTTCCATCATATACCAATACGAAAGCAATTGCAATCTCAATTTGACTGTCAATATCTGTCATACGTGTTAATATGACTTTCTTTTTTATTTAATATTTTTTTAATGGGGAGTTTATTGACTTTACGTCCAGACGGCGTATGATGCTTAATTAAGAAGGTGATTTAATTTGAAAGAAAAGTTTATTCGTTTTATGTCCGGAAGATACGGCATTGATTCATTTGGTAAGTTTACTTTAGTTGCCGCAATAGTGGCACTCATACTGTCCGGCTGGTTTGACGGCCTTATGTTTACCGCCCTCACCGCACTTGCCTGGACCTGCGTTATCTACTCTTACTTCCGTATATTCTCCCGGAACGTCTATAAGAGAGCCGCAGAAAATCAGAAGTGGCTCAGCAAGACGTATAAGATACGCTGTTGGTTCTCCCGGCAGAAAAACTCGGCGTCCCAGCGCAAGGTGTACCATATCTACAAGTGCCCTTCTTGCAGGCAGAAGATACGGATACCGAAAGGAAAAGGCAAGATAGAGGTCCGATGCCCGAAATGCAGCACGACATTCATCAAGAACAGCTAAGATATTTTAAAGGAGGGGTGACTGATATGTTAGAATACCTCGTACTATATGAGAGCCGGTCCGGCAACACGAAGAAAATCGCAGCTGCCATATTTTCTAACCTGCCCGGCAACTCGAAAGATCTCATCGATATCACGACAGACAAGTCGATTCCGGAAGCGAACGTCTACTTTATCGGCTTCTGCGTGAACTGCGGCACGTGCAGTATGGAAGTGAGCGATTTTATAAACGGGCTTGGCGGAAAGAGGATTGCCTTATTTGGCACGTGCGGCATGGGCGACTCCCCTGATTATTATAAAGCGATAGAAAAAAGCGTCAATGCATGGATTGAAAATGATAACGACTACCTTGGCGCGTTCATCTGCCAGGGCAAAATGCCCCGGAAGGTACGGGAAAAATACGAATCCAGAAGAGTACCTGAGAATGAGGCACAGATGGATATGTATATCCGCAACTTCGACGAAGCATTGACACATCCGGACAGCCTGGATATCGAACACGCAAAGGTATTCACACAGAAATGCCTGAAGAAGCTGGAGGAAATGGACCATTGAAAAAAAGGCATATCTCAGCCGAGATAATGCCTTCTTTTTTTGCCAATTTTTAATAGGGACAGGCTATTTTTAATTTGTTGCATACGATAATTTCCTTCTGTGGCTGGTCAGGATGCTGTATTCTGCTGAGAATCTGCCGTCCGGCAGCGCTTCCCATATCTGTTTCATTTTGTATGATCAGCCCTATATCCGACTGGAACAGATAAGAAAGCTCTTTATGCTGATAGCCAAGTATCTCGGTATCGCCATACTGCTGTGCATGGTTGGCAACATAGCAGCAGGCGTCTACAGTCATCAGATTATTACCGATGACGAGAGCCGTACATTGATTATCCAGCAGCTCTCCCGTCAGATGATAGGCTTCATGGGTAAGGGAACTTGTTGTTTTTATCAATCCGTCATCTACAGTTATGCCATGCATCCTCAGAGTATCTTTATAGGCCTGCAGCCGCTCCTTTGCTGTACTCAGGCGGGGAACATCCCCGATATACCCGATTTGTCTGTGTCCGTTGCATATCAGCTGTTGGATGCCTTCCGCAATCGCGGAGGCATCCGACACGCTGACGATATCAAGTGGAGAATTCTCAAGACGTCTGTCGATGAGCACTACAGGAAAATTTTCTGGCAGGTATTCTTTGATTTCAGAATAATCCTGGACCGTAGATGCAAGTACAATGCCGTCCACCGTTCCAGATGTCAAATATTTAATCTGTGAAATCTCATTTTCTTTTGATTCTTTCGTGTTTGCAAGAATGAGCCTGTATGCGGATCTGCCGATTTCGTCCTCTAAAGATTCTATTATATTAGCAAAATAATTGTTTGAAATATCCGGAACTATAAAAGCAATTATATTTTTCTTTCCTGTCTTAAAGCTCTTTGCAGCCTGGTTCGGAGCGTAATTCAATTCTCTAATCGCAGCAATTACACGATCCCTCGTCTGACGGCTGATATTTTTCGTTCCATTCATCACATAAGAAACGGTGGCGATAGAGACACCTGCACGTTTTGCTACATCTTTGATAGTACTCAACCCATGCACCTCCAGTTAAACGTTTAGTTAAATTCATTCTAAATCCGGACGGTTTTATTGTCAATACTACGCAGCGCAATAATGCACAAAATGCAGCGGATAAATATATGAATTAATGCCAATTGACTAATGCTTTAACCAATACTAAAATCATGATATAGGATAAACGTTTAACCGCTTTAACTCTGGTTGACATATTGTCGAGGCATACGGGAGGATTCGCATGTACTGGAAAGAAGCATATAAGACTCGCACGGCAGACGCATACAGCGGCCGTGCAACGATTTATAACAACGAACCACGTTTACACTTTTCAGAGCTTTTAGACCATATGGAGGCATTTACCGAAGTCTACAAGGCATGTATAAATGATCCTCCAGCAATCCGTGAAGCAAAGTGCTTTGACGCACAGTATCCGCAGATGATGCTTGGAATCATGCCGAACGACCTCTTCTGCGGGAGGGCTGACATCCTGCCGTTGGGAATGAATGCGCAGTATATAAACAGCGAGTGGGGCTTTGCCATGAATTTCGACTGGTTTGATGAAAAAATGCGGGATTCATCCATCGCAGCACAGGACAAAAAGCGGCTGCGGGAGCTTCGTATGTTCTGGAACAGCCATACTTCTACCAAAAAGTTTCTTGCCGAAATGTCTCCTTCCGATAAGGTATATATGGTCACAGGCGGCGTATCGGACGGGGCGGTTCTGAATCTCTCCGGCCAGCCCCACGCAGCGACGGCGCTGCAGAGAGTTGCAGGTATATTTCTTGATTATCACAAGCTCTTGGATTACGGCCTGCCCGGTCTCTATCATCTGGCCTTGGAAAAGAAGGCGGCCCATCCCGAGAATGATTCCAATTTTTACGAGGGAATGCGAATGGCGCTGACAACTGTTATGAAAACCTTGGAATGGTATGCCGGGCAGGCATATGCAATGCGCCAGATCGAGACAGACGCCCAGAGAAAGGCAGACCTGGAGGAGATGGAAAGAATCTGCCGAAAACTAATTACCGGGAAACCGGAGACTTTCCGTGAAGCGATACAGCTTGTCATAATCTACACGCTTTTAGACGGTGCACGTGAATGGGGAAGGATGGATGACTATCTTGCTTTATACTATGCCGAAGATCTGGATAAAGGAAGGCTTGACGAGGAAGAGGCCATTCGCCTTCTGACCAGCTTCTGGCAGCTGATGATTGTTAAAGAGCAGGTAACAGATGACAGGGTGATCATAGGAGGATTGGGAAGGAAACATCCGAAAGAAGCAGATGCACTTGCGCTGGTGATTATGGAAGTGTCCAGAAGGGTAAAAGATATCGTGCCGCAGCTTACTCTGCGCATGTACGAAGGTATGGATATGAGACTTTACGAAAAGGCCATGGACTGTATCGGAGAAGGTATCACCTATCCCATGCTCTATCAGGATGAAAATATCATTCCCGGAGTTATGAATGTGTTTGGCATCAGTTATGAAGAGGCGCTCGGCTGGCTGCCTCTTGGCTGCGGTGAGTTTACCATCGACCACAGCATCATAACGAGTCCCAACTCCGTGCTGAATATGGCCAATGTATTGTGGGGCACGATGAACGGCGGATATGATGCGACGGGACAATACCGCCTGACGCCAAACGAGACGACGCTGGCAGATTACAAGACGTTTGATGAGCTGTGGGACGTCTTTTGCAGCAACGTAGCTTTTCTGACTGACGTAAGTGCAAGAAACCACTCCCGCGGATATGAGATTATAGCCGGTGACATGTCGCTCAACCTCCACAACCTCTTATATGATGGCTGTCTGGATGCAGGAAAGGGCGTTATAAGCGGAGGGACGAAAAAATGCGGCGGAAGTGATGAGATTTACGGCATCGTTACATGTTCCGATTCATTATATGCCATTAAGAAATGTATCTATGATGACAAGACAATGAATGCCGCTCAGATGCTGGCGGCGCTTAAGTCAGACTTCGCAGGATATGAAGAAGAGCGCTCTTTGCTTCTAAATCTGGATAAGTTCGGCAATGACTTGGATGACGTGGATGATATGATGAAAGCGGTACATGAGATGGTCTGCGAAAAGATGCTCGGAATATCAGGAAAATGCTACGGACTGGACTGTTTCGGCATGGTCAACATCAACAATCGCGATAATACGACCTACGGAAGAAATACTGGCGCCACGCCGGACGGAAGACATGCAGGAGATTCCCTTTCCAACGCCAACAATCCTACGGCCGGCATGGACAAAAATGGGGTGACAGCATTTGTAAATTCTCTGCTGAAAGCGCGGGGTGATATCCACTTCGGAACCGTACAGAATATGAAATTTTCTAAAGAAACATTTAACAATTTGAGGCGGACCGTCATACTGCCCCTTATGGACTCGTATTTTGGGCGGGGAGGCACACAGGTTATGATCAATGTAGTCGGGAAGGAAGATCTTGAGAATGCCAGATTGGATCCTGAAAAATATACAAATCTCATCGTGCGTGTCGGCGGGTTCAGCGCCAGATACGTGGAGCTGGCAGATGACGTGCAGTTAGATATTCTAAACCGTACGTTAAACTAGGGTAATGTCATATGGAAGATTTAATAGTTTTTGATCTGCAAAGATTTGCGCTGCATGACGGGCCTGGAATCCGCACCACTATATTCCTAAAAGGGTGTCCCTTGGACTGTATATGGTGCCATAACCCTGAATCCAAGAGTCCAGATCCGCAGCTTGGCTTTGTGGATAAGAGATGCACGTCATGCAGAAAATGCGTTGATGTGTGCAGACAGTTGGTACACATATTAGATAATAAAGGGATCCATACCATCAATCTTCAAAAATGTATCCATTGCGGTGCCTGTATAGAGGCGTGTCCGAACCACGCACTGAAATTGTATGGTAAAAAGATGTCAAATGATGAGATTCTAAAGTCTGTAATGAAGGATTGGGATTTCTATCAGAGAAGCGGAGGGGGATTGACCATAAGCGGCGGGGAACCCATGTACCAGTTCCAGGGCCTTCTGGAATTATTAAAGATTTCAAAAGAAAGAGGGCTCCATGTATGTTTGGACACTTCGGGCCTGGCGCCCACAGAGCAATACATGGCTGTAACCCCATATGTGGATGTATTCCTATTCGACTATAAGGTGGCAGATTCAGAAGTCCACGAAAAATATACCGGCGTCGAGAACCGCCTCATTTTAAATAATCTTGACTTACTTTGTACGGGTGGAAGCAGGGTGTTTCTTCGCTGTCCCATCATACCGGGTATCAATGATAACTCAGAACACTACAAGAGTATCGCCAGATTGTCTCAGAAGTATGATGGAATCGAACAGGTACATCTGCTTACGTACCATGACATGGGAAAGGGAAAAGCGGCGCAGATTGGAAGGCAGTATGCATTATCCGGTCAAAAGACAATTGAGGAATCGGAAAAGCAAGAAATCTGCAATAACGTAAAAGGATATGGCTGTACGAAGTTGCAGGATAGCTAAGGTATTGACCAGCTTTGCCTACGGCCATTTGGATAATATCGAAGTAAATCAAGTTCAAGAAAGGAAATAAAGTATGAAAGCAGCAGTATTTTATGGACCAGGCGTGGTAAAGGTAGAAGAAAAAGCAGTTCCAAGTATAAATCATGACGAGGTGCTGATACGTGTAATGGCTGCAGGAGTCTGCGGCACGGATATACACATTTACGACGGTGCCAAAGGGGCTTCCGAATGTTCTCCCCCGGTTGTACTTGGGCACGAGTTCGCAGGAATTGTTGAAGCAGTGGGGGAGAATGTCACGCACGTAAAAGTTGGAGACCATGTTACCGTAGACCCTAGTATTATGTGTGGGAAATGCTATGCATGCAAGATGGGTAAACCTCACTTCTGTGAAACTTATTCTGCAACAGGTGTTACGTATGACGGTGGTTTTGCAGAGCTCGCCAAAGCAAAGGAAGAGCAGGTGTATGTGCTGCAACCGGAAGTATCTTTTGAAGAAGCGGCCATGTGCGAACCCCTCGGTTGCTGTGTACACGGTATCGGCCGTGCACATATCAAAACAGGCGATACCGTACTGATTATCGGCGGCGGCACCATCGGCCTGATTATGGTACAGCTTGCAAGACTTGCGGGGGCTGCTACGGTCATCGTCTCAGAGCCGGTTGAGGCGAAACATTCCATGGCTCTTAAGCTAGGGGCAGACTATGTAGTGGACCCCTTGAAGAAGACCCCGGCACAGCTCATCGAGGAAATAGAACTCCGTGAAATCAATGTTACGATAGAATGTGTGGGACAAAAGCAAACGATGCTGGACGCCCTGCAATATGTCGGAAATGGCGGACATGTACTTCTATTTGGACTGACAGCGCCAGACTGCGAGATACCGTTGAAACCTTACGAGATATTCCAGAAAGAAATTACGATTACAGCCTCTTATGTAAACCCATTCTCACACTACAAAGCAGTACATCTTGTAAATACAGGAAAGCTGAAATTGTCAGAACTGATTTCTGACAGGCTACTACTGGACGATATAGACAGCGTATTCCAAATACGCGGGAAGAACGGAAAAATGATGGTATATCCGAATCCTGCATACACGCAATAAAATCTTACTTTATTCGTCATTTTTTTTACATGCCGTCATCATTTTCCATATAATTCCAGAGTTTTCCACATTTATTATCCTATTAATCCACAAATTGTGTATAAATAGTGGATACATTTCCAGCATCCGAATAATTTTTTCTGATTTTTCGACTTTATTCGCTATGTGGGAACGCAAGTTGGGGACGGGGGATTTTTAAAAATCCCCCGTCCCCAACTTGATTTAACGTGTCCCTCTATCTGTTTTTCGTATTATTTATCTCTCCACTTTTACCGCCTGTTTTTTTCTGAAGGTAGATATCCCCAATTTCCATGGACTTATCCAAAGCCTTGCACATATCATATATGGTCAGCAATGCCACGCTTACCCCTGTCAGCGCCTCCATCTCTACGCCGGTCTTACCGTTCACCTTTACGACGCATGTACAGTGGATTTCTTTCTTTTCAGGATTCTTATCAAAGGTGACCCGGCAGTTAGAAATGGGCAGGATATGGCACATCGGTATGAGTTCTGATGTCTTTTTCGCCCCCATGATTCCAGCCGTCGCAGCGACTCCAAGCACATCGCCTTTTTCTATGCTCCCGGTCTCTATGGCGCTGTAGACAGCCTCATTTACTGTAATTTTCCCTGTCGCCACGGCTTCTCTTGCCGTATCTGCTTTCCCGGACACGTCCACCATTACCGCTTTTCCCTTGTCATCAAAATGTGTCAATTTTGCCATGCCGCTTCCTCCACAATCGTTTTTTCTGTAATGTGTCCTAAGCCACGATACTTTTATCTTTTTTATCACTTATCAGCTCGCCAGGCAAACGACACTGTCACAGCCGCAAAATGCATCTTGCCGTGTCTTCATCTGTAATCATGATATTAATAATCTTACCTTTCATGGCCGCATGTATCGCTTTCACCTTTTCTTCTCCAAATGCTACAGCAATTCTTACCTGTATCCTTAAGTAATCGGCCGTCGTTGCCCCTACTACGCAGCTGGATATCTTCTCGGCATTAAATCTGCCGTTGTTATCATAAAAATGAAACATAATATCTCCAACACATCTTTGATCTAATTCTTCAAAGAGATTCGGGGGAAATTCCAGGTTTTTAAGATTCTCTTTTACAGAATCTGTAATTCCTATTCCTGTTATCGCATATTCGGCATTACATATTTCTTTATATGTGTTTATGATATTTGCATCGTTTAAAAACAGGTCTCTTTTTTCCGGTGAACTTACGATACCCGGGGCTGCCAGATAGACCGCATTTGCATTTAGCTTTTCCGCCCAATTCTGCGCAACTGTAACACTTGGAATATTTTCCCCAAACATTCCAGTCAATTGAGTGATGTTCAACTCATTTTCACCTTCTATCGGATGAAAATAATTGGCCACGGCGTTCATGGTCTTCCCACCAGATATCGCGATAGTACCTTTCCGTGGCATAATGCCTTGAATGTAACGTGCTGCCACATTATAAGTTGAATTTGGCTCCACGTTCCTCGCCACTATAATATCCCGCATACCATAACGCTTCATCAGCTTCGCTTCCAGCTCTTCCTGGCGCACTCCATCATCCTGACCATGGATGTAGATCTGTATAATTCCCAGTTCCCTGCCCTCTGTCAGCAGACGCACTACCGTAGTCCTGCTGATTCCAAGCTTCTCCGCAATCTCCTGCTGATTCATCTGTAAGATGTAGTACATTCTGCCTACCTGTTCTATCAAAGCGTGACTACGTAGTTTTACCGGTCTCATATGCTTTATATGGATCTGATTATAAAGATCCATATTCCCCTTTCATTGCTTAATTTTCATGTTCCTATCTTATTTCTTACTGCTTCCCAACGAATAGAATACTCCTGTATCATTTGATTATTTTCCGGCTCATATACTTTATCAACAGCCGCATTACAGCAATTGTATCCAAAATAATCATTACAGATTCTTACACAACCCCTGGCCGATGCCTGCCCATATCCTTCCCGCAATATCAATTTCCTCTGCAGAAGATTCGCAGTCAATTGTCCCAGCATGGCAGACCGAAATCCGCCTCCACACCCAAGAACATAATTTTCATCATGCGATGTCATCTCACATAAGCTATGATATTGCTTGCTGATTCCACAGGCAATATCGGCTATCAAGGCATATGCCAGATCATATCGGTTCAGATTTTCATCAAGCGGAGCCGACATATAAAATCCCCCGTTTTGCAATGACCTGTTTTCCGAAAAAATCAATGTACCAAAACTTGCAATGCACCTGACTCTATCTATTTTCTGTAGTTCTTCCTCTATCTTCTCATAAGTAACATCTGGAAAAAGGAACGATTTCATACGCTGATAGTTTAAACCTGTGACCCCCGCATTCGTCTCTATCTGGTAACTCTTTCCATCAATATAAGAATCTGTCCAGCATCTCTGCCTCTCATCATAAAACTTATATGGAACAATTGTAACAATCGGAGAGGTCGTTCCTGAAACAATGACTACATCCTTTTGTTTTGCATCCATCCCTTTGACCGCCATCTGGGTATCCGCACCGCCAACGACAAACACCACATCCGCAGAAATTCCTAGTTCTTGGCAGACGGATGCATTTACATGCCCAAGATTTTTGCCCGCCGTTACAAGTGCAGGAAGAATATCAGGCTCAATTCCAAATACACTGCACAATTCCCCAGACCACTCCTGCCGTCCGATATCAAAAACCTGCGTCTCACACGCCTGAGAGTGCTCCATTCTGAGATTTCCTGTAAAAAGATAGCCAATCCAATCACTCATGCTTGTTATTTTAAAAATCTTTTTGTATATTTCCGGCTGCCTTTTCCGAAGTCCTAACAACTTACCCGCCGAAAAAACACCAGACAGCCAACGCCCTGTCTTATAATATATCTCATGTCCGTTTGGGATTTCTCCTATCCACTTGTCTCCACGGTTGTCTATATTAGGAAGTCCATAGAACGCTTTCCCTTCCTTATTAAGAAGCACGACAGACTCCCGGGCACTCGTAGATGTGAATGCCTTGATGCTATATCCCGGATAAGATATGAGCATTTCCTTCACATAGGAAAAGATGAGCGCTGACCAGTCTTCGGGTAAAAAGTACAATGCATCTTCATATGCATAGTCCCTGTGATATGGATTTGCAAACGACCTTATCCCAATCAGTTCACCTTCCACCGACATAAGCACGACTCTTGAATTACCTGTACCGATGTCCACGATAAAATATGCCTCATTACACATTCTTTTCTCCTATGCATAGCACATTTAGTGGTCCAATTCAGTGCTATGATAATACCATAAACTGGTAATATAGTCAAATTCACACAGGGTTATCCAACCTCCCTGAACAACCCTGTCAGCCTCTATTTTACAAACATCTTCGCAGCACCTGTTCCACGGTTCCTTCTTCAAAAACATAGGTTTCCGGACTTTCCATAACCCCCCGAACGATAGTTGGAATCATCTCACTTGTAACGCCTAATTCCCCCAACGTTTCTGGAAGTCCCCATCGTTTAAATACCGCTTTTAACGCCTGGATTCCTGCCATCCCATACTCTGCGTCTGTCATTTGTTCGGTTCTCTCAATGCCAAAGACTCTCTCGGCAAATTGCATGAATTTAACCGGTGACTTCTCATTTTCCAACTCCAGCCATGCAGGGTTAATCACCGCCAGCCCCTCTCCATGCGAAGAATCAGTCAGCGCACCCACTGCATGTTGAATCCAATGTGCAGGAAAACCTGCATTGGATCTGCCACAATCCTGAAGCCCGCTCATAGCCAATGTAGCGGCCCAGCTAAGCGCTGCTCTCGCATTCAGATCTTCCGGATTATCCAGCACTTTTTCATTCTCGATTACAGTCATCACAATCCCTTCGCCTATTCTGTCGGAAAGCGGATTATGAGGAACCCCGTCAAAATATCCTTCTAAAACATGGGAAATTGTGTCTGCCATTCCTGCTGCTGTGATTTTTTTAGGAACAGATACCAGAAGCTCCGGATCGATAATGGCTGTTTCAGGAAATGCATGTGAATCGTGTATTGCCCATTTCTGCCACTTTGCCGTATCTTCCGGCTCATCATTGGTTATAACCACATGGCAGCTTGTCTCAGCACCTGTTGCAGATATCGTACTGACTGCTATCATTGGCAGTGAAGCTGATACATCTTTTTCTCTTCGGAAAAATTCCCATACATCTCCACCACAGGCGGTGCCAATTGCTATCGCTTTTCCTGCATCTATAGCGCTTCCCCCTCCTACGGCTACAACAACCTCAACTCCTTCTTCTTTTGCCAGAGCGATTCCCTCCCTAATCTTTGATAGTTTAGGATTACTTGAAACATACTCCAATACCTGTACTGTAACCTGAGCTTCCTCTAGAATTTTGACCGCCCTTTCATATACACCCATCTGTTCTAACGGACCCTCCTGCTTTACCAGAAGCGCTATGTTCCCCAGGGACTTCACCTCTGCCCCTAAGTCTGCAAATCTGCCCTGTCCAAACACAACTTTTGTCGGGTTATAATACTCAAAATTATTCATATCTATACCTCTCTGTTTGAAGGAACTTGTCCTGCCTTGCTTCCATTATTTACCCGCTCTCTGATTGCCAGCAATTCATCCACCTGGCTCTCTGTTAGCATCTGTGCCGGTTTCTGAAGTCCAACTGCGGCCATGTGGATTTTGGCAAAATGCTCTAACGCCTCCATCCTATAGTACGCCTGCATCAAATCTGCCCCCCATGTCAACGCACCATGTGCTGCCAGAAGACAGCAATTATAATCTTTGCAATATGGCGCTACGGAATCAGGCACTGCCTGCGTTCCCGGAGTTGCGTAACTTGCAACCGGAACCACACCCAGCATAACGATTGCCTCTGCAAAGACCGGCTGGTCAATCCATTCCCCGGTTATTGCATACGCTGTCGCAATCGGCGGATGTGCGTGAACTGTTCCTCCCACCGCTTTATTCTCGTTATATACTCTGAGATGCATTTTTACTTCTGAGGAAGGGGCCCAGGTCCCTTCCAGAACATTTCCGTCAAAATCCATTTTCACCAGCATCTCCGGTGTCATATATCCCTTGCTGACACCGGTGGGCGTTGCCCATACCTCCCGCTCCCCCACCCGGAGGGTAATGTTTCCATCATTTGCTGCCACCAGCCCCTTGTCAAACACCCTTCTTCCAATCTCACATATGAGTTCCTTTGCTTCTTCATCTGATACATATTTTCCCATGTCTTTTCGCTCCTTTTTATGCTTTATTTGATTATTAATGTCTCCTCGTACGCAGCGCCCAGACATTTCTCTGATATGCATTGACCGCAAGAACAAATAAAATCAATCCGCCCCTGATTACGTACTGCCAATAGAACTGCACTCCAATGAGATTTAGACCGTTTGTCAAGAACCCAAAAAATATGACCCCCACAACCGTTCCGCCCACATTGGCAAATCCCCGTCTGTGCATAGTACTTCCTATAAATACTGTGCCAATCGCATCCAGTAGATAATAGCGCCCGTTTACCGGAATATACGAAGATAACTGCGCCCCTCCAATCACCCCTGCCAGACAGCAGCAAGCCCCACTTACGACAAACGCAATGGTCACACATCTTTCGACAGACACACCCGAAAGCTCAGCGGCCCTGCGTTGCAGACCTGCCGCGTATAAGTGTCTCCCTAATACTGTCTTTTTCAAAACAAAGGCGGCTGCAACGGCTATAATCATTGCCAGGACAATGGATGACTTTATTGTAATATTTGCGCCTTCCTGCACAATATTAACAACCGTTCCCTGCCCGATACTTTTAAAAACTCCATCCACACCTGAAAGATATACCGGCGTACCACCTTTTGTCACAATCCGCTCAATACTCTCACCAATAAACAGCGTCCCAAGTGTGGCGAGCCAGACAGAAATCCCTACTTTCAAGATAAGGAAGCTGTTGATCAGCCCAAACATAAGCCCCGCTGCCAGAGCCAGCACAATCCCTGCCTCTGCCGGGATTCCGCCCTGAATTGCATACACGCAGACCAGTCCCCCCATTCCGTATGCAGCCGCAACCGACAAATCCGTCCCTCCGCTGATTACGACAAAGCACATCCCAATTGATACGAGCAATAAAACTGAGGAGGAACTCAAAACTGTAGTAATGTTTCCAATCGACAGAAAACCTTCTGCAAAAATAGAAAAGAAAACAAATATTCCAAGCATCATGAATGCCGTTGTGTTATCATATAAAAATCTGCCAAGTGAAAATGATTCCTTTTTCATATTATTCCACCCTCCTCTTCTGTATTGTTGTGATGGAAACGGTAATCAGAATCAGTGCACCTTTTATTGCATACACCCAGTAAGATGGAACATTAATCAATGTAAACCCGTTAGTCAGCACCCCGATAAATAATGCGGCTATAAAAGTCCCCGGTATATTTGGCCGGTATCTTCTTGAGAACACAGCCCCAAGATAGCTGACTAGCATCACATCAAACAGCTGCAGGTCTCCCGCTCCCGGCGTATAGCTAGACAGCCTTGCGACCATTAAAAAAGCAGAAACTGATGCCATGACACCGCCAATTATGTATGTACTTGCTACCATCAGGGAAACATTAATTCCACTGGCCTTTGCTGCCAGTTCGCTTCCTCCTGACGCACTGACTTTATTTCCGTAGGAACACACATTAAATAGAACATACATAACGATTGCCACTACAACAAATATCCATGCTATGACGGGAATTCCAAGTATTGCTGTATTTGATATTATGACCAGAGCTTTATGATTCGCCGGCACTACAACATTATTTGTAATAATCCGCTCCACTCCCTGAAGCAGATACATCATACATATTGTGGAAAGAAGAGGTACCATTTTAAGTTTTACGATTGTATATGCATTCACCGCCTCAATAGTGATACTTACCAGTGCAGCCGTTGCAAATGCCAGCCAAAGCGGCTTACCGCCACCTGCCATAACTGCAATAATGGCTCCGGCAACTGCCATATTAAGCGTAATGGATAAATCCGTCCCGCCCCGGATAACATCATCCCCGCCTCCTATAAAAATACCAGTCAAACCAAACCCGCATATTCCAAGAACCGCCGATTGTGCCAATATATTGACAAGATTGCTATACCTCAAAAATATAGGGGCCTTGATTACAAAGAAAATAATAATCACAGCAAATGCAATGTAACCGCTGTATCTCATAATCACGTCGCCGGCATTTTCTCCTTTATGTTTCATCTTCGGCACCCCCTCCCATGGAAGCAACAATGATTTGGTTCGTAATATCCTGATCCCTTATTTCCATTTCCAATTTTGTCACTCCCCGGTACATAACAATCACCCGGTCCGACATCCCATACAGCTCTTGGATGTCCTGCGTGATTATAATGACCGCCGCACCACTTCGGGCCATTTTATCAATTATCTTATATATATCGGCTCTTGCACCTATATCAATTCCTGATGTAGGCTGGTTTAATATATATAGTTCCGACTCATCACTAAGCCACCTTGACAGCACAACCTTCTGTTGGTTGCCACCGCTCAGGTTTCCGGTCTGTGCATCTCTTCCAGGCGTCCTGATTCCAAGATGTTCGATCTGCGCATCTGCCGCCGCAGCTTCTGCTTTATATGAAATAATTCCATACCTCGCCAACTTTTTCAGGCAGGCAAGTGTAATGTTCTCCTGGACCGACATCTTCTGAATGGCCCCCAGTCCTCTCCTGTCATCCGGGACATATCCCATCTTTTCCTGTACTGCCTTCTGAGGGCTAATGTAACTCATCTTCTTTCCTTTGAATTCTATCTCGCCGCTGATGATATCTGCATTGTCATAGATGCTGATTCCAACCTTATCGTGTCCGGAACCCATAAGCCCCGTAATCCCAAGAATCTCACCTCTTCGCACCTGAAAATTCAAATCGCGGAACTCTTTTTTATGGGTAAGCCCTTTTACGGATAATATCGTCTCTCCCGGTTTTCGTTGTTTTTGAGGATACTGTTCCAGAATATTGCGCCCCACCATCATCGTCACCAGAGAATCAATTGTCACATCTGCTGCATTCACAGTATCTATTTTTTCGCCATTTCTAAGAACCGTCACCCTATCACATAACTCCAATATCTCACCGAAATAGTGGGAGATATAGATAACACCTTTTTCTTTTTTTAACTGATGGATGATTTTAAACAGACGCTCCGATTCCTTCTTGGCCAGTACCGCTGTTGGCTCATCAAATACGATTACTTTGGGGTCATTCATCAATGCCCTGCATATCTGTATCAATTGCTGCTCACCAACCGTCAGTTGACTAACCAGTCTGTCTCCCGGCAATTCTACCCCCACTTTTTCTTTCAGCATCTTCTCCGCTAACTTAATCATCCCCTTTCTGTCCATAAACCGAAAAAGAGATTTTGTTTTCTCAATTCCTAAAAATAGCATTTCAGCAACTGTAAGATGCCGAACAACATATCGCTCCTGATGGATAAAACTGATTCCAAGATGTTCTGCGGTACGGGCATTTAATTTCTTCGTAATATCTTCACCGTCAAAGATAATCCTGCCCTCATCATTGCTATAAAGTCCCGCAAGTATCTTCATAATGGTTGACTTTCCTGCCCCATTTTCGCCGACAAGACCATGTACTTCACCTGCTTTAACCTGAATTGTCACATTAGACAACGCTTTTACTCCCGGAAATTCCTTTGTAACATCAAGCATTTCCAGTATATATTCTGCTCCAGCCATATCTTCACCTTCCTACAGTTGCTTCTGCTTATTTGATGTTCAATTCAATTCCCAATTCTTTAATCGCAGTCTCCCAATTCAGCTTGTTCACATACACCGGCGCGGAATATACAGTACTTGGCACCTGTTCCCCTGCAAGATATCTGGCACATTGATCCACTGCTGCCTGGCCTATCTGATATGGATTCTGAGCCATATCACCGTACATTGTAGAATTCTGGTCTGCCACCAATTCCAGCACAGTTGAAGAACCGTCTACCGCATAGATCTTCACTTCCTCTCTTCCTGCCTCTGCACATGCCTGTGCAACTCCAATACACGGCGTATCCCATGCCAGCCAGATCGCATCCACATCCGGCTCCTTTGTCAGCAGATCTAGCGTCTTCTTTCTGGCATCTTCTGCTGCCCCGGTAATGACGTCCTGAAGCTCTGGTTCTATAAATTCAATCCCCGGATAATCCTTCGCCACATACTTCATCATGTCATATCGGATGCCGCATACCCGGACTCCATAGAATCCATTGAATACTGCAATCTTTCCTTCACCGCCTAAATCTTCAAACATATTGCGCGCCAGCTCTTCTCCAATCAGATAGTTATCGGATGTGCTGTTGCAAATCGAATATTGGCTTACCAGATCTACCGTAAATAACGGGATGCCGGCATCGCTGATCTTTTTCATAACCGGTTCGTATACATCTGCATCGCCCAACTGTTTTATAATTGCATCTGGTTTCTGTGTAATCATATTCTCAATGTCAGCAATGTGTTTTTGATCGTTTCTCTCACCATCCACGGCTACTGCTTCTCCACCTAACTCCTTGATTCGATCTATCTGACCCTGATATGCATGTAAGTCAAATTCATGGTCTGTTCCGAGAACTGCAACACCTATCGTATAGCCCTCTAGTGATGGCACATCCATGCCATCTAAAACACCCTTCACGCCAGATGCATCATTTCCGCTTCCCGTCTCTTTATTATCAGATTCTTTATTATCCTTAGTTCCAGTCTTTGATGACTTTTCAGATGTAGAACTACATCCGATCATTACAAGAACGATCACAACACTCATGAACAACACTGCTATCTTCTTCATCCGTCTCTTCATTTCTTCTCCTCCTGATTTTCTATTGTTTAAGTCACATCCAAGCCTTCAGCTTAACATCTGCTTATTGAAAACAACACCTTTCCAGTCTGTACCTTCTTTCCATTTCATCAGCCGCTCCAGCATAATTATGGAGTGGTGGTCAATCACTTCATATGTCGCCCCACAGATGTGCGGCGTCAGCAGTACATTTGGCAAGTCTGCGATTTTTAGGTCTTCCGCGGTTGGCGGCTCATGATCCAGCACATCCAGGACTGCTCCTCTAATCTTCCCACTTTTCAATATAGACTCCAAAGCTTTCGTATCTACGACTGCTGCTCTTGCGGTATTGACAAATACTGCTGTTGGTTTCATACGTTCCAGCAATTCCTCGCCAATTATACGAATTGTGCTTTTCAGAACAGGAAGGTGTACCGAAATAATATCGCTATTGCTGAATATGTTTTCCATATCTGTTTTCCTGTAACTTTCTTTTACTGATGCTACAAATGGGTCGCAAAAGAAAATCTGACAGCCAAAGGCCTCCAGAAGTCCGGCTGTTTTTTGCCCTACCGCACCAAATCCGACAAAACCAACTTTTTTGCCATACAGCTCATTCCCCATGAACTTACCATAAGGCTCATCTCCGCCCTGTCTCCAGTTACCGTTCTCCACCCACTGAATGGAAGGCTGAATATTTCTGTAAAAGTTAATCAGCATCCCAACCAGCAATTCAGCCACTGCCTGTGCATTTCTCGCCGGTGTGCAGAAAACCGGAATCTTCAATTCATTACAGGCTTTCATATCAATATTGACTGGATTTGCTCTGCAGTCTCCTATCACCTTCAAGTTCCCATAGGTGCGGATTACATGTTCCGTAACATTATCAAGTTCCGTAATTAAAATATCCGGCTGATATTTCTTAAGCAGCTCTAAAATCTCCTTCTCGGAAAACCCTCCTCCTCCTTCATTGTCTGTCCACGGTTTGTAAGCGACACTACCAAACGCTTTCTCTAACTGCTGCAGACATTCCTGTGCCATTGTCGCGGTAACTAAAATTTTCATGCCTTCCCTCCTTCATTAATTGTCATTTGTTCATTTATTACACATTTGTTCTTATTCGAATAATATCACCGTTTATTTTTATTGTCAATATAAATAATTAATTAACGATTAATTATCTGTTATTTTGTTTTAATTTATATTTTTTATTGTTTATTTTCAAGAATAACAATATAACACTCTTTCTAACAAACTTTTATTTTCTGTACATTTGTGTAATTATAGGGGTAAAAACGAATGGAAATCATGTTCTGTCAGGGTTTAGCCACCCCTTTGGCAGAAGCAATCCTCTATGGATATCTGATAGAAATTCAAGAATGTGCGGCACATTGATTAGTGAAGAACTAATCATTCTTATAAAACAAAAAAAGCCTCGGGAACTATACATTCCCAGACTTTTTTTAAAAGGCGCCAACCAGAATCGAACTGGTGATAGAGGTGTTGCAGACCTTTGCCTTACCGCTTGGCTATGGCGCCATATCGAGCACTTGTATATTATAACAAATGCTCCTTTTATAGTCAATAATTTAAAACCCTAATTCTTCATTTACAAGGATAATTTTTATTCTATTCGGTGTTTTTGAAAATCTGGTAATCAAAATCTGGCAGCATATCGTATCCGGAGACTTGCAGTCAAAGCACATACCGTTTTTGCAGCATGGGGTATCAATTTCAAACCTTTCGGCATTGATTGGAGCTGCTTCATTTCTGGCCCGTGACATTGCATCTTCTACACTCTTGACCGCCTTATTCATGCCGACTATCATCACCACGTTCTTTGGACCGTATGCAATAGCAGAAACTCTGTTCGCATTCCCGTCTATATTAACCATTACACCATCTTCCGTAATCGCATTGGTACTTGTGATAAAGAAATCACAGTCGTATGTAGCAAGCTCCACCTGGCGCTTCTCTTCAGGACTCTTACAGACATCGCGGTTAAACACCTTATAATTACCCGTACAGACTGCATCCTTCAGACCAATCTCCTTGATAGACATGGAACCTCCCCATCCGACAGAGCTTCCTTCTGGAATCAGTTCCAGTGCCTTTGCGAGGGCCTCTTCCTTCGTCTCTGCATAGTAGCCTTCCATGCTGCGTGATTCTAGTCCTTTGATGATTCGCTCGCCCAGCAGCTTATTTCTTTTAACACGATTAATATCCATATCTGTTCCCTCCTTTTTATTATATTCGGTTCTTGCTATATTATAACACATTTTTTTGGGACAGGGAATTTTCAAAAAGGGACAGGGGAAAGCGTGGCTGGGGACGGGGGAAATTTAAATTTCCCCCGTCCCCAGCCACGCTTTCCCCTAGTTTTCCTGCATTTTCATGATGTAGAATGCTATCATTATTCGCATCCTGTTTTCGTTGCTGAGTATGTCATAGCCAAGCAGGTCTTTTACTTTATTTATCTTGTAAGCCATTGTATTCTTATGGCAGTATAATGCCTTGGATGTATTCAGGATGCTGCATTCATTTTCAAAAAATGCTTTCAGCACCTCCGTGTACTCCGTCTTGTTATCCCGGTCGTATGCAAGCAATGCCCCTAGCGTCTCTTGCACGAATGCAGGATATATTTCTTTTTCTTTTACATCTGCAAGCAGTTTATATGCTCCCAGTTCCTCGTATACTAAGAAGTTTTTGTTAATTGCCGTCTTTGTCAGCTGATAGGCGGTGTTTGCATTGTGGTAAGATTTGTATATATGCCGCATATCGTTCTCTTGAGAACCAATCCCGATGTAAATATTGCCATCTTTCCGGCAGAGCGCCTGCATCTTCTCCCTTACCATTTTCTGCTCATATCCGGCCAGCAGTATAACCAGAAGCCCTTTTTCTTCGTAGACGATACCACTCTTTATTTCGTGGTTCAGCGACTTATGAAGTCCTTCAAGCCTCTCATTTCCATTTTCCGTATCATAAGTGTGGCAGCTCAGCATTACTACGAGGTAACTCATATTTCTAAAAAATCCGTTCCGTTCTAGATGGTTTGTATATAATTCCTCATTCTCCGGGTAAAAAACTGCGTTTTTAAGTGCCGCAATCAAATTGGTATCTCTCTGCTCATTTCGCAGCAGAATTGCAGAAAACATACGCATGATATCGATAAATGGCGACGTCATAGTAGCGGAGAAAAGTGGAAACCGTATACTGTTGCAGTAATCCACCGTCTCGCTTGCAAACATATGCCCTTCCTCCAGTGCAATAATCAGCCCGCCCGCATGCACCTTATCCAGTTCTTTTATAAAATTTACGAGCCACTCTTCGGATGTATAATGGAGCCCCGAATTAAACACAAGTTCATCTCCGTGAAGCAGGGATACGAAACTGGCCTCTTCTACCATATGAATCCAGTCTATCATCCTCCGAAAGCAGCCATTGGTATGCAGTTTTATATCATACTGGGGCTTGATTTCAGCATACAAATCTTCTAATTCTACTGCCATATTTCATTCTCCTGTTCATATACTAATACAATTATACTTCTTTTGTGCTCCAAGCACAATCCTTTATAGATTTTATGTATTCCAAGACTATTTTCAAAGAATATATTACATGATATATTGTATCTAGGATACAAAATATTTATATGACCCCGATTTTGTAATTCCTAATCCAATCTCTAGATTATTCAATAAAAAGGACCTCGAACTATTTCCTGGTCCTTTTAATATGCAGTATTGTGTTGACAAACCACTTGCATCTGTGCTATTTTAATAGACAATTCATAAGACTAGGAGGTACGTTCATGTTTTCCATTCAGATACGATAAGTTATTGAGAAAATGCAGTTCCCTGATGGGATTTTTTCTTGTGCTTATTTTGTAGGAATGGAGATGGAACAGAGTCCCCCTTTATGTAGCGGGAAGTCTGTTTTCACGTACCCATTTATATCGAAAAGCAGCAGGCAAAAGTCCTTTCAAGTGCATTTGTCTGTTTTTATTTTATGAAATGAGGTTTATATGAAAGACTGGAAGAAAAAAAGTATACTGTTTCTTGTGAGCCAGAATATCAGCTTATTCGGCTCCTCTATCGTAAGCTATGCAATTACCTGGTATATTACGCTGGAAACCTCCTCTGGTGTCTGGATGACAGCGTCTATCCTGTGCAGCCTGCTGCCGCAGCTGCTCATATCATTGTTCGCCGGTGTCTGGGCAGACCGCTATAACCGCAAATATCTCATTATGTGTGCAGATGGCTTTATCGCTTTAGCAACCCTTGGTCTTGTCATCATGTTCTTCGAGGGAAAAGCCTCTCTCTCCATGCTGATGGTCGTCTCTGCCATCCGTTCTGTGGGAGCCGGTGTTCAGACGCCTGCCGTGGGAGCCCTTCTGCCTCAGATCGTACCGATGGAAAAGCTGACGAGAATCAATGGGATAAACCAGACGTGCAGTTCCCTGCTCATGATGGTATCTCCTGCGGTAGGCGGCGCGCTGCTTGGAGCCGCAGGTATCGTATGGGCGATGATGGCGGACGTTATCACCGCCGCTATGGCAATCTGCGTCATGGCATTTTTAAAGGTCAGAAAACCGGAGTCCGAAGGAGTCCTGTCCATGTGGCATGACTTGAAAGAAGGCATCGCCTACACGACAGGCCATCCTGTCGTCTCCCGCATTCTTGTATTTTATGGAATCGCGTTCTTTCTCATCACACCTGCGGCTTTCTTGTCCCCGCTGATGGTGGAACGAATCTTCGGCAGCGAAGTATGGCGGCTCTCCGCCAACGAAATTATATGGACGGCCGGCTCGCTCGCCGGTGGCGTCTATGTATCATGGAAAGGCAGCTTCAAAAACAAGTGGCTTGTAATCGCCGTATCCTATATCGGGTTTGGAATCACCTTCGCCCTGCTAGGAGTCAGCCCGTATTTCTGGATGTATCTGGCTGTCATGTTCCTATCCGGCACGTTCATGCCGTCATTGGCAACCGCCTCCACAGTTATGCTCCAGGAGCAGGTTGAAGAACAGAGGCTCGGCAGAGTCTTCTCTGTCTTCCAGATTATTTCTGCAGCGGTAATGCCTGCAGGTATGCTCATATTCGGCCCGATGGCAGACTGGATTGACATCCGGTGGATTATGACTGGAAGCGGACTGCTCCTGGCTCTGACCGGAATCTTTCTCATGAAGCACAAGAGCTAGGGGGACAGGTTAAAGGGCGGCTGGGGACGGGGAAATCTAGATTTCCCCCGTCCCCAGCCGCCCTTTAACCTGTCCCCAGGCGTTTCTTCCGTTCTTTCCAATCTGGCAGGAAGCTTCCCATGAGCGTTTTGAATCTTTCATTATGGCTGGGTTCGAGGAGATGGCACAGTTCGTGTACTATGACGTATTCCAGGCATTCTTCCGGATAGAGCGCAAGACGCTTGTTCAGACGGATACGCCCGCTGACCACGCTGCAGCTTCCCCATCTCGTCTTCATATCTCTCAGCGTCCATGCGGACGCATGTACACCCATCACCGGCTCCCATCTGTCCACATATTTTTCCACATTCCTCCTCATCATTCCAAGCTGCTCCTTAGTCACCCCGGTCAGCTTATCAGCCCTCTCCTGCGCTTTTAGCATCCTGCTGCGGGCCTGCTCTATCCAGCCCGCCTTTGAATCAATAAATTCCATCACCTTTTTCTTAGATACCCGCTTTGGAGCCGTAACCAGTATCCGGCCGTCCGGCGGCTTTATATAGAGGTTGATATTCTTAACACTGCGGTATTCAATTGTCACAGGAATATTATTTACTTTATAATCCATCTGCTCTCCTTTGTCAGTGTGCCTCCTGCCAATTCCTTTTGTCAGACTATTTGAAGAATTTGCATAGGGGTCTGACCCCTTCGTTCCTCCTCATTCCTCATTCCCACTGGTTGAAGGCATTCAGCATGCTGTGGACATCTTCTTCTACTTCATGTCTGACGATATCGGTAAAGCCCATCTTGAAGGCATTAAAGATGGCCTGATGTCGCTTCCCTGCATGGAACAGGATACGTTGAAGCTTCTCCGGGCCGAGGGAGTAATACAGGCAGTACCTGTAGTGAAGAAGATAGCCTTCCAGGCTCTTGTACATACGCAGGATGTATGGGTTGCAGGAAGCCGTGACGATCAGCGAGTGGAACTTGTGGTCGATTTCCGCATAGTCATTAGCGTTCAGGTCTTTGTTGCTTCCATTGCATACCGCTATGTACTGCTTTGTCAGGAGTTCCAGCTCCTCCATCTGATTTGAAGTGATTCTGATGACAGCAAGGGAGGCCGCAAAGCCTTCCAGTGCGCTGCGCGCCTCGTACAGATTATAGCCATCCTCTTTCGTCATCCATGACACTGCCATTATCTTCCCGCTCTTCTTATATACGAGACCATCTTTTTCCAGCCTTGACAGTGCGCTTTTTACAGGGCTCCGGCTGATGCCAAGCTCCTCTGCTATCTTGCTTTCGTTCAGCCGGGAATCCGGGGACATCCTTAACTGGATTATATCATTATAGAGCGACTGGTATATCACATCACTCAATACTAAAAATGGATTTTCAGCCAGCATTTTGTCTAGTTCGCTCTTATTCATTGTACCTGCTTCCTCCTTTCCTGAATCGCCTTATAATGTCATAATAGTACCACATTGCAGGCTTCCAGTCACAATATTCTTCATTAATTAATAAATTAACATTATTTTACACCCTTTCCCAACGAATTGTCTGGCAAAACTGCTTTTTTATAAATCCCAAATTATCGTTCTTAAGGCATTTCAGCGTCTGTGGCCGTGCAATTATCACTTAACCCGCAGCATCCCGGCTAAATTTTGACACCTTTCGACCGAATCATATACTCTTATATCATTCAAAACGTTTTGACCGCGACTATGCAAATGTCTTACAGAGGAGGGAAGCTATGGGAAGCAAACAGCACAATTCAAGCAAATGGATCATCAACTGCATCCGCTATGCCGGCATGTATGTCGGCGCCATCATAGGAGCAGGTTACGCAAGCGGCCAGGAGACGCTGCAGTTCTTCGTAAGTTACGGATACGCGGGCATCATCGGCACGTTAATCGCTATCGTCTTATTTGCCTGGTATGGAACGATGTTTATGGAACTTGGTCATAAGCTGCACACGAATTCACACAAAGAAGTATTTACATACTTGTGCGGCCCTAAAATAGGAGCCGTATTCGACTGGATACTCGTATTCTTTCTGTTCGGCGTATTGTCTATCATGATAGCCGGAGGAGGAGCGTCGCTGAACCAGTACTTTGGAGTCAACCTGATGGTAGGGCGGGTCATCATCGCCGTCCTGACGGTGGGGACCGTCATCCTGGGCTTCAATTCATCGCTCAATGCACTCGGCTTCCTCTCCCCTCTCATCGTAATCGCCACCCTCGCCATATCTATCGGTACGATTGGCGCAAACTTTGGAGGGATTGCAGAAGCCGGCACGCAGATACACAATCTGGAGATTGCAAAAGCCACGCCTTTCTGGTGGACATCTGTATTTATCTACATCTCCTACTGTGTACTGCCTGCAGTGCCCGCACTCGCCTCTATCGGCAACAGTGAAAAAGACGAAAAGGTAATACGCAGATCAGGGATACTCGGTGGCTCGCTTCTCGGCATCGCAATCCTATTTATGGTGCTTGCCACGCTGTCGCGTATCGTGGACGTGTCTGCCATGGAGGTCCCCTTCCTGGAAGTGGCCCGGCAGATGAGCCCTCTCATCGGAGGCATCTTTGCATTCATCCTTCTGTTTGCCGTCTATACGACTTCCGTTCCCATCCTGTACGGCTTCTCCGTACGGTTCGCGGAAGACGGCACGGCCAAGTTCAAAGTGTTGACCCTTGCGGCCGGATGCATTGCATTCGCGGCAGGCCTCGTACCTTTCAGCAAGCTTGTCGGCACCGTCTATCCACTGCTTGGCTATCTCGGCCTCGTTATTATGGCGGTGGGCTTTTATAAAACAGTAGTAAAACGCAAAGATATCCGTAACTTATCGGAAAATGACAAGAAGGGAGCATGACGTTATGAAACAAACGGCAAAGAAAAATGACTGGGTAAGGATCATGCAGATTATCCTTACCCCGGAGGAGAGGCTGGATTCACTGCCTGAAAGTACAAAAAAGGTACCTTTAAAATGCTGGATCAACGGTTTTCTTCAGGACGACACGGCTGAGCCGGGGGACATGGTGACAATCGAGACATTGATCGGGCGAAAGGTCAGCGGTACGCTATATGAAGCGTGGCCCTGCTATAGCCATGGCTTCGGGCGGCAGCAGCCTGCCCTGATACATGCCGGAAATGAAGTGCGCAGGATAATGAAGGAGGCGGGTAAAAATGAGTAATCAGGCAGTTTCTGATATTACAGCTAAAAACAAAGATATTCTATTCCATTCTGTCAATATCAACTATGACGAGTACAAGACCGGGCGGCTCGCCTGGGACTACGAAAAGTTCATGGATATTGTCGGGCTTTCCATGGATGAAATACGGAAAATTGCGGCAGAAGTATATGTCGGAAATACACCTCTCGTGGAGCTCAGCAATATCAACCGGCTCGTCCGTTCCATCTCAGACCGGGGGAAAGGCGCGAGGATATTTTTAAAAGACGAGGCCAATAATCCGACCGGCAGCTTTAAAGACCGGAGAGCGCTGCTGCCTGTCTATGAGGCAAAAAGAGCGGGATATCCAGGCGTTATCGCATCCACAAGCGGCAACTACGGGGCCGCTGTCGCTTCGCAGGCCGCCCGCAGGGGCCTGAAGGCGATCATCTGCCAGGAAGTCTATGACGATGCCGGAAACGGACAGCCGGAATCTCTCGAAAAAGGACGGGCGTGCGAGGCTTACGGTGCTGAAGTCCAGCAATATACCGTCGGGCCGGAAGTATTTACATACGTCATCCTCAAACTGCTAGATGACCTTGGATACTTCAGCGCGTCTCTTTATCTCCCCTTCAGCATCGCCGGAATCGAGACCGTCGGCGTCGAGATTATGGAGCAGACAAAAGCTATGACAGGACGCCAGCCCGATGTCGTGCTCGTCACTCATGCAGGCGGCGGCAATTTTACCGGCGCCGCAAGAGGACTGCGCAAAGCCGGATACACCGGCAAGACCGTAGGGGTATCGGTCAATCTTGCCGGCCTTGATTCCCATGACGACTCTGTCTTTGCACGGAAGTCGTTTTCTACAGGGCATACCGGCTATGGCTTTCCTTCACTTTATAATCCGGAAAGCGTAGATGTTCCTCTGAACGCCGCAAGGCCTCTCAGATATATGGATGAATTCTACACGGTCACTCAGGGGGAAGTGTACTACGCCACCGAGCTTCTCAACCAGCTGGAAGGGCTTCAGAGAGGACCCGCGGGAAATACCGGGCTGGCAGCGGCGATCAGCCTTGCCAGAGAGATGGACGCAGACCAGATTATCGTCGTCGAAGAATCTGAGTATACAGGTGCCGGCAAGGCACATACAGCGCAGCTTACCTTTGCCGAAGACCACGGCGTAGAGGTAAGAATCGGCGCACATGAAGAGGAAATACCGGGCACTAATATCATTATCCCCGCCTCGCCTGCCGATATCAGGACCATACCGGTAGATCTCGATAAGATGAGGCGCACATATGTGGAGGTGAATGTAAGAGAACATGGATATACCAATCTTACCGCGGCAGAGATAGAATACCTGGCCGAAGAGATGAATATCGACACTGCGGCTGTAAGAACAATGCTCGATAACGCAGGTATCACCGTGGCTTCATAACGCCGCATACGTGATAGATAAGGACCGGCTGACATCCCCCTTCGTCAGCCGGTCCTCTACCGTACTTTATGACTTTCTTACGCCAGATTATCTGCCAGCGTCTGATAGAGCAGCTCCGGGTCTATCGGCTTTGCCAGATGTCCGTCCATGCCTGACTCTGCAGCCCTCACTACATCTTCGTGGAAAGCGTCCGCGGTCATTGCGATAATGGGAATCGCCGCCGCTTTCGGATGGTCAGAATGCCGGATTGTCTCTGTAGCCAGATAGCCATCCATCACAGGCATCTGCACATCCATCAAGATCAGGTCATAGCGGTCTCCGTCCGCGAGAAATTTATCCACAGCCTCTCTGCCATCTTTTGCACAATCCACATCGATATCCGTCATTTTGAGCAGTTCCACTGCAATCTCCCTGTTGATATCATTATCTTCCACAAGCAGTACATGATGTCCTGCCAGGTCCGGCCGCAGAAAGCTGCTGTCACGATTGGGCAGCATAACCGCCTTCTCAATTCCGGTCGCTGACAGCAATGCATTATAAAGTGTGGACGCAAATATCGGCTTGGCAAGGAAGGCATTGGCTCCGGCCGCCCGCGCATTTTTTTCTATAGCACCCCAGTCATAGGCAGTGATAATGATGATAAGCGTGTCATCGCCCACAATCTCCCTCATGCGCCGGGTAACTTCTATGCCGTCAATGTCAGGCATTCTCCAGTCCACGAGGCAGACATCATAGCTTTCCCCGGACTGATACCCGCCGCGCACCTTTTCTATACATTCCCGGCCCGTCTGCACCCACTCCGATTCGATTCCAAGGTTCTTCAGAAGAAGGGACGTGTGGACGCAGCTGTCGCGGTCGTCATCAGCTACCAGTACCTTTAGCACCTGCAATGCATGCGGTCTCTGCTCCAGCTTGTCGGTGTCACTTTCCGGCCGTCCAAAATCCAGCTCGATGATAAATGTGGTGCCCTGCTCCAGCCTGCTCTTCACAGAGATGGTTCCGCCCATCAGTGTCACAAGATTCTTCGTTATCGGCATGCCAAGCCCTGTACCGCCGTATTTCTGTCCGATGACCGCGCTCTCCTGCTCAAAAGGATTGAATATACGGCTTAAAAATGCTTCACTCATGCCGATACCGGTATCACATACAGTGAAGCGCAGACGCACGCGTTCCGCCGTACGCTGCAACTGCCGGATTTCAAGCCGGAGCGAGCCTCCCTCGGGAGTGAACTTAAGGGAATTGGACAGCAGGTTGAGCAGAACCTGATTCAGGCGCAGTTCGTCGCCAATCAGTACCGTATCCGTAATGTGAACGAGCGGTACCGTAAAGGTCAGCCCCTTTTCCACCGCCTGCGGGTAGACGATGGATGTAATGGATTCCACGACAGTCTCCAGATTAAACGTGTCATGGACAATCTGCAACTTCCCGGCATCGATTTTAGACATATCCAGCACGTCGTTGATAAGCGTCATCAGATGCTTGGACGAATATCCTATTTTCTCCAGGCAGTTTTCCACCCTTTTACGGTCTTCAATATATGCGGCGGCTATCGTAGTCATGCCGATGATAGCGTTCATAGGCGTACGTATCTCATGGGACATCCGGGAGAGGAAATCCGATTTGGCACGGTTGGCATGCTCCGCCACGGCAAGTGCATCTTTCAGCGCCTCCGCCTGGGCGGTCAGCTTCCTCTGCATCTCCCGCAGTTCCGTCACATCAGTGATATCAATAAATATGACGAGGTATACCGGCCGGCCTTCCTGCCAGTCTATGCAGGTAGCGTTGACCTGCAGCCACAGCGACTGTCCATCCCGGCTTTTGACGTGCATTGTAAAATGCAGCGGCTCACCAGCCATCATCTTACGTTTATTTTCATTGATAATCTCGATATTGTCCTGTATGTTCTTACGGTACAGCGGACTCCCTCCGCGGCTGCCCGAATCGCCAAAGTATTCCATGAAGCGGCCGTTGGCGGACAGCAGAGTCAGATCCAATTCACCGCCCGCGTTATCAATCCTATACTTCGCGACAAAGCCCGGCAGGCTCTCATAGGTGACAGACTGCTCTTTCTGCATCTTAACGAGGTCGTCTACGTTCGTAAGCACAGAATAGGCCACCTGACAGCCGTCTATATATTCATCTGCAAACTGGGTAGAAAATTGTACCCAGACATAATCTCCATTTCTGCGGCGGATCCTCGACAGCAGCCGGTACCCGTCCTGTCCCGCGCCGAGCGCGTTCAAAACTGTATCCGAGAGCTTTTTCCATTCATCCGGATCCTCTTTGTAATATAGGTCGGGGCGGTTGTGGAACGCCTCCTCATACTCCTCTTTGGGCCAGCCGATGAGCTCATAATAGAACTCGTTCGCCCAGATCAGAGTAAAGTGTTCATCCAGCAGGTGCTTGCTCACACTGACGTGCAGCAGGCGCATCAACGTGTTGTATTCATATTCTGCAGGCGTAATATCAGCTTCGCCCGGAACTGGCTTTTGATAATCCTTTTGTCCAGCCATAAATTCACTTCCTCCTAATCGTATACGCATTCCTATCTGATGTCGGAAAATTGGCTTCCCATGGCCGCATCCTCTACCTTGTTCATGTTAGACTGTTTGTTACAAGTATAATGTATTACGGATAAAAACTCAATCGCTTCTGGAAAATCACCCGATAAAATGCTAAAATATTAGACAAACATATATGAGCGGAGGCTGCGGTCATTTGCAAAGTAAACACCAGTTTTCAAATCTAGTCTATGAATATTTTTTCATGCGGATACAATTCCGCTATTATAAATATGGAGATTACCTTCCGTCCATCGACACGCTCTGCCAGGAATTCAGCGTCTCTTCCCAAACGGTGAAAATGGCACTGCAGCGTCTACGGGCAGAGGGCTATATTGATATGCATAACGGCCGCTCTACTAAGATTATTTTCCAGCAGACGCAGGAAAACGCCGAACAGCTCCTGCTTCAATATTTTTCCATGAGAGTGGACAGCTTCCGCGACCTCTATGACTCAACTCATCTCGTTATCATGCCTTTGCTCATGGAGGGCTTCCGCCGGTCCGCCAAAGAAGATCTCGCTTATCTTGCCCGTCTTGCAGACGGTACAAGTACAGATGATGTGCTACACTTCTTCTGTTTTGTCCTGCAAAAGATGGACAATCCGCTGGCAATGAACCTATACTGGGAGACGTCTCTGTTCTGGGGATTGCTCTTTCTGAAACAGGATCCCGAAAAAGATCTAAGCGATGTGGAACGGATGCACGAGGAGATGAGACGCTGCGTCTCCTATGCGGAAAACGGAGACTGGGACCTTTTGCATGAGGAACTGCAAATCTTCCGGCAGGATTCCGTGGGAAACGCGGTCAGCCTCTTAAAGCAGGCCGTCACGCCTGCCCCCCAGGAGGAGCAGGTTCCGTTTGAGTGGCGCATATACCGGGGCCGCCCGCAGGTCTGCTACAGTCTGGCTTCAAAGCTTCTGCACGAAATCTACATGGGCAGATTTCGGAATACGCAACTGCTTCCCTCTTATAAAAAGTTGGCAGAAGAATACTGTGTTTCTGTCAGCACGGTCCGAAGGACAATCAAGATACTCCATCAGCTCGGTGCGGTCCGGCCAATCAACGGAAAGGGGATTCACGTCTTTGGAGCCGGGGCTTGCTGTGATACGCCTGACTTTAGCAGCCCGGTTGTCCGCCGAAGCATCGCTTATTTTGTCCAGTCATTTGAATTGCTCGCATACTCCATCCAACCCGTTATGAAGTACATCCTGACCGGAATTACCGATGAAGAAAGGGATTCCCTCATCCATGAGCTGGAAGCCCATCTCCATACCGGCCGGCAGGAACTTGCCCTTTGGTGCTGCCTCCTGTTTGTCCACAGGCATAGCCGGCTGAACGGGATACGGGAGATTTACGGCCGCATATACAGCCTGTTCCAATGGGGCTATCCTTTGAAGGGATCCTCCGGCGGCACCCCAGAGCTGGACGAAGCAATGCATCATTTCACAGTCGTTATGCTACAAGGTCTGAAGGAGCATAACATCGACCGCTGTGGAAATGCCATAAAGGAACTGGTCAGCGGGCAGTTCCCCGCGGCAGAGCAGTATCTGCTCCGCCACGGAATCGGTCAGTCGGAACTGCGCCTGACACCTGCCATACGGCTCCTTGTCACATCGGAAGATGCGGATTAAGATACAAAAAAGGGGCCCTCTTCACCTGTAGCGCAAGTGAAGAGGGCCTACGTATGTATTTACGAATTTTTCCCAATGTGATATTCTCTTTTGAGCATCCTCATGCCGGTCCTCGACAAGATATCCACAATGTTGAATCCAAAGGCAATCGCAAGGCACGTTGCCAGCAGCACGATGGTTTCGCCGATAACCATTCCATAATCGCCGCTGACGCAGCCATACATCATATAATACAAGTTAGGTCCCGGAATGAGCGGGAATACAGAAGCTGTCAAAAAGATGGTAGACGGCGCCTTGTTGATTCTGGACATGATAAATGCATAGAGCGCAACAAAAATAGATGCTATCAGCGTTGCCAGAAAGTTGCTCGGCCAGAAATGATATACCACCACGTAGATTCCCCATGTGAAAAAGGCGCCCACACCGGAATACACGACCTGTCGGCCGCGTATCTTAAACCAGAAAGCGAAGCCGATACAGGCAACCGTACAGGAAATGAGCTGGATTGGGATATTATGGTTCAGCACATATCCTTCCGCAGATACCCCGTCCAGCAGCAGCATCGCCAGCGCGGTTCCAAACGCGATGCCGGCCGCCCCGAGCATGGAGTTCATAATATTCAGCGAACCAGATATAAAGTCCCGCTGGAGCACTTCCCGGATCCCGTTTGTAGTGCTGAGCCCGCTGATCAGCAGCATGACAATGCCAATCATGATTCTCTCCGGATGGCTTCCGATTCCAACCCGGACTGCAAGAATAATGATAACCTCCGACAAAAACGAAAGTATCAGATTATATGCCATTAAGTTCTCTTCTCTTCTGCTAAGCCAGCCTCCGACAAGGGCAATCATAAGTGATACGATTACTGCCACCGCCGCGTCAGCAAAATCGCACCCAAAAAAGACCGCAAAGCCGGTTCCTCCCATTACAGCAGCAAAATATTTCGTATATGGCTTCTGGGGAGGCCTGTTCATGACTTCCTCGTATTTTTCCTGAAGTAATATTTCATCGGGCGTATGCTGGCAGACATACCTGGACAGATTGTTCAGATAATCAAGCCTGTCAAAATCAATATCCGTCGATTCGATATGGCGGACCTGGGTAATAATCTCTCCCTCCGGGGTTTCAACCGTTATCTGGATGTTGCTCGGTATGGCAAATACATCATACCGTTTGAACCCATAACTTCTGCACATTCTGTAAAGGCTGTCATCCAGCCTGAAATTTTCTGCCCCGCAGATCAGCATCGCCTCTCCAATGTCGAGTATGCCCTGCACTATCTTATTATAATCCATCGCTTTCCCCCCTGGTATAAAATATCACATGATGTAATCATAGCATTGTTTTCGCAGGTGTCAATAAAAATCTTCTGACAGATAGCTGCGGCACAAGAAATGCATCCTTTTATCCGGTAACTCTTCTTACCGATTTCCTGTCATACATTACCTTATCGGCTTCTGCTATCAAGGCGTCGGCGTCCGCCGCCACGCTGCTGTCTACAATTCCGTAGCTAAATGACATCTCAAAAGGAACCTCTCCTTTCCTGCTAATTGCCCGAATCCTCTCATCTGCCTGCCGGACCCGCTCTTCTGCAGCTATCGCGCCCGTTTCCGTGAACAAGATCAGAAACTCGTCCCCGCCATACCTGGCTATCAGATCACGGCCTTGTCTGCAGGCCAGTTCCAGCTCCCTGGCAGCAGTTATCAGATACCGGTCTCCTTCACCATGCCCGTAAGAGTCATTGACCCCCTTGAGATTGTCCAAATCCAGAAAGCATAGTGCAAATGGCAGCTCTTTCTGAAGCAGGTTCTTTAGCTGCTCCCGGATATACTGACGGTTATACGTACCTGTCAAGGCATCACAATAGGCAGTGGAGCGAAGCTCGCGCTCTTCTCTTTCTTTCTGCTCAATCTTACGCCTGATGTCCCGGTTCTGCTCACGATAGTCAGCCAGACGGCACATCTTGAGGGAATAGCGCATTCCAAGGCCGGCACCCGCCAGAGAAAAAATGCACGATTTGATTCCCCACAGTTTCAGTACAATTGAGTTGCCTGGCGTCTGATAAAGCAGCAGGTTCAGGTACAAGTAGAGAAACATCCCTGCCATAATCTCCAGCTGAAACTTCAAATGGCCCGGGTGGTCCAGCACAACCCGGAATGAATTCTGCGTCTTTCGTAATGCCATCATATGAAATACGACACCTCCGAACAGAAATCCAAGAAATACCGGAAGCGCCTTCAGGCTGGTGATACTGTTGTCAAAAGACATGAGCGGCTGCGAGCTGTATATCGCGACTGCACAACGGCAGAAAACATTAATCGTAAGCCCATACAGTATACCGTTCATCGAAAAGAAAAGCGCCGTCTGGAACTCCTTCCTGCAATAAAAAAAAGACTCCGTCAAAAGCACCAGAAAAAACAGGCCCCAGTTCACAAGCAGGTTGAACTGTAAGATACTGCACAGGAAGAACATGGCGTAGTTCACAAGAAAGGACCCCGCTACAAAAATCTTCGGCATGGGCGGAAAACGGAGGACCTTGGAAACGAGCCTGAAATAGCTCCAGTTAAAATAGAAGTAAGATACCGCCACGATAATATTAATATACATGTCTTTTGGACCTCCCTTCTCTTTAGCGCCGGTAAATCTTATCCCGGTACATCGCCCGATCCGCTTCTTTTAATAAGGCGTCCGCTTCTTTTTGGTCTCCCGGCATATATGTCGTAATGCCATAAGAAAAATGCATCGGCCTTACCCAATACCCAGACTCCAGCATCTCCCTGATTGTCTCCATCCGCCTGTCCGCCGCCTCTGCCGCAGTATCCGGCATAAATACGATAAATTCATCTCCCCCGACACGCGAAAGCAGGCTGCCGGAACCGATCCTTGCTTCTATCTCTCTGGAAAACATGATCAGATAATGGTCTCCGGCATCGTGACCCTCCTTGTCATTGAGCAGTTTAAGCCCGTCCAGATCGAGAAAAGCAAGAGAAAATAATTGATCCTTCTCTAGCATCCTGTCTATATAGTCTATCAGGTATCTCCGTGAGAACGCCCCCGTCAAGGCATCCCGTTCTGTCATGCGCTTCAGGCTGCCCGCGCTTTCCTTCGCCGATTTTAGCCTGGCTGACAACTCATCATGCTCTTTCCTGAGATATTCCTCGCGCATAATCGTACGGATACGCATTAAGAAGCGGAGAATGCAGAATGTCAGCACGGCGCTGCTGCCTAGAAGGAAAAGGGCAGGATATGCCGACATAAGCTCTGCTTCGCATAGCAGGCTGTCCAGCAGCAGATAGCCGGTGCAGAACGAGAGAAACGCCATGAAAGGGCGAGCTTCATCGCTCTTCGCTTCAATAACAAGCAGGAAAAAAAGGCGCCTATGAGACAGAAAGATTAGATTTTCTATCATACAGACTGCCAGAACGAAAGTGACGCTGGCGGTACGCCAAACGGCATCTGCCATCAGCGTATACATAGCCGGGCCCCGGACAAGGGAGGCAAAGCCGGTAAACGCCATATGAAGCACCATCATATTGACAAAATTCAAATTTATAAAAAACCAGTACCTTATCTGTACATTCCTTCTAATACATGTAGCCGCAGCCTGTATAAGATAAGTCAGGGCATAGAATACCGGCAGCGGAAAGCCCTTGGAGAGCCACGCCGCTACGAGCACTCCCTCTGCCAGAAGGATCAAAGACAGGTCCCGACGCAGCTTCCAGACCGGAAGGCCCCGTGGCGGTACGACATAATAAAGCATACAGCCATACAGCACAGCCAGAAGAACCGGAAGGCAGTAATACCAATAGAATACCAGATTCATCCCGCCGCACCTCCTTTTCCCCTCATACGTCTCTGCGTTTATTAAAAATTATAGCATGCGGCGGGGGGAAAATCCACCCGAAGCCACAAGAAGCCCGAATGATACCACGCACTTTAACGAAAGCTATCTGCCTTCAGGTTGTATCTGCTTCTCCTTTAACCCTTCATAATATCGTTCTGATACCGGAACAGCTATGTTAAGACGCTCCGCCTCGCTGACCAGGTATCCGCTGAATGTCTCAAGTTCGCATCTTCTGCCGGCATCCATATCCCGGCAAAGAGAGCTCGAAGCGTCCGGCTCCTGTACCTTTATAAAATGCTCCAGCTGACGGTTCAAAAACGTGTCCGACAGGTCAATCCCCTTTGCCCTTGCCACCTCACGTGCTTCATACAGGATAGCTTTAAAATCTGCAAGCCGTTCAGGGATGCCCCGGATTCCTTCCGTATCTGTAGAATAATAGGCTGTCATGACGTTAAACGCACAGTTCAGGCTATACTTTTTCCAGATTGCCTTCTGTATGTCTTCATCTATCCGGCAGTCGAGGCCTGCCTTGCGCATCAGCTCCGCTGCCTCATTCATCATATCCCGCTCCTGTCTGTCCGGATTCTCCAGACCGATATGGATATGCGCATAATCACCTTTCTGGATAACCTCATAAGCCTCATCCATATATGAGACGATATAAATCAGAGAATCCAGTACCGTTCCCCTCCCGATATGCCGGCGGGCCTTTGCCCCCGGATCTGCACCGTTCATAACCGGAATGATTACCGTGTCCTCACCGGCGGCTTCACGGATATCATCACACACTTCCTCCAGAGTATAATTCTTCACACATACGAATATAAAGTCCTGCGCCGGCAGCTCTCTCACGCTCTCCACCACCTGCTTCGGGTATACGATCCGTTCCCCCAGGCAATCGCTATGAAGGATAAGCCCTTTCTCTTCGAGGGATTCTTTCCGACCGCCCCTTGCGGCAAACGTTACATTCTCATACGTATCTGCCAGAGCGGCCCCAATATATCCCCCCACACCGCCTAGTCCTATCACCGCTATCTTCACATCTTGCTTCATTCTGACACCTCCGTCTTCTGAACAGGCAGGAGCCTGCAGCTTCATTATAACCCAAAAAGACACGCCGGGTGTCTGGAATTTTCTCCAAACACACAGCGTGCCGGCAATTACAGGTTGCCCTATAGTGCTTTCTTATATAATTCAATGATATCCTTCACATTCGTCTGTCTCGGATTTGCCAGGATATTTCCGCTCTTCATGGCATCTTCAGCCATGACCGGAATCAGTTCTTCTTTTACTCCTACATCTGAAAGCGTTTTCGGGATTCCAAGGTCAGCATTCAGCTTTATTATCTCATCCACAAGCATCTCCGGTCTAAAGCTATCTGCTGCCCCGCCGCCTTCACTGATGTAGTTATACATCACTTCATAACGTCCATTGTCAGCAAGTGCATTGAACTCAAGTACCGTTGGAAGGAGTATGGAATTGGCAACACCGTGTGCAATGTGGAAATAAGCACTTACCGGATGACTCATGGCATGCACGTTACCAAGCTTTGCCCATGCAAAGGCAATTCCGGCAAAGTTGCAGCCTGCCATCATGGCGCAAGCGGCATCTTCATCCTGTCTGTTCGCCACAAACTTACGGATATTGTGTCCAATCAGCTCCATCGCTTTTTCCGCCATTGCATCCGAAAATGGAGAAGCCTTTGTGGAGATGTATGCCTCCATAGCATGAATCAGCGCATCCACCCCACAGGAAGCGGCGATAGATGCGGGTGCTGTCATGATAAGCTCCGGATCGAGCACTGCATATTTCGGCAGCAGCTCATAGCTGATTACAGACAGCTTATAATTCCTGGCTTCATCTGTGATGACGGACGATGCCGTCACTTCGCTTCCTGTCCCCGCGGTCGTCGGAATCGCGATTATCGGAACAATCGGGCCTGGAACAGTGTCAAAACCCTCGTATTCCGTAATATTTCCGCCGTAGTTGACGAGCACCCCTACGGCCTTGGCCACATCCATGGAACTGCCTCCTCCAAGTGCAACGATGCCTGTCGCCTTGCATTCCTTATAAAGCGCTGCCGCAGCGTTTACAACATCTACCGTCGGATTCGGAATGACATCCAGATATGCCGTGCATTTGATTTCTCCGGCCTCAATGATATCCTGGACCTTCTTTACTACCCCCAGTTGTTCGAGACCTCGGTCCGAGACGAGCAGAACACTATCTGACTGGCTCTTATCCAATATATCAGGAAGCTTCTTCAAACTTCCCATACCAAATTCAATGTTCTGTGGTATTTTAAAACTATAATCTTTCATTCTTCTCCTCCTTCATAACGGACAGCCACTGCTGACGGGTGCAACATCCGTTTCCTAATCAATCTGGGGTTTCAGCGACTGCATCCTTCCGCCTGTACGGGCATTATATTCACTTATGAATTCCACGATCTTGCCAAGGGTCGGACAGATGACTACGCCTGCTTCTTCAAGTGCGGCGATCTTGGACTTCACAGTGCCCATACCTCCACTTACGATAGCACCTGCATGCCCCATACGTTTGTTCTCCGGTGCATGCATACCCGCAATATAGGCACAGACCGGCTTTTTAAGTCCTATCTCCTTTATCTTGGCTGCCGCCATCTCCTCGCTCGTGCCGCCGATCTCCCCAATGATGACTATGGCATCTGTCTCGTCATCCTGTGCGAATAGTTCCATCACATCCGCATGGTCCATACCGATGATAGCATCACCGCCGATTCCTACGCAAGTGGAGAGGCCAAACCCTTTGAATGTCAGGTTGGAGGCTGTTTCATGGGTGAGCGTGCCGCTGCGGGAAATGATGCCGATATGCCCTTTACCGTAGATGTAGTCAGGCATGATCCCGAGCTTTGACTTGCCTGGTGAAATCACTCCTATCGTGTTGGGCCCCACGATTTTCGCCCCCAGCTGCTTCGCTTCATGCACAATCTTCAGCGCATCCATGACAGGAACAAATTCTGTAACGATGACCAGCAGCTCAATCCCTTCCCGCAGCGCCTTAAGTGCTGCCTCCAGCACAAACTGCTTTGGAACGAGAAGCATAGCGGCGCGGATTTCCGGAAATGTGGCGCGGGCTTCGGCAACAGTCTCAAATACCGGGACGCCCTCTACCGTCTGACCGCCTTTTCCCGGCGCAACACCTGCAAGGAGCTTAGCACCGCTCTCCAATGTATGCTTACAGTGAATCCTGCCCTGTTTTCCCGTAATGCCGATAATCAACATGGAGGTATCCTGATCAATTAATATGCTCATGTTCCTTTCCCTCCTTCAATCTGAGTAATGTCTGCACCGCCTCGTCCGTCGTACCATACTTTGTCTGTGCAAAGCCGAGCTTTTCATATATGTTCCAGCCCTGTTCCTGATTGAAGCCGCGGCTTTTAACGACAACCGGCTTCTGAATGCCAAGTTCGTTGCAGGCCCGAGAGATTCCGACCGCCATATCCGCACAATTGTTGATGCCCCCAAAGACATTTACCAGAATATAGTCTGTACTTTCATTCTGAAGCAGAATTCTCATGGCCTGGTACGTTTTCTCTGCCGTCACGCCGCCCCCGAGATCAAGGAAATTGTTCACACGGCCGCCGTAGTGGCGGATGGTGTCCATCGTCGCCATGCCGATACCGGCGCCGCCTGCCATCGTGCCGATATCCCCTTCTGCGTCCAGTTCGACATAGGTGAGATCGTGGGCTTCTGCTTCAGCTTCCTGACGGGATTTTCGCTGTGCGGTGCGTGGAAGTATCGTATAGTCGTCCTGGCGGTAAAGGCTGTTGTCATCGATGACCAGCTTTGCATCAATGGCAAGCAGGCTGTTATCTTTAAGGACTGCAAGGGGATTGATCTCAAACGTTGTCGCATCCAGCGCAAAACAGGCATTGCAAAGCTTCTCTGCAATATCCGCAACCTGGTTCATATGGGTGTCCGGGAGTTCAAAGACCGAAGCCTCCGCCACGAATGCCTGGGCGTCAAAGCCTGCAGTACAGTCAAAACGCAGCAGTTTCTCAGGAGCAGATGCCGCAAGTTCTTCAATGTCCATTCCTCCATATGGAGTAAACAGCATTATCATGGCACGGTTCTTTACATCCAGCGTCATGCCCAGATAATACTCCTGCGCGATAGGCAGGAAGCTGCAGGCGATGATGCCTTCCATCGTACGTTCGTTTATACGGATCCCTTCAATGATTTTCTTGACTTCAAGCAATTCTTCCTCTGTCTTTACAGCGCGTACCGCTCCTGCTTTGCCACGTTTTCCGGATAGAATCTGGCCTTTCAGCACGCACGGATAGGTAACACGGTCCGGCACTTCATCATCCGTCAGCAGTATGCTTTCGTTGATGGGAATGCCGAAGCGTTCTAACTGGGCTTTTCCTTCTATTTCTAAGTAATCCATAGGCTGCTTCCTTTCTATATGCCACGGCACCGCATCTCATACGGTACTGTGGCGCTGATACTATATTGATTCATACTGGTAACAGGCATTGTACATTACTGCCAGGCCAGTTCTGGATCTGGAAGGTAGGACTCCTCATAAGGGTAGCCGACACGTGTGATATTCATAAGATGAACATAATCGAGGTTCCCGCTGAAACTGTTGTTGCCCCAGGAACCACAGCCTAGCGTAGTCGTTGCAGTGAATCCATTTGTCGGGCTGCCTCCGCCGGTAGTACCGGCAGGCTGGTTTACAATCACGCGGGATACCGAACACTGTATCGCGGCATACTCCACATGTTCCGGTGTGTTGGAGTGGATGCCGATGCTGTGGCCCTTCCCTTCGCAGTTGAGGTTCTCTACCATCATGGCCACCCCTTCTTCAAATGTACCGTAAGGATACACGGTGAGGACCGGACACATCTTTTCACGGCAGAGGACATCCCCATGCCCAAGAGCGTTTGCCTTCGCAACGATAACACGGGTGCCCTCCGGCACATCAAGGCCGATATTCGCCGCCACCTGTTCAGCCGTGAGGCCTACCACGTCACGGCTGATAGCGCCGCCGCCGGGGAATATGCCTTCGCGCAGTTTCTCCACGAGAGCAGGCTGTGCAACGTAATAGCCCCCCTGCTTCTCCATTTCTCCTATAAATGCATCGAATTTTTCTTCCGGGATAAAGGCTGTCTGTTCTCCCAGGCAGATAAGGCCGTTGTCAAAGCTGCGCCCGATGATTATCTTTGATACTGCATCCTCCAGATCCACGTCACGGTCCACAATGCACTGGACATTGCCTGCCCCTACGCCAAACGCCGGTTTCCCACTTGAATACGCCGCCTTCACCATACCCATGCCGCCGGTGGCAACGATAACATCAGCCGAACTCATGAGCCTGCCACTGTCTTCGATGGATACCTGCTCCAGTCCAAGCACAAGATCCTCAGGAAATCCAAGCTTCGCAAGTTCTGTGCGGAACATATCCACGAGAAGCTTTGTGCACTTAACCGCCCGTGGATGTGGGGCAAAGATAACGGAGTTGCGGGTCTTAAGCACAAAAGCCGCGTTGCTCATCGGCGTAACGACTGGGTTCGTAGAAGGTACGATACTGGCAACGACGCCCATAGGCTTGGCAATCTCAATCATGCGTCGGTCTTCTATCCTGTTGATGATACCTACGGATTTCTTCCCTTTCAGGCTGTTCCAGATGAGTGCGGACTTCATTCGGCACTTGGTAATCTTATCCGCCACACTGCCAAGACGTGTCTCTTCTGCCGCCATAGGGCCGAGCATCTCTGCATTGTCATAGATTACTTTACAGATTGCGCGGGCCGCGGCATCTGCCTCCTCCTGCGTTGCAAAAGCAAATTGCTCTTGTGCTGCTCTTGAACGTAACACCAGTTCCTCTACTGTCTTTGTTCCACTTTGTTTTGTCTCATTCATGTCAGACCACTCCTATCCTTTTCTTTTTTTATGACTTGCTAATTAATAAGATACGGCAGTTCACCGAACATCGGCCACAGCTTAAGAGCCGCATAGCCGAAGATAACAACAACGACCATGCTTATGATGGTCATAGGGGTACCGTATTTCAGCATCTTATTCGCATCCAGCCCGTAAGCGACGGGAATTGCACGAACGCTTAACGGCAGCAGGAATTCCGCATTATAAGCTAGTGTGGTTATGAACCAGTAAGGTATCGGGTTCAGTCCAAGCTCGCTTGTAAAGCCGAATACAATAGGTACAGACACGGCGGCAGCCGTCGTACCGTTAGTCACCTCGGATATCATACGTGTAAAGATGACTAAGACGACAACCGTCAGCAGTCCCCCATCCAGGGCCAGGTTGGACACGATGTCTGCAATCCTGGCCGTTGCACCAGAGTCGTTGATAAGCTTTCCGAGCGCCATACCTCCTGCGAAGAGAATCATCATCCCCCACATCATTCCTTTCTGCGCTGTTTCCCATTTCAGCAGGAAGCCTTTATCGGATGCCGTGATGAAGAAACAGAGGCAGCCAAGCGTAAGATATACATAGGCCGGCGCAAGGCCAGGTAAGATATCAGCATACAGAGGGCGGGTAAATGCGGCTAACATGGCAACGATGAAAAGTACAGAGCAGATCTTTTCATCTCTCTTCATAGGTCCAAGTTCCCGGTAGCTCTCTACAAAGTATTCCTTCGTACCATCTAACCTTTTTACTTTCATCGGCATCAGCAGCATACTGATCAGCAGGACAGCCGCAGCGATGACGAGATAAGGCAAGACACGTACCACCCAGTCTATGTACATGAACTCGTGCCCGGTAAATTCCTCCAGATAGGAGATTGCGACAAGGTTCATCGCCCCGCCGAGCGGTGTGCCGGACCCGCCCAGGCTGACTCCCCATCCAATGGCAAGTAAGATAGGTATCGCAGGGGCACAATTTGGAATATCGTCATATCCTGCTGCTGACAGCATCGCCACCGCAATCGGTGTGAACAAAGCGCAGACCATTACGTTTGGCAGCGCCATGGAAAGCACGATGCTTGCAAGGAGCCAGACCGTAATCTGCGACTTCATGGATGGCCCGATCAGGGACAGTGCTTTCAGCGCAACCCTACGGTCCAGCCCGCATGCCGCCCAGGGCAGGCATATGAGAGTCGAACCGAAAATCAGGATAATACTGTCAGATGCATATTGTGCAGTGACCGATGCCATGGGGACGATATTAAATATTGCGTTGACGACAACGGGCATGATACCAGTAACCGTAATATGTACGGGACGTGTTATCCACCAGAAGATCAGCCAAAACGCAGTACCTACTGCCTGTGCGCCCCGAAGCGTGAGGGCATCCTTAAGCAGCAGGGCTGACAGGGCAAATATAACAGGCCCTAGCAGAATGTAGATGAAGCGTTTTTTGTATTCATGGTCCTTCTCCTCCTCCATGCTTTAACTTGCCTGTATTATACAGATGCACGGCGCAAAATAGCAATAGACGCGGCTTTCTTTTCCCGCCGGCGAAATATGATTTTAAAGTGTGAATCAAAGTTTTGTATTCTGCAAATGGAGTTGCATATGATGCAACAAAAACAGAAAACAAGAGGCCG
>NZ_KQ236746.1:0-23179 GCF_001185345.1 Dorea sp. D27 | reverse complement strand
GCGGCCTCTTGTTTTCTGTTTTTGCCACAGGCTATCTGGGATAATACCCCAGTTTCCCTGATATCTTGCTTGCAACGTGCATCACCGCTTTCGCAAGTTCCCGCTCCCGCTGCGGCTGGCTGATGCTGTGGACGCCGGCCGATACGCTGATGGCGGCTATCACATTACGATGCCGGTCAAATACCGGTGCGGCTATGGAGCCTTTGCCTTCCGTGAGCTCATTCAGAAGGAGGCAGTATCCTCTCTGCTTCGTGCGGATTAATTCTTGCCTGATTTCCCAACGGTCTGTTAATGTATCCGGAGTCCGCTTCTGCAGATTACTGTTCTTCAATATATCTTCTGCCCTGGCCGGAGCCATATAAGCCAGCAGAGCACGGCCCATGGCCGAGCAATACATAGGCTGGCGATGCCCCATCGGTATAAAAAGCTCCATCGTCCTCTCAGAAGAGCTGCTGATCAGATGGGCAACATCCGTCTTACGTGGAATCCCCATATGACCGTGTACATCGTATTTATACGAGAGTCTCTGCAGTTCCGGAAAGGCATGGCGGAACACGTCGTTATTCTGTAAGGCCGCGCCCGCAAGCGCGACGATTTCAAGCCCCGGATAGTAGAAGCCCGTAGAGTCGTCCCGTTCTAAAAATCCCCAGTCGAGCATTGTGTTAAGATGCCTGGACACCGTACTGATATTCATGTCCAGCTTCATCGCTATATCAGATGTCCGCTGCATGGGTGCAGTTTCATCAAATGTGGAAAGTATGGCAAGTGTCTTGCTGACACTTTTCGTATTAGAGACTTTGTGCTGGCTTTCTTCTGGCTGTGTCATATTAGTGGTAAACCTTTCTGTAAAGTCTTTTTTGTATATTTTTCATAATAAGTCTACCATTTTTTTGCATATTATGCAACAATACTACATCCAAACATTGTATAAGTTATGCCGGCACTGTCGCCTTCACCAAAGCTTTATGGTCTCCTTTGGACAATTCTTCTACCTTCGCCATATCCAGCCCCATGGCTTCTGTTATTCTGCGGCCATACGCTTCATCCGCCCAATAGCAGTGGACCGCATGACGGTATTTGATATTATCGCTTACCGGTTCTATATTACGTGCCGTATTCTCAATGAGCAGCGCCCGCTTATCTTCTGTCATCACCCGCCACAAATCACCGCCGGCCCTGAAGCAGTTATCCGTCGGGTCGTCCTGAGGGTCATACGCGTAGAGTGCCCCGGCAAGGTCCAGCGGCGGTTCCATCACGTCAGGCTGTGCCGCCCATTCGCCCTGGCTGTTTGGGCTGTAAGCCGGCGCTCCTCCGTAGTTGCCGTCTGTTCTCATGAATCCATCCCGGTGGTAATCATGCACTTCACACTTTGCCTTATTGACCGGTATCTGATTATAGTTCACACCAAGGCGGTAGCGCTGGGCGTCTCCATAGACAAACAGGCGCCCCTGAAGGAACTTGTCCGGTGAAAACCCGATGCCCGGCACCACATGGGCCGGAGTAAATGCGGCCTGTTCAACCTCTGCAAAATAGTTTTCCGGGTTGCGGTTAAGTTCCAGCACCCCTACTTCATGCAGCGGGTATTCCGAATGCCTCCATATCTTCGTAATGTCAAAAGGATTTTCGTAGTGGGTCTTTGCCTGCTCTTCCGTCATAATCTGAACATACATGGTCCAGCGCGGATAGTCGCCCTTCTCAATCGCTTCAAATAAGTCCCGTCCATGGCTCTCTCGGTCCTTAGCCACTATCTTTTCTGCTTCCTCGTCTGTCAGGTTCTTAATGCCCTGCTCGGTTTTGAAGTGGAATTTGCACCACACCCGCTCGTTCTTTTCATTGTAGAATGAAAAGGTATGTTCTCCAAAGAAATGCATATGCCGGAATGTAGCAGGTATGCCCCTGTCCGACATGACGATTGTCGTCTGATGGAACGTCTCTGGCAGCAATGTCCAGAAGTCCCAGTTATTTTGTGCCGATCGCATACCAGTTCTTGGATCCCTCTTAACGGCGCGGTTCAAATCCGGGAAGTTATGTACATCCCTGAGGAAAAAGGTGGGCGTGTTGTTACCAACCAGATCCCAGTTGCCCTCCTCGGTATAGAATTTCACCGCAACTCCCCGAATATCACGTTCTGCATCTGCGGCTCCCCGTTCGCCCGCCACTGTAGAAAACCGAATAAAAAGTTCTGTCGTTACACCTGGCTGCAATACTTTTGCTTTCGTCCACCGGGAGATGTCGTGCGTGACAGTCAGCTTTCCATAAGCTCCCCACCCTTTGGCATGCATCCGGCGTTCCGGTATGACTTCCCTGTCAAAATGTGCCAGCTTCTCCAGCAGCCAGACGTCCTGCAGCGCCACCGGCCCCCGCGCCCCAGATGTCAGCGAATGTTCATTCTCTGCGACCGGTGCTCCTGCTTCATTCGTCAATTTTTTCCTTTCCTCCATAATAGTACTCCTTTTCGGTTCAATATTAATAATTGTTACTATTATCAGTATATTCCTCTTTCCATATATTGTCAACGTCATTTAAGAATTCTAATATCTTCTGCGCCGCCTGCTTATGCCGCAGCATCTCGCATTTTGCAACCTTTTTATGCAGATCAGAGACAATACCCGGACACCGGTAAGAAGGTCTTCACCGGAGACCGATGCGCTTAAAAATTCCAGTACGAACAACCGCAAGCGGGAAATCAAATAAAGGCGTACGACACCCATGACCGGGAACGTACGCCTTGCCTCGTTTACCACAATAATTCAATTGTCTGTTTTATTTCTTGATTCCACCGTAATAATGGGTATCGAGATATAATGGCTTTTTCCGCATAGTCCATATCTATTTGATTTGTGGAATCGTCCAAACTCTATCAGGTCTTTGTTAGTTGAAGATTGATTTTAAAAATCCATACCCCTCAGCCTCTAATCTGTCGTATGGTATGAAACGGACGGATGCACTGTTGATACAGTAGCGGAGCCCGCCTGATTCTTTCGGCCCGTCATTAAAAACATGGCCCAAATGACTGTCACCTGCACGGCTGCGTACTTCGGTACGTGACATGTTGAAACTGCTGTCCGGATTCTCTTTCACTACTTCCGCTGCAACTGGCTTGGAAAAGCTTGGCCATCCACAACCAGATTCAAATTTATCAGCAGAACTGAAAAGCGGCTCACCGGTCACTATGTCAACATAAAGCCCTTTTTCAAAATTATCGGCATACTCGTTGGTATAAGGATGTTCCGTATCGCCCTTCTGTGTCACCCTGTACTGGATATCGGTTAGAATTTCTTTAAGTACCGTATCGCTGGGAGCCGGATAATCTTCCGTCTTAATGAGAGCCGCCACATCATCGGAACCAAGTCCGCTCTCCTTGGCAAATTCGTCGGCATCGCTTAGATTAATATGGCAGTAGCCATTTGGATTCTTATCTAAGTAGTCCTGATGATACTTTTCAGCCATATAAAAGTTGTCCAGCGGGAGAACCTCCGTGGCAATCGACGCTTTATATTTTCTCTGCAGCCTGGTTACAGCGGCCTCCGCTACTGTCTTGTCAGCTTCATCCACATAATAGATGCCGGAACGGTACTGGCTCCCCCGGTCATTCCCCTGCCGGTTTACGCTTATGGGATCTACCACTTTAAAAAAACCATCCAGCAGCATATCGGTTGAGATGCGGGAAGTATCATAGACCACCTTTACTGTCTCGGCATGACCGGTATTGTTATGACAAACTTCCTCGTAAGTCGGATTTTCCGTGTTCCCGTTGGCATATCCCACATCGGTGCTGCTTACGCCGGGAAGCCTCTTTACATAGGCTTCCATTCCCCAAAAGCATCCGCCCGCCAGATAAATGGTATGCAGATCTTTTTCACTTGCTTTTCTACTTTCCTGTTTTGTTGTCATATCTTTCTCCTCTCCATTGACCATCTTATCCTCTTGCCCGATAGGCATATTTTCAGTATTCCCTTTTTTGTCGTCAGCCGTTCTTATTTTTAATAAAACAAAAAAGCCTCGGAAATATGAATTACCGGGCTTTTCAGAAGGCGCCAACCAGAATCGAACTGGTGATAGAGGTGTTGCAGACCTTTGCCTTACCGCTTGGCTATGGCGCCATATATTGTCGTGGCCACATCGTACCTTTTGGAAGTGACCAGATGTTATTATATCAAAGCTTTGCCGTTTCGTCAATAAGAATATTTATGAATAAAGCCAAGATTCCCCGCCAGAATATTTTGTCCTGGCGGGGAATCTCGGAGGGACTATTATTATTCTGCAGCAAATTCTTTATCATCTGCTCTTTCCGTCTTTTTATAAATCAATAGCAGGAACGCTACAAGGCACCCGAATGCAAATATAATTCCCGCGGGGTAGGCAATCGACGCGCTGAGCTTAAAGCCTTCCGGCGCCATCAGGATGTATGTAAGGCTGACTGCCGACATGAACGTCGCCGGAACCACAGCTATCCATGGGGCAATCTTATTCTTCACCAGATACGTCCCTGCCGCCCAGAGCGCTATCATCGCCAGTGTCTGGTTACTCCAGGAAAAATATCTCCATACGATTGTGACATCCACCTGTGTCAGCAGTGCGCCTACTGCCAGGAGAGGTACTGTAAGTGCTACTCTCTTCTTAATAGGCTTCTGTCCAATCTTGAACCAGTCTGCTATCGTAAGCCTGGCGCTTCTGAATGCAGTATCCCCAGAAGATATCGGACAGGCAATGACGCCAACCATCGCAATTACGGCTCCCACCGGTCCAAGCAGCGTATTGCAGATTTCATACACGACGCCTCCCTGGCCGCCCAGACGTACGACCGCTTCCTGAAGTCCGCCTGTAGTCTCATAGAAAGCAACTCCGGCCGCCGCCCATACAAGAGCGATGACACCTTCTGCCACCATCGCGCCATAGAAGATCTTCCTGCCGTCCGTCTCTTTTTCCATACATCTTGCCATCAGCGGAGACTGTGTCGCATGGAATCCGGAAATCGCTCCACATGCCACTGTTATGAACATGAAAGGCCAGATGCTCTGTCCGTCCGGATGCAGGTTGCTCAGCGTAAGTTCCGGTATGTGATAACCTTTTGCGATGATTCCGCCCGCCACGCCTATGCACATGATTACAAGACAGATACCGAAAATCGGATATACCTTGCCGATAATCTTATCAATTGGAACAAGGGTTGCGAGAAAATAATACCCGATTATGACCGTGAGCCAGAATGCCGCGTTCAGTGTATTTGGCGTCAGCATCGCGAGAAGGTTCGCAGGCCCTGTCGCAAATACGACACCGACCAGGACGAGCAGAACCACAGAAAACACCCGCATAATGTTCTTCATGACCGGTCCAAGGTACAGACCGACAATCTCGGAAATGCTGCTGCCTTTGTGCCGAATCGATATCATTCCCGACAGGTAGTCATGAACCGCTCCTGCAAAGATAGTACCAAACGTTATCCACAGGAACACGACCGGCCCCCAGTAGGCCCCTAGTATCGCGCCGAAGATAGGGCCAAGCCCTGCGATATTGAGAAGCTGGATTAAAAAGATTTTGGCCGGATGCATCTTTACATAGTCCGACCCGTCTGCCATCGTCGTTGCAGGGGTGGGCCTGCTATCCGGTTTGAACGTCCGCTCTACAAACTTTCCATAAATCAAGTATCCGCCCACAAGTATTACCAGGCATACTAAAAAAGTAATCATAAAAACACCTCTCCTTCCTCTGTTTTGAGTCCCTCTCTTGTTTGTAAGGATTCTAGCATATCCAGATTCAGGATAGGTGCTTTTTTGTCTATCATGTATATATATCTGTTTAAAATGTTGTTTTTCATGTGCATGATAACGGTGGCTCTGCCGGTGTCTACGCATCGAGCAGTTCCTTGAGCTGCTTCAGCAGGCCCCGGCTCACAGTCAGCACTTCCTTTTCATAGCCCAGAAGCTTCACACAGCTGCAGTTATTGATCCATGGATAGACTTCCACCACGTATTTCAGATTGATCAAATAGCTCTTCTGGATACGGAAAAACCCTGAACCTTTCAGCCGTTCCTCATACGCGCTGATCGTGCCTGTACTGGCAATCTCCCCGCTCGTCGTATGGATGATGCACTTTCTCTTTACGGTCTCCAGATATACGATGTCCTCCACGTTTACGACCACGAGCTTCTTCTCCGTAGGAATAGAAATTCTCGAAAGCCTCTGTCCCTGCACTCCGGCCTTATCATCCAGCGCAAAGAAACGCTCCATCGTCTGGTCCACCCTCATCTTGTCATATGGCTTCAATATGTAGTTGAGCGCCTCCACATCGAATGCCTTCTCCGCATAATCGTTATATGCAGTGGCAAACACAATCTGTGCGCCAGGATGGCTTCTTCGTATCATGGATGCCAGCACCGTCCCCTCGATATCTCCAAGATGGATGTCCAGGAAAATGAGATCCGGCTCTTCCTCCGCCAGAACTTCAACAGCCGCTTTACCGCTTGCAGCCTCCAGAATCTCTGCGTCCATCCCCCTTTTCTCAAGACTCTGGCGAATCAGATATATGAGCTCGCCTCTTGTGAGCCTCTCATCCTCAATTATCATTATTTTCATCAATGTCTCCCTCCTTTCGGTATAAGGAAACTGACTGCCGTGCCTTCTGCGGAACTTTGTATGTGCAGGCCTCCCGCGGCACCGTATATGCTTTTCAGCCTTTTATGTACATTGGCCAATCCGACCTTCTCCCTCGGCATCTTGTCTTCCGCGAGCGCACCCATTACATCAGCGGGCATGCCCCTTCCATTATCCTCGACAGATACCCGCACTCCCCACTCCACAGGCGATACGCTGATATGCACACTTCCTCTCTCCCTCTTCATCGCCCCATGCTTCACGGCATTCTCCACCAGCGGCTGGAGGATAAACTGAGGCACTTCCATATGAAGTTCCTCCGGTACATCTATCTCAACAGAAAGCCGTTCTTCAAAACGGGCCTTCTCAAGCCGCAGATATGCCCTCACATGGTTCAGCTCTTCCTGAATATCTATCATATAAGACTTCGTCTGCAGCGTGTTGCGGAAGTAATCACCCAGAACAACGAGCAGCTCCCGCGCATCCTCTGGGCGTTCCCGGCAGAGCGCCGTTATGGTGCTGAGAGAATTAAAGAGAAAGTGTGGATTTATCTGAGACTGCAGAGCCTCAAACTCCGCCTTCTGGCGCAGCTCCTTCTGTTTCTGCAGATCGGACAGCTCGAGCTGGGTCGATATGACATTAGCAAGTCCTGCCACAAAATCCCGGTCCGAATCCACAGATATCTTATACTTGTGTATGAGCAGTGAAAAGCTCCCGATCACTTCCTTCTCCCTTCTAAGCGGAGCTGTCAGCATCGTGTGGTTTTTCAGGAGACCCTGCGTTGCCAGATCATCCCCGGCATTCTCGGACAGGCATACCTTATCGTTCTCCATCGCCTCCATGATAATACGGGGAACCTTATCAAGCTTCCCCAGATCCAAATCAGGGTGAAGAGCATGGGTACTCAGGATATCATTCCAATCGGTAAATATCACCCCGTCTTCACCGGTGTATTTCACGATTACCTCCGCCGCCTTGTTCAGACTGTCTATATTATACAGGCCTTTTCTCAGGTTAGGCAGACACTGGTCTGTAATGCCGAGCACCTTGCGCACGCTGTCTGCAGACTTCTTATCCTGCTGGATGAGGATAGAATTGAAGATGTGGATGAAGATGACCAGCCCAAAGGAATTGAAGATAATCATAGGCAGCCCTATCACCTTCACAAGTGCCCACGCAGATTCATATGGCCTGGCAATCAAAAGAATCAGGACCATCTGCAGAATCTCAGCGGCCGTTGTAATAATGAACAGATCCCCGTGCCGCCATTTGTGCTTCCTCACATATCCGGAAAAAGCCGCTCCGAGAAGTCCCTCTACTATAGTAGATACCGCACAGGCTGCGGCCGTCAACCCTCCGATGTCACAGAGATATCTGTGGGCCCCCGCAATGAGAGCTGCTCCTATACCGACCACCGGACCGCCCAGGATTCCGCCGGCCATCACCCCGATTACCCGTGTATTTACGATTGCCCCCTGCACGCTGATTCCGGTATAAGTGGAAAGTATGCTGATACCGCCGAACAGGAGCGACAGCAATATCTTATCCTTCCATTTGCCGGACTTTCCCGCGTACTGGAAAAAAATCCGCTTCATCCTGTCGGATTTCGTCAGTCCCTGGGCAATCAAAGCTAACAGACCGATATTCAGCATCAGATTCATAAAGATGTCCAGAACCATATGCCACCCCGCTTTCCCAACGTCTTAGTCTTTTGTATATGTCCATCTATCTGACTTTATTTTATCATCCAGCATACCGTCTGAACAGCTAAATCTGTTTCCTTTCTAACAAAAAAACGCTGAATTCCTCTAAAAGGAATCCAGCGGACTGTATGAGTGACCCCGACGGGAATCGAACCCGTGTTACCGCCGTGAAAGGGCGATGTCTTAACCGCTTGACCACGGGGCCATGCTACGCTTTTCTCAAGCGTGACCGAGACTTATGTTACCACATATTTTCAGGTTTTGCAACCATTTTCTGCAAAAACCGCTCTTTTCTCCTGTAATATCCCATATATCCGAAATAGCCGCGGTTGACAAACGTCTTTCTATTCGTTATGTTGGTAAGAGATATGTGGAAAGGAGACTGCTTATGAAATCCTTAGTCTTAGCAGAAAAGCCTTCGGTAGCTCGGGATATCGCCCGGGTGCTCCATTGCAGGAAACAGATACCTGGTGCTATCGAAGGGGATAAATATATCGTAACATGGGCACTCGGACATCTTGTAACCCTCGCTGACCCGGAAGGTTATGATAAGAAATACAAAGAATGGAACATGCCGGACCTCCCTATGATTCCGGAGAAATGGGAGCTCGTCGTAATCAAGCAGACGTCCCGGCAGTATCAATCGGTCAAAACACAGCTCTTCCGCAAGGATGTCGGGGATATCATCATTGCCACCGACGCAGGGCGGGAAGGCGAGCTTGTTGCCCGGTGGATTCTAGACAAGGCCGGCTGCCATAAGCCGATACGGCGTCTCTGGATATCTTCTGTCACCGACAAGGCTATCCGTGAGGGATTTGCAGACTTGAAGGACGGCAGGAACTATACGCCGCTTTATCTTGCGGCAAAAAGCAGGGCGGAGGCAGACTGGCTTGTTGGTATCAATGCCACAAGGGCGCTGACGTGTAAATATAACGCACAGTTGTCATGTGGCCGTGTCCAGACCCCGACACTCTCGATCATCGCACAGCGGGAAGAGGAAATCCGGCAATTCCGGCCAAAGGACTACTACGGGCTGGAATGTACGGCAGGCAGGGTGAGATGGACCTGGCAGGATAAAAAAAGCGGAAGCAGCCGCAGCTTTAACGAAAGTTTTATAAAGGACATCTCTACTGGGCTGAAAGACGCCTCCTTGAAGGTCGAAGAGATTAAAAATACAGCTAAAAGAACGCTATCTCCCGGACTGTATGATCTGACTGAACTCCAAAGGGACGCCAACAGGCGCTTTGGGTACTCCGCCAAAGAGACGCTGAACATCATGCAGCGCCTGTATGAGAACCATAAGGTGCTCACATATCCAAGGACGGATTCGCGCTATATCGGCACCGATATCGTACCGACAATCAAAGAGCGGCTAAAGGCATGTGCTGTAGGGCCATATAAAAGCATCGCAGGGCGTCTTATCAATAAGCCGCTGCAGGTTAACAAGTCTTTTGTGGACGATAAGAAGATAAGTGACCACCATGCAATCATCCCGACAGAGGAATATGTTCAGCTCGACCATATGTCCAACGAAGAACGTAAAATATACGACCTCGTCGTGCGCCGTTTCCTGAGCGTGCTCTATCCGCCTTTTGAATACGAGCAGACGACTATGAAAGCTGCTGCCGGCGGCCAGGTACTTCTCGCCAAGGGTAAGGTGGTACGCTCTGTGGGGTGGAAAGCCGTCTATGAGGACAGTTGGGATGTCGATGAAGAGGACGGCAATACCACTTCCGAGACCGAACCAGCAGACCAGGCCCTGCCGGAGCTTGCGGAGGGCCAGGCCCTCACCGTGTCCGGCATCCGCACCACTACAGGCAAGACGAAGCCGCCGGCCCGTTTTACCGAAGCTTCTCTCCTCTCTGCCATGGAGAATCCGGCCAGATACATGGAATCTGCGGATGCAAAAGCGCGTAAGGCTCTCGGAGATACGGGCGGCCTTGGCACGGTGGCCACGCGCGCGGATATTATAGAAAAGCTATTCCATTCTTTTTATATAGAGAAGAAGGGCAAGGAGATACTGATAACCTCCAAGGGAAAACAGCTGCTTGAGCTGGTTCCCACAGATTTGAAAAGTCCGGAACTCACCGCGCATTGGGAGATGGAGCTGGCCGGCATCGCTAAGGGAGCCCACAAAGACACCGAATTTATCCAGGAAATACAAGATTATACGAAGGGGCTCATCGAAGAAATCCGCCACGGAGACGGTACCTTCCGTCACGAGAATGTGACGAATACAAAATGTCCCCGCTGTGGCAAACGGATGCTTGCCGTGAATGGCAAAAACGCCCGGCTGCTCGTATGTCAGGACAGGGAGTGTGGTTACCGCGAGACGCTTGCACGCACGAGCAATGCCCGCTGCCCTGTGTGCCATAAAAAGATGGAGCTTATCAAAAGGAATGAAGAAGAAACCTTCGTCTGCTCCTGCGGCCATAAAGAAAAACTCTCCGCCTTCAAAAAGCGAAGGGAAAGAGAAGGTGCCGGTGTGTCCAAAAAAGACGTCCAGCGCTATATGAAAGAACAGAATAAGAAAAATGAACCACTCAATAATCCGTTTGCCGATGCACTGGCCAAACTAAAACTGGATTAAAGAGAATTTCGGCAAAAAGACAGCCGGGAAGATATGGACGGCGCTTCCGCGCCTTTGTCCTGTCTCTTCTCCGGCTGTCTGCCGTTATACATTCCGGCTCATATATCTACAGCCCGAATTTCCCTTTATAATAGCTCTCCGCATTGTACAGGGCCGCCGCCGGATTATGTCCGAGCACCCTGTCCTTTGTCACGGCGGTAGTGACAAGTGCATCGGAATATTTATAAAACAGGCTGTCATGCCCGACGCAGAGGCCTACCACAACGTTCAGATCCGTCTTTTCTTCGTTCAGCAGCTTTGCCTGCAGTATCGGATTGCACATCGTCGTGCCTACTCCTTCACATTTCTTCGGAATGCCCACATCCACCTTTGGCACCGTTCCGACCTTACAGCCTACACCATAGACTTCAAATCCGTGCTTCCGGAATATCTTAGCGAGCGTCCTGCTCTCTCTGATCAGGCCTACGCACGTAGCTATCCCTATCTTATGCGCTCCCATCTTGCGGGCAAAGTCCATAATCTCTTCCACCCTGGTATATTGGCAGTAATGTTCAAATTCTACTTCTGCTGCAGCAACCATAGCTTTCTTGTTATCTTCTACCTCATAACAGGCAAGAGCTTCCCCAAGCACTTTCTCATCCATATGCGTCGTCAGGCAGAAAGAGGGGAACCCCTTATCACCATCATTACAATTCGTCACCGCACAGTCGATGCAGGACAGCTTCTTTGAATCCTTCATAATAGCCACCCATACAGGGCATGTCCCGCCCTATCCTTCCTTTTCCTTTTTTCTCATTTTCAGCTTCAACATTGCCAGCGCTTTCCTGGCGTCCGTCTCCGTCACTGTATTCTGCGCCAGTACCGTCGTCTCATCCCCTGCCTGCCGTCCTTCATTCAAAGCCTTATAATAGCAGATTACACCGTCCATGTATTTGTTCTGGACGACAAAGTCCGCCGCCGGGCAAAGGCTTAACGCCACGACAGGAATGCCTCTCGTCTCTGCCGCCTCCATAGAATGTGCATAGTCTACATGGTTATTGCCCAGCCCGTTGCAGGAGAACACCGCTCCATCCACACGCATGCACTCAAGGGATGCCCCCACCCGCTCCGCCGATAAATATTTGTCCTCATTCTTATCCGGTGAACCGACGATCACTATCCCCCTCAGGTTCACATCCTCATCTTCCGACAAGGTTTCTACAAGAGGATCCCTGTAATAGTGCAGCGTCGTCTCCTTCATACTTGTTCCAAGTCCCATAATACGCCTCCTCTATCCTGCTTGCATGACATCAGTCCATGGCATGCATGACACCGTCACGGAATTCATTCGGAGTGACTATCACCGGCATGCAGCCCATGTCGATAACCGAATGGCCGCCTTCAAAGCCGCCCGGTTCCACTCCAAACATCCTCGTGTCGTACACGGCTCCCTGCCCGGACACTTCCTTAACGATTACGACATCCTTGCGTCCTGGCTTATAAGTCTCCTGGAACACATGCTTTTCGGTACATTTGTATCCGCTAAAACGTTTCATCTGTTCCCGGAATATCTGGCAGAATCTGTCACAGGCACGGTGAATGGCTTCCGGCCCGGAACGGTCTGCCCACGTATGCTCCTTAAGCACCACATCGAAGGAAATCAAAGTGTCGCTCTTAAGCGGCGTCCCGGCCTGCCCCCAGGATATCTTGTCCTCCAGAATTCCGTCGCTTGCACCAAAATTACACACCTGCCTGCCGCTTTCATCTATCCCTGTCAGGATAACATATACGCCGGTGAGGGTATGTGTGATGCCCTCCCCCACTCTCCCGAACACTTTTGTAGACAGGGGAATAACATCCATTACCGTGTTCGTGTGCTGACGGTGCTCATCCGGCCGTATAATGCGAATCTGTATATCCCTGATCAGCGGCTCCTTCCCCCCCAGCTCCCGTGCGGTCTCCTTGTGTATTGTCATCGTCCCGTCCACCGTGACCTCGTTCTCTTGGCCGTACGAGATATGGTCTACGTGGTATGCCCGGACCGTCAGTCTTGACCCTGTGTCCATATACTTGTTCACCTCCCTGGCTGCCCTCAATCTGTATGGGCAAAATAATAAGCAACAATCAAATCTACCATCTTGTCGTAGCTTTCTACACCTTCTTCCTGCCCGTTCGCCTTCAGATATGTATCGTTTACCTGGTTAGCCACCTCTGCAATCCTTCCGTCGTACCTCTCCCAAAAGTCATGATTCGCCTGCAGATCAGGTTCGATATCGGCGGACAGTCTGGCGCGCACTTCCTCATAGGCCTCATAATCTTCCTTATGCAGTATATTCATGCAGTAGATCCACCCCATAAGCCTCCCGCTGTATTGGAAATCTCTTCTTTCCGAGTCGGTACAGGCGAGCCATGCAATAAAGTTAGCCTCCTGCTCCTGCATGAATCCTTTCAGATGAGAAAGCTCGTGGCATGCCGTAAACGGTATATTATAATCTGTCATCGCACTGTTATAATTTGCCTCTATTGTAAATGGAGAATAGATGCCGGTCAAGTTCTGTACCGATAATATCCACGAGTTAAGAAGGCCTTTCGGAACCGGATAGTATCCCGACAGTTCCTGATATGTCTCCCCCAGCGCTTCCATTGCCTCTACCGCCCCTTCTTTCTCATTCTTGTCAAGCACCATGACTCCATCGGCGTTCCGCCTGACGGTACCGCTCGCTGCGTTGACTTCGTCCGTAAGCCAGATGCACACTTCCTTCAGCTCATCCACCGTATACTCTCTCGTCTGCAGTCTTGCACTGTCAGAAAAAGAAGTGCGTTCATAATTCACTCCGCAGTTCCATGCATAGATAAAAAACAGCATGCCTGCCGTCAGAAAAATCCCCGCCAGGAAGTTTACTGCTGCGGTCCGGCCATCCTGCCTCCTGAAAATCTTAAGCACAGTGCGTGCCGTCCACACCGCCAGTGATAAAGACAGCACATACAGCCCAATCTCTGCAAGTGAAAAAGGAAACATCCCGGATATCCGCCCTATAATTCCTTCCAGCCTGCTGTAGATATGCTCCGAGTACCAGTCCGCCATGCCGGTAACCTTTTTCGCCGCATATAGCAGAAGAAGGCCCGATGCAAAGAATATGCACCCGGCTGTCATCTTCCTCATGTTACCGCCCTTCTGCCTGTTACCGTCTATTCTGTTACGCTCCATATGTACCTCTCACGTCCATCCATGTTCACTGCTCCTGATATTAAGTCTATCAATATTCCGGCACGATTACCAGTGGAAGATATGTGTAATAACAGGGAGGGCTTACGGGCAAAAGGCAGCCGGAGTCAGTACCGGCTGCCTTTGAACTGTTCTGCCTATTCATATTTTGTCATAGACATCTGGCACACTTTATTCGTCTCCGGGTCTATGTCAATCTCACACTGGCTGAAATAGCTGCTTTCGTCTGACCATGTAAACATATGCAGTGACTCCCCTTCATATGTGTCCTCTGTCTCCCCATACTTCGCCAGCACGTCATCTTTAGCGGTTCCGACTGTTATGCCTCCTGGAAACAGGATGCTTAATCCTCCCTCTTCAAGCCCGTAATCATCTACAGATATGCCGCCTACGAGGCAGCCCTCTGCACTCTTCGGCTCACCTGATGTATTAATCAGGTCTGCCATAATTTCATTCCCGTTCTTGTCTTCAAAATACGCCAGCACGTAGCCGTCCGCCTCCACGCTCGTATCTCCCGGGGTGTACTCTGTGTCGAGCGCCAGCCCCGCCTCTTCAAGGTCAGATATGCTGCAGGGAAGCGTTACGACCTTCTCTCCTATCTGGACGGTATAGCTGTCCCATTTATCTCCTAATTCTTTGCTCTGTTTGGCCGGCTTCGTCTTTGCCTTGCCGGAACCATCGTCACCGGAATCCCCGTCAAGTCCGCTCCCGGCAGCCGCAGCCTCCTTTGCTTTTTTCGGTACTTTAATTTCATCTACCTTGTCATATTCGTTATAGGTAAGTTCCGCATAGTATTCCTCTACTTCAAGTCCTTCGTACTCATCCCCCATCATTTTGGCAAGGACATCTTTCATATCTATATGTATCCTGGCCGGCAGGATACTGTCCTCGTAAATGTCGATGATACAAGGAATCTTGGCGTCTTTCATTCCATCCGCATCCAAATCGACTCCAGATGTAACAGAATCGAGCATATCCTGGTCGATAATCCCGCTTAAAAGCCCACCATCCACCTTACCTGTGAGCTCATAGCACTTTTTATCATTGACTTTGACTAAATCCTTCTTGAGCTCAAACGATTTATAAGCCTTTTTGAAACCCTCATACATCCCTTCATCCAGAACATTTTCTCCTGAATCTGTAGTCTGCTTTGTCCATTGGTCCTGAATATATGTATAAGATATGATCTCATCTTTTTCTTTTACCTGGTAGACTTCCATGTCAGTACCAAAATCTGTACTGCCGAATTTGATACCGACCTTACCTTTTATATGACTTGCCATCGGCTTTTTCGTAGCTGTGATATCTGCATCCAGATTTAATGCCAGAGTTTCATTATCATCTCCCAACTCAGCGGCAAGCTTCATGTTGCTGGACACTGATTTGATCTCCTTGCTGTTCTTGTCCATATCTGTCAGCAGATTCTCCGGCGTCGCCTTCTTGCCGCATCCTCCGGCCATCAGTGCCGCAGCGAGCAGCACGAGCCCCAGAAGCCAGACGTTTCTCAATTTCTTTTTCATAACCTCTCCTCCATCTTCCTTTTTGATGTCTTGATAATCAAAGATAATTCACCTCTATTATGCCATAAAATTAACAATAAGAAAAGCACAGCGGCACAAATTATGTCCGCTGTGCTGTTACAGATTCAAAAGATGCACCGTTATCTGTAATATCCAATATGCGCTCCCCGCCATTCCACATCTGATACCGTACCCTGCATGACGGACTCTCCCGTATTATCCTGCTCATACTGCCTTTCTGAGGAGCATACAGATCAAAGGACCTCTCCCCGAGCTTTGTAACTTTAAGGTGCATCTTACCTTGCTTCACGTGCACTTCGCTCTCGCTATAGTGGATGATTCTGGCCCCGAGATACGTAGCCATGCGGTACATATGTCCTCCGATATATGCCGCGCTTATCGTGCCGAAAAAGCTTCTTCCCCACAGTGGCACATCCGCGGCCGAGAGCATGATGCTGCCCTCCTGCTTCCCGGTAAGCAGACACTGTGTCCAAACGTATTCTTTCGGAAACGAATGCCCCCGGTCAGTCTCAATATACCCCAGGCCGTTTTTCATCTCTAACTTTTTTCCGTTTACCGTCAAACAGCCTTCTGCCCGGTGTCTCATGCTCACGATGCCATGGCTGCATTCCAGGAATGGGAGCAGCCGGAACGGGCCCATGATATCTTTTTTCAGTCTCGTGAACGGCCCGTAGCTGATAGTTCCGTGAATTGACAGTTCCTTACTCTTTATATTTATCCTGATGCCCCTTTTTGAGAAAATATTCTCCCCCATTTTGATTCTGAAATTCTTCTTATCAATCATGCACTCAGATACCGGGTAGGAGATGCACCAAGAACCTTCCTCCGTAATGACCTGTACAGAAGCCTCCCACTCTCCTGTTATTCCGGCATGTACCGCGGGGATAAAAGCAATCATTTTACCGTCAGCCTGATGCTTCAGGTACCATCCTTCAAAATAAGGAAATTTATCCATCAGCTCTCACCTCCCACGCTTATATCCTTCTGTGCCGGACCGTCCGTCACTCTTCCTTTACAGTCAAACCGGGAGCCGTGGCAAGGACACTCATACGTCTTTTCATCGGGGTTCCATGACAGATGGCATCCGAGATGGGAACAGCGAGTGGTCCTTACGTTATCCTTTTTTTCAACCGGAAGCTTGGACGGCTTTGTCAATGTGGCTGCCGTATGGCCGCTCTCTTTGATAAGGCTGCCCGCCGCGCTCCGCCCGATATGGCGCTGCGGAGAAAAGACTTCCTCATAAGGATTGTGCTCACCGCATATCTGGTCGGATAGTATCATGGCAGATACCATAGAAGACGTCATGCCCCATTTCTGGAATCCCGTAGCCACATACCAGTTCTGCTTCCTGGCGCTGAACCGTCCTATATACGGTACTCCATCCAATGTCATACAGTCCTGCGCCGACCACCGGAACGCCTCTTTGCTGTCCGGCCACCAACGGGCCGCTGCTCCCTCCAGCTTCTTGTACTGACCGCCGTACTCATTATCCCCTGTCCGGTGTGCTCCCCCTCCGATAAGGAGGAGATCTCCGGCTGTACGCACGGAAAGGCTGTCCTCATCAATTCCCAGATATACCCCCTTTAGCGGGGGAGCCCCTTTCACCGCCAGTACGTAGCTTCTCTCCTGGTGCATTCTCATAAAATAGTAGCCCGGTATATTTACGAATGGATAGTGGCAGGCGAATACGATATTTGCCGCCTGGACATTTCCCTTATCCGTCTCCACGCCGTTATCTGTCACCTTTATCACTTTCGTATTCTCATATACCGTAACTTCCTCAGACAGAGCTTTTAAAAACTTCATCGGGTGGAACTGTCCCTGTGAATCGAAGCGGAGGGCTCCTTCTATCCGGAATGGAAGCTCCGTATCCTCCGTCCATTTTGCAGGAATCCCAAGGCGCAGCGCCGCCATATATTCATTGTGAAGTTCTGTCTTTTTCCTGTCTGCATACAGATATGCCGGGCATTCCCTCCAGTCACATTCTATCTTCAACCGGCGTATTACGGACTCATACTCTCTTATTGCCGCCTGGTTGGCCTGCGCGTACTGCCTTGCCAGCGCTTCACCCTTCGTCTTTATGAGCCCTGCGTATATCAGGTTGTGCTGTGAAGTCACTTTGGCAGTCGTGCATCCTGTCTGCCCGCATCCGATGCGTCCTGCCTCAAGCACAATGCATTCCCGCCCCTTCTTCTGCAGTAAAAAGGCGGTCAGTATCCCTGCCATACCGCCTCCGATTATAACGGTATCTATACTGATGTCCCCGGCGAGTGGATTGCGTGCCGGAATCGCTATAGTCTCTTTCCAGTAGGATTTATTCTGCATATTTTTCACCTCTCGTATAGCATGCTCCGTTTCTGGTAAATATATGCAGCTGTTATCCCTCTAACCCTATACTAAAAAGGCAGCGTCAGCTCTTCAAGACCCTCGATTCCCATAAAAGCTGCCTTCGCTTTGGAAGATCTGAACATTACGGAAAAGGACATTTTCAGCGCCTCTCCAAACATCAAGGCATCACCGCCCGCCAGTCCGGCCATCAGCTCTCTTGCCTGCCTGTCCAGGTTGAGACATGGCTGCAGACAGGACAGAGGCTGGCCTAATATAAGATATTGCAGAAGCTTATTGTATATCTCCCGCAACGAAGGCAGCTCCATCTCATCCATCAACGCCTTAATGCAGATATAACTTATCGTACCTGCATGTTCCTCCCTCTCCATCAGGAGTTCGATATCGTTTTTTACTCTCTCCCTCTTCTCAACGTTCATAAACGGAAATGCGCGAATCGCCAGTGATTGGGACGTAATCGCCAATATGTGTACTGAATACAGATACAGCCTGACATTTTTATTGACAGCAGGTGAACGCCACTTCACTCTCCTGCGCCCTTTCTCCGGTGATATCACCCTGGTGCCTTTACCGTTCACGGACTCGGCCATTCCCAAGTCATTCAGCAGCGCAATAGCCCTTCGCATGGTAATGATGGGAGTTGATGTCTGCTCTGCCAGTACCCTGGCAGAAGGAAGAAATGTATCAACAGGATATTCGCCACTGTTAATCTTATATAGAATTTTACCTGCTGCCACAAGGCAGGTCCTTCGCCTGCCCCATTCGTACGTATCCTCTGAAACCGCTCCCTTTTCAGTATTATAAGCCGGACATCGCCGGGCAAACTGGCTCCATAAAGTTTTTCCTTCCTCCTCTTCTCTGACACGCAGCAGTTCATATAGCAGCGGCGACAGTTCCCTGTACACCTCTTCCCACCCTTCTTTTGGCCGCCCAAAACGCGTCAGTAAGGCTGGATATGTCACTAAGGCCACATCATAATACAAATCAATTAAAAGAGGATTCTTCAGCCCTTTGATTACATGGGCCAAAAAATCCATAGTTGGTTCGTCCCAGGAGAGGGCAGGGCGGTTCAAAATACCATAGAGCTTTTGAATCTCCTTTTCGCTGCAGGCATTAAGCCCGTAAAATAAGACTTCCGGGAAGATCAGGTCAAAGCTGCGTAAGATGTCCTGCATGAGTTCCTCGCTCACTACGAATTCATCAAGAGTGGTCTTCTCTTGTTCTGCACTATGATTACCCGCAACCGTTCTTCTCCCTCTTACATTCAATATCCGTCCATCCTTTTCAAGCAGCCTGTAGGCTCCACGCGCTGCCATCGCAGATACGTTAAAAAGTTTGCCAAGCTTCTGGACGGAAGGGAGCGGCTCTCCTTCCCGATAGACCCCCATAGTGGATACGGGCCAGCAGGTATCCATAAATCATAATATCTAGGTTCCTAGTCTTCACTTTTTAAGCACCTCCCGATTATTATTTATCATTATATCACGATATAGGTACGTGCATAATATATGAATATAGCAATAGGCCTGCGAACCGGTCAGCCGGTTCGCAGGCCTATTGCTATATTCTGATTGTTCCCTTCAAAGTCAGATGTGCCTATATGTTAAAAAGGTCGTTCAGAGCTTCCCCCATCGTCGGATGTGTAAATATCATATCCTTTAATGCCGTATAGCGGAGCCCTGCATCCATTGCCAGTTTTACGAGATTAATCAGCTCATGGGATTCTTCGCAGAAGAGATGGGCCCCGAGTATCCTGCCGGTATCAGCATCCACCACTGCCTTCAGAAGTCCATCGGGCTGCCTGACTACCTGGGCTTTTGGTATTGCGGCGGCTTCTAGTCTTGCTGTCTTTACTTTGAAGCCCGCTTTTTCCGCTTCTGCTTCACTCATTCCAACCCTGGAAAACGGAGGGTTCAAGAACACGCTGTACGGAACCGCCCCCCTCTTTTCAAGTGTATAGCTTCCGTCTCCTAATACTTTAGAGTGTACTATCCTATAATCGTCCAGAGAGATATACGTAAACTGCAATCCACCCACTACGTCGCCCATTGCAAAGATATGAGGTGCGGTTGTCGTCCTTGTATCATCTGTTATGATGCCGCCTCTCTCATTCGTCCGAACGCCGGCTGCCTCCAGATTCAGCTCCTGCGTATTTGGCCTCCTCCCAGTAGCAACGAGCACGGCCTCTGCAGCGAGCATATCCGAACCATCCTTCGTGCTGATGATGACTTCCGCATGACCCGCTGCCTCTCTCACTTCCTCCACCTGTACCTCTGTAAGCACCCGGACACCCCGCCGCTCCAGATTGGCCCGGACTTTATCGGCAATCTCTTCGTCTTCCCTTGGCAGAAACACGCCCCCGTCCTGAAGGATGGATACCTGGGCCCCAAAATCCGCATAAATCGATGCAAACTCAACACCGATATATCCGCCGCCGATAATGACCAGGTGTTCCGGCAGTTCCTCTAAGTCTAGCAATGTCTCACTGATATATACGTAAGGATTCGCCTTTATCCCTTTGATAGGAGGAATGAACGGTGAAGAACCTGTATTGATATAAAATTGTTCTCCATAGATGATCTGTTTTCCATCCGGACTGTCAATCTCTGCTTCATGTGGAGATAGAAACCTTGCTTTGCCATTGATAACTGATACGTTGGGGCTGCTTTCCAACTTATCGTAGTTCTTTCCCCTCAGCTTTTCGACAAGCACATTCTTTCTTCTTACGGCCTCCGCGTACGCCTCCCTGCCCGCCTTACATCCGCTTGACGCTTCTCTTGCACTGTTGACAAGCGATTTGGTAGGAATACATCCGACATTGATACAGGTGCCTCCATACATCTTTTCTGATTGTTCAATCATCGCTACTTTCTTTCCCGCATTTCCGAGAGCATTTGCAATCGTCTTGCCTCCTTTACCAAAGCCGATTACAACTGCATCATAATAATTATTACCTGACATGACATACCTCCGCTTTATATGTATATTTTTTAGTTACAGTTTATACTGTAACTTTATCATATACAGTTCAACCTGTCAACAATAAGATTACGCTCAAAAGCCACCCGCCCCGTGCAGACCTATGGCAGAAAACATAGTTTGCTGTTCCAGGAACTCCCATGACATATTCTGAGCACTGAGATTCAGCATGGAGAATGACGCTGGTACGTATCATTCTAGCGCTATGAGGTCTGACCTTTCATAACGATTATGTCCCTGTAATTTCTTTTTGTATTTCCAGCACTTAATCGCTTCCTCCAAAGATTTCCCCTGATTATCGGCAAAGAAATCCCGGATATATGTATTGTACTCAAATTGTTTATCAATTTTAGTTTTCCCTTTTTTCTTATCTTCAAGAATCTGATAATAGGCAGCAATTGCTTCTTTATAAGACTTACCCGCATTGCTTTTTAACCATTTCTGAAAAGCCACATGGAAAGTAAAGCTGCTCCCGATATGTTTCTTAAAAAATGCCCTATGCCGTTCAGAGCAGACAAAATCAGCTTCAATCTCTGTATCCTCACAAATATCAGATACAGCCGCCAACCGTTTCCTGACTATCGGAGCCGGTAATTTTTTGCCTGTATCAAGAAAATAAGCAATCCTGTCTGTTATTTCTAATTTCCCTCCAGAAGCAGGCAGGTTATTTTCTCTGCAAAAGTCTACTAATTCTTCTTTTAAATAATAATAATTCCTAAATGTATTACTATCTAAATTTTTATCTAAAACTGGTCTTTCGGACATATTATTTACTCCTTTACATTCCCCGGCGACCTCGATAATATGGTTGTCCGGATCAATTCAATTCTTTTTAATAGCATTCGTTCCACTAAAGATGACACATGCACATCCGAGTATATACCAAATCACCTCATGGCGGGATATTCCTAAAATTATAAAAATTATAGCCGCTATTCCATAAAGTATTGAATTTGACTTTTTACTTTTAAATAATTAACTTATTTTCTTTTTCTGTATTTTATCCCAATTCCTGTTCTCGCACCAGTATACCATGTTATCTGCAACATCAAACACCATTGATACCACAGTGGGGCATATTGTTTGTGCAGTCTGCTTTAGTATTTCAAAACAATCTGAAACATCAAACCCCTCATTATTATGTTCAAGCATTTCCACAGCCTTATTATACCTGTCCCATCCCATCCAAGGGTGTTGCTCGGTGCTTCCTTTAAACGGAGAGAAATTCGTTAAGACAGAGTATTTCGGCTTTGGCAAATATCGTATTCCCTGTCCTGGAACTATTTGTAATACGTTTCCAGCCCTATCTGATAATTGTGATTGGAACGTGACACCCGGAACACTATAGACAGGTTCACACTCAACAATATCTTTAATTTCTCCTAATGTTTTTTTACTTAGAAGCAAATCAATATCCAGCATAATGACATTTTTACAATCTGCATTCGCAGGATTACTTCTTTCATCGAACGGCCAACATGTTGGCATAGCTACGAAATCCCCCCTGGCATTCGCCCCAAATAGAGGTAACCATCCTTCTTTTTTATCATTTATTGCAATATAAACTTTATCATTTTCAGCTACAACCTTGTATTCCATGTCCAAAATATCAAGATTCCAGCCTACAATAGTCTTATTACCATTTGAAACTATGCTTGTACACATATTCTGTTCTCCTCCTGTTGTTCTCACATAATCTCCGATATGTTGAACTACTCGTTAAATTCTCGTTTACCACTCTCATCATATGGTATAGTTGTAACTGTTACAATAAAATATGTCCTCCTTATGATTAAAAGCCCTGCAAACAATGACGTTTGCAGGGCTCCCTGAACTCCCCGAGTTGGGTTTGAACCAACGACCCTTCGGTTAACAGCCGAATGCTCTACCGCTGAGCTATCGAGGACCACCTATATTATTATATCCCCTTGCACCCATACTATGCAAGAGGTCCTGTACATGTACCTTCAAAACCGCATACAAGAAATATCATCCATCCATTACCTATCCACCATCTCTGGTCATGCCCTCGACCGATTAGTAGCAGTCAGCTCCATGCATTGCTGCACTTCCACCTCTGCCCTATCTACCTCGTCGTCTTCAAGGGGTCTTACTGCTCGCGCAGGGATATCTCATCTCGAGGGGGGCTTCACGCTTAGATGCCTTCAGCGTTTATCCCGTCCCGGCTTGGCTACCCTGCCATGCTCTTGGTAGAACAGCA
>NZ_KQ236745.1:546707-561264 GCF_001185345.1 Dorea sp. D27 | reverse complement strand
TGTGAGATAACATTCCTTGCCTGACTCCGGCTCTTCTTGCAGCAACGGCGTGCACGCCTCGCTGCAAGAGTTTAACTACGATAATATACAACGTTCTAAACTGTTTGTGCTGTATGCACTAAGCTTGCTATCATTTTCCATCTAGCTAACGCAGCCATCGTTCATCCGCTGCCCAGTAACGTTACACAGCCACTCTCGCCCTTGTTAAGTGAAGTAGATAGCGGGCGGGGAGCCGGGTGGGAGATGCGCAGGTGTAAGCGGGAGAGGCGGAGAATCCTTTCCGTAGCCCTTATCCTGCGGGATGTAAGCCGCTATCGGCGCGCATTCCGCATGGTTAGGGATACGTGAATCAGTCGGAGCCTCGGACGCATCGAAGCATCTGCCACCCGGCTCCCAGTCCGCAGCCACTTTACTTAAACCCACATTTAGATTGCCTCGCCGAGGCGCCGGATCTCTTCCAGGACGCCTGTCTTGTCGACATCCCCTTTCTCGCTTACATTTTCTGCTATCACGCATCCTCTGTCATTCCACTCTAGATAATCTGCCATAATCTCATATGTCTTCACGATACCGGCAAATGCTTCTTTCTTATCTGCACCGCAGACGAGCAGCGCGCATTCCTTCGTCCCTTTGAAAGGGGCCTCCCCTCTCAGGAGCGCGTAAAACCGGTCTATGACAGCCTTTATCTGCTCCGGGAAAGTAAACCAGTAAAGGGGGGTTGCAAACACGATGACATCTGCCTTCAGCAGGACCGGTGCAATATGATTGAAATCATCTGCATACACGCATGGGTTCCCGGTCTTATAACAGCCTTCGCATGCACGGCATCCCTGGATGTTGAGCTCTGCCGCACTGATAGTCGTAAGCTTGTGTCCTTTGCTTCCCGCGCCTCTGATAAACGCATTGGCCATCTTTTCACTGTTGCCGTTCTTTCGAGGGCTTCCTGTTATCACTACGATATTCTTCATTGTTCGTCCTCCTCTCTCTTCCATCCGCTGCAGATATCTATCCATTGCCTGCACCCCGTCACCTCATATAAGTCCCGGCCGGTAATACCGACCGCACTGTTTCCGGTACCTCCTGACGTATACACATATTCTTCCATGAATCGCTTGATGGATATGTCCATATATACCTTGGCCCTTTTTCCAGGAAGGGCTATCGGGCTTACCGCTCCTGGCCTGCAGCCTGTGTAATCCATCAGGTCTTCTTCATCAGGTACGACCCTTTTTACTTTGAACTGCTTCTCATATCTGCCGGAATCTATCTTCGCGTCTCCCGACAAGATGATTACATTAGCGCCAATCGGAGCTGCGAACACAAGCGTCTTGGCGATCCGCTCTGCCGGTATGCCGAGCAGCTTCATAGAATCTTCCGTACTTTCAAATTCTCTCTCACAGTCCCGTATTTCATATGTAAACGACTGCTTTTCCAATAATTTTACCACACGCTCTGCTGCCATAAATGTTCCTCCAGATTCGTCCTTCTTCTCTATATCGTCAACCTGCTGAAGTCTAAGCCCCCGCTGCAGGCGATGGGGGATAAATCACAAAAAGACATGGTAATTAGATACCACGTCCATAGGCAAGCAAGACGATAAGCCGGGTTATGTCGTTGGGTAATCATCTATCTAGACCTGCTGTCGCCAGCAGGTTCCAGCAACCTACCTAAGGCGTGGCGGGCCGCCACAATGCCTTTATCCGGTCTTGCTTCGGATGGGGTTTACATGTGCCCTCCCTGTTGCCAGGGAGGCGGTAGTCTCTTACACTGCCCTTCCAACCTTACCCAGATGAACTGGGCGGTACATTTCTGTTGCACTGGCCTTGGAGTCGCCTCCACCGGACGTTATCCGGCATCCTGCCCTGTGAAGCCCGGACTTTCCTCACCTGCAGCCTTTCGGCCTTCGCAGCTGCGATTACCTGTCTTACTTGCATCTCATACTTTACCATACTCTTTTCATATTGTAAAGGTACACGTCTGTCAGATACCCTCATCCACGATAAGTCCATCTCCATCCGCCGCAGCGGTTGCAAGCGTATCGCACCGTTCATTCTGCGGATGCCCGTCATGCCCTTTTACCCAGATGAACGTAACCTTGTGAGGCTCTTTCGCCTTCAGCAGCCTCTGCCAGAGATCCACGTTCTTGACTGGCTCATTCTTACCGCGCTTCCATCCTTTTTTCAGCCACCCGTCAATCCAGTGCTGGTTGAACGCGTCTACCACATATTTCGAATCAGAGTACAGCTCTATCTCACACGGCCGGTTCAGCGCTTCCAGGCCGGCGATGGCAGCCATAAGCTCCATGCGGTTGTTTGTCGTCTTCTTATACCCCTTTGAAAGTTCTTTTGTGTGCAGCACGCCTCTGGAATCCGTATATTCCAGGACTGTGCCGTAACCTCCCGGACCGTCCGGATTCCCCCTTGCTGCTCCGTCCGTATATATTTTTACGTGCATATTATCTCTCTCCTAAATTTCAAATGTCTGTCCATCTTCTGTAATATGCATGACCTTGTCCCTATAGCCTGCAGCCTCCTCATTCTCCATCAGCCGTTCATATACATCGTATTTGTCCCACATATGCATAGGAAATACATATTTCGTGTGCGTATGCTTCATGAAATAGTCCAGCCCCCAGTAATACTGTTCTTCCTGGCGCGGATCCAGCGGGACAAATGCCACATCTATATCTTTTCCTTCCAGCTTGCCAATCTCGTGCTGGTAATTCCTCCGCATCATTTCATTATATGCGGGGCCTTCTTCTTCCCAGTGCCACCAGTTCAGATCTCCTGCATGATATATCGTCTTTCCTTCCGCGCAGACGAGAAAGGCAACGCCTTCATCTGTTGACCGGAACGTCCTGATATGCAAGCCGTCTGCCCGGAGCTCCTGCCTGGGACCTGCATAGATGATACGCTCCGCCTGTCCGTCCGCTTTAATGTCATCCGATAATATATACGTTATTCCGCTGTACGTTCCGGCCCAACTGAATATCTTCTTCTGAAAGTGATCCGGATGTGCATGGCTGGAAAACACATATACGCTTTTCTCTTTTGGCAGAAGCGGGAGCTCTCCCCTGTAATAGTCAAAGACAAGGACAACCGTTTCAAGTTCCAGGACAAATCCACTGTGATACATATAAGTAATTTTCATATAATCGTGCTATTCTCCTTTTATGACTTCTACCGCGTGGGTAATCTCCGGCAGCAGATAATCCAGACACTGCTTTACCGCTTTTGCATTTCCGGGCAGATTGACGATGAGCACGTCTCCCCTGATTCCGGCCGCGCTCCGGTTCAGCATAGACCGCTTTGTCACCTGCATCGTAAATGCGCGCATCGCTTCCGGAATACCGGGAATCGGCCTGTCCACGACATCCATCGTCGCCTCCGGCGTACAGTCATGCGGCGCGCACCCGGCACCTCCTGTGGTGAGTATCAAGTCGGTCAGATGGGCGTCCGCCATCCTCTGCATGACAGTGGATAACACCTTGCGGTCGCTTGGAAGCGCCTTCATAAACACGATGCTGTGTCCGGCATCTTCTACAATTTTCTTTACGATCTGTCCGCCCGCATCTTCTTTTAACCCTTTGTATATCCCTGTACTCGCTGTTATGATTGCAACTTTCATACTGTACCTCCATATTTTCTCTTAACGTAGTCATATAGTAAAATATTAACGCTTTTATAAAAATAATGCAACGATTACGGTGCATATTCCTGCAATCCCCATCGATACACCGCTCACAGCTCCTTCCACTTCACCCATCTCTATCGCCTTCGCCGTTCCTATGGCGTGGCTTGCGGTGCCGAATGCCACTCCTGTGGCTACCGGGTCTCTCAGCTTCAGCAGCCGAATGAGGAACGGATGTATGATTGCTCCTCCTGTTCCACATATGATTACCGCCATCATAGTGACAGATCTAAGCCCGCCAAGCTGGTCTGACAAATCCAGCGCTATCGCGGTCGTCACGGACTTTGGAAGCAGCGATGCCAGCATATCCTGGTGCAGCGCCAGCAGCCTGCACAGCAGTATCGTGCTTCCCATCGATATCAGGCTGCCGGCAAGGCATCCGATGACAATTGGAAAGAACTGCTGCTTCAGCACCTTCCTCTGCCGATAAATGGACAGTCCGATCATCGCTGTTGCCGGTACCAGGAACAGAGAGATGAACTGTCCCCCCTCCATATAGTCCTTATACGGTATGTGCAGAATCTTAAGCACCGCCACACAGAGCACCATAGCGATAAGCAGCGGATTGGCCACCGGTGACTTTACCTTCTTCGCCGTCCAGTCTCCTATATAGAAAGTAATGACCGTAAGAAAGATTCCAAACAAAGGGTTTGCCCACAGGTCACTCATCGGACACACCCCCTTTCCCCGCCAGCCTTTCCATACATATCTGAACGATTCTTACCGTAACGTATGTGCCGAGGAACGTCAGCACAAGCGAGACACATACGACGATGAGGAAACCCTTCATCCGGCCCTTAAGAAGTCCGATATCCTCCACCATACCGATAGATACCGGCACGAACACGATTGCCATATTAGACAGCATAAAGTCCGCAGTCTCCTGGATATGTCCCTCCTGCAACAGCTTGAGGCCGAGCAGGGCCGCCAATATCAGAATAGCTGTCACGCTGCTCGGGAAGGCAATCGGCAGCATGGATACGATAAATTCCGCCGCCAGGCAGAGTGCCAGAATAATCCCGAGCTGCCTCAGTATCTTCATATTCATATACAAAACTCCCATCACAAAAAATGGATTGCGCTGCGCGCAGTCTCCAGAAAAGTATAACATAAAAATACAGTCAAGTTCCACCCCTGACTGTATTTTTTGAAAGGGGTCAGACCCCTGCATAGCGCAGGGGTCTGACCCCTTTCAAAATTCTTTAAATTATCTGACTATTTATATGATGATGCAGACAAGTCCTCCGTTGCTGTCATTTACGATTTTTTGCATCGTGTCCTGCAGTTTCACCTGGCTTTCGTCATTGATGACAGCCATCTTATTCTGCATGCCGTCCATCACCAGGTCTTCGATGGATTTGCCGAAGATGTTCGTGTTCCAGATTCCTCCTTCTTCCTCTCCGGCTTCTTTGATGTAGCGTACCAGGTCTTCCGCCTGCTGCTCGCTTCCGACGATAGGGGCAATCTCCGTCTCTATATTAGCCCGTATCAGATGGATGGACGGTGCCTCTGAGTGGATCTTGACTCCAAACTTGTTGCCCTGCTTGATGATGACCGGCTCTTCCAGTGTTATCTCTTCTTTCTTCGGACTGACGACACCGTATCCTTTCATGCGGACTGCGGCAAATGCATCCTTCACCCCTTCGTATTCCTCCTTGAGTTCCGACAGGTTCTTCATCGCTGCGATAAGCTCATACTGGCCTGCAATCGGCGTGCCTGTCAGTTCGCTCAGCATCTCGTAATAGAATTTGTCGGCGATATCTATTCTCACCTTCACGCATCCAGTATCCATCTCTATATGGTCTACCTTCATGTCATCTATGTAAGGGCTTTCCGGCTTTTCAAGCCCGGCCGCCGCGTCTTTGATCTCTCCGAAGCCATCCATCACCGACCGGATATGTTCCAGCATATCCTGCTTGATGCGGTGGTCTCTCGGAAGCATCTCCACCCACTTCGGTATATAGAACTGTACTTCCGATACCGGAAATTCAAACAGCACCGCTTCCATAATCTGGTAGATGTCATCTTCTTTGAGCTGTTCGCAGTTCACCGGCATGGCCTTCACGCCATACTGCTGCTCCAGCTCCTGTGCAGTATCTCTCGCCTCGTCCCCATATGGCTTCCTGGAATTCACCAGCACGATAAATGGCTTGCCGATGCTCTGCAGCTCCCGGATCGTCTTTTCCTCTGCCTCCCGATATCCCTGCCGCTCGATATCTCCGATGCTGCCGTCCGTCGTCACGACAATCCCAATGGTTGCATGGTCATGTATGACTTTCCTCGTCCCGATGGTTGCCGCCTTGGTAAATGGTATCTCATAATCAAACCACGGCGTCTTAACCTGCCGTTCCTCTCCGCCCTCGATATGTCCCGACGCGCCTTCTACCATATAGCCCACGCAGTCTATGAGGCGCACCTTTACAGATGCGTCGTCCGACAGCTTGATTTCCGCCGCTTCCTTGGGCACGAACTTGGGCTCTGTCGTCATAATCGTTCTGCCCGAGGCCGACTGGGGCAGCTCATCCTTTGTCCGCGACTTTCCATGCTCATCCTCCATATGCGGGAGTACCAGCACATCCATGAAACGTTTGATAAATGTAGATTTTCCGGTACGCACCGGCCCTACGACTCCTATGTATATTTCTCCGTTTGTCCTGGCTTGTATATCTTTGTACAGCTGAAACGTGTTCATTGTGAATACCCCCTTGTTATGCTGATACAAGTGTATGCATTACAAGGGGGTAATATTCCGATTAATTTTCTATGTATTTCTGAGCCGCGAGCGCTTTTATCTCTTCTTCCTTCGATTTTTCTATCACTTCCAGTTCGGCCGTTGTCGGCACCCCTAGCTTCTTCTTCTGGAATTCCATGTTAGACAGCAGGAAGTTCAGTGCAAAGCCTACGAGCAGCGCCCACGCGGAACCTTTGAACGCCAGCACCGCGGCCATGATGCCGGCTATGCTTCTGTCCGTATTCGATTTGCAGTATTCCATGCCAATCCTGGCACAAACATATGCCTGGAACAGCAGCGTAATCGCAGAGCCTACTCCCATGATCGGCTTCATGAATGACACGACAGGTACGAGGATCACGCTGAGAAATGTTGCCATACGGAAGGAGCTCATCCCCCCGATCAGTGACTTCATGGCCTTCTTACCTTCCTTATACCGCACGGCTACAGACACCGTCATGCCGACCCAGAGAGGCCCGGCCAGCGGGGGGAAGGGCGCAAATATTGCGAGGATAAGATTACGCAGGCCGCTGATCAGGTTAGAACGGCTCGAATTGAAATCTATATGCTCGTCATCTCTGCTCTCCTGTGCCTCCTTTACGAGTGTCTCAGACGTTACGAAGTCGCCGAACGCCAGCACGTAACAGATCAATGCGAGAGGCAGCGCCTGTATAAACATAGACAGAGGCGGAAAACCGACGGAAAATACGCTGACTGTCTGAAAAATCTTTCCAAAATCCGGAATTCGGATTATACTTCCTAGTTCCAGCGTTGGTTTTGCAAGCTCTCCGAGCATTACACCGAGCAGCATCGCGATAAGATACGGGAACAGGTTTCCATACTTCGCCATAATATCCAGCAGCTTTATCTTCCCCCTCTTTTTCTCACAAAATGGAGAAAAGCTCAGGAAGGCAAGCAGCAGCGTTCCCGCCAGCGTAGCCACAGGGGCGGTCAGGAGCTGGCTCCCCTTCTCAAGCTGTCCCTGTATGACAGTAATCGGCGCAGCCAGAAGGATTCCCCCCTTGATGGATGTAGGAACGCTGCGCACGAACTTGTCTGCCAGCTTTGTCACACCCATAAAGAGAAATACAAACGCCACCAGCAGCTGCACCGCAATCATAGCCTGGATCCTCTGCGGCCCTTTGTCGAATCCGCTGATAAATGCCAGCGTAAACGGCAGGGTCGGTGTAATCCAGCCCGGTACGACAGGGTCTCCGAGCCAGCCGTGAAGCATATACATGAATACCTCTATGATGACACAGCTCCATGCCAGTTCATACGGTATGCCGAGATAGTCGGTCAGGTATGGAATTGAACTGAGCGCGGTCGCACCCAGAATCAAGCCCTGGAAAAACTCTACATATTCAATACGGTAGTGCAGCCCCGGGATTCTCCACTGGAACGGACCCAGCGGGATATAAGGGAGTTCTTTCGGATTTCTTTCTCTTCTTGCACTCATATGTGCAGCCTCCTCATTTATCATTCTACAGCAGATATCGTTCGTTAATAGACAAACAATACCTGCCTGCAAGAAACTCTGCTCTCGTTTTAAGAGCAGAGCTCCAAGAAGTATCTTTATGCCTCCTGTCTGCCTAACGGATTGCTGCCAAAGATCTTCTTATACTGTACTGTCAGATAAGCCATCATTACTACAGCCACGACAGCCGCCACAAGAAGCAGTGCCATCATCGTATAGATTGCAGATGTCTCGCCGATAGATTTCGTCATCGCGGATACGATGTATGGAAGGAAGCAGCTTGCCAGCCCCATCCACGTATAGTAGATACCGGTATTCCTTCCCTTCGGCCCCGGACACATCTCCTGGCGGACGCCGAGTCCTGTCTGGAGCGCGCCTCCTGCGGCGAAGAAGCCAAGAAGGGCAATTGCCACATAGACGACACCTACGTTCTTGACAAGGAGAACGATTGCAAGCGCTGCCGCCGTAAATGCCGAATCGATGAGCACGACCTTCAGCGGATTCCATTTCAGCTTGCCCATCATGATAGCCCAGAATACGACCGCAATGATGGAGCCTGCCGTATAGATGGATGTCATGCCTGCCGCCTGCATTTCTGTCAGACCGCAGTTGGTCATGCCGAACGCCTTTGTATACTGCTGTGCACCGTACATGATAAACATGCAGAGGAAACCGTAAAACATTGTGACAAAATTTACAAGCCCGCCCGGCTTCGTCTTCATCCGCGCCTTAGCCGCATCAATTTCAGCCTGTGCCGCATTCGTCGTCTTACCGTCCGCAGTCTTCACCGTCTCTTTCATCTGATCGTCATATACGAATGGCGCGATTACCGCAAGGATAACACATACCACGGACAGAATCAACGGAATCCACACATTTATCTTCCAGTTGCCTGAGGAAGAAAAGTGAACAGCCATAAGCGGATAAATGATACCTGATACTGACACAAATGCTTTGATTCCGATAAGCGCGGAACCCGCATACTTCGGAGCGGCCTCCTGCACTGCCGGATACAGGGATGCATCCCAGAATCCGGATGTAGCCACGCCTGCGAGGAATGCACATACGCATGCAACTGTAAAGTTTGTGGAAAACAGCAGCCCTGCAAAGCAGACGATATACAGGATGCCTCCGGCAACCGCCATCTTCTTCCGTCCAATCTTATCCGATACTTCACCGCCGAGCCATACGGTCAGGAACTTGCCGAACCCGGTCGCCGTAATCGCAAGCGACACTGCCGCCGCCCCGGCCACTTCATCCGTGTACCCCCACTGCGTGAAGAAGTTTACTTTGTTCTGTGACAGAATTATCGCCTGGATTCCATGTGTGAAGTAGCACATATAGACTGTCACCAATGATAGAATATACTTCTTAGCTTTCATCCTCATTCTCCTATTCTTTTCATCCATACAACGGATGATTACTTATTCTCTTTCTGGAATTTCTGGTACTCCGCAAGGGGCATCTTCTTTCCGACAAAAAGTTCGTAGTTCACAGCTCCCTGCTGCTCCAGCATCCCTTTACCACCGATTGCCATGCAGCCGGCTTCTTCTGCCTCCAGTATCATCTTCGTCTTCTCAGGGCTATATACGGTATCAGCAACTATGAGGTCCTTACGGTACAATGACTTATCGATAAGAGACACGTCATCGTATGGTTCCATGCCCATAATTGTCGCATTGATTACGATATCGCAGCTGTTCACCGCCTCTGCAAGCTTTTCCTTGTCTTCCAGATCTTCCACCGTGACAGCACAGTCGGGACACTTTTCGGCCAGCTTAGCCTTCGTTCCCTCTGCCCTTACGAAGAAGTCATCCTTAGGATTAAAAATCTTCACTTCCTTTGCCCCGTCAAGCGCAAGCTGTACCTGTATCGCCGTAGCCGCACCGCCGGCGCCAAGTATGACCGTCCTTTTCCCCTTCACGCTGACGCCGTTTAGTTCCAGGTTCTTTACAAAGCCGACGCCGTCCGTGACATGGCCTGTAATCACGCCTCCGTCATTGACAAATACGTTGCATGCACCGATAATCTCTGCCGCCGGAGACAATTTATCCACAAGCTCCGCCGCCACATTCTTACACGGCATCGTAAAGTTTCCGCCTCTCATGTTCAGAAGCCGTATAGCTTCAAACACCTTGGGCATCTGCTCTACATTTACATCAAATGCCATATAGGCATAGTCCAGACCGTCATGCTGGAAGCTGAAGTTATACATGGCCGGAGATCCTGAATGCCCTACCGGAGTTCCGAACAATGCCATCAAACCTGTATGTCCTGATATTCTCTTTTCCATCTTATTTCCCTCCAAATATTCTGCCTAAACCTGTATCGCAGCCGCATACGCTTCCTTTGTCGCATCCAATGCCCTGCGTGCCCTTGTGGCGTCCCCTATTACATATACTTCCTGCCCGAGTTCCTCTAGCTGCTCCGCAAAAGGATTATAATTTCTGAATCCCATGGAAAGGATGACCGAATCGAACCCTCTTGCTTCATGCCTTTCGCCGTCCGGCGATTCATATTCCACGCCATCGTCATAGAACTTGCATACTTTTGCGTTGACAATCTGTTCTACTTTATACTCCTCAAAATCCTTCATCACATATTTTCTGTGCTCGGATATCATATCGGCTCCCATCGTATCCCGGAATTCGATGATGCTTACCTTGTGCTGCTGTTCGCCAAGGAACGCTGCTATCTCGCATCCTACCATTCCGCCGCCGACAACAAGCACCTTCTCTCCTGCCTGGCGCCTGCCGTCCAGCAGGTCAGAGCCATGGATGATGGCCGGATTGTCGATTCCTTCGATTGGAAGAATCAATGTCTTGGAGCCGGTTGCCACTATGACTGCATCCGGCTTCTCCGCCTTCACCGTCTCCATATCTGCCGCTGTATTCATCCGCACTTTTACTCCGGCCTTTTCACATCTTACGATGTAGCTGCGGATCATACCTGTAATATCACCTTTGCCCGGAGGATAGGCCGCCAGCCTCATATTGCCGCCAAGTTTAGCAGTGCTTTCATACAGCGTAACCTCGTGTCCTCTCTCCGCGCAGATAAATGCCGCACAAAGTCCTGCAACTCCGCCGCCGATAACCATGACTTTCTTTGCTTTTTCTGCTTTGGGGTATCCTTGCGCCTCATGTCCGAGGAACGGGTTCGTCAGACAGCAGATAGGCTCTCCTTTATACATGTTGGCGACACAGCCCTGCAGACAGGCGATACATGGTATCATGTCCTCCAGACGTTCCTGCATCGCTTTTTCAGGCATATGCGGGTCTGCAAGCGACTGCCGTCCGAACGCAACCAGGTCTGCGCGTCCTTCCTTCACGAGCAGTTCCGCGTACTGAGGTTCCGTAAATCGTCCTACTGTTATAACAGGGATAGTAACTGCCTTTTTAATCTCTGTCACCAGCTCTGCCGAGAATCCTGCATGGACCGTCGTCGGCGCCCACATATACTCATCTTTGATATGTACCGCACGGGAGACGTGGAGACATTGTACCCCGCACCCTTCCAGATAAGCCGCTATCGCCGCACTGTCGTGCACATCAACGCCGCCAGGCACTTCGTCCGCACTGTTGATGCGGGCCAGTATAGCCACCTTATCCCCTACGTTCTTCTTCACCTCTTCAATAATCAGGCGCGGGAATCTCATCCTGTTTTCGAAGCTGCCGCCGAACTCATCTACTCTTTTGTTGGACCGTTGGGAGATGAATGTATTCACAAGATAACCGTGTGCCATATGGATTTCCACCGCATCAACCCCCGCCTGCATTGCACGCCTGGCAGCCGCTCCGTATCCTTTTACGAGTTCATATACCTGGGCTGTCGGCACTTCCTGCGGCGTGTCTCTCCCGACCGTTGACGGGATAGCCGTAGCCGCCTGAATCGGAGCACCCGCATTTTTTGCATTTCCTTCCGGTCCTGCGTTCTGAAGCTGTACAGATACTTTCGCTCCTTCCGCGTGGCAGGCATCCACGATTTTCTTCAGGCTCTCGATGCTGTTGTCATTATAAAGGCAGGGCTTTCTCGGGCCGCCTTTTGCCCCCTCGTGGACTACCGTGGCCTCTATCGTGATAAGGCCAAACTGTCCCTTCGCCCGTTCTGCGTAATATGCCGCAGACTGTCCGCTCCACGTTCCGTCCGTATTGGCGAAATTATTGCCCATGGGCGGGACCACGAAGCGGTTTTTTACTGTCATTGGACCAATCTGTATTGGTGAAAACATATTGTCAAATCTCATATTTTTCCCTCTCTCTTATCTTTCACTGAATGGATTACGCTTCTGCTGCTTCCGGCCATGTCTCTTTTAGTACCTTCACCGTGTTGTCGTATGTATGAACCGCCGCTTCTTTTATGCCTCTTGCAAGTATTTCGTCTGATATGACTTCCACGCCCACAACTGCCGGTTCAATACCTGCATCCCTGATCATCTTGACGAATCCCGCCGTATCTTTGGCTCCTGTCCCTGGCGCCAGCCTGTCGTGCATGGACTCATCTCTCAGAATCGTCTTGGCATATGGCCTGTCGTACGCATCATTGATCTGGATAGAGATAACCTTCTTTGCAATCTCTTCTGTGAGGATATCATACGGCTGGTCGGCACGTACCCAGTGCCATGTGTCAAGAATGAGCATCGCATTTTCACATCCGCTTGCCTTCACTACTTCCCATCCTTTTTTCAAATCAGGGATACCGCTGTATGGCATCGGTTCAACCCCGATAATCCGTTTTCCCGCTCTGTGGCAGAGTTCTTTCAGCTTCTGCGCCGTATGCTCTACGGAATAGTTTTCCATGAGACCACAGTTGATATGGTTTACACCGAACAAGTCGCACATATGGAAACACATCTGCTCTTTGTACTTCTGCTCATATGAACGGTTATCTTCTGCCCACTGCACGATATACTCCACTTCCGTAACCTTCATTCCGTGCTTCTCAAGGATTGCCATGATATCATCATCATAAAGCCCTTCATTCAACGCATCTACATATGTCTCTGCCCTCAGGCCGATTCCTTCATATCCTGCCTCCTTGGCAGCGATAACGCGCTCTTCAAATCTGCATTGGTCTCCCAGTGTCCAGGAACTGATTGTGATTGGATATTTTTTTGACATAATACATTCTCCTTCCATTGTTAAAATTGAACATGATTTTTTTGTTTCTGCCGTTCAATCTTGTTACTTTTACTATGGTTTCATTATATTCTATCGTTAAATTAAAAACAAATTGGTAATAATAGCCGAATTCATAGATTTTGTTTATAGATTATGTTAGAATGTGGACATGTCGAAAAAAGACGAAAGGAGCAGTATATGAATCTGTACCATCTCAGATATTTTGTTACTCTGGCCCATCTGGAACATTATACGAAAGCTGCGGAAATCCTCGCCATCACTCAGCCAAGCCTGAGCCATGCCATCTCCTCTCTGGAAAAAGAGCTCGGAGTAAAGCTGTTTGAGAAGGAAGGGCGCAATGTCGTCCTAACCAAGTGCGGGCAGGCATTCCTCACCGATGTGGAGCAAGCGCTTGGCATGCTGGATTCCAGCATCAACAAACTTCAGATGACCGGTTCCGGGGAAGGGCGTATCGATGTGGCTCTCCTGCGCACGCTGAGCACCTCTGTAGTTCCCCAGTTCGTCCGTGGCTTTCTGGAAACCCGGCCGGAAAAGAACATCGATTTTTACTTTCATGCATCCACCGGCCTCACGCCGGATATCATACAAGGTGTAAAGGAACGCAGATACGACGTCGCATTCTGTTCGCTCATGGAAAATGAACCATCCATAGAATTTACACCGATTGCCAGGCAGGAGCTCGTTGTAATCGTACCGGAAGACCACCCTCTCTCCAGCCGCCATGAGATAAATCTGGAAGAGACGCTGGCCTATCCGCAAATCGTATTTTCCAAGCGCAGCGGCCTTCGCCCCATTATCGATCATCTATTTGAAGAATGCGGCGGACGGCCGGATATCGTCTATTCGCTGGAAGAAGATCAGGCGGTTGCCGGCCTCGTAGGAGCAGGATTCGGCATAGCCGTAGTCCCCCGGATGGAGATACTAGGTTATATGCCCGTACATATCATCCATATCCTGCACCCCGCCTGGGAACGGCTCTTTTACATGGCAACACTGAAAGATGTATACCAGGCGCCAGCCGTAACAGATTTTAAGAAATACGTGGCGGAACATGCGGACCTATAAATGTGGGTTTGAGTAAAGTGGCTGCGGACAGGGAGCCGGGTGGCATCTGCTCCGATGCGTCCGAGGCTCCGACTATTTCACGTATCCCTAACCCTGCGGAATGCGCGCCGATAGCGGCTTACATCCCGCAGGATAAGGGCTACGGAAAGGATTCTCCGCCTCTCCCGCTTATACCTGCGCATCTCCCACCCGGCTCCCCGCCCGCTATCGACTTTACTAACAAGGGCGAGAGCGGCCGTGTGACGTTACTGGCCAGCGGATGACCGCTGGCTGTGTCAGCTAGATGGAAAATGATAGCAAGCTTCATGTAAACAGCACATACAAATTAGAATGGTGTATATTATCGTAGTTAAACGTTTGCAGCGAGGCGTGCACGCCGTTGCTGCAGGAAGAGCCGGAATCAGGCAAGGGATGTTATCTCACATAACAGCCCTGTACCTGATTCCGGCTCTTCCT
>NZ_KQ236745.1:453354-546487 GCF_001185345.1 Dorea sp. D27 | reverse complement strand
AACGTTTGCAGCGAGGCGTGCACGCCGTTGCTGCAGGAAGAGCCGGAATCAGGCAAGGGATGTTATCTCACATAACAGCCCTGTACCTGATTCCGGCTCTTCCTCATTATAATTATAATTCCATTTTGCCAAAGGTTTTCACTCGCTCAGCTTTTTTATTAATATACCGGCACAGATAAATTCCTTCCGACCGCCAGTAACGTCACACAGCCGTCCCCGCCCGTGCCAGTAAAGTAGATAGCCGCTGGGGAGGCAGGGGGCAGATGCGAAGGTATAAGCGGGAGGGACGGAGAATCCTCACCAGATTCCTTGGCCCGTGGGGTGTGAGCCGCTATCGGCGAACATTCCACAGGCTTAGGAATCTGTGTGATAGTCGCAGTCCCGGACGCATCGCAGCAGATGCCCCCTGCCTCCCCAGCGGCGTCCTAATTTACGAAACTTACATTTCCTTCCACGGCAGCGCACTGTGTTCTGCCTTGCTGTCTCTGAGCATGAGCTCATTGACCGCCTCTCTCGGGTTTTTGTTTTCAAACAGGACTTTATTCACTTCCCCGATAATCGGAAGTGCTACATCATACTTCTCGCCAAGCTTCACTGCCGCTTTGGTGGAGTACACCCCTTCCACCACCATCTTCACTTCGTCCATCGCCTCCTGCATGCTCATGCCCTGGCCGATAAGATAGCCTGCCTTCCGGTTACGGCTGTGCTGGCTGGCACAAGTGACAATCAGGTCGCCGATTCCTGTCAGCCCGGTAAAGCTTTCAACCGCTCCGCCCATCTTCACGCCAAGCCTGGCAATTTCCGCAATTCCGCGGGTGATAAGTGCTGCTTTCGTATTATCTCCATAGCCGAGTCCGTCTGCGATGCCCGCCGCCAGGGCGATGACATTTTTAAGAGATCCGCCAAGTTCCATGCCGAGCATATCAGGACTCGTATATACGCGGAACACTTCATTCATGAACATCTTCTGGAGATATTCTGCCGTGTTCTTTGTCCTTGCCCCTATCACGACGCTCGTCGGTAGACCTCTCCCCACTTCCTCCGCATGGCTCGGCCCGGACAGCACTGCCACGTCTGCCTGCGGAATCTCTTCTTCAATCTGCTGGGAGAGGGTCATCAGCGTGTTCTCTTCAATCCCCTTTGCCACGTCCACGATAATCTGCCCGTCAGCCACAAAAGGCTTCATGCTGCGCGCCGTGCTTCTCGTAAATGGAGACGGCACCGCCAGCACGAGAACGTCTTTTCCTTTGATGGCCATTTCCATGTCCGTCATAAATTCCATGTCTTCTGGAAGCTTGACTCCCGGGAGCTTGCTCGCGTGCTCCCTCTTCGTGGAGAGCATCTCCACTTCTTCCTTGCTGATAGACCAGACGGCCACCTCGTGTCCGTTCTTGTGCAGCAGAAGCGCCAGTGCGGTTCCCCAGCTGCCTGCTCCCATAATACCCACTTTTGCCATAATGCATCCTCCTTATTTTCTGCCGAGACTCAGTTTATTTTCCGTCCCGTTCATTAACCTCCTTATGTTCGCCCTGTGCTTGAAGAAGGCAGACACCACGAGCAGCGCCGCTATGCCATACATCTCCCACAGATGGCTGCCCGATACGCCGAAACCTCCCATCTGCCCATACACGACAACTTCTGCCAGATATATGATTACGACAGCCAGAGAGCCGAGGGAGACATAACGGGTGCCCGCCACGATTCCGACGAACACGACAAGACAGATAAGTACCATCGTTACGTTCACCGTACTGACAATCAGCCCGGCGGTGGCCGCAATCCCCTTTCCGCCTTTGAAGCCGAGATAAAACGGATAATTATGGCCAAGCACGGCTCCCATGCCGGCATACATAGACAGTACCGGTATCATGTCCCCATGGGTCTTCCTGTAAATAAGATATACCACTACGACAGCGAACACACATTTAAAGCAGTCTCCCAAAAAGGTCACGGCGCCGGCCTTAAAGCCGAGCGTACGCAGGGCATTCGTCGTCCCCGCGTTGCCGCTCCCCTGCTTTCTGATGTCTATATGGTGGAGCCTGCCATAGATATATCCTGTCTGCAGCAGGCCAAATGCGTATCCAATCATCACACATATCAAGCGTTCCATAGCTACCGATCCTTTTCCTTTCTCTCCCGTACAAAGAATTTCAGCGAAGTGCCCTTGAATCCAAAAGCCTCGCGTATTTTATTTTCCAGATACCTCGTATAAGAAAAATGCATGAGCTCCTTGTCGTTGACAAAGATGACAAAGGTCGGCGGCTTTACCGACACTTGCGTAATGTAATATAGTTTCAGCCTCTTCCCTTTGTCGGAAGGCGGCTGCTGCATTGCAACCGCTTCCATCATGATCTCATTGAGCACACCGGTCGCCACACGAAGTGTCTGATTTTCGATAACCATGTCAATCTGATCATATAGTTTGTTCAGACGCTGTCCCGTCTCCGCTGACACATACATGATTTCGGCATAAGGCATGAACGAGAGCACCTGCCTCACACGGTGTTCATACTCACGCATGGTCTTGTCATTTTTCTCAATGGCATCCCATTTGTTCACGACGATTATGACGCCTTTGCCACGCTCATGGGCGATTCCCGCAATCTTGGCATCCTGCTCTGTCACGCCTTCTTCTGCATCGATGACGACAAGGACGACATCCGCACGCTCCACGGCAGTGACGGTACGGATAATACTGTACCGCTCCAGCTCTTCTTTGATCTTGCTCTTCCTGCGGAGCCCTGCCGTATCGATGAAAATGTATTCCCTGCCGTCATGTACGATTTCCGTATCAATGGCATCACGTGTCGTCCCCGCTACATCAGATACGATGACTCGCTGTTCTCCGAGCAGCTTGTTCACGATGGATGACTTCCCGACGTTTGGTTTTCCTACGATGGCAATCCTGGGGCGTTCGTCATCCTCCTCTTCACCGCTGTGCTCCGGAAAGTATTCCACCACACGCTCGAGCATGTCGCCGATACCGAGGCGGGAAGCCGCCGACACCGGCACCGGTTCTCCAATTCCAAGGTTGTAAAATTCATACACATCCGGCATGAACTTGTCAAAATTATCAACTTTATTTACGACGAGCACTACCGGCTTTCCGGACCTGCGCAGCATATCTGCCACTTTTGAATCGGAATCTACAAGCCCCTGCCTCACGTCTGTAATAAAAACGATGACATCTGCCGTGTCGATAGCAATCTGCGCCTGCTCTCTCATCTGAGACAGGATGACATCCTTGCTCTCCGGTTCAATGCCGCCCGTATCGATGAGCGTAAACTCCTTGTCAAGCCAGCTGACCTCCGCATAGATACGGTCTCTAGTCACTCCGGGAGTGTCTTTTACGATTGATATCATCTCGCCTGCCAGTACATTGAAAAGTGTGGATTTGCCTACATTCGGCCTCCCCACGATAGCTACAACTGGTTTACTCATATTTTTTCTCCTACTCTATATTCAATCCATGCCTATCTTATGATTGCATCTATAAAATCTCGTCCGCTTGATTTTACAATATCTGCCTGGACTTGTAAAGTCTCTTTCAGCTCGTCAATCGTCACGTCGTCGAGAAATACTTCTTCTTCGCTCCGGAACATATTGCACGGAAGCAGAAGGCGTCCGCCGAGCTCCTTCCCTTTTAGCTGGCTCATCAGATCCTGTCCGGTAATGAGGCCGGATACTGTGATGAGCTCCCCGAAGAAATCATTCCGTATCGCATATACATGTACCGTCGTGCCCGGATATTTCTCCTTAAGCCGCTCTGCCATCTTCCTGATGTACGGCTCCGCCAGATAGCCTGTCGCGACAGAAACTTCCCGCTCCTGTCCATCCCCTTCAAGCTCCGCATAAGCCTCTTCAAACTCATCTTCAAGAAGGCGCAGCATGCCGACACCGTTCTCAAGCTGAAGGTATCCGTCATACCTGTCCTCCTCCGGCATGTCCTGTCCGGCAAGGATGTACCACTCGTCGCCGGCATGTATAAAATGCAGGCCGTATTCTTCGTACAGCCTGTCCTGCCAGCGATGTATCGTCTCAAGCACTTCCAGTGCATCCACTTTTGTAAACGGTTCCAGAGGATAGAGACCGTCCCTGTATCTCGTCAGCCCTACCGGCACCACCGACACGCTCTGCAGGTGCGGCAGGTAGCGGGACATGTCGCGGATGCTCCGCTCCAGCTCTTCTCCGTCGTTGATGCCCTTGCACAGCACGATCTGCCCGTTCATCGTGATGCCGCCCTCGTACAGCCTGTCCACCTTTTTCAGCGCGTCGCCCGCGAACCGGTTGTGCAGCATCTTGCAGCGGAGTTCTGGATTCGTCGTATGGAACGATATATTGATCGGCTCCAGATGATACGATATGATACGCTCGATATCATGATCGTCCATATTTGTAAGCGTGATATAATTGCCCTGAAGGAAGGACAGGCGGGAATCATCATCCTTAAAATACAGCGTCTCTCTCATTCCTCCCGGCATCTGGTCGATGAAACAGAACATACACTTATTACGGCAGGAGCGGTACTCATCCATCAGCCCTTGTTCAAATTCTATCCCGAGATCTTCTTCATACTCTTTTTCGATTTCAAGCTCCCACTCCTCCCCGTCCGGCTTCTCAATCAATATGACGAGTTCCTCTTCGTTTACACAAAAATGATAGTCAAATACATCTTCTATTATAGTATCATTAATGGACAGCAGCCTGTCTCCGGGCTCAATTCCCATCTCCTGCGCAATGCTTCCCGGGACAATTTCCTTAATGACATGTTCGTGTCTCATACATAAGCTCCTCAGTTTTATTTTATCTTAGCCTTATTATTATACCCCACCTTCTGAAATTAGTCTACCCGAAGGCAAAAGGGTGTTGACCATCTCATGGAAAAGGTGATATAAATAAGTTATACGAACGTGTATACATATTGGACTGCTGTTTATCAGCAAGTGCAAAATATTGTTAAGATACAGGAGAATATTATGCCGAATATTAAACTTATGGAAGAAGCCCTTCCGGTAGCACCTCTTAAAATCGCGGCTCTGGAAGGCTGTAGAGAGCTTGGGCAGAAGGTAAATGATTACATCGTACGGTTTCGTCAGGATACCTTGAGAGAATCACTTGATTCTCCCCTTTTTTCCAGCTACCAGCTCGAAAATTATCTGATAGAATGTAAATGTCCGCGTTTTGGCACAGGTGAAGCGAAAGGAATTATCGGAGAATCCATACGAGGCAAAGATCTGTTCCTTATGGTCGACGTATGCAATTACAGCCTTACTTACACTGTAAACGGCCATCTGAACCATATGTCCCCGGATGACCACTACCAGGATTTGAAGAGAATCATCTCCGCCGCCACCGGCAAAGCCCACCGTATCAATGTAATCATGCCATTCTTGTATGAGAGCAGGCAGCACAAAAGGACGAAAAGGGAATCTCTTGACTGTGCCCTCGCACTGGAGGAGCTTATGGAAATGGGCGTAAGCGATATCATCACTTTTGATGCCCATGACCCGCGTGTCCAGAATGCGATTCCGCTCCAGGGCTTTGATAATTTCAATCCTCCCTATCAATTCATGAAAGCGCTGCTTCGGGCCGAGCCGGACCTCCCGGTCGACAAGGATCATCTGATGGTAGTGAGTCCCGATGAAGGTGCCATGCACCGGGCTGTATATTTCTCCAACGTACTCGGGGTAAACATGGGCATGTTCTACAAGCGTCGTGATTATTCCACCGTGGTAGGCGGCAAGAACCCTATCGTGGCCCATGAGTTCCTCGGCGATGATATCAAAGGGAAAAATGTAATCATCGTGGATGATATGATCTCCTCCGGCGAGAGTATGCTGGACGTGGCAAAGCAGTTAAAAGAACGAGGCGCGGGACGGGTATTCGTATGTACCACGTTCGGACTGTTCACAGAAGGTTTTGACAAGTTTGACGACTATTATGAAAACGGTTATATCGACAGGGTCATCACGACGAACCTAACGTACCTTCCGCCGGCCGCCTATGAAAAGCCTTATTTTGTCGTTGCAGACTTAAGCAAGTTCATCGCGCTGATCATAGACTCTCTGAACCACGACATTACGATTGGGTCCGTTTTAAATCCGACAGACAAGATTCATGCATTGCTTGATAGACACAACGCTAAAAAATAAGAGGGGACGGTAATCCCCCTCAGCAAAAAGAAGCCGGACCCCTTCGGGTCCGGCTTCTTTTTTCCCTCTCAATACTTTATAATTAGTGCCTCTCCATGTATGTCGTAAGAGCAGTCTTTTCTGTAAAGTATTTCTTTAAAGCAGAAACTAAATTCTTCATCGAATCTCACTTCCTTTTATATCAATCTTTTATTTTTCTTTCCGTTAAAAGATTAACACTTGTAGGAAGCATTGTAAAGATAAATATTTAACAAACTTTGCATATTTATGCAGGTTGTTTTTGTGCATTTTTTAACAAAGTTAAAAATCCGTATACACTCCTCCATTCTGCAGCGTATTCCCCTTCGCCGCAGCAAGTTCGGATACCGTCACAAGCTGGTATCCCTCGTCCACGAGTTTGGGAATCAGTTCCAATGCCGCATCTACGCTCTCCGTATGTATATCATGCATAAGAATGACATCCCCGTCCTTGACGCTCCCCATTACTGCATCGATTGTCTTCTGTGCATCTTTTGTCTTCCAGTCCAGCGTATCGATATTCCAGAGCATCATCGGCATGCCGGCCGCCGTCTTCATCGTACCGCTTATGGCGCCATAAGGCGGGCGAAGCAGGCTGGCCTCCTGCCCCGTGGCCTGCCGTATGTTCTCATTGGTCTTGCTTATCTCGCTCTGCACGCCCTCCTCGTCCATCTTGGACAGGTCGGCGTGGTCATAGGAATGATTGCCCAGCTCGCAGCCAAGCTCCTTCATCCGTTTCACCTGCTCCGCATAGGAAGGCACCTTTTGACCGAGCATGAAGAACGTGGCATGGGCGTTATATTTCTGGAGTGCGTCCAAAAGCTCTTTCGTCCGAGTTCCCGGTCCGTCGTCAAAGGTGAGCGCGACCATCGGCTTGTTTGGATCGATGCTGCTTTCTGTTTTAGACAGCAGCCTGCCGTCTTTATCAAACACGCACCGTGTCAGGCCGAGATATTTCTCCCCCGTCACCATCTTTGCCTCATTGTCAAAGTAATACGCCGCACCGTCCATTTCCTGCCATCCTACAGCCGCGGCGCCTTCCTCAGTAAAATAGTAACGGCTTTGTTCTATATCCTGCCAGCCTGTCTTCATGACGCCTTCTTCATCAAGATAATATATTGCCCCGTCTCTATTCATGAACCCTGTCGCTTTATTGCCATCCTCGTCGAAATAATATGTATTCCCTTTTGATACTACGAAGTCATTTATCACATAGCTTCCGTCATAGCGACGGAATCTGGAGCCTTCCCATTCTCCCACCGGATTCTTTACACGGATCAGTCCGTCTTCCACTTTGATCGAGACAAGGCCCACCCATGCAGCATCCAGCGCACCGCTGACCCTCTCATCCAGTCTTACCTGTACCGGATAGTCGCCCTCTGCCGATGCATCTGCCTGGCATTCGAGCGTGTAGCCTTTTCCAGCATTCAAGTCATCCAGCAGATCTCTGACCGTATAGCCGGACTTTCTGTCCAGCACCGCTCTGTCATTGCCTTCTCCATATATCCGGATCCCCGCCTGAGGAAGCTCTTCTCCTTGCAGTATCTCTCCGGATGTAGCCTTGATGACAATCTGCTCTTCCTGTTCTGCCGCAGCCGCTGTCCGGAATAAAAGGAACGGCATGAGACAGACGACAAAAAGAGCAAGGATTCTGAAACAGATCCCGGCCCTTCCTTCATGTCTTATATTTGTTCTCTTTCTCCTGCGTACTCTTCTTTTCATTCGTTTTTCTCCCCTGTAATGATCAACCTTCTCCCCTGTTCATTTTTAGTATACAGCCTTTCCGGCTGTTATTCAATGATTCTTACACGCCTTACCCCTTCGATCTTCAGCAGTTCGTCTGTCACGCCTTCCGGAACCTCTGAATCGATATCAATCATCGTATAAGCGAACTCGCCTTTGCTTTTATTGGCCAGGTCCGCGATATTTAGGTTTTCTTCTGCCAGCACTTTCGTAAACTGCCCGAGCATGTTCGGAATGTTGTGATGCAGCAGCACGATTCTGGCATTTTCACCTTTATATCCCATGTCGCAGTCCGGGAAATTGACGGCGTTCTTTATATTTCCGTGTTCGAGATAGTTCCTGACCTGCTTCACTGCCATCTTGGCGCAGTTATCCTCTGATTCTTCTGTGGAGGCCCCAAGGTGCGGTATGACGATAGCCCCTTTCACACCTGCCATTGCCGGTGTCGGGAAGTCTGTGACATAGTGCTTCACATGCCCCGACAGCAGCGCGTCTATCATCGCTTCTTCATCCACAAGCACATCCCTTGCAAAATTCAGTACCACAATCCCCTTCTTCATAAGGCTGAGCGCATCTGCGTCAATCATACCTTTCGTGCTGTCCAGCGCAGGCACATGAATCGTAATATAGTCGCAGTCCTTATATATCTCATCCACAGTCTTCGCATGGCGGATACTTCTGGAGAGCCTCCATGCTGAATCCACAGACACATACGGATCGTAGCCATACACATCCATCCCGAGATGTGTGGCCGCGTTTGCCACGAGCACGCCGATGGCTCCAAGGCCGATGACGCCCAGCTTCTTGCCGTCCAGTTCACAGCCGGCAAATGCTTTCTTGGCCTTCTCTGCGTCTTTGGCTATATTGCCGTCCTCTTCATTTTCCTGCACCCAGTTGATGCCGCCGATGATGTCCCGGGATGCAAGGAGCATGCCTGCAATCACAAGTTCTTTTACACCGTTGGCATTTGCCCCAGGCGTATTGAATACTACGACGCCGTTCTCAGAGCAGCGCTCAAGCGGAATATTGTTTACGCCGGCCCCGGCCCTGCCGATTGCCTTAAGGTCAGGACCGAAGTCCATCTCATGCATGGATGTGCTTCTGACGAGCACCGCATCTGCCGCTTTTGCATCACTTACCGGGACGTAGTCTTCCGTAAACTTTTCCAACCCTACGCCGGAGATTGGATTTAAGCAATGATATTTATACATGATTACAAATTCTCCTCTTCAAACTTTTTCATAAACGCAACAAGAGCTTTTATGCCTTCTTCTGGCATGGCATTGTAGATGCTGGCCCGCATGCCGCCCACGCTGCGGTGGCCTTTCAGGTTCTCGAAGCCTGCTGCCTTTGCCTCTTTCACGAATTTGGCATCCAGCCCGGCATTTCCTGTTATAAAAGTCACGTTCATCATGGATCTGTCCTTTGCCTCGACCGGACTTTTGAACATCTGGCTTTCATCCAGATAGTCATACAGAATCTTTGCTTTCCTTGCATTACGTTCTTTCATGGCTGCAAGGCCTCCCTGTCTTTTCAGCCAGCGGAATACTTTTCCGCATATGTATATGCCGTAAGCCGGGGGCGTATTGTAGAGGGAACCTGCGTCAGCATGCGTCTTATACTGAAGCATGGTCGGTGTTCCCGGAAGCACGTCGTCTGTTATGAGATCTTCTCTTATAATGACGATGACGACTCCGGCCGGCCCCACGTTCTTCTGCACGCCGCCGTATATGACCCCGTACTTTGTCACATCCACGGGTTCAGACAGAAAGCAGGACGATACGTCTGCCACGAGCGTCTTTCCCTTCGTGTCCGGAAGTTGTTTGAATTTTGTTCCGTAGATCGTATTGTTCTCACATATATATACATAGTCTGCGTCATCTGACACAGGAAGGTCTGTACAGTCTGGAATATAAGAAAATGTCTTATCCTCGGAAGAAGCGATTTTATTGGCTTTCCCGTATTTCTTCGCTTCAGCATAAGCCTTCTTGGACCACTGCCCTGTAACGATATAATCCGCGACCTTATTTTTCATCAGGTTCATCGGAATCATCGCAAACTGCTGAGACGCCCCCCCTTGCAGGAACAATACTTTGTAATTGTCAGGAATGTCCATCAGCTCTCTCAGATCAGCCTCTGCCGAGTCTATAATCTCCTGGAACGCTTTCGAACGGTGGCTCATTTCCATAACGGACATGCCCGTCCCGTTGTAGTCAAGCATTTCTGCCGCTGCTTCCGTTAACACTTCCTCCGGCAATACTGCCGGTCCTGCCGAAAAATTATACACTCTGCTCACAATACATTCCTCCACTTTCTTATTCCGTAATAATTATCTGCTCTTTTCTTCCAGATCTTTTTCGTCAAAGGCTTCGCTGATTGCCGCGCCGGGCGCCACCATCGGCCACACCTTTTCATCAGAATCAATCTGGCAGTCGATGACGACCGGCTTCCCCAGCGTAAGAGCCGCTGCGAATGCCTCTTTGAATTCCTCCTTAGTCTCAGCGCGGACGCCTGTAGCGCCGAGCGCCTCCGCCAGTTTCACGAAATCCACGTTGTCGTTCAGCACCGTAGCCGAATAACGCTCTCCATAGAAGAGGTTCTGCCATTGTCTCACCATGCCGAGCACGTGGTTGTTTACTACGACCTGGATAATCGGGATATTATAACGCGCCGCGGTCGCAATCTCATTCATGTTCATGCGGAAGCAGCCGTCCCCGGCTATATTGACGACCGTCTTGTCTGGCATGCCGATCTTTGCGCCAAGAGACGCCCCGAGGCCATAGCCCATCGTTCCAAGGCCGCCTGACGTAAGGAAGGTTCTCGGCTTCGTATACTTATAGAACTGGGCGGCCCACATCTGGTGCTGCCCTACTTCTGTTACGATGACGGCATCTCCTTTCGTCTGGCGGTATATCTCTTCCACCACGAAGGGACCGGTCAGCGTATCCTCGTGGTACTTGAGAGGATACTGTTCCTTATAGGCCATGATCTTCTCTATCCATTCAGAGTGGCACTGATCTTCAAGTCTGTCGTTCATGATGGCGAGTGCCACTTTGATATCGCCTACGACCCCGTCGGTAATCAGCACATTTTTATTCATTTCAGCAGCGTCCACATCAAACTGCAGGATTCTGGCATTCTTGGCAAATTTCTTTGCATTGCCTGTCACACGGTCGCTGAACCTTGCGCCTATAACGATGAGAAGATCGCATTCACTCACCCCATAGTTGGAGGTTTTCGTCCCGTGCATTCCAAGCATTCCGGTGTACAGAGGATCTGTCCCCGGGAATGCGCCCTTACCCATGAGGGTATCTGTGACAGGCGCATCTACCTTTTTCACGAATTCATACAGCTCCTGGCTCGCGTCTGCGAGAACCGCTCCACCGCCTACAAATATGTATGGTTTCTTTGATTTTGAGATGATCTTAAGCGCGCTCTCAATCTCTTCTTCACAGACAGCCTGCGAAGCTGTCACCGGAGCAATCTCCTGTTTTTTATACTCTGTCTTGTTGGCCGTCACATCCTTTGGGATATCGACCAGCACCGGACCGGGCCGGCCTTTTTGGGCTATCACAAATGCTTTCCTGATAGTTTCGGCCAAATCTTTTACATCTTTGACGATATAATTGTGCTTCGTTATCGGCATCGTGATGCCCGTGATGTCGATCTCCTGGAAGCTGTCTTTTCCCAGCAGAGAGACCCCGACGTTGCAGGTGATTGCCACAATCGGGATGGAATCCATGCATGCCGTCGCAATTCCGGTTACCAGGTTTGTAGCGCCCGGTCCGCTCGTCGCAAAGCACACGCCGACCTTTCCGGTTGCCCTCGCATACCCGTCGGCTGCGTGTGCAGCCCCCTGTTCATGTGATGTCAGTATATGTGTTATCTCATCACTGTGCTTATATAATTCGTCATATACATTCAGTATGGAGCCGCCCGGATAGCCGAATACGGTATCTACCCCCTGCTCCTTCAGACACTCTATAACGATTTCTGCTCCTGTCAATTGCATACCTTCGTATCTCCTATCTATTTATTCTTCGGCACTTCCAGGATGGCTCCCCTGTTGCCTGACGTAACCATGGACGCATATCTTGCCAGATATCCTGTTGTAATGCGTGGCTGTCGCGGCTCCCACGCCTTCTTTCTCTTCTCCAGCTCTTCCTCCGGCACATCCAGTTCGAGTTTCAGCCCCGGTATATCAATCTTGATGATATCCCCTTCTTCAATGAGTGCAACCGGCCCGCCGACAGCAGCTTCCGGAGACACGTGACCGATGGAAGCTCCTCTGGATGCTCCGCTGAACCGTCCGTCCGTGATGAGGGCGACGGAAGAGCCAAGGCCCATGCCGGCTATCGCGGAGGTCGGATTGAGCATCTCCGGCATACCCGGCCCGCCCTTTGGTCCCACATAGCGGATTACAACGACATCTCCTGCTGCAATCCTGCCTCCTTTGATGGCTTCGATTGCATCTTCCTCACAGTCAAATACCCTGGCAGGACCTTCGTGTACGAGCATCTCCTCTGCAACTGCGGAACGCTTCACGACGCTGCCGTCTGGTGCAAGATTTCCTTTCAGTACTGCAATTCCTCCTGTAGTACTATATGGATTGTCGATTGTTCTTATAACCTCAGGGTCTTTGTTGACCGCTCCTGCTATGTTCTCACTGACTGTCTTTCCTGTAACAGTCAGGCAATCCGTATGCAGAAGCCCTTTCTTGTTCAGCTCTGCCATGACGGCATACACGCCGCCCGCCTCGTTCAGATCTTCCATATATGTAGGTCCTGCCGGTGCAAGATGACACAGGTTCGGCGTCTTCTCGCTGATTCCGTTGGCAAAGTCTATCTCAAAATCCATCCCGATCTCATGGGCAATTGCCGGAAGATGGAGCATGCTGTTGGTAGAACAGCCGAGTGCCATATCGACCGTCAGCGCATTTAATATCGCATCTTCGGTCATGATGTCTCTTGGACGGATATCATTTTTCCACAGTTCCATCACCTGCATGCCTGCATGCTTCGCCAGACGAATCCTCTCTGAGTATACTGCAGGAATCGTGCCGTTGCCGGACAGCCCCATGCCGAGCACCTCCGTCAGGCAGTTCATGCTGTTCGCGGTATACATGCCGGAGCATGAACCACACGTCGGGCATACTTTATTCTCAAACTCGCATACATCTTCTTCCGTCATCGTTCCAGCCGTATAAGAGCCGACTGCCTCGAACATGCTGGAAAGGCTCCGCTTCTTCCCCTTCACATGTCCTGCAAGCATGGGGCCTCCGCTGACGAATATGGTCGGCACGTTGATTCTTGCAGCCGCCATCAGCAGTCCGGGCACGTTCTTGTCACAGTTAGGCACCATGACGAGCGCGTCGAACTGGTGCGCCAAAGCCATAGCTTCTGTTGAATCTGCAATCAGGTCTCTTGTCACAAGAGAATATTTCATTCCGATATGTCCCATGGCTATTCCATCACATACCGCAATAGCCGGGAACACGATTGGCGTTCCTCCCGCCATGGCAACACCCATCTTCACAGCATCAACAATCTTATCCAGGTTCATATGACCCGGAACAATCTCATTGTGCGAACTCACTATACCTACTAGCGGACGCTGTAGCTCCTCCTTCGTATAGCCGAGCGCATTGAATAAAGACCTGTGGGGTGCCTGCTGCATCCCCTTCGTTACTGTATCACTTCTCATATTATCCCTCCTGGTTAACTAATTCAGGACGTGATCTTTTTGAAAAGGGTTACGTCCCAAATTGAACTTTATGGTGTACCTATATGGATTTTGCCCTGTACCTAAATGCAATCTGCTATCAGGTTACCCATTTCTTCTGTTCCTATCTGTGTCTTTCCTTCTGACATGATGTCGATGGTACGGCAGCCTTTTTCCAGCACTTTCGCAACGGCCGCCTCTACCGCGTCTGCTTCCTTGTCAAGGTCGAAGCTGTATCTGAGCATCATTGCCATAGAAAGTATTGTCGCTATCGGATTGGCGATTCCCTTTCCTGCTATATCTGGTGCTGAGCCGCCGCTTGGCTCGTACAGTCCGAATTTCGTCTCGTTCAGGCTTGCGCTTGCAAGCATGCCGATAGAGCCGGTCACCATGCTTGCCTCGTCGGAAAGGATATCCCCGAACATATTTTCTGTCAGGATTACATCAAACTGCTTAGGATCTTTCACAAGCTGCATGGCGCAGTTATCTACCAGCATATGCTCCAGCGTCACTTCCGGATAGCCTGCCGCAACCTCTTCCACGACTTTCCTCCACAGCCTTGATGTATCGAGCACGTTTGCCTTGTCGACGCTCGTCACTTTTTTTCTTCTCTTCGCGGCAATGTCAAAGCCGCGCTTTGCAATTCTCCTGATTTCGTTCTCATTATATGTAAGCGAGTCATGTGCCGTAAGCACGCCGTCTTTTTCCCCGGTACTCCGTTCACCGAAGTACAGCCCTCCGGTCAGTTCCCGCAGGATGACCATGTCAAAACCGCCTTCCGTAATCTCTTCCTTCAACGGACATGCACCTTTCAACTCGTCATACAGCACGGCCGGCCTTAGATTCGCAAAAAGGTTCAGCTCCTTACGTATCTTAAGCAGCCCGGCTTCCGGCCGTTTGGACGGCTCAAGCCGGTACCACGGAGATGTCCCGGCATCTCCTCCGATGGAGCCCATAAGCACGGCATCGCACGCTTTTGCCGCTGCTACTGTCTCATCGGTAAGTGGAATGCCATGTACATCAATAGATGCACCTCCCATCAACAGTTGTGTATATTTACACGTATGTCCGTATACTTCCGCAACCTTATCCAGCACTTTCATAGCCTCGGTCACAATCTCAGGACCGATTCCATCTCCTTTAATCACCCCAATGTTCAGGTTCATATGCTCTCATCCTTCCTGTATAAAAATTCAGTAAAAAAATCTATAGAATTAATCATATCCTATTTTAATGTTTGTTTCAAGACTTTAATTCGCTAAATTACTCAATGAAGTGCATCAATGAATGTCCTATCGTACCTTCCGGCATCTCCACATTAAAGTTCTCCGCTATCGTGGCTCCTATCACGGCAAATGTATCCTGTTCGCCCAGGCTGCCTGACCCACCCATGGATTTAGAATACACGAGAAGCGGTACTTTCTCCCTCGTGTGGTCTGTCCCCTTATAGGTTGGATCATTTCCATGGTCTGCCGTTATCATCAGCAGGTCATCCTCCCGCAGCACATCCAGCAGCTGCCCGAGCTTTCTGTCAAAATGTTCCAGCTCCTCTGCGTAGCCCTTCGGGTTCCTCCTGTGTCCCCACAGCGCATCAAAGTCCACCAGGTTTACAAAGCAGAGACCGTGAAAGTCCCCTTCCGCCGCCTCTTCCGTCTGTTCCATGCCATGGACAGAGCTTTTGGATTTGACCGCTTCCGTTATCCCTTCACCCGCAAATATATCTTTGATCTTCCCGATAGATATCACGTCATATCCTGCTTGCTTGAGCGCGTCAAGCACTGTAGGGCCGGAAGGGTTGACCGCATAGTCGTGCCGGTTGCTCGTGCGTACGAACTCGCCTTTCTTTTTTCCTACATACGGCCTTGCAATCACCCGCCCGACTTTCCACTCATCTTTCATCGTAAGTTCCCGTGCAATCTCGCAGCACCGGTACAGCTCCTCGAGGCCGAACGTCTCCTCGTTCCCGCAGATTTGGAGAACGGAATCCGCAGAAGTATAGACAATCATATGCCCGGTCGCAATCTCTTCCTCCCCAAGCTCCTCCAGAATCTCCGTACCGCTTGCACTTTTATTGCCGATAACCTTATGGCCGGTTCTTTCTTCGAGTTCTTTTATCAGCGCTTCTGGAAAACCGGTCTCTGTAAATGTCTTGAAGGGTTTTGTCGTATATATCCCCATCATTTCCCAATGACCGGTCATCGTATCCTTTCCATTGCTCCGCTCCTTAAGCGTCCCGTAGTATCCTGCGGGATGCTCTGGGGCAGGCTCATTCGCGGACGGATGTACATTCCATAAGCCAAGCTTTGCAAGATTAGGCAGCATAAGCCCGGGAACGGTTTCCGCGATATGCCCGAGCGTATCAGCCCCCTCATCTCCGAACAGCGCCGCATCTTCCATCGCTCCGACACCGAGCGAATCCAGTACAATGACAAATATCCTGTGAAACCTCTCCATATGGCAGACCCCTTTCTATTCATATACTTATATATACTCACCTATCCCTCCAGATTACCTGGACCGAATCCCAGAGGGAGCAATTCTTCAAGCGTGTATATTTCATAATGAGCTTCATCGGCTGCAAGGATGATATAAAAATCATCCGGCCGGCAGAACTCCATCATGACCTGACGGCACACTCCGCACGGAGGGCAAATGCCGTGGCCGCCTTCCGCGTCCTCGTTTACGATGCAGATGGCCGAAAAATCCCGCTCTCCTTCACTGACCGCTTTGAACATTGCCGTGCGCTCCGCACAGTTGCCCGGAGAATAAGCGGCATTTTCAATATTGCAGCCGGTATACACAGTGCCGCTTGCTGTAAGCAGCGACGCCGCGACCTTAAAATGAGAATAAGGCGCGTAGGAAAATCCGAGCGCTTCCTCCGCTTTCTGAATCATGAGCCGTACCGGCAGTTTTTCTTTTTCCAATTCTGACACTCCCTTTTACTTTATGTCGTGGCCTTTACTCTTCGCTATCCTGACAATCCTGCTCGTTCCAAGTCTTTCTGCCCCAAGCTCCAGAAAGTCTTCCGCGTCCTGGATGGAGCGGATACCTCCCGCCGCCTTAATCTTCACATCTGCACCCACATGCTCTGCAAAGAGTCTCACATCGCCGAACGTCGCCCCCTCTGATGAAAATCCTGTCGATGTCTTGATATAATCGGCCCCTGCCCCCGTGACGATCTCGCACATCTTCACTTTCTCTTCTTCGCTGAGAAGGCACGTCTCTATAATAACCTTAAGCAGCCTGCCGTCCGCCGCCTCTTTTATCTGCCGTATCTCAGCCTCCACGCAGTCATATTTCTTATCCTTGACCCATCCGAGATTGATGACCATGTCAATCTCATCGGCTCCATTCGCCACCGCGTCCTTTGTCTCCGCCACTTTGACCGCTGTCGTGTTATACCCGTTCGGAAAGCCTATGACTGTACATACTGCCAGCTTATCACCCACGTATTCCTTAGCCGGTCTGACATAGGAAGGCGGTATGCACACAGATGCGGTATGGTATGCCATGCCGTCGTCACAGATACTGCGTATCTCTTCCCACGTGGCAGTCTGAGCCAGTAAGGTATGGTCCACGTGCTTTAGTATTTCCTCTATTTTCATAATTATTTCTCCTCCTTTTGTCTGTCTTTTTTTATTAGAATGCGGATTGCTTCGACTGCTGCCAGAATCGGCGCTTCCGTATCGTGTACGACCGGGTTCGGAAGTCCTTTTCTGGCCCGCTCCTGATTCGCCATGACGAGCATGACGGAACCGACCCTTGCGCGCAGACAGCTGCCGACGATATACAGCGCCGCCGACTCCATCTCAGAGGCGAGGCAGCCACATTTGACCCATGCGTTCCATTTCTCCATGAGCTCGTAGCCGACCGGCTTCGTGTCTGGTGAGTGCTGCCCATAAAAGGAATCCTTGCACTGAACGACACCCGTATGATAAGCGAGATTCTGATTGGCGGCGGCCTCCATCAGGGCATTGACAACTGCAATATCCGCAACAGCCGGATACTCTATGGGCGCATACTCTTTGCTCGTCCCCTCCATACGTACCGCGCCTGTCGCTATCACGATATCCCCGCTCTTTACTTCTTCCGCCATCCCTCCGCTCGTGCCGACACGGATGAATGTATCCGCACCTGTCCTGACGAGCTCTTCCATGGCAATCGCTGCGGACGGCCCTCCTATACCGGTGGACGTCACGCTAACTTTTTCACCGTCCAGACAGCCTGTATATGTGACATATTCCCTGCTGTCGGCAATCAGCCTGGCATCTTCAAAATGTGCGGCAATCTTTTCACACCTCTTTGGATCGCCCGGAAGGATAACATACCTGCCGACTTCCCCTCTGGCAACCTGTATATGATATTGTCTGTCTTTGTCCTCTGAATAGTTGATCATGTGCACATCCCCTTTCTTTTCCTCCCTATATCATATCATTCTGTCCCTTGATAAACCAGTCTTTCCTGACAATTGTATGGTTTTTTCCCTGTGCATCATATATACTTAATATATAGTAAAAGGAGGTATGGAAATGTCAGCTGCTGTTCTTATGCAATTAGAATATTTTCTACGCGTGCTTGGAGCCGCTGCCTGCGGCGCAGTAATCGGCTATGAACGAGAAAGCCACATGAAGTCCGCCGGTATCCGCACGCATGCCATCGTAGCCCTCGCCTCTTCGCTCATGATGGTCCTGTCAAAATATGGATTTTATGACATACTGGCCAGAGAGCATATCGGTCTTGATCCGTCACGTATCGCGGCGGGCGTCGTCACGGCAGTAGGATTCCTCGGTGCAGGCGTCATATTCAACCGGAAGATGAATGTGGTAGGTATCACGACTGCGGCCGGCATATGGGCAACGGTGGGCATCGGCATGGCATTCGGCGCCGGAATGTATGCTCTGAGCGTTGCTTCTTCGCTGTTTATCGTATTCCTGCAGTTTCTTTTCCACACGAGGTTCCTGTACGGCAGAAATGCAATAATGGAACAGATAACGATACAGGTTGATTCCAAAGAAGAAATCAAAGGGCTGTTGGGTGGCATCTTCTCGTCCAGCAAGATAAAGATATCCAACATCAATGCCAGACGGATAGATGATACGACGCTGGAAATCAAGCTGTATGTAAAATTCCCCGAATCTTACGATATTTATGAAATATTCACACTGTTAAAAAACAATCCACAAATCAAGTCAATTAATATATAATTTGAAAGGGGTCAGACCCCTGCGGCTGCAGGGGTCTGACCCCTTTCAAAATTACTGAAGATGCCAGATATCTTTATTATATTCTGCAATTGTTCTGTCAGATGAAAAATAACCTGCTTTTGCAATATTTGTGAGCATTTTCCTGCTCCATGCCTTGCGGTCTGCATAATCTTCATATGCCCGGTTCCTGGCCGCTATATATTCTTTCAGATCCAGCAGTGTCATGAACCAGTCTTTGTAGATCAGTTCCGCGTGTATCTGCAGCAGGTGGTATGGATCCCCTATCCTCATCATCTCAGGGCTTATGATGAAATTGATGAGGGAACGTATCTGTTCGTCATTGATATAATAGTCCGCGGCACGGTAGTCTCCTTTTGCATAATGCTCGATTACCTGGCTGCTGGACTGCCCGAAGATATAGATGTTGTCATCTCCCACCAGCTCATGTATCTCAACGTTCGCTCCGTCCTCCGTACCGAGGGTGACAGCCCCGTTCAGCATGAACTTCATATTTCCGGTGCCAGATGCCTCCTTGGACGCTAGAGATATCTGTTCTGATATGTCGCAGGCCGGTATGAGATGCTCCGCCATCGTAACATTATAATTCTCTACCATAACGACCTGGAGATATGGTGACACCTCCGGGTCATTGTCAACGAGCTCCTGCAGGCAGAGGATTAGGTGGATGATATCCTTGGCAATCTTATACGCCGGAGCCGCCTTAGCCCCAAAGATTACCGTTATCGGTGTCGACGGTATCTTTCCGGCCTTTATCTCCAGATATTTATAGATGACATATAACGCGTTCATCTGCTGCCGCTTATACTCATGAAGCCGTTTCACCTGAATGTCGAAGATAGAGTCCGGGTTCAGCTTGATTCCCTGCGTTTCTTCCAGATAACGTGCAAGCTGCACCTTCTTCTCATGCTTCACATCAAGCAGCTTCTCCAGTGCGATGTCACTCTCGATATGGCGCAGCAGCTTCTCCAGCTTGTTGGCATCTCTTCGGAAATCTTCTTCCACATATCCGCTGATCCACCGAACAAGCTCTTTGTTGCAGTGAAGGAGCCAGCGGCGGAACGTGATTCCGTTCGTCTTATTGTTAAACCGCTCCGGATAGATATCATAGAACGGCTTCAGCTCCGTATTCTTAAGAATCTCGGTATGAAGCGCCGCGACACCGTTGACGCTGTGCCCGTAATGGATATCCATATGGGCCATATGCACCCGGTTCTGCCTGTCGATGATATGCACGTTCTCATCCGGATATTTCCCTTTTATCCGAAGATCCAGCTCTTTTATGACAGGTACGATCTGCGGCGCAACCTGCTCAAGATACGCAAGCGGCCACGTCTCCAACGCCTCCGCCAGAATCGTGTGGTTCGTGTAAGCACATGTCTTCTGAACAATCTCTACCGCCTCGTTGAAATCGATATTCTTCTGTACGAGCAGACGAATCAGCTCGGGTATGACCATGGATGGATGGGTATCGTTGATCTGTATCGCAACATGCTCATGCAGCCTGCGAAGCTCGTAACCGTTTTCTTCGCATTCTTTTAATATGAGCTGGGCACCGCTAGACACCATGAAATACTGCTGATAAATCCTGAGCAGATTTCCCGCCTTATCGCTGTCGTCCGGATAGAGGAACAAAGTAAGGCTGCGGCGGATATCATTTTTATCAAAAGATATACCGTCTCCGACGATATTATCATCCACTCCCTCTACATCAAACAGGTGCAGCTTGTTCTTTCCGCTTTCATAACCCGATATGTCCATGTCATATAGGTGGGAGGTGAGCGTGAAGTCCTTGAAGGGCACCTGGAAGGTCAATCCCGTGTCCGTAAGCCAGCTGTCCTCTCCTATCCACGGATTCGGAAGTTCCTTCTGCTTATGGCCCTCGAATACCTGGCGGAACAATCCAAGGTGGTAATTGAGGCCGATACCGTCGCCTTCAAATCCGAGCGTTGCCACAGAATCCAGGAAACAGGCGGCAAGCCTTCCAAGCCCTCCGTTGCCGAGAGAAGGTTCGGGCTCAACCTCTTCAATCTTCGCCAGCTCCTTTCCGTTCTTAGCAAGCAGCTCTGCCACATCGTCATAGATGCCCAGGTTTATCAGGTTGTTAGACAGCAGCCTTCCTATGAGAAATTCTGCTGAAATATAGTATAATTTCTTTCCTCCTGTATTATACGGCGTACTTTTTAGCTTTTCCTTCGTAAATGCAAGCAGGGCGTAATAGATTTCTGCATCGTTCAAATCTTTGATTTCTCTGCCATATTTTGTTTTTGCAATTGTTTCCAGTCCGTTCAGTTCCATAACTGTCTCCTTCATTCAATCTTCTGAAATGGGTAAATAAACCATTACTACCATAATCTGTATTCATGTATTTGTCAACGATACTTTCTATCCTTAAGTATTCCTGTTTTCACACAAAATATAACCTGGGGCTCATGTAAAGCATCCGCAAAAGGGACGAAAAAAAGGAATCCTTTCCAGGATTCCTCTCATCTCTTGTCCTTATTCCACGCTTGCTTTTTCAACCTGGGCGATTGCCGCTTTCTGCATAGGGATGCGGCAGTTCTTGTTGCTGCCGAACTCCACGATTACGTCATCATCTGTAATATCAATGATTACGCCGTAAAATCCACTAGTAGTAAGTACTGTATCTCCCACTGCCATATCTGCAATCATAGCCTGCAGTCTCTTCTGCTCCTTTTTCTGCGGTCTCATAAAGACAAACCAGAAGCCTCCGAATATCAATACATATACTAAGATGAGTAAAATCCAATTACTCCCGGACTGTGCTGCTAATGCGTACATATCTTATTCCTCCTAATATCTTTAAACACTATTGCTATCATACACAAAAATGCTTTTTTCATCAAGTGCTTTTCCATATTTCATGGAAATTTTATACTTCCCGGCCTGCCATTCGTGTAAGTTTATCTGCCTTATAGTTCCTGAAGCAGCCCCTTTCGACCGCCTCTCGGATCTCTTCCATCATCGTATTGTAAAAATAGAGATTGTGCAGGACGCAGAGCCTCATCCCGAGCATTTCTTTTGCTTTCAGCAGATGCCTGATATATGCCCTTGAATAGGTCCTGCATGCCGGACAGCCACAGCCTTCTTCAATCGGACTGCTGTCCAGCTCATATCTTGCATTGAACAGGTTAAGCTTCCCGTAGTTCGTATACACATGGCCGTGCCGGCCGTTCCTGCTCGGATACACGCAGTCGAAGAAATCTACCCCTCTGTCTACTGCCTCCAGTATATTTGCCGGTGTCCCGACTCCCATCAGGTAGGTCGGCTTGTCGGCAGGCAGATAAGGTACGACGGCATCCAGAATGCGGTACATATCCTCATGAGACTCTCCCACCGCCAGACCGCCTATCGCATATCCGTCCAGGTCCATAGCCGCAATCTCTTTTGCGTGCCGTATGCGGATATCCTCATAGATACCGCCCTGGTTGATACCAAACAGCATCTGCCGCGGATTGATCGTATCCTTCCGGCCGTTCAGACGCCGCATCTCTTCTTTACACCTTCCGAGCCATCTCGTCGTGCGCTCTACGGACTTTTCCATATATGGACGGTCTGCAACGCTGGACGGACATTCGTCAAATGCCATGGCAATGGTAGAAGCCAGATTAGACTGTATCTGCATGCTCTCTTCCGGTCCCATGAATATCTTCCTGCCGTCAATATGGGAATTGAAATACACCCCTTCTTCTTTGATTCTTCTAAGCCCTGCCAGAGAAAAGACCTGGAACCCGCCCGAATCGGTCAGAATCGGCTTGTCCCAGACCATAAATTTATGGAGCCCGCCAAGTTTTTTCACCACATCGTCGCCAGGACGCACATGCAGATGATATGTATTGGAAAGCTCCACCTGTGTCTTTATTCCCTGCAGATCCTCTGTAGAAACCGCGCCCTTAATCGCCGCAGCGGTTCCTACATTCATAAATACAGGAGTCTCGATGACCCCGTGTACTGTCTGCAGCCTTCCTCTTTTGGCAAGACCATCTCGTGCCAACACTTTATACATGATCTTTACCTCTTGCTTTTTATAATTATCAGTAATGCAGAATTACCGGCGTTCCGGCTGAAATCAAATCGTACAGCTGAGACGCTTTGTCATAAGGCATGTTTACACAGCCATGCGAGCCGTTCGTCTGATACCTGGATCCTCCGAATGTCGGCTGCCAGGTGGCATCATGGAATCCGATGCCTCCGTTGAACGGCATCCAGAACTTGACCGGGGACTCGTACTCATATGTCCCGTCCGGCAGCTTCTTGCCCCTGAGCACCTGGTCAAGTGCCTTGTAAGCCAGCGAATACGTCCCCTGCGGGGTTGCGTGCCCTTTGCCCGGATTCCCGGTTACAATTCCGCTCTGAAGCACGACCTGCCCGTTCTGTATAAAATACATCTGCTGGTTCGTAAGGTCTACCTCCGCATACGTGTTTCCGAAATCATTCGTGTCGTGACTCGCTGCGCGGCTCGAATACTCGGGCTCTCTCGTCACCGTCTCTCCGTTCTTGATGTTCGCGGTCAGCGCGTTATATTCAGCCTCCTGGTCAATCCTCCAGCCATAGCTTCCGCCTTCGACCGTGACGCTGTTGCCGCTCGCCGTGGTAAATGTTCTCGTCTTGCCTTTCGTATTATACTTATCGGCCAATGTCTGGATATACGCCTTAACCGCCTCTTCATCGAAGGTAACGTTCATGTCTCCGTCCACCTTCACCCACTGGGAGATTACAGAAGCGTCCACAACCTCTGTGCTTGGACTGAAATCATAAGTAACGCTTGCGCCAAGGTAACTGTTCATAGCGTCCTTTGCCGCGATTACTTCTTTGGAATCCGAGACAAATCTGGGCCTGATATAGCATCCGGCATCCGACAGGTTCAATGTTGACGCAAATCCGTTGATTGCGGCGGCTACCGACTCATTGAACTTCTCTGTGTCAATCTGCGTTCCTATCACTTCCGGCACAACGACAAACTCTGTATCCTTGAATTCCGGATGCGCGTCCACAGACGCTGTCTGGTTCTCCGGGTTCAGGCAGTTCAAATTCTCGACGATACTTTTCAGGGCATTCTCATCATATTTGACACCTACTTCTGCCGTAATCTCCGGATGGTTCCAGAGCGACTCTATCCACAAGAGATTATTCTGTTTTTTGACAAGCTCTTTCAATTCCTTGCCCTGGACATACTCCAGCGAAATATCTGAACCTTTGACCGTCTCCGTTCCTCCGTCCGATTCTTCCAGCGTAAGCACATAGTCGGCAACCTGCTTCTCCATATGCTCTTCCACCTGGCTGACGCTCTTCATCGAAAAGTCCTGTCCGTTTATCTCTGTAAAAAACATAAAATGGCTGCTGAAATAAAGGGCGAACCCGAGATAGATAAGTATAAGCGCTCCAAGAACCGAGGCAGCGATGATTCCTGCCTTCTTTCTCCTTCTGTGCTTCCTTAACTCCTTCTCAGCCTCTGTTTCCTCTTTCTCGCCCTCATCCTCTTCGTCATCGTCCTCAGAATCATATTCTTCAGAATCAACGGCGGCTTCTTCCGCATCAAAATCCTCGTCGTCTACTTCTCCGGCTGCTTCAATATCACTGTCATCAGAAGATATGCCACCGGTGTCAGTATCTTCACTATCCGGCCTGTCATTTTCTTCTTCTGTTTTATCTTCCTGACCAGATTCTTCGTCTGCCTCTTCGGATTCTTCATTCCTATCATCCATTTCTTTAAATTCGTCCGAGTTGTTGATATCGTCAAAGATTTCCTTCATAGTCTCTTCTATGATCTCTTCGGATTCTCTGTCGATATCTTCTGGTCTCTTCTGCATATCTGACATAGTCGTCTACTCCTCATTAAAATATTCACACGCATCTATTATAATATGATGCCTGTCAAAAGTACAGTGCAAATTCGTGAAAAATTGCTGAAGAATTCTTGAAGATTTAGTGATTACGGGTATAATAGGATTATGTATCACACTACAAAGGAGACAAATCATGGCAGGATCAACATACGGAACCTTATTTAAAATCACAACCTGGGGAGAGTCCCACGGCCCGGCCGTCGGCGTTGTTATCGACGGCTGTCCCGCAGGGCTCCCTCTTACCGATACAGATATCCAGGATTACTTAGACCGCCGCAGGCCGGGACAGAGCCGATATACCACTGCACGGAAGGAATCTGACCAGGCAGAGATATTATCCGGCGTATTTGAGGGCAAGACGACTGGCACGCCTATCTCGCTCCTCGTAAAGAATCAGGACCAGCGCTCCCGGGACTACGGTAAGATTATGGACTGCTACCGTCCCGGGCATGCGGATTATACATTCGACTGCAAGTATGGTATACGGGATTACCGCGGAGGCGGCCGTTCCTCCGGACGCGAGACGATCGGCAGGGTTGCCGCCGGAGCTGTCGCATCCCGCCTGCTTGCTTCGCTCGGTATACGTGTCACGGCTTATACGACCGCAATCGGTGATATTACTGTACCCCATTCTGCTTATCATTATGACTGCATCAATGAAAACGCCCTATATATGCCTAATAACGAGTATGCAGCCAAGGCCGCCGCATATCTGGAACAGTGCATCAAAAACCTGGATTCCTCCGGTGGAATTATCGAATGCACTGTAACGGGGATGCCGGCGGGCATAGGGGAAACTGTCTTTGACAAGCTGGATGCCGGCCTGGCCAAAGCAGTTATGTCAGTCGGCGCTGTAAAAGGCGTTGAAATAGGCGATGGTTTTCGCGCCGCGGCCGCTACGGGCAGCACGAACAATGACGCGTTCCGGGCCGCAGACGGACAAGTGACGAAAAAAACAAACCACTCGGGAGGCATCCTTGGCGGCATGAGCGACGGCAGTACCATCCTGCTGCGGGCAGCCGTAAAACCTACGCCTTCCATCGCCAGGCCGCAGGATACCGTCGACAGGTCGGGCCGTAACACTGAAATCACCATTACCGGCCGGCATGATCCCGTCATCGTCCCCCGGGCGGTCGTGGTCATTGAATCTATGGTGGCAGTCACGCTGGCAGATCTGCTGATGTCCAACATGTCCGCCCGGATGGAATGGCTGGAGCGCTTCTACTGCAGTAGGGAAGAGCAGAACTCCTGATGAAGAAGAAATTTCCTAAAAATGATTGCACTTTCTGCCGTTTATAGTATAATAGATTTTGCACGCCAGTTAAGAAATACTAAACTTTATGTTTATTTTTACTTTTACAACCATACATTTACGGAGGACAGTTATGGATATCGGAAAAAAGCTGAAGGAACTACGTATCGCCAAGGACCTGACACAGGAAGAGCTGGCGGACCGCGCCGAGCTTTCCAAGGGTTTTATCTCGCAGCTCGAAAGAGACCTTACCTCCCCTTCCATCGCCACACTCGTGGACCTGCTGCAAGTGCTCGGGACGACCATCAATGAATTTTTCAGCGAGGATCCGGAAGAGCAGATTGTCTTCCACGATGAGGATTACTTTGAAAAGATAGATACAGAACTTAAGAATAAGACAGAATGGATTATTCCGAACGCGCAGAAGAATATGATGGAGCCAATCCGGCTGACGCTTGAACCGGGCGGTTCCACTTACCTGGACGTCCCTCATGAGGGGGAAGAGTTTGGCTATGTGCTCAAGGGAAGCATCAAGATTCACATCGGCAAAAAGATATACAGTGCCAGGAAGGGGGAAGCCTTTTATTTTACCCCTCACTCCGAACACTATATAGAAGGAAATAAAACGACAGGGGCAACTGTCATATGGGTGAGTACCCCGCCAAGTTTTTAAATATACGAATCAGGAGGAAGCTATGTCTAACAAATTAATTGATATTGTAAATGTCTCTAAATCTTTCGGGGATAACCTTGTGCTCGATGACTTGAATCTGTATATAAGGGAAAACGAATTTTTAACGCTGCTCGGCCCGAGCGGCTGTGGTAAGACTACTCTTCTGAGGATTATCGGCGGGTTCGAGTCTCCTGATACCGGAAAGGTAATCTTCGACGGGAAGAATATTACAGACCTTGCGCCAAATAAGCGCCAGCTGAATACGGTATTTCAGAAGTATGCCCTCTTTACCAATATGACGATTGCAGAAAATATCGCTTTCGGACTGAAAATCAAAGGTAAGACAAAGTCCTATATCAATGACAAGATCCGCTATGCCCTAAAGCTTGTCAATCTGGAAGGCTTCGAGGACCGGACACCCGACTCTTTAAGCGGCGGCCAGCAGCAGCGGATCGCCATCGCGCGAGCCATTGTAAATGAACCGAAAGTTCTTCTTCTCGACGAACCTCTTGGGGCGCTGGACTTGAAGCTGCGCCAGGATATGCAGTATGAGCTTATCCGGTTGAAAAATGAACTCGGCATCACATTCGTCTATGTCACCCATGACCAGGAGGAAGCGCTTACCATGTCAGATACCATCGTCGTCATGAACCAGGGGTACATTCAGCAGATCGGTACGCCGGAGGACATATATAATGAGCCGAAGAATGCCTTCGTTGCTGACTTCATCGGAGAAAGCAATATACTCCCGGCAACGATGGTTCAGGATAAGCTTGTAAAAATACTTGGAGCCAGCTTCCCATGTGTTGACGTCGGCTTTGGCAGAAACCGGCCTGTGGATGCCGTCATCCGCCCCGAGGACATTGACCTTGTGAAGCCGGAAGATGGCATTATCGAAGGGGTAGTGACCCATCTTATCTTCAAAGGGGTACATTACGAGATGGAAGTGACGGCCAATAACTTCGAGTGGCTCGTACACAGCACGGACATGGTTGAAGTAGGGACCGAAGTAGGGATACAGGTGGATCCTTTTGATATACAGATAATGAAAAAACCTGAATCTGAAGATGCGGAGGCGGTTACCATTGAAGAATAAACATAAGAAAATGAAGCAGCTGCTGGCAGGGCCTTATATGTTCTGGTGTGCCGCTTTTATCATCATACCTCTGCTCATGATTTTGTATTATGGGTTCACGGACAAAGACGGAGGGTTCACTTTTCTCAATATTGCCAGGATAACAACGCCAGAGAATTTAAAAGCGCTAGGGCTGGCGCTGCTGCTCTCTTTCGTCAGCACGGTGTTCTGCCTTATCCTTGCCTATCCGCTCTCCATGATACTTACGAATCTGGGGGTGAACCAGCAGAGCTTTATCGTACTGATCTTCATCCTTCCTATGTGGATGAATTTCCTTCTGCGCACGCTGGCTTGGCAGAACCTGCTGGAAAAAAACGGTATCATCAATGTCGTCCTGGAGTTCCTGCATCTGCCGTCGCTGGATATTATCAATACGCCGTATGCCATCGTACTTGGCATGGTTTATAATTTCCTGCCGTTCATGGTACTGCCCATATATAACGTACTGTCTAAGATAGACAAAGACATTATTGCTGCTGCCAGAGACCTTGGTGCCAACAGCGTCCAGACGTTCCTGCGCATCATCCTCCCCTTAAGCGTACCGGGCATCATTAGCGGGGTTACGATGGTATTCGTCCCGGCTCTTACTACATTTGTAATCTCTGACCTGCTCGGAGGGAGCAAGATACTGCTCATCGGCAATGTCATCGAACAGGAGTTCAAGCAGGGAAGCAACTGGCATGTAGGTTCCGGGCTTTCACTCGTACTTATGGTATTCATTATCATAAGCATGGCGCTTATCGCCAAATATGACAAAGACGGGGAGGGGACAGCATTTTGATGAAGAGCGTATTACAGAGAATCTATCTTACCCTTATCCTGATCCTTCTTTACGCGCCGATCGTAACCTTGATGATACTGTCGTTCAACAAGTCCAAGTCACGATCCAAATGGGGAGGATTTACAACAAAATGGTATGTGGAATTGTTCCGCAACGACCAGATAATGAATGCTTTATATACGACGCTTATCATCGCGCTGCTCTCCGCCCTGATAGCCACTGTCATCGGAACAGCCGCCGCTATCGGAATCCAGGCGCTTCGGAACAGGTTCCGTACATTTATGATGGGAGTCACCAACATACCGATGCTGAACGCGGATATCGTGACAGGTATCTCACTCATGCTTCTGTTCATCGCATTCCGCTTCTCCCTCGGTTTTTCTACGATTCTGCTGGCACATATAACGTTTAATATCCCTTATGTCATATTGAGTGTCACGCCGAAGCTGAAACAGACGAACAAGAGCACCTATGAGGCGGCGCTGGACCTGGGAGCCTCTCCTGTCCACGCATTTTTCAAAGTCGTATTTCCAGATATCCTCCCCGGTGTATCCTCCGGTTTTCTCCTGGCCTTTACGATGTCGCTGGATGATTTCATCATCACGCATTTTACAAAGGGGCCGGGAGTGGACACCCTGTCCACAAAGATATACAGTGAAGTGCGCAAGGGAATCAAGCCTGAGATGTACGCCCTTTCTACCATCATGTTTGTCACCGTGCTTCTCCTGCTCATCCTCGTAAACATATCTCCTGAGGAGAAGCAAGGCCGTAGGCGTGAACCTGTAAGGCAGCGGCGCAGGCATAAGATTAGCCGCCTCCTCTTCCGTAAAGTCGTTCCGGTCATGATGGCGGTGGTCGTAATCGTAGGAGGCGTCTTCTACGGTTCCAGGACAGACACCGGCGGAGATAACCAGGTCATCGTCTACAATTGGGGAGAATACCTGGATCCGGACGCGATTGCCATATTTGAAGAAGAGACGGGCATCGATGTCGTCTATGAGGAATATGAGACAAATGAAATCATGTATCCGAAGATACAGTCAGGCGCGATTGCGTACGACGTTGTCTGCCCTTCTGATTATATGATTCAGCGGATGATAGAAAATGACCTGCTCGCTGAGATTGATTTCAGCAATATACCTAATATAAAAGAAATTGGTGACACCTATATGGGGATGTCCCGCCAGTTCGACCCCGATAACAAGTATTCTGTCCCTTACACATGGGGAACCGTAGGTATCCTGTACAATAAGACGATGGTGGATGAACCAATCGACAGCTGGAGCGTGCTCTGGGATGAGAGATACAGAGATAACATACTGATGCAGGACAGCGTCAGGGACGCTTTCGGAATCACATTGAAATATCTCGGCTTCTCATTGAACTCCACGGACCTGGATGAACTGGAAGCGGCCAAGAAGCTGTTGATCCAGCAGAAACCGCTCGTACAGGCTTATGTCATAGATCAGGTCCGCGATAAGATGATCGGCAATGAAGCGGCCATCGGCGTCATCTATTCCGGGGAGGCCATATACACTCAGTGGGAGAATCCGGACCTTCAATATGTCATACCAAAGGAAGGCTCTAATGTATGGGTTGATTCCTGGGTTATCCCTAAGAATGCAAAGCACAAGGAAAACGCGGAAACGTTCATCAACTTCCTGTGCCGCCCGGATATCGCCAAGATGAACTTCGACTATATCACCTACTCCACCCCGAACGTGGGAGGACGCGCGCTGATTGAGGATGAATCGCTCCGGGACAATCCGATAGCCTTCCCCCCTGCAGAGGATCTGGACAGATGTGAGACGTTCCGATTCCTCGGGGACGAAAACGATGCCATATACAATGAATTGTGGCGGGAAGTAAAATCTAAGTAGCAAAGAGGTGCAGTATGGAACGGGTACTTGACTACAGCATATCAAAAGAATATGAAGGGATGGATATCCTCGGCTTTCTAAAAAGCCGGGGATATTCTCGTACCATAATCACCCATCTGAAACGGACGCCGGACGGCATCGTCCGCAATGGGGCATGGGCCAGGACCGGAGATACCCTTGCAGTCGGGGACAAGCTTATGGTTAGCATACAGGAAAGGGAAGGGTCCTCCGGTATTCTGCCGGTTCCCCTTCCCTTACATATTATGTATGAAGACGAAGATATCCTCGTCATTGACAAACCGGCCGGCATGCCCATCCACCCGTCCCATGGCAATCACGACAACACGCTGGCCAACGCCCTCGTCTCCTATTACAACACCAAGGGCATTTCCTTTACATACCGCTGTATCAACAGACTGGATAAGAATACGAGCGGACTTCTCATCGTGGCGAAACACATGCTGAGCGCCTCTCTTCTGTCTGCCATGATAAAAGAGAGGCGCATCGGCCGTGAATACCTGGCACTGGCTTCAGGCCTGACCCCGGCTGAAGGGACGATTACAGCCCCTATCGCCCGCCGTTCCGGGTCCACCATCGAACGATGTGTAGATACATCGGACGGTGAATACGCCTGCACCCATTTTAGACGGCTCGATTACAGAGATGGGTATTCTCTTCTGTCTGTCACGCTTGATACCGGGCGCACGCACCAGATACGCGTGCACCTAAAGCATATCGGGCATCCTCTTCCGGGTGATTTCCTGTATCATCCCGACTATACTGTGATAAGCCGGCAGGCGCTCCATTCCCACCGGCTCACATTTACACATCCTATTACGGGTGAAACGATGCAGTTCCTCTCTCCGCTTCCGGACGATATGAAGCTGTAATTCTCCCTTCGGAGTCCTTCCTATCTGTTCCTTACACGTTAAAGCAGCCTCCGCCGATAAATTCTCTGAGCAGGGAATTTGTCGGCACATACTCACTTCCAATCCCCACAAAATAATCGAGGAATTTCAGAAGCCTTTTTGCCTCTATATATTCCACGGAGTCCTTCTCGATGCCAAACAAAAGAGCCTCCACATACGGCTTCAGGACCGCAAGCTCATAGATGAGGGCAGAATTGAACATCACGTCCGCCTCTTCCTGGAACGGAAATATGTTCCGCTCCTCTCCCCTCCTCACGGATGGCCACATGCTGATAGTCCTTCTGGCAGACGAACCGCGGGTCCTTGCATCTCGTACGATTCTGCGTATCAGCCTGCCGTCAGTGGTCGGAATCCTGTTGTGCTCATCGATATTCAGCTGCGTCAGGCCACTGATATATATCTTATATTTGTTCTCATCCGCCAGCTGTTCGGTAAGCTTTGGATTCAGACAGTGGATTCCTTCGATTACAAGCACGTCGTTCTCTCCGAGCTTCTTAGGCTTGTTCGTATACTCCTTATGTCCCGTTACGAAATTAAAATTCGGAATGATAACTTCTTTTCCCTCTGTCAGCTCACGAAGCTGTCTGTTAAACAGATCCACGTCCACGGCCTCAAGGCACTCGAAATCATAATTTCCGTCCGCATCCTTCGGATTGTCCTCTCTCTCCACAAAATAATTGTCCACGGCTATCGGATGCGGAACGAGCCCGTTTGCCCGAAGCTGGATGGAGAGCCTGTGTGAAAATGTCGTTTTTCCGGATGAGGACGGGCCGGCGATAAGGACAAATTTAATCTCCGGACGCCCTGCTATCTCTGAAGCTATGTCTGCAATCTTCTTCTCCTGCATCGCCTCCTGAACGAGCACCACTTCCCGTACATCGCTCTTCGTTATCTTGTCGTTCAGCGCACCGACTGTCTCGATGCCTTGTATATCGCCCCACTTTGTAGATTCTTTAAGCACCTGGAATAACTTGTTCTGCGGTTCGAACGGAGGGACGATATCCGGCGCCTCTTCCACCGGCATCTGTACGACAAACCCTTCATCATACAGGTACAGTTTAAAATACTTCAGATAACCGGCGCTCGGAACCATGTATCCGTAGTAATAGTCTTCAAATTCATTCATGCTGTATATATTGACCTTCGACACTCTCCTATATTCAAACAGCCTCTCCTTATCCCGCATTCCATGCTGGCGGAACAGCGCGACAGCATCGTCCGTATGGATGCTTCTTTTATGGATAGGCATATCCATCTCGACCATCTCGCGCATACGCGCCTCTACTTTATCAAGAAAATCCTGGTTCAATTCGATATCTCCTTCTACCGTGCAGAAATATCCTTTGCTCACCGCGAAATGGATTCTCACTTTGTCGATGGCCTCGTGGTTGGCCACGTCATAGACAGCCTTTACAAGCATCAGGCTCATGCTTCTCTTGTACGTCTTATGACCGATATTCTCCGCAGTCGTCACAAAGCTGACTACACAATCGGATTTTAACGGCTTATAAAGCTCCTGAAGTCGACCGTTCACAAATATCAGCACGATGTCATAAGGATAATCCTTCTGGTATTCCCGGGCAATCTGCTCATATGTAGTCCCGCTCTCATAGCGCTTTATCTCGTCCCCTATCTGTACGCTGTACAATTCCTTATCCATATCTTCCTCCTTCTCCCGTCATCCGTCCTGTGGTTACGTCGTGCAAAGCTCAAATGATTACAAACGGATGCCGGATGGGTGCGGCAGCCACTTCTATACCTTGGGCATGCTCTTCCAGATATCTTTTCATATCTTCAACAAAGATATGTTCCACCCCATAATGCCCGGCATCTATAATGCAGAGTCCTTCCGCCACCGCGTCAATGCCCGTATGATGGTCGATATCCCCAGTGACAAGTACGTCTGCTTTCTTGCCGAGCGCTGCTCCAATCATGCTTTTGCCCGCTCCCGGCGATATGGCTACTCTCTTGATCCTGCGCCCGAGCTCCCCGAACACCTTGACCGGTCCCGGGTTGAAGCTGGCCTTTACCGCCTCGGCACATTCTGCAAGCGATATGGACTCCTCTAAATCAGCCACTCTGCCGATTCCTTCCTGGCTTCCGTCATCCCAAGTCACTTCCAGCACTTCGGCATCGTGAAGATGGAGCATCCTTCCGGACAGATCCGCCATACCGAGTACATCATAATTTGTATGCATCGCATAATAAGATATGTCATTCTGCAGCAGTTTGATAATACGCCGCCCGATAAAGTCACGGTTTGTCACCTGCCTGAGACCGCCGAATATGAGAGGATGATGGGTGATAAGCATATCCGCCCCCTGTTCCGCCGCTGCTTCTACGACCTCGTCCGTCGCATCCAGAGCGATGTAGATACGTGTTACTTCCTTGTCGTCCCTGCCCGCAAGCAGTCCTACGTTATCCCAGTCAAGCGCGTACTTTTCCGGATAGCTCTTCTCTATAATATCTATGATTTCCTGGCAAAGCATACCAAAACCTTCCTCTCTGCTATCTATAGTGGTCAAGAGCCTCATCTATAAGGCGAAGCTCCTTTTCGATCTCGCTTTCGCGCTCTCTGGAGCGCGCGTTTCTGCTGCCGCCCAGCCGGACAGCTATATCATTCTTTATACGCTTCTCCCTCAGCAGATATTCCTTTAATACTGGATGCCGCTGTTCCAACAGCAGCTTTCCATAGAGCAGCTCTGCCTCCGTATATACCCCTGCGGTTCCGTGCACTACTTTCATCATGGGATAGTACTTTCCTTCTTCCTCCACCATATCTTCTTCCGCTATGGAAAAGCCATGGCTGACCAGATAGCTCCGTACCTTTTTGATTTCAGACTGGGGCTGGAGAATCAGCTCTTTCATCTGCCCGGTCACTGCTTTCCCGGCTTCCAGTATCCTGATGATTAGCCCCCCGCCCATTCCGGCCGCTATCATCGTGTCTGCCTCTCCCGGCCTGACCGCCTCCAGCCCGTCCGAACGTCTCGTCTCAATCTGGCCGGCCGCGCCGCTCTCCTGAATATGTATCCTGGCCCTCTCAAGCGGTCCTGCATTGATATCCGAGGCAATCGCCTTCCTGGCGGTTCCAGACATGATAAGATATATTGGTATATATCCGTGGTCAGTACCGATATCTGCAACAGAGGCGCCCTCTGTCACAAGACCGGCTACTGCACGCAGTCTTTTTGATAGTTCCATAGGCGCCTCTTCCTTAATCCAGATAATCTCTTAATTTTCTGCTGCGGCTCGGATGACGAAGCTTTCTGAGCGCTTTCGCCTCAATCTGACGGATTCTTTCCCTCGTTACGTCAAATTCCTTGCCTACTTCCTCCAGCGTGCGGGCCCGTCCATCATTCATGCCGAATCTCAGGCGGAGCACCTTCTGTTCCCTCTCTGTCAATGTATCCAGCACCTCGTCAAGCTGCTCTTTCAGAAGTGTCTGAGCCGCTGCCTCCGCAGGTACGGGTACGTTGTCATCCTGTATGAAATCGCCGAGATGGCTGTCTTCTTCCTCACCAATCGGCGTCTCAAGCGACACCGGCTCCTGGGAGATTTTTAAGGATTTCCCTCACTCTCTCCACCGGCATGTCCAGTTCGGCCGCAATCTCCTCCGGCGTAGGTTCTCTTCCCAGTTCCTGCAACAATTGTCTGGACACACGGATCAGCTTGTTGATCGTCTCTACCATATGGACCGGAATCCGGATGGTTCTTGCCTGGTCGGCAATCGCTCTGGTAATCGCCTGACGGATCCACCACGTGGCATACGTGCTGAACTTGAACCCTTTATGGTAATCAAATTTTTCTACCGCTTTGATCAGTCCCAGGTTCCCTTCCTGAATCAGGTCAAGAAACAGCATCCCCCGCCCTACATAACGCTTGGCGATACTGACTACAAGACGAAGGTTCGCTTCTGCCAGCCTCTTTTTGGCCTCCTCGTCCCCGTCTGCCATCCGTTTTGCAAGGTCGACTTCCTCATCCGCCGTAAGAAGCGGAACTTTACCTATTTCTTTCAGATACATGCGGACAGGATCTTCTATGCTGATACCGTCCGGAACAGAGAGATCTATTTTCTCAACATCTACCTCATCTTCTTCGGAGATGATGATATCTGCGTCGTCGATATCATCGTCGTCCCCGCTGATGCGCAGCACATCGATATTGTTTGTTTCCAGGTGCTCAAACACTCTTTCCATCTGTTCGGATTCAAGTTCCATGTCAGAGAAGAAATCGTTGATCTCCTGAAGCTCCAGAATACTTTTCTTCTTTTTTCCGAGAGATACCAGTTCTTTTAATTTCTCCTCAAATTTCACTGTGTTTTCTTCCATGTAGTGTCCATCCTCTCATTGCTTGTTTATATTTTATCCTTAATTGACAGAAATATGCAGTTTTTCAAGGCCCTGCAAGGCTCTTTTGTCTTCCATCAACTGTTGTAGTCCCTGGATATCCGTAGGTTCCAGATTCCGTGTGGCCTCCTCGATACCGTGGCTTTTGACCCGTATTACCGTTTCCTTCAGTGCTTTTTCCTGCTCAGCGGCCGTTGAAAGTTCTTTGATCTTCGTGTGGAACAGTCCTGCAACCTCCCGGTGCTCTTCCTCATCCGTGAAATGATTCATAAGCTTTGCAGGATTCACTTCTCCTGCATCATACTGTTCATACAGAAGCTGTGCAACCGTCCGGTACAGCCCTCCCGAGAAATCCGAAGGCTTGATATATTTTTCAATCTGCCGGAAGATGCTCTCTTCCTCAATCAGCCACGTAAGCAGTATTTTCTGGGATTTGACAATACCATTTTCCTTCTCCCGTCCAGACGCTGTCTTTGCCCTGACGACAGGCTTCGCAAGCCCTTTCTGGATTGCCATCTTCCCGACCAGCTTTCTCAAATCTTCGTAGCCGACGTGATATGCGCCCGCTACTGCTTCTATGTAATTATTCCGTTCAATCTCCTCGTCAAACTCTGTAAGCCTTGTGGCTGCCGCCCGCATGAATTCCGTCTTGCCTTCCGGAGACTTCATGTCATACTGCTTCTCCAGAATTTCCAGGCCGAACATGAATCCGTTCCGTGCCTTGCCAATCCGTTCCTCGAAAGCCTCCGCTCCCAGGTTCTTGATGAACTCATCCGGGTCTTTGTACGGTTCCATGCGGATAACCCTGGCAGTGATTCCAGCTTCTTTTAGAATAGGCGCGGCCCTGAGCGCCGCTTTGGTCCCCGCCTCATCGCTGTCATAGGTCAGATACACTTCTTCGACATACCTCCGGATGAGGGAAGCATGTCCCGAAGTAAGCGCTGTCCCCAGCGAAGCTACCGCATTGCCGAATCCGGCCTGGTGCAGAGATATCACGTCCATATACCCCTCGCAGAGCAGAAAATAAGGTTTCCTGAAGGTTCTTGCCCTGTTGAGCCCATACAGGTTTCTGCTCTTATCAAATATCATCGTCTCCGGAGAGTTGAGGTATTTAGGCTGTCCGTCGCCCATCACACGGCCCCCGAATCCAATGACCTTGCTGTTCGCGTCCATGATTGGAAACATGACTCGGTTCCAGAACTTGTCATAAGGACCGCTTCGTTCGTTAAACGCAATCAGTCCCGCCTTAAACAATATGTCGTCTGAGTACCCTTTAGACTTCAAGTATCTGTACAGTTCTTTCCCGGACTTGCCGGAATACCCAAGTCCGAAAGCGCGTATCGTGTCGTCACTCAGCTCCCGGCGTTTCAGATAGTCTAACGCATGCTCACCTCTTGCGTCTTTCAGCTGCGCATAATAAAACTGTGCCGCCAGCTTATTGATTTCCAGCAGAGTCGTCCTCACCCCCGCCTTTTTCTTCGCCTCTTCGGAATCGTCCTGCTCCGGCAGCTCGACGCCTGCGCGTTCCGCCAGATAACGGAGCGCTTCCACAAATGTATAATTTTCATATTCCATTATGAAAGTAAAGACGTTTCCTCCGGCACCGCACCCGAAGCAGTAATACATCTGCTTCTGTCTGCTGACTGAAAATGACGGCGACTTTTCATTATGAAACGGACATAATCCAAAATAGGAACTTCCTTTTTTCTGCAGTTTCACATAACCTGAAATCACATCTACTATGTCATTTTTTGCTCTCACTTCTTCAATCAGATCATCTGAATAATACATCGTTCCTCCTATATTTACGCTGAGATACCCGGCGCAGAATCATTTATACTGCTCCGGGTAAAAATGTCCTCATATATAGTATTCGACAAAACCATTAGATTTCCTTTAAATTTTCCAAGATTCCGGTACAAAAAATTCTTCAAACTTCTTTACTGCGTATGTATCCGTCATTCCGGCAATGTAATCACACACGATCTGTTCCCTGCTCACCCCGTTTGCATCCATCATGGACAGATACTGCCCGGGCAGAAGCTCCATATGCCTTATATAATACTCATACAAGTTGGTAATCATATTGACAGCCTTGACTTCTTCTCCCTTTGCCGTAGGATTCTGGTATACATTCTCAAACATGAATCTCCGGAGGCCAAGCGTAGCTTCCCGCACCTCCTGTGACATGCTGATCTTTGGCTGGTTCATACTGTTGGTGATGACATTGTGAATCATCGTGTCGAGCCTCACTTTGGTCGTATTGCCCAGTATATCCGTGTATCTGGCGGGAATATCCTCCTCTTTCAGGATGCCTCCCCGCACGGCATCATCTATGTCATGGTTGATATAGGCAATCTTATCCGACAGCTGTACAATCTGCCCTTCCAGCGTGTGGGGGCTGCCGCTGGACTTATGGTTTAATACTCCGTCGAGGACCTCCCACGTGAGGTTCAGGCCTTCCCCCTGCTTTTCCAGGCATTCGACTACTCTGACACTCTGTTCATTGTGGCGGAACCCATCTGGATTAACATCGTTTAACGCCCTCTCTCCCGCATGGCCGAAGGGCGTATGCCCAAGATCATGGCCCAGTGCGATAGCCTCCACCAAATCTTCGTTCAAGCGCAGCGCCTTTGCCACCGTCCTGGCATTCTGCGACACTTCCAGCGTGTGGGTAAGCCTCGTGCGGTAGTGATCCCCTTTCGGAAGCAGAAACACCTGCGTCTTCTGTTTCAGCCTCCGGAACGCCTTACAGTGCAGGATTCTGTCTCTGTCCCTCTGGAATACGGGCCGGATATCACATTCTTCCTCTTCCTTCTTCCTTCCCCGGGAATCCTTGCTCAGTGCGGCATATGGACTCAAATATTCGATTTCCCTTCGTTCCAGCTGTTCCCTGATTGTCATCCTCAATCCTCCGCTCCTTTAATACCTGTTATGTACCTCTTCTGCAAAACACATCATATCTTTTACTTCTATCACTTCCCCGTCATCCAGAACCGCCCGCCCGCTCATTTTGCCGAACACCTGATGCTGGTCTGTCACGATGACGAGGGCCGATGTCCTGGCCGCCCTGTCAAGAACCGGTTCAAAGTCCATCTCGAACCGCCCGTCGCTCGATGTGAATGTCCAAGGCTCCATATAATCATTCTTAGGAATATGGAATGTCACATCATCTAATTTATGACACTTGCCGCCGTAAAATAACATATTTTCCGACGCTGCCGAAGTATCTCCGAACCCGTATCCGATATTGAACCCAAAAGGCTTCCCGTCAATCGTGGCATTGCCGGATCCCCAGTACCACCGGTTGTCATAGGTCCACACACCCCGCCCCCAGTCTAGCGTTCCGTAGTCAGCATCCGGGCAGAACGTATATGTTTTCCCATCGTAATGCATGGCTCCTTCCGCTTTCATACAGTTTATCTTCTGATTATAATAGAATGCTGTTTTTTTATTTCTCCACGGTGTCGCGATTACCATCGTGTCCATGTCAGGCTGATGCAGCAGGATATCGCATGAGAATGGCTTTCCATGATAAAAGTTGTCAAAGCTGCACGTAATGCGGCGCTGTCCTTCCACGACGGCGAAGCGCATCTGCAGGCGCCTGTCTCTGTATACCGTGTCGCCTGCCACTGATGTAGCGGGCAGCCCAAATTTCCCCATCGGAAAGGCATTCAGTATCGTCTCCGTATGTTCCCACCCTTCCTTAAAATTCAGCAGCGAGACGGACTGCAGCCCGATATAGCCGTCGTCCGATATGGTAAACGCCCCCGCAAACTCTTCATTCAGTACAAGATAGTAATCCCACTCCTTAATCCTGAACTTGGGCGCCTTGATCTGGCGCCTGTCATACTGCTGTAAGAGTCTTTTTGACCAGCCCGGCTCTCTGAGAGAGCCGTCTTCTGTCAGCAAGGGCTGCATTTCCGTCACCTCGTGGTTTCTCATCGATCATCCCTCTTTTCTGCTTCGAGGCGCTTTTCTATCGCCTCCACTACCGTCTCTAAAACTTTGATTCTTGCATAGTACTTACAGTTTCCTTCCACGACAATCCATGGGGCCTTTGCCGTGGATGTACGTATGAGCATCTCATTGACCGCCTCTTCATACTGGTCCCATTTCTCACGGTTCCTCCAGTCTTCGTCTGTTATCTTCCACTGTTTTTCCGGATTCTCCTGCCGGGCTTTGAACCTGCGCTCCTGTTCCTCCCTATCGATCTGCATCCAGAACTTCATTACGATGGCGCCTGCATCTGTCAGGTCTTTTTCCATATCATTGATTTCTTTATAAGCCCTCTGCCACTCTCCTCTTGTACAGAAGCCTTCGATACGTTCTACCATCACCCTTCCGTACCAGGTACGGTCGAATATGGCTACGTGCCCCGCTTTCGGCATAGCAGTCCAGAACCGCCACAGATAGTGGTGCGCCTTTTCGATATCATTTGGGGATGCCGTCGGCCGGACGACGTATCCTCTCGGATCCATCTTCGCTGTCAGCCGTTTGATTGCGCCGCCTTTTCCTCCTGCGTCCCACCCTTCAAATCCAAGTACGACCGGTATCCTTCTCCGGTACAGTTCTCCGTGCAGTTTCGACATTTTGTTCTGCAGCTTATCCAGCCTCTTCTTATACTCCTCTTTACTATATGAAAGGCTCAGATCTGCCTTCGCCAGTATGGATTCGCCGAGCTTCTTATCCTTTTCTGCCTCTTCCCCTGACAGCTCCTGAAGGTCTTCTGCCGTGTATACCTTGACATTTTCTCTTTCTTCCAGCTCTTTTTTCACACAGTCTACACGCTCTGACAGCGCCTGGATTACGATAGAATAAATTTTTGCCGCAGCAAACCGCCGGTCCGTCGCTTCTACGATATTCCAGGGCGCATAGTCCGTATCGGTCCGGGCCAGCATATCTTCGTTCATCTTTTCATATCGTGCAAAATCCTTGTTGCGCCTTCTGTCACCCTGGCTGACTCTCCACGCTGTCTCTTTAGAATCCAGCAGCTTCTCAAACCGCTTCTTCTGTTCCTTCTTATCTATAGCCAGAAATATTTTGATCAGCACCATGCCGTCGTCCGTCAGCTGCTGCTCAAAAGAGCAGATAGAATCATAGGCCGCCGACACGTCCTTCTTCTTCGTCTTCTTGTCGAACCGGTCGATCAGCACCTTACGGTACCATGTGCTGTCATAGATTGCGATCCGCCCTCTCGAAGGCATCTTTGTCCAGAACCTCCACATGAACGGGTGCAGCCGTTCTTCCTCCGTCTCGTTCTTCACTGCATGCACTTCAAAGCCTCTCGGATCCAAAGCCTGAATGAGCTCACCGATCTGTACGCCCTTGCCGGCGGCACCATAACCTTCAAAAGCGATCATGACCGGAATGCCTAGCTCACGGCACTCCCGCTGTAGTTTTCCAAGTTTTGGCTCCAATTCCAACATCTTGTCCCTATATTCAGACTTGCTCAATGATTTTGTTAAATCCAACTTCTCCAGCATACAAATCCCTCCATTTTCATAGGGGTCAGACCCCTGCTGCGCTGGGGGTCTGACCCCTATCGCAATTTCCATTATTTAACTTCATTATACACCATGCGATACATAATGTTAGACTTTTTATTGCATTTTTTTAATTCATCAGAATTATTAGTCTTTTTTTTATTTCTGCATTTTTATTACTAACATGCCCCCAAGTTCAGCGTATTATTCTTGACGATATTTCACGCAAGCAAAAAGCGGAGGACATATTTTTTTTTATATATCCTCCGCTGTCAATTAACTGATTTTGTTATGAATCACTTGTTACTCTGCCGGGGCTTCAAACCGGGCGGCAAGGCAGAAACCGTCGCGGTTCATCGACTTCCTGCGGTAGAGGGCGCTGTCGGCCCTGCGGTATAAGTCGTAAAAGTCTCTGCCGTCTTCGGGGTAGCAGGAAACCCCGATGCTGACCGTGGCCCTGACTGACTCATCATTGATGCCCATCGGCTGATGGAGTTCGTCTACGAGAGCTTCTGCCTTGGAGATCACTTCCCGGACCTCTCCGCTGTAAGACATGAAGGCCAGAAATTCGTCGCCGCCCACTCTCCCGATGATATCCGCCTTACGGAACCGTTTTTGGATCCGCCGCGCAAGGCTGTGCAGTACGGCATCTCCGGTGAAATGCCCATAGGTATCGTTCACTTTCTTAAAATGGTCTACGTCAATCATGAAAAACGCATAATAATCCCCGTCACACGCACCGTCAAGGACGTTCCGTATCCGTTCCTCCGTGGCGGCTTTATTGAGCAGATCCGTCGTCGAATCTCTCTGAGACTTTATGCGCAGCTGCTCCAGTTCTCTTTTTTCTTCATCTATGTCCGTTAGCTTTGCCAGCACGGTCATCGGCTTGTCGCCAAACTTTTCCGGTACTGTCATCGTAACGGACAGCCAGCGGTACGTCTTGCCCGGAACAAGCAGCCGCAGCTCTACAGGGTCAGGGCGTATCCCGTTCTTCGCCGCCGCTATCCCTTCCATCAGCGCGGGGACATCCTCCTCATGTACCCTGGCCATCACTTCGGAAAGCGATATCTTCCCCTCATATCCGAATATGCGGTTAAAATTATCAGAGAAGGCCATCTTGTCGCTGGCAAAATCATATTCCATATAATATTCTCCGAGCTGCTCGGCAACCATTTCATACCGGTTCGTAATATTCAGACCCTGCTCGGTATCCGCTCTCTTCTCTCCGCTATCCGTGATATCCATCACCATAGAATAAGCCCGCTGTATCCCGTCCTCATCTGCTTCACAGAGCTTAGATATCGTTTCAAGCCAGATTAGCCGGCCATCCTTACATGGAGACCGATATTTCATAGTGACGATGTTGCTGACTTTCAGCTGTTCAAGAATATCGTTCGTCACCAGCGCCCTGTCCTCCTCATAGATGAGGTTGATATATTTGTTGTCAAATATCTGGCTGATCTCATCCCTCGTATATCCCGTGAGATTCAACATGCTTTTTGAGATATAGTCTATCGTGAAGTCCGCATCAAACCTGACACATTTGACTCCCGTAGGAAGGTTGGCCAGTATCTTTTCCGCTGTCGTATATTCATTTTCCCTGGCAATCTGCCTTCTCTTGTTCGCATCATTATTGATGATAACGACTACAAGGCTTGACGTGCCGTCGGCTCCGCGGTATACGTTGCCCGTTCCCACAATCCAGATCGGCCAGCCGTCTTTTCGGACAACCCGGAATTCTATCGTCACGGTATCGCTCTCCCCAAGCTGCCTGCGGATCTCTTCGTTCACATATTCGATATCGTCTGGATGTACGAGCCCGAGTGCATGGTTTTTAAACTTCTTCTCCATCTCCTGCGCCGTGTAGCCAAGCATACGCCTGTATCCCTCGTTACAGGTGAGAAGCGAGAATTGTTCATCTATGCCGACCTGGAAGATTCCAGCATAGGCGCTGTCAATCATCTCCTGGGCCTTCATCGGCTGAGCGGGCCGGAAGGATGCATAGACAAGGCTCTGGCTGTGCTCCGGCCTGGAACGCTCCGCTATCGTATACGTTCCGGCCAAAAGCCCTGTAAAATACTTCGCTTCAAACTCCTTCACTCTCAGAGGATAGCTGTAAAAATATCCCTGGAGCAGATCTGGATTCAGACGGCATACGTGTTCCTCCATCTTACTGTCCTCGATTCCTTCTACGCATACTTCCATATTCATGTTCCGGCTCAGGTTTACCAGCGTGGAAAGCAGAGCCTGATCTGTCACATTGTAGGAAATACGCTCCAAGAATGACCGGTCTATTTTCAGCTCGTCCGCGCTCAAAAGCCGGAGAACTTCCAGTGAAGAATATCCGGTCCCAAAATCGTCCAAAGCTATATGGACACCCTGGGCCCTGATAAAGTCAAACTCTTTGCTCAGAACGACCGGATCTTTCACTTTACCGCTCTCGGTCAGCTCCAGCGTTATATTCGCAGGGTTTACCCGGTAATCGGTAAGCATATCCATCAAAAGGAATTTGAAGGACGGCACTTCAAACTGGAGGCTGGACACGTTAATGTTCATCTGGAAATCCGCTTTGTATCTGCACCATTCGGCACACTGGCGGATGGCCGTTTCCAGCACCCATCTGCCCATTTCCAGCATCAGCCCGTTCTCCTCTAAAATGGGAATAAATTCTACCGGGGATATCTCCTCCTCTTGTGGAAAGACAGGAGTGTCCCACCTCAACAGCGCCTCACATCCTACGAGCTGCTGGTTCTTCGCATTTACTATCGGCTGGTATACCATATAAAACCCTTTAAAGCCTAATACGACAGATTCCCGCAGCGCTGACAGAAGTGACGCGTGCCTCTTGTCCTTTTCTGCCAGGTCCTCACTGTATACGACCAGACAGTTTTTTCCGCTCTTCTTGGAAGTCTGCAGCGCTTTGCCCGCATTGCGGTAAAGCGTTTCAAAGTCTTTACCATCCTTTGGAAAGCAGCATGCACCCCCGGATATCGTCAGAAGGAACTTATACTCTGCAGCACTGAATTTTTCCGCAATGCAGCTTTTCTTCAATCGCGTGTACCACTCTTTTACATCTTCCTCATCGCAGTCCTGCATAACGATGCCAAAGCCATCTCCATCCAGCCGGAACAGGCTGGCGTTTTCCGGCAAAAGCTTCTGGATCCGGCGGGCGCAGTCCTGCAGGAGCAGATCCCCTGTGGAATAAGAAAAGAGTTCATTTATATTAGAAAAATCGTCGATTCCCAACATTATTACAGCCCATCTGCCATCTTCCCCTACCTTCTCAAATAAATATTTTCTGAAGCTATAATTATTGGGGAGTGCAGTGACAGGGTCAATAATATTATAGTAATCTGCCTCGCTTATAATGCCAGCCAGATATATAACGTCCGACAAAGTGTCCTCTACGGGCCACAGCCTGACCCCCATATACTGATAGTAGCCATACAGATTCCTCATACGGTACAAATTCGCACTGCTGCAAAAAGTGCCATCCGCAATCTTTACATAATCACCCATAAAGCGGGCAACATCATCTTCATGCAGCATACAGGCAAAATAATCTTCTATACGTTCACCATTTCTCGGTCTCTTCATCGTCTTAAGGGTTCCTTGTGACCAGAAAACTTTCTGACTTCCGAGCTCCACAATGAACATCCCGGACTCTACGTCAGACCGCAGATTTCCTCCTGATAATGCCTCCATATACGCCATATGCTTATCCCCTCCCTGCCTAAGTGATTCGCTCCGTTACCGAAAAGTAGCACTCTTATTATCTATCGACCCACTTAGCGCTAAATTAAGCACAAAAAAAACTGAGAAGCTTTTATTCTAAAGCTTCTCAGTTTCCGGTAAACTGCGGAAGATGGGACTTGAACCCACACGAGCGCATTGCTCACAAGATCCTTAGTCTTGCTCGTCTGCCAGTTCCGACACTTCCGCATGACTTAAACCGTCCGAAGAATATATTACTATGACTTGGTCCAAATGTCAACAAATTTTTTCAATTTTCTCATCTTTTTTCACCTCATCCGAACGCCGCCCTGACAGACGGCCTTAACCGGTATTAGTGTCCCGGGAGCCAGGACAGGCAGGTATACCGGGACACTAATTATGAGACAAATGCAAAACCGTCTATCTTTTAAATCTGGCTCTAAGATCCCATGGCTGCATAGCCCCGCCTTCTTCTGCCGGACGGCACATCTTGGCATAGATGTTGAGGCAGCCCTTTTCCTCTTTAAGCGGCGGGCATACCCACTTCTCTCTTCTCCTTGCCAGCTCTTCTTCCGGCACGAGCATGGACACTTCCCCTCCGGGAATATCAATGACAATCTCATCTCCTTCTTCCACAAGAGCGATATTACCTCCATCATAGGCTTCCGGTGATACGTGGCCGATGATTGCCCCATAATTGAAGCCCGAGAATCTAGCGTCGGAAATCAACCCGACACTCTTGTGAAGTCCGAGTCCGATAAGTGCATCTATGCTCAGCATCAGCTCCTTCATGCCCGGGGCACCCTTGCAGCCTTCATAACGGATGACAATGATATCTCCCGGAACGATCTCGCCTGCCTGGATGGCGTCAAATGCAGCACGGTCTCCCTCGAACACCTTCGCCCTTCCCCTCATGTATTTCACCTCTTCGTATACTGCCGTAGGCCGTACGATAGCACCGTTCGGCGACAGGTTGCCCCTGAGTATCTTCAGTCCCGGCTCATGGAACAGAGGACGTTCCAGTGAGTGGATAACTTCATTCTCCTCGGGTGTGACTTTAGAGAGCATCTCAGACCATGACGTCCCGTACATGCCGGTCACATCCGTGAACAGCTTGCTCTCCAGCATCTTCATCACATTCATCACTCCGCCTGCATAGTGGAAGTCCACGACCGTATACGGCCCGCTCGGTACGACGGCATTGATACACGGAATTTCCTTTGCATATCTTTCGAAGTCTTCCAATGTAAGTTCAATGCCAAGCTCGTAGCCGTAGGACAGAAGGTGGAGGACGGCATTCGTCGATCCTGCAACCGCCATGTCAAACATAATTGCGTTATGCAGCACTTCTCTTGTGATAAGTTCTGACGGCCTTCTCCCTGCCTTAGCCATCTCTACCGCACACATGCCCGCCTCTCTCGCCTTTCTGAGCTTTGCATTGTCAGAAGCCGGTATCGTGGATGTCCCCGGAAGAACGAGATTGAGCACCTCTCCGAGCATCTGCATCGTATTGGCCGTACCCATGGAAGGGCATGCCCCAAAGGACGGGCATACATTGTCTTCCATCTCCATAAGAGATTCTTCGTCGGCCCCGGAAAAGCGCGCGGCATCCAAATCTGCTTCCACGACAGTCTTTCCGCAGTGCTGGCCGGGCTGCATAGAGCCTCCTGTAACAATCATAGACGGTATATCCAGCCGCATTGCCGCCAGATAGCAGCCGGCTATGATATTATCGCAGGAAGCAATCATCGCGAGCCCGTCAAAGTTATGTACCCTCGCGACAAATTCGACGCTCATCGCCACGATATCACGTCCCACCTGCTCGTACTTCAGCTCTTCCGCGCCATTGGCTATGTTCCCGCACGTCGCCGGAATACCGAACTCTACCGGTACGCCTCCGGCCGCCCAGATCCCTTCCTTCACCGCTTCCGCTATCTGCCTCAGATGGGCAGATCCCGGCGAGCCCGCCATATAGGAGTTCGGCACTCCGATGTGAGGTTTCTTCCTGATGTCTGTATCCGAATATCCTGCCGCTTTCATCATGACCCTTCTGTGAGCAGCTTCTGCCCCATTCCAAAATTCTGTTCCCATATGATTTCTCCTCCTTGCATTTGTCTGCCGTCTGTTCATAACTTGCTTGACAATAATTTATCATATATGTTTATAATAGAGAAACGAGACCTGATAATAAAGCCAGCTTTACTTAAGGATATGTTCATTTTTTCTTATATGTAGTGAGAATGCATGATTTCCGTCTCATACTTAAGTAGTTTTGAACAGAGGCTTTAAAATATCTAATACAAAGGAGCTGCCATGAATAAATATGAGATCATCATCAGCGTATGCGACACCCACAGCATATCCAAAACTGCCGCCAGCCTGAACTATACGCAGTCCGCCATCAGCCAGGCCATCAAGAACTTTGAAAAAGAGCTGGGCTTTCCCCTGTTCAAGCGTTCAAAGCATGGCATGGACCTTATGCCGAATACAGAGGAAATCATCGAATCGCTAAAAATCATCTGCCGGGAGAAGAATAAGATCAGCCAGATTGCATTAAACCTCACAAGCCTGGACAGCGGATATATCCGGATTGGCACGATACAGAGCATCTCTTACCACTGGCTGCCCGACATCTTGAAGCACTTCTCGGACCTGTATCCGAATATCCGTTTTGAGATGACCGTAGACGGCTTTAATCCACTGAAAGAGAAGCTCCAGACAGGCAGGCTCGACTGTATCTTCGTATCCCGCTACAGTGTCCCGGATCTGCCGTTTATCCCGATGGGAATTGATGAGCTCATGCTTGTGACTCCCAAGTCGCATCCTCTGGCTGAAAAGATAGCAGTATCCCTGTCTGACGTGAATAACGAAAATTTCGTGCTTTCCTCCGACGGGCTTGATTATGAGACGGGCTATATCTTTAAGCAGAATAATATAAATCCAAAGATACAGTACAGGCTCAATGAGGACTTTGCCACGCTTAAGATGGTAGAGAAAGGGTTCGGCATCACGATACTGCCCCGGCTGCTTCTGTACAATGCCCCCTTTGAAGTATGCACGCGTTCTTTTACAGAACATTACTCCCGCACGCTTGGCGTGGCCTGTCCGAAAGACGTTCCGCCTTCGCCGGCCACTGTAAAGTTTCTGGACTATGTGAAGGAATGGAGCCGTCATCTGAATCAGGACGGCAGATAGAAAAGAGGAAACAACGGCGTCAGTCACCGCTGTTTCCTCTTTCTTTTATTATCCATCACTACTTTCCTTATATATGCAAATGTCTTATCTTCGCCATCTTCTGCAAGCATTTTTAACAGATGATGGAGAAGCGCTGCCGTATCCTTGTGAATCATCCTTCCAAGTTTGGCGGCGCCTTTTTCATAGTATTCCAGCGGATGGGAGTCCGTATATGCCTCTTTCATATATGTCTTGGACGCCGCAATCCGGTCCATGAACATCTCGATTACGTACCGTGTCGGCATCCTCTGCCCGACAATCCCTTCCCCGGGGTCGGCACTGTAGTCTATCCAATACTCATAATGATGCTTGTTTCGTCCTTTATGGTGCAGCCACGCGGTAGAGTATCCGGTATCTTCCCTCTCTGCATTGTTCGGACTTCTCGTCCCCTGGTAGTACCTGCAGCCTATGAGAAACTCCGAAGGCGAATACTTGGACATGTCATGCAGAAGGCCCTGCTTGTATAGTCCGACTTTGAAACACTGCTTCATCACCAGCATCTTATGGTGATTGATCGTACAAAAATGCTTCCATGCTTTCATAACTCTTACTCCACTTCCATATCTTAACTATATCAGCCATCTGGCAATCCCATACAGGAGGAGCAGGTGCAGTGGATAAAACGCATAAAAGAAATACTTCATGCTCCGCCCACGCTCGCCGTTATACAAAGCAATCGGAACCATTGCCAGAGCGCCGTACTTCTGTACAAAGCCATTCCAGACAAAACACCATGCGGCCCCCGCCGCAAGTTTTATCCATAGCCGGTTCCGCAACAGAAAGAATGCAGCTATCAGCAGTATTCCCTGGGAGCCATAATCCGTCTTAAGCACCTCCGCCAGCCACATCACAAGCAATAGTTCTATCGCCTTCACCGGCCACTCTGCCGCCTTTTGCAATACATACATGAGAACGACACCTAAAAACAACGTAAAAAACACATTCTGGTATCCGAACTCTATAATTGTGCCCCGGAATGCCAGATCATATGGAATTTCGGACACAAAAGCAAATATCAGAAGCCTGACCATATAGCGGTGTATGTTGCTCGTGTGGGTGAAGCCTTCCACGAGCAGAAAACAAAATATCGGAAAAGCAATCCGCCCAATATAGCGGAGCAGCAAGCTGCCGGGGAATAATACTGCCCCGGTATGATCAACGACCATAGATATGATTGCGATGCATTTCAGCTGAAATGTAGTTAAACCAAGGTTATTACGAATCCACTCCATATTTACCGTCCTGTCAGCATAATAACCGTACGCTCCTCGACTTCAATGAGCCGCTGGTTCTCAAGCTGCCTGCCTTCCGCAAGTATACCATCTTTCGTCGAGGCCGCCACATACCATTTCTTTTCTTTTGGCAGGGACGGCAGCGCAAATGTATGCGGAAGCCAGTGCATGTTATAGACTACAAAGCAGTCATCGTCGTCGGCATATGCTCCATAATAATAGACTCCCAGCTGCCTGCTGGACACCTCAGAAGGTATTTTCCACGCGTTTTCTCCATGGTAGGATACGTCAGGCATTCCGCAGCAAAGCATATCGATACCTTCCGCCTCCTTCTCAGGATACAGCACCGGATGCTTCTTCCTGAGGGCTATGAGCCCTTTTACAAAGGTGGACAGCTCTGATTCTTTTTCTGCTTTTCCCCAGTCAATCCATCCGGTTGGATTATCCTGGCAGTAAGCATTGTTGTTCCCTTTCTGGGAGTTGGCAAATTCATCGCCCGCCAGAATGCACGGCGTGCCCTGGGCAAGCAGGAGCAGGAAGAATGCGTTTCTCATCTGCCTCCTGCGCAGCTGCAGGACCGCCTTTTTTCTCGTAGGCCCTTCCGCCCCGCAGTTCCAGCTGTAGTTATAATCTGGACCGTCCAGGTTGTTCTCCCCGTTTGCTTCATTGTGCTTCCCATCGTAGGATACGAGGTCGTTAAGCGTGAAACCGTTATGGCCGGTTATACTGTTGAATATTCCATCCTGCCTGGAATTATGCTTCAGCCAGTAGATGGCCTCTCCAACCATGCCCTCGTCCCCCTTCAGAAATCGGCGCATCACGGTCTGAAAGCCCATATCATGCCTCATGATCTTAGTCTTTTTCAAGATAGAATCGCCGTAGAGCGTCTCCATCGGCGCCACCGCCGGATTCATGATAAAACCGTCAACGTGGTACTCCAGCATATAATACCGGAGGCATTCAACCATCAGCTGCTTCGGCGTCTTATCGGTAAACGGCATTTCGAGCACGACTTCAATGCCGGCCTTATGGCACGCCTTCACCATGTCTTTCAGTTCCTTTACCCCATCGCCGGACGCTGCATAGGCGCTTTTGGGAGCAAAAAAGAATCCGTCTCCATATCCCCAGTAATTCGTGTACTGCAGGCTTTCCTCAAATTCATAGACAGGCATGCAGTGAATCTGGTTGATGCCAAGCTCCGTCAGATACGGTATCTTTTCCACAACTCCGGCAAACGTACCTTTATGTGCCGCTTTGGATAAGCTGTGCTTCGTAAATCCACGGACATGGAGACTGTACGCTATCACTTCATTATAAGGGATTTGGAGCGGCGTATCGTCCTCCCAGTCATATGTCCCGGTCTGTATGATTCCCCTCACTTCATGCTGCTGTATGTCATATTCCCGGCGCCATACGCTCCTGCCCGCCAGTGCCCTGGCATAAGGGTCAACCACAATCCGTTCATCGAACATATAATTATATTCATACGCCTCTCCTTCCATGCCTTCAAGTGCAGTAAAGTGCACCTCCCCGACCGATTGCTCCACAGGGAACATCCCGCACGGTTCACGGTTTCCGGCCTCGTAAATCAGAAGGCTGCACATCTTGGCCTCCGGCACTGCGATGGAAAAATTAATCCTGTTTTCAGTGATTGTAACGCCTAACGGCAATGGTTTCCCCTCAACTGCTCTCATACCTAAGTCCTTCCTGTTATTGCCAGCCATCTATTCCATACATATCAACATTGTCTTTATTAATCATGAATACTTCTTCATATACTTCCGGCTCGAACTCTTCGCCCTTTAAAATGCTGATTCCCGTCTTTGCCGCCGTCTTGCCCATATTGATAGGAGACTGGGCCGCTGTCCCGGCTATCTGGCATCCAGCTTTTTTAAACTCCTTCTTTATGTCAGGAGATCCGTCTACACCATAAATGATGACGTCTTCCATCTTAGCGAGATTCACCGCGGTCATCGCACCTACCGCAATCTGGTCGTTACCGCACATGATTGCGGTGATGTCCGGGTTCTCTTCCAGAATCCGTTTCGAAGCCTCCAGTGCTTTGTCAAACTCGCCTCCGGTGTCTTCCCTCGCCACAACTTCAAAGCCCTTTTCCGCTTCTGCAATCGCTTCCTCAAAGCCCGTGATGCGGTCATTGATAGAATTCTGGGTCGGACACTCCAGTATAGCGATCTTGCCTCCGTCGGGGCGCTTTGCTATCAGGTCCTCCCCGCATATAAATCCGGCGTTATGATTGTCAGAACCTATGTATGCATCCACATACTCCATCTCTTTCACCTGGCTGTCCACATTTATAATCCGGACTCCCGCATCCTTCAGCGCTTTGAGCGAATCTGTTATCTCCTCCCAGTCGACGGGACAGAGAAAGACAGCATCGATGCCTTCGTCTATCATCTCCTGTATCTGCGCCCCCTGCGTTGCCGCGTCAGAAGCCGGATCCTTCGTGATCATACGATACCCGTTACTTTCTACGGCCTCTCGTGTCGCGCCTTCCAGCGTTATAAAATAAGGGTTCTGCATATCGATTACGGAGAAGCCGAACACAAAGGCATCTTCGTCGTCCCCTTCTATATTATCATCGGACTCCTCATCTTTTACAGCATTGTCCTCCGGCGTCCCTACATTTTTTTTACAGCCTGACAGCGCACATACACAGATAAGCATCACCGCTATTACACTTAACATTCTCCTCTTCTTCATAATGTTTTATCCTCCTTATGCATTATTTTTCAAACGCACAGATATATTTTACACTATTTTCACTGTTTTGGCTACTCTTTTCCCATCCGCCTGACGATGGCAAAAACTCCCTTGCTTTTTATACGTTCCTTTGGTACAGTTAATGTATCTTGATATGTAAGATATAATTCTGTATATAAAAGGAGATAAAACTATGAGCGAACAGCAATGCAATTGCGGACACGATGACTGCTGCGGACATGACGAGACACCTATGGTTACTCTGACGCTTGATAATGACGAAGTGGTGGAATGTGCCATCCTCACCGTATATGAGGCCGGCGGCAATGAATATATCGCACTCCTCCCGCTTGATGAAAACGGAGACAGCGAGGAAGGCGACGTGTACATCTACCGTTATAAAGAGACGGCTCCGGGAGAACCCGAACTGGAAAATATCGAAGATGATGATGAATATGAAATCGCTGCGGATGCCTTTGATGAATGGCTGGACATGCAGGAATTTGACGAATCAGACAGTGAGGAATAATTCATTTACAAAACGGGAGGGATTGGCTTCTTTCCCGTTTTTTTCTTTGACATAGCTGATGATAAGCTTTCGCTTCGCCCTCGTCATGGCGACATAAAAGAGCCGCCGCTCTTCTTCTATCTCCTCTTTTGTCTTCGCCTTCTTATATGGAACTACCCCCTCATTGCCCTGGATGATAAACACGGTATCGTACTCCAGCCCTTTGGAACCGTGCATCGTCATCAGGGATACGCTCTCCCCGGCGTCTGCGTTCTTCTTTCGCTGTTCCTTCAGCATAGTTCTATATTGCTCCACACGCGCAAACCAGGCGCCAATCGTTTCGCATCCTCTGGAAAGTTCCTGTATCTCATCGAGCACCTGAAAGAGCTCTTGGCCAGGTATCTGCCTGTATGCCGCATATTCCTTCAGGAACTCGTCATAACCGATACTTTTTCTTATATACTGGATTGCAAGATATGGCGGCTTGTTCTCCATCATCTTCATATCCCACTCCAGCTGGTCTATCCGGTTCATCATCCAGTCCTTGTCACAGTAGAAACGGCGAAGAGATTCATATGATACAGGTTCCCCGCTCATGCTGTCCCGACCGATGTACCGGTTCGGCCTGTTCGCAATCTGCAGGAAATACCTGCGTTCGTATTCTTTCAGAGCGAGATGGAAATAGCTGCTGATGTCCCGGGCGATAAAATGGTCATAGATGTTGTCCATATACTCTTTCATAGTGAAAGGTATCTGGTATTCCATCAGACGTTCCGACAGCGCTCTCGCGTCAAGGGCCGTCCTGTACAGGACGGCTATCTGGCTGTAAGGGATTCCCCGGGCGTTCAGCTTACGTATCTGCTCCTCGACGTATGTGCCCTCATCCACACAATCTTTCACTTCCTGAACGTGCACCGTCTCCCCCGGCCTTCTGTCTGAACGGACCGCCTTTTTGAATCTGTTCTGATTGTGTCCGATTACTCTGAGCGCCCCGTTGACAATATGGGACGTAGATCTGTAATTCACATCGAGAAGCACCTGCCTGGCATCCGGATAGTCTTTTTTAAATTGCGCCATAATCCCTGGCCTGGCACCCCGGAACCCATAGATAGACTGGTCGTCATCTCCAACCACAAACAAGTTGTCTTCTGGTGACGCCAGCATGCGCGCCACATCATACTGCACCTGGTTGATGTCCTGAAATTCGTCTACAAGTATGTAGCGGAATTTCTGCTGCCACTTTTCAAGTATATCCGGACGCTGCAGGAACATCTGGCAGCAGAGCAGCAGCATATCCTCGAAATCAATCTTATTCCATTTTTTCTTCGCCGCCTCGTAATCGCGGTAAATCGTCCGAAACCGCTCCGTTCCGAACCGGGCAGATTCATACGTGTGGATATCCAGCCGGTCGTTCTTAATCCTTCCAATCTCTGTAGAGAGATCCTTCACGTAGTCCTTTTCCTCTTCTTCCGAGAGGACTCCGTCCAGGTGCGACTCTGATAGGATCTGACGCAGAAGCTGGTATCGTTCTTCTTCCGTAAGCAGATTATGCTGACCGATTCCACGGGCCCATTTCAGAATCCCATAATAGATGCCGTGGAACGTTCCGAACGTAACCGGCAGCTGTTCTCCCATCACGGCCTGAAACCGTTTTTTCATCTCATTGGATGCATGCTTGGTAAAGGTAATGACCAGAATTTCTTCTGGCCTTACCTTATGCTTCTGAATCAGATATTCAATTCGTTTAGCGATGGTGAGTGTCTTCCCGGAACCGGGACCTGCCAGGACCATACAGGGTCCTTCGTGGTGGGCGACCGCCTCAATCTGAGCACTGTTTAAACTCATACATACCTCTTATCTGCTTAATAATTCTATTCCCCTGCGTATCCTTTTCAGAGATTCCTCTTTCCCGAGTATCTCCATAATCTCCGTGGCGCCTCCAGGTGTATTCTGCTTGCCTGATACGGCCGTACGCACCGGCCACATCACGTATCCCACCTTGCAGCCTTTCTCATCCACATAACCCTTCAGCACCCCGAACAGCGCATCATTGCTGTAATCATCCTGTGCCTCCAGCACAGGAAGGATATCTGTAAGCACTTCCAGGGAATTCTCTTCATTCGTCTTCATCTTCTTATGGCAGTACATTGCCGTGTCATACTCCGGAAGCTCCTCAAAGAAGTCGATCTGTTCATTGATATCTGGGAATATTTCTATCCTCGTCTTCACGAGCGCTGCAATCTTCTTCAAATCATAGTCCTTTGTAACGGCCTCTTTCAGATAAGGCTCTGCCATCTCATAAAATCTGCCAAAGTCCATGGCCTTCAGATATTCACCGTTCATCCATTTCAGCTTCACAACGTCAAATACGGCCGGGGATTTGCTCATATGGCGATAGTCAAATGCCTTCACGAGTTCCTCCAGCGAGAAGATCTCCTGATTGTCTTCCGGGCACCATCCAAGCAGCGCCACATAATTGACAATCGCCTCGGACACAAATCCCTGTTCCAGCAGATCTTCATAGGAAGAATGCCCGCAGCGCTTGCTCAGCTTCTTGTGGTTCTCATCCGTGATAAGCGGACAGTGTACATAAGTCGGAACTTCCCATCCGAAAGCCTCGTACAGACGGTTGTATTTCGGCGCGGAGGACAGATACTCATTACCGCGTACTACATGGGTGATACCCATGAGGTGGTCGTCGATGACATTGGCAAAGTTATAGGTCGGATATCCGTCTGATTTCATAAGAATCATATCATCCAGCTCTTCATTCGGAACCGTGATATCTCCATATATGTCATCATGGAAGGTCGTCGTCCCCTCCGCCGGCATATTGATACGGATTACATACGGCCTGCCTGACGCCAGGTTCGCCTCCACCTCTTCCCTGCTCAGGTTCAGGCAGTGCTTGTCATAGGCGACAATCTCCGTTCCAGATTCCGACACCTTGCTCTTTAACGAATCCAGGCGCTCCTTGTCGCAGAAGCAATAGTACGCATCCCCCTGCTCGACAAGCTTCTTGGCGTATTCCATATATAATCCGGAGGCATTCCTCTCACTCTGTACGTAAGGGCCCACACCCCCGTCTTTATCCGGCCCTTCGTCATGGATGAGTCCGGTCTTCTCAAGCGTACGGTAAATAATCTCAAGCGCACCGTCCACAAAGCGTTCCTGATCCGTATCTTCGATTCTGAGCATAAAGTCCCCGCCTTCATGCTTCGCAATCAGATACGCATACAGCGCTGTTCTCAGATTTCCTACATGCATTCTTCCGGTAGGACTCGGTGCAAATCTTGTTCTTACTTTACTCATGATCATTCTCCTAATTCTTTTAGTATTTCTCCAAGTGCATCTTCTACACTCTTATGTACGATTACATCGGCCAGCTTATCCGAGAAGTGCTTCTCCGGATTGATCAGAACGAGCTTATCTCCTTCATAGTAATCAATCAGCTGGCTGCAGAGATAGGTCTTCAGATTGGTCCCGAGCACGAGCAGTACGTCTGCTTTCCGGACCTCTTCTGCCGCCTCAGTGATAACACGGTTGTCGACCATCTCGCCAAACAGGCATATCTTTGGGCGTATCGGTGTACTGCATACCTGGCAGAGCGGTATCCTCTTCGACCCGGTGATATACTCGACCGGATATTCCTTTCCGCAGTGTGGACAGTAGTTCTCATACACGCTGCCGTGGAGATTGACGACATTTTTACAGCCGGCCCTCTGTGGAAGTCCATAGATGCGTCTCGTGATGACCGACTGGACAAGGCCTCTTTTCTCCAGCTCCGCCATCTCATAAAAGCATTTGCCAGGCGGCTTATCCAGCATTTTCAGTATCTCGTTGCGGTAAAATTCATAGAACTGCTCTTTCCTCGTGGAGTAGAAGGAGCTGCTGAATATCTCCTCCACGGAATAGCCGTACCTCTGCTCGATCTCATACGACTCATCCCCATCTCTGATTGCAGGGTACCCGCTTTCCAGGAGCATGCCAAAACCACTTAAAACTGTAGTATACCTGCTTTCCTTCAATATGTCCAATAGCGTCTTTCCTAACATACGCCAGCCCTCCCTCCTGCTGTTTATCGTATTATTATTGTACCATATTTTCCTATTTGCTCCAACCTTTTCTAATTCTTCTTTCCTTCCAGTAACGAATCTGGAAGAATTCTCTCGGTATGGATACGATAAATACGATTCCAAGTACGATTCCGAACGCGATCTTGATAGAGTCCAGGCCTTTCTGGGCGGCGAGGGACAGCTGGTTCGTTACAAGATAATAGGCCGTATAATAGATGCCGGCTCCGGGCACGAGCGGAAAGATGCCGGAGACGAGAAATATCGTTATCGGGCATTTCATCCTCACCGTGAGCATCCTGGAGATGAGCACCACGACAAGCGCGCCAAGGAATGCCGCTACCGCAGAGGACGTATACCGGCCTGATAAGGCAAAGACAAGCCAGCCGGCCGTGCCGGTCATACCACAGCTAAGGTAATATCTCTTTGGTACGTTGAACAGCACCGCATATGCCATCGTCCCTATAAACGGGCAGGCAACATTCATAAAAATGTCATGTATCAAAGCGCCAGCCCTCCTAACATATTATTATAGATACTAAGTGTGATTCCCACTCCGATGGCAATATATACAAACACGAGCAGGGCATCTATCATCCGCACCGTTCCTGACAGGAAATCGCTGTCTGCTATGTCGCGGATCGCATTGACAAACGCGACCCCAGGAATGAGCGGCATGATGGAGCCGATAATCATCCCCTCCAGCCTGACCTTCTCGGGAAAGGGCAGATGGACGGCCGCGATAGCCAGTGCGGTTATAATCACGCCTCCGGCTATATTAATGATAATCTTTGACATATGATGCCGCTTTCCAACGAGCACCCACATATAGAGCAGACAGCCGATGCTAAACGCGATGATGCTCTCCAGAGCCGAGGCACCGAGCAGGAAACCGAAGAACCCGCTCCCTGCCCCGGCGGCCAGTATCTGAAAGTAGCCGCGTTTGGGTGGAATATCGTCTATCTCCCCAAGCTTCTGAAGCGCCTCATCCACCCCGACACGGCCCGCCGATATCTCTCTGGACAGATCGTTCACTTCAGCGACTATCCCAAGGTGGGGAGCGGAAAGGGGTACGTGCTTCACCTTCGTATATGCTTCCTGCACACCGTTTTCAGCGCTCACGAATATGCCGTGGCTCAGCGTGAATATATCTACCTTATCCACGTGGAAACGATTGCATATACGGGTAATCGTCTCTTCCACCCGAAAGATCTCACCCCCGTTTTTCAGAAGTATCCTTCCGGCTTCCAGAGCCAGGTTCACCACTTTCTTGACATCCACTTCGGAATCCAGATACTTCTTAAGATACACCATGTCCGTCAGCAGCTTCCCGTCCTCATAAATCGGCTCATCGTAATTGTCAATAAAAAAATTCATGACTATATGGGAATTTACGAACCCGCATTTCTCATAAAACCCAATACTCTTGGCACAGTTGCCCGTGCCGACATACAGCGTGTCACACCGGTTGCTGTAATGCTCACACAAATAATGGATCATATATCTGGCATATCCCCTGCCTTGGTGCTCCGGTCTCGTCGCTATATTCTTAAGCTCGCATTTCCTGTTTTTCAGCACGGCCACGACCGCGACGGTCATTACCTGTTCCCGGTCGCACAGCACGAACATCTCGCCGTCGTCAAGATAACGGTCAATCATGCTTTCCTGAGGGTCTGCCAGCAATAAATAGTCCAGATATGCCTTCTTGTCTTCTGTTATCTGTCTGATATTCATACTTATTTCCCCTGTGTCTATTTAATCCAGCCTATTATATCACCAGTCGCCCACTAATTTCAATCACTTCCCCAATTATCTCGCCCTGCCGGAAATACATAGAGTGTTCCATCTGCCTTGTACAATATTCCTCCGTCGCTGTAGTATGCAGGATTCCCATCCGCCACTTCTATATACATGAGATTGGGGAATGATTCCAGAACGCCCGGCGCGATATAGACGATATTCGGCGGAATATAGAAATCGAATATCAGATCCTCCAGACCGGCGAAAGCACCTGCCTCGACTCCGAGACAATCCGGGGATGTCGGCAGGATGATGGTAGCATCATCTGCAACTGCATCCGCATCGGTGTAGCCGGTTATATATCCTCTGTCATCACAAATATAAGTCGGAAATTCTTTCCATCCTGCATACAGGTGTACCTCTGCCTGCCCACTTTCAATGCCTGTAAACGGTACGGTGCAGGAAGGATCCGTGTACCAGCCGTCGAATACCTTTCCTAGTCTTCTAGGTTCCGCCACCGTAGAAATATCCAGATAATACTCATCAAGCGTCATCTCCGCCACAGACAGCGTACCTCCGTTGCCGTGAAAAGTGACACATACGGAAATTATCGGTTCCCCGCCCGTATCCGGCAGTTTATCCTCTTCTTTCTCAGCGCTTCCGGAAACCGGGCAGCGGCTGTCTGCCGTATCGACTCTCTCCACATTCAGATTATCTGTAGACGGTATGTCAGCCACAGGTTCTTTCCAGGGAAGAATTACAATTCCTGCTTCTTCCGGATGGTCCAGCAGCCGCCTGAAAGGCTTGGCATCCGGCAGTCCAGGACCTGGTCCCGGTATCTGTATAACCGTGTCTTCGACATATTCCAATCCGGAGGAAACCGTCTCCGGTTCTGACTGTCTCAGACTGGCAATATACAGGCAGCCCAAAGACGCAGCAAGAAGAGTGCCTGTCATAATCTTTCCGGGTTGAATTCTGAATCTTCTCCCTGTTGTTCGTAATGTCAAAACATCTTCCACTATTAACACCTCACATTCAATTCATTATAAGGCTTGGAAAGAACATATGAAAAGTGGCATCTCGCCACACGCAAGACGCCACTTTTCATATTAGAAAACAATCTGGTGGTTTTCACGGATAATTTAATTGATAAATCCTGCTTTCTTAAGCTCTTCCTCTGCTTTTGCAAGATTCGCGTCTGAAACGAGGATAATCGGTCCTGTGCAGCCCATACCACTTTCTGCATAGACACCAATCTTCCACAAGGCTTTCACGCCGTCCTCAAGATCCATGATTTCAATCCCCGCTATCTGGGATGTAACCGGCTCTTTCGGAGGTGCGGCAACTTCCTCGGAATCTCCTGCTGTTTTTTCAGAAGCTTTTCTGGCTGCGAGTATCTCTTTCAGGCCCGCTTTGTTGGCCGCATCGAATTCCTTCTTTGCAACTTCAAACACCTTGCCCCTGACAAGCTGCGCCGCGTAGCGGATTGCCCCGGTGATAAGCGGTGCGCCGGAAGCACGGGAGATAATCATCACAAGCTGTTCATACCCTTCTCCAATCCCAGGGCCATAGCCATATCCCGATGCCTCATAGCTTCCACCTGTCGTATAGGAGGACAGCATCTTGATCAGGATGTTTCCTGACAGGGAATCGCATACCATAATGTCCGGTGAGCCCTGGAGCACGTCGTTGCCTCTCATCACGCATCCTCCGTCCGCTCTTGCCGATTCCGCGAAGTTGATATCATAACCATTCTCTTTCAGCTGTTTCAAAGCAATCTCCGTCTGACGGGCGCCGTCTACATTCAGGATCCCGACAGTCGGGTCTGCCTTTCCACATGTCTTAGCTGCTATAATGCCGTAGATTGCATTTTTTATCATGCCTTCGATACGGTCGGCACTCGATGTACCTGTCGTCGTCGCCACATACATCTCTCTGCCCTTAGACGGTGTAATCGCACGCCCCACAGTGGATACACCAATCGGAAATGGAAAGTGCATCGTTACTGCACCGTCTACTTCCTTATTCTTCAGGAGTTCTTCCATCTTCTTATGGCCTTCGTCTTCGTCAGCCACTTTCACTGTAGTAACTCCCTCCGCTTCGAGCGTACCGATGTAATACACATCGATGCCCTCTCTCGCCGCTGCTACCGCTGCTTCCATGGAATTCTCTTCCCCATGTTCACTTCCCATGCCTGTCAGCGCAATCTTTGGCTTCTTTCCAAAGCTTCCGGTCTCAAGCCCTTCTGCCATCTCCAAAAAGGTGGAGGCAATCATTTTCTCAATATTCGCCATATTCACCACCCCTTACTCTGCCATCAGAGTCGCAGCAAAATCTTTCATCGCTTTCGCAATGAGTCCTTTAACTTCCTCTTCGGATACGCCTGCCGCAGCACTTTCTTCATCGGCCGTATTGCCGTGGATTACAAAAGATACGCCGTCAAACAGATTGGTCATACGTCCGAGGAAAAGGCTTCCCTTACCGATAATCATCGCATTCCTGATCTTGCCGTCAAGGATATCCTCACGCGCAAATCCGATGTACGGAACTCCTGACGGAATGTGCCCCTGTGTAGGAGCCCATCCGGTAAGACCGTGTTCCTTTGTAAACGCAGCCAGCTCCTTCTTATCCAGCTCACCGCGCTTCACTGCCAGAGCTGCAATCATCTTGTAGTTTGCAAGCGGAACGTCTCCTGCCCCCGCCGGCTTCGTGATGTCTGGATTCTGCATCTCCGGTGAATACTTGTCGATATCCGGAATCTTCATACCTGCTTTGTCAAGCGAGTCTGTAACAAGGCTTCCGATAACAGCCTGTGGCGCAGAACCGGTACCGACACTGTGGCGGCCGAGCATATTCAGATCTATCTCCGGGTTCACGCCGTCATTTTCAGAAATGACTACCGCAAAGCCTCCAAGGCAGTCTTCCAGAATCGGAAGTCCTTTTTTGATATGATCCTTGCCGTTCATGCCAAGCTTGGCCGTACATCCTCCGGATGTAACGACGACTGTCTTGTATGCGCCTGATTTGACAAGGGCTGCCGCTTCGATCACAGCGTGTGCCGGTGCGGCACAGAATCCTCTTGCATCAGAACCTGTAGCGCTGACCAGGCCCGCAACTTCTGCCGCCGCTTTGGCGAAGTTTCCGCCGCCTCTCTGGTTCATGTCGCCGCATGCCTCTTCTGCACAGTCTATAACATATTCCACATCCGCCTTGTCAATTCCTGCATTGCGTACCGCATAGAGCAGCGCCAGGACACTGGAAGCCTTGCTCATAAGGTTCTCATGCATAACATGGGCAGATAAGTTAACATCAATATCATGGGCTCTTTTTACACAGCCTACTAATTTTCCATCGTGATATAATCCTTCTGCATGCTCTTCGTTGACGAAATGCTCTATCTCGCTCAGTTCCACGCCTTCGTGGACTTTTTCAACGATATCCTCTGAGATGATTGGATTTGCGGCAAAGGCGTCCTTATATTTGGCCACGAATTCTCTGTCCAGTCTTACGACCTCGAACATATCGCTTGCCTGCACGAGGAACAGGAATTCCTCCTGCGGCATAATCTCACCATATTTGCCGTAACGGTCAGCCCCCTCTTTGTTCTTGTCATACCAGGGGAACTCTACCTGTGCCAGTTCATCCGGATGCACATTACCGATATATGTCTGGTTCGGCCAGTACTCTACTGCCTCTTTAAAAGAGCGCAGGTTGTTCGGCACCTCTTTTAAATATTCGGAATCTGGATTGACGATTCTTTCAGTCGTCTGAGTCGTTCCATTATATAAAACCATATCCGGGGTATGTACTAATACATAGCTTGCCCCTTTGATTACACTGTTCATTGGTTTTCCACCTTTCATTAAATATACGGGGTGGTGGGGTGACACCACCCCACACACTTAAAATTTACAGAACTCGTCTCTGATGGCTGTCATTTCATTAATGATATCATCAACATCGAGTACCATTTCCATCATACTGATCTGCTCATCATACACTTCTTCGTCGAACTCTTCTTTCATCTCTGGTTCGCACACGTGATATACTTTGAGTCCAAGCTGGACCCCTGTCAATGGACCTGCGAAAGTAGGATCTCCTGCTGTTACAGTTTCTGCTGCAAGGCCTGAAGCCTCACCTTCTGCAGCACCGAGAACTACTACTAAGTTCTCTGCACCATATTCATCAGCAAATTCTTTTACTCTCTTCTGATTTTCCAAGTCCATTGCGCCTGCGCTCGTTCAGACGAAACATTCCGTGGATGAAAATACTACCTCAGCGCCGGCTGTCTTAACGCATTCTGCGATAGCCGGTCCCGGGATTCCATCACGGTCTCCGATAATTATTGCTTTTTTTCCATCTAAAATAGCCATAATTATGCTTTCTCCTTTCTTGTGTGTTGCTAGTTGTATTTATGATAAAGAAAACTATCTTCAATTAGATATATTTCTTAATCATCGCTTCAATGTTCTCTGGTGTAGCGTCATCTTTCACGACCTCTTCCACCTTCTCGCCGTCTTTGTATACAGCCATGACGGGAAGCCCTAACACTTTCTGTGCGATAGCAAGGCGACGTGCCTTTGTCGTGTTCAGGGATGTGAATTTCATCTTGTCTCCGTATGTGTCTGCAAATTCATGAACCTTTGGCATCAGAGCCTGGCATGGTACGCATCCGTCTCCGTAAAAGTCTACAAATACATATCCTTCTGCTTTTAACACTTCTTCTTCAAATGTTTCCTTCGTTACATCAATCATCTTCTTCTACCTCCTAGAAATAATCTGATAAGCTTCTCTCCACCTGGACTGCAGCAATGGCTCCGTCCGCAGCGGCAGTTACAACCTGTCTCAGGCTCTTGATACGCACATCGCCGGCCGCATACACGTTCGGAACATTCGTATGCATATCATCGTCCGTCTTAATATATCCTCTCTCGTCCATATCTATGATACCTTCAAAGAGTTTGGAATTTGGAACCGTACCGATGAACCCGAACAAGCCGAACATGCCGTCCTCTGGGTCGGCCTCTACTTTGCGTGTCTCGCCGGTCTTAACATTCTTTACAATCATGCCCTGGAGGATGTCATCCCCATACACCTCTTCTACGACACTGTCCCAGAAGAAGTCAATCTTCGGGTTGGCAAATGCCTTCTCCTGGATAGACTTTGCGGCGCGAAGCTCGTTACGTCTGTGGATAATCGTAACTTTTCTGGCAAACTTAGTGAGATACATCGCTTCCTCAACCGCAGAGTCCCCGCCGCCGACGACATACACCTCAAAGTCTTCAAAGAAATTCGCATCACATGTGGCACAGTAAGATACGCCCTTGCCCATGAATTCCGCCTCACCTTTGCAGCCGATAGGCCTTGAGTAGGCGCCTGTGGCGATAATGATATTTTTTGCCTGATATTCTGCCTTTGTGCTCTTCAGCACCTTCACGTCGCCTTCCAGCTGTACTTCGGTAATCGTATCTGATACACGTTCAACGCCGAATTTTTCAGCCTGTCCCGTCATCCTAGCGATGAGCGAAGGACCTGATTCGCCTTCTACCATCTGTCCCGGATAATTTTCAATCTCGTCTGTGATTGCAATCTGTCCGCCATCCTGCCCTTTTTCAATAATCAGCGTAGAAAGACGGCTTCTTCCTGCATACAGCCCTGCCGCCAGACCGGCAGGACCTGCACCCAGGATAATTACGTCATAAATCTTGCCCATGGGATTCATCTCCTTTTTCTTGTTAAAGTAACATCTGCTCTAGTCAAAAATCGTCTGTCCGTCAACTTCCGTCGTAAGAGCGTCAAGCGCTTTTTCAACAATGTGGCGGCGAAGCTCCTTCTCCTCAGAAGCATCCAGCGCCGGATTGCCGAGCGGATGAGGAATCGCGATAGCCGGTACGATTCTGTTCGCGCCAACTGTCATTGATATCGGAGTAACTGTACAAATATGTACAACCGGGATGCCCGCTCTCTCGACCTCTTTCACCATCGTTGCACCGCAACGAGTACAGGTGCCTCATGTAGAGGTGAGGATGACAGCATCTACTCCGTCAGCAAGCAGCTTCTTAGAGAACTCAGCTGCAAATGCCTTGGAAGACGCGACTGCGGTTCCGTTACCGGTCGTCGTATAGAACAGGTGATGAAGTTCACCGATCTTTCCTTCTTTTTCCATGTCACGGAGCACATCTACCGGAAGTACGCGGTCTGAATCTTCATTTGCGTATACCGGATCATATCCGCCGTGAGCTGTCTCGTAAGTCTCTTCCGTCAGGTCCATGACACCCGCGATATCGTATTCTCCGTAATGTGACGCACTGGAGCTCTCGATATGGTCCGGATTTCCTTTCGGTACGATACCGCCTGATGTGACAAGCGCAATTTTGGCATGTGCAAGATCTTTGACCGCCGGGTTTGGATCTACCCTGTCAAAGTCCGGCATCGGGTATTCTGTAGTATACGGCTTGTCAGCCAGTTTCTGAAGCAGCATCTTTACCGCTCTCTTTGAACCTCTTTCTTCCTCGAAGAAATTCACGCGGACGCCGTTCGGCATATAGCCTTCCTGACAGGACGCGCCGATTGCTTCTCCTTTGGCAAGCTTAAGAGCTAATGGAGCCATCTTCGCTACCGCGCCTCTCATACCGGCTGCGCTGTTCTTCGTGGCAACCATGTATACCTGATTTTTGAACATGTCGGCGCCCGGGTTCTCCACATACATGCCTGTGATGGCCGGTATGCCAAGCTCTTCCTGGACGGCTGCCGCGATAGTACCACACGCGACGCCATAACGTCCCGCATTGAATGCCGGGCCTGCGATGAATACGTCAGGAGCCTGCTCTTTTACCATGGCAAGGACATCTGCTTTAGCTTTCTCAAGGTTCTCGTTAAAGTAGGAGTCGCCGCACACGATAGTTGCGATGATTTCTGCCTCATCTTTAAAATTCATGTTAAATGCCATACCCGGTCCAACCACTTCACCTACGCGAAGTTCCGCCGGATAATCCGCTTTTTCTTCTCCGCCGATGTTAGCGAAGAACTGGTTAATGTAATGTACAACTTTAATTTTGCTCATTTACTGTATCCTCCCTTATTATCTCGCGCTCAGTTTGTTGAAACCAGTTTCGTTTGTCGCACCTGTCAGCACCTGAAGTTCCACTTCCAGGGAACCGTCTTCGCGGAGAGTCTCTTCGCTGGCTCCGGCAATCTTAGTCACATAGTCAAGAGTTCCGATAACTTTGTCCAACTTAGGCAGGATAATAACCTGGTTAGCGTTTCCGCCTGTTACTACCGCGTCTGCTGCCGCGTCTGCATCCGCAAGAGACTGGGATCTGCCGTCACGTCCGGCATATTCGTCTGTGATGATGACTGTCTTGACACCTTCTGCCTCAATCTTCTTACAGTTCATAATCAAGTCTGTATCCGGGTTTCCGAATCCTTCCTGGGATACGATGACGCCGTCAAGGTCTAACATCTTGCAAAGCTTTGCCGTCCAGTCTGAGGAACGCTGCTTGTCTGCAAGGTATACATTTTCATTAGTGATGATCTGGCATACAAAGTTGATAGTCTTGCCGTGCTCTTCAAACATATCATGTACGACCGGATTGTTCAGGTGCACATAAGTCGGGTTCTTGTCACATGCAGATACACAGTTGCCGGATACGATAGCGCCGTCCATGATTTCCGTCGGATTCAGGACAGTCGGAAGCACTTTCTTTGCGTCTACGCCGTATACATATGTATCGTGCAGAAGTCCCTGGCTCTGAAGCATCTGTACGTATGCGACCCTTGGAAGGTCCGGATATTTTTCCATGCCTTCTTTGATCGTGCATGTCTCATACACTTTTGTTTCGTCCGGTGTAAGGTTCCGTGCAAGTTCCCCGATATATACCGCAACCCGGAAGCCTGCAAATCTTACTGCCTTTTCGTAATCGTGCTGTTTGATTCCGTCAACCGGTTCACATACCATAACAAGGTTGAGCGTCTTTGAAAATGGCGTATAGTCCGCACCCGGGCCAGTCATGTCGATGATACCTTCCTGGAAGCCTACTATCTTGCCGGCTGTTACGACTGCCATCCCTTTTAACGCATAGGTCTTGCCGCTTCCTACCGTATCTACTTTAGAGATGACGCCCGGGAAGATTCCCCCTCTTCCCTCTACTTTAACGCGTGGCTCGATGACATCCTTAACCGGGGTGATTCTCACACTCTCACCTGGCTTTGCAATGTCGAATGATACGCTTTTAATCTTCTCGTCTTCGAGAGCTACTGCCTTTACAGCCTCTTCTGATACATAAAGGATTCCGTCTTCAATCTTGGATTCTGCCGCAAACTGAATATCCTTGATGTATATGTGTCCCATTTCTAATTTCACGTATTGTTCCCTCCTTAAGTTAAATGTTGTTATTTGTTGAAGCTTTCGCTTGTTACAACCTCCCGCATACCCGGCCGGACGCTTCATGCCCGGCTTGCAGACATTACCACACGTCTGCCGATGTTATCGCGCTTTCCAGTAGGGTCCAGTCTATCATCTGAAAATCATCATATACCTCAGGCTTATACTTGTCTGACTTGAACATAAACTTGCCGCACGCCTCTATGGCATTCTCAATGATAACGACCGACCTTGGGTCTACCTCCCCCTTTCCTGCCGACAGCATGATTGATTTATATGGTGTTTCATTAGGCTTTACACTCCCCGACAAAGGGTGTGATAAAAGCGTGTGCCCTTCATGTATTCTGTCTCTTACTGCCTTGAGCACTTCCTCATAGGAAATCTCTTCGTATTCCACATTATGCGTTCCGCCTATCTTCTCCGGTACGAGTGGATTATTCGTTATTATTATGTAATCATTCTGCATCCCATCCACCTCTATATCTGGATAATTATGGTAATTAAATTTTGAATAAAAAAAGGACGATTTAAACACAGATGTGTAATTCGTCCTTTCTGTCTTTTGGCGTAATCAAATTACTTCAACACAAGATTCAGAATGCGGTCCTTTTCCCAGTCCTTTTGCCTGAAAGTTTCACCCCACAAGTGTTCACCCTCACTTGTCCGGCTTGCCTCTTCGGCGGCCATAAATATGGCTCTCTCTTGAAAAAAATCATCCCGCTGTTTAATTTTATTTATAGACGCAATGAATATATCTTATTGCTTGTTTTAATATTAACTTATTGTTAATAATTTTTCAACCTTTTCAAATGAGAAAGTTCGATTTGGTAATTTCACACAACAAAACTTCTCCGATTTTATGTATTTTTACTTTTTCTTATTTAGAAAGTTTTTGTAATAATCATCATGCACTTTTTTGATGACGCCGCTCAGCGCAAACAGACCGAGTATATTCGGGATGACCATCATGGAATTGAAGCAGTCGGCCATATTCCACACAAGATCAACCTGAGCGAGAGAACCGAGTATGACGCAGGCTGCCACGAGCAGGGAATACACCTTTACGGCTTTGGCGCCAAACAAGTATTTGATGTTCGCCTGGCCGAAGAAATACCACCCCACGATTGTCGAAAATGCAAAGAAGAACATGCACACCGCGATGAAGATATCCCCTCCCTTGCCGAATAAGGTGGAGAATGCATACTGGCTCAGTTCCGCTCCCGTCTTGCCTGTCGGGATAGATTTTGTCGTAATGATGACAAGCGCTGTAAGATTCAGAACGACAAACGTATCGATGAATACGCCAATCATCGCCACAAACCCCTGTTCCACCGGATGGTCTACCTTGGCCACCGCATGTGCGTGTGGCGTAGAACCCATGCCGGCCTCATTGGAGAAAAGGCCGCGGGCCACACCCTTTGTGAGCGCCAGTTTGATTGTCGCCCCGACTGCTCCCCCCGCGATGGATGACGGGCTGAACGCGCCGACGATGATTGCGTGGAACGCGTAAGGTATGTTCTTATAGTTATAGATAATCACTATCAATGCTCCAACGATATATAAGGCTGCCATAATCGGGACTATCGTCTCTGTGACCTTTGCAATCCTCTTCATGCCGCCCATAAATACGGCCAGTGCCAGAACTGCGATGACAACGCCCATCACTGCCTGGGGGACACCGAAGGCCGTGTGGAATGCTGCGGCGATTGAGTTGGACTGTACCGCGTTACCCATGAAGCCGAGCGCCAGTATGATCAGGACCGCAAATATGCCTGCGAGCACTTTGCCGAACGTCCCCTTGAACGCCGCCCGGATATAATATACCGGTCCTCCCGTCACCTCACCGTCGTCGCCTACACATTTATACTTCTGCGCCATGATAGCTTCAGAAAATATCGTTGCCATGCCGAGAAATGCAGCGACCCACATCCAGAAAATTGCCCCGGGTCCGCCGATTGCAAGCGCCGTAGCCGCACCGGCTATGTTGCCTGTGCCTACCTGTGCCGCGATTGCCGTAGCCAGCGCCTGGAATGAGGACATGCCGTCTGCTCCTGCCTCTCCCTTCTTGTGGAACAAGCCGCCGAACGTCCTCTTCAAGCCTTCCTTGAATCCTCTTACCTGGATAAATCCAAGCCTCACGGTAAACCAGATGCCGCCAAACAAAAGAGCGGCAATGAGGATGTAATCCGCAAGATAATGCTGAATCGTCAAGACAATGTTATTTAATGTCTCCATGTTCCTTCCCTCCTTCTCTCATAGATAGGGCCGATAACCAAACCTTACCTATCGATAAGTATATGATAAATTATTAACAATGTAATTGCAATAGGATTCTTCATTATTGGTAATTTTTGGTGAATTTTCTTCAATATTCATATTTACACATTGAATTTACGTCAAATTATTTTTGAAGATCTGTGAAAAATGCCAGAGGACAATCCCCTATGCGGCAAAAAGGCGGCTGCCTGGGCAAAATCCCGGCAGCCGCCTATAAGTTCTGTCAGTTATACATTGATTTCAGCGCTCATGCCAAGCACTTCTTCGTTCGCCTCAAGCAGCGGGGATACCGAATCCTGAAGGAATGCTTCTACCTGCACCGCTGCACGTCCGGTATATTTAGAAGGATCCATCGTCTTTTTAAGCTCTTCTTCGCTCAGATTGAATGCCGGGTCCGCCGCGATGAGTTCCAGCAGATTATTGTCCAGCCCTCTTTCTTTGACATTTCTTCCTGCCTCCATGGACAGCTCCCTGATCTTCTCATGCAGTTCCTGCCTGTCGCCGCCTGCCTTGACCGCGTCCATCATGATATTTTCCGTCGCCATGAACGGGAGTTCCGACATCAGACGCTTCTCAATCACCTTTGGATACACCACCAGACCATCTACCACGTTCAGGCACAGGTCCAGAATACCGTCGACGGCCAGAAAGCCCTCTGGTACGCTCAGACGCTTGTTCGCAGAGTCATCAAGCGTCCGCTCGAACCATTGCGTCGCCGAAGTGATGGCAGGATTCAGCGCATCTGCCATCACATAGCGGGACAGGGACGCAATCCGCTCGCTTCTCATAGGATTTCTTTTGTACGCCATCGCAGAAGAGCCTATCTGTGTTTTTTCAAATGGTTCTTCCACCTCTTTCAGATGCTGCAGGAGGCGGATATCGTTAGAGAACTTATGGGCGCTGGCCGCTATGCCTGCGAGCACATTCACGACTCTCGTGTCCACCTTGCGTGAATAGGTCTGGCCGGATACGGGATAGCATGCTTTGAATCCCATCTTTTCCGCGATCATCGGATCAATCTTATCTATCGTCTCCTGATCTCCTTCGAACAATTCCAGAAAGCTCGCCTGGGTCCCGGTCGTCCCCTTGGAGCCGAGCAGCTTCAGGCTCTCCTTTACATACTCCAGATCTTCCAGGTCCATCATGAATTCCTGCATCCAGAGCGTAGCCCTCTTCCCTACCGTCGTAGGCTGAGCCGGCTGGAAATGAGTGAATGCCAGTGTCGGAAGCGCTTTATATTCGGCTGCGAATCCAGCCAGCTCCGCTATAACGTTGACAAGCTTCCTTCTCACAATCTCCAGCGCTTCTGCCATGATGATGATATCCGTATTGTCACCGACGTAACACGAGGTGGCGCCGAGATGGATGATTCCTTTTGCCTTCGGGCACTGCTGTCCGTATGCATATACATGTGACATCACATCATGCCGGACGACCTTCTCGCGTTCTTTCGCCACTTCATAGTTGATATCGTCCCTGTGTTCCTTTAATTCTTCAATCTGTTCCTCCGTTATCGGAAGCCCGAGTTCCTTCTCTGTCTCGGCCAGCGCAATCCAAAGCCTTCTCCACGTCCGGAACTTCTTGTCCGGGGAAAAGACGTACTGCATCTCTTTGCTGGCATAACGCTCTGATAACGGGCTTACATATCTGTCTGTACTCATAATCCTTATCCTTTCATCACAATTCGTAAATTCGCCGCGTGGGCTTCCAGTCTATTCAAATGCCTGCGAAACATCTTTCCCCGGCACTTCCATCGGATAGTTCCCGGTAAAGCATGCATCGCAGTATCCGAGATCTCCCACCATATCTTTCAGCTTGTCAATCTCCATATAACCGAGAGAGTCCGCCCCGATCTTCTTCCGTATCTCTTCCGGCGTATGCGTGTGGGCTATCAGCTGTTCATTGGAAGGTACATCTGTACCGAAATAGCATGGATACAGAAATGGCGGTGAGCTTATTCTGACATGCACTTCCAAAGCACCTGCTTTTTTCAGCATCTTGATGATATTGGCGCACGTCGTGCCCCGCACGATGGAATCGTCTACCATAACGATTCGTTTGCCCCGTACTACTTCTTCGATGACATTGAGTTTTATCTTTACGCTTGATTCCCGCTCGCTCTGGTTTGGTTTGATGAACGTACGGCCTACATAGCTGTTCTTATGGAATGCCATACCGTAAGGAATCCCCGACTCTTCCGAATAGCCTTTTGCGGCCACGAGACCGGAATCCGGCACCCCGACAACGAGATCCGCGTCTACGGGATAAGACTTTGCAAGCGCTTTCCCAGCGATAATCCGGGAATGATACACGTTCACTCCGTCAAGCGTACTGTCTGTCCTGGCAAAGTAGATATATTCAAAGATACATCTTGCCTGTTTTCGTGCGTCGATTGCCATGCTCCTGTCAGACTCGATACCGTGTTTTGTAAAAGAAACGATCTCGCCCGGATCCACGTCGCGTACGAAGTCCGCCCCCACTGCAGAAAGGGCGCAGCTTTCCGATGCCAGTATATACGTGCCGTCCCGCTTTCCGATGCAGAGCGGCTTCAGTCCGAACGGGTCTCTTGCCCCGATCATCTTCCTCGGGGAACTGACGACGAGCGCATATGCCCCCTTGATTTTCTTCATGGCGTTCTTCACGGCATCCTCGGCCTTCCCTGTATTCAGGCGTTCCCGTGCGATATGGTACGCGATTACCTCAGAGTCGATGGTCGTCTGGAAGATGGCACCGGTATACTCCAGCTCTCTCCGAAGCTCCACCGCATTTGTCAGATTACCGTTGTGGGCTATGGCGAGCGTCCCCTTCACGTAGTTGATGACAAGGGGCATGGCATTCTCTGCCCGGGACCCTCCTGCTGTAGAGTAGCGTACGTGTCCTACTCCGAGATTTCCTTTCAGTTCTCTCAGAGACTCCTCGTCAAAGACATCATTGACAAGTCCGAGCCCTTTCTTCGAGCGTACTTTTCTTTCCCCATATGTGTCTGTCACTGCTATGCCGCAGCTTTCCTGCCCGCGGTGCTGTAATGCAAAAAGCCCATAATATACGGTGGGGGCTACATCGCCCCCATCCATATCATAGGCTCCAAATACACCACATTCTTCTCCCATACCTGTTGTGACCTTTTCAAATTGGTTCATGAATGTTCAAGCTCCTTACTATTTTATGCCGATTCTTCTGAACACTTCCTGATATGCGTCTTCTACATTGCCCATATCCCGGCGGAAACGGTCCTTGTCCAGCTTCTCATGCGTCTTTATATCCCACAGGCGGCACGTATCTGGAGATATCTCATCTGCCAGGATAACCTCTCCGTGAAATCTTCCGAATTCAATCTTAAAATCAATCAGCTCGATTCCTGCATCTGCAAAGAACTTTTGGAGTACTTCATTTACTTTGAACGTATACTCCGTAATCTTCTCGATCTCTTCTCTTGTAGACGCACCGATTGCGATTGCCATATAGTCATTGATCAGCGGGTCTCCCAGGTCGTCATCCTTATAGCTGAATTCAAGCGTAGGCGCCAGCAGGCTTGTCCCTTCTTCGATTCCAAGTCTCTTGGAGAAGCTCCCGGCAGCCACATTGCGGACGATGACTTCAAGGGGTACGATTTCCACCTTCTTAACCGCTGTCTCCCTGTCGCTCAGCTCTTCTACAAAGTGGGTCGGTACTCCTTCTTTTTCAAGAACCTGGAATACGTAGTTCGTCATCCGGTTGTTGATGACGCCCTTACCTACGATTGTTCCCTTTTTTTCTCCATTAAATGCTGTCGCATCATCTTTATAGTCTACAATTACAATATCTGGATCTTCTGTCTTAAAGACTTTTTTAGCTTTTCCTTCGTATAACTGTTCTAACTTCTGCATACTAACACCCATCCTTTTCTTGTTTTATCATCTGAATCTAAAGGCCTGATTAGCGCAAGCTGATATGGGAACCTGCGTTAAGACGCCCTGTGCACGTATAAGTATAATACAAGGCAGAAGGAAAAGCAATAATCCCGTCTGCCTTGTACAAAATACTTATAAGTTTTAACCAAATTTTCCGAGGAACTCCTGCATTCTCTCGTTAGATGATCCAAAGACTTCTTCCGGGGTCCCCCGCTCCGCGATGTACCCGTCATCCATGAATATTACATGGTCTGATACGTTTTTCGCGAAGTTCATCTCATGGGTTACGATTACCATCGTCATATGCTCGGCCGCCAGATCCTTGATTACCTTGAGAATCTCACCTGTCAGTTCCGGATCCAGTGCAGACGTAGGTTCATCGAAGAACAGGATATCCGGGTTCATGGCCAGCGCCCTTGCAATGGATACCCTCTGCTGCTGTCCTCCCGACAGCTGGTACGGATAGGCATCCTCTTTGCCCTCCAGCCCCATCTTTCTAAGCAGCATCCTCGCTTCCGCGACGACTTCTTCTTTTTTTCTCTTCTGTACCTTCAGAGGTGCGTCTATGATGTTCTTCATAACAGAATAGTGCGGAAACAGGTTGAAGTTCTGGAATACGAGTCCAAACGTACCTTCATAGCGAATCTCTCCTGAGTCAGGCGTCTCCAGGTTCGTGGCACACCGCAGGAGCGTGGATTTCCCGGAACCGGAGGGACCGATGATTCCCAGGACCTCTCCCGTATCCACGGTGAGTGATATGTCTTTCAGCACTTCCGTATCGCCAAAGCTTTTCTTAATATTTTTCATCTCCAACAGACTCATGCCTATCCTCCTACCGGTAATAACTCATCTTATTTTCAATCGCTTCCATCACCACTGCCACTATCAGGTTGAACACATAATAGAAGATACCGGCCGCCACAAAAGCTGTCATTGAGGTCTGGGCGGCTGCAATCTGTTTGGCGGTTGTGAACATCTCAGGAACTGCCACGACAAAAGCCAGGGACGTATCCTTTACGAGCGTTATCACTTCATTTGTGACCGACGGAAGAATCCGCTTCATCACCTGAGGCAATATGATGCGGAAAAAGGTCTGGGGCCTCGTGTATCCAAGCACGCGCGCGGCTTCATACTGTCCCGCCGATATGGATTCGATGCCTCCCCTGTAAATCTCCGCAAAATACGCGGCATAGTTTATCGCGAACCCGATCAGAACCGCCGTCAGCCGGTACGAGGCCGATATACGCATACCGAACAGATAATAGGGTCCGTAATATACGACCATCAGCTGGAGCATGAGGGGAGTCCCGCGCATCACCGATATGTACAGCTTTGTAATCCACTGTACAGGCTTGATCTTGGACATCCTTCCAAACGCTATGATTAATCCAAGCGGCAGCGAAAAAATCAGCGTCGCCGCAAATATTTCTATCGATACGACCATACCTCCGGCCAGCTGTTTTATAATCAAAGCCACATTCATCTAATCTTCCTCCGAATCACATTCTTATCATCAATAATATCTTCTCTCAGACCGAAAGAAGCCAGGCCTGTCCGGCCTGGCCTCTGTTATGTGCAATCAATCCCTGGATGGACTTATTTGCCGAGGCAGACCGCATCTGCGCTGATGCCGCCGTCGGCCCACTTCTCTACTATCTTGTCCAATGTGCCGTCTTCTGCCATCTCGTCCAATGTCTTCTGTACCGTGTCACGAAGCTCTTCATTCCCTTTTTTGAAGCCTATTCCGTACTGTTCCGTGGACAGTTTTTCATCCAGCAGCCGGAATCCTCCTCCTCTGCTGTCAATCTGGTAATTGGCTACACCGACATCCATCGCAATCGCTTCACATGCTCCCGATTCCAGATCCATAAACGCGGTGTTATAATCCGCCACCTGGTTCAAGGCCCCGAACGTAGCTGCCAGCTCCGCCTGACCGCCTTCTTCTTTGTCGTCGCTCTCAAGCGTATGTAATGCGGAAGAATCTGCCTGCACTTCTACCATCTTGCCTGCCAGGTCTTTGAATTCCTTAACGTCGGAATCCTCAGGAACAACGATTACCTGGCTGTTATCTACATATGGCTCTGACCACGTATATTTATCTTCTCTGCCATTCATCGTAAATCCGTTCCAGATACAGTCGATTGTTCCGGAACTGAGCTCCATATCTTTTGAATCCCAGTCTATTGGCTGCTTTTTCAGTTCCCACCCGTTTCTGTCACACACTTCCTGTGCAAGGTCAAGGTCAAAGCCCACGTATTCTCCGCTGTCATCTTTGTATCCGTACGGCGGGAACGCTGCGTCGAATCCTACCACAAATGTATCGTCGCCATTGTCCGCCTTCTCTTCTTTTGCGCTGTCCGTCTTTGCGTCTGACTTCTCTTCTTTATTTCCGCATCCAGCTGCCGCCATCCCTGCAATCATTACAAGAACTAATAATACTGCTAATTTTCTTTTCATCAATGCTTCCTCCTCATCTGCGACAATACGCGGCGTTTCATCCGCTGTACTGTTTTACCAGTTCATCAGTTGATTACTTTACCACACTAAATCGCTCTGTTATATTAGCATATTCCATGATTCTTGTCAATCCTGCGGTACTCTTTTTTCCACTGTTCCAGCTGCTCTCTGCTTATCTCCATATTAATCTCCCTGCGTATTCTCTTGACATCCTCTTTCAGCAGGGAAGCCGTACTTAAATATGCCGGGTTGCCCGACATCATCTTCACGAACTTTTCATCCGCCATCCCCCTGTAGCAGCTGTAGATATAGGCTTTCAGCATCTGGGGCTCCTCGCACAGCCGGTATGCCTCCTGGTACATCCTCGCCGCTTCCTCGTATAAGAAGAGACGACCGTATGCCGTGCCGAGACATCCGTAGACTCGTCCGTAAAAGCCCTTGTCCAGAGAGTCGTCCCACTCCTTGCTTACGATTGCCTGGTACACGAGGATTGCAGAGGCATATTCCCCGCTCTTGAGCAGGCTGTCCGCCTTGTACTTTTCCCGCTCCACATCGTTCTGATTCTGCAGGTGCTCCAGGATGCCCTGTATCTTGTTGATGTCGGACTTTGAATATATCGTAGATTCTTTCAGTATTGTCAGCACGAACTGTTCCACCGAGCAGTTCTGCGTAATCTCCTGGCGGAGCCTTTCTGCCAGCGTTCTCAGTTCAAGCTCCTGCTCGATCCAGTCGCAGAGCTGCGTATTCATTATCGTATAATCTATCAGGTAGAGGTTATTGCAGATATAGTAGCACAGCTCTTCTATCGTGTATATGCGGACGTGGATTCTCGTGATCTCATATGGCTGTTTCGCTTTTTTATTATGACATAGAATTAAACTGCCCATTGATTCCTCCTAAATGTATCTCTTTCTCCACCTGGAAGCCTGTAGGCGGATAGAATTCCCCGAATCCGATATCTTTGAATTTGAGCCTGCACGTCCTCTCATCCAGAAACATCGTCTCGATCAGCAGGCGCAGGGAATAGTCTTTCCTGTCCGGAAGTCCTTCCAGCCGCACGGTCTCTACCTGGAGGTCTCCTGCCGCAAGCGTCTCGATATGAATCTCCACGTCTGACGTATCTTCCAGTATCACTTCCCACTGTCCGTCCGCTTCATACCAGTGCGTCCCCCACGACACGATAGGATGCCAGCCTTCCTGCCCGTTTACCCTCATACGCAGGCATATCTGCTCGGTCATCTTCGTCTCGTCCAGATAGACCGGTCCTTCATCATAATCCCGGCATTTCCGGATAGAAGTATAACACGCCCCCTTGCTGTACAGGTTGTTTCCCAGAAAAGCCCTTCTGCCGTTGCACAGCACTTTCAGCGAATTAGGGTACCAGTTGTTTTCAAACCCTTCCCCTGTCAGATACACCGAAGAGACGACTTTTTTCTCAAACACGCTCTGGATGAACGTCTTGAACCTGCCGTCCGCGTCTTTTGCCTTGTCCACATTCAGTACCGGGTAGATGGCTTCAAGCTCTTTCATCCGGGCGTTCGCCACTTCGTCCACCGTGACGAACTTCTCGTTCCCCCGGCTGGACACCGTGTTCAGCCGGCGCAGCATATACGCCTTGATTTCATGCGCATCACAGTAAAACAAGGCCGATTCATACTGCCACAGCTCCTTTGGCTGATAGAACATATACTGGCAGAAGCTTTCCTTATAGTCCTGGACACATATATGATCCTTCCCGATTCCAAGGTGTCTCCCGATGCCTTTCAACATCTTTGTCATGTCGATGTTATTTTCAGGTACAGAAAAGGTGATATATGTTATCTCATCAAATTCCTCAAGAGACAGGCTTATGAACTTGGCAAGCAGCCATACCGCATCATGCGTCTTGGCCCCTACCCTCACTTTTTCCTGCCTGACGGCCAGGTTGAAAAGATCCGAGACCGTGCATCCCTCATTGACGGCCGCCAGCCTCTTTGCCTCCTTCCCATACACCCACCGGTCTCTGAAATAGCCAAGCATCAGAGGAATCTGGTAATTGTCCACCGCGACTTCCATCGTCACCGGCTCGTCTTTTGTCTCATCATAATAACTTATCTGACAGCTCTTCTCGTTCAGATCATAGCCAAGCATGCTCCCCTTATTCAATACCATCTCCTCCTCTCCTAGTATATCTTATATATTTCTCCCGCCATAATCTCTTCCTCCTTATACAGGAGCATTGCCTTTTTCTTGCTGGCAGGGCTCATGGCGGCCATTGCATTCAGCCGGCCGAACTTTCCGGCACCGGAAGTTTCCCTGTCAATGGCCAGCGTCTCTTTCTCTGTCGTAATACTCTGTCTTCCCGCTGTCTCTTTGATATAATAGCTGATGCTTTCGTCCGCATACAGGATAAACTGCTTTACATATATGTTTTCATATGCAGGCGTCATCACTTCCATCCGATAGCCCAGTTCTTCTTTTCTCCCCTGTTTCAGCTTATAGTGGAGCTCTACCCGGCTTCCTGGCCTGGCCTGATACTCGATCATGACTTTGTCATAAAGCTGGTTCTCTCTCAGCCAGGACTCCTTATAGTTCAGATAGCATGGGAACACGAGCTGTTTCTCGCACATCTCCCTGAGCACTTCGTGGAGCACCGGCTCCTCGCCCGCCGTATACTCCTGTGCGGAAAAGTACTTCAGCAGCGCTATCTTGCAGATGTCCGGCAGTTCCTCTTTCTTTTCACACTCGTGTATGATTATATCGAACACGATCCTGCCGGTCTCCCGCCCCCGCAGTATGAATTCTCTGGATACATAAGCAAGATACGCCTGCTTAAGCCGGAAATACACGCTGTCAGAGAGATAGTAATCTTCAAATATATCTTCCTCCCTGAACAGGTCCTCAGAAAAGACCATCTGGGTAATGATACGTTCACCGACTTTATTGGCCGGAATACCATAATCTTTCAGCACCTTCCAGAGCTGTTTCATATCGGACGTAGCCCCACAGTAATAATTGGCGAGATACATGAGCGTAACCTTGTCATATTGTTCTTTTTTAAACAACTCAAAGCAGAGGTAGCTTAAGAATTCATCCTCCTCATAGTTATCTTCCCTTATCCTTTTGCTGCAGAGCCGGAAGATGTCTTTTTCATCAAACGCATCCATTCCCATCTGCCTGATATTCTCAAAAGTCGCCTCCTGCTTCTTCTCTTCATGCTTCCATATGCCGGCATGGGCGGCGTACTTCTTATACATGTCAAGAAAACGCGGCTCATAGAACAGCCGCTTCGTCTCGTACGCGATAGAATCTGTATAATGCCGCCCTTCCAGAGACTCCCACACGACTCTTGACTCCTTATCATACAGGAAGATGACAGCGCCGTCCTCCTCATCGTAGGGAATCCTCTGCCGGACATTGCCGTCTTTTTCTATAACGAGCACACAGTTCATGTTGCGCACCTTTGTAGTGATTTCATAGGCAAAGCAGATATCATGCAGTGCTTCCATACGCTCTGCAGTCATCTCATCTTCCCGGAGGAATCTTTTGTACAGAATCTTCAGCGGCTCTGTGATGTGGCGCCTCTCCAGCTGGTCCCATGTAAAAGCGACCATCTGCTCCCTGTAGCTAAGATACAGGTCGCTTCCTTCTTCTTCATAAGTAATCAGGTTGGCATACAGGAATGCCGCCTTTTTATAGTCGAGCGTATTGCCGTGCATAAAATAAAGGAAGATAGACTTCGGCAGCGGGCCTCTCACCCGCTCCTCCTCTATCGTCACCATATAATATTCATATAGCTGCGCTATCTTGAGTTCTGCGTCTACCGCCCGTTTATACCACTCGAAATAACGCTGCTGGGTCTTGTTGCCCTTGATCAGCAGCGTGCAGATCGTATTTAATATCATAGTCTCGCTGTACATCTTATAGATTCGTTCCAGAATGCGGAACAAGGCATCGCTGTAGTTCTTCTGCTGGCTGGCAAAATTGGCGACATACAGAGCAAGCTCTTTCGTCATCAGCCTGTATTTTGACGCAAAATTTAGTACCTGTATCTCAAATTTCCCAAGCTTTTTCAGCAATGTCGGCTTTTCCTTATAGCATTCGTATGCGGCCAGATAAAAGAGCACCTCATGAATTTCAAAACTGAACTGCTGTTCCAGCACCTCGATCCGTTTATAAGGATTGCGGTATCTGGAATCCAGATTGATCAACATGCTGAGAAGCGGCCAGGAATCCTGATGCCGCATATATGTCTTTCCTATCTCGTCGAGGACCCTGTCTATATGGCTTCCTTTTCCTCTGATGAGTGCCGTGAGGTACAGGTAGTAGCAGTTCGTCACCGGATCTTTCCCTATGGCGAACCGGTTGTAATTGTAGTTTTCAAGTATCCATTTTGCCTCTTCCGTCTTGTTGCCAATCACATATATATGAGCCTGCAGAAGCTGCAGCGTCTCGCTCTGCGGATCCATCTTGCGCAGCGCCGCCATCTTCTCAATCGCGCTTTCTACCCAGTTGTTCAGTTCCACCCTTCCGGCCACATATCCGACATATCCCTTCAGGATCTGGGCCTCCAGCAGCTCCTTCATGCGGTGGTCTTCGTCATAATCCTGGTTCTGCAGCACTTCTATCTCGTATATGAGCGTCTCGTACGGCGTGATGAACTTCAAGGCTCCAAAGTTTCTTCCGCCGTGCAGGTGCTCGGGTCTTACAAGGTATTCTACCTCATACGTATTGCCGACGAAGTCTTCCGTACTCAGTTCCGGGCGGAGCACTTTGATGAACTTCCCCTCGGCCTCCACCTTGATCGGCATGAATCCCCACGTATTCTTCATAAGAGTCAGCGTGCCTTTTGTGGACTCTTCAATGTCCTCAAACAGCATGCCTTCTCCGGGCAGCGTAAGGAAGATGCATTCTTTCTGTTTGATGCCGACGAGGAATTCCTCCATCGCCTGCTCCCCAAGAGACCACTTCCTCATATTGTCGTACAGGTAGAAGATCCTCTCGTTTTCATATTTTAATATTTCATAAAATTCTCTGGAACGGAACAGACGTCCCGCCTCCGAATAATCCTTAATTGCCAGTTTCCTGAAATCATCTGTGCTCTGTACTTTTCCGTAGGAAGTCATCACGTACGGTTTCTCGATAATGGCGGTGAAGGAAAGCTCGTACTCTCCACCGTTGCAGACAACCGTAAACTTGCCTTCTTCCACATGTCCGGGACGTAAGCCTCTGCCGTCATAAGTAAATTCTACTCTTGCAGGATTCCCCTCAAATCCCTGGTCTTTAAAATGTACACGAAAAGAAGACGGGTATATCAACCCCCGTATATTCCCCTCTGTCTGGCTTTTCACAGAAAAACTTCCCCTGTACACTTCTCCTTCTCCGATTATCATTACGAGATTGGTTTCCTGGAAGATTACATCAGGATGTGCATTATGGAAGTCACCCTTAGAAAATTTCTGAATTTTGTTTTTCAAGCCTGCCACCTGCTTCTTTCGTTGCATTTTTCTAAAAACATACTATAATGAATTATAGCATTGTTCTGGCTGTGATGGCAATGCTGTAGATACAAAATCTTGAAAATATATGGACAGGAAGTATAGATATGGATAAAAAACCTGAATTTCACGGAAGTGACATTGAACAGATCTCACAGTACTACCACATACCGCAGGAGGAAATTGTAAGCTTCGGCGCCAACGTCAATCCACTTGGCCTCTCTGAACATGTGAAGGAACAGCTTGCATCCCATCTGGATGTGATTACCCGTTATCCTGACCGGAATTACGCCGGGCTCAGAGATACCATAAGCATGTATTGTCATGCAGACCCCGAGCATATCGTGGTAGGGAATGGCTCTACTGAGCTGATTTCTCTTCTTATCAGCGGCCTGCGCCCGAAAAAGGCGCTCGTCGTCGGCCCCACCTACTCTGAATATGCCCGGGAGCTCTCGCTCGTCGGCGGTACATTAGAGTATTACAATCTGCGGGAAGAAAAGGACTTTGTCCTCGACGTGCCGGAGCTTCTGGCCGCCCTTACCCCGGATACCAGGCTGCTCGTAATCTGCAATCCGAACAATCCTACCTCCTCGGCGCTCGCCTGCGCGCAGCTTGAAGAGGTCTTCCGGTTCTGCAAGGAGAAAGGCATATTCGTTATGATTGATGAAACATATGCCGAATTTGCTCCGGATCCGGAATCCATTACAGCAATCGGGCTCATACCGAAGTACGACAACTTTATGGTCATCCGCGGGGTGTCCAAATATTTTGCCGCCCCCGGCCTTCGTTTCGGATACGGTATCACGAGCAGCAGGACCTTCCTCGATGTCCTGCACCGGCATCAGAATCCGTGGAGCTTGAGCAGCATCGGCGCCTTTGCCGGAGGGCTCATGCTCGAAGATACCACATATATCCGGAAGACATGGAATCTGATAGACTCTGAACGTACCCGTCTGTACGGCGAACTCTGCACGTGGGAGGGCGTCAAAGCCTACCGCCCGTATGCCAACTTTATCCTCGTCAGAATCCTCCGGAAAGGTCTCACTTCTTCCGACGTGTTCGAGCATGCGATCCGGCACGGCCTCATGATACGAGACTGTTCTTCATTTCAGAGCCTGGACGGGGAATATATCCGGTTCTGCATCATGAAGCCGGAAGACAACGACAGGCTGATGGCCTGCCTTCGAGGTTATTTGGGGGGGTAGTAAACTAGGACGCCGCTGTGGAGGTAGGGGACAGATATTTTATCATTCATCTCATGCAGCCATCGGCCATCCGCTGGCCAGTAACGCCACACAGCCGCACTCGCCCTTGTTAAGTGAAGTAGATAGCGGGCGGGGAGCCGGGTGGGAGATGCGCAGGTACAAGCGGGAGAGGCAGAGAATCCTTTCCGTAGCCCTTATCCTGCGGGATGCAAGCCGCTATCGGCGCGCATTCCGCAGGGTTAGGGATACGTGAAATAGTCGAAGCCTCGTACGCATCGGAGCAGATGCCACCCGGCTCCCCGCCCGCAGCCACTTTACTTAAACTTACAGTTTCAATATCAATGCCACGAAGGAAAGGTCTTCGGTCCCTGTATTCTTCAGGCCATGTCCGTCCCCGTCCTTACAAAATGTCACGTCTCCTGCTTCAACCGGTACCGCCTTGCCATTGTCATCATACATTCCAGTTCCGCTCAATATGTAATATGTCTCCGTCTCCCCGTGATGCTCATGATAGCCGAGCTCACAATTCGGCTTTAAAGTCACCCGGCTGAACATCTTGCAGTGCTCTCCGAGCTGTTCCTGGCTGATGAGCGCCTCCTTCATGATAAATCCGGCTCCGCCGTTGACACGCTCTACCGTAACTACTTCCCTTTCTCCTGCTTTCGTCATCCTGTTTCCTCCTTTATCCTGTAACAGCTTAATAATCTCATTGTAATATAGTGTATACAAAAATTCAAGTACGTGAAATTTCGAAAGGGGTCAGACCCCTCCGCACAGCGGGGGTCTGACCCCTTTCGAAATTCCGTTAATTGACAATCTTATAATACTCTCTTGCCGTAATTGCAAATACAATTGCATAAAATATCGCAAATACCACGACGGTTGTTATCGTACAGGTGAGGAACAGAGATACATTTACAAAATTCAACGCTTCCAACATTCTTGTGATTACCTTGAACGCAACAGCTATATGGATTATCGCCGCGGCCAGGGGAAGGAAGAATACGGTCAGCACCTGGCTTCTGATGGAGCGCTTTACTTCTTTTTTGCTCATCCCGACTTTCTGCATGATCTGGTATCGTTCTTTGTCATCGAAGCCCTCTGATATCTGTTTATAGTAGATGATAAGCACCGTAGCCATCAGGAACATCAGCCCGAGATATATTCCGATAAAAAGCAGGCCGCCATAAAGCATGTAGAAGCTTTCTATACTCATTTCTCTGCTCTCGCAGAACGATGGTGCGGCCTCTGATACGATCCGGTCCCCCATGGCTTCCATCGCGCTGAGTTCTTTCTTCCCATTCTCTTCGAAATCGATGCGGACGGTGTAGCGTACATTTCCCATCTTCTGTGTCCACGTGTCCTCCATCTCGCTGTCGCCGTAGGCTTCGTTTGTGATATCCTCCACCTGCTTAAGGCTGGGTACCACGATGAAGAGATGCTCCATCACATTGGATTTATTTTTCTTCTCCAGCGTCATATCTTTCAACTCTCTGGCTACTTTATACCGCCTGCTGCCAAGTTGGATGCTATCTTTGCCATACATTTTTCCTGTCATGTACAGAAGAACCTCATCATCTTTTAAAGATACGTCCGCTTTTTCATATTTATTGTAATCCTCCAGCGGTATCACGCTTAATTCTACCACGTCGATTACATCATAATTCCCGCTTTCTTCAAGCCTTACCTTTCCGCCTTCCAGAATCGCGCTCATTTCTCCGGAACGGTATGAGATTTCATCCTTTATCGTGACGCCGGCTTTTTCTGTCTCTTCCTTGATGATGCGGTCTATCTTTTCCATCCCTTCTGCATTCGCGGCATAATTCGTGACTTTAAACTGTTCCGGGAACCTGGTGTTCATTATATCGTCCATTCCCGCATACAGAGACACCGTAGAAGAAATCATCACAAGTACCATCGTGCTCAGGATACAAATGTTTGCAAGCCCTACTGCGTTCTGCTTCATCCGGTAGATCATGCCCGATACGGATGTGAAATTTTTCGTCTTATAATAGAACGACTTTTTCTTCCGAAGGGCTTTGAGCAGTGCGATGCTGCCGGCAGTGAACAGTGCATATGTGCCGAGTATGACGCAGATAACTGCCACAAAGAACAGCATAAGCGCCTCGAGTGGGGATTCAGTAGTGATAGCGATATAGTAGCCGATTCCAATCGTGATAACTCCGAAAACAGTCAACAGAATCTTCGTCTTAGGCTCTTTCTCTCCCTGGCTTCCGCCCCGCAGCAGCTCTACCGGATTTGCCAGATGAATCTGCATCAGGTTATAGAGCAGGGTTAGCGCAAATATAGCCGCGAATAAGGCTATTGTACGTACGATTGATATTGGCGATATCTCAAATGTCATCTCTACGTTGTAGTGGAGCAGCTTCAGCAGTATGAGATACATCAGCCTGCTGAAAACAATGCCCGTTACGAGGCCCGCTGCTATGCTTGTCACTGCTGTAATCAATGATTCTATCGTGAGCATTTTTGCGATATGTCTCTTCCCCATTCCGAGGATATTGTATACGCCGATTTCTTTCTTCCTCCGTTTGATCAGGAAGCTGTTCGTGTAGAACAGGAAAATGACCGCAAATACGATGATGACACCCAGAGCATAATTCAGGCATGCTCTCAGGCTCCCATCTCCTACGCTTTTATTTCTCGCAAGCGCATCCATGATATAATACATCATCACAGTAAGGACTGCCGTGAGAATGTAGGGTATATAGGTCTTCCGGTTGTTTTTTATATTTGTTACAGCCAGTTTGGAATATATGGACTTATTCACCCCTTTCACCTCCTGTTGTCAGAACAGTCAGCGTATCTGCTATCTTCTGGTACATCTGCTCGTTCGTCAGGTTGCCCCTGTACAGCTGGTGGAATACCTCCCCGTCCTTAATGAAGAGCACCCGTTTTGCATTGCTGGCGGCCTTCACGCTGTGTGTCACCATGAGTATCGTCTGGCCGTCATTATTTATCAAGCCGAACAAGTTCATAAGTTCATCCGCAGCTCTTGAGTCCAGGGCACCCGTCGGCTCATCCGCAAGGATAAGCTGCGGTTTTGTTATGATAGCCCTCGCCACGGCCGCACGCTGCTTCTGGCCTCCGGACACTTCATATGGAAATTTGTTCAGCAGGCTCATTATCCCGAGACGGTCGGCTATCGGCGCAAGCTTCTTTTCCATTTCCTCGTATTTTTTACCGGAAAGCACCAGCGGAAGGAAGATATTATCCTTGAGAGAAAACGTATCCAGAAGATTAAAGTCCTGAAACACGAACCCAAGATTCTGCCGCCGAAACGCCGCAAGCTCCTTTTCCTTTACTTTGGCCATATCATTTCCCTTCAGATACACCTTTCCACTCGTAGGCTTATCAAGGGAAGCCAGTATATTCAGAAGCGTCGTCTTGCCAGAGCCGGACTCTCCCATGATAGCTACATATTCTCTCGGCTCTACAGAAAAGCTTACATTTTTGAGCGCCTCCACCTGGTTTCCCCCAAAACGGGTCGTGTATATTTTCTTGACATTTTTGACATCCAATAATGACATGTTCCATACCTTCCTTTCATTCTGTTCTTTTTTACAAGTCCATTATAATAAAAGAAGGAAATGTGCTGCCATTGATTTGACTTACATTTCCTGATCCTAACCTTACAATCATGTAAGATACTGTCTATTCCGGTACAATTTCCTTTCTCTCCAGCGACAGATATACTTTCGTGCCGGCGCCGACCTCCGACTCAATCCACAGGCTGTGCCCGAGCTTGTCCATGACTGTCTTGCACAGATACAGGCCTATGCCTGTGGACTTCTTATCCTTTCGCCCGTTATAGCCCGTAAAGCCTTTTTCAAACACACGCGGAAGATCTTCTGCCTGAATTCCGATTCCCGTATCCTCTATAACGAGCACTTTTACGCCCCTGCTCATATCCATATGCACGGATATGCTGCCGGACTTCGTATATTTGAGCCCATTGGAAAGCAGCTGCTCCACTACGAACACGAGCCATTTTTCGTCTGTCAGCACCATATCTGCAGATGGCGTGTACTCGAGTTTGATTTTCTGCAGGATGAACATTTGGGAATATTTGCGAATGGCCTGTCTCACAATATCGTCCAGGCCGTACCATTGCAGCACCATATCTGAAGACATGCTGCCAAGGCGGAGGTAGGACAGCACCATCTCTACGTACTGCTCTATCTTAAACAGTTCCAGCTTCAGCTCTTTCAGGTGCATATTTCCATCCGGCGTCCGCTCCTCCTCCCACGACTGCAGAAGTACACGCATAGCGGCAATGGGCGTCTTAATCTGGTGTGCCCAGAGGCTGTAATAATCTATCATCTCCTGCCGGGCTATCTCTCCTTCTGATTCTATCTCTGCCTTGCTGTCAAAAAGCGTTTTTATAATCCTCTGGTAATCCTCCTCCAGGATGCCCGCCGCCACCGGCAGCTCCGCCCAGTCTGTTTTGATTCTTCTCTCTGCTTCCAGCAGCTTCCCGTGCCGGCCGGCATACCTTATAAACCCAATGCCCCCATATACGACGAGCCATATGACAGATAAAAGAAATGCGTACAGGACAGCGTCCATCGGAATATTGCTCAGATAAAAGATAACAGCAAATACGCCGATGAATCCAGTATAAAGGCAGATGGATTCGATATGTTCTTTCAGATATCTACATAACAGCTTCATACTTCCACCATATACCCTATTCCTTTTTTGTTTTGATCATATCTCCAAGCCCGATCAGCTCTAATCTTTTGCGCAGCCTTGCCACGTTGACCGTAAGGGTGTTGTCATCGATGAATTCATCGCTCTCCCAAAGCCGTTCTATAATGTCATCGCGGGACACGATCTGTCCCGCGTGCTCCATCAGCGACTGTAGAATCTTAAATTCGTTCTTCGTAAGTTCCAGCCTCTCTTCCCGGTATATGACCGAGGCATCGCTCAAGTTCAGCAGAACTCCTTTGTGTTCTATCACATTTAGCGAGCCCTGGAAAGAGTATGTCCTGCGAAGCAGAGCCTGTACTTTCGCTGTAACGACATTCAAGTCAAAGGGCTTTTCAATAAATTCATCGCCGCCCATATTCATCGCCATCACGATATTCATATTATCATTTGCCGACGAGATAAAGACAATCGGCACTTTGGAAACCTTGCGCATCTCCGTACACCAATGGAAGCCGTTGAAAAACGGCAGTGCGATATCCAGCAGCACAAGCTGAGGATCATGCTCCACAAACTCATTCATAACATTTTTGAAGTCCTCCACACAGCGGACCTCATAATCCCATTTCGACAAGTGCCTCTCAAGTGCACCAGCGATAGTCATATCATCTTCAACAACCAATACTTTATACATGTACACAACTCCCACTCTCACAAATCATCTGTACTGAAAGATATTCTACAATATTTTCCGCTCCATGTGTAGTAAACCACAAAAATTCAATAAATCTTAACTTTTCCCCATGTTCCGAAACGCAACACCCCAAAAAGGTACAGGGCAAAACGCAATTTGGGACGTAACAAAATTGAAAAAGGTTACGTCCCAAATTGAATTATATCTTTGCTATATCTATCAATGTGAGCTTTCGTATGTCTGTATTTTCAAGGCTGGTGATTAGTGCTTCGGCAGTATCTATCGCAGTGAGTACGTTGACTCCGGTTTCTATCGCGTTTCTTCGTATTATGAAGCCGTCTTTTGACCGGTCCGCACCTTGCGGCGGGGTATCGATGACGAGGTCTATCTTATGGCCGAGTATCAGATCCATAAGGTTCGGAGATTCCTGCTCTATCTTGTTGACTGGGTTGGCCTTGACTCCTGCCTTGTTCATGGCCTCTGCCGTACTGCGTGTAGCGAAGATGCGGTAGCCGATTTTCTCAAAGCGGCGCCCGATTTCTACAGCATCCGGCTTGTCTTCGTCCCGTACGGTTATTATCATATTTTTGTGCTTCGGCAGCTTGATGCCTGCACCTAAAAACGCCTTATACAGTGCTTCGTCAAATGTCTTCGCAATGCCAAGACACTCTCCTGTGGACTTCATCTCCGGCCCAAGGCTGATGTCTGCTCCACGGATCTTCTCGAATGAGAACACCGGCATCTTCACTGCATAGTAGTCGGCCTCCGGCTGCAGCCCAGGCTTGTAGCCAAGCTCTTTCAGCTTATGACCGATGATTACCTTTGTGGCAAGCGGTACAATCGGTATGCCAGTCACTTTGCTGATATAAGGCACAGTACGGCTGGAGCGCGGATTTACCTCGATGACATAGACGTCCTCGCCGCACACGATAAACTGGATATTGATCAGTCCGATGACGTGCAGCGACTGTGCCAGCTTTCTCGTGTAATCTTCAATTGTCTTTTTCGTCTTTTCTGTAATGCTCTGCGCCGGATAGACGGAAATGCTGTCGCCGGAATGGATTCCTGCCCGTTCAATATGTTCCATGATTCCCGGTATGAGAATATCCACACCGTCACATACCGCATCTACTTCTATTTCCTTGCCCTGAAGGTATTTGTCTACCAGAATCGGATGGTCCTGCGCTATCCGGTTGATGATTCCGATAAATTCGTCTATATCGTGATCACTTATGGCAATCTGCATGCCCTGGCCGCCGAGTACATAGGAAGGCCTTACGAGCACCGGATAGCCAAGTCGGTCAGCCACCTCCTTCGCTTCCTCTGCCGTATATACCGTCCCGCCTGTCGGCCTTGGAATCTGGCATTTTTCCAGAATATCATCAAACAATTCTCTGTCTTCTGCCGCATCTACGTTCTCGGCGGACGTTCCAAGTATCGGAACCCCCATTTTCATCAGTGCTTCCGTAAGTTTAATGGCGGTCTGGCCGCCAAACTGCACCACTGCCCCATCCGGCTTCTCCAAATCCACGATGCTCTCTACATCCTCCGGCGTCAGCGGCTCAAAATAAAGCTTATCAGCAATGTCGAAGTCCGTGCTCACAGTCTCAGGATTGTTGTTGACGATAATCGTCTCGTACCCTTCTTTGGCAAATGCCCACGTACAGTGGACGGAACAGAAGTCAAATTCAATTCCCTGGCCGATTCTGATAGGGCCGGATCCAAGTACGAGCACCTTTTTTCTGCCGCTTGTCTCTTCTGCTTCATTTTCGCTTCCGAACACGGAGTAGTAATACGGTGTCTCTGCCGCAAATTCAGCCGCACACGTATCTACCATCTTGTAAGCTGCCGTCACCCCGTACTCGTGGCGCATGTCGTGAATCTGACGTTCCGTATTGCCGGTTAGCCTTGCGATGACACTGTCCGGAAATTCCATCCTCTTCGCCTCCTGGAGCAACTCTGCGGACAATGTCGTATTCTGAAGCTTCTGCTCCATCTCAACAAGGATGGCAATCTTATCAATAAACCATCTGTCAATCTTCGTTGCACCGTGGATCTCATCAAAGGTGATACCCTTGCGCAATGCCTCTGCAATCCTCCAGATACGCATATCATCGACCTTCTCCAGCTCTTCCAGAAGCTCTTCTTTCGTCAGTTCTGAGAAGTCATATGACATGAGGCTGTCTACGTGCTGCTCCAAAGACCGAATGGCCTTCATCAGCGCACCCTCAAAGTTGTCACAGATGCTCATGACTTCCCCGGTCGCCTTCATCTGCGTCGTAAGCGTACGCTTTGCGCTGATAAACTTGTCAAATGGAAGCCTTGGGAGCTTCACGACACAATAATCAAGCATAGGTTCAAAGCTTGCATACGTCTTCTTCGTGACCGCGTTCCTAATCTCATCCAACGTATAACCGAGCGCTATCTTGGCGGCTACCTTGGCAATCGGATAGCCCGTCGCCTTAGAAGCCAGCGCAGAGGAACGGCTTACACGGGGATTCACTTCGATTACGCAATATTCAAACGTATCAGGGTGCAGCGCGTACTGGACGTTGCAACCACCTGTAATATTCAGTTCACTTATGATGTTCAGCGCAGAAGTACGAAGCATCTGATATTCCTTATCTCCAAGCGTCTGCGACGGCGCCACTACGATACTGTCACCGGTGTGTACGCCGACAGGATCGATGTTTTCCATATTACATACTGTAATGCAGTTGCCATTACCGTCACGCATCACCTCATATTCGATTTCCTTCCAGCCCGAGATGCAGCGCTCTACGAGCACCTGCCCGACGCGGGAGAGGCGGAGTCCGTTCTCCAGTATCTCAACAAGCTGTTCCCGGTCCTTTGCGATGCCTCCCCCGCTGCCGCCGAGCGTATATGCGGGGCGGAGTACGACCGGATAACCGATCTTTTCCGCAAATTTCACACCGTCTTCCACATTTTCAACTACGAGGGATGCCGCACATGGTTCCCCTATCTTTTCCATCGTCGTTTTAAATTCCAGACGGTCTTCTGCCTTTTTAATCGTCTCCGAAGTCGTACCGATAAGACGTACGTTATTTCTCCTCAGAAAACCATTTTCATCCAGCTCCATGGCAAGGTTAAGAGCCGCCTGTCCTCCAAGCGTCGGCAGAACGCTGTCTGGCTTCTCCTTCAGTATGAGCTGCTCTACCACCTCTACAGTCAGAGGCTCGATATAGACGCGGTCTGCAATATCTTTATCCGTCATGATTGTGGCGGGATTAGAATTCAGAAGGACGACCTCCAGCCCTTCCTCCTTGAGAGAACGGCATGCCTGTGTCCCAGCATAGTCGAATTCTGCAGCCTGTCCAATGACGATAGGGCCGGAACCTATCACGAGTACCTTCTTAATCTCTGTATTTCTAGGCATTATTCTGCTCCTTTCATCATATCCATGAATCTGTCAAACAAGTAACCGGAATCCTGAGGCCCCGGACATGCCTCTGGATGGAACTGTACGGTAAATATATTTTTCCCGGTGTAGGCAAGTCCCTCGTTCGTCCCGTCGTTTACATTGACAAACGCCTCTGTTGCAACCGAAGAATCCAACGAGCTTGCATCCACTGCATATCCATGGTTCTGGGAAGAAATGTACACCCTGTTGCTGCTCAGGTCTTTAACCGGATGATTTCCACCGCGGTGCCCGTATTTCAGCTTATATGTCTTTCCGCCGTTAGCAAGCGCCATAAGCTGATGCCCAAGACAGATTGCAAAAATCGGTATATTCGTATTGTACAGCTTTTTGATTTCATGAATAACAGATACGTATGTCTCCGGGTCCCCAGGACCATTTGACAACATGATTCCGTCCGGATTAGAATGAATGACCGTCTCAGCTGGTGTGTCGGCCGGATAGACAGTCACTTCACACCCTCTTCGATTCAAAGATCTGGCAATATTATGTTTCGCCCCGAAGTCCATAAGCGCCACTTTCGGACCGCTGCCTTCTAAGATATAAGTTTCCCCGCAGGTTACTTTAGATACGACATCACCTATTGAATAGGCTTTTAACTTTGGAATAATCTCGTCCAAATCGTAGTTTTCATCCGTCGTGATCATTCCATTCATTGTTCCCTTTTCTCTCAGAACCTTCGTAAGTGCCCGGGTATCAACCCCTGCGATTCCCGGGACATCCTGACCCTCCAGGAACTCCTGTATAGAGCCTTCGCACCTGAAATTACTCGGCGTTCTGGATAGTTCCCTTACGATATATCCGTCAGGCCATGCCTTCTTTGATTCCATATCAGGGGTAATGCCGTAATTACCGATGAGCGGATAGGTCATAACAACGGCCTGCCCGGCGTAAGAAGGGTCGGTCAACACCTCAAGATACCCTGTCATCGAGGTATTAAACACAATCTCACTGATCATGTCCCTTTTGGAACCTATGCTGGCTCCGGTAAAGACGGTTCCGTCCTCCAATATAAGAAATGCTTTCATATATTCACCCTTTCCCTTCCTTATCTGTATGCTATGATGATGGGGCCAAAAGTATTTTGTCCCCGTGATACCATGGATTGCCGCGCGACGTGCCTACGGCAGAATAAAAGGCAGTGTGTGCAAGCACAACCGCCTCCCCTATATGCTGCTGACAATCTTCGTCTGCACAAATTGTAAAAATTATACTACAGTTTCCGAGTTTTTTCAACTAAAATTATTTTAATTTTTAAGGCAGATATTTCTTACTTCACTACAAGATTAGTAATTTTATAAAAAGTATGCTATAATAATAAATGTAACTGCTGTTTGCATAATATTTTTATTTTTTCAAATGGCTCTTTAGTGAAAGAAAGTATGGTGTAAAAATGTATAAGGTTAATGACGTTGTTGTTTATGGCTGCAGTAAAGTCTGCTCTATCAAAAAGATAGCTGCTCCTGATTTCATGAGCAAGCCCCAGGAGTATTACTGGCTGCAGCCTATAGGCGACGCGGCGACGATGCTGTACGTAAAAACCGAGCACGAGGATAAAATGCGCTGCATTCTGACCAGAGGCCAGGCTGACGAGCTCATTCGTGAACTGCCGGAAATGGAAGAAATGTATGACAGCTCCAGCAAAGTACGTGACAGAGAATATATTCAGGTTATGAAGTCCAGAGACTGCAATGAATGGCTTAAGATGTGGAAGGGCATAACGATTGAAAAAATGCGGAAGGAGCAGGACGGCAAAAGCCTGAATGCCAGCGATGAAAGCAACCTCAAGCGGGTGCAGGACTGTATTTCATCCGAATTTTCCGCCATTTTCCAGACGACAAAAGATAAGATAGTTGACAGAATAAGGCACTCTCTTGATGCGAATCTGATTACTTTATAGACTTGCAGCGGTAATCGGGTAGGAGGTAAATAATTATTTTATTTACCGTCCTCCCACACCACCGTACGTACGGTTCCGTATACGGCGGTTCTTTAATTTTCACAAACTGTTAGATAATAGCCAAGTAAGGATATGTATCCCAGCTTGGCTATTATTTTGTTTGAAAAGATTTGGTTTAGCACCTGTGCCATTCTCCAATATCCTTTTCTGCTACAAGCTAGTTCCTTGGCTTTCCAATGTTCTATGCCGAGCGCTTTTAACATTCGGTATCTCGTTTTGATTTTCTTCCATTGTTTCCAGTAGACTGCTCTGA
>NZ_KQ236745.1:316477-452574 GCF_001185345.1 Dorea sp. D27 | reverse complement strand
CAGCCCTTCGCCGATGTTTGCAACCATCGGTTAATATGGCTTCTGCTGACTTCTCGCCATTCGTTGTTACTCACGAATTTCATACTCTGTTTCCACTCGCTGACGAGACCTCCCTGGGTACCACACGTTTCTTTCACTCCATCTATCTGCCACATTTACTATAGTTGATTCCGAGTAGATATTGGACTTCGATTTGTATCGCAATCTTATCCTCAACCATAGCCTGATGTGATTTCTGTTCGTCAGACCAGAGATTTGCCTCCACCTTCCTTCAGATTCCACCTCACGATGGACACCCTTGGTCTTGGCTGTATCCTTCCCACTACTAGGGCGGATTAGGGACTTTCACCCATTAGAAACGTGCGCCGCCAGGCACACGATAAAATCCCTTACGTTCCAGCGGAACGTAAGGGATTTATTGTTATTCATACTGCCAGTATATCGTAATCTTATTAAGTTCTGTTTCATCCATATACTTATATTTCACTTCTGACAGGCCATACCAGTCTGCCAGGTTCTGTGCAGCCCGTTTTATCTGGCTGCCGAATATGTCTTCACGGGCCTGCTCGTACGAGCGGCTGTCCGCAAATTTAAAGACGACGGGGTTGGCTTTTGCGGCTATCACGTCATTCATTGCGTCAAGCGCCTGCTCTCCGTCATATGAGGTATAGTACATGCCATTGACGACATAGTAGTTGAAATCCATCTTAACACATTCCGGCATCGGTACCTCCGTATCCGGGGTATGTGTCTTTTTCAGCTCCTCATCGTCGCAGCACATATAATCATAGCTGATGTAGGATGGATCAATCTCTCCGCCCTCAGACGCCTGAAACACAGGATCTCCCCATGTAGTGTCCACATAATAGTAGTCCCCCTCACATTTGACGAGATTCCATGCATGGCTCTGCCCTCCTGATGTCGTCCCCGTGACATAAGTGCAGAATACGCCGAGCCGTTCCAGCAGGTACTGCGCGGCCTTCGAGTAGCCTGCACAGACAGACTTTTTATTTACGAATACGCTATATATGTTCTGGTTGTCTTCGGATGCAATTTCGTAATCAACCGTATCTACGATATACTCATACACATACAGAATCTTATCATAATCTGCCGCATTTTCCCCGATACCGGACAGGCAGTCATTGACAGCTTTTTCAATTTCAGCTTTTTTCTGTGCCTTTTCCTCTTCTGTGTAAGAGTATACGGGCTGAAGAACCGTATACGCCTCCTGTCCTTCGTAGGACGTACTTTTTGTCGTGCCGTCACACCAGAATATCTCCGGAAAGTCCTTCAGGACATATTGGAATATTGTGTTCGTCCGGTCTGCATCTGCTGCATGCACATAGATTTCCTCTACATTCAGCCTGACTCCTTGTGCTATCTCTTTGTATGCGGTCCTCTCACTCTCGTCCAGCTGCTGATAGTAGTATTTCTGTGCCAGCTCTTCATCTGTTATGGATATCTCCTGAAACGGAATCTGCTTCGCATTACCAATCCCTTTTGCCACACCTTCCGCCAGCCCTTTTTTAACACCTTTACCCAGGAAACCTCCCAGAGCAGCCAGCACGACGATGCAGACAATTGCGGACAGCCCGATGAACGCACTTAGGCATCCTGATCTTCTCTTCCTTCTTCCCATGCCTGCTCCTTTACTGTTTCATATTATTATATTCAATTCTATATAAATACACAACCTGTAATCTGTTGTAACTTTTACGGTTCTATTCACATAAGATAACAGTAACAGAGTCTCTACGAGGTACTGACATGAATGAAATGAACCCGAATCTGCCTGACACGCCTGATAAAGGACGGCTTAAGATTAGTATCACATCCGAAATTACGGCCTTTCCCGTCAATGACGCTACCATATCGATCTCTTATACGGGTGTTCCCGACAGCCAGCTGGAACAATTGAATACAGATGCCTCAGGCCAGACGGATACTGTCGAGCTGGCTGCTCCTCCTTTGGAATATAGTCTCAATCCAGCTATTGAAGAGCAGCCTTATTCGGAATATACGCTTCAGGTTGAGGCACCTGGTTTTGAACCGATCAGCATTGCCGGCACAGAGATTCTCCCTGATGTCACAGCCCTGCAGAACATACAGATGCGTCCAATTGTCGAGCCTGAAAATGGAGAAAATGTATTTGTTATACCTGCACACACATTATATGGCGTTTATCCGCCCAAAATACCGGAAGAAGAGATAAAGCCGATGGATGAAAGCGGCGAAATCGTACTGAGCCGTGTCGTCGTACCTGAATTTATCGTAGTCCACGATGGAAGTCCGAGAGATTCTACCGCCCAGAACTATTATGTAAAATACAGAGACTATATTAAAAACGTAGCTTCCAGCGAGATATATGCCACATGGCCTGAGGATACGATACGGGCAAATATTCTTGCCATCATGTCATTTACCTTGAACCGGGTGTATACCGAATGGTACCGGAACCAGGGATATGACTTTACCATCACATCTTCTACAGCCTTTGACCACAAATGGATTCCTGAACGGAATTTCTATGATACAATTTCTGTCATTGTGGATGAATTATTCGCCAGCTATCTTTCTCGTCCAAATGTGCGCCAGCCGATACTTACCCAGTACTGTGACGGGCGGCGGGTACAGTGTCCGAACTGGATGACACAGTGGGGGAGCAAAGCGCTCGGCGACCAGGGTTATACTCCTATTGAAATTCTCCGTTATTATTACGGGGATGACATGTACATCAACACGGCGGAAGCTATTTCCGGCATACCTTCTTCCTGGCCCGGATATATACTAGAAGTCGGTGCTTCAGGTGACAAGGTACTCCAGATGCAGGAGCAGCTCAATGTCATAGCCGGTGCTTATCCAGCTATCCCAAAGATAACCGCAGACGGCGTATATGGACCGGCCACTGAGGCCACCGTCCGCAAATTCCAGTCCGTATTCGGCCTGCCCGAGACCGGAACCGTAGATTACAGGACATGGTATAAGATATCCGAGATATACGTAGGAGTCTCAAGAATTGCAGAATTGCAGTAATTGGGGGGTTAGGTAAAGTGGGCGGCGTGCGGGAAGCCGGGTGGCAGATGCTTCGATGCGTACGAGGCTCCGACTATTTCACGTATCCCTAACCCTGCGGAATGCGCGCCGATAGCGGCTTACATCCCGCAGGATAAGGGCTACGGAAAGGATTCTCCGCCTCTCCCGCTTACACCTGCGCATCTCCCACCCGGCTCCCCGCCCGCTATCTACTTCACTTAACAAGGGCGAGGGCGGTTGTGTGACATTACTGGTCAGCGGATGAACGCTGGCTGCGTCAGCTAGATGGAAAATGATAGTAAGCTTAACGTAAACAGCACATACAGTTTAAAACGTTGTATATTATCGTAGTTAAACGTTTGCAGCGAGGCGTGCACGCCGTTGCTGCAAGAAGAGCCGGCACAGATAAATTCCTTCCGGCCGCCAGTAACGTCACACAGCCACCCCCGCCCGTGCCAGTAAAGTAGATAGCCGCTGGGGAGGCAGGGGGCAGATGCGAAGGTATAAGCGGGAGGGACGGAGAATCCTCACCAGATTCCTTGGCCCGTGGGGTGTGAGCCGCTATCGGCGAACATTCCACGGGCTTAGGAATCTGTGTGATAGTCGCAGTTCCCGGACGCATCGGAGCAGATGCCCCCTGCCTCCCCAGCGGCGTCCTAATTTACGTAAACTCACATTTTATTAACAATATCTTCAAATTTTAATCACACATTTCTCACATTTACCTCTTATACTAATAATTGTTCAGAAGAACAAACTTAAAATTCTTTTTCATAACTTTTCCTAAAGGACTGCACCTCCCAAAAAAGCAGTCCTTTTAAAATGCCCTAAACCAATTCTGGTACAAGGCATTTTTCATTTTGGTACACCACAAAACTCAATTAGGGACGTAACCAAATTGAAAATGGTTACGTCCCTAATTTTAAAAAAACACGCGTCTTATATCGTTGTACATGACGAAGACCATCAGCGCCATGAGGAGCATGATGCCTACCAGATGCACGTAGCCTTCTTTTTCTGGTGGTACGCGTTTTCCTCTTATCATCTCTATAAAGAGGAATACGAGCCGCCCTCCGTCCAAAGCCGGCAAGGGGAGCAGATTCATGACTCCCAGGTTGGCGGACAGGAGGATGGATATATTCATCAGCTGGGCCAGTACGATAAGGAATCCATACGACTTGCTCTGCTCGTATGTGCTGTCCACGACGTCCACGATGCCGACGGGACCTGACAGCTGGTTGATGCCGATCTGCCCGGTCACGAGCATCTTCAGGCTTTCCATCGTGGTGCATATCCAGAACTTCACCTCATACATGCCATATTGCAGCGCTGTCCCGATATTGGCCTTCGTATTTGAACCTCCGCCGATTCCGATACGGTAGTAATCCTGCTCTTCGTCCAGCTTCGGGGTCAGCGTGGCCGTCTCCTTCTTTCCGTCATGGAGATAGGTTACTTCAACTTTCTCTCCCTGATGGAACTGATTGTAAAAATTAATCTCGCGGAATATGTTAATCTTCTTTCCACCCATCTTCACAATCGTATCGCCAGGTTCGATTCCGGCTTCCTGAGCAGGAAATCCGCTGTCGACACTCTGGACCACGGGTTTGTCATATCCTACCATACCAATTAGGATGACAGCAAACACGAAGGCCAGTATAAAGTTGAATATAGGCCCTGCCGCTATGACAGAAATTCTCGCCCATACAGGTTTGTTGTTAAAATTGTCAGGTGAATCCGTGGCCTCCTCATCTTCTCCCATCATACAAGAACCGCCCAGCGGAAACAGCTTTATACAATATCTCGTTCCTTTAAACTCTTTTGATAACAGTGTAGGCCCCATTCCGATGGAGAATTCTTCCACATCGATGCCGTTTTTCTTCGCCAGGGTGAAATGCCCGAGCTCGTGGAAAAATACAATGAAGCTGAAAATGATAATTGCAAATATGATACCCAAAACTTATGTCTTACCTCCTGCTTTCAATCCGCTCATAAGTTGCCTTCTCCGTGTCCAGTATCTGCTCAAGGGTCGGGTCATCCATATTCTTATGGGCTTTCATACAATCTTCTATAATCTCTATAATCTCCAGATACTTGATCTCCCGGTTCAGGAACTGCTTCACCGCCAGCTCATTTGCCGCATTGAACACGGTCGGAAGGGTTCCCCCCGCCCGTCCCGCGTCATAGGCCAGCTTCAGCCCATAGAAAGTATCCATATCCGGCTTCTCAAAATCCAGCCTGCCAAGGCTCCAGAAATCAAGCCGTTCCCCCGGCAGATTTCTCCGTTCTGGATAGTACAGCGCATACTGTATCGGAAGCTTCATGTCCGGAGTCCCAAGCTCTGCCATGATGGCACCATCCACATATTCTACCATGGAATGGATAATGCTCTGCGGCTGGACGACGACCTGTACCCGGTCCACATCTACGCCGAACAGCCACTTCGCTTCTATAACTTCCAGCCCTTTGTTGACCATGGTGGAGGAATCTATCGTAATCTTCTGCCCCATGCTCCAGTTCGGATGCCTCAATGCATCTTCCACCCGTATATTCAGCAGATCCTCTTCCCTCTTTCCCCGGAAAGGACCGCCGGAAGCCGTCAGCAGTATCTTGCTGACCGCCTTCGTCTCATTTCCTCTGAGCGACTGGAATATTGCGCTGTGCTCGCTGTCAACCGGAAGAATCGATACATGGCGCTCCTTTGCAAGCGGCATAATAATATGGCCTGCGGTCACAAGCGTCTCTTTATTGGCAAGGGCAATATCCTTTCCGGCCTTGATTGCTTCCACCGTGGGACGTATCCCTATCATGCCGACAATCGCTGTCACTAGTATCTCCACATCGCACATGGTTGATACTTCAATCAGTCCCTCCATTCCGGACGCTACCCTGATATCCGTATCCTGGAGCTTAACGCGCAGCTCTTTCGCCTTCTCTTCTGTCCAGACAGATATAAGCCGCGGCTCAAACTCTCTCGCCTGCTTTTCAAGAAGTTCCACATTCCCGCCTGCCGCCAGGCCAAGAACCTCTATATCCCTGTTTTCTCTTACGACTTCCAGCGTCTGTGTTCCAATCGAACCGGTACAACCCAATATGGCAATTTTCTTCATAGGATACCTCTCTCATTTATATTATGCAAGAAATGTTGCAAGATAGTATATAATCGGTGCTGTAAATATGACACTGTCGAACCGGTCCAGAATTCCCCCATGGCCCGGAATCAGATTCCCATAATCCTTGATATCATGGTTTCTCTTTATGGCAGATGCCGCCAGGTCGCCAACCTGCGATATGGCTCCGCCTGCACCACATATTACACCATAATAGAGAGGACTGACGGACATCCCCGCCCAGGCATTCACACCGAGCGCCAGCAGCACGCCGAGCAGCGCCGCGCCAACGATGCCGCCGATGCCCCCTTCTACAGATTTCTTCGGACTGAGCTTCGGTGCCATCTTATGCTTACCAATAAGCATGCCGACACAATAAGCACATGTATCACACCCCCAGGAACTCAAGAATATGAGGCATACGAGCACCGCACCGTCTTCCAGCATCCTCGTCTGATAGATATAAGACAGCATCACAGCGACATAAAAAAACCGAAAAATGTGGTTGTCACCTGCTCCGCCCTGTACGCGGGGAAGGAAAATACGTACACGGCCATGACAAGCACGAGGAACAAAATAGAAAGCATGGTCATGTAGCTGAGATTATCCGTAAAGAGAAGGACATAATATAAGGCCGCAGCAAGATAACCGGATGCTCCAAGCCATCTGTTGTGCACATCTGCCACGTTGTACAGCTCTTTCAAACCTATCAGGCTGATGGCCGCCAGAAACAATACGAGCACATTTCCGCCATATCCGACTACGGCAGCCAGCACGATTACCAGAACGATACCGCTTAACAGTCTTGTCTTAAACATCTTGTTCCTCCTTCACTCCTCCGTAACGTCTGTCTCTAGCATTATATTGCGCGACAGCTTTTACCAATTCCTCTTTTGTAAAGTCCGGCCATAATACATCTGTAAAATAAAACTCCGTGTAAGCCAGCTGCCAGAGCAGATAATTGGATAGCCTCTGCTCCCCGCTCGTGCGGATAAGCAGGTCAGGATCCGGAATACCATGTGTGTCAAGATAACGCCCGAACAACGTCTCGTCAATCTCCTCCGGCCTGATTCTGCCTGAGACACAATCCCCCGCCAGTCTTCTGGCCGCCCTTACCATCTCATCCCTGCTTCCGTAATTGATGGCAATCTGAAAGTTGAGGCCCTTGTTATCCTTCGTCGCTTCGATAAGCTCCGTTATGCGCCCCCGTATATCATCGTCAAGGCGGCTGAGATCCCCGATTACCCTAATCTTCATATCATTTTTAGCCGCTGTCTTAAGGCAGGTCTTCATGTAATTCCGAAGCAGCTTCATAAGTGCGTCTACCTCATCCTGCGGACGGTTCCAGTTCTCTGTGGAAAATGCATACACCGTCAGATATTTGATACCCATGCGGTATGCTTCCTCGCAGATCCGCTCCACATTCTTGCTTCCCTGCGCATGCCCGTAATTGCGCGGCATCCCCTTTGCTTTCGCCCAACGTCCGTTTCCATCCAGAATGATGGCAACATGCTGTGGTACCTTCATGAACCAATTCTCCTCTCGTATACGAAAGACAGGTACCGTTCCTGAAAAACCGGTACCCGTCTCCACTTGCTATTAAACAGTCATCACTTCTTTCGACTTCGCTTCCACTGCCTTGTCCACTTCTTTTATAAACTTATCCGTAAGTTTCTGAAGTTCATCTTCCAGATCTTTAATCTCATCTTCTGAGACTTCGGATCCCTTCAGCTTCTTCAGTGAATCATTACCGTCACGTCTGATATTGCGGATGGCTACCTTCGCGTTCTCGCCCTTTTTCTTGACGTCCTTAGCCAGTTCCTTTCTGCGCTCCTCTGTAAGCTCCGGGAACGCAAGACGGATTGCAGAACCGTCATTAGTTGGGTTGATGCCAAGGTCGGATGTCATAATCGCTTTCTCAATCTCCTTCACCATGCTCTTCTCCCACGGCTGGATATGAATCATGCGCGCCTCTGGAACCGATACATTTGCCACCTGCTGGATTGGCGTCGGTGTACCGTAATAATTGACCGTAATCTTATTCAGCACGTTCGGATTGGCACGGCCGGCACGGATTGCCGCCAGTTCCCCATCGAGGCTTGCAATTGTCTTGTTCATCTTTTCTTCATATACTTTCAACTTTTCATCCATAATATACTTTCCTCCTTATATTAAACCGTTACTTTCGTACCTGCAAACGTCCCTGACATCGTCTCCACGATGCTGTTCTTTTCGTTCAGCCCGAACACAAGCATCGGCATCTTATATTCCAGACACATGATAGACGCTGTCAAATCCACTGCCAGAAGCTTCTTGTCAATAATTTCCTGGATAGATATCACATCATATTTCTTTGCCGCGGGATTCACCTTCGGGTCACTGTCATAGATGCCGTCTATCGCTTTCGCGAGAAGCATCGCATCCGCTTCTATCTCAATCGCCCTGAGCACGGCCCCTGTATCGGTAGAAAAATAAGGATGGCCGGTCCCGCCTGCAAAGAAGATGACCTTACCTTCTTCCAGTGCCTCTAACGCCGCATCTTTTGAAAATAAAGTAGTGAACGCACCGCACACAAATGGGGTGAACACTTCGGTATCCATGCCTGCATAGCGGAAAATATCTGACACATAGATGCAGTTCATCACCGTTGCCAGCATCCCTATCTGGTCCGCCTTCACCCGGTCTATCGTCTCGCTTGTCCTCCCACGCCAGAAATTGCCGCCACCGGTCACGACTGCAACCTGAACGCCGTCATCGACAAGCTGCTTCACCTGACGCGCCACACCCATGCACGTCGCCTCGTCGAACCCGGTCTTTTTATCTCCCGCAAGGGCTTCTCCGCTGAGTTTTAACAATACTCTCTTCATAGGTCTTGCTCCTTATTCTGTTATCATATTCATGCCTTCGCATACTTGTTTTAAGTATAACACAGGTTTTTGAAAAATGCTATATCTTACGTTTCATTATGAAGAAATACATGCTCACTAAAAGCGCTCCCGCCAGAAGCCACGCCGCAGGGCTGGCAAGGCAGATTCCGGCATAGCTGCCAAAATGCGACGCCGTTAGCGCAGCCCCGCTTCTGCCGATAAGCTCGGCCACACCTGCCAGCATCGGCAGCAGGCCAAAGCCCATTCCCTGGATACCGTTACGGAATACGTTCACGAACACGAGCGGAATAAATGAAAGCCCCACGCATTTCAGATAGATATCCACATACGCTGTTATTTCATTTACATTCTCCGACACGAACAGGACGGTCATATATTTGCCTGCAAATATGATTACAGCGCCAGTTATAGCAGCATAGACGATGCCGATCCAAGTTGCCGAACAAAAGCCGGCCTTCACGCGCGCCAGCTTCTTTGCACCCGTATTCTGAGCGCAGTATGTTGCCATCGTCGTTCCGATTGCCACGTACGCCTGGGTGACAATCTGTTCGATTTTGCTGGCTGCCGCGAATCCGGCCACGGCTACTGACCCAAGAACGTTCAGCGCGGACTGCACGACAATCGTTCCGACCGCGGTTATCGAAAACTGCAGCGCCATAGGAATCCCGATTTTAAGCTGCCATTTTGCAAGGCTTTTGTCCATCTTCCAGTCTTCCCGGTGCGGGTGCAGTTCCGGCATCTTCTTTATGATATAGGCAAGACAGAGAACGCCCGATACCCCCTGAGAGATTACCGTAGCGTACGCTGCTCCTGCAGCTCCCATCTGAAATACGATGATAAACAACAGGTCTAGGAAAATATTTAAAAAAGCTGCCAGTATGAGGAAATAAAGAGGCCTCTTGCTGTCTCCCACAGCCCTGAGTATGCCCGCAAGCAGATTATAGAGCACCTGTGCCGCTATACCTCCGCAGATGACCATGATATATCCGTACGCTTCTTTGTACATGTCAGAAGGCGTGTTCATCCAGTTCAGGACGTGTTTCATCATCGCCATGCTTAAAATGGTAATCAGGACGGAGACCACCGCTGAGAGGATCGATGCGGATGCCACGGACTTACGGACCGCCTCCATGTTCCCGGCTCCGTAGTGCTGGGCCGTAATTACGGTAAATCCTGCAGTGAGGCCGAGAAGAAATCCCAGTATGAGGAACATGAGCGTACCACAGGCTCCCACGGCAGCCAGTGCCTCATTGCCCACAAACTTTCCTACTATGACAGTATCCACCATACTGTAAAGCTGCTGAAAGATGTTTCCGATGAATATAGGTATTGTAAAGTTCAGTATAATCTTAGCAGGACTCCCCACTGTCATGTCTCTTTCCATCATTCTCCGCCTTCCTCTTTGCGCAAACTTCAAACATTATATAAAATATGACTCTTGTTTTCAATATCCTATCTGACGAAAATAACCGTTCTGTGCTGCGGTATATCGTCATTTCTTCCTCACACGCGTCGCCGTTTTCCATTGACATCCTTATCTCATTATGTTATAACATAATTATATTATTACTTTATTTTTTAGGAAAGGATGAGAATATATGAACAATTATGTAAAAGCCGACACCCCCACTTTCTACTTTATAGGAGTTACCACATCATCATCTTCGATTATGAAGGTTTTTCCTAAATGGGCGGAAGAACTGGGTCTTGACGCCTGTATCAAAGGATTTGATTTTGCCCCCCACTCCCCGGCCGAAGCTTACAGAGAAGTTGTCAACTTTATCAAGAATGACCCCAACTCTCTCGGCGCACTCGTAACCACCCATAAAATCGATCTCTACAACGCATGCAGAGACCAGTTCGACTATCTGGATCCATACGCCCAAAAGCTTGGCGAGATCTCTTCCATCAGCAAAAAGGGCAAAGCGCTGTGCGGACATGCAAAGGACCCCATCTCCAGCGGACTCGCACTGGAACATTTCGTCCCTTTGCATTACTGGGCAGACTATGACGGCGACGTGCTTCTATTGGGGGCAGGCGGCTCCTCTCTTGCCATGTCTCTCTATTTCAGCCAGGACAGATTCGGCAGCAACGTTCCGAAGCATATCATACTTGCAAACAGAAGCATCCCCCGCCTTGAGGCTGCCAGGGACATACTGGACGGTTTAAATCCAATGGTTCAGTTTGACTTTGTACATAACCCGACGCCTGCTGATAACGACCGGACGCTTGCCTCCCTGAAACCCCACTCCCTCATCGTCAATGCCACCGGACTTGGAAAGGATGGCCCGGGCTCCCCCCTCACCGACGCGTGCCGCTTTCCGGAAGACAGTCTCGTGTGGGAGATTAATTACCGCGGTGAGCTCCTGTTCAAAAAACAGGCGGAAAAGCAGGCCGCCAGCAGGCGGCTGCATGTGGAAGATGGCTGGATATATTTTATTCATGGATGGACGCAGGTCATCTCTGAAGTCTTCCATCTACCAATCGATACGGCACTTATCAACAAGTTAAGTGATATCGCGCGCTCCTAGACGCCGGGGACAGGGAGTTTACCATGCCGTATATACAGACTGTCACCGGGCAGATACCGCCGGACACGCTCGGCTTCTGCCACTGCCACGAACATCTGATGATAAGGAAGGGACAATCCTATCTTGTGAACGAAGCGCTCTGCATCGACAGCTATGACAAGACACGGGCGGAACTTGAACTTTTCCGGAAATCCGGAGGGGCTGCCATCGTGGACGCACAGCCAGCAGGGTGCAGCCGTGATGCAGAAGCGCTCTGCCGGCTTGGGCATGAGACAGGAATTCAGATTATCGCTTCCACAGGATTCCACAAGATGGCCTTCTACCCACAGGAGCACTGGATCTTTGATATGAGCGAAGTGTCGCTGGCAGCCCTTTTTGTGCGTGAGCTTACCGAAGGAATGTATACCGACGGCGATTACAGACTGCCTGTCCACTCCATGCGTGCCAGGGCCGGCATCCTCAAATGCGCGTACGATATATGTGGGCTGACGTCACAGTATAAGAAGCTGTTCGATGCGGCCATCTGCGCCGCCGTCCATACTGGAGCCCCGCTCATGGTACATATCGAACAGGGTGCGCTGCCTCTTGAGCTCGTCTCTTATCTGGACAAGAAAAAGATGCCTCTCAACCGGGTCATATTCTGTCACATGGACCGGGCCGTGCAGAATCTGTCTGTCCACAAAGAGGTATGCCGGCAAGGCATCTTTCTCGAATACGATACGATCGGCCGATTGAAATATCACAGCGACAAAAGGGAGGCTGAGATTTTTGCAGCGATGCTATCTGCAGGCTATGAGAACCAGCTTCTCTTCTCACTGGACACGACGAGGGAAAGGCTTAAGTGCTATACGCCGGAAGGAATCGGCCTCACTTACATCCTTGAGTCTTTCATCCCCCTTCTCACAGATGCCGGTATAACAGAAGAACAGATAAGAAAGATATCCTGTGCGAACTGCAGGAGAATCCTTACAATAAACAATGTCATCTGACTGATAGAAAGGAGCATTTTATATGAATACACTGGAACAGATCAGACAGTACAGGCTTGTACCTGTCATAAAATTAGACGAAGCTTCCAACGCGGCGCCCCTGGCGGAAGCACTCTGTGAGGGCGGGCTTCCTGTAGCGGAAGTCACCTTCCGGACCGATGCTGCCAGAGAATCCATCGAAATCATGGCTAGACGGTATCCGAACATGCTTATAGGGGCAGGCAGCCTCACGAACAGCGAACAGGCGAGACAGGCAGTTGACGCCGGCGCACGCTTTCTCGTATCTGCCGGCTTTTCCCGGCAGGTGACGGAATACGCGTTGGACAACGGTATTCCTGTGCTGCCTGGAATCTGTACGCCTACAGAGCTAATGCTGCTTGTAGAATATGGGCTTTCTGCTGCCAAATTCTTTCCCGCCGAACAGTTCGGCGGGCTCAAAACTATCCAGGCGTTATCCGCGCCATTCCCAGGTATGCGCTTCATGCCTACCGGCGGAATCAGCCCGAAGAACGTAGCTGACTATCTATCCTTTCCCAAGATCATCGCCTGCGGCGGAAGCTGGATGGTAAAGGACTCCCTGATCAGGAACAATGCATTCGGCAAAATAAGGGCTCTGACAGAAGAAGCGGCAGCCCTCGTACAGAAGGAGGCGTAAGGATATGAAGATACTAGTCACTCCAACCTCTCTAAAACCCGATAAGAACTCATCTGCCTTAGAACGGCTCGGCAGCTTCTGCAGCGACCTCATCTTCAATCCTTCAGAAAAACCTCTGTCCAGTGAGGAACTGCTGCCTCTTCTGAAAGACTGCGACGGGTATCTGGCCGGCCTTGACCAGGTGACAGGACCGGTCCTGAAGCGCTGTCCGCGGCTTAGGGCAATCTCCAGATATGGAGCAGGCTACGACCGCGTAGACATTCAGACGGCCCGGGCACTTGGCATCAAGGTGGCCAACACGCCAGGTGCCAACGCGCAGGCGGTTGCAGAACTGTCCTTCGCACTCCTTCTGGCGCTGGCAAGGAAGATTCCCTATCTTCACAATGAGACGGCCAGCGGAAACTGGGTACGATCCACCGGTACACAGCTGCATCATAAGACGCTCGGTATCGTAGGCCTTGGCGCCATCGGGCGGAAAGTCGCCCTCTGTTCTGCCGGCTTTTCCATGAAGGTGCTCGCTTATGACCCTTACGTACCGGAGCATTACTGCATTGAACATGGAATTATTCCCGCAGATCTGGATACACTGCTTGCCAAAGCCGATTTTATCACCCTGCATCTGCCGCTGAACGATGATACGTACCACCTGATCAATGACAAGTCAATTGCCCTCATGAAGCCAGGCTCCATATTGGTGAACGCATCCCGCGGAGGGATCATCGATGAGGAAGCGGCTTTTCGCGCGCTTTCGGACGGAAGGCTCGGAGGGCTCGGCCTGGACGCCTTTGAACATGAGCCTCCCGGTCAGAACCTCCTGTTTACTCTGCCGAACGTCATAGCCACCCCGCATGCAGGAGCCCATACGCGCGAAGCGGCCGAGGCGATGGCCGGCATGGCGGTAGACAATCTCATCACTATGCTCAAAGGTGAGGACTGCCCTTTTCTCCTATAGAAATGCTGCCGCTCGTACCAGTTAGAATAACCCGCCCGGAGAATTCTCCGGGCGGGTTATTTGCGATAAGCTACCACTTTGGATTATCAGCTATTGCGGGCCTTCCATCCTTTTCGACCAGCAGCTTCCGGTATCCCTTCGTCTCAATCGTCCCGTAATCGTGGCCGGCGTCGGCACGGAATACGAAGAAGGTGAGAAGCGGCTCTTTTGTGTCTACATTGACGCTTCTGTGCGCATAGCGTTTCGGTACATAGAGCGCTTTTCCAGGCGTGAGCTCGTGTGCGAGCCAATCCCCTTCCGGGCTCTCCATCAGCATATATCCATGACCGCCAAGGCAATAATATACCTCTGCCGTGTCAAGTATCGTATGGAAATGTCCCTTCGTCATATAGTATTCATCTCCCACCTTGCCCGGGTATGTAATGCTGCAGCCAAAGGCCAGGTCTCCTGGATGTTCCGGTACTCCCATCTCATGAAATTCATATACGAGCGCGTCCCCCTCTTCCTGAAGCTTCTTCTCATAGGCCGCATCGTCAGAGAACATTCCTTTCATCTGGCTCAGATAACGTCTGGACGTCTCCTTCCTCTTAGACATTCCTGTTTTCATATCCAAATCAATCGTATAACCTCTGATGTAATCAAAGGTCTGCTTATCTACATTAAAATCAGCCATCCTTTTTCTCCTTCTGCTTCTCATTATTATCTTTCTTAAAGCATCTTCTCCTGCACTCTTGCCATATGCCGGAACGGTGTCTGTAGCGTATCATGCAGTTCGGAAAATACGTCTTTCATCTCCCTGTAAACGTGGAAATTATCTCTGTTCGGTTCATATACCTTTTTGACCTTCACGACCGCGTCGCCCCTTCTACCAGATCGCCTATGATGCCGACCGCATATGCGGCCATAAGGGACACGCCGAGTACGCCGCCTTCATCAGCCTGAAGGGTATAGATCGGCTTCTCATATATGTCTGCTTTTATCTGGTTCCACAAATCGCCCTTTGCACCACCTCCACTGTGATATACAGCGTCAATGGAATTGCCGCTGCCTTCAAATACGTCCAGCGTACGTTTGAATTCCAGCGCCACGCCTTCCAGCAGCGCCCGGATAAAATGTCCGATTTCCTTGTCCATCGACATTCCGATATAGCAGCCTCTGGAATCCGCACTTCCCATCGTGCGCTCTCCCATGAGATACGGAAGAAAATATAGCCCTGAAGAGCCTGCAGGTATCTTCTCTGCCAGAGCACACAGGTACGCATAGTCATCGATTCCTCTGCCGCGCGCCTCATCCCGTTCTTTCTTGCATAGATTGTCGCGCAGAAAGCGGAAGGATACACCGGCTGCGTCAATATTGCCAAACGGCACCCATCCATCCAGCACATGCCTCAGATTCATAATCCTGCGGTCCATGACAGGAAGCTCCGTATAGCCGCATATGATGCCGCCTGTTCCGGTGATGTCCACAACCGTGCCTTTTTTATGCATACCGGATACGTAGAGCATACTGAGCATGTCTCCTCCTCCGGTGATGACGGCCGTCTTCGTGCTCAGGCCGGTCTCCGACGCCGCCTGCTCCGATACGGTACCGACGATGTCGTAGGCCTTCTGGATGTGGGGAAGCTTCTCCTTGCCGATGTCAAGGACATCAAGCAGCCGGTCGGACCATTCTCCGGTATTCTGATCCATTGCAAACACACCTGCCGCCTCCGAGTAATCCGTACACGCCGCCCCTGTCATCTTAAAATTGATAAAATCTTTTGGCGTCAGGAACTTGTCCGCCTTGTCATATACGTCCGGATCATTTTCTTTCAGCCATTTGATTTTAATTCCATGCCAAGATGATGTCGGCATATTGGCGGAGATATGATACAGCTCGTCTGTCATCTCCTCCGCTATCTGATCCGCCAGATATCCGCCTCTTTTGTCGCTGTACAGCTGGATATCATCCTGGACGACACTGCCGTCCAGCCGGACCGGCACGGCTCCGTGCATATGGGCGCAGCAGCCGAAGGCAGCCACCTGGGCTCCGGATATGCCTGTGTTCAGGAGCAGCTCCCGGATGCTTTCCGTCAGGAGGCTCCACCAGGAAGACGCCCGCTGCGTCATCCACATCGGTCTCGGCGTGTCTACATACTGTTCCTTTGACACTGCACCGGCAAGCTTCAGCTCCTCGTCATACAGATGGACTTTGATTGACTGGGTACCGATATCGGCCCCGATAATATATCTTTTCATACAATACACCTCCACTCGTTATACTTTTACGATCTCACACGATTCATTCAGAATTATTATATCAGCCCCGGCATTTTCTGCTTCTTCTACCTCATCCAGCGTATGAAACTGCCCGAAGGCAGCCACCTTCAGCACATCATGTGCATACCTCTTCAGCCTGGACACCTCAGCAGCCGTGGCTCTCTTGACGTCATAGGGCAGGAAAGCCGTGGACGTCACGATTCCCCTTACCTTCTCTTCGCAGGCAATGCGGCACATCTTCTCCAGATCTTCTTCCGTCATTTCTGCGGCCTCGGTGATAAAATACACCGGTTTCCTGACGGATCCTGCACAGAGCCGCATTTCTTCCCTTAAGTTCTCTTCATGCCCGCTCATAAAATATCCGGCCGCCGCAGTGACAAAGTACATATCTGCTATGCCGCTGCTATCTTCACAGTCAAGAATCTCCTGAGCCTTCAGGTCCGGAGAAGCTGTTCCGGCAGGGTATGATATGCTCACGCACGTCTTTACCCCCCTTCCTCTGAACTTCTCTCCGGTCTTCATGCTGGAGGGGCCGATGAGAACGGCATCTGCCTGATTGGCAATTGCCTTGTAATACAAGTTCTCACAGTTTTCATCTGATACATAGTAATTCGGTATATTTGTCAAAATGGTTGTCATGCTCAGATTCCTCCATATTCTTTTAATTTCTTTACGATAAAGTCATCCGTTATCTCTAGCGCAGCCGCAGTATGTATATTGTTGCAGCCCATCTCCCTGTAACGCAGCACATCAGAGAGTGTCCGTATGTTTCCGGACGGATGTATGTCAAACCGGTTTGGGAAGTTGCGTCTGATCAGAGCCACCTCTTCAAACGATACCCCCAGCGTGGCGCCTGGATTCACTTTCACAGACACGGTTCCGGCCGCATCGAGCGCCCGGCATGTCTCTATGATCTGCGTATCGCTCATAAGGGTAGCCGGTATGACAAGCGCCACCCTGTAAAAATCATCTTGGAACTCTTCTACAATCTGCCTTGCTTCGTTCTCTATATCTTTGTATCTCCCTGAAAAAACTGCCTGCCAGTCCAGGCACACGCACACGTCATCCACGCCTATTGCCCTCAGCCTGTCAAGCGCATGCATCTTCGATGCAGGAAGAAGCCGTCCCATCGGATAGGACACCGCACAGTGGAGCCTCACCTTGCAGCAGTAGTCTGAAAACAGCTCCCTCACCATAGGCACGAACTGCATCTCCGTGTCAAATGCCAGCGGTGCCATCTTTGTCTCCTTCAGCTTCCCGACGACTTTCCTCACATCGTCTTCTGTCCTCGTGATGCCCTGCAGCCCAAAATGACACAGGGAGAGAAACTCCTTCGCCTCTTCAAATACTTTGGCGGCTGTCTCCTTATCTTGTACTGTACTAAAATCAAACATATCTGCCTTTCCTCCTCTTGCCTACCGGGATTTTTTATTTTTCAGCTGGTCGATGATAACCGCAATCGTAATGAGCACGCCCGTACTGATTTCCATAATGAAAGAATTGATGCCGAACTGGATTCCTGCATTGTCAATCAAGGTCATAAGAATCGTACCAAGCGCCGTCCCCCACACAGAACCTTTCGCCCCGGACAGAGATGCGCCTCCGATGACTGACGCGGCTATGGCGTTCATCTCATACCCCGTTCCAGCCGTAGGTACCGCACTGTTGATCCTGGAGGCCAGCATGATGCCCGCGATGCCGCACAGCAAGCCGGCGATGCCATACGTCATATATGTAACACGTCTGATAGAGATGCCGCACAGCCTCGCCACTTCCTGTCCGCTTCCGAGCACATAGAGGTTCCTTCCGAATGTGGTTGAATGAAGCATAAGAAAGCCAAGCAGCACTACAATGACCCATATGACTGCCAGCTTTGGTATGAATGCAGCCGATTCGCTGGCAAACGCTCCAAACTTCTTGTCAAGTCCCGCAATCGTACTGGCATTGCTGATTACCTTTATAAGCCCCCGCAGGATAGTCATGCTCCCCAATGTGGCGATAAACGGCGGCACCTTGAACTCATTGATGATGACCGCATTGTAGAGTCCACAGACAACGGATACGGCCAGTGCAAGTAGAATGGATACCGGCACGGACATTCCCCATTTCGCCTGCCCCATGGCAACCATCAGCGTACTCATTCCGCAGATTGCCCCGCAGCTCAAGTCGATGCCGCCCGTAATGATGATGAACGTAGCCGATATCGATATGACCCCTATGATAGAACATTGTTTCAAAATATTAGTCAGGTTATAATTGGTCAGAAAATTATCTGTCCCGAATGCCGCCACAAGAAAAATGACGACAATTATAACAACAAGAGAAAACTCCGTACGCTTCAGCAGTGAGCCTGCCTTTCCTGTATTTAATCTATTCATATTATCCCTCCGAACTCCATGTTCATATCATTGCCGACGCCAGACGCAGCACATCTTCTTCCCCGGTAGCATCGATTTCCTCTCTATCTAATACACCCGATATCCTGCCTTCCGACATGACGATCATCCGGTCCGAAAGTCCCATGACTTCCGGGAGATAAGAGGAGATAAGGATGATGCCTTTCCCCTGTGCGGCAAGCATTTCCATGAGCTTATATATCTCCTGCTTTGCCCCCACATCGACGCCTACCGTCGGCTCGTCAAATATGAGTATGTCCGGGTTCCTGCAGAGCAGCTTGGCTATGACGACCTTCTGCTGGTTTCCTCCGGACAGGTTCTCTGTCTGCTGATTAATATCTGGTGTTTTTACTCCTATTTTAGTCTTGTATTCTTCTGCCCGTTCTGCCTCTTTTCTCAGATTGATTACGCCCGCCCTGCTGATCAGATCGTAAGAATACATGTTCGTATTGACTTTCACGCTCAGAGGCAGCGCCAGCCCGTCCAGCCTCCGGTCCTCCGTCAAAAACCCGATACCGTTTCGTATGGCATCCTGAGGGGTCTTGATAACCGTTTCTTCTCCCCGTATATAGATACGTCCTGAGTCTGCCATATCCACGCCGAAGATGGCCCGCATTATCTCACTTCTCCCGGCTCCCACCAGTCCGGCGAAGCCAAGTATCTCTCCTTCGCACAGCCGAAAATCGATATGTTCGAACCTGCCTTTTAAGGTCAGGTCTTCTACCCTAAGCAGCTCAAGCCCGGCCTCCCTGTGCCTGATGTTATAAAGATTGCCCACCTCACGCCCGACCATGAGAGAAACAAGCATATCCTTGTCCACTTCACTGATATCCTTCGTATCTACATACTGGCCGTCCTTTAAGATAGTTACCGTATCACAGATTTCCATCAGCTCTTCCAGCCGGTGGGAGATATAGATGATGCTGACGCCGCTTTCTTTCAGTTCCCTGATATATCTGTACAGAATCTCAACCTTGTCATTTTCCAGAAGCGCCGTAGGCTCGTCAAAGATTACAAGCCTTATCTCGTCATTGACCGATATCTTGCTGATTGTGACCATTTCCTGCATTGCCACCGAAAGTTCGCTGATTTTCTTCCTTGGATCTACGTCCATCTCGAATTTATCTATGATCTTACGGCTCTCTTCATACATCAGCTCCCAGTCTACCGTCTTACACTTCGTTACCGGCAGCCGTCCGAGAAAATAGTTCTCCGCGATGCTAAGCTCTCTTGCAATATTCACATGCTGGTAATTGGCGTGCATTCCACATTCTTTACTCTCCGCCACGCTCTGGGGCGTCTTCCATATACCATCACAGCTGATGCTCACGGACCCCTCTTCCGGCTTTTCCACACCCATGATACATTTGATCAGGGTTGATTTGCCGGCTCCGTTCTCACCGAGCAGAGCCCTGACTTCACCTTTCCTGACCGTCAGGCTTATATTCTGGAGCGCCTTGACACCCGGATATGATTTGCTGATATTGTCTACGTTTAAAATAATATCTTCTCCCATATGCGCCACCATTCTTTCTTATACAATCAGGCCGCCACTCTGGAGACGGCAGCCTGATATGTCAGGTTCTATTTATTTTTTGAGGATTGTAGGGTCAAGCAGAGCCTTGCTCTCCTCTGTATCCATATTCTCTTTCGTAACCGCCTGTGAAGGACAGTTGATATGCTTCTCGCTCTCGGGATTCTCCCCTGTCTTAAGGTATTCTACTGCGTTTTCAACAGCCTTATAGCCCTGATCATAAGGTGTCTGTACGATAATCGCATAGAGGTTGCCGGCTGAGAGCGCCTCGATTTCCAGGCTGTCGGAGTCCACGCCGATACCGAGTATCTTCTTGCCGCTTCCAGCGTTCTTCAGGCCGAGGGCGATGCCGTCGCCTGATACGTTATTGCCGCCATATAATCCTATCAGTTCGTCGCCGTATGTAGATATCTGAGTCTCTACGTTAGACTGTGCATTATTTACGTCATTTTCGTTATAGAGCGTGTCAAGGCACTCGATATCAGGCGCATGCTCTGCCATATAAGCCTTAAAGCCATCCATTCTTTCTTCCAGCGTCTCTACGACAACCGACATACGCATCCCTATCTTGCCTTTTGGCTCTATATTGTTGGCTTCCAGTCCATCCAGCATCGACTGGGCCGCCGTCTCACCGATGGTCGTATTGTCGCAGTAATAGTGCACGCCATAGTAGTCGCCATAGTCATTGGAATCTCCGCCTTCGAGTCCCATGCTGACAAAGTTGACATAGATGCCGGCATCCTTGGCTTCCTGCGTCTTCGGAACCGTTCCGTCCGGAGCCAGTGTAGCTGTGATGATTGCATCGGGTGAAGATGCGATAACGCTTTCATATGCCTTGATGTAAGCATCCGTCTCGGATTCGGAAGCAGGTCCGCTCACCGAGTAATTAATCTTGATTCCTTCTTTCTCTTCAATATCGGCAATCGCGTTTCTCATTCCTATCTCTGCATACTGCCAATACTCTGACTCTGTAGATGGTGACAGATAGACGATGTCATACTCATCTTTTCCATCTCCGCCTTCTTTTTTGGAATCTGAAGATTCCTTGTTTCCACAGGCTGCCAGTCCGAAGACCATAAGACCTGCCAGGACTGCCGACAACATTTTTTTCACTTTCATATCTTTTCCTCCTTCTGATATCCGTTTCATTAAAATGATGACGTTACTATATAGTATTGTTATGACATATTATATTTCTATTTATCTCATTTGTCAATTATGAACTATATGTTTTTGCTTTTTTTTTACTATTTGTGCATTTTGACTACACTACAGTCTCTCGTTCAGCTCAATGTTCTCTCCGTCCGGTCCCCTGAAGAATACCCATCTTGATCCCCCCGGCGGAAATACATGTAGCGCTTCTGTATAGCTTCCTTCCTCGAATCTAATCCCTTTCTGCTCCAGCTGCTCCATCACCTTGTCCAGATCATGCACTGCAATCGAGACGTGGTCAAACCACCCGTCTTCTCTCTTGACTGCATACGGAAACTGCACAAGTTCAAGCATACAGGAACCATTTTGAACAAACTTTACAAGCACATCCCCTTCCGGAATCTTGTTTACCGCCTCATGAATCAGTTTAAAATCCAGCTTCTCTTCGTAAAATTCCAGCGTTCTTCTGATGTCATTGACATACAGGCCTACGTGTGCAAGGCCTTCCACCTGTATCTCTCCCATATGATACCTCCATTTGATTTCATCCATATAGCAATTCATCATTATATAGTAATGATATAACATAATCAGTTATTTGTAAAGGAAATTCAAAAGAATTTCCTTTGGCCATTTCGTCTATATATTCACTTCACAACGGAACACATTTCTGTCACCCCTGAATTTGGCAATAGAATACTCGATTGGTTTCCCGTCTGCCGTGTAGGTCACGGATGTCGTCAGCTGAATCGGATCCCCTTCCTTGATACCGAGCAGTTCTGCCTCGCTTTCCTCGGCGGAGATAGCTTCCAGCTCCCTGACTGCTTTTACCGGTGTCGTCTCGGCATTCTTATCGAGGAATTCATACAGCCCCGTCTTGTTCATGTCCATATCGAGCATACCTCTGCAGCTGATGGGCAGATAAGCATCGGCCAGGACATTCGGCTCATCATTCACAAACCGGAGCCTGCGCAGATGAATCACATCATCGCCTTCCATCAGCTGAAGCATCTTGCTCACAAGGTCATTAGCCTTTATGACTGACAGCTCCAGCACCTTCGTCGTCGTCTTGACGTTCTGAGACCTCAGCAGATTGTGTGAAGCCCGGATAACATTTGTAAAATCTTGTATTACTCTCTTTTCTGCAACGAAAGTTCCCTTACTCTTGATGCGGTAAAGCTGCCCTTCCATCACCAGTTCCATAATCGCCTGTCTGGTTGTTGTCCTGCTGATTCCAAATATATCACTTAGCTCCAGTTCTGTAGGAATCATATCGCCCGGTTTCAGTTTGCCCTCCCTTATCATATCCAGTATAATCTTCTTTAACTGGTAGTACATCGGCACCGGTGTGTTTTTATCGATACTCTCTTTTGAAAACTGATTCATATTTGATATCCTTTCTCTAACTCAACCTTACCCTTTTATATTATTCTATTTTTCTGCAAAAGGCAACGTGTATTTGCATTGTATTTTGCCTTAGCGGTCCCTTTCCACCAATGCAGTTTTATTTTCTTGACCTCTTTTATTTTTAATGATATTATAATGATATGACATAATTACATAAAAGCAAATGACGAATAAAATATGAGATAGGAGTTATCGTATGTTGACAAATGCATCGAAAATTGACAAATCAACACCCGTACCACTTTATTTTCAGCTAAAACAGCTGATTATGGAAGAAATCAAAAACGGCAGCTATAAAGTAGGCGGCCTGATACCGACAGAAAAAGAATTGAGCGACACCTTTCAAATCAGCCGCACCACCGTACGCCAGGCTATCACAGAGCTGGTGCAGGAAGGATGGCTGTACCGTATCAAAAGCAAAGGGACTTTCGTCTCACAGCCTAAGATAAGCCAGGATTTTATCAAAAGACTGGAAAGCTTCAACGACCAGATATTAAGGACCGGCATGTCGCCCAGCACCGAAGTGCTGAAGCTCGAAGTACGGAAGGCGACGGCAAAAGTAGCCGCGAGCCTTGAAATGAAGGAAAGGGAAGCCATCATATATCTTCACCGAAAACGGCTTGCAAACGGAGAGCCGATAGTCACAATCGAGACCTGCCTGCCTTATGAGGACTGCAGCTTTATCCTGTCACACGATCTGGAAAAGGAACTGCTATACAATATACTGAATGAGAGGAAAGAGACGAGCGTCTTCCGCGTTAACAGAATCGTAGAAGCTGTGGAAGCCGATTCCCGTGATGAACAATTTCTGGATATAGAAAAGGGAAAGCCAATCCAGCACTTCACTTCTACCGGCTATAATGCCTACGGCAAGCCGATAGAGTATTCCCTGGCCAGATACCGGGGCGACCGCAGCAGCTTTGAGATTACGGTCTTTCCCGACAATTCCCAGTAATGCCTACCGACCATTGTGAAAGCGCTTCTTCTCTTCATACATCCTGGCATCCGCCTTCTCTATAAGTTCACGTATGGCTGCCGTACCTGTCTCCCTGTCTGGTGCGGCATAGCCCATAGAGACAGACAGCTTGATGTCCAGGCTGTCATTATGCTTCTTAATACAGCTCCCGAGCAGCCTTCGGCATTCATCCTCTCCGATATATGCCCCTTTTAATATGATGACAAATTCATCACCTCCGATGCGGTAGTACATCCCCCGGTTTCCAAAAGCTTCTCTGAGACACCTGGCGGCAAGTTTCAGCAGCTCATCACCCGTCCTGTGCCCAAACCGGTCGTTGACCTCCTTCAGATTGTTGATATCAAGGGCTATGACACCTGTAATTTCCGCAGAGCGGCCGGCTTCAAAGGAGGTTATATGCTCTTCGTACAGCGTACGGTTTCCAAGGCCCGTCATCATATCTTTGTAGGCCAGCCCCTGCAGCACTTCCGACCGGGCAGATTCTTCGGAAACCTCTTGGAATTTATGTATGGCAAGCATGATGAGAATGGAAAGGAAGATAAAAAATCCGATAATAAAAAACTTTTCATTTTGATTTCCGCCTGTCTCGTAAAAGCTCAGCAGAGACAGGGAGGAAAACCCTGCAAATATCCCGACGCCTCCCAGCGTCCACCTTGCATACAGGGAATGTCTGTTTACCGCGCCACGCATGATATAGTAAGCAATAGCTATGATACTTACGATGATTAGTATATGGGTCAGATATACCATATGTTTAAAATCTGATATCTTGACTGCATACGCCACGTTCTGTACCAAGAAATTTGCAATATATCCTGTCACCAGAATACCGAACACTTTCCTGCTGTACTCACACACAAGCTGGACGAACAGCAGCAGCGGTACTGGCATAAGCATAAACAGCTCGAAGGACAGCACCATCAGCATCTGGCTGTCGTCAAATATGAGCTGTGGCAGTCCTGAATCGGTAAATACCCAGGCAGACGACAGAAGGGCAAACAGTCCGAGAAAGAAGAATATCATCGGGGAATCTTCCGCTTTCTTAACATGCTGCCAAAGCGACATCGCTAAAATGCATATACCTGAAATAGCCGACATCACACAGAATAAAAGGGCCCACAGGTTATCGGCCAGTATGCCGTCCGTCATCTCTCCCGCCGTAGTAAGATAGCCCTGCTGCAATACGGCATTTCCTGCTTTTTCTGTATTTATCAGATGTATCTCCAGCTCCTGCCCGCCGCTGCCTGCGGGCAGCCTGATGTCGCAGTTGATGCGCGCCTCCATATAATATGGAGACGCATTATACATTCCATATTCATATAAAGGCTTGCCATTAAGCGACACTTCTATCTTCTGATATCCGTTTGGCAGTACAAGAACTGTGCCATCTATTATATCTTCTGGAAGCTGAAGATAAAAATAGCCTTCCTTCCCTTCTGAACGGTAAGGGTATGATCTGATTTCTTTTCTCACACCGCCTTCCAGGCAGCTTGCACCTGTGTCTATATAACGTTTTTCAGCATTTTCAAGCCGCATGCTGTCATCTTTACCAGACCAGCCGGCAATTGCCATAACAACAAGAAAGGATACTGCTACAGCGATACAGATAACAAGAACAGGCAGCTTCTTCTGATTCAGATTCATACAAAGTCCCCTTACGTTATTTCTTAAGTTATTATTATAGCATATATCGTTCATCTGATGATAAAAATACTTTATTATTACCTATTTAGTAACATTAGAACTGTTACAAAAGGATATCCGAAAGCGGGGACAGGGATGTCATATCAAGTAACATCCCTGTCCCCGCTTCCGGATTCCCTTTATATTTTAATTGTCTTATTTCGAATGGGCAGATACGGTGTGCATTGCAAAATATTTAAGCTGCTCTTTCTTCCTGCTTCTGATATAGAACAGTTCCAGTACAAAGGCTGCCAGGATTATGAAGAAATGAAGGATGCACTGGCTCTGTACCGATGTCTTACCACCATCCGCAAGAGGCACTTCTTCATCCTCGCTCTGTACCGTCTTCTGATAATCTGCTATCGAGTCTGCCACCCTTCCGGCCAGCGTTGTAACTGGTTCAAATATAGTCTGCACGACATTGGCAGGAGTTACGGCCCCGTCAACGGCATCTGGTGCGGGCGGAGAAGCCGACGCCGGTGCCGACGATGTCCCTGCCGCGGCTGCGTCTGTATCTGCCTTATACTGTACGCTTATAATGTTCTCTTCCGGCTTGTCACTCACGAGAAGCTCATACGTGCCGTCCGACAGCCGATACCTCTGTCCGTCATACTCTGCCGTCTCCGGCGCCTGCGCGGCAACCGTGGTTCCGTATTCAGCCTGCGCCGACATGCTCCGGGATTCGTCCAGGACATCCCCATAATAATACTGTACCGTATAATCGTAGCTGTTTACTTCAAAAGTCCCTTCTATCACGATATTCTCAGCCGGCATGTCAAAGCTGTAAGGATGGTTCCACCCGCTGAAGCGAAAGCCCCTCTTGACAGGCTCCGGATCCGGTGTAACCGTACTGCTGTATTCATGCATAACAGGCATCCCATATATCTCGCCGTCAACCATATATGTGACGGAATAGCTGTTGATATCATAGCTTCCCTCGACAACGATATCCGCTGCAGGCATCGTCTCGGGAAGGGCATCTATATTCCACCCGCCAAACGAATATCCTGTCTTCTCAGGAGCTTCTTTGAGTTCTCCTGTCTGTTCTCCGAACAGATAAGTATCTGGTTCTGCGATACGCTGCCCGTCCGGCTGCTGATAGATTACCTGGTAGTTTTTCCGGTCATAGTACAGCCTTAAAACAAGCTCCTCCTCTGCGCTGACAGTGCCTGCCGCTTTGCTGCCTTGCGCATCCGGATTGTAGTCAAACCCTTCAAAATCAATCGGCACCGCCGTCACCTCATCACCCGTTTTACCACTCCTATCTTCGGCAGCATTGGCATCCAGGACATATGATCCGTCCAATCCTTCTTTATAATGCTCTACCCGGTAAGGGGTGTCGCCTCTGGCCACGAAACTGCCGTAGATAGTTACATCTTCATCCGGCATGTCAAAATCCTGATCCACGTTCCACCCGTCAAAGTCATAGCCCGCTTTTGCAGGAACTTCACGAAGAGTGACTTTATCCCCGTATTTATGCGTCTCTTTTACGGCGTCGGCCTTACCATCTATCACATAAGACACTTCATGGACATTTCTGTCATAGTACAGCTTCAGTACCAGGCTTTCCAGACCAGTCACCGTTCCTTTAGCCACAGTTCCTTCTGCGTCCGGGTTGTAAGCATATCCTGTATACTGTGCCTGCTCAGCCTCGACTTCCGTGCCCGGATCGTATACGTCCCCTTCCACATCATCTTCAAGCCGATAGCTGCCGTCCAGCTGTTCCAGATAATGTTCGGTATGGACTTTGAACAATGCCGGCTCCACCTGGATATGGATATCCGAATCTGGTTCAAAATAAGTAAAGTTAAATCCATTGCATACGTATGCACCTGTCTGGCCGTTTCCGCTCGTTCTTAATTCTGATATAACGCTTCCTTTTGCGAATGCCACCGGATTCCCCTTGTCATCGGTACCCTTTGCCTCACTTGACAACGTCATCTTCACCGGCATTACCTGGCTGTTTCCGGCCTTCAGCCATACGCCGAATGAGGTGAAACGGCTGCTGCACCATTGCGAGTATCTTGTATAGTCCAGCCCGGAAGCACCGTTCCCTGTCAGCGTATACCCATCCCTGTATCCGTCCGCCACATGGTACGTCACCTGATATGTGGCTTCTTCCGCCGGCGCCACTTCTATCTGTATCTTAGAATCAGCTTTAAAATACGTGTGGCTGTACGGCATGACGACTTTGGCATTCCTTCCGTCCAGTTTGGATATTACGGTGCCTCTCGTATACCTGACCGGATTTCCGTTCGTATCTGTACCTGTCACGTCATTGGCAAGTGTCATCGTCACCGGCATCACTGCCGTGCCTGACTTTGTTTTGAGCCAGACTCCGAAAGACGTCAGTCTTTTTTCACAGGCAATCGAATCTGTCGTATATGTCTTTCCGTCGCCGCCCTTCGTAAGTTGATATGCGTTCTGGAACTGTCCGGCCACCTTATACGTTATCGTATAATTGCCCTCAGGGACTGCCGACCTGCCGCTTCCGACAGCGTCTGGCGTACCAGACGCCCCCGCGCTGGCGTCAAAGGATATCTCGACCATTTTATCTTCTGTTATTTCCCGCATCTCATATGTAGAGGTGCCATCTTCCGTTCCCATGGCATCGAGCACGGTGCCGTTAACCGTCACCTGCCTGATCTCATACCCGTCGTCCGGCCTGATTGCCAACGTTACAGAGGACGCTTCCTCTATCTGCTTCTCGTAATCCTCTGACAAATCTATTTCCACCGTTTCACCGACGGTTTTCATCACCACGCTGCCTGGGGCAGTATCTGCCCCCTTAAAGGTCACTTTGTGCTGTACCACATCGGTCGTATCCTCTTCACTTGAAGACGGAACTGCCGCCTCCGGCTGTACCGGCTCGGATACTTGCTGCTGTTCCTGCGCCGCCTGTCCTTGTCCTGCCTGTTCCTGTCCTGCAGTGCCTTCTTCCTGTCCGGTTAGATCCGGCCCGGAATCCGCCACTTCCACGTCCACTCCGTCTGCGCTGAACTTCTGCTGTCCGGTCTCGACCGTACTTTCTGGCTGCGCTTCCGGCTGTTCCCCCTCTAGCTCATTCGCCTTGAGCTCGCTGCCCAAGGAGTAGATCACATTGGCGCCCAGAAGAGCAACTGCCAGAACAAGAGCCAGCCATTTCTTTAATCGTTTCATAATTCTATTCCGCTCCTAACATCGTATATCGTAAGCTAGATAATTACACTCTATAATATAAAGACAGTTTTGAAAATGGAAAAGGCTCACAAAAGCAGCAAAGTTTACACCTTTTTATAATAGATACCACCCTATCATCCGTTCGCCCCATATCATTCCCGCCAGCATACCTGTACATAGAAAAGGGCCAAACGCAATGGCATCTCCTTTCTTCATCCGGCCGGAAATCATACCGAACAAAATGCAGCCGCCGGCCGACAGGATGGCTGCTGCCACCGACACGACCGTAATCCTGCACCCAAGAAACAGACCACAGGCGGCCGTCAGCTTCACGTCCCCGCCGCCGAAGGAACCTGGCACGACAGTGGCAATAAGCAGAAGCGGCACGCTGACGCAGAGGGCGCCGGCTGCTCTTTCCCACACGGCCAGGCCGGGAAGCGTCCATACGGATAGGAATGCCAGTACAATGACAGCGGCCAAGTATATGTCCGGAATCTCTCTGCGATGCAAGTCCGTTAGCGTCACTGCTGCAAGTATGCATAAAAAGCCAAACATGGTAAGGCGCGCGCCTGTGCCCTCGTACCGGTGCAGGCAGTACAGTACAGCCGCCGCACCTGAGGCACGGCAGAACCACGCGCGCGCAATACTGTTCCCAAGCCTGTCTCCCCTGGTGCAGCATAGCTGTATTGTACGAAATGCAGCGGCCCCTGCGGCCGCTGCTGTAATAGTACAAATCAAATGTATCCGGGTCTCCTTTCCTTAATCGCCCATGTCTTCTGGCTCCCTGTCCGGTTCCCTTGCCCGGCACTCCCCGAACAAGGCATCTATTGCATCATCATAGGCAGCAAGCCTCTCTGACTTACGTATCCTCTTGGCATATTTCTTGCTGTCCGGGAACAGGTGAATCATATAGCACCACAATTCTTTCATCTTGAAAAGGATGACTTTGTCCCCCGAAAGCACTTCTCTGTAACCGCTGTACACCCTGTCGTGGAACGCACGTATCCGCTCCTGATCCAGAACCTCTCCTTTTTCTGCCGATTGTATCAGCATCGGATTGACAAGCAGACCTCTTCCGAGCATCACCTTATCTACCCCTGGAAAGCGTGCCCGGAACATTTTCAGGTCCTTTGCCGTAAATATATCCCCATTATAGCACACCGGGCATCCGCTCATCGACAGCGCTTCTTTAAACACTTCCAGGTTGGGGCTGTTCTTATAGAAGTCCTGCTGCGTCCTTGGATGGATGATAAGCTCTTTCAAAGGATACTTGTTATAAATCTCCATAAGCCTGTGGAATTCTTCCGGACTGTCTCTTCCAATCCTCGTTTTGACCGATATGTCCGCCTCCACTTTGTCAAATATTTCATACAGGAACCGATCCAGTTCCGTTGGCTTTGCCAGAAAACCAGATCCCCTGTATTTGGATACTACCGTCCTGGACGGGCAGCCAAGGTTCAGATTTATCTCACCGTAGCCGAAGTCTTTCAGCTTTTTTGCCGTCAAGATAAAATCGTCGGCATTGTTCGTGAGAAGCTGCGGTACGACTCGCATCCCCCCGTTATGTTCCGGAAGAATGTCGTTTTTTTCCCTGGAGCTGAGCTTCCCGTGCTGGTTTGGCGCGATAAATGCAGTGATATATTTGTCAATGCCAGGAAAGGACGCCTGGAATGCATTGCGGTGTATGTAACCGGTAATCCCCTCCATTGGGGCAAAATAATACTTCATGAATCATCCTCCCATCCCCGCCCTCTGTATCATACATCTTGCTATAATGCGGAGATACAGATTATTATACCTGCCCGGCGCCCGTTATTCAATACAGGCTTTTATTGTAGCCGCAAATAATGGGTTCGTCGCCAGGTGGCTCCAGCCCATATGTGCCTTAACTGCCTCCATTTTTTCTGCTTCTGTCCTGTCCGGATACAACACCTCCACCCGCAGCACACACTGCTTCAGCTTATCCAGGAGTGCTCCGCTCCTCCGGAGCGCTTCTGTTATCCCGCTGCCTTCATATATCTGGTCCCATGCGGGACAGCAGTACCGTATATGTTCCAGCGTCTGTAATGTCTGAATGGAACGCATACTTCCACTTATATCTGTAAGAATCGGCAGATCATCCCGCGCAGGTATGGCATCTCCCGTAAAGACCACGCCTGCTTCTTCAAATACGTAGGATACCGAGCCGGCAGAATGCCCTGACGTCTCAAGCACCCGTATCGTCACGCCTTCCCCGGGCCTGATGATGCTCCCTTCCCTGACCGGTACGTCTACCATAACGGAAGCCCCGGCCAGGGTATAGAAGTTAGGTATGGGACGCTTCTCAAACTGTACGCCGATATCCTCTATCCACTCCCGTTCCGCCTCCGGCGCATATACGTTACAGCCCGTAATCTGCCTGAGTGCAGAAGCCCCGCCGATATGATCGGGATGGGCATGTGTCAGGAACAACGCATCGATTTCGTCCGGACTTCGTCCTATCTGTCTCATGTACTCTGCGATACTATCTTCACATCCCGCAACCCCGGCATCTATGAGGCAGCACCTCCTTCCTGTAATGAGGTACATATAGACATATCTCTCAATCTGATCTGTCACATGAAAATTAATCCTGATCTGATGTACATTGCTGCATACTTCCATCTTCTACCCCTCCACGATAACTGCCCTGCTGTCCACCGAGTTCTCTCTTTTTGACGCAATCTTTCTATATGCTTCCGACTGAAGGCATCTTTCAAGATTCCTTCTGCTCTCCCACTCGATGACGATGACGCGTGCAGGACTCCATCTCCCATCCAATGGCGTGACTTTGTCGGAACGCACGATATACCTCCCTCCGTACGCTTCAACGAGCGGTCTGACTTCTCGTATGTATTCGTCATATTCCCCTCGTCCCAGATTCTTGTCTGTATAGATCGTAACGATAAAATAGACCATTTTCTCCCTCCTTTACGCAAGTGTACACTTGCATCACTGTTATAAAAGAATGGTACCGGAGGTACCATTAGCTTTTCCGTATCCCGTCCGCAAATACACGGACGCTGCTGCAGATATACTTCTCTTTTTCAATCTCGGTCAGATTCGTTCCGAAGGATGCCTGTAAGAATACAAATCCGAAGTTCATGGACAGGAACATCATTGCCAGGCTCTCATAGTCACTCTCTTTTATCTTCCCTTCGCCGGCCATCTTTTCCAAATACTCCGTCAGCACCTTCTTGAATACCGCCGGCACTTTTAATATGGATTCCGCGGTATGTGGATATAGTTCCGGCGTCCGCAGCCCCACCGACACTTTTACCATACGGGGCGTCACCTTCCGCATATATGTCCTGGAAAAGGATATGAGGTCGCTTAAGACATCCCCGCCATATGAAAAATCTTCCTCCGACAGACATGGATTCCACTCCGGCAATTCCATTGCCGACAGCACAATCTCTTTCTTCCCCTTAAATTTACGGAATATCGTGCATTCGTTCACTCCGGCCTTTTTCGCTATATCTTTTGTCGTCGTCGAAGAATACCCCCGCTCCATGATAAGCGACATGGCCGACGATATGATCTTCTCCTGTGTTTCGTCCTGCATGTACATCACCTCCTCCGCTTAAGCAAGTATATACTTGCATATTATCATTTCTGATACGATGTGTCAACCGGTTGGTTCACGGTGATGTTATGCGGGGACAGGTGTCATATCTTACAAGAATCTTTTCTCGGTTTGTATTAAAATAGCCCAAGAACAGGAATCAGGAAAGGAAAAGAATAATGGAAATACAGAATCAAAAATGTGTCATGGTAATAGACGAAGCGCTTCCGTCCGGCATTGCCGCCAACACGGCCGGCATCATGGGCATCACCCTTGGCAGACATATTCCCGAGGCCGTAGGGCCTGACGTGCGGGATAAAAACGGCAGGACCCATCTCGGCATCATCGCGGTACCGGTACCCATCCTCAAAGCGTCCGCTGATAAAATCAAAGAGATAAGGGAGCAGCTCTATGCCCCCGAGTTCTCAGACTTGACTGTCGTCGACTTCTCAGACGTAGCACAGAGCTGCAACGTATATGATGAATTCATAGAAAAAGCGGCAGGTGCGGATGGATTTACCTATTATGGCATCGGAATCTGCGGAAGGAAAAAAGCAGTAAACAAGCTGACCGGTAATCTTCCTTTGCTGAGATAGCTTTGCCTACGGGCTTATATCGTCCTGACCGTGTTATGCATTCTCTGCCTCCACCTTCGTTATTGCCGGTATGAGCATGCCCCCAAGGCTGTTGCCCAGTGTCATAATCAGCAGATATCCGGCCGCTTTCGGCGACCATGCGCCGGCCAGCGTGAAATAGAACATATTTGCGACACAATGTTCAAAGCCGCACAGGATAAACACGCTGACACAGAGAAATAAAATCAGCGGGTTCCCCTTCTGTTTGAAACCGTCTACGGCGATAAACATAAGAAGGCCGCAGAAGATGGAGAGCAGCAGGATGCTGAAAGGTGTATCGTCAAGCTTCGTCCTGCAGATTCCTGCCGCTGCTTTTCGTATCCCTCCTATCCGTGTCATGAGCACGGCCTGTGCGGCAAGCGCGGCCCCTGCCAGATTGCCGGCCCAGGTGACAGAAAGCAGAAGGCCGTATGTCTTCTTATCCGTCTGGTTTATCAGATATCCCACTTTTCCGGTGTAGAGATAGAGACCGTTCAGCACGACCGCATACAGTCCTACCGTAAAGAGCACGGACCCCAGTACCTTATGATCCACAGAGAGATAGACGGCTCCCCCGACGCCGATAGACAGTCCGGCGGCGACCGCCAGAAAGAACATCTTCGTATATCGTCTCATAGTTCCCCCCTTCCGGAAAATCTTCTAGTTGACCCCACTGAAATATGCCGCTCCTCTTACAACGTGCTTCGCCAGCACCGAAGATGTCACGCTGCCGACCCCTCTCGGCACCGGGCTGATATAGGACACCTTGTCGCGTACAGCATCATAATCCACATCACCGCATAGGTTTCCTTCTTCATCTACATTGATTCCCACATCAACCACGACGGCGCCGGCCCCGACCATATCACCGCCGACCATCTTCGCCCTGCCGGCAGCCGCCACTAATACCTCCGCCTCCCTGCATGTCCTTTCAAGCTCTTCCGTCCTTGTATGGCACACTGTAATCGTGGCATGTCTCTTCAGCAGAAGCATGGATAATGGTCTGCCGACGACCATGCTCCTGCCGATGACTGTCACTCTCTTTCCTTTCAGGCTTATCTTATAGTAATCAAGCATCTCCATCACTGCCTCCGGTGTACACGGAGCATAGCCTGTCTCATCATCGGTAAACACCTTGGCGATATTTACAGGGCTCATGCAGTCCACGTCCTTCATCGGATGTATCATCCCCCTGGCCGGCTCTTCATCCAAGTGTGCAGGCAGAGGCCGGAAGAGAAGGATTCCGTGGATGTCCGGATTGTCATTTACTCTGCGGAATTCTTTCTCAAACTCTTTCTGCGTGATGTCTTCCGGCAGTTCCGTCACCTGGCAGCCGATTCCAATGCCCTCCAGCCTCTTTCTCGCCCCCCGTTCATACGCCAGATCGTCCGGTCTCGCCCCCACACGTACGATGCCAAGACATGGAAGTACCCCTTGTTCTTTTAATATCTCTGTTTCTTTTATGAGGCTCTCCTTCATAGCCGCCGCTACGTCCGCCCCTTTCATCTGCATGCCCATTGCCTTCCCTCCTGCCCTAACGGATATGCTCCAATACGTTTCCGTATATCTTTTCTTTCAGAAGCCTTTCTTCCCGGATAAGCGCGTCTGCCGTTTCATTCAGCTCCTCTGCCCGTTTTCTGTCCTTCATCAGCTTCGTATTGATGAATACATTCAGGGAAGCCCCTTCCAGCGCCGCTTGGGCGAACAGTATGCCTACGCCTACGTCGCTTAAAGCTATCCTGCTGCCTTTCTCACCGAGCACGCCGAGCAGACGTATTACTTCTGTCACCGTCTCCATGATTTCAAGCGGCACGATGCTTGCATCGTAAAGCGCCTGTTCCAGCACTTGTGCCTTTTTCTCTTTTTGTTCTTCCGTCTCTTTCGGCATTCCGTATGCTCTTGACAGAGGTTCGAAAGCCTGTGCATCCTTGTCTGTAAGTTTCACGAGACGGTTCCGCAGCATTTCCAGTCTGTCTCTGACCTCTGTTACTTCTGCCTCCACATCTGCATACCTTTTCTTGCCGGCCGTCAGGCTTGCCACCATCATGCCAAGGGCGGCACCCAGAGCCCCCGCTGCAGCGGAAGCCCCTCCACCACCCGGCACCGGGGCGGAGGAGGAAAGCGCCTCAAGAAATTCCGTCGTCTTCATCTCCAGCATCATCGTTCTTATCTCCTCCTTAGAACAGCCCGGATATCACGCCGTTCTCATCCACATCAATCTTCTCTGCAGACGGCACCTTCGGAAGTCCCGGCATCTTCATGATATCGCCTGTCAGCGCCACGAGGAAGCCGGCTCCTGCAGATGCGGCTATGTCCCGTATCGTAATGCGGAAGCCTTCCGGCCTGCCAAGCTTTTTCGGGTCATCGGTCAGAGAGTACTGGTTCTTTGCCATGCATACGGGAAGACTGCCAAGTCCGATGCTTTCCAGGTTCCTGATTTCTCTTATTGCCTTAGGCGTGTAGTCTACGCCGTCCGCTCCATATACTTTACCGGCTATGGCCTCAATCTTATCCGGTATAGATGCTTCCGTATCATATACGAACCGCATCGTGCTCTCTCCTTCGCAGAGGCGAATCACTTCCTCCGCCAGCTCCCGTCCGCCGGCGCCGCCGCCAGCCCACACATCGGACAATGCCACATGTACGCCTAGCTCACGGCATTTTTCCCGTACAAGATCCAGTTCCCGCTGCGTGTCTGTCGGAAACTTATTGATTGCCACTACAGCCGGCATGCCGTATACTTTTGTAATGTTCTCGATATGCTTCAATAGATTTGGAATCCCCTTCGTTAGCGCTTCCAGATTCTCTTCCTGCAAATCCGCTTTCGCCACTCCCCCGTTGTATTTCAACGCCTTGATGGTCGCCACAAGGATTACGGCATTGGGGCGGAGGCCAGACATCCTGCATTTGATGTCCACGAACTTCTCCGCGCCCAGATCTGCACCGAACCCGGCTTCCGTCACCATGTAATCCGCCAGCTTCATGCCCATCTTCGTGGCAATGACGCTGTTACATCCGTGTGCGATGTTGGCGAACGGACCGCCGTGGATAAACGCCGGCGTCCCTTCCAGCGTCTGAACGAGATTCGGCTTCAGGGCATCCTTCAGCAATGCCGCTACGGCCCCCTGTGCATTCAGGTCGCCTGCTGTCACAGGCTTTCCTGTCCTGGAATATGCAACGATGATCCTGGCTACCCTCTCCTTCAGATCCGTTATATCATTCGCAAGACAGAATACCGCCATGATCTCAGAAGCGACCGTAATGTCAAAGCCGTCCTGCCGCGTCACCCCATCTGCTTTTGACCCGAGCCCGTCTACGATGCTTCTAAGCTGACGGTCATTCATATCCACACACCTTCTCCACGTCACTTTGTTCGTGTCGATATCCAGCATGTTGCCCTGATGGATATGGTTATCCAGCATAGCGGCTATCAGGTTGTTGGCCGCCCCGATAGCGTGCAGGTCTCCGGTGAAGTGTAGATTGATATCTTCCATCGGTACGACCTGTGCATAGCCACCTCCCGCCGCGCCCCCTTTGACTCCAAATACCGGTCCGAGAGACGGTTCCCTTAAAGCTACCATCGTCTTTTTGCCAAGGCGGTTCATGGCATCTGCCACGCCGATGGTCGTCGTCGTCTTTCCCTCGCCTGCCGGAGTCGGATTGATAGCTGTTACAAGCACCAGCTTTGCGTCCGGACGGTCCGCCAGCTCCTCCGTGTAATAACGATAATCAATCTTGGCCTTATATCTACCGTAATTCTCTATATACCTGTCCGGAATCCCAATAGAGGCGGCAATATCATTGATTTTTTTCATTTCCGCATCCTGGGCAATTTCAATATCACTTCTATATCCCATCGTTCTCTTCCTTACACCTTATGACAGATGTATTTTCCTTTCCTATATGCTTGCTGAATATGTCCCGTCTCAACGCCTGCGCGGAATGACGTGGATTGCCTCTCCAAATACTTCTTCCAGAGCCTCGCCGATTCCTTCATTGTAGGTCGGATGCGCACGCATTCCTCTCAGGAGCTGCTCCACCGTCAGTCTGTTGGAAACGGCTGTAGTAAATTCGCCTATCATATCTGTGGCTCTCGCGCACATCATATGCGCGCCTAAGACAACCCCTGTATGGGCCTCTGCAACCACTTTGATAAAGCCCCGCTCTTCTTGGGTGATGAGAGACTTTCCATTGGCGCTCATGATGAATTTGCCCGTCTTTGTATCGAACCCTTTTTCTCTGGCCTCTTCCTCCGTCATCCCGACCGATGCAATCTCTGGATTCGTATATACGCAGCCGGGAATCACGCTGAGATCCACAGATGGATTCCTTCCGGCAATGATATCCGCCACATACATTCCCTGTGCTCCGGCCGCATGAGCAAGCTGCGTGCCCTTTATCAGATCGCCGACCGCATAGACGCCGTCCATATCTGTGCAGAACCTGTCATCCACCACGATTCTCCCTCTTTCCAGACGGATTCCCGTACTCTCGTCCAGAAGGGCGTCTGTATCCGGGCAGCGTCCGGCGGCGCACAGCACGTGCCTGGCCGTAATCTTCACTTCCTGCTCCTTTTCTTCAAATGTGCATACAAGATGCTCTCCCTCATTCTCGATACGCTTTACCGACGCCCCTGTATGGATATCCAGTCCCCGTTTTTTCATGATCATCTTCAGATTCTGGGATATCTCCTTATCCATGTTCGGCACCAGGCGCGGCAGCGCTTCTACGACGGTCACCCTGCTCCCAAGAGCCAGATACACGGTCGCAAATTCCATGCTGATGACGCCGCCGCCGATAATGAGCAGGCTTTCCGGCACTTCCGTGAGCTTAAACAGCTCATCGCTCGTCAGCACTCCCTCCAGGCCAATTCCTGGAATAGGCGGCAGCATGGGCTTCGACCCCGCCGCCAGCAGCACATGCCCGGCCGCATACATATGTTCCGTCCCGCCGCGGTCTACGACCCTGACTTCCCGGTTCTTCCCCAGCGTCCCTTTTCCATATATCACCGTCACCTTATTGGCCTTAAGGAGCTGCTCCACCCCATTGCAGAGCTGATCCGCCGTCTCTTCCTTGTAGGCCAGAATCTGGCCGTAGTCATATGTGACGCCAGAAGCAGTCACCCCGAACTGTCCACCCGAAAGCATCTCCTGATACAGGGAGGACGCATGGATCATAGCTTTTGCCGGGATACACCCCCGGTTCAGGCAAGTTCCGCCGACCCGGCCGGCCTCTACAACCGCTGTCTTAATCCCGTTCTTCGCAGCTCTGATAGCGGCTGTATATCCTCCCGGCCCCGCGCCGATTACAATCAAGTCAAATGTATCTTCTACCATATCAAGCCTCCTTTCAAAATTCTGCCGCTGACAGCCATGTGATGATATCCGCCAGCATCGCTTCTTCCTGCCCGTCATCAGACCAGAAGAGCCCGAGCTGCGCGCACACGGCAGAGCGCCTGTAATCCAGATTCTTCATATATTCCGGCAGCGCAAGCATGAAGCCCGGCTTCATGGAATCCGACCAGACAGCCACATCTTCTATCCTGCCATTCTTCACCTTGAACTGTAATGTTACATTCCCCCATGAAAATTGTTGGGAAAGCTCATGCTCGAATTCCATCCTGCGTCCATAGGTCCACTCCCAGGATGCATATTTATGCTCTGCCGCCGACAGCCCTGCTCCTTCAAATTCTCTTTGCCCGCGAAGTCCGGACTGTCTTCCGTACACTTCCTCAAATGCCCGGCGCAGCGATATTTTCAGCTGGTCAATGGTCAGTTCCGGACGGAGCTGCCTCAGATTGACGACTCTCGACCTGACAGATTCCACACCCTTCGACTTCAGCTTCTCTTTTGACACGGTCAGGTATTTTGACAGTTCCCCGATATTGACATCGACCATCAGCGTGCCGTGATGATAACAGTAAGATCCCTGTTCATAGAACGCGTTGCCGGAGAACTTCTTTCCCTGCGCCAGTATATCATTGCGCCCGGACTTCTCTGCTTCTATGCCGAGCTTCTGCACCGCACGCACGATGACCTCCAGCTGTCTGTCCATGTCATAATTCCCTTTTCTTATCAGAAAGGTGAAGTTCAAGTTGCCCAGGTCATGATATACCGCGCCGCCGCCGGACAGGCGGCGTACAAGATATCCGCCGTCGTCCTTAAGCCTGCTGACAAGGCATTCCTTCCAGGCATTCTGGTTCCGACCGATGACGACCGTATTGGCATTCTGCCAGAGATACAAGATACACTCATCCTCTGCGCAGCTTAGAAGAAGCTGCTCTTCCAGCGCCAGATTCTTCCGGGGGTCTGTCTGTTCTGCCTCTATGTATGTGATTCGTTCCACCATATGTCCATATTCTCCCTATGCTTCAAAATGGTAACGAAGGACCGGATGTCTGGCGGCACCCACCTCATCAAGCCTTGACACCGGCGTGGCCGTCGGCGCGTCATGCAGACGCTGTGCATCTTCCTCCGCCTCGTGATACAGCCTGCGGAATACCTCTATCGCTTTGTCCAGCGTCTCTTTCGATTCTGTCTCGGTCGGCTCAGCCATAAGCGCCTCTTTTACAATGAGGGGGAAGTACATGGTAGGCGGATGGATGCCGTTATCGAGAAGCCCCTTGGCAACATCTGTCGCGGCTACCCCGGTCTTCTTTTTCAAGTCTTCCAGGCTCATGACAAATTCGTGCATACATACTTCGTCGTAGGCCATCGTGTACAGGTCTTTTAACTTATACATCATGTAGTTCGCATTCAATACCGCGTTCTGGCTTGCCTCACGGATTCCTTCTCTCCCAAGTGTCAGCATATAGGCCAGAGCCCGTACGACGACGAGGAAATTTCCGTAGAAGCTCTTCATCTCGCCGATGCTCTCCTCCGGCCTGGCGAAGGACAGCCGTTCTTTTCCGTCCACAAGTACGGAAGGAAGGAACGGGACAAGAAAGTCCTTGCATCCTACCGGACCGCTTCCCGGGCCTCCGCCACCGTGCGGGGTGGAAAATGTCTTGTGCAAATTCATATGGATGACGTCAAATCCCATATCTCCTGGTCTCACCGTTCCCATCACCGCATTCAGGTTGGCTCCGTCATAATAGTTCACGCCGCCGCAGCTGTGGATGATTTCGGTAATCTCCAATATATTCTTGTCGAACAGACCTACCGTATTCGGATTAGTCAGCATCAGGCCTGCTATGTCGTCTCCTGCCGCTTCTTTCAGCTTCCCGATATCCACGCATCCGTCCGGACCGGAAGGCACGCTCACGACAGAATAGCCGGCCATAGCTGCACTTGCCGGATTCGTGCCATGTGCCGAATCAGGAACGATGATCTTCGTGCGTTTCTTGTCTCCCCGGCTTTCATGATACGCCTTGATCAGCAGCAGACCTGTAAATTCTCCGTGGGAGCCTGCCGCCGGCTGCATCGTCATGCGGTCCATCCGTGTGATTTCACAGAGATACTCTTCCGCAGTCTTTATGACTTCAAGGCAGCCCTGTACCGTATGTTCCGGCTGCAGCGGATGAACTTCTGTAAATCCCGGCAGGTCAGCCATGTCATTATTGATCTTCGGGTTGTACTTCATCGTGCAGGAGCCGAGCGGATAGAATCCATCGTTGACCCCGTGGGACTTTTTCGCCAGCTCCGTATAGTGCCTGCTCAAATCATTTTCCGACATCTCCGGCAGATGCAGCTCCATCTTCCGCCTGTCTTTTTCTGCAGGCTCCACTTCCGGCACATCACACGCCGGAAGCATATCCATTCCTCTGCCCGGTCTGCTTTTTTCAAATATAAGCATCTACTGCACCTCCTTCAGTATACGGACTACCCTGTCGATATCCTCTTTTGCGTTCCTCTCTGTACAGCACCAGAGCATATTACCGTCCGCAAGCGGATAACCTCCGAGAATCCCTTCCTTTTCCAATGCTTCCAATACTCTGTCTGCCGGCACTTTTGGGCTGGTGACAAATTCATGGAAGAATTCTGCCTTGTTCAGAGTCTTATAACCAATCGCATCCAGTTCCGCCGCCATATAATGGGCCTTAGACATGCACTGCCGTGCGGCTTTTTGGATACCGTCCCGCCCCATCGCCGCCAGATATACGCCCACTCCGAGCGCACAGAGCGCCTGGTTGGAACAGATGTTGCTGGACGCCTTCTCCCGCCGGATATGCTGCTCTCTCGCCTGGAGCGTCAGCACATATCCGGTTCTTCCTTTAGAATCTTTCGTCTCACCAACAATGCGGCCCGGAAGTTTCCTTGTCATCCCTTCCACGCAGGTCATGAAGCCGAGATACGGCCCGCCGAAGCCCAGCGGAAGCCCTAGCGGCTGCCCTTCACCGACAGCCACATCGGCACCGTACTCCCTCGGCGTCTTCAGAACGCCAAGCGATATAGGGTTCACGCCCATGATATATCTGGCACCCGCACCATGGGCGATCTCGCCTGCCTTTGCGGCGTCTTCCAGATTGCCATAGTAGTTCGGATGCTGGATATAGACGCAGGCTGTCTGTGCGTCAATATGTGCATCCAGCCAGGACAGGTCTGTTACGCCGCCGGCCTCCGGTATTACTTCCAGCTCCATCTCATTGCCAAAGCAATAGGTCCTGACCGTTTCCAGTACATATGGAGGTACCGTTGCCGATATGAAGGCCTTCTTCCGTTTCCGTTCCCGGCACATGGCGACACCTTCCGCCGCGGCCGACGCTCCGTCATAGACGGAAGCGTTGGAGGCGTCCATACCGGTCAGGTCACAGATCATCGTCTGATATTCGTAGATCGACTGGAGGATTCCCTGGCTAATCTCAGCCTGGTACGGAGTGTAGGCCGTCATCAGGTTCTCTTTTGAAGTGACGCTTTTCACGATAGCCGGTATAAAGTGGCGGTAGGCCCCGGCCCCTCTGAAAACGATAGGAAATACCGTATTTTTGGCAGCCATCTGCTGCATCCTCCTTCGGACCTCCAGTTCGGACATGCCTTCCGGCAGATCCAGGACGCCCTTTACTTTTACTTCATCCGGAATGTGGATGAACAGATCATCCATGGAAGAAAAGCCAATTTCGGCCAGCATGGCCTTCTGCTCTTCTTTGGTGTTTGGAACGTATGAGCCCATAGGAACACCTCCTTACTCTTTCTCGCTCTCGACAAATGCTTCATACTCTTTGGCTGACAATAATTCTTCCTTGTCAGACACGTCCTTCACTTTTACGAACCATGCTTCATAGGGCGATTCGTTGATACGTTCCGGAGCGTCCAGCAGTTCTTCATTGATCTCGCTCACAACGCCGGATACGGGCGCATATACGTCCGAAACCGCCTTGACCGATTCCACGTCTGCAAATGACTCTCCCACCGTTATCTCATCCCCCTCCTCCGGGAGGTTGACAAATACAAGATCGCCAAGCTCAGACTGTGCATAGTCTGTCAGGCCTATCACAAACGTTCCGCCTTCCTCTTTTACCCATTCATGTGATTTGGAATACAATACTCCTTGCTCTAATTTCATACGATCCCTTCCTTTCTTGTTCTTTTATTCTATCATCCGTTTACTTGCTTCTTTTATAAAATGGAAGTGCGGTAATCTCCGCTTCTACCATACGGCCACGTACTTCTGCCGCTACCTTTGTGCCCGGTTCCGTATATTCCGCCTCCACAAGTGCCATGGCCACGGGGTAGCCAAGATAAGGACAGTGCGTGCCGGACGTCGTGTGTCCGATTACGGTATCCCCCATATATACATCCTGATGCTCCCGGATGATTCCCCTCCCGGTTACTTTAAGCCCTACCCGCTTTCTCTTTGGCTCTCCTTGCTCTTCCATGGCTTTCTTGCCGATAAAGTCTGCCTTGGCCAACTTGACCGCAAATTTCAGGCCTGTCTCAAGCGGTGTCACCTCTTCGTCCATCTCATGTCCGTAGAGCGGCATGGCCGCCTCCATACGCAGCGTATCCCTGGCTCCGAGCCCGCAAGGAATCAGTCCGTCCTCCTTTCCGGTTTCCAGCAGAAGATTCCACATCTGCTCTGCTTTCTCATTGTCCAGATACAATTCCACTCCATCTTCACCGGTATAGCCTGTCTTTGACACGATGCAGGGAATCCCGCCTACTTCAGCCTCAAATACCGCATGGTAATACTTCTGGGGAATGCATTCCTCCTCTGTGAGCCTGCGGAGGATATCCATGGCCTTTGGCCCCTGGAGCGCGAGCTGTGCGTAACAGTCAGAAACATCAGTAAAAACAGCCTCTCCCGACTGGTGTGCCACCATCCATTCATAATCCTTATCTTTGTTTGCGGCATTGACTACGATAAAGTAACGGTCATCCCCTTCTTTATAGACTATCAGGTCGTCTACCGTCCCTCCATCCTCATTGCACATCGGACTGTACCTCGCCTGTCCGTCTGCCATCCCTTCAAAGTTGTTCGTAAGCAGCATCTGCAGATTGGAAAGTGCATCCCTGCCCTCACACCGTATCTCTCCCATGTGGGAGACATCAAACAGCCCTGCCTGTGTCCGCACTGCCATGTGCTCTTTCATCACCCCCGTACCATACTGCACGGGAAGTATGTATCCGGCAAACGGGACCATCTTCCCGCCTGCCTTCACATGCGCTTCGTAGAGTGGTGTCTTCAGCTCCATATCTCTACCTCCTTCATAGTCTGTATAGATTATCTTTACAAGTTTATATCGATAATGGGCTGCTCCTGAGTCTGCTGCCTCCGATGATACAAAAAGGGGCAAATATAAATATCACGCTGATATCCATACTCACCCCTGTCTTCCAGAGTATCGTCCGAACTTAATTCCTTTGCCTGAGAGTTTCGGTCACCCCTTTCCCCTTCGGCGCTATCACTCAGATAGACTCTCTTAAATCCATCACCCGATATATGAAACTATCTTGATTATACTGGGCTTTGAATTATCTGTCAATAATTGTTTTTTATTAACATTTCGCTCAATTGATTTATATTTCACATAAATGTCTATATGTTGTCAATCAGTACATTAGTGCCAGCCGCCGCGTCAGCTCTGTCTTCTCCATCCTTTTATAGACAATCGCAGGAACGGAGGCACAGATGCATGCAAGCACGAAGATCATAACCGCAAACAGAGCCCAAGGATAGGTAAATGTAAAGTATGCAAGCCTGGCCTTCATATACATGCATACAAGACCAAGTATGCCGCTGCCTGCCGTCAGCATAAGCCCTGCTGTCAGAAGACAGTAATACAGGCCTTCTGTCATAAGCATCCGCTTAAGCTGCCTGTGCGTCATCCCCATGCCTTCCAGCAGTGCCAGCTCTTTCTGCCTCGACCAGATGCCTGTCACCATGACATTCAGGTAATTCATAAGTCCGGCGAATATCAGTATCATGCCGAGCACGCCCAGTATGAGCCGGCTTCCCTGCATATATCTTTGGGCCTCTAAGAGCAGGCCCGACTTGCTGAGGACAAAGAGCCCTGCCTCTTCTCCGCGTCTGATGTTCTCCCTGCCTGCTATCTGCTGAATCGCTTCTACTGCGGCATGCTCCTTGCCTTTCTCCACGCTCAGCTCCAGAAAAAAGGTCTTCTTTGTAATCCCAAGCTTTTCAAATCCTTCCTCGCTGATAACAAAATAGTCGATGCGGGGCCCGTGCCACGTACGTTTTAATTCCGGGAATCCCTCCGCACTCGTGTCCATATAGCCGCACAGCGTCATCGGCTCCGACCTTTCCGTCTTTACCTCTCCCATCTCTTCCAGCTCCTGCACGGAGGCATCCATCCGCCTGTCACGTTCTTCTTTGGACCATAGCCTGGAAAATACGATCGGTTCCCCGACACTTTCCACGGCCTGCTTTTCCTTGTCCGGTGAAAGGATATGGTCGTGCAGGTACAGTACGCCGGTGCCATCTTCCAAACTCTCCATATCGGCCTCCGAGCCGCTCTCCCTGGCATATTCCTTCAGCTCTTTTATCTCTTTCCTGTCCAGAATCTGTATCGTACAGCTTCCTGCCGCCTCGATAAGGTCTATGACCGTGCCGATGCTGTCATCGTAATTCTCATCTGTCTCCTCCTCTTTGTCCCTCACCAGCGGGCGGACACCTTTTTTCGTATATTTCGGATACATGTATCCGCCGACAGCCGCGTATGATTTCTCCTTATCCACCCCGTCCACGGCCAGCAGCCGTTCAGTTACTTCCTCGCTTAACGGCGAGAACGTATCGTAATCGTTGTCTGTCAGAAGGGCAAAGTTATCCCCTTCTGTCTCCAATGGGTCCTCCTGGGGGGCTCTGCCTTTATATTCCTCTCCATATCCCTGCGACTTTCCCCATGGACCAAATGCACCGGACACGAGAAAGTCCGGCCTGCTTTCTATCGCATGGCTGTAATCGGTCCCCGCTGCAATTACGGCGGCTCCCAGAGCCACCTCCAGCCCGAGGAACAAGGACAGAACCGTACGCAGGCATCTGCCGCGGTGGCGGAACAGGTTCTGCCACGCCATGTGGCACACTTCCCGTTCCGGCGACCTCTCTCTCCTTCCAACCGCGCCTTCCTTTGGCTGCCGCCTTGTCTTCTTCTGCCCTGTTCCGGTATAGTGCAGCGCCTCTACACAAGAACGGCTGACTGCACGGCAGATCGTCTCTGCCGCAGCGCCTAAAACCACTAAGCCTGTGAAGATTACGGCAAGGGCAACCAGCTCCGGGCGAAGCACCTTTAGCCCTGCTGCCCCTCCGTACCGGAACAGGTACTGTCTGCCGAGTATCCGGGGAATGGCGGCTGACAGAATCACTATGGATAAGATCACGCCCGTGGGAATCCCCATATATAAGATGCGCCATATCTGCCCGAAGTAGATGCGGCGGACCTGCTTTTCAGTCGTGCCGACCGTATTCAGAAGGCCGATCTGCCGGATATCCTTTGCCATGGATATGTGCATAACGTTATGTATGAGGAAAAAGATGCTTGCAAGCACGAGCGCTGCACCGGCTGCCGCCAGGCCATATCCTCCCATAAACCGGTTCACGGCTTCATATGTGTATGTATTGCCTCCTGTAAACCTCTGAGACGTGCTGTCCATTTTGATATCGTCATAGAGCCTTTCTTCCGTCCTCCGCCCGTCCATGCTGTCTTTCTGCCGGATGAGAAGAGCATCCGGCCTCTCAATGCAGCCGCCCCACTTCACCAGCTTCTCTTCTGAAATGTATCCTTTTGCCGTATGTGAGGACGGTTCCGCATAATCTTCGTACCAGCCGCACAGGGTAAATGTCTCTTCTTCTGTCCGAAACAGCCCTATTTCTACCGTAAGCCGGAATTTCATCCCCTTCTTGGGCTTACGGATGCCGAGATGTTCCAGCGCCCGAAGCGGCAGCATAAGGTCTTGCCTGCCCTCCGGATAGTCCCCGTTTATACCTGTATATGCAGGCCTTTCCATCACTTCCCACGCCGTATTGTCCAGATATGTCATCTCGCAGAGAGGTGTGCTGTCCGGTTCTCCATATGCATACCCAGGGGTGCTGCTTCTTCCCACTTCCTTTATGTAGCTTAAGCTCTTAATCTTTTCATACTGTCCCTTCGTCGGGTCTTCCAGATATGTGGCAGCCGCCGTACCGTCCTGCCGCACGGACTTCAGGTATTCCGCCTGAATCTTCCCGATGGAAACGCCGAACACCATGCAGAGCGTCACGATGCCAAGCACTACCGCGCCGAATAGGATCCGGTTCCTGCCTCTGCCTGCCTTCCCAATCTTCCTTGACAGCATACGTATGACCTGGCTATTTGTATTGGGAACATGGCCGCTGCTTCGTCTCATAGCTGTTCCTCCTGTCCCCATATCTTACCGTCTTCGATACGAACAATCCGGTCCGCCATCTGGGCCGCTTCTTCTTCATGGGTGACGATTATGAGCGTCTGATGGAACTGCCTGGCACATGTCTGAAAGAGGCCCATGACTTCCATGCTTGTCCGGGAATCCAGATTGCCGGTCGGCTCATCTGCCAGGATGATTGCCGGCTTGACGGACAGCGCTCTCGCAATTGCCGCCCTCTGCTGCTGACCGCCGGAGAGTGTCTCCGGCATCTCGTAAAGCTTCTCCTTCAGCTTCAGCACTTCGGCAATATGGTCTATATACGCTTCGTCAACCGGAATCCCGTCCAATCTGAGCGGCAGAACGATATTCTCGTACACGTTTAATACCGGCACGAGATTGTACTGCTGGAATACAAATCCGATATTTCTTCTGCGGAAGATGGTACGTTCTTCCCTGTCCATATCCCTCAGGCTGTTCCCTCTGATCCATACCCCGCCCGCGGTCGGCTCGTCCAGCCCGCCCATCATATTCAGAAGGGTGCTCTTCCCGCTGCCGGAACTGCCGACGATAGCCAGGAATTCCCCTTCCTCAACCATCAGGCTCACTCCATCGAGCGCACGTACCTCGTTTGCCCCATTTGTATAATACTTCCTGAGACCTGCTGCTTTCACCATCTCCATATGCTGTCTCCTCCTCTTGCATACTGCTGTATATAAGTGCCAGTATAGAGGATAAATCTAACAAAGTTCTAACAACTGAATCTCTACTTTTACCCCCGGTTCCATCCTGCCTATCCTCATGAACCCGCCATGACGGGTTACAATCTCTTTTGCGAGGTACAGACCGATGCCAAACCCTTCCTCGGACGTGACCCGGCTGCCCCGGTAGAAACGCTGGAATACCTTGTTTTCCTCCCCTTCCGCTATGCCGATTCCGAAGTCCCGGACCTGGATGCAGCAGAACATCTCATTCTTTACAGCGGATACTTTTATCAAGCCTTTGGCCCTGCTGTACTTTACGGCATTGTCCAGTACATTTACCAGGGCTTCGCCGAGCCAGCCGGCATCATGGGGGCACTGTATCGTCTCCGGGACTGCCGTCTCGACAGTGATTCCTCTTTCTTGCGCCTTCCGTCCTATCTGCCTTAAAGCCCCGGATATCGTGGCGGACAGATCTGTCTCCTCCTTCCTGACCTGTAAGATGTGGTGCTCCAGGCGGGACATCTTGATGAAGCTCTCCACGAGAAAATGCAGTTTCTGTTCCGCACATCTTACTGCCTCCAGATACTCCTTCGAATCTCCATCTTCCATGCTTTCCTCCTGCAGAAACTCCAGATAAGTTTCCATATTCGTAAGAGGCGTACACATCTGATGGGCAATCTCCGTAATCAGCTGCTGTATCTGCGCGCGGCTTCTCTCCACCTCTTCCTGCCTGCCCACCGTCATCCTCTGGATTCTGGACAGCATATGCTCAATATGGGCATAGAGCGTTTCCTCACAGGCAGACACGCCTGTAACCTCCTTTCCATTCAATATGTCGGCAGCCAGCTCTGCTATCTCTTTGAGCTCCTTCTCCCGTCCTCTCCTCTGCCTGTAATACGCAGCCCCAAACCCGGCGCACAGCCCGCCAAGGCCGGCTCCAATCAGTCCCATCCACATGTGCTTCCCGTCTGTCCCTTTCCTTTGTACCTTGCTCTGTCATTTACCAAACCTGTACCCTATGCCGAACACATTCTCTATGTACTTCTCCCGTCGTTCTTTTGGTTCAATCTTCTTTCTCAGCCGGTTCACGGTGACGCTGACCGTATTCTCACCGACAAATTGTCCGTCGATGTCCCAGATATGCTCCAGTACACTGTCCTTCGTCAGCACCTGTCCCTCATTCTCCATCATAAATTCCAGAAGGCGGTACTCCTTTGGCGTTAGATGGACTTCCTCTTCTCCAACCCAGACCTTCTTCTTACCCGGATGCAGCCTTAATCCGCGGCAGGAAAGCACTCTCTCCTGACCGCCGCATCGACGCGTCACCGCCTCAATCCGTCTTAAGAGCACTTTCATCGGAAACGGCTTCACCACATAATCATCCGCGCCTGCATCAAAGGCCGCCAGCATGTCTGCCTCTTCATCCCTTGCCGTCAGGAAGATGGCCGGTAATTTCCTTCCCTTTGAGATGTCTTTAAAAAGTCCTATCCCGCTGCCGTCCGGAAGGCCGATATCCAATATGAGCAGCGCTGTCTTTTCGTCCGCCGCGACCGCTCTTGCCTCCTTACACGTATAAGCCTGCAGCGTCTCATATCCTTCTTTTTTCAAGGCAATATCCAGAGCCTTGTTCAGCAGCCTGTCATCTTCTATGATTCCTATCGTCATTTTATTTTCCTTTTTTACAATTTTTCTTAATCCGACGGTTATATTATATAATAGCAGAGCGGGATACACAAGCAGCGTCCATATCCGTATCACAGGAACAGAAAGAGCCGGAACGGGGAAGGAAGATGTCTCGTAAGACAACATCTTCCCCCGTTCCGGCTCTTTCCTGGTTTCCTTGATTATTTCAACTGCAGCTCTTCTGATAAGTATATCTGTTGACCATCCTTTTCGATGATCTTCGGCATGATGACCGGGAACCTGCTGCCATCTTCTAATTCCATGATATTGGTGGCACTGCCCCAGAGTTCAATCTTCTCGCCGGCCTGCATCTGCGGAAGCTTGATGGCTGCGTCTTTCGTATCTGTATATCCTTCGTAGATATAGTAGATCTGTCCTGATTCATCTTCTGCCATGTAGAAAGAAGCTTCACTTTCCATCTGTATGTTTATCATATTTTCCCTTATGCCCGAAGCTTTGCCCTGCACCGCACCTTTACTGTGAAAACCGGCCGTCGTAGATTCCAGGTCCTTCACCAGCTTATCGTAGTCCTTGGCATAAGGCTTCATGCTTTCCTCTGCATTCTCTTTTACTTCAGTAATCTTTGCGGCTGCTTCCTGTTTCTTTTCTTCTGTTGGAATATAGCTCGTATATGTAAACCTGTCTGCAGACGCAATCTTTATCCGCGCAAATCCCTGGCTGTTGGAAAACGTAAGATAATCTACAGGTCTGTCTTGTTCTTCCATCGTCAGGATATAGGTATCACTTCCATTTTCATGTTCATATCCATCCTTTTTACTCAACAGCTTCTCAGCATCTTTCTCAGGAGTGTTCAGGCAGATTCCCTGCTCGGTCACGAAAAAATCAGAAGAGGACGTGTCTGAAGAAGCGTATGCCTCGACCTGGATTACCTGGCATTCATCCCCCGCTTCCAGCAGGTCCACTGTCTGGTTAACAACAACGGCATTCATTTTTCGTTCTTCTTTTGAAAAAGTAACGTCGATACTCTCTCCGGGCTGCAGCATAACTTCTCCGCCCTCATATCGTTCCAGTGACATATCCCACCCCTGCCCGGTAAAGTCACCTACACTGGCCGGAAGTTCATAATAGACGCCATCGAGCACAAATTCCGGCGTGCCATCATTCTTCAGCATCGAAAGAATCTCCTTATCCGTACAGTATGCAGGCCCGCTCTGTCCTTTTTTATCTTCCTGACCTTTTGCACACCCGGCTAATACAGATAATGTCAACAAGCCTGCAACACACAGGCGGATATAGTGATTCCTCATATTTTCCTCCTATTACAAATCGCCTGATAAAATTGAGGGCATATCACTTTCGCAATATACCCTCGACATTCATACGTTTTCAACTAGCATTCTACCATTATTGCGATTGAGAAATTAGTTTCCCATCTGTGCCGCTACTTCAGCCGCGAAGTCTTCGTTCTTCTTTTCAAGTCCTTCTCCGGTCTCAAAACGGATGAATCTCTTCACTGACATATTCGCACCAGCTTCTTTAGCAACCTTCTCTACATACTTGGCAACTGTCAGGTCGCTGTCCTGTACATATACCTGGTCAAGCAGGCAGATTTCTTTCATCTCCTTGTTGAGACGTCCGATGATCATCTTCTCGATAATGTTGTCCGGCTTGTCAGGATTCTCTACTTTAGCCTGGGCAAGCAGAATCTCTTTTTCATGGTCGATATATTCCTGTGACACTTCCTCACGAGACGTATACTTCGGAGACATTGCAGCAACCTGCATAGCCACGTTCTTCAGGCATGTTCTGATATCGTCGTTGACAACATCTGTATCTGCTTCTACAAGAACACCGATACGTCCGCCACCATGGATGTAGGATACGACACATCCGTCCGTCACTACTTTTTCAAATCTTCTGATGTTCAGGTTTTCACCTATAACAGAGATTTTTTCTGTGAGGGCATCTTTCACCGTCTTAGAAGTATCTTCCTTCCATGCCTCAGCCATAAATGCATCCATATCAGCCGCGTCCGTGCCGACTGCCTGTTCTGTCACCGCTTTGACGAATCCCTGGAACTCGGCATTCTTTGCCACGAAGTCTGTCTCGGAGTTCACCTCTACGATTGCCGCTGTCTTATCATCTTTTACCTCAGCCATGACAAGACCTTCTGCTGCGATACGTCCAGCCTTCTTCTCTGCTTTGGCCTGTCCGTTCTTCCTCAGGTATTCTACTGCTTCATCCATATTGCCGTCTGTCTCGTTAAGAGCCTTTTTGCAGTCCATCATACCTGCGCCTGTCATCTCTCTTAACTCTTTTACCATACTAGCTGTAATTGCCATCTTATCGTCCTCCATCTACAATTATAATCAGGAAGTTCCCTTCCTCTGAATTAGTTTGCTTCTGCTGATTCCTCGTAAGCGTCTTCGCCTTCTACGTATTCTTCTTCGTATCCGGTTGCTCCCTGGTTAGCTTCGATAACAGCATCCGCCATCTTGGAAACGATTAATTTAACTGCACGGATAGCATCATCATTTCCTGGAATCACATAATCCAGCTCTTCCGGGTCGCAGTTCGTATCAGCGATTCCGATAAGCGGAATGCCAAGCGTATGTGCTTCCTGTACACAGATTCTTTCTTTCTTAGGGTCGACTACAAAGATTGCATCCGGCGCTTTCTTCATCTCTTTGATACCGCCAAGGTTCTTCTCAAGCTTCTCCCACTCTTTCTTCAGCTGGATAACTTCTTTCTTAGGCAGCACATCAAAAGTACCGTCTTCTGACATTCTTTCGATTTCTTTTAAGCGGTTGATTCTGCTCTTGATCGTCTTGAAGTTCGTGAGCATGCCGCCGAGCCATCTTTCATTTACATAAAACATTCCACAACGTTCAGATTCCGTCTTGATAGCGTCCTGCGCCTGCTTCTTCGTACCTACGAACAGGATGGATCCGCCTTCAGCCGCGATATCAGAGATTGCCTGGTAAGCTTCATCTACTTTGCCTACAGACTTCTGTAAATCGATAATATAGATACCGTTTCTCTCTGTGTAGATGTATGGAGCCATCTTAGGGTTCCATCTTCTTGTCTGATGTCCAAAGTGGACACCTGCTTCTAAAAGTTGTTTCATTGATATAACACTCATGTCTTTTCCTCCATTTGGTTTTCATTCTTCCGCATACTTCTTTTCTGTAAGACCGTCTCATCTGAGCTTAGGCACCGATACAGACAACCATATGCGTGTTTTTTTGCGACTGTTGTATATTACCACAAAAAGCCTGTAAATGCAAGGGTTTTCTTGCATTTACAGGCTCGATTCTACATTTTCTGATGATATGGATATCCGTCCCGCTCTTCCCGATTACCAGTAACGTCTGACACCGAGGACGGTCCTGTAGTTCGCCGGGCTGCTGATCTTGATTCCGCCGGCCGGATATGGCTTGCTGTTGGATGCGTGGACAATCTGGTTGCCCCCTATGTATATCGCGACATGGTCGCTGTACACGATGACATCGCCTGGAAGTATATTAGAATATGCTACTGCTTTCCCTCCGGCGAGCTGTCCCCACGAATCCCTCGGTGTCGAGATGCCGAACAGCTTGTGTACCGATTGTACAAAGCCGGAACAGTCAGCTCCGTTTGTCAGGCTCGTGCCCCCGTAGACATAAGGATTGCCTACATATGTACATGCTTTTGACGCGATCTGCTGTCCGAGAGACGCGTTGCTTGGCTTATTCGTACTGTTGCCGCCGTTATTATTGGACGGCTTGTTCGTATTACTGTTATTATTCGAGGGCTTGCTGGTGTTATTGTTGTTTGTAGGTTTGCTCGTATTGTTATTCGCATTGCCGGACGGCTTCGACGTTCCGCCTGTGCCGGCGTTGTTTGTATTCCCTCCGGATGACGGCTTGCTGCTGCCGTCTGCCGTTTCATCGGAGCCGCCTTCTTCGATAGCCGCCGTCATGTTTTCCGTATCTTCCGTCAACTCTCCGAGCTGCTCGGCAGCTTCTTCCTTTGCAGCGGCCAGCTGTGTGTCAAAATCGGCTATCTGGCTTCTCATACTGGACAGTGTACTTTCCAGACTCGTCTGCTGGCTGCTCAGGTCTTCCGCCATAGCCTCCATCTCAGCTTCACCGGACTCCAGTTCCTCTTTCAGCGACGCGACCTCATTTTTCGTATCCACATATTCCTTGAGCATCTTTCTATCGTAGGAATGTACTTTCTGCACGTATTCCGCCTTATTGACCAGATCGGAATAGCTCTTGGCAGACACGACTGTCTCGAGAAAGCTCGTATCGCCCTGTTCATACATGTACTGGATGCGAAGCTTCATCGCCTCATACTGTTCCTGCTCCTTTTCGCTGGCTTCCTTATAATCACTCTCAGCCTGCGCGATACGTTCTTTCTGCCCAGCCATATCCTGCTTCAAGGCGTCAAACTGTACGAGTAGGCTGACCAGCCTGGCATTGACACCCTCAGCCTGGGCTTCCACTGCCTGCTTCTGACCTTCCAGGTCCTCAACGCCGTCAGGCGCTGCCATTACAGGAGCTACAATTAAAGAACTCATCACTAAAGTAGTGATGAGTGCCTGTCCTAAACGTTTTTTCATATTCTCACCCATCCTTATTAATCATTGGACGGCAGAAATTCATATCTTCTGCCGCGTTCTCTCATACGCCCCCGCATATCTAAGGTCAGAATACTACATTTTTCTATTTTTTTCAAGATATTTACATAAATTGCCAGTTTTTTCCTACCAGTATCTTGCATATCCTACTGCTCTTACATTGCTGACCATAATATTCGTACCGGTCTGCTGCGCCTCAATCATCTTGCCATTGCCGATATAGACACCTACATGCCCGGGCTTCCAGGCGATATCTCCCGGCTGTGGATTGGATACTTTCTTTCCGGCGGCATATTGCGCCTCAGAGTTTCTCGGAATCGATATCCCTGCCACGCGGTGGGCATACTGGACGAGCCCCGAGCAGTCAAGCCCGACTCCTGGTGTCGTTCCTCCCCACTTGTACGGAACGCCGAGCTGTGAATAAGCAGCGCTCACTATCGCTTGTGCGACAGACGTATCTCCTTGTCCCTGATAGGACGGCTGAGGAGCGGAAGGCGTACTGCCGCCTCCGGTGCTTCCTGAACCTGCATTGCCCGACGGAGCCTGTGCCGTCTCCTGCTGCCGTGCCTGCTGCTGTCTTTCCTCTTCCTCTTTCCTACGTTCTTCCGCAGCTTTTTCAACCGCCGCCTGTATCTCTCCGTCGAGGTTGGCAATCTCTGCCTGCTTGCTCTCAAGTGTCACGTCAAGGCTGTCCTTGTCCGACTCGAACTGCTGCTGCATGCTCTCCATGCTGGCCATCTCATCTTCCAGCGTATCCTTAAGGTCTGCTACCTTCTGCTTCGTCTCCACATACGCTGTAAGCATCTGCCGGTCATATGTATGTACATTCTGGACATATTCCGCCTTGTTGACAAGATCCGAAAAGTTCTTAGCGGATACAAGCGTCTCTACAAAGCTCGTGTCTCCCTCCTCATACATGAATTTGATGCGGAGCTTCATGTCTTCATATTGCTCTTCTTCCTGCTTCTGGGCTTCTTTTAAATCATCTTCCGCCTTTGTAATCTCTTCACCCTTCTCTATCAAATCACTTTCCAGCTGGCTGATCTTGGACACGAGTTCTGTCAGTTCCTCCTGAAGGGAACCGACTTCGCTCTCGGCTGCCGCTTTATTCTTCTTCAAATCCTCCACTGACGGCTCTGCAAATACTGGAGTCGCGATGAGCACGCTCGCCACGGAAGCTGCTATGACAGCCTGGGTCAGTCTATTCTTCATATTTTCACCTTTCCTGTAAATTGTTCTTTTTATTCTGCGTGTGTTCCATGCCGCATACCTGCTGCACCGCTGGCGCTCTTCGAGATATGCCTGGCTAAAATTTCATATATACATGTAAAGGATACTATATATTGTTACCGGATTCAACATTTTTCTGTAAAATGCGACAGGTAAATTATAGAACAGGTAAAAGTTCCGGTACAAAAAACGGACCGGTCGGGACCGGTCCGCTGATTTTATTAGAAAATTCTTCTGACACATTTGATAGGTCTGTATGTAGCGCTGCTGATCTTAATTCCGCCTTCTGGATAAGGTGCGGAATTTGAAGCATGCACGATGCTGCCTCCACCGATGTAGATGCCGACATGCCCGCCGTAGAAAATCAAATCTCCGGGCTGAGCCTCCGAATAGCTTACCGCCCGGCCACAGCCTTCCTGCGCGGCGTCGTTATGAGGAAGAGATACTCCGAACGCTGCATATACCGCCATCGTAAAACCAGAGCAGTCGGTTCCATTCGTCAGGCTGCTTCCGCCATATACGTATTTGTTGCCCACGAACTGGCACGCATAATTGGCGACTGCTGAGCCGTTGCCGCCGGAAGGAGGTGCGTATTGTTTGTCATCATTACCGCCCCCGTTTTCTGAACCGCCCTGGCCTGCGCCATTTGCATTTGCCTCATCCTGTCCGCCTGCTTCTCCTGCTGCCTGCTGCTCTTCCACCGCTGCCGCCAGCGCATCCTGAATGCTCTGGTCCAGCTGTGCGATCTGAGACTGCTTGGAAGAAATCGTGCTGCTTAAAGATACTTTCTCCTCCTCCAGAGCGGCCTGTTTGGACTGCATATTTTCAACTTCCGTGTCCAGGCTGTTCTTCAACGTCTCAACTTTTTCTTTTGTCTTAATATATTCTTCGAGTTTTTGCTTATCATAACTGTGCACATTCTGCACGTATTCCGCTTTGTTAACCAAATCGGAAAAGCTCTTCGCAGATAATAGTGTCTCTACAACGCTGCCGTCCCCTTCTTCATACATATACTGGATACGTAGCTTCATGTCGCTGTACTGCTGACGTTCCTGATAGGCCGCTTCTTCCAGCTCTTCGTTCGTCTTCACTACCGCTTCCGTCTTTTCTTCCAGTTCCGCTTCCAGTGACGTAATCTTGGCTAACGTAGCGGACAATTCGCTCTGCAGGGAATTGACCTCGCTCTCGGCTGCCGCCTTGCTGTTCTCCAAATCGTCTACCGACGGTTCTGCGAACACGGGCGTTACAACCAACGCCCCCGCCAATAATGAAATAGTACACACTTTACACAGTTTCCTCATAAGTCTCTCCTTAGTCTAAGTATTTCCCCTTACCAGTAACGTCTGTACCATGGTGAACCATATACATTCGCTACCCTAACTACATCCCCTGTGTGTGGTGCATGAATCATCTGTCCATTTCCTATATATATGCCAATATGGGTTCCGTAACATACCAGGTCTCCCGGCTGCGGGCTGCTGACAGCTTTTCCGCCGCCTCCCTGCACCTGTGATGTACGTCCGATACTGATTCCGGCTACTCTGTGACAATATTGCGTAAGTCCTGAACAGTCAAGGCCTACTCCCGGTGTCGTGCCTCCCCATACATATGGCACGCCGAGCTGGCTGTACGCTGCGCTGACTATCGCCTGCGCCGTAGCGGTATTACCTGTTCCGGTATAATCGATACCCGAGGAACCGCTTCCGCCGCCGTTTCCACTGCCGGAGCCACCACCTGTACCGGAACCGCCGCCACCGTTATTGTCTGCTGCCGCCTGACGTTCCGCTTCCTGCTGTCTGGCAGCCTCGGCTGCCGCGGCCTCTGCCGCCGCCTGTATCTGTGCGTCAAAATCTGCGATTTCTGACTTTTTCGTCTCAATCGTCGTGTTTAATTCATCTTCTTTGCTTTCATACTCAGACTGCATCCCCTCCAGGTTCGTCTTTTCTTCCTCCAGAGTCGTCTTTAAATCTGCAATCTTTTTCTTTGTATCCACATATTCCTGGAGCTTGTCACGGTCATAGTCATGTACATTCTGTACATATTCGGCCTTGTTGACCAAGTCTCCGAAATCTTCTGACGTTACAATCGCCTCTACCGCGCTCGTATTGCCTTCCTCATACATGAACTGGATACGGAGCTTCATGTCCTCATACTGCTGCTTTTCAAGTTCTTCTGCTTCCTTAAGATCCTCTTCTGCCTTTGTGATTTCCTCCCCTTTGGCAATCAAGTCTTCCTCCAGCTGCCCGAGCTTGTTCAGCAGGTCTGTCAGCTGACTCTGCAATGAACTGACTTGTTCTTCCGCCGCCTTCTTGTTCGCCTTCAAATCATCTACCGACGGTTCTGCGAACACAGGCACAGCAATCAAAGAACTGGTCAGCATCACCGTCACCAACGTAGCTTTCCATCTCTTCATACTAATCATCCTTTTTACTTATTTTTAACTCCCTCATTCGTCTAACATAGACATAGTACCCCTACATCTAGGAATGATTATACCTTATACTGCCAAATTTTGCAATAAAATTTAATAATTTCGTAACAATTATCTTCATAGAATAATAAGGTCCGCTTTTACAATATATTCACTTTCGGCTGCTTCTGCCATTATCGTGCATTAAAAAATCTGGCAGCTTATATAGCCGCCAGATTTTCATTTTCACCCGGTTTATTTGGATAATCCGGTCTTTCTTCAATTCTCTGTATGAATACGAACATCGTTGCCGCTACTGCCGCACATACGACTGTGACGATCCCTATCCTCATGATATCTGCTGCCAGCCAGTCTAGAAGCTCGTATTTCGTTGCCAGCACCGAGAATATGTTCATGACTACATGAGCAGCCACAGGTGCCTTTATCGAACCATATTTTTCGTAAATGTATGCCAGCATCAGGCCAAGTACAAAGCTGTAGATCATCTGCACAAGGTTCACATGCAGTATCGCGAACACGACAGATGAGTATATGGCAGACTGCAGATATCCCGCTCTTGCCCTCATACGTTTGAACATGAGTCCCCGGAATACGAGTTCCTCACAAATTGGCACAAGAATTCCAAGACAGATGACCTGAATCAGCAGAGGCGGCGTATAAAGTATCTCCATCGTCTCCTCGTAAGTACCGCTTATGGCGGACACCCCGCTGATTGCAATCAGATTGTTCAGTCCCCAGCACATCGCCACTGACATCAGCAGCACGGCACTGTATTTCCATATAGGTGCTTTCTTGTTAGGAAGGATTCCTGCCGCCCGCTCCTTCACCCTGTCCTTGTGAAAGAATATAAGCATCACAGGTATGGTGATAAATGCCGCTATCCCTTCAATAGCCGTCTGCCATTTCATGAGTTCCTCAAGTATGGCATTATACAGGTTCATCATCTGCTCCTGATTCTCCATCGCTTTCATAGCCGCGTCATAATGCGCTGACATATATAAGAAAGAACATACCATAGCACCGGCCATCATCGTGGCGAACGCGATTCCCCACTTGATGAGCAGCGGACCCCACAGACGCATGAACCGCTTACCGCCGCTCTCGACAGGTACAGGCGGTGTTCCATTTTGCTGCTGTTCCATATTAAACCTCACTTTCTTTCAATTACTCTCTCTATTCTACTTCTCATTACCATAACATGCAATTAAAAAAGTATAAATTCTTTGAAACAATTCAAAGGGGTCAGACCCCTATGGCCATAGGGGTCTGACCCCTTCCGTACAACCCCCGTACTTGACACATCTGTATTTTCTGACTATTATAGTAATGGAACGGGGCGCCGAAGCGGCTGAGATGTGCGCGGTTGTGCACAGACCCTTATAACTTGATCCGGATAATGCCGGCGTAAGGAAGGAGAATTTAATATGTCAAAATCAAGTGTCAAGACAAGCACTTCTTCAGGTGTTGTCATTAAGAAACTCGTTTTTTCTGCAGTTGGAATCGCTCTTGCTATGGTGACTTCTTACATTAAAGTGTGGGACATGCCTATGGGAGGTTCCGTCACTTTATTATCCATGTTGTTCATCTGTCTCATAGGATATTGGTATGGGCTGAAATATGGTCTACTGACCGGGGTCGCCTATGGAATACTTCAGTTTGTCGTAGATCCGTACATGCTCTCGATTCCTCAGGTGGTGCTCGATTATCCGCTTGCCTTCGGGGCGCTCGGTTTGTCGGGCCTCTTTTCAGACAGGAAATATGGCCTGCAGACGGGTTATATCGTGGGAGTCCTTGGCAGGTTTATCTGCTCTCTTCTCTCCGGTGTCATATTTTTTGCATCTTATGCGCCGGACGGGATGAATCCGTGGGCTTATTCCGCACTCTACCAGGGTTCTTACCTTGGGGCTGAAGCTGTGATTACTCTCGTCATCATATCGCTGCCGCCGGTCACGAAGGCGCTGAAATATGTAAAGGGGCAGACAGACGCATAACAAGAGAAAGGTGCCGCAAAACAGTTCGTTTTCTGCTGTTTGGCGGCACCTTCTTTAAAATAGATCTTGTAGTATCATTATTAGAAAACACGAAGGAGATATAGAGATGGATACAATGAATGAACCGCTTCTTAATCTTGACCGCTTACATACAACGGAGCAGGGTGTCTTACGTATCAGGCGAAACCTTTCTTTGGAAACGGATCAGGTGGTTGACTGGTGCAAGGCAAAACTAAAACAGCCCGGTGCCTCTGCCACCAGAAAAGGAAAAAACTGGTATGTGCGCATTGACGGCTGTATATTAACCATCAATGCCAGCAGCTACACGATCATAACAGCGCAGAAAGAAAAGTAGCAGAACCTGTCTTTACTTTCTTCCTGGTTTGCAATATAATAGAAAAAAATTCTATATACCGGAATATCGGGGAGGGATCCAATTGGATGATTTAAACCAGCTCATTGCAGATAACTTAAAAGAGATTCGCAAGGCCAAGGCATTGAGCCTTGAACAGGCATCTTCCCTCACCTCCATCAGTAAAAGCATGCTGAGCCAGTTGGAGCGGGGCGAAGTAAATCCAACGATTTCCACTGTATACAAGCTTTCTCTCGGCCTGAAAGTACCGGTGACCGCATTCACTGCTCCGAAGCCGACCCCCTTTTCCCGGACAAGCAAAGCCGATGTCGCTCCTCTTATCAGCGATGACGGCCGTTACCGGCTTTATCCGGTCTTCAGTTTCCGGGACGGACAGGATTTTGAAATCTTTGATTTCGAATTTGACGAAGGCGGACAGATGGCGGGAAACAGGCAGATGGCAGGCACCCAGGAGTTCATCACCGTATACAGCGGACAACTGACGCTCGTGTTCAAGGACACGGAATATGTGCTGGAAGCCGGCGATTCCGCCGCATATAATGCATTTGATGACTACATTTACAAAAATACAGGGAAAGGGATGATAACTGCATGCATCGTAGTGCACTATCCGAATTAAGAAAGGAGCAAGAGACATGGAAGATCAAAAACAACGCGTATACGACGCACTGAACAAACTGAACATCAAATACGAGGTGGTGGAACACGAGCCTGTACACACGATGGAGGATATGGACCGTCTGGGGCTTCCCGCCAAAGGAACGCTCTGCAAAAACCTGTTCCTGCGTGATGCCAAAGGTAAGCGGCACTTTCTCGTGACTTGTGATGAGAAAAAGACGGTTGACCTGAAATCACTCGGCCGTGCTCTTGGCGCGGGCAACTTAAGCTTTGCCTCCGAAGAGCGGCTGGAACAGTATCTTGGGCTTAAGCAGGGCAGCGTCTCTCCCTTCGGGCTTATGAACGATGCTGACCATGCGGTAGAATTTTTTATTGACAAGGATCTCGGACGGTGCAAAAGTCTCGGAATACATCCGCTGGAAAACACCGCGACTGTATTCCTGTCCTTCAAAGACCTGGACAAGTTTCTCTGGAATCTGGATGTGGATGTCATGAAAATCAAATTATAGCCATGTATCATGCAAGGGACAGACTGGCCGCCTCCGGCTGTCTGTCCCTTGCTTATACCATGTCAATGATGTATTTATACTACCAGTTTCCCTGCTTTTCCGAGCACCTCGCCTCTCGTTCCTCCGGCGTCTGCCAGTCTCACATGTGTTCCCGCCACCCGGCTGGAAGCATCCGTACCATACTTTGCGTGATAGTGATTCCCCACATCGTTACGGAGCAGTTCCCCGACCTTGTCATTGAACTGGTCCATATTAACCGCGGAAATATCAATTCGTTCCCGGCCTGCCACCTGTGTCAAAGCCTCACCGATGTTTCCTTTTACCGTAAAATTCCCCAGATTAACACTGGCCGCCAAATATGCAGCCTGCAGTTCCTGCTTAAAATGTTCAATATAAGATGTTCCCTGCTGATTCAAAAATCTCTGTCCGGTATCGCACCCGTCTAGATATATTTCTCCACTGTAACCTACAGGCAGTATATTATTAACTTCAAACAAAAGCGCCAGCTCCCCAGCTCTGTAATCTCCGAATGTCCCCTCCTGGGCAGCACTTACCGGAGCTTCTCCATGTCCGACCAGTATGAGGGATTCCGCCGGTGCTATCGGATCCATATACTGAATGCCTGCCTGTTCGGCCGCGGAACCTCTGGAAGGGATGTATCCGATACGCTTAGGGACAAAAGCCGCATCTCTGTGCAGTACCCGTTTTCTTGCGTCGATATGCTGTGCGTCTGTCATCAGCTGTGCATCCAGCGGCGTTACCGTAAACGGCGCCGCGGCTGAAACTGTAAAATCCTGTATCGTGTATGTCTTCAGTCTCTGAATCGGCTGTGAAGATTTTTGCTCTAGCATATTTCTATTTCACAACGACGTCTGAAACATACTTTCTTAAGATCTGTCACGGATGGCCGCCTATCCGGCATACCTGAGCGCATCAATCGGCTGCTTTTTGGCGGCTTTATCTGCCGGGTATATGCCGAAGATAATACCGATACCCATGGAAAATGCAATTGATATCCAGACAACACCCAGCCTCAGCTCGTAGTTCATATCATCTCCGCCCACTCCTGATATAATCCGAAGGGTAACCCAGGACAGAAAGATTCCAACGGCACATCCCATCAGACTGATCATGAGCGCCTCGATAAGAAACTGAAGCATAATGGTGCCTTTCCCTGCCCCGATTGCTTTGCGGATTCCGATTTCACGCGTACGTTCTGTTACGGACACAAGCATGATGTTCATGATGCCAATACCGCCCACGAGCAGAGAAATCGCCGCAATACCGCCGAGCAGAAGCGCCAGTGTGTCGGTGACACTCTCCATGGCCTCCATGACCGCGGACTGGTTGATAACAGTAAATGCATCCTCGTCCTCGTTGAACCGTTCCATCAAGGCCGCCGACAGGGCGTCCTGTGCATCGTCGAGCGTCTCTTCACTTGCTGCTGACGCGCAGAACGCCGTCACATCGGACGATACGTCGTCCGTAAGACGGATGAGGGACGTGTACGGAATATAGGCCTCATAGTTTTCCGTTGTGCTGGAATCACTGTCCTTCGCAGCCAGCACGCCGATAATCTGATACTCCGTCCCGTTAAACTTTATCGTCTCGCCGGCCACATCCATCCGCCCCATCACCTCTGTGGCGAGACCGGCATTGATGACCGCCACGTTCGTATGTTTTTCCACGTCAATATTTTTGATAAACCGGCCCGCATACAATTCCAGCCCCTGGATGTCATAATAATCGCCGGTCGTCCCATAGAGGGAAATGTATTCCTCCGAATAGGAACTGGCTGCGGCCACACTGCTCTGTGCCACCGGCGCAGCCGCCTCTAGCTCTTCATCTTCCGCCAGTTCGGATACATCCGCCAACTTCAACGGCCTGCCTTTGTCATCCTGTACCGTGACCGTCAGCAGATTGGTGCCGATGCTGGAAATCTGGTCTGTCACGGATTCCGTTGTCCCGCTTACGAGCGATACAAGCACGACAAGCGACATGACACCGATGATGATGCCGAGCATGGTCAGAAAGGAGCGCATCTTGTTTGAGGCTATCGATTTCCATGCCATTTTTACAGCCTGCCGTATCATGCTTCTACCTCCTCTACCCTGCCGTCTAGTATATGGATACTCCTATTCGCCTGGCTGGCTACGGAATCGTCGTGGGTGATGAGTACAATCGTATTTCCCTGTTCGTGCAGCTCGTGGAACAGGTTCATAATCTCTTCACCTGTCTTGGAATCCAGATTCCCCGTCGGCTCATCGGCAAGAAAAAGTGACGGGGACGTCGCAATCGCCCTTGCAATGGCAACCCTCTGCTGCTGTCCTCCAGACAGCTCATTTGGCCTGTGGGACCCTCTTCCTTCCAGCCGTACTTTAGAAAGAGCTTCCATTACCCTATCCTTTCTCTCATTTTTCGGCATCCTCTGGTAAATCAGCGGTAACTCTATATTCTCTGACGCTGTCATATTTCCAATCAGGTTAAAGCTCTGGAAAATAAACCCTATCTTCTTATTCCGTATCCGGGCCAGCTCTGACTCGGAATACGCTTCTATGGCCTGGCCGTCCAGCGTGTACGTCCCCTCGTCCGCCATGTCAAGACATCCGATGATATTCATCATCGTAGACTTTCCACTCCCGGAGGGACCGACTATGCTGACAAATTCTCCCTCCTCTATCTGCATGCTCGCACGGTCGAGGGCGCGTACCTCCGCCCCGCCAATCCGGTATATCTTCGATACATCATGAAATGTAATCATATCTGTCCCCCTTTACTGTTCCACCCCGTTTTCCGGCCCGCCCTGTGGCATGCTTCCCGAATCCGGCATCTCGCCGCCTGGCATCTGACCGCCATCCGGCATACTGTCGGCACCGTGCATCATCCCATCCTGACCGCCCTTCACTCCGCCGGACCCTTCCGTAGCTGTACTGCCGGCCTTCAGATAATACACGGTGTCCCCCTCACTCAGGCCGCTTACAATCTCCACCTGGCTTCCATTGGACAGACCGGTCTCTACTTCAACCTCATCCGTCAATTTTCCCTTCTCATCCTTTCCTGTATATACGAAAGTGCTGTTCCCTTGTTCCTGGAGAGCATTGACCGGTATAAGCACCGCATTTTCCGACTCCTCGATGCGAATGGTTGCCGATGCGCTCATGCCCAGCATCATGCCCTCTGTCTTCCTCAACGTGATTTCCACCGGATATTTCGCACTGCTGCCGCCTGAAGAGGCCGTCTGGGCTACATTAGTGATAGTCCCTTCAAATTCCTCCCCATCCAGAGCATCCAGTGTGACAGCGGCCGACTGTCCTTGTTCCACAGACAGGATATCCAGCTCATCAACATTGATGGATACCGTCATGTCCTCTCCCGATGCAATCGTAAATGCTGCTGCTTCATATATGCTGTATTCGCCGCTGTCTGAAGTGCCGGTATCGCCGCCGGATGTGCCGCCGCCCGAAGCCGCGCTCCCTGCACCGGCGCTTCCTGTTCCGGAGGTATCCCCCAAGGAGGCCCCTGCGGCCTCCGCCCCGGCAGTCCCGGCGTTCCCTCCTGACAGGCCGCCTGTGGCACTTCCCGACGCAGAACTGCCCTCCTGACCGCTATTTTTCGCATCATCTGTACCCGGTGCCGCCGTCTTGGCAAATCTGGCCTTTATCTTAAGTATGCTGTCCCCGGAATCACTTTTCAGGACTTCGCCTGTGACATCGGCACCTTTTACCTCCGGGATAATGTTGGAGGAAAACTCATACCCGCTCTTAGCCGTCAGCTTAATGGTCGCCGTGTAAGCCGTATCGGCCTGAAATACGTCCGTCGCGCAGTTCCACGTAATGGTCCCTGCGTATTCGTCCGTCTCTTTGATGTCGGACTGCGGCTTTTGTCCGGCCGCCGGCGCCTCCACAGTAAGGCAACAGTCTGAAATGCTCTGGACACCCGATGTTGTGTCCGCCGCAGAAAGTAAGATAATCTCCGCTTTGCTGCCCGTATCCGACATGGCCACGCCCCCGGAGGAAGTGCCTGATTCGTTTCCTGTCCCCGACGCATCTGCAGCGGCTGCATCTTCTGAACTGCTGCCTGTCCCTGATGATGTACTCTGCATAATCTCCGTGTCCGCAGACACATTGACACTGTCGACCGTACCCGCACACGATGCCGTTACCGCCTTTGTCTCCAGCAGCGTGTCGAGAGATTCCTCCGCGGCTTCCAGCTCCTCCATCTGCCCGTACAGCACCTTTGCCTCAAGGTATTCCATCGTGCCGGATTCCTCCGCATCGCTGGACAGGCCGTCAATCTGCTCCTGCACACTTTCTTTGCTTTCTTTTACTTCCAGCAGCTCGCTGGCAATGGACGCCTCATCGAGCGTGGCCAGCATCTGACCTTCCTCTACCGTGTCTCCGGGCTCCACAAGGACCTCCTTTACCTTAATACCGGTCGGTACCACAACGTCCGTAGTCGCCCCGCTCTCAAGCGTTCCCGTGCCGGCTACAGTCGTACTGATGTTCCCTTTTTCCGCCGTTGCAGACTGAACCGTCATCTCCGCCGCCTGACGAGTCTTTCCCTTCGCCCGTATAATGAGCCCGGCCGCCATTGCCAGAAGAAGCACCGCCATAATTGCCGCCATAATCCAAAACGCTTTCTTCTTCCTGACCCGCTTGAACTTCCGGCCCAATTCCTTCCTATCAACATGTAGTGAAAACTTCTTGACCCGATTCTCCATAATCTCCTCCTGTAGCTGTAAATAGGTTTTAACAAAATCAACTATCATAAGATTACTGGAAAAATACGGGTATTTTGTGAGTAGAATGTGAAAGAACTGTGATATCGGCACTAAATTGGGGACGGGGTATTTTTAAAAATACCCCGTCCCCAATTTATGTCTTTCTCGCCGGCAGCAGTATGAGTGCAGCGGCAGCAGCGGCGGCAAGGCAGAGTACATCCAGCATCATGGCTCCAAAGAGGCCGAAACTGCTGATGCTGATGCCCATGAGCCATGGAAATATGACCGCCCCGCCTGCTATGCAGAGGAACAGGAGTGTGGATATCTTTCCGAGCGCTGCCGGGAACCAGCCATATCCAATCGTGAGCACAAGCGGGATGCATGCTCCCGAGAGAAGGCCGGCCCCTGTCACTCCGATTACGGTGACTGCCGGCATTCCGCTCATGATACCCGCCGCGAGGGATGCCGTACCTGCCAGAAGGCCTGCTTTCAATATCCGCTCCTCGGACGTATATCTTGTGAGGACGGCACTTATGAGCCGGCTGAATATAAGGCCAATCCAGAATGCGGACACGCTTAAATTGGCTGCCGCAGGTGTCAGATGAAGCGTTTCCTGCATATACGCAGGCAGCCAGCTGTTGATGCCCATTTGATGCCCGCAGTAAAAGAGCAGAATTCCCATAAGGCAGAAAGCTCGAAGGCAGATAACGCTGCCGCCTTTGCCGTTGTTCCCTGTGCGCTCCGGCTCCTCTGCCGCATATCCCTTCTGTACGGCAAAATAGGCCAGCCCTGTCACGATACATATGATGCCGAGATAAAAGTACGTGTCCCGCCAGGCCGTTCCGTTTTCCATCAGCACCGTCGTAAAAAGCGGCCCTGCGAACGCCCCGATTCCGAAGCTGCAGTGCAGCAGGTTCATATAGAAGCCGCTGTTCACCGTATTCAGTCTCGATATGGATGCATTCAGCGATGCATCCAGGAACTTCATGCTGACGCCAATCCAGAGCAGCAGCAGGAGAAAGCTGTAATAGGATTGCGAAAATTTTATGGCCGTCAGCAAGAGCCCAAGGAGGAAGTAAGACACGAGCACCAGGTGTCTGCTGTCGAAGCGGTCGATGAACAATGCGGACAGCAGAATCCCGACAATACAGCCTGTATTGATAATGACCGCAAATATTCCGCCCTGTGCCAGCTCGATTCCAAACTCTCTGACGAGGATAATCATCTGTGTTCCCGTCATCGTCGTAAAGACTGCATACACAAACATCAAGACGTACAGCACCGCTGTAATCTTCAAATTATCTGACTTGTTCTTTTCCATACCAGCACCTCTCTTAAAAGCCTGTCCGTCTTTTCGTAAGACGCTATAGGCATATCACCTGCATATGCGCGGTATAGACAGCATCTTTTATCTTTCCTGCCTGCACGGCGTCTCCAATTCTGACAACCGGATACGGCTTATCAGGAAATGCTTCCTGACCGTTCGGTTTCAATCCTCCTGCCAATATTACCGTATCTGCTTTCAGCACTTCCTCTTTTTTATCCTTCAGATTGAAAATGCGCACTTCCCCTTCTGTAATCTCCTCCACCCTGCAAGACGGGCAGAGCCTTACGCCGTTCTTTTCAAGCGTATACAGGACTGGTTCTCTGCAGAATGCGTCCATGTCGCTGCATATGCCATCGAGCATCTCCACAACTGTAATCTTATGTCTTTGCACCGCCCCGGCCCGTTCCCTCGCCTCAAACTTCAGTCTGCCTCCAAGCTTCTCTGCTCCAAGGCAGACCACATCCACCAGCTGACCGGAAAAATATTCCGCCGCTTCGGCACCGGAAGCCCCGCCACCGACAATGACAACATTCTCCCCCACGCTGTCAGGCGCCGTCAGTGCGTCATATGCGCTGATGACATTTGAAAGACTGCTCCCCTTGATTCTCCTAATGTAATGGGAACCACAGGCAAGGAACAGCACATCGGGCTTCAGGGCGTCAACCGCTTCTTCCGTCGCTTCCGCACCAAGGCGTACCTCTACGCTCAGCCTGGCAAGTTCCCGGCGGTACCAGTCCACAAGCTTTCCAATCATCTCTTTATGGGGCGGTACTTTAGCTGCGTTTATCGTGCCGCCAAGCTGCCGGCGCTTCTCAAACAGAACCACTTCATGCCCTTTCAGAGCCGCAACCCGGGCTGCTTCCATCCCGGCCGGCCCCCCTCCGGCTACGACAACCCTTTTTCTGCGGGTATTGACTGCCGGCGCGGCGCAGTCAGCCATATGGCCGCAGCATACGGTATCAAGGTCCGGGAACTCTGCTTCCCTCCCCGTCTCAGGATTAACCGCACAGCATATCTGTCTGTCGTCATCGAGCGTGTCCAGGCAATACTCGCAAGACAGGCAGTGGCGGATGGCCTCCGGCCTGCCGGCCTGTACTTTGGCTGCATAGTCAGGGTCCGCAAGCTGTGGCCTGCCGAGCGCGATAAGGTCTGCCTTCCCCTCCGCAATAATCTGCTCCGCATATTCCGGCTCACGGATTCCGATGGCCGTGAACACCGGTATATCCACCACCTGTTTGATAGCTTCAGAATATGGCACAAGCAGTCCCTTTGCCTGGGGCAGACAGTAGGGCGGTGTCGTCATGAGATAGGCAGACGGCTGTGAAGCTGAGATGTCAATTGCCGCCACACCGCTGTCAGCAAGCACCTTTGCAAGCGCCACCGCCTCTTCTAGCTCCCTGCCCCCTTCTACAAATTCATTGGCGCTGAAACGCACCATAACAGGAAATCTGGGTCCGAGTGCTTTCCGGCACTTTTCTATTATTTCAAGAAGAAACCGGTTCCGGTTCTCAAAACTTCCACCGTATTCGTCCGTCCTCTTGTTGAACACAGGTGACAGGAATTCCGCTATCAGATATCCGTGGCATCCGTGCAGCGTTATGGCATCCATGCCCGCCTGCTTCGCATACATAGCAGCAGCCACAAACTGTTCCTGGATGCGGTGGATTTCCTCTACGCAAAGTATCCTGCCAGGATGATCCTTATACTTAGACAACCCTGACGGGGACACCCGAGGCGGTATGGATGCTTCGCTTCCATAGTGAACGAGTTCAACCGAGACCTTTGCATGGTAACGGTGGAGCTTCTCCACAAGCCTCGCCCATGACGCCGTATACTTCCTGTCACAGATCATCGGCTGCCGCGGGTGGTTGCGCGTATCCGCAGCTACCCCTGCCGCCTCCAGGATAATGAGGCCGGCGCCTCCCTTTGCCCGCCTGACATAGTATTCTTCCATCTGGGGGGTCACACACCCGTCCTCGGATGATAGATTTGTGTTCATAGGCGGAAATACAATTCTGTTCTTCACCTGGACAGATCCTATCTGCACAGGCGACATCAAGTTCTTAAATGCGTTCTGCTTCATACTCTTGTCCTCTCTTACATGTATTATCAAACTGTCAGCATCACCCGGTCATATCTGCATGCTCCGTATCTGTGCATCCATCATGGAGCATACGGTATTTGAAGCTATACGAAGGTTCCAGATGCCGTAGCTGCAGGCTGTCTGCCGTCCGACGATACGACCTCGGCTGTCAGGAACAGAATCCGTCTGCCCTGCCTGTTTATCTTCGCCCGTACGGTAAAGACTTCTCCAAGGCGCAGAGGTCTCAAAAAGTCTACGGACAGGTGTACCGTAGCAGCGCTCACTGACTGCTTATAAAAGCGGACCAGCAGGCCACACGTCATATCTACCGCTGTAGTTATCAGTCCCCCGTGCATCGTCTGCATCGGATTCAGTTCCCATTCCTGCACCTGGAATTCCATCTTAAGCTCCTTGTCCGTGAAACAGCAGCCTGCAAAGGTCCCGCGCATCTTATCATAGATATACCGCGTCTCCTCCTCTCTTTCGCCGAGGAACGCCGCCTTCATGATTCGGTCCATATAGGCCTGCCCGTCTTCCATGTCCTGCCTTCCATAGACCGGACCGTCGAGCTGGCCGAATACTTTATAATCCACCTTCTATCCCTCCCACGGTCCCGCTGCCGCCTCTGATTTCCCCGACAGCTACTGCGAGGCGGACGGTCGCCCCGACCATCGGATTGTTGCCCATCCCGACAAATCCCATCATCGCAACATGGGCCGGTACAGAAGAGGAACCGGCAAATGTCGTGTCACCGTACATCCTGCTCATAGAGTCTGTCAAACCGTAGGAAGCCGGCCCTGCTGATGTCTCATCCGGTCCGAGCGTCCTTCCGATTCCACCCCCGGAAGCACAGGCAAAGTAAGTCTTGTTTCGCTCAAGACATCTCTTCTTGTACGCTCCGGCAACAAGATGGGTAAATCTCACCATATTCGTCCCGTTACCGGAGATTGACACATCCACGTCCTCCCACTCCATGACCGCCACGCCCTCTCTGGCCTCGTCGGCTCCATAGCACCGTATGCGGGCCCGCTCACCGCGTGAGTAAGACTTTTCATCCAGAATGGCAAGCACGTCGGTCTTATAGTCATAGCGTGTCTTCACATACGTAAATCCGTTCATTCTCGATATTATCTTTGCCGCATCTTTGCCCAGCCCGTTCAGTATCACTTTCAGCGGCGTCTTTCTCACCTTGTCTGCCGACTGGACGATACCGATGGCTCCTTCTGCGGCCGCAAACGATTCATGCCCCGCCAGAAATGCGAAGCACTTGACTTCCTCCGACAGAACCATGGCCGCCAACCGTCCGTGCCCGGTACCCACCTGACGTTCATCAGCCACTGAGCCTTCCGCACAGAACGCCTGAAGCGCCTCTCCTATGACCAGAGCCGCTGCCGAGGCGGTGGCGGCGCCGGAGGACAGTGCGGCTGCCGCGCCGGCCGCATATGCCCAGCAGGCATCGTCAAAACAGATAGGCTGGATGCTTCTTACGATGGCACGGACATCCAGGCCATGGGACAGGCAGACGGCTTCTGCCGTCTCCAGATTTTCGATGCCATAATTATTTAAAAATGCTTCTATCCGGACAATCTTCTTGTCCATATTCTGAAATCTTACCATTACAGTCACCTACTCCCTTCGCGGGTCGATATAGCGGACCGCCTCTTCGTACCTACCACTCACGCCTGTCGCTTCCGCCAGCGCTTTATCCGCCTGCAAGCCTCGGCGTATGTCTTCCATCATCTGACCGATATTGACATATTCATAGCCGATGATTTCCTGCTCCTCATCCAACGCCATCTTCGTCACATAACCTTCTGTCATCTCCAGATAGCGGGGGCCTTTCAGCTGTGTCGCATATGCGGTTCCCACCTGGCTTTTCAGCCCTCTCCCCAGATCTTCCAGCGCGGCTCCGACATCAAGGCCGCCTTCCGAGTATGATGTCTGTGTCCGCCCGTACACGAGCGCGAGGAATATCTCCCGCATGGCTACGTTGATGGCGTCACAGACAAGGTCTGTGTTGAGCGCCTCCAGGATCGTCTTGCCTGTAAGTATCTCAGACGCCATTGCAGCCGAGTGGGTCATGCCGGTGCAGCCGAGCACTTCTACGAGCGCTTCTTCTATCATGCCCGCCTTGATATTCAGTGACAGCTTGCACGCTCCCTGTTTTAATCCGCACGTCCCCACGCCGTGGCTGAAACCCGAGATATCTGTTATCTGCTTTGCCCGGTTGAACTCTCCCTCCTGTGGTATGGGGGATGCTCCTTCATCTGCGCCGCACTTTACACAGCATTTATCCAGCAATTCTTTCGTATAATTCATCGTCTCACACCTCTTTCAGATACGGGAACAGACCTCCGGCCTCGATAATCTTCATCAGATGCCCCGGCAGCTTCTGGCACTTATACCGTTCCGATTTCGTCAGATTATAGATATATCCTTCCTCTGCATCTACCTTCAGCCGGTCCCCTTCCCGTATTTTATCCGTGTCTTTACACTCGATGGCAGGAATGCCTACATTGATCAGATTCCGGTAGAAGATCCGGGCAAATGACTTGGCTGCCACCACGCTGACTCCAAGATATTTGAGCGTCAGAGGAGAAGTCTCCCTGCTGGAACCCGAACCAAGGTTGCTGCCCGCCACAAAGATATCGCCTTTCTTCACTTTCCTGTAAAAATCCGGATCCACCGCACTCATGGCATATCTGGCCGCTTCCGGTATTGGAAGCTCCATATACTGGGGCGGGGAGATGATATCTGTGTTGATATTGTTTCCATACTTTAATGCATTTCCTTCTGTCATATTACGTGCACCCCCTGTCACTGTTCTTCGGCAGCTCTTATCCTGCCTGCCACCGCACTGGCCGCCACCGTAAGCGGAGATCCCAGGTAGATTCTGCCGTCCCTGCTGCCCATACGTCCGAGAAAGTTCCGGTTGCTTGATGAGATGCACGTCTCGCCGGAAGCGATAAGTCCGCTGTGCAGCCCTACGCACACACCGCACGTAGGCGCCATGATGATGCCTCCTGCCTCTGCAATCATATCAAGATAACCGAGTCTGCCCGCCTCCTGCCATATATTTCTCGAAGCCGGGGATACCAAAAGGCGCACGCCCGGAGCCACCTTTTTCCCCCTCAGATATTGCGCTGCCATTTTCAGGTCGTTCAGCCGCCCGCCGGTACAGGAACCGAGGTACGCCTGCTGTATCTTTACATCGCCCACATTGTCAACATCCGTCACACGGTCCACCTCATGGGGACAGGCCACCTGTGGCCTCAGCTCCTCCGCCCGGAACCGGTATGTCCGGCAGAAGGAGGCATCTTCATCACTGAAGCACGGTTCATATTCGTCTATGCCAAGACTTTCAAGATATTCCTTTGTCGTAATGTCAAAAGGCATAATTCCGGCTTTTGCCCCCATCTCAACCGCCATGTTCGTTACCGCCATGCGTTCATCCATGGAAAGCTTCTGAATCGTATTCCCCTGATATTCCACGGACATATACGTCGCTCCCGCGTGACCGACTGTCCCTATCGTGCGAAGAGACAGGTCCTTTGCCATCACATTGGATGACATGCTGCCTTGCCATATGACCCGGATAGACTCAGGCACTTTCAGCCACGTCCTCCCAGTCGCAAGGATACCGAGCATCTCCGTAGACCCCACTCCACTTGCAAATGCATTGAGCGCGCCGCCCATGCAAGTGTGGGAATCTGTCCCGAGCACTATCATTCCGGGCCTGACATTGCCCGTCTCTGCCATCACCTGATGGCACGGCCCCTCGAATTCATAATAGTTCCGTATGCCGTTCTCAGCAGCCCACTCCCTCGTAAACTTCACAATCTCCGCCTGCTGTATGCTGGCCGGAGGCGTATAATGGTCTGAGATGATGACAACCTTCTCCGGGTCCCATACCGGCTTGCCAAGTTCCTTCAGCTGTTCCGCAATCTGGATACGGGGGCCGAGGATATCGTCCATCATGGCCCGGTCCACGTCTACCCATACGATATCGCCCGGTTTCACTTCCGGCTCTTTTGCCGCTCCGGCAATCATCTTTTCCGCTAACGTCTTTCCCATATGCATCACCCTTACTGTCTTTCCGGCAGATATACGATGCCGTCCATTATCCTTCTCGCCGTCCTGTATACGCCTGCCTTTTTCAGCTCGATTCTGTCTCTGTCCACATCCACCTCGGATTCGACTGGAATCCTGCCGGACGGATGGCCGATATACACTTGCGCTCTATCTTTTGCCTCTTCTTTCAGTACGTCATACACGACACTTCCGGGTATGCGCAGTGCCGCCGCCGTTGCCACGGTACCTGTTATCGGATATGCCTTGTGCATCTTCAGCATGAACAATAGTCTGGCTGTCACGTCAATCTCCTCTTTACCGACCTTCACTCCATTGACCGCCACATAGCCGGCCGGTTCAGACACGATGGAAAAAAACGGGTTATACGGACTTTTGACAGCCGCCTCTTCCGGCCTGCCGCATAGACCGAACATCACCGCCGCCTCGCCTCTTATCTCCTCTATCAATCGCATCAAAGATGCGTTATGTTCTATTTCATACGGACTTTCTGTCCCTTTCATATCAAGGGCTTCAGCCTTGATAAATACGACCGGATTGCCCGCGTCTATGAGCGTGACCTCATATGGCCGTCCCTCTGCCCGGATTACATCTCTCACATTGCCGGTAGGCAGAAGCTTTCCTGTAAGCCCACCTGCCGTGTCCGACCAGTCCAGTGTGATCTTCGCTCCGGTTCCAGGCACTCCGTCAATCCGGAAATCACCCGCACATATCGCCCTGCCTTCTTCTGTCGGCACATAAGCGGTCAGAATCTTACCGGTATTTTTCATGTGGATCCGCACCTTTGTGAGCTGACCGTCCGCACGGACCATCCCTTCGTCGATGGCATAAGGACCCACAGCTGAGGATATGTTCCCACAGTTTCCGCTGTAATCCACCTTATCGGTATCAAAGCTGACCTGGGCAAACGTATAATCTACGTCCGCGTCTTTTCTGGACGAAGGACCGATGATGGCCAGCTTGCTTGTGAGCACGTCAGCCCCTCCCAGCCCGTCTATCTGTCTCGTATCAGGGCTGCCAAACACAGCCCTGATAACCTCATCCCTTGCTTCAGCGTCTGACGGCAGTTCATTTTCCCTGATAAATATTCCTTTGCTCGTTCCGCCCCTGACAATCGAACATCTTAAGCTTCTTCTGCCTTCCATCTTTACATGACCTCCTTCAGACCCATTTTCCTTCTTATGTCATATCGCAGCTTTGATTCTGCTTTAATTCTTCATCACATCCCCGAACAATGCTTCATCTGACGGTATCGTTCCTTTGATTGGAACCGACAGCCACGTATTGTTCAGGAAATGCTTCAGCGTGATATTCTCTGATACGATATTGCCGCCCCACGTGCCGCACCCAAGCGAACCGGTAAACGGCATTCCATTGTTCCAGTCCCCGCTGTTGCCCACGCTCTGAGGCTGACGCACCATCACCCGCGTCGTCTTCGTGTTCAGCGCGAGCGCAAGGATATGCTCCTCATCATTGGATTGGATGCCGCAGGAATGTCCTGCTCCCTGATACGCGTGAATCTCATTTACTATCTGCACAGCCTCGTCAAATCCCTTATACTTATATACTGCCAGCACAACGCTCAGCTTCTCTCCTGAGAATGGGTATTCTGCTCCTCTGCCTGACTCTTCCACGAGGATAAACTCACAGTCATCCGGTACGTCATCGATTCCTGCTATCTGTGCGATTCTTTTTGCCGGCTGTGTCACGATGTCCCGGTTCAATATGTGGTTCTCCGGGAACTGTGGCCACAAAGCTTTCTCAAGCTTCGGCTTGTCTTCTTCCGCCACAAGATACGCTCCCTCTTCCTTCAGACATTCGATGAACGCGTCATAGATACCCTCCTGCACGACGATAGAATTCTCGCATGAGCAGCCGGACGCATAGTCGAACACCTTGCTCACATGTACATTACGGGCCGCCTCCTTTAAGTCCGCCGTCTCATCGATGACTACGACCGCGTTGCCCACGCCCACACCATAGGCGGGGGTACCGGAACTGTATGCTGCCTTCACCATACCTGCACCGCCCGTGGCGACGACAAGATCTGTCTGTGCCATAATCTCCCGGCTCATCTCCATCGTCGGGTGCTCCGCACAGATAAGCAGATCCTCCGGCGCCCCGTAGCGCTTCAGTACATCCCGCATCACTTCTACCACGAGATATGTCGTCCTCTGGCTTCTCGGATGAGGGGAGAAGATGATTGCATTGCGGCTTTTCACCGCCAGCATCCCCTGGGTCGCCGGACATAATTCCGGCTGCGTCGTAGGGATGAGAGAGCCGATGACGCCGACCGGCTTGGCAATCCTGCGGATTCCCGTCTCCTTGTCTTCTTCCACCACGCCGACAGACTTCTGTGGATTGATGTCGCTTAGCACGCCTCTCACTTTTTTGTACAGCTTGCCAAGCTTCGCCTCATAGGTCCCCATCCGCGTCTCCTCAAGGCAGAATCTGGCTATCTTTTCTACTGTTTCCTCCTGGACGAGCGCCCATCCAACGGCTCTTGTCAGCCGGTCCACCTGTTCCTGGCTGTAGGTATCTGCCACAGCCTGGGCTTTTCTCGCCCGCTCCACCAACCCCTTTACATATTCGTGCTCGTTCCTTTTTTCTGACATGATTCATTCCTTCTTTCTCTCTAATATCCATATGTACCGTCCACGTTGACTGTCAGATGTTGTCATACGTGCATGCATTCAGCATATTGCCCGTCAACTCAGCATGTACCGTCTGCCTGACAAGCGCCGCGGCCTTCAGCAGCTTCTCCTGGCACACGCCGTGGGCTATCTCCATATAGTCCAGCATGTTCACCAGATCTTCCGTGGCCACATTCCCTGCGGCTCCCGGTGCGAACGGGCATCCTCCGAGCCCTCCAACGGAAGACTCGAACGAATCTATGCCCTCCTGCATGGCAGCCAGGATATTGGCAAGCCCTAATCCTCTCGTATTATGAAGATGGAACGTAAACGCGGCATCCGGATAGCTCTGTCTCACATCCGCGGCAAGCATGGCGGTCTGCTTCGGATTAGCAATCCCAATCGTATCACACAATACAAACTCTTCTATCCCCGCAGCCCTTCCTGTGTCAATCAGCTTATATACCTGTTCCCGGCTCACATTACCTGCATAGGGGCAGCCGAATGCTGTCGCGATATCCAGCCTTATCTTCAGCTCCGGCACAGCCTCCCTAATGTTCCTCAACTCTTCTGCCGACTCCTCTGTCGTCCTGTTCACATTCGCTTTATTGTGAGCCTCGCTTGCAGAAATGACATAGCTTACTTCTTTTACACCGCAGGACATGGCGTTCCTGGCCCCTCTTGCATTCGGCGCGAGAGCGATCTTGCGAAGCCTCTCAGCCGGATAGTCCACGGATGCCGCAAGTGCCATCGCATCCGCCATCTGCGGCACGGCCTTCGGATGCACGAAAGATGTAATCTCCATATCTCTGACCCCTGCATCCACAAGGCTGTCGATAATCCTCTTCTTATCTGCAGTGTCTATAAAGTCCTTTACATTCTGGAAACCATCCCTTGGCCCAACTTCTATAATCTTAACCTTTTCCGGCAGTCTCATAAGAATCTCCTTTACACTATCCCCTGCTTCGCCAGCTCTTCTAACTGGCCGGCGGACAGGCCGAGCAGGTCCCTGTACACTTCTTCATTGTGCTGCCCGAGCAGCGGGGCAGGTCTGTCGATCTGCGGATTCGTCTCGGTCATCTTGAACTGCGAGCCGTTCAATACCGTATCACCGGCAGCCGGGTGCTGCACATGTACGAACATTTCCCTGGCCTGTGCATGAGGGTCTTCCACGACCTGCGCCAGATTATTGATCGGCGACGCAGGGACGCCGTTCTCAAGAAGCAGCTCCACAACATCCTTGGTCGTATAATTACTCGCCCATTTCTGTATGATTGGACGGAGTTCCATGTAGCGCTCCACACGCTTCGGGTTCTTATCATACCGTTCGTCCAGCGCCAGCCGGGGCCTGCCCATCACCTCGCACAGCTTCACCCAGAGCTTGTCGTTCGCCGCCCCGATTACCATCATCCCGTCTTTCGTCTCAAACGTATCCGTCGGGTAGTTGGATTCATAGCGGTTTCCTATCCGCTCCGGAAGCCTGCCGCCCATTGTATAGATCGGATAGATGATCTGCATGCTTGCGATGCCGCAATCCATCATACCGATGTCCACTTTCTGGCCGACGCCTGTACTGTTCCGGTATTGGAGCGCAGCCAGCAGGCCGATGGCGAGAGAATATCCCGCCAGGCTGTCTGCCATGGCCGTCCCGACTCTTGTCGGACCGCCGTCCGGCCACCCGGTCACGCTCATGAGGCCGCAGCTTGCCTGTCCGATGACATCGTAACCCGGACGCTGCGTATACGGACCATAATGCCCGAAACCGGACACTGCCCCGTATATGATCTTCGGGTTTCTCTCTTTCAGCACCTCATATCCAAGGCCAAGCTTCTCCATCACGCCCGGCCGGTAGTTCTCGACTACGATATCGGCCTTTTCCACCATCCCAAGAAACAGCTCTTTTCCTTCCGGTTTCTTCAGGTTCAACGTGATTCCCGTCTTGTTGCGGTTTACATTCATATAGTATCCGCTCTCTCCGTTCACGAAAGGGCCGAAACTGCGGCTGTCATCTCCCTTGCCCGGTATCTCTATCTTAATTACTTCTGCTCCCAGATCTGCCAGCATCATCGTGCAGAACGGACCTGCAAGGACACGGCTCAAATCCAGGATACGTATACCACTCAGAGCGCCTTTTGTCTTCATATCATTCACCTTCTTCTGCCCCAGCGCCGCTTATTCCATTCCGACTCTCGGAAGTCCATATACAGAACGCCAGCCTTCGCTTCCAGGTTCTTTTAAATAAGCAGCCATCTCTTCCTCCGTGCGGTATGTCACTTCTTCCGTCGGCGGAACCGTTCCGGCCGGGAATGCCTCCAGCAGTTCGTCCACACAGTAGGTGAGATATTCACATGCCGCCAAAATCGGACGCTTTGCTTTCCTCGCCTCGGCGATGGCAGGGCTTCCCACTACCCCCTCTGGCGTACCTTTATACGTAATCGGAGAAGTCATCTCCGTCTCGCTCCATCTCTGAGGCCTGTGGAAGCTGTCGGTGGAATTGTCGAATCTTCCCGGCTCGAAGTAGCTCTTCGGATGTGTCTCATCTGCATGGCTTAAGTCCACCATTCCTTCAGGAAAGCAGAGCATCCCCACCGAAGTCTCACATTCGTCTGCATGTACGAACGGCGTCTTCACCATATCTTCTTTTGCCCCCGGGTAGAAGAATTCGCGGATAGCGCGGTGCCAGTCCATCACCTGGATGATACATGGAAGCTGATACCGGTACAGGAATTCATGGAGTGCCGTCTCCAGCACCCAGAGCTGCCCGTGGTTGTTGATATAGATCTGCTTGCGGAATCCGTCGTTCCACAGGCCAAGCATCGTCGCGACAAGCGTCTCCACCGCTACCCTCTGTGGTACCATAACCGTGCCCGGCATACCGAGATGGTGGTATGGATGTGCACCATACGGAAGCGGATTGTACGCCAGATTCACCTCGCAGCCGTCTTTTGCAGTCGCACGGCGGACACCTTCTGCGATGGACTGGCACTGGAACGTATCGAGCGCAGATACGGTATGCATACCGTGGCATTCGGTACACCCTACCGGTACGAGCACCACATCATTTTTCTTTCTCTTCTCGACGACCTTCCACCTCGGTGTCGTCTGGATATATGTGTCTGCGATACCAATCTCAGAAGGCGACGGAATCTCGTAACGTTCTTTCAAGAGCCGGTCTACTTCTTCCTCGCTCATATCCCATATTTTTTTCTTCAGCTGCCCGACCTTCGTATTCTCAAATGTAATTGCCGGATGCTCTGTCGTAATCCATATGTTGCTTCCATAGTCTGCCATATTCTCTTCCTCCTTTTAATTATCTGTTCCTGTATTCTTCCAGCCTGTCTTTTTCTTCATTGGCCAGAACCATCACCTTCACCGCCTCATCTTTGTGCTCGATGGCCCGGTCGAATGCATCCTGAATCTTCTCCAGCGGATAATATGATGTGATGAACCTTGTGAAATCAATCTCATCCTTTACCCGTCCCATGAACTTGATTGTCTTTGTAAAGAACCACGGCTGTCCGGCGCTTCCCTGAAGATTCAGTCCCTTCCAGATCGCTTTTCCTATTTCTATCGGAATCTTCCGGCCGATAGAGTGCCCGATAAAACGGATCCTCGCATGAGGTCTTGCGACGTCTACCGTCATGCTGACACCGGCATCGCTTCCGGTACATTCCACGACAAAGCTTGCGCCTTTGCCTTCCGTATGCTCAAGCACGACTTTCTCTACGTCTTCCTCGAACGGATCAATCGTCACGTCAACGCCGACGACCTCTTCCGCCATCTTCCTGCGGAACGCGATTGGTTCCACCACGATGACTTTTGCACCGGCCGCCTTGCAGATCGTTGCCGCAAAAAGTCCGATTGCGCCTGCCCCGAAGATGACGCAGTCATCTGTCCTGGCCACATATCCGTCCCTTCCGTAGATACTGTAGTAAGCTACAGAACAAGGCTCCACGAGAGCGCCTTCCACATACGTCATGTTATCCGGAATCTTATAGCAGAACTGTTCTTCGCCTACGAGATATTCTCCCATACCGCCAGGCGCTGATGGCATGAAGCCGACTTCATTCCAGTTCGTACAGTAGGAATTGTTGATTCCTTCCTTACAGATGTCACACCGGTTACAGGAATTCGCACATTCGCCTGTGACGCGGTCTCCCACTTTGAGAGAGATGACATCAGAGCCGACGGCCACTACTTCGCCACACCACTCATGTCCCGGCGTGTAAGGACCGAGGTCATAGCGCCCCTCTTTCGAATGTCCGAGATAGCATTCCACGTCTGATCCGCATATGCCTGACGCATGCACCTTTACAAGTATCTGTGTCGATTTCAGTTCCGGCACCTGGACTTCCTCCAACCTTAAATCTTTTGGTCCATACATAAAAGCATCTAATGATTTCATCGTTTCTCCTCCTTCTTTATGTGCAGCAGTCCGTTTATACGCCTGCCAGCATTCCTTTTATCTCTCCGGCCATATGCTCGGGTGTGAGGCCATTCTTCCTAAGCTGGTATCCAAGCGAGGCCGTCACGCCGAAGGTGTCCTGAATCCCCATCATGCGCAGCACCGCATTTGTCTTTATCCCGGCGAGCACCTCAGCTACGGCACTGCCAAGCCCTCCGATTATGTTGTGGTTCTCACATGTCAGTATGTAGTCCGTCTCTGCCGCTGCTTTTTTGATGATATCTTTATCGATCGGCTTGACAGTCGGCATGTTGATGACCCGCACATCGATTCCCTCTGCCGCCAGCAGCTCTGCCGCGTCCAGCGCGGTAGCCACGGTTATGCCGCAGGCGAAGACAGTCACGCTGCCACCGTCCCTCATCGTCACGCCCCTGCCTGGTTCAAAGTGCGGAACTTCTGTATAGACATTGCGCAGATACATCTTCGGCTGCCGGAAGTAGACCGGACCTTCATAATCCGCCATGTATCTCGTAATTGCTTCCAGTTCATACGTATCTGCCGGTTCCACCACGCACATGCCGGGTATGCTTCTCATCAGTGCCACGTCTTCCACGCCGATGTGGGTCCCTCCGTTCTTTTCTGCTGTCAGCCCTGCATAGAGCCCGCACACTTTTACATTTGCTTCATTATAGGCAACCGCGATGCTCACCTGGTCGCAGGCACGCTTCGAGGCGAAATTGGCAAAGGAACTGGCAAACACGTTTTTGCCTGAGAGGGCAAGGCCCGCGGCTGCGGCCATACAGTTCTGCTCTGCAATGCCGAAGTTAAAATGCCGCTCAGGGAACTCCTGTGAAAATGCCTTTGTTCCAAAACACCTCATAAGGTCTGTATCACAGACGACGATGTCCTCCTTATCTTTCCCGAGCTCAACGATTACTTTTCCGAAGATTTCCTTGCTGACTAACGTCCGTTCTTTCTGTAATGCTTTCTCCATCTCCTTCACCTCCTATGCATTTTTCAATTCCGTGAGTTCATCTGCATTGAGAAACAGAATCTTTTCATCGATATCTTTCCCGTATGCCGCATAAGCCTGCTCAATCTCTTTCAATGCGGCAGCTCCCTCTGCCTTTGTCATCTTTCTGCTGTGCCAGTCCGCCTCATTCTCCATATATGACACTCCTTTGCCCTTAACCGTGTCGGCGATGAGAACATGCGGAAAGTCTTTCGTCTCATCCATTCTGTCGAAAGACTCCCTCAGCGCTTTCAAGTCATGGCCGTCGCACTCCTGCGTATGAAAGCCGAAGGCTTCCCACTTTGCCTTCAGGTCGCCAAGCGGCATGATATCGTTCGTAAAGCCGTCAATCTGAAGCCTGTTGTTGTCGACGATTACCTTAAAATTGTCGAGATTATATTTGGCGGCCGCCATAGCCGCCTCCCACACTTCTCCTGACTGGCATTCCCCGTCCCCGAGAACACAGTACACATCATATTGCTTTCCATCCATCTTCCCTGCCAGCGCCATCCCAAGCGCCATGGAGAATCCCTGTCCAAGTGCTCCTGTCGAGGCTTCCACCCCCGGAGTCTTCAGACGGTTGCAGTGCTTCGGCAGCATGCTGTCATCCGCGTCAAACTCTTTCAGCTTCGCGGCGGGAAAGTATCCCAGGTCTGCCAGAATAACATAGAGTGCCGGACTTGCATGGCCTTTCGACATGATAAACCGGTCCCTGTCTTCGGCGTGAGGATTCTTCCGATCAAGGCGCATCACCCCGCCGTAGTACAGCGTAGTCAATACCTCCAGGACTGACAGTGAGCCGCCAGGATGCCCTGAACCCGCGTAGGCCATCATGGCTGTCAGGTTGTAGCGTATCTCTTCCGTCTTTTTTCTGAGCTGGTCATAATCCTGCTGCAATTCATTCATATCTCTTCTCCTTTCTGCTCGTACTGTTATAACAGAATTTGCACGTATTATAACAATATTCTTATCAATGATTATTTTTGAATATAATTCCGTTTATTCAACTTACTATTATATTAACAATATAGCCAAACCACTTCTATAAATTTATTGCTATATAAAATAACAATATTCTTTACTTCGCAAAAAGAGAAAGCCCTTCCCGTATAAACGGAAAAGGCTTTCTCATCTGAAATTAAACATCAAAAACAGAAAAATCAATGGACAGGCCGTCAAATATTCCGACAGGTACATTATCCCGGAAAGAATACGTCTGAATGTGGAAATTCTCTTCCCTGTCACCAAATTCATATACCGTAACCGACTCATTGTCCGGGTCGACTACCCAGTATTCCCTCACCCCGGAAGTCCAGTATTTGTTCAGCTTGACGAGATAGTCCCTCTTTCGGCTGCCCGGCGATACGACCTCCGCCACCAGATCGGGCGCTCCATTGATTCTTCTGCCATCACTTTTATCTCTGTCGCAGACGACAACAAGATCTGGCTGCAGCATCGTCCCGTCGTCATTGTCAATCCTGACATCTACCGGTGCGAGAAGCACTTTGCAGGGGCCTCCCCGCCCTTTGATATGATGACGGATGTAATAATACAATTCCCCGACAATCTCCTGGTGCCGTACGGTAGGCGCCTCCATGAAGATAAGGTAGCCGTCCAGAAGCTCAGCTCTTACGTCATCCGGAAGGTTGTAATAATCCTCCTCGGTGTATGTGCCATTTCGCTTTAATGCGTCATAAGCTGGTACCGGCTCACATATCATATCTGCCCGCGCACTGGGACGGTAACGGTCAAAGTCCAGACCAAGAGCAGCCGAGAGCGCATTCATCGTGTCATTCTGTGGGGATCTGGTAGCACCGCTGAATATCTTGTTGACCGTTCCAAGCGAGACTCCCGACATCCGTGCCAGCTGCTCATTCGTCAGCCCCAGCTCTTTCTTCCGCTCCCTTAACAACCGAATCTCCATCGGCATCCCTCCTCTCGAAAATAGATACTGCCTGACAATATCAATCAACATAAGCTTCCTATGTAAATTATTATATATAAATATAAAAAAGTCAACCTATTATTATATAAAAATATAAAAAGCCATATTATACCCTTTGCAAAACTGTCACGTTCAGAAAGGATACAATATGGCCGGCCAGAAAGCCTTTCTATACTATGTTATTGCCACGGCCCGTATCATCTGTCAGATATCAAACCCCAGCCCTTTGATTTCCAGCAGATGCTGTGGGAAATCTCTCGTATAATCGTGCGGCATGGCCTCTTTCAGCAAATCTGCCGACTTGGCTGTCGCGATGACGCTTGGCATGACAACGTCTTCAATCTCCAGACTCAATGGCCCGTCATAGCCAAACTGCAGCAGCGTCATGAGATAACGCTTCCACCAGAACACGTCATGCCCGTATCCCAGCGCACAGTACGTCCAGGAACGTTCAAACGCCGGATTGCTCAGATAAGCCGCCGTCTCATGGCAGCCGTTCAGATCCTTGACATCTTTTTCGATATGCGTGTCCTTCGCATGAACATGGTGGATGGCCTGTTCCGCCCCGAGTGCCTTCGCCGCCTCTATCGGATCCATCCCCATGAAAAACAGATGGCTTGGGTCCAGATTGGCACCGATGATTGGTCCTATCGCATTCCTCAGCCTCAGCAAAGTCGGCACGTTATAGACTATCTGTGTCGGATGGACCTCCAACGCAATCTTTTTGATTCCGTGGCTTTCTGCAAGCCTTGCTGTCTTTTCCCAGTATGGTATCCCGACCTCATTCCACTGGTAATCGAGCATCTCCAGCATGACAGGCGGCCAGCAGCAGATAACCCAGTTGGAGTACTTTGCCTCCGGCCCCCCGCCCGGCAGCCCGGACATCATCGCTATCTTCTCCACTCCCAGCAGTTCTGCAAGCCGGAACGTCTTCTCTACGAGCAGCGCGTCCTTTTCTCCCTGGGCATCCGGGGACAGCTGATTCCCGTTGCAGTTGAGCACTTCCAGCTTCAGCCCTCTGCTCTCTATTGCCCTCATGTAGCTCTCTCTTGCCTCTTTGCTTTCCAGCAGCCTGTCGATATCCATATGAGGCGCGTTGGAATATCCGCCTGTCGGAATCTCCAGCGTTTCGACTCCGAGCATCGAGGCCGTATCGAGCATCTCTTCAAAAGTAAGTTTACCGAGACTGTCTGTCATTAATGATAAGTGCATATTTTACCCTCCTTCTCTCTCATGTCCGGTATGCATCATCTTCCTATCTCGTCTACAGAGACCCATCTGTTCTCCTCTGCGGATTTGACTACGGCATCCAGCACCTTCTGCGCTTTCATCCCATCCTCAAAGCTGGGGCTTGGCATGCTTCCTTCCTCGAACGCCTTGAGAAATTCATAATATTGATGCAGCACCGTATGTTCCCATCCGAGCATATGTCCGGCCGGCCACCAGTTCTTCATGTATTGATGCATCTCCTCTGTCACGATGATATTCCGGAATCCTCTGCGGTCTTCGCAGTCATTACTCAGATATACATTTAATTCATTCATCCTCTCCAGTTCAAAGCGCAGAGAACCTTTCGTTCCGTTTATCTCGAACCACTGGAAGTTCTTTCTTCCCATATGAGCCCTCGATGCCTCGAACATACCCATGAAGCCATCTTTGAACCTGGCCAGCCATACGGTGTTGTCATCATTGGTAACCGCCTCCTTGCTGCCGTCTGCCGTCTGCCGTTCCTTTACGACTGTCTTCATGACAGATACGACTTCATCGATTTCGCCCACAAGCCATCTTGCCATATCAGTGATATGTATGCCCATTTCCAGCGGCCCCTTGCCGACCATCTCGCTCTTATATCTCCAGGACATCGGTGCGCCGAACAATGCCCAGTCCTGCTGGTAGAAGCCCTTGTAGCTTACTATCTGTCCAAGCTGCCCTTCTTCAATCAACTGCTTTGCCAGCGCCACCGCCGGAATCCTCCGGTAGTTGAAATTCACCATATTCAGGACGTGATTGTCCCTGGCGGCCTCATACATCTCATACGCTTCCTCATAATTGCGGGCGAGCGGCTTTTCGCTCAAGATATGTTTTCCATTTCTGGCTGCCTCCACAGCAATCTCTTTGTGGAGAAAACCAGGAACTGCGATACTGACTACATCAATTTCCGGATCCGTGACCACCTTGTGCCAGTCTGTCTCACTCTTTTCCCAGTGGAATCGTTCCCTCGTATCCTCCAGACCTGCTCCGACCCCGCATATCGTCTTCAGTACCGGCCGTATGCCCAGATCTTTCATGAACATAGTGACATCATTGAGCGCGTGGCTGTGTGCCCTTCCCATGAACATGTGTCCTACGAGCGCAAAGTTTATTGATTTCTGCATCCTTTTCCCTTCTTTCCAGTTCCTCATGCCACACAATCAGAAATTATAGTCATCTACATTATCCTTCGTAAATATGAGCGGTTCTCCCAGCAGTACGATGCCTTTATCCTTGTCTATTATCTCAAGCTTTCCAAGTCTTCCCGCCTCGATATACCCCTGCTCCTTTGCCTTATCTACTTTCCCGTCTATCTGTGTCTTAGCCAGGTACATCGCCCCGTAACCGATGTCATACGGGCTCCACAGGCAGCATTGCTTGATTGTTCCCTTCTTTAAGTAGTCTTTGATAAGGCTTGGAACGCCAAGTCCCGTAACGGCAACTGTCCCTACAAGGTCAAGCTGTTCAATCGCCTCGCATACTCCAGGGCTTGCCATACCGGTCACGGCAAAGACACCTTTCGTGTCCGGATGGCTTCTCAAGTAGTTTAGCGTGACGTCCCTGCTTTTTGCAAGATCCTCATCACCGGCCAGGATATCTGCAATCCTCATGTCAGGATAGTTGGCTTCCATGTATTTCTTCATCTCTTCAATCCATGCGTTCTGGTTCGGGGCCGTAAGCACAGCGGTCACTACGAGAAAATCACCGGAATCGCCTGCTTCCTCTACCATCATGTCCACCATCGTCTTGCCCATGCCTTCAAATGTGACCTGATTCAGGAATAATTCTCTGGAATCTGCATTCACGTCTGCATCCCATGCTGAAGTATAGATGCCTGCATCCATAGCTGCTTTCATAGCAGGGGAAAGCGCATCCGCATCATTGGCCGATATGGTGATGGCGGTATATTTCTTCTGCGTCCACTGGTCGATGATATCGGACTGTGCCGCGATATCTGCGTTGACCGGCCCGTTAAAGTCGAGCGTATATCCGAGCTCGTCGCAGGCCTCCTGCGCCCCTTCTCCGGCTGCTACCATATATGGGTCGCTCGTGAACTTCGGGCACATCCCAATCGTCACCTTCTCTTCACCTTTTGTGCCGTCTTTCGCGTCCTTGGACGTATCCTCTGCTTTCTTCGTCGTACATCCAGCGATACCACAGACGAGCAGCATTGCCGCTAATACGGCTGATAACATTCTTTTTCTCATAATATCTTCTCCTTTTTTTCTGTTTATTTATACTGCCGGCAGCAGTATAGTTCTTACTCTTGTCTGACTTCCAACGCACGGTTCAATAAGATACCGAGCAGAAGGACGACGCCTGTCACACACAAGGCCCAATCGCCCCGGATGGACAGCATAGCCAGACCATTTTTCAGGAATGCCAATATGACAACCCCCAGAAAGGTTCCGATAATCGTTCCCTTTCCGCCTTTTATATCCGTCCCTCCAAGGACGACGGCTGCAATCACATTCAGCTCCATGCCGATTGCCGCATTTCCTCTTGCCGTGGACACCCTTGATGTATAGATAATGGCTGCCACTGCTACGAGGAATCCTATCAGTATGTATACGAGCATTTTAAATTTTCTGACCTGCACACCTGAAAATTTCGCTGCCTCTTCGTTATATCCCATGGCAGTGACATATGTCCCAAACGGCGTCTTCTTGCTCAGTATCCAGACGAGTATCGTCAGTACGATAAACACGACGACCTGAATCGGAACGACTCCCAGTATATATGCTCTTCCTGCGTAGGCATAGGCATCAGGGAACACAGATACCGCGCCGGCGTCTGTGGCTGCATAGGCGATTCCCCTGTAGAAAGAGAACGTTCCAAGCGTCACTACAAACGGATGCAGCTTTCCATATACGATGAGCACCCCATTAAAAGCTCCCCCCGCAATGCCTACCACAATTCCTAATATCAAGGAAAGGAAGAAGGGGCACCCCGCCTGATACGTGAAGCCAATCGTCACCGAGACGAGCGCCAGCAGCGAACCGACAGACAGATCGATTCCCGTCGTCATAATGACGAAAGTCATTCCAAGCGCCGCCAGCCCGATTTCTACCGATGCCCTGAGTGCATCAAAGATGTTGCTGGCCGTAAAAAAATATCCGGTGCTTGAAAATACGACACATTCCACGACGATAATGAGCAAAAGCATGCAGATACGAGCCGGTTCTTTTCTTATAAATGTCTGAAATTTATTCATAATGCTTATCCACCACCTTATGCCGCGCTGCGTCTACTGCAACAGCTAATAGTATAATCGCTCCCAATACAAGTGACTCGAATGTTGAAGGCACTGCCATCACCGACATGCCGTTCAATATGATGCCAATCAGTATCGACCCGACAAGAGGCGACAGCGCAGAGCCTCTTCCCCCTGCCATGGATGTTCCCCCAATTGCCACCGCCGCAATGACACGCATCTCGTAACCATTTGCTATCGCCGCCTGAAGCTGCCCGATCTGACAGAGGAAGATTCCCCCTGTGAGTCCGCAGCATATTCCGAGCAGCATGTAAGCTCTTATATATGTACTGGCAACGGGGAGTCCTGCCATCCCGGCCGCCCCTCTGTTCCCGCCGATTGCATATACGTCCCTCCCCCATGTCGTGTGCCTGCTCAATACGGCACAGACGGCAAACACGAGGAGAAATACGTATACGGAATTATTGATCCCAAGAAATGTACCGATGCCAAGCGCCCGGTGCTCCGCCGTCAGGTTCATCGCCCCGCCGCCTGCATACACAAGCAGTATCCCCCGCAGCACGTTCTGTGTGGCCAGTGTCACGATAAACGACGACAGGTTCAGCTTCGCAACGAGCAGGCCGTTGATCAGCCCGAGTATCCCCCCTCCGGCCATAGCCGCCAGAAGACCGAGAAGCAGCGAATCCGTCCAGGTAACGACATAGCCGAATGCATAGGCACAGACGGCGAGCTGCGATCCGACCGATATATCAATCTCTCCGAGCAATATGACAAAATTAAGGGCGATCGCCATAATGCCGATGACCACAGTCTGTACGAGTATCGCCTGAATATTGTCAAAAGTCATAAAGCCGCTGGCAGCCGCAGAAAAGGCCATAAGCAAAATAATAGAGAATACAAGCGACGGTGTCGACGGACGAAGGAGCAGCCTTATAACTGTGGCGTTTATACTTTTTTTCTTTTCCATAGTCTCCATTCCTCCCTCATTTAATCCGTATCAATCTGTCTGCCGTCAGCCACTCCGGAAGCGGCCAGACCTATCTTCTCCTGTGTGGCCTCCTCTTTGTCAAACTCTCCGGTCAGCTTTCCTTCATGCATGACAAGAATACGGTCCGACATGGACAGCACTTCCGGAAGCTCTGATGATATGAGCAGAATAGCTTTGCCCTGGCCTGCCAGTTCATCAATCAATTTGTATATCTCTGATTTTGCGCCGATATCGATGCCCCTCGTAGGCTCATCCAGTATGAGTATCTCCGGCTCTCTCACCATTATCTTGGACACTACGACTTTCTGCTGATTGCCTCCTGAGAGCTGGCTTACCGGTTTATCGACAGACGCGCCGCGTATGCTTAAGGTATGGATATATCTGTCTGATATCTCTTTTTCTTTCTTAAAGTTGACGAAACCGTATCTTGTCAGGCTGCCAAGCGATGCCAGAGAGATGTTGCTCCCGATGCTCATCGGCAGAATCAGCCCCTGAGATCTCCGCTCTTCCGGCAGATAGACGATCTTTTTCCTCATCGCGTCCTCGGGCGACTTGATATGCACTTCTTTCCCGTGTATCTTTACGACTCCGGAGGCCACCGGAAGCACCCCGAACAGTGCCTGTCCAATCTCACTGCGCCCGGCCCCTATGAGTCCGGCCATGCCTACCACTTCGCCTTCGCGTATCTCAAAGCTGACATCGGAAAACCTTCCATCTGACGATAACCCTTCGACAGACAGCACAGTATTTCCTATCCTGCTCACTCCTCTTGTGAAGAGCTGCGACAGCGGGCGGCCTACCATCAGCTTCACCAGCTTGTCCTGGCTGAATTCAGAGATTACATCTGAGGCGACCCATCTTCCGTCCCGAAGCACCGTGATTCTGTCACAGATACGAAAGATTTCTTCCAGCCGGTGGGAGATATACACAACGCCCACTCCCGCCTCTTTCAACTCCTGGATCACTTTAAAAAGACGCTCGGTTTCCCGGTCGGTCAGAGAGGCGGTCGGTTCATCAAAGATGATGACCTTGGCCTGCCGGATGAGCGCTCTGGCAATCTCTATCATCTGACAGTTTGCCACGGAAAGATGTTTTACCTGAGAGGCCACATCCAGATTGACATCGAGCTTTTCAAATACCTCTCTTGCCTCTTCCTGCATCTTCCCGGTGTCAAAACCGCCCCATCTTTTTCTCGGCCGCTTCCTTCCGACAAAGAGATTCTCCGTCACGGTCAGCTCTGGAAACAGGTCAATCTCCTGCGGTACCATACCTATCCCTGCCGCCTCTGCATCGTGGGTAGAGTTAAAGTGCACTTCCTTTCCCGATACCTTTACGTCTCCGGATGTCCTGCTGTAATATCCATATAAAATCTTCATCAGTGTACTTTTCCCGGCACCGTTTTCTCCCATCAGCGCGTGAACCTCTCCAGCGTAGATTTCAAAATCAATATCTTTTATCGCTGTCACTTTATCGAAACATTTGGTAATCTGCTTCATCTCACATAGTGTTTCTTTCTGCCCGGTTCCCAACTCTTCCCCCTCCTATCCTACGTATCACCGTTATACTCCCGGAATGATTCTTTCAGTATCGCGATATCCTTTCTGAGCAGCTCTACTGCATCTTTATCGCAATGGTTCATCGGCTGCCGTTCATAAAAGTTCTCAAGGTGAACGTAACCGGTATAGCCGATATCACAGAGCGCTTCTACCGACTCATAGAAGGAAGTCACACCCTGTCCGAGTAAGGCTGCGCTCAGTTCTCCTTCTTTACCATCCTTTACATGCACTTCGCAGATCTTGTCTCCAAGGGCATATATCATCTCTGGAGCAGAATATCCTTTGTTGATATATGGATTCTGTGTATCCATATATATCTTCAGGTTCGGGCATGCCACTTCTTCGAGCAGCCTTAAGTCTTCCTCCACAGACAGGGCATTTTCAGAAGCCACCGTGATTCCATCCTCCGCAGCCAGGCGGCAGGCATATGCAAGACAGGCCGCCACACTTCTGAAATCTTCTTCCGAATGAATGGCACTCTCTCCGAACGCCGGTATCTGTACGAGGGGGAGTCTCATCCTCTTTGCCGCCTCCACCGCTTTTTCGATAGCCAGCACAGCTGCCTTTTTCTGCATAGAACCGTCGGGCTTCGTCATCCCATAATAATCCAGACAGTTTACGGCAATGGCGGTCAGCGCGATGCCGTTCCTTGCCGCCTCTTCCAGATATATATCCTGGATATACGGGTTGGATAAGGGAAAACTGCGCTCATAATCCCCCTGTGCCAGTTCTACCCCGTCAAGCCCCATATCCTTTGCAAACCTGCACACATACGGCCCCTGAACAGGAGAGCTCCATTCGCACAGACCAAACATTACTTTTTTCACTATGTATCCCTCCTTGCATGAACACCGCTTATCTGCACGCTTCCTTCAGTATCTCCAGATCCTTCTTCGCCACGTCAATATACGTATCTGCCGTTCCACACAGCGGCATCCTGTCATAGAAATTCTCCAGGTGAAGCCATCCGCTGTAGTCTATCTCGTGAAGAACCGCCATCGTCCCTTCAAAGTCAGTATCCCCTTCTCCGAGATATGCGGAACTTCCGCTTTGCCCGATACCGTCTTTGACATGTATCTCTGGATAGAGGATGTTGTTTCGCGCCAGCTTTCTTAACATCTCCGGCTGTGACCAGTTCTTCCAGACACGGTAATTCTGCGAATCGTACAGGCAGGAAAAGTTCGGCTGTCCTACCTTGTCGAACAGCTCCAGGTTCTTTTCTATCGTCAGCAGATTCTCCGTCGCAATCGTAATACCGTGCTTTGCCGCTTCCTTACATGCATAGGTGAGCGCTTCGGCGGTGACATGCATGTCCTCCTCCGTCTCAATATATCCGTCACAAAAGCTTGGCATCATGACCATCTCCATCTTCATATATGACGCCGTGTCAATGGCCAGATCGATGATTTCCCTCACCCGTTTTCCTTTTTCTGTCGTAGTCGGATGCTTCAGCCCACAGAAATCGAACTCGCACACCGCCATAGACGGAAATGCAATCCCATACTTCTCTCCTTCTTCCAGATAATAGTCTCTGAACCATTTCTGTCCGAGCATAAAGCCCCTCTCCTCATATCTCAGGAAGCCGAGTTCCAATCCGTCCAGTCCCATCTCATGGGCAAGCCTGATATTACCGACGAGCTGTCCCGGAAGCGCAAAATCCAGTGCACCGTATTTAATATTCAACATAATATAGCCTCTCTTTCTTTCCTTAATTACCAGTTAGGGGTTATCACAAATTTTCCGCCTTCCAGTCTCTTTGCCGCCTCAATCGCCTCGATAGCCTCATCCAGGCTGTAACACTTTGTCAGGAACTTGCCGGGATCGATACGCCTGCTGGCAATGAGCCGTATGACATGGGGCCATATGTCATGCCCGGAGCTTCCGATAGAGCAGTGGTAGTTCACACCCTTCTTCTGGAGGTATGTGGACATGATTGGAGTTCTTACCGGAGATATCCCAATCTGTGCAATCGTTCCGCCGACCGCAACCATCTGTTCAATCTCAGGAATCGTCTCTGCCTGATGGTGGGTCGCCTCCACCGCCATCTCTACTCCTATCCCTTCCGTCAGCTCCAGCACCTTTTCACTCGGACTTGTACCTGCGGCATAAAGCTCATCCGGATTGAACACGTAATCCGCACCCACTTCCTTTGCCAGCTTCATACGTAATGGTTCTTTTTCAAAAGTGATGATCTTTGCCGCACCTGCCGCCTTTGCAAGAGATGTGGCCGACAGACCGATAGGCCCTGCCCCAAAGACAGCGACATTACCTCCCGGGCGGAATCCGCCGCCCCGGACGAACATTCCGTTATAGGCCACAGCAGTAGGCTCTACCATGGCAGCCACTTCCAGGGCCCGCTCTTTGCTTCCATACACAGATACAAGATCGCCGACGTGGAAGCAGAATTTTTCCTTCGCAACGAGATATTCCGCATATCCGCCGTCCAGCGTGAACCCAATCTCTTCCAGATTCTCGCACTGGTTGACGAGCCCTGCTCTGCATGCGGCACATTCCCCGCACCAGTTCATCGTCTCTGCCACGACGAGGTCGCCTTCTTTGAAGTTCTTGACATTCGTTCCTACCCGTACGATTTCACCGGAAAATTCATGTCCGATTACGACCGGCAGCCTGCAGTGCCCGCAGTAATACAGGTAATCGTCCTCATCCGCACCGAGAAACATCGTGTCAGAGCCGCATACCGCCGCCCCGCCTACTTTCAGGAGCACTTCATCGTCTTTTGGTTCCGGCACAGGTATATCGACGAGCTTAAGTGACGGATGGTAGAAAAGATCGCTGCCCATGCTTGCTCTTCTGTCCCTGCTCTCCCTTTCTGTCGGCTTATAGCCTTCCCTTGGTTTCCACTGTGCATCTGCTTGTAATGCTTTCATGTTCTAATTCCCCCAATCATCTATTATTCAATCCTGTCACCTGCCGTACATAAGAGACTATTTCCTTATCTTGACTGCCTTGCTGCGGTAGGTGTCGAGTATTACAGATACGATAATCAATGCCCCCTTGAATATCTGCTGATAGAAAGCAGATACACCAAGCATCGTCAGACCGCTGTCTATGCATCCGACGACGAGCGCACCGATGATACATCCAAAGATAGTACCAATGCCTCCCGCCAGGCTCGTACCTCCGATAACGGTGGCAATAATGGCGTCGAATTCATAATTGACTCCTACTGATGCATTGCCTGCATTGACGCGGGAAGTCAGGATGATTGCCGCGATACCGGTCATGATTCCCATATATGCATATACTAAAAATGTTATCAGCTTTACATTGATGCCACACAGATGGGCAGCTTCTTTATTGCCTCCTATCGCATATACGGACTTTCCAAAGGCGGTCTTGGCCAGTATAAGATGGCTTAAGACTGCCAGGACGGCATATATGATAATCGGTATCGGTATGATTCCGACACTCCCTCCGCCTATCTGTCTGAAAGTATCGTTCAGATTCGTGATTGGAAACCCTCCGGTCACGATATTAGCGGCTCCCCGCGCCATCAGCTGCATGCCGAGTGTCATGATAAACGGCGGGATTCCTGTCACTGCGATGACACCTCCGTTGATGACACCACACAGAAGGGCGATTCCGATACCAGACAGCGCGGCTGCTATGTTGTTACCTGCACTCGCGAAGATGGCTATCACCATTCCGGCAAATGCGAGGGTTGATCCAGGTGACAGATCAATTCCACCGGTTATGATGACCATCGTCATACCAAAAGAGATAATACCTGTTACAGATACCTGTCGCATTATATTTGTAAAATTTTTGAGGGACAGGAAGTTAGGCTCCGCAATGCTCAGTATGACAATAATAAGCAAAAGGACTAACAGCGTGCCGAATTTCCCGATTCGTCCCGTGATTCCTCTAGATAAGTTCTTCATCTTTTACCATTCCTTTCGGCTCTTTTTCCAGCTTTGCGGCATATTCCATAATATTCTCCTGCTTGATTTCATCCCCCGTCAGTTCACCTGTAATCCTGCCGCCTGATATGACGAGAACGCGGGAACTGATGCCTACGACTTCGGGCATCTCAGAGGATATCATGATGACTGCCTTGCCGCTCTTAGCCAGATCGCACAGAATCTTATGTATCTCATATTTTGCGCCTACGTCAATTCCACGCGTAGGCTCATCCACAATCAATATCTCCGGCTGACGGCACAGCCATCTGCCGAGCAGCACTTTCTGTTGATTGCCTCCGGACAGATTCTTCGACTGGACGCCCAGTCCGGCTGTCTTGATCAGCAGTGACTTGACCTGCCCGTCTGCTATCTCATCCATCCTTTTCCTGGACAGGAAAAGAGCTTTCTTCACCTGTCTTAAGCTGGGCATTACGATATTGTCCGTAATGCTCATACCGAGGAACAGGCCTGTCCCTTTCCGGTCTTCCGTGAGCATAGCCATCCCTCTGCGTATCGATTCTCTCGGATCTCCCTGTCTGAGTTTCTCGCCGTGAACGGTAATCTCTCCCGAATCTGGTTTCGTTATCCCAAATACAGCCGACATCAGCTCGGATCTTCCGGCACCCATCATCCCTGCGATTCCAAGTATCTCTCCCCTTCGTACCTCAAAAGAAATGTCCTGGAATTCTCCGGCTTTGCTAAGATGTTCTACCTTCATAGCGACCTCTCCGGGTACTGCCGTATTCTCCGGAAACATCTGTGTAATTTCCCGCCCTACCATAAGCCCAATCAAAGACTGGTAATCCAGCTCACCTATCGGTATGCTGCTGGCTACACTCTGACCGTCCCGCAGAACAGTGACCGTATCTGCTATCTGGAATATCTCATCCATCTTATGCGTGATATAGATGATAGACTTTTTTTCTTCTCTCAGCTTGCGGATAACCTGAAACAGCATATCTACTTCTTGTTCTGTAATCGCAGATGTAGGCTCATCCATAATGATGAGCTTCGCCCCTGCAGATACGGCTCGTGCAATCTCCACCATCTGTACGTAACTCGTCGTCAGCTCCTTCATCTTCCACTTCGGATCTATTTCAAGACCGATGGAGCAAAACAGCTTAAGCGTCTCCTCGTTCATCGTCTTTTCATCGACGAACACCCCCTTATGAGGCATACGGTTCATGTACACATTATCCGCTATCGTCATCTCCGGAACTGCCGCCAGCTCCTGATGTATCATCGAGATGCCGTCCTCGAGCACCTTCTTCACCGAGAGATGGCCGCTTCGCTTCTCATTCATAAAGTAGACTTCACCTGCATCTGGCGGATAGATTGACATTAGCACTTTCATCAGTGTCGACTTACCTGCACCATTCTCTCCGAGCAGCGCATGTACCTCTCCTTCTCTTACTTTCAGAGATACTTTGTCTAAAGCCAGCACGCCCGGAAATTCTTTTGTAATCTCCTTCATCTCAAGAATATATTTATTTTTATCCATATATCATCCACCGATTTCTTTCCGTTTTTAATGGCAGTATTTCTTACCGACAGACGGGCATATCCCCTGCCGTATCGTCAGCTACATGAACATGCCCGTCCGCTTTTTATGCTGCCACTATTGCATATATTCTTTAAAGTTATCCTGTGTCACCATTTCAAAATTAATCTGCACCCACTCCGTCTTCTCTCCGGTATATTTCCCGTCGATGCAGTCCAGGACCGTCTCTACCGCAGTCTTGCCCTGTTCTCCTGCGGGCTGGAATACAGAGGCTGTCAAGATTCCGTCTTCCATCGCAGCCAGGCCGTTTTCCTGGGCGTCGATGCCAATGACCGCCACATCTTCCAGCATATCCGATGCCTCCAGTGCGAGACCTACTCCAATTGCCATCTCATCGTTGTTGGCCACTACGACATCGATATTCTTCTTGCTCTGTATCCAGTTCTCGGCAATCGCCATACCTTCGTCTCTGTTCCAGTTGGCACAGTCTTCAAACACGATATTGATATCCGGATATTTTGAGAGCACTCCCTTCAGAGATTCTGTCCTCTTAGTCATATCCTCTGAGCCGAGTATACCTACGAGCAACGCCACATCCAGTTTCTCTCCGTAATTTTCTACGATGTATTCTCCCTGCATCTTTCCTGCTTCTGATGAGTCTGTCGACACCATGACCCAGGCAGACTGGCACTGGCGCACTGCCGAGACGAGAGGAACTTCGTATTCGTCTGCTATCTTCCTGTACTCCGATCCATCGCCGTTCGTATCAACCGGGACGAGAATAACGCCGTCCACACCACTTTCACATATGGAGTCCATCTTGCTCAGCTGCGTGGCTGTGTCGTCTTCACCGTCCACGAGCACGAGCTCTATGCCCTTCTCCTCACAATATTTTTTAGCTCCTTCATATACATATACCTCAAAAGTGTCCGTGGAGCTGTTGATGCAGTAAGCTATCTTCTTGGATTTGTCCGATGACTCTCCTGTTTCCTTTGTGTCTTCTTTCTTTTCTTTACTTCCACATGCTGCCAGGCTCAATATCATTGTCAATACTAAAATAATCGATACTATTTTCTTTTTCATACTTTTTCCCTTTCTACTCTACTGCTGAGCACACATAATCTTTCCATCATCATATGATTTCTGCGCCATGAACGCCATCTCTACAGCCTTCCTTGCATCGCCTGTATCAACCCCGGACGCCTCCCCGGTGAGAGCCTTGTCCACAAATGCGGCCACCTCCCGCAGGTAAGCTTCCTCAAAACGCTCTCTGAACCACGGCTGGCACTCGTTCCTCATCCCGTATTCATCCTTCTGCGTCACATAAGAAGTCGTACCTGAATTCACAAGCAACGTCCCCTTAGTCCCTACGATTTCCATCCATACATCATATCCGCACACTCCTTGTTTCGACCCTTCTACCTCGGCCATTACACCGTTGTCAAACTGCATGAGCACGGAACAGTTGTCTATATCATTGAACGCCTCAAACTCTGTAAATTCATAGATGCCACCTATCGCATACATGGATTTGACTTCCCCTCCTGCAAACCAGCGTACAAGGTCAAAATCATGTACGCTCATGTCAAAGAACATCCCTCCGGCTCCAGGACCAAAACGGACATAATCTTCTCTCTGGCAAGCCGGATCTCGCGTGATGCTTCTAATCTTTATGATTTTTCCTATATCACCGCTGTCCACCCTCCTCTTTGCGTCCTGATAAGAACGGTCGAAACGGCGCATAAATCCTACCTGAATCGTCCTGCCGGGATTCGTCTCCACAGCCTTGTCAATCTCGTCAAGCTCTTCTATCGTAAGTCCTGTCGGCTTTTCACAATAGATGTGCTTGTGGGCGGCACATGCCGCTTTGATACAGGCACAGTGCTCGCTTGAAGTATTCGTAATCATCACCGCGTCGATGTCCGACTTTTCCAGCATCTCGTTGTAATCTCCGTAGTACTCTGCCGCACCGAGCTGTCTGGCCGCTTCTTCTGCACGATCCATATTGATGTCGCATACAGCAGCCAGCTCTGCATTTGGAATCCGGTAAGCTACGTTTTCCGCATGCTGGTACCCGAGGCGCCCAACCCCGATGCAGCCAATCCTCAACTTCTTCATTTTCATCTCCTCCTTTGTTATTAAATTTACAGGTGACCTTTACCTATAAAACAGATAATCTATAACAAAACTGCTTATTCTATAACTATATTCTTAAGTTGCTTTTTTGTGTCAATATCCACAATTCAACTTAATACAATTACATTTTTGTATATTTTATCTGTTTTATTTGTATTTTCCTCTATTTTGTAGTATAATTGTACCAACAAATGTTTTTTTGTTCTATAATTATATTCCTGTTTAAAATAACAATATTATGCAGTTGGAGGTATGTTATGATTCGTGAGATTATTACCGATAAGAACATGTTAGAGTTGAATCCCCACGGCGACTATGGTTTTCCGTTCTATCTGATCAATGTGACTTTATCCGCATATCAGTTTGGACGCTTCAACTGCCACTGGCACCCGGAACTTGAGATTGCGTGCATTCTTGAAGGAACGATGACTTACCAGGTCAATCAGAACCACTACCACCTTGTGAAAGGAGACTGCCTCTTTGTCAATTCCAACGCCTTGCACTCCGGATGCATGTATGAGAAAAACGACTGCAGGTATATCGTATCCACTTTTAATCCGTCCCTCGTATACGGCTACGAAAAGAGCGCGATTGATACGAATTACACGTTCCCTATGCTGAACACCGATAATTTCTCTTCCTGCGTCTTCCACGAGGGGACGAAAGCAAATGCCACCTTCCAGGCTGTCATGAAGGAAATGGCTGCCTATTACACGGACAGACCTGTCTGTCATGAGCTGCATATCAAAAGCCGCCTCTGCGAGCTGTGGGCCGTCTTATATGAAGAGTTCAGGCAGAAAGAGAGTTCTGCAGGAGCGGGGCTGTCTGAGGCCAAGCAGATATCACGTCTCAAGAATGCCATCATATTCATCCATAGCAACTATAATGAACCGATAACGCTGGACGAAATGGCAGAGTCTTGCCATACGAGCAAGAGCGAGTTCTGCCGCATCTTCAAGAAGACGCTGCACCAGACGCCATTTGAGTACCTGCTCCGATACCGGATACAGAAAAGCCTCTCTCTTCTCGTATCCGATACATGCACGATTACGGAGATTGCCAACCAGGTCGGATTCTCAGGCTCCAGCTATTATTCCGAGGTCTTTCGCAAATACATGCACTGTTCTCCGAGAGAATATAAGAAAAACACGATAAAATGACAGGACAAGGGTCTTTGTTCTTCTGATATAAATTATACCAGAAGGACAAAGACCCTCAGTTTCCATTATTTACCATATTATCTTCTTGCTGCTCCCGCTCTTATCAAAAGCGGAAGTTCAGGTCACCTCTTCCCTCAAACGGCGCCCCGATGAGCATCGGCTTCAGGTAGGCCGAGGTCTTGCTTATTCCATCCAGGCGGCTCATCGTGATGTCTTCATGCTCAAAGTTGAGGGAGCCAAAATAGCCTACCATGGCCAGCTCTGTAATCACGTTCTCCCAGCTTATGTTTCACTATCTGTGCATCCTTGGCGTGCCTTTTCAGATTCCGAAATCTCGCAAAGCTTCACAGGTCGTCTCTGCTCCAGCGACATCTGGGCGGCCTTGGCCATCCTGATTGGCTCCACGCCGTCAGACGCCGTCACGGGTACAGGTGTGCCGTACAGGATGCTGTCGGCAAAAGACTGATTCTCGGCTATATATGCATCATAATAGCGCTCGATGAAAAAATCGGGCGGTTTCGGATATACGATACCATCACCCTTTTTCACCACTACCGTGTCCTCCCTCTCGTTCATCACCTGTATCGTGCCATCGGTACAGAATATTTCCGACCGCTGGTCATGCCCGTACCAGCACTGCCGCCCATTATCGATTACCGCCATCATGCCATTCTTCATATGGATTACTGCCGCGGCCGTATCGACATCCGGTATCCCTGCAAGTCTTTCATCCACATATACGCCTCCTGCCGCATAGATTTCCTCTGCATCGCTTCCTGACAGGAATCTGACCATGTCAAAATCGTGGATCATCATGTCGAAGAATATGCCGCCGGATACTTTAAGATATTCGTACGGGCTCTGCCTCGTGTCTCTGCAGGATATCCGTATCATCTGAGCCTTACCGTAATCACCGGACTGTATGAGCCGTCTTGCCTTGCTGTGGTTCCTGTCGAACCGGCGCATGAAGCCGGTCTGGAACAGGACTCCTGCTGCCACCACCTCCCTAAGCGCCCTGCCAAGCCGCGCAAGATCAGAATCGAGCGGCTTCTCGCAGAAGATGTGCTTGCCTGCTCTTGCGGCCTTCACGATATATTCGGAATGTGTATCCGTACTCGTGCAGATATATACCGCATCCACCTCCATGTCGGCAAAGCAGATATCCGGATCCTTCACTACATTTTCAATGCCAAGCTTGCCGGCCCACTTTCTCATCTCATCATTCAGGTATATGTCTGCCACATATTTTACGGTTACATTGGAGACACGTCTGGTAAGAATCTCCGCATGTGTCCTGCCGATTCTCCCAAGTCCGACTACCGCAGCTGTTACTTCCCTGTCCATATGTCTGCTCCTTTCATGTTACATGTCAGAATCTGAAGTTCAAGTCACTCCGCCCTTCAAACGGGGCTTCTATCAAGAGCGGCTTCAGGTATGCTGCCGTCTTTTTCATCCCGTCCGTGCGGCTCATCGTTATGTCTTCGTGTTCAAAGTTGAGTGCTCCAAAATAACCTACCATCGCCAGTTCTGTAATTATATTTTCCCAGTTCACGTCGCCCCACCCTGGTATGCGGAAACGGAACCCCCGGTCAATCCTCCGGTAGTTCCCGTGGGGGTTCAAGCCGGAGCGTCCTACATTGTGCCTTACAATCTGGGCATCCTTGGCATGTACTCCATAGATACGGTCTCCGAGCAGGTCGATGAACGCTTCCACATCGATGCCATACATCATCATATTCGCAGGGTCAAAGTTGAACCCCCACGACTTATGACTTCCAAGCAGCTCTACGCTTCTTTGTGCTGTCTCTATATCATAGACCATCTCGTTTGGATGTGGCTCATGGGCAAATTTCACCCCATACTCCTCGTATTTATCAAGTATCTTCCCCCATCGCTGCGCAAATATCTCCTCTTCCCGTTCCCACGCCCCGGCGTCCGGCCACTGGCATACGCGGCCGAAGTTCTCACATCCGGTGAATCCGACGACGACAGGTATCTCCAGCTCATTGGCCGCCTGGGCAGCCCGGATGATGGCTTCCGTGCCGAACCTTATCTTCTCCTCCTTCGTGCCGTGATAGATGTCATCGGTGTCTTTCCCATACGGGCCCATCACGAGCTGGCTCTCCGGATGGTTGCCAAGGGACGCTATCTCCAGGCCGTAATCCTTTATTTTCTTCTTATATTTCTTCCCGTTGTCCCCGTCAAAAATCGTATGGATGTCGAAGTGGAGGTTGGCCCTCTCAAAGGTCTCTATCTCCAGCGTCTCATACCCGTACTCCACAGCCAGCCGGCATACCTCGTCAAGAGACAAGTCTGAATATGTTCCGGTACACAATCCAAGTTTCATGAGTGCTCCTCCTTTATGCTTCTGCCAGTCTGATCCACTGCTTCGTGCGGCTGCTCTTAAGAATCGCCTCCGTAAGCCTGTTCAGATAGTGGCATTCTTCAAATGTGGCAAAATCAGGTGTATCATGTGCATGCTTTTTCCCTTCCTGGATATAGCTGTAAAAAGCATGGATGTTGTTGTACACAGCGTCATTCCATCCCTCCGGATGTCCGGCCGGCATATAAGTATAGGGAAGCACCTCAGCCGGCAGCATCTTAGGATCGCGGAATATGTATTCATTCCCTCTCTCTCTGTGTCCAACCCACAGGCGGTCCGCTTCCTCCTGATTCCAGTGAAGGGAGGCGCTTGCTCCGTCAACCGTCAGATCCAGATGACATTTTTTCCCGGGTGAAATCTGGCTTACATGGAACATGCCGAACGCCCCGTTTGCAAAACGGGCAAAGACTGCGCCGTAATCTTCCGTGTCTATCTCATATTCTTCATACGCTACGGTTCCAGTCTCCGGATTTTTTACCGGCCTTTTCCTCACGGGAAGGGCAGTTTCAAGACTGGCAAATACCTCTGTTATCTTCGAACCTACGACGGTCTGGGCCGTATCCATCCAGTGCGTGCCTATGTCTGCCACGGCGCGGGACGTCCCTGCGAACTTTTTCTCCAGCCTCCAGTCATAATCCGTGTCATAGAGGAGCCAGTCGAGGAGATAGGAACCGTAGACGAGCCTCGGGGCGCCAATCTCCCCTGCCGCCACACGGTGCTTCATATCCTGGACCATGACATTCATGCGGTAGTTATGGTTTACCCCCGCAACCGTATCGGGATATCCTTTCAGCACGTCCAGCAGTTCGGCGGATTCTTCTGCCGATGCCGCCACCGGCTTCTCACTGAAGATATGCTTTCCTGCCCGGATAATCTTCTTGTTCAGCTCCAGATGCATATGGTTCGGTGTACAGTCATGGATAACATCTATCTCCGGGTCTTTGATTAACGCTTCTACATCATCATAAACCCGCTCTAATCCGAGTTCTTCCTTCTTTCTGGCTAGCAGCTCTCTGTTCGAATCTGCCACACCATACAGAACTGCGTTGCTGCAGCGGCGTATCGCCGTGACATGGGCACATCCGATATAGCCGATACCAATAAGTCCTACTTTTAATTTCTCCATTATTACCTCTTTTCGCAAATACTTAGACTTGGGTCTACCACATTCTTTCCGGCCGTACATTCTGCCGCGTCCCGGATAGCTTCAAGCGCTTCCTCCAGCGCATAGATACGCGGGTTCATATATACAGAAGGATCCACCCTTCCCTCGGCAATAAGCCGGATGACATCCTGCCAGATGCCATGCCCCGCGCTCCCTATCGTCCCGTAGTAGGAAGCTCCTGCAATCTGAAGCCTCTCCACGTCCATCACGACCGGTTTCGATGAGATGCCTGTCTGTATGATCTTCGCTCCGACTGCGAGTGCTTTCTCTATCTCCGGTATATTATAGCGCTGGAATTCTGTCGCCTCGATAAAGACATCCGCGCCTTTGCCCTCAGTCAGCTCTCGTATTTTCCGTCCGGCGCATGAGCCTTCCTCATCCAGCCTGCCAATATCATATACGAATGTGGCACCCATACGCTCCGCCAGCTCCATCCTTGGCGCTGACTTTTCAAAAACGATAATCCTGCCCGCGCCTGCCGCTTTCACAAGCGCCAGAGCCGACAAGCCGATAGGGCCCGCTCCGAATATCACGACATCGCTGCCCGGGCGGAACCCTCCCCCTCTGACGAATATCCCATTGTACGCCACCGCCAGCGGCTCAATCAATGCCCCGACATGCAGTGCCTTCTCCCTGGAACCGTATATGTCCACGAGAGATGAGATATCAAAGCAGAATTTCTCCTTTGCAGTCAGATACTGCGCATAACCGCCGTCCAGCGTAAAGCCTATCTCTTCCAGATTCTCGCACTGGTTGTACATCCCTGCGCGGCACGCCTCGCATTCGCCGCACCAGTTCATCGTTTCCGCCGTCACCAGGTCTCCTTTTTGAAACATGGTGACATCTTTGCCCACCTTCACAATCTCACCTGCAAATTCGTGACCGATGACGCACGGAAGCTTACAGTGCCCTGCATAGCGGGAATAGCCCTGATCATCTTCTCCGAGAAATGTCGTATCAGAACCGCATACCCCGACTCCCCCGACTCTCATCAGCACTTCGTCATCTGCCGGTTCCGGCACCGGTATGTCCACGTACCTGATCTCCGGCCGGTAATAGATACGGTCACCGCTGACAGCGCGCCTGTCACGCTTCTCTCTTTCCGTCGGCTCATAGCCTGGCTTCGGCTTCCACGTGCCATCTACCTGTAATGCTTTCATATTCTTATACCTCCGTCTTCTCTTCCTGCCATCAGCGGTTCGGTGTTATGAGATATTTGCCGCCGCTGCCGGTCTTTGCCTCTCGCAGCCCTTCTATGGCCTCATCCAGTGTAAAGCATCTCTCAATCATCCGGCTTGGGTCTATCTGCCCTGAAGCAACGAGGCGTATCACATTCTCCCATATCCCATGCCCTGAACTTCCGTTGCTCCCATACAGAGAAGCGCCGCTCTTCTGAAAATACTGTCCAAGTATCTCTGTCCTGCCCGCATGATGTCCAATCTGTACCACCTTTCCCCCGACTGCAAGCGCCTGCTGAATCTGGGGGATGTTTTTATTACAGAACGCCGTGCACTCTACCGCCATGTGTATTCCTCTTCCTTCTGTCAGTTCCCGCATGACTTCCGCCGGGCTGCTTCCGTCTCCCGCGATTGCTCCGAGATCGCACACATCTGTAGCCCCGGCCTCTGCGGCCAGCTTAAGACGCGGCTTCGAATACTCCAATACGATTACTTTGGCGGCTCCGGCCGCTTTTGCAAGCTGTACGGCACTGAGCCCTATCGGCCCGGCACCGAATACTGCCACATAGCTTCCCGGGAGAAATCCACCTGCGCGGACGAACATTCCGTTATACGCCACTGCTGTCGGTTCAATGAGCGCTCCGGCTTCCAACGCCTTCTCCTCGCTCCCGTATATGTCACGGAACTTGTTGATATCGAGGCAGTATTTTTCCTTTGCCGTCAGATATTGCCCGAATCCTCCGTCAAGGGAAAAACCAATCTCCTCCAGATTCTCGCACTGGTTGAACATACCCTTTCTGCACGGCATGCACTTGCCACACCAGTTCATCGTCTCTGCTGTCACAAGGTCCCCTTCCCGGAACCGGGTCACGTCCTTTCCCGTCCTGACTACCTTTCCGGCAAACTCATGTCCAAATATAACCGGAAGCCGGGTATGCCCCACATAGTCCAGATACCCTTCCTCGTCCGTATCTACAAAGCACGTATCGGAACCACATATCCCACAGGCTCCGACTTCCATAAGCACTTCATCATCTTCAGGCTCCGGCATTTCTGCCTCCACCACCTCCAGCCTCGGTTCATACCATATGTTTTTTGCGCACAGCGCCCTTTGGTCCTCCTCTTCCCTCTTTGTAGGAACATACCCTTCACGAGGTTTCCACGTTCCGTTAAGCCTCAGTCCTTTCATCTTCGTAACCTCCTGTCTTTCCTCTATCTCTCCACACCCGCGTCAGTCCAGCAGATCCACCGCTTCTCCTTCTCTGTCTGTTATCATCTTCTCAAACAGTTCTGCCTTCGTAACCTGTCTGTCATAGTTGTCCATGTCTGCGACAATCTGCCCTTTTTTAATGACAAGGATACGGTCGCAGAGATTATACAGTTCCTCCAGCTCATCAGAGATGTATATGATAGACGTGCCTTTCCTCGCAAGCTCATCTGCCAGCACATAGATCTCATTCTTAGCCCCCACATCGATGCCCCGCGTCGGCTGGTCCAGTATGAGGAGGCTGATATCTGTCGCCAGCCATTTGCTCAGCACGATTTTCTGCTGGTTTCCTCCAGACAGAGAATCTGCCGTCTGGCCCATAGAGGAATACTTAAGGCTCATCCTGCTTCCCATGTCAGCCGCCGTCTTTTCCAGCCTCCGGTGATTCACCCAGGGAGTTTTCTGCCTCGCCAGCGGCACGAGGGCAATATTGCTCAGAAGGGAGGCCGTCATGATGAGACCCTCCGTCTTCCGGTTTTCTGAGACGAATGCCATCCCGTGGTTCACCGCCTCTTTCGGACTTCTCATGCCGCATTCTTCCCCGTTCAGGTATATTTTATATCCCGGCTTCTTTTTCATGGCGCCAAATATCATCTTCCCGATCTCTGTCCTGCCAGAACCTAAGACACCCGCAATACCGAGAATCTCTCCTTCGTGTACCTTGAACGCAATATCACGCACCTGCCCTCTCATCTGGCTCATCCGGCTCACTTCCAGCCGGACTTCCCCGGATGGCCGCTCCCTTATATACTTCTTATCATGCTGGTGCTTTTCGCCGACCATCATGGAAATCACTTCTCCTATATCTGTCTTTCCTGCCGCTTTTGTCCCGATGAGCCTGCCATTCCTCAATACAGTTACCCGGTCGGCTATCTTAAAGATCTCTTCCAGAAAATGAGAGATATAGATGATACTGATTCCCCTGTCTTTCAACTCCTTGATTACCCGGAACAGGTTGTCTATCTCCGAGATTGAAAGAGAGGATGTAGGCTCATCCATGATGATGAGGCTCGCCTCCATAGAGACCGTTCTGGCAATGAGCACGAGCTGCTGCTTGGCTGTCGGAAGGCTGCTCACCTTTTCCCTTGCTTTTACGTCAAATTGAAGCTCATCCAGCAGCCGCTGCGCCTCTTCCGTCATCTTCCTCTTGTCCATCATGAGGCCGCGGCACGTCTCCCTGCCAAGATATATATTTTCCGCAACGGTCAGATTCGGTGTCAGATCCAGCTCCTGATGTATCATGCCGATTCCCCGCTTCGCGGCGTCGACAGGATTTTTAAACCGCACTTTCTCGCCATTTAAGAATACTTCGCCTGAGTACCTCACCCAGATACCGTTGATAATCTTCATCAGCGTGGACTTGCCTGCACCGTTGGCGCCTACGAGCGCATGTACCTCTCCCCTATTGAGTGTAAAGTCTATCTCTTCCAGCACGGTAACTCCGCTGAAATCCTTTGATATATGTTTCATCTCCAAGACATTTTCTCTCATCATATGCCACCTCAGTCTCTCTTAAGCTTAGACATGCAGTCCACAGCCACGGCACCGATAATGATAATTCCCTTTACCGCGTCCTGCCAGTAGCTAGAGACGCTCGTAAGCTGCATGATGTTCAGGATAAGTCCAAGTATGAGCACTCCTACTACAGATCCCCATACATTGCCCCGCCCCCCGTCCAGAGACAGGCCTCCCACGATACAGGCCGAGATGGCTGTAAGCTCATATGTATCCGCGGCATTGGCCGCCGCCAGAAGTGTCCGGCACGACAGGACGACCCCTGCAAGGCCGGCGAAAAAGCCGCACACCACATACACTACCGTCTTTACGAGACGGGTGTTGATTCCCGACAGCCACGCGGCATTCATATTGCCGCCAATGGCATACACATACTGTCCGAATCTCGTATACTTCAGCACAAAGAAGGCTGCAACGACACAGACGAGCCAGATGATGCCCGCCACCGGGACAGGACCTAGATATCCCATGCCCACGACGCCGTATTCCTCCGGTATGCCGTATATGTTGAACCCGCTTGTGATGATGTATACTGCACCCCGGGCAATCGTCATTATGCCGAGGGTAGCTACAAAGTGATTCATCCCCACCACAGTCTGAAGGACACCATTGACGAGGCCACACGCGATACCTATTGCCAGCCCTGCCGCCACCCCTGCTATAAATCCATAGTCTATGAACGCATAGGCGGACAGTACCCCTGACAATGCACAGACAGAACCGACCGACAAGTCGACGCCCCCTGTTATGATGACAAAGGCCATCCCCACCGACAGCAGCCCATAGACTGCATTATGCCCGAGCAGGTTGATCAGGTTCTGAACCGTACGGAATGTCGGTGATATGAACGCACATATAACCAGCATAACGACGAGCACAAGGAGCATATTATATTCCCGCTTCATTTTGAATCTTTTCTTTTTTTCTGCTTCTTCTATTCCCATGTATGTTCCACGCCCTTTCTGTATAAATAGCCAATTATAGAATATGGTCTTCTATATTCTGAAAAGGCTGCGGCATATCAGCCCCCCGAATGCCGCAGCCTTCTGCCCCTTACCAGGACGGTGTCACGTCATTGACATTCTCAGCCGTGACCATCGGCAGATCTGTCTCGATGAACTTCTCTGTAAGAGAGTCTTTATCTCCAAAGAAATACGTCTCTATCGTCTTGATGCCTACCTCACACTGTTCTGCCGGATCTTGCAGAACGGTGCCGTATATCTTATCAGCCTTGATTGCATCCCACACTTCCGTTGGCATATCCATTCCGACAATCTTGCCCACCAGTTCCGTTCGTCCTGCAGACTGTACGGCCTGAAGCGCGCCTACCGCGTCGTCCGGCCCTTCGCAGACGATAGCGTCTATCTCGCCTGCCGGGTATTTGTTCAGCATATTCTGAACAGAGCTGATGACCGTCTCTTTGTCGTGCTTGCACGGAATCCTTTCCAGTATGTTGACTCCCATATCATAGCCTTTTTCTTCCATGATGCTGTCAAATCCGCCCTGGCGCAGCGTCTGGTATGTAGCACCGATAACGCCCTGGATATAGATGATATTGCAGCTTTCCATCTTTTCCTTTTCTATCATATCGAGCAGGCAGTTAGCCATCTGCTCCCCGCTCAGCGTGTCGTTGGCACCGATAAAATAGCTGTACGCATTTTCATCGGAGATGGACCTGTTTACCGCAAATACCGGAATCCCTGCTTCCATCGCCTTCTTCAGTGACGGTTCCACAGCGTCGCTCACGGCATTGATGAGGATTGCGTCCACCTTCTGGGTTATGAAGGTTTCTATCTGGTTGACCTGCAGCGCCGAATCCGATGCTCCGTCCTGAAGGATAAATTCAATATTATCGTATTCTTTCTGCGCATCGAGCAGCTCATTATACATGGCTGCCTGGAAGCTGATAGTGAAGTCGCTCAGCGTAGCCCCGACCGTAATCTTATCCTTCTTCTCACCGCTCTCCGTCTTTTCTCCTGCCTGCCCCGCCTCTTTGTCTTTACCGCCTCCGGAAGAACATGCACACAGGAGCATGGAAACAGCCACCAATACTATCGTTATGTTTTTTAATCTTCTTGACATACGTCTCCTCCTTAAATAAACTTTTTCATCTCCGCGTTTCTGATGCATCCCTGCCACTGCAATCATGCAGCCCGCACCTCCTTTCTTTATCATTTTTCATTCAAATTGTACAATCTTGTCCAGCCCGCAGATATGCAAAATATGACATTTGTCTGTTATCTTGCAGACAAATTGTCTTTCTGTAGATTTATTATATTTTTATAATTGTTTCAATGATATAACATAGTTTTCACTTTTTATAACAGAGTTTGTAAAAACACGCTATTGACGCACAAAAAAAGCATTAAGGTGTAATTTACTGTCTTTTTCACACCTTAATGCCTCTTGTCTATCTCCTGCACACTTCCTTCTTATACTGCGTCGGAGTCATGCCGGTCACTTTGCGGAACATCTCTGTAAAGTAGCTGCTGTTCGTGAACCCGGACTCGTATGCAATCTCTGTTATGGAGCATCTTCCGTCCGCTATGAGCATAAAGCTCTGCTGTATCCGGTACGAGGTGACATACTCCATCGGGCTCTGCCGGAATACCTTCTTAAACAGGCGGCAGCATGAGCTCTTGCTCATCATGCACGCCTCCGCAATCTCGTCCAGTGTCAGCGGATTCTTATAGTACATCTGTATGTAGGCAAGCGCGTCCTGGATCTTATACATCTCTCTGTTCATCTGTATCTCATTTTCCTCTACATTGCCTATAAGCTTAAAGAGCAGCCCCCACAGCTCCAGCATGAGCCCCTGTACTTCCAGCTCATAGCAGATTTCCCTTTTGACGTATGTGTCTGTAATCTTGTATATCAGGTCCACCATCCGTCTCTGCTGCATGTCTTCCGGGCGGAGGATACGGTAGCGGAGATCCTTGAGCGACTGCAGCGTCTTCACATACTTCTCATATATGAGGCTCTTCGTCCCCCCGCCAAGCAAGGCCGGCTCAAACCGGATGACACGGTAGCTGCAGTCTTCATGGTCTACCATCCTCGTACCGTGCATGATGTGGCTGTTTATGAATATCCCTTCATTTTCGCTTATCTTAAGTATCTCTCCGCCTACCTGCTGCTCCAGCACCCCTTCCGTCACGATGAGCAGTTCCATCTCCGGATGCCAGTGGCAGATGCACATGCCGTATGCATAGTACGACAGCTTCTGGAACTCCGCGGATATCGGGAACTTTCCGTCAAGCGGCTGGCGTAGTTCTTTCCCCTCTTTGTCAATCTGTATCTTCTTCTTTTCCATGTACAACCATCCAACTCCTTTCCGGCTCTCGCACGCTGCATATCCTGCTGAAAACGCATACTGAGCCCATTATGATTGTACAATATGAAGATTTTATTATTCTATCACAAACAAACCGTACCGCTATCACGATATTGCCATCCTTTATAACACGATTGCTTATAGACCTGCCAGAAAAAAACATCCCGCAGATCCTGTAAGGTTCTGCGGAATGTTTTTGATACGCCGTCTGTTAATCCAAGTCTATAAAGTCTACCTTGAACAAATCGTCTGTCTCCTCGTGTCCGCGCTTCTTCGGCTTGGTTTCTCCGAGCAGATCGTCGAGATCGTCTATCTCATCCTCATAGGAATCGTCATATGGCTCAAAGTCGTCGTCATCCATCAAATCGTCGTCATAGTCATCATAATCATCGTCACCATAGGAATCGTCGTCAAAGTCTTCTTCATCAAAGTCATCCTCGTCAAAATCATCGAAACTATCTTCGTCCTTCTTCTTTTTGAGCCCGGATCTTGTTGCCGACTTCTCTTTTACCGCCGGCTTGTTTCTCTCCGGTTCCTCCTCTTCATCAATCCCGTATTCGTCATACAGGTCATCTAATTCTGCATTGCGGTTGTGGAGCTTCACCGCCAGAACGATGATGAGGATAAGGACGATAATCACACCGAGTCCTGCAATAAGGACCATCATCTGGATATGCTTGTCGATAAAACGTCCTATCTTTCCCATCAGGGAATCATCCGTCTTTTCTTCCGTACTGCCGGAAGCCTCATAACGCTGGTATGTCCCCTCGCTGTCGTCATACTGGTAATATCCTTTATCTCCGTTGCTGTTCACGGCATACACGACGTAGAACCCGTCCTTTTCCGTATTCTGCCATGCCGGGAAATCTTTTCCGTTCAACGTCAGCGTCACTTCCTGGAATGTCTTCGGCAGTTTCTTGCCGGCTTTTTCACTGAGTAGGGCTATAGAAGTCGTTTCGGAGATATTTATCTGCTCAAATGGAGAAAAAGTCGCGTCGTCTGCATTATAAAGGAAGAAATCGCCTTTCCCTTCCCCGTCCAGTAGATAGCCGAGTGTGACTCCGCTTGATTCCTGAGCCACCATCTGGCGGGCCTGTCCTTCAAACTGTACTTCTGTCTTCGTATAGCCAGCCGGAATATCGGCTTCCGCAAAATTGTCGGATAATTTGTATGTTGTCCCGTTTACATCCACTTCGATGTCATCAGCGCCTGATGTAGTGCCTTCGTCTGTAATCTTGGAAGGGTCGCCTTCTGCAATCTTGACCGTGGAACTCCCCTGATCAAGAGTAAGAGTTCCTCCGCCGCTGGAAGCTATCGTCGCACCAGCCACGCTGACACTCGTATCCCCTTCTTTTAACGCCTGGAACTTCATATTGAATGTGGCTTCCTCTGATCCGCCGGAGCCGGTACAGGTAAGGGAACCGTCGCTGTCCGCCGTCACCCCGTCACCGGAGTCAAATCTGAGCGCCGCACTGTCATAGGTCAGCTTTACCTCTATATTGCCAAGGCTTCCGCTCGTCGACTTGACAACGCATTTCACTTCAACCATATCTCCGACCGCCGTCTCAGGGTCGGTAAATGAGATACGCCCGTCCGCCGCCTGGGCAACCATTGAAAAACAAGGGACACATAAGCACAGACTTAATAATATTATGCTGATCTTCTTTAATATCTTCATGTTCTTATCCTCTTTCTCCTTCGATTCTAATCATCAATGCTAGAAATATTCTATCACATCCGACCGGATTTTACAAAAAATGTTTCTACTCGTATGTGCCGGAACCGTCTGCGTTGCCGACTGTACCTCCGCCGCCATACCCACCATCTGTTCCGGTGTCATATCCGGCATCCGCATTGCCACCGGTTCCGGCGCTGCCGTCTCCGTCTTGACTGCCTCTACTGTCATTGCCCTGATCCAGCGACGCCGGCCTTACGACGCCGGTCACATATGCTATCTCGTCAGATATATTCCGGACTGTCTCAGATACGTCCTGTTCTTCCTCATTCGGATACAGGAACTCGTGCAGCTGCTTCACATTCTCTGCCAGCCCGAGAGCGATGACTACGCTTCCTGCGTTCTGGTATGTGAGGCCATCCTCTACATCAAACGGAAATCCTGTATTTTCGCCAAGCTTGTATTTTGTGACATCCGAAGCCAGGCCAATCAGCTCCTTCAGCGAAAAGCTTGTAGATACCTGTTCAAATACCGTATCGATAATCTTATTGATGGTGGCCAGATCTGTATGCAGCACTTTTTCAAATATCTTCTCAATCACAAGCCTCTGGCGTTCTGTACGGGTATAGTCACCGCCAGCCGTAGAACGGATACGCGCATATGTAACTGCCTGCGTCCCATCCAGATGCTGCTCTCCTGACTCCTCTATGAATTCAGCGTCCGTCCCGGCAACATCCGCCGTCTCCTGAAGGTACTCATTCAAATATTGTACTTCTTCCTGTTTGATATCAATATCCAGCCCATCCAGCAAGTCAATCGTGTCAACGAGTGCCTTAAAATCTACCGTCACGTAGTCCTGTATATCAAGATCCAGATTTTTATTCAGCATATTGATTGCGGCTGCAGGACCCCCTTCAAAATAGGCATAGTTTGCCTTGTTGAATGATGAATTCTTCTGTTGCAGAAGTGTATCCCGATAAACGGATGCAAGCCTTATCTCCTTAGACTTGTTGTCGATGGACGCCACGATGATCGTATCTGCGTGCGTGCCTTCCTCAAGCTGCCCGTCCCGTGAATCTCCTCCAAATAGAGCGATAGTCGTGTATCCCTCTTTTTCTTCCACACCTTCGTTCAGCTCCAGGTCTTTCTTATCAATATTCACCGCCTGCAGTTTGTCAAACTTCATCATTGCGTAAGCCACGCCTGATAACAGAAGCAGCATGATTACTTCCACTACCAGTACGACCGCCCTGCGCCTTCTTCTCTGTTTCTTCTTTCTCTTTGCCTTGATTGCCTTCTCAGCTTTTAGAGACTTTTTATTTTTCGCCATAATCAGTTCCTTTTTTACAATTTGCTTTTTAATTCTACATCATATTACTATATTATGGAACGTTCCGCAACTTATGCTTGTCGAACTACCGATGTCCGATAAATTTTACAGATACTCTCCCGCACATGTAAGCGCTTCGGCAACTATATGGTGCATATCATAATATTTGTATTTTCCAAGCCGGCCACCGAAGATGACCTTTTCTTCCTGCGCAGCTTCCGCGGCATACTTCTCATACAGCAGATTGTTACGCTCGTTGTTGACCGGATAATATGGTTCATCCCCCCGTTTCCACGGTGCTGAAAATTCTTTTGATACGACTGTCTTCGGCTGTGCGCCAAATTCAAAATGCTTATGCTCAATGATTCTCGTATATGGAACCTCATATTCCGTATAATTTACAACCGCGTTTCCCTGATGATTTTCCTCATCAAGCACTTCGGTCTCGAACCTGACAGACCGGTACTCAAGCTCCCCGTATTTATAATTGTAATAGGCATCGATAGGACCTGTATATACAATCTTGCCACATATGCCGTCCAGCTCTTCCTTCTCTTCCAGATAATCCGTATTCAGCCGTACTTCTATCCCCTCCAGCATCTTTTCTATAATCTGCGTATATCCTCCTATCGGTATACCCTGGTAACAGTCGTTGAAATAATTGTTATCATAGGTCAGGCGTACCGGAAGCCTCTTGATTATCTCCGGCGGAAGTTCTGTCGCCCTGCGCCCCCACTGCTTTTCCGTATATCCCTTTACCAGCTTCTCGTATATATCCTTTCCGACAAGGTTGATTGCCTGTTCTTCCAGATTTTTCGGCTCGTCCACCCCGAACTCCTCTATCTGTTCTGCAATCTTCTTCTGCGCCTGTCCTGGGGTGACAACGCCCCACATCTTATTGAACGTATTCATATTAAAAGGCATGTTATATATCTCACCTTTATAATATGCAATCGGGCTGTTCGTATACCTGTTGAATTCAGCGAACTGCTGAATATACTCCCACACATCTTTATTGCTCGTATGGAAGATATGCGCCCCATATTCGTGTACCTGGATTCCCTCAATCTCCTTTGTATAGATATTTCCTCCGATATGGTCTCTTTTTTCGACCACCAGGCACGAATACCCCTTTTTTCTGGCTTCGTATGCAAATATCGAACCGAATAATCCTGAACCTACTATCAAATAATCATACATAACGTTACTATCCTCTCTGTCTTCCTATACTTTTCATTCTCTGTACTACCTTTTTAAATTCTGCCGGCTCACATACATAGTTCAATCCGAGCAGAACTGCCAAAGAAATTCCTCCTGTGATGGCCGCATACATGCCCCAAGTCAAAAATGAAGTCATCTGCTGTGGCACGACGTGCATCAGCAGGAACACGATAACTGCAACTGCCAGTACGTTGCGCACGATTCTCTTTAACGAAATGATTCCCGTCCCTTCTACGAGATACTTTCTGTTGTACAATATGATCTCTACAGACCGGAATGCATAAGAGCTTACTGTTCCGAACAGCACTCCGTTCATCCCGAACTTCCATACGAGCGAAAGGGACACGACGATATTGATGACAGCTTCCAAGACAGCCTGCCCTCTCGTCTCTTTGAAATGCCCTGCGGCACAAATGATTGTGAGTCCAGGTATCCTCACATTCTGCAGAAATATGATGAGGGTAAACAACATAGCTGATACCGGCCTTATATAGTTGGCATCCGTGACATGCAGCGTATAGACGGATACAAACGGCAGAAGCAGCACGCCCATGCAGGTACATACGCACATGAGTATGATCATGTACATATATTCATAATTGGAAAAGCTGTCCTTCAGCACTTCCTTTTCCCCCTTGGATATCACTTCTCCGAATCCCGCCGTCAAACCATTCGAAAATGAGGTGAGCAGCAGATTCATTGCATATATGACCATATTATAGATCCCATATACGCTCACTTCTATAAGCGACCTGCTCCCAAGACATACCGTCAGCAGCACCACGTCCGTATTGTTCACGATAACGCCTACAATCTGATGCAGAAGCGCGGCCCCCCGCTGCTTCAGGCCGTTCATCTTAGGCGCGGCCTGAAAATCCACCTCTTTATACCATCGCCTGACATATGCTTTTACCAGAAAGAACCGCAGAATATACACGAGTGTCGCGATTCCCTTTACCAAAAGCACATTGGCATGGTTATATATCAACAAGATGGTAACTGCCATGTTTAACGTTGTGCCGAGCGCCTGTATATAAGCAATCACATATCCTTTTTGGTTGGCGGTAAGCAGCACCTTGTATTTGCCAAGGCAAAAATAATCTACGAGCGTACTGCTTGCCAGAATCAATATCATCGTCCTCACGAGAGAGGCACTCAGCTGTTGGGTGATAAGGTACGGATAAATGAACACAAATCCCGCCACAAGAGCTCCGAACAGATACCCGGATCTATTATAGAACCTTCTCGTCGCTGACAGGATACCATTTATCTCATTCTGATTCTCCTCTGCCAGCGGTCCGTACAACGCGACGACAGACGCCGTCCCGACACCGGCCTCTGCAAGGCCAAGATATATGAGGAACTGGTTGACCGATGTCACCATGCCATTTATGCTGGAACCATACGCCTCCAGAAAAAAACGCGGAAGAACTATACCTGACAGAAACACGATTACCTGCAGAAATATGTTGGCAATCATGTTCTTCATCGCTTGTCTGCTTCTCATCACTACTCCTCAATCAAATCTATCCATTCTTTCAGGATAGTTTTTTTACTGAACTTGTCCTTCACACCGTCATATGCCGCCATCTCCCTGCGTATATCCCTGTCTGCCATCAGCTCTTCCATCTTTTCTTCCATCTTAGCCAAATCATAAGGCGGTATCAGAAATCCGTTCCTTCCTTCCTGGATAATCTCATTCGGACCCGTCTCAATATCAAAACTCACCATCGGAAGGCCGACAGCCGCAGCTTCCAGCAATACGAGCGGGAGCCCTTCACGGTAAGAAGGCAGGACAAGGAACGCATAATCCAAATAGAGCCTGTAGGCATCTTTGACATTTCCTTTCAGGATGAGCTGATTTTCCAAAGCGTATTCCGATACTTTGGCGGCCGTCTCCTCAAATGTCTCGCCGGTGCCAAACACGTGCCACTGCCAGTCCGGGTGGGCAGGCAGTACGGCCTTCGCCACTTCTACGAGCATATCATACCCTTTCTCTTTTCCGAACCGGCCGACAGACAATATCTTCTTCGACTCCGTATTGTATCCCTTTCTTGCATGGACCACTTTATCCTCAATCCAATTATAGATGCATCTTACTTTCCCAGGCTTCAGATGGAATCTGGATATATAATCCCGCCTCGTCTTTTCCGTCAAGACAATGACCTTATGGGACGTCAGCGCATCCCAGAAGCGGATGGCCGTTATATCTTTCTGCTTCCACTGGTTCATCAGCCCGCCGTGATCGCAGTAGATATACCTTGCCTTCGTAAAAAAGCGGGTAAAAGAAGCGACCAGGGCCGGATAGTTGCCCATCAATATGACAACATCAATCTTATTCTCTTTTACAAAATGAATAAAAGGCCGGAACGTCCCCTGAATCATTCCGCGGAGACGCGTTTCACCGGTCAGCCCTTCTATGAACACTACTCTTTCATCTAATTCATAGGCGGACTCTCCGCCTTTATTTATAGCATATACAAAGGTTTCATATATGCTGCACAGCTCATTGGCCAAGGAGGAGGTAACCTGCTCGACCCCGCCAGTAACCGACATGTCAAAATCCACAAAACAAATCCTCTTCATTCTTATCTCCTATGAAAAAAGCTCTTTGCTCCTTTTTTCGTTTATCCTCGTCAATGTACGGTACAGCCGGACATTCATCAGAAGAGCGATTGCTCCTATTTTTCTGGCTTTATGAAAATATGGATTCCTCATTATGCGAATCGTATTTCTTTTCAGGTATTGTCTTACCTGCCTGTATTCCCGTATCTTCCAATATCGGTCTTCCTGCAGCATCCGGTCCAGTATCGCAAAATATGCCCAGATCAGCTTGAATCTCGCCTCTGTCAGTATGCGTGGGTATTTTTGCTCCACGACCCGGAGCGTATCTTCATAGGCATATATGAACATCATCGCATCCGAGTCAAACTTCCTGGTAGTAATGCTGTTTTCACGGTGTACATAGTAATACAGGGGGGTCGTATCCACATGAACGCTCCGTACCTTCTGCATCAGTTCGGTATGGAATCCGACATCTTCGTATACAATTCCTTCCGGATACCCTATGTCCTTAAGAATCTCTGCTTTTATCAGCTTATTGCATGAGCTTCCCGGTATTTTTTCCCCAATCAGTAGCAGTCCGAATGCCTCCGCGGTGTCACATACAAACTGTTCCGTACCTTCATATTGGGGAATACATCTGTTCTGGTATACATTATATAATCCGCACGTTGCCATGTCAGCATCACTGGCTGTAATGTTTCTATAGAGTATTTCCACCATATTTACGGCGATATGATCATCGCTGTCGACAAATAAGATATACTTACCCACCGCCGCTGCAATGCCTACATTCCTGGCTCTTCCAGGCCCCATATTTTCCTGGGTGATATAATGTACCCGTTCATCTTTGCCGGCGTAGTCTCTGCAAATGGCCGGACTGCCGTCGGTCGAACCATCGTTAACGAGTATAAGCTCGAACGCTTCAAACGTCTGTCCCAATATGGAATCCACGCATTTGTTCAGATATTTTTCCACATTATAGACCGGAACAATAATACTAACTGCTGCCATAAGTTAACTATCTCCTTATAATCCCCATTCAAATACAGTCTTAAACGGTGTATTTCTGTCCATTCTAAATGCCCTGTGAATATCTTCCACAGAGCTGACTTTTTCATCTTCAAATATTATCATATCCAGACGCCTTTGAAAACGCTCATTTTTCATCCAGCTCACAGCCTGCTCAAAGTCTGCTCTGCCCGACCTGCTGCTGCCAATTACCGCAAGCCCCTTCTCCAGTACGTCTCTTGTGTTCACAGCCACGCGGTTCTCACTGACTCCCATCAGCATCACCGTTCCCTGTGGGTTGATATGGTTGATAATATCTTCTATCGCATAATAGCTTCCATCTCCGCCGCAGCATTCAAACGCATGATCTATCTCGAACTGCGCAGGCAATTCATCTCTCAGTATAGTCTCATCCGCAAACGTAAAGTAAGACAGCTTACCTGGATTCTTGCCAATGACTATGATCTCACTGCCCGGATACGCTTGTTTCAACAGATTTGCAACTATAAACGACAGGCTTCCGTCTCCCCAGACTCCTATCCTGTTCCGGATTCCATGGGAAATGCAGTCAAATCTCCGGATGCTGTGTGCGGCAACGCTTACAAACTCAGTGATTGCCGCCAGCTTCTGCGGTATGCCCTCATGCCTGACGAGCCTGTCTTCCGGCAGGCTGATGAATTCTCTCAGGAATCCATCCCTTCCGCTGGACAAGAAGCCCGCACCTTTTGCATAATTCTCCAATATGATATCGCTGTGTTCTCCCGGCACGTTCGGGATAAGCACAACTTCTTCTCCTGATTTAAGCTTTCCCGACGGGTCGAACAGCACCTCTCCGCAGCACTCGTGAATAAGCGCCATTGGAAGCTTCCTGTCAAGGATACTGCGCTCACGCTGCCCCGTATAATATCTCTGGTCTGCATGGCAGATCGACATATACCGCGGCTTGATGATGACCTGGCTTTCGAATTGTGCCTCTTCGTATTTGACGGAAAATGTACCAGGCGCCACTAACTGATATACATAATTAATCAACGACTTTTCCTCCGACCATAGCCTGTGCAACTTTATAATCACTCACTGTCGTAATCTTCAGATTGGAAGGCTCTCCTTTCACAAGATATACGGGCTCATTCTGCACGACCGCAATCTTGCATGCATCTGTCAGCACTGCTTTTTCTTCTTCGCCCAGTGCCCGATATAATTTTTTCAGAAGATTCACTTGAAAGCTCTGCGGCGTCTGCCCCTGGTACATTTTGCTCCTGACAGGGATATCTGAAATCATATTTCCGTCCTCTGACACGACGATAGTGTCCGTGGCTGCAATCACGGTATCACATATATTATGGCTCAGTACCGTGTCTATATTATCGTTAATTATCCTCGATGTGACAAACGGACGGACAGAATCATGTGTGATGATATAGTGCTCTTCGCTCTCACCGTAATCCCTTTCAACAGCATCCACGATATTCATAATAGTCACATTGCGGTCGCCGCCGCCAGACACGATATGGACACAATCTTTCCGTATATTGATAAATTTATTGACCAGGTCTTCCATATGCAGCACCCAATTCGGATGTACTCCTATATATATCTGTTCAATCTTCGGGCAAAGCAGAAACTTTTCCAATGTATGGACTACCATCGGCTTGTCACCCAGGTTTAAAAATTGTTTCGGCATATCCGCCATATTCATCCTTGAACCGATACCTCCTGCCAAAATTCCTCCAAATATCATATCTATCCTCCGTAATAATCATTTCTTAATCTATTTTTAACACTCACGTAACATATTATAACAAATTTCACCAGTGACCTCAACCGGAACAGCTTAATATTCCATTAATTCTTCCTGAATATACAAAAGGCATGGGATGCCCATGCCTTAAACTGACTCTATTCAACCGTAACCGACTTCGCAAGGTTGCGCGGCTTGTCGACATCACAGCCCCGCCCGACAGATACATAATAGCCAAAGAGCTGAAGTGGTATGATTGCCAAGGAGTTCGTAAAGTATTTATTCGTCTCGGGAATATAGATTACATAATCGGCTGCCCGTTCTACTTCCGTGTTCCCCTCCATCGTTACAGCCATTACAAACGCTCCTCTTGTCCGTACCTCCACCATATTGCTTATCATTTTCTTATACAGTTCTTTCTGGGTCAGGACAGAGGCAACGAGAGTTCCCTCTTCCACAAGCGATATCGTTCCGTGCTTGAGTTCACCCGCCGCATATGCCTCCGAATGAATATAGGAGATCTCCTTCAGTTTAAGAGAGCCTTCCATCGATATCGCATAATCTATGCCGCGTCCGATGAAGAATATGTCTCTGGCCGCCAGATAACGGTTTGCAAAACGCTGTATCTTCTGCTTATTGTTAAGCAGCATCTCCACCTGTGCCGGCAGGCTTTTCAAATCTTCCAGCATGTCTGACAGTACCGCGTCATCCATCTCACCTTTTACGTATGCGAACTTCATGGCCAGTAGGTACAGGGATATAAGCTGCGCCGAGTAAGCCTTCGTCGTCGCTACGGCTATCTCCGGTCCGGCCCATGTATACATGACATTGTCTGCCTCTCTTGCTATCGAACTGCCGACCACATTGACAATACCGAGCACTTTAGCTCCCCTTGCCTTAGATTCTCTCAAAGCTGCAAGCGTATCTGCCGTCTCTCCGGACTGGCTTATGACGACGACGAGCGTTCCTTCTTCCAGAATCGGATTGCGGTACCGGAATTCAGAAGCCACGTCTACTTCTACCGGGATACGCGACAGCCCTTCAAACACATATTTGCTAGTAACGCCCGCATGGTAGGCAGAGCCACAGGCGACAATCATAATCTTACTGATAGCTTTTATCTCCTCATCCGTCATGTTCAGTTCATCGATAACGATTCTGCCATCCTTGATTCTTGGGGAAAACGTGTCTGTAATCGCTTTTGGCTGCTCATACATCTCCTTCAGCATAAAATGTTCATAACCGCCTTTTTCGGCTGCGTTTACATCCCATTCAATCCGTACGGACTCTTTCTCAATCGGCTCCTCATCTACATTAAAGAACTCCATCGTAGCGTCCGTCATACGGACAATCTCTTCATTTTCGATGAAGAACACGTCTCTCGTATACTTCAGCACAGCTGGTACATCGGATGCGATAATATTACCGCCATTTGTATGTCCTACGATGAGCGGGCTGTCCTTCCTGACTGCATACAGTTCATCAGGATGATCTTGAAAAACTATCCCGAGCGCATAGGAGCCTTCCATCCGGTGCATGATCTTCGTTACCGCCTGAAGGGGGTTTCCGTTGTAATAGTAGTCTAACAGATGCGCGATGACTTCCGTGTCCGTCTCTGACACGAACTCATATCCGTGTTTCTCCAACTTTTTCTTCAGCTTCAGGTAATTCTCTATGATTCCGTTATGTACGACTACGATGCTTTCATCCTTGTTAAAATGAGGATGTGCATTGATATCAGAAGGCGAACCATGCGTGGCCCATCTCGTATGTCCGATACCCGACGTCCCGGGCAGCGTCTCTCCGTCGTGTGTCAGCTCGCTTAAAACCTTTAGCCTCCCTTTGGACTTTATCATATCAATCTTTTCACCGTTGTAAACTGCGATACCGGCAGAGTCATAGCCCCTGTATTCCAGCTTAGAAAGACCGTCGAGAAGAATCGGGGCCGCCTGCTGATTGCCGATATAACCTACTATTCCACACATATTTGTACCTCCGTTTTATATAATCTGCTTCTACATTTGTACAAAACGCCATTTTTTTTGCACTATCAGATAGTATTGTAACAAATCCTTAACAATTTGTAAACCTTATATTCGGCAAATCAAAATCTGGTCTACCGTGAGAACAACCATAAAATTCGTCTGATGTTTTCCGTAGTTGGTAATATAAGTATTGCATTAAACTAATAACAATTATATAATATTTAAATTGACAAAGGACAAAATAAATGCAAAGGATAAATATTATGTTATTCACATCTCCTGTTTTCATTTTTTTATTTTTACCAATTACATTAGCAATGTACTATTTGCTTAGAGGTCACAGAAAAACTCAAAACATAGTATTATTAGCCGTAAGTATTATATTTTATGCGTGGGGAGAGCCAGAGTTTGTTATACTATTAATCCTTTCTATTATTTTCAATTGGTTGTCCGCAATTATTGTTGACCGCCTGAAAAATACCCCCCCCCTGGTATACACGGCTTTATTCTTTATGATAGCAGGAAACCTGGGATTATTATTTCACTTTAAATATCTAGTGTTTACTCTAAACATTTTAAATCGATTAGCTTTATTTGATTTTAATATTCCTGATATAATTCTACCTATTGGCATTTCATTTTTTACATTTCAGGCCATTTCTTATGTAATAGATGTGTATAGGGGAAACGGAAAAGTACAGTTGAATCCGTTAAATGTAGGATTATATATAACCTTGTTTCCCCAACTTATCGCCGGACCTATTGTCAGATATGAGACGGTAGCAGACGAAATAAAAAACAGAAAAGAAAGTATCCACGATTTTTCTTCTGGAGTTTACCGTTTTATGATTGGTTTCAGTAAAAAAGTTCTATTATCTAACACAATGGGGTATATTGCTGATTCAGCCTTTGGCCTGCCTGGCAATTCATTAACTGCTGGAATGGCATGGTTGGGTGCTGTTTCATATACTTTTCAAATCTTTTACGATTTTTCCGGATATTCTGACATGGCCATAGGCCTGGGTAAAATGTTTGGATTTCATTATCTCGAAAACTTCAATTACCCTTACTGCTCCACAAGTATCACAGAATTTTGGAGAAGATGGCATATGTCTTTAAGCAGCTGGTTCAGGGACTATGTATATATACCATTAGGGGGTAGCCGTAAAGGACGACTCAGAACTATACTTAATCTTTTTATAGTATGGAGTTTGACGGGGCTTTGGCATGGTGCTAATATTACTTTCATTATATGGGGGCTTATGTATTTCTTCCTTTTGGTTCTAGAAAAATTCACTCCAATGGGCAGTTTTTTTAAAAATCATTTTTTAGCTGGCTGGCTCTGGACTATTCTGTTCGTCATCGTAGGTTGGGTCTTTTTCCGTGCCGATAGTGTCACAAAGGCTGTCAGCTACTTACAGGCTATGTTTTTTGGGGGCAGTTTATCAGCCGTAAATTTTAAAACTATGGTATTCATAAAAGAATATATTGTATTTTTCATACCTGCATTTCTTTTATCATTTCCGTTAAATAGTATAAAGCAGGTTAGAAAACTTTCAACCGGTAATATGATAGAAGCTCTCAAGGGTGTATGTGTTGTCATAATATTTTTTATTTCACTAATTTATGTATTAAATTCAACTTATAACCCCTTTATCTACTTTAATTTTTAGGCAAGGAGGATAATATGAAGGCAATCAGGATACGAAATATTATTGTGGCCATTTTATTTATTTGCGGCATACTCTTTGGTATGGTTATATCTTTTCCATCTATAGCTTCTATAATCGATAAAAAATCGGCTTCTCAAGAAACCACAAGATTTAAGGCTTTTGAAGAAAACTATTCCAGTATATTTACAAATTATGATAGTACCATTAATATATACGGTGCAATTCAGAAAATATTAGGAAAAAGAGAGGTTAAGAATTTTGATGTAGTAAAAGACGATGCCGGGCAGCTCTACAAGACAGAACCTATGGAACGCTCTTCTTCAAAAGAAGTTAATCAGACGGCTGATATTTATCAAAAGCTTGCCTGTGCCACAGAAAATAATGGCGGTGCCTTCTTTTTCGTTCAGGCTCCATTTAAAAGTACAGAAGGTATACATGAACTTAAAGGATATGATGATTCATATATGGATACTAATTACACCAGTCTGCTGGATGAACTGGAACGTAGAAATATATCAGCCATTGACTTAAGAAATTTTAAAGAATGCTGCCAGTATTATAAAACCGACCACCATTGGACTGTAGAATCCTCTTTCTTGGCTACTGTCAAAACACTAGAATTTATACAGAGTGAAACAGATATAGGATGGGAACATGACAAATATAACTTATCAAATTTCAGCACGCTGTCTTATCCTTCATCTTTTCTTGGCTCTAATGGTATACGGGTTGGGAAATACTATGGTGGGGTAGATGATTTTAACATACTTGTCCCCAATTTTAAGACTGACTTTACGTATCAACATTTAGTAGATGGAACAATAACAAAAGAACAAAGTGGTGACTTCTTTCAGGCTTTTATTGATAAATCTATACTTACAGATGAAACATATCACAACAAATATAATGCCTTATTACAAGGAGGATATGTAGAAAATATTATTACAAACCACAATATTAGTAATGATAAAAAGCTGCTTTTCATCTCTCATTCTTATGGACGGCCCATGACACAGTATCTGTCGCTTTCATTTTCTGAAGTTCGTTATCTAGATCCACAGGATGGACGCTATAACGATAATTATCTGACTTATATTAATGATTATAAACCAGATATAGTTATAGTCATGTATGATGATTTCATTAATATAGAAAACTGATGCTGGAGCATCTGCTCCAGCATCAGTTTGGCTTATTTATTCTGTTGTACCGCCTTCTGATGGAGCATCAGGTGTAGAAGGAGTCGTACCGCCTGAATCCCCTCCTGAATCTGGCTGTTCCGTATTTCCTGAATTCCCTGAATTTCCATCGCCGCTACCACCGCCATTTCCATTCCCGGAGCCGCCTGTACTTCCTCCTGGCGTAGTATTTCCATCATTTACGGTTCCCTGGCCGCCTGAATCGGCTGGCGGCGTATTATTATTTGTACCTCCGCCATAATTATTTCCCTTTTCCTGCGCAGCATCCTCAGGCGCGGTATTATACGTCTGGCTGTTCAGCGTCTCGTCGTCAGTCGCCTCACGCTGTCCTATCCTGCTTACTATACTGCCGCTGATACCCTGAACCGTAGATGATACGGCGTAATCTGTAGTTCCGTATAGGAATTCATGCAGTTTCTCGACATTGTCCGCAAGCGTTACCGGGATGACTATACTTCCGAGACCGGATAACGTATCTGTAGTCTTGTCGATTGGGAATCCAGAGTTTTCTCCAAGCGTATACTTAGCAAAGTCCTTTGCATAGCTTATTATTTCTGCAGATGTAAAATTAGTAGATATGCTTGGCAATACTTTATCAATAATCTCATTAATCGTGCCCAGGTCGCTCTTCTTTATCTTCTCAACCATCTTTTCAATTACGATCCGCTGTCTCTCCGTTCTAGTAAAGTCGCCGCCTGCAGTCGAACGAATACGTGCGTATGTTGTGGCCTGTACACCATCAAGCGTCTGTACACCAGGTTCGTGGACAAAGTACGCTTCTTTTCCCGCGACCTGCCCTGTCTCATACACAAACTCGTTCAGATACTGTATTTCCTCTTCCTTGACATCGATATCAATGCCCCCGAGCAAATCGATTGCTTCAGCTACAACGCTGAAATCAACAGTCACATACTTCTGGATATCCAAATCCAGATTCTTATTCAGCATGTTTATGGCCTGTTCAGGTCCTCCAAAGCTATATGCCGCATTACATTTCTGCAGTTCTCCGTCTTTTATATCCAGCAAAGTATCCCTGTAGACTGAAACCATCTTTATCTCTTTCGTCTTGTTATTTAAACTGCCCACAATTATACAGTCTGTACGAGTTCCTTCAGCCAGGTCGCCCTCTCTGGAATCCACACCGAATAATGCAACATTCGTAAAGCCTTCGCCGGCTTCTTCTGCCTCTGCATTGATTACGATATCTTCCTGAGGTATATCCTGAGTATCTATTTTACCCAGCTTGGCAGCTACATATATTACGCCAGATGCCGCTAGGGCCATAAAAACTCCTCCCAGACAGACTCCTGCCTTTTTTGCCGTGCTCAGCCTTGTAAACCAATTGCCAGACTTCCTGGTTCTTCTGCCCCTTCTCCTTCTTCTTGCCATATAACACCTCTTTTGTTCTATTTTCTACATATAATATAGAATTGCTACAGTAATTGAACAGGATTATCTGTTAACACAATATAGCTTGCCTTTATATTGTTTATAACCTGCCTTCAAATCACATTTTATCACGTCATGATGCGCAACCTGCTTTTCTTTAGGTGGCAACTTCATATAATCACCAAAGGCAATTCTAAGATAATCATCATATCCTTGCGGTATCGGCATCATGTGACCTTCGAACTCTTTATATACTGCTGCGTCAAACGCTTCTTTGGGGTACTCATTCTTCATATAATGGGGACCTGCACATAACTCTGTCACAAATCTGCAGTCTTCTATGTTATACTTCGTCATCTTTTTCTCTGCAAAGCGCCATATTTTATACCGCATCTTTTTAGAAGGTATCAGGGCAAGGGCTGATTTTCCAGCCACTTCCATAAATCTGCCGTGGTTTGAGGGCACCATTTGTGAACGGTACAGTGAATATACCATAGCCCACATCAGCTGTAATTTACGTTTGAATTTATTTGATGGGCATCCATCTAAAGGGAGTACATCAAGTATCAAACCATGGTTTATATCTAACTCTTGTTGATATGGTCTGATAAAAGTAGTTGAATTGTCTCTTATATTTAAAAACAAATTATAATCTATATGAAATTCATCAGAATTCTCTAATGTATATCTGGAAGTGTCGGCTTTCATTTTCCATATTCTTTTTAATAATTCATAGTCTCTTCTTGGCATAAATACGTCAACATCATCATCCCATGGAATAAAACCTTTATGGCGTACTGTGCCGATACAGCACCCTCCGCAAAAATAAAACAAAAGATTGTTTTCATCACATATCTTCTTGAAGTAAAGCGCCATCTCCAAACTTTTTTCTTGTATTTCACGTATCTCTTCTTTACTGTACTCCATTCCCAAACTAGTCCTTCTTTATGAGCTCACTAATTAATTTTACTATTTTATTGTAAGAATTAGGCCTGTCAAACTGTTCTTCTGCAACTTCCCTGGCCTTTCGTCCCATCAATTCACGTTCTTCTTGATTATTATAGAGTCCCAGAATTGCATCAGCCAGAGCTTTCTTATCCTCTGCCTCAATATTAATGCCAAAACCATCACTTAAAACTTTATTCTTAAACTCGTCACTGCTGCAAGTATTAATCATAGGCTTTCCCGCTGCAAGATAATCCCCAATCTTATTCACAATGCTCTGAGGAGCTTTCTTTACAAAAGAATTGACAAGTATATCCGATTTTTTCAAATAAGCGGCCATCTTCTCATACGGTACATACCCTGCAAATTCTACATTTCCTGTCAGCGACTTTGCATAGTTTTCAAGCTCAACTTTAAGCGGACCTCCTCCTAGAATTTTAAAATAAATATCTGAATAGCCTCTCTTTTTCAATTCATCAGCTGCCTGTACCATTGTCCTTATATCATAGCTAGTCCCTATTGTCCCCGCATAAGTCACCCAAAATTCATCAGAGCCTTTATTAACTTCCTGCATATTCGCTTTCGCACCATCATCAAATGCACTGATTTCATTTCCTACATAAACTGTTTCTTTGGGTATATCTTTCGAATTTCTCTGGAATGGCCTGCCCGCATATTCGTCTGAGGTTCCTATTACGCCCGAGCAAAGCTTATAAACCTTTTCTGCATCTCTCAACAATGGATAAAATAATAAATTGCTTATTATTGGTATATCAATAACCATCTGCATCGCTTCCGGCCACAGATCATTTACGTCAACCACAAAAGGAATGCCACGTTCATTTGCATATTCTGCGGCCGACAACGCCACGTCGTTTGGGGGTATCTCACAGTAAATCAAATCATAGTTTCCATCCAGTTCCAGCATTTTTCTAAGGTTTTTTGCAGCAATCCTGTGACTGCGTATTCTTCGAAGATCTATATTCTTTTTATAACCTGGCTCCTCTATAAATCTAAGCCTGAATGGATAATTGCCTTTATTAATATCTTTAATATTACGCTGCTCTTTTGCCCAGTGCTGAAATGACGAGGTGATAAGATCCACCTCGTATCCTTTTTCTACTAAAAACTCAGGAAGAAAACGAAATCTTGTATATCCGTTCTCATCGTCTAACTTTACTCCCATTGTTATAACAGCTATTCTTTTCATAACATTTCCTTTACAATCCAAGACATATGACGAGGATTTCCAAATTTATCGCTATTAGTATACATGTTACCCAGGCATTTGTCAATCTGGCTATAATGCTCTCTTATTACATCTTTTCCAAGAGACATACGATTATTAACTGCCGATACATGCCTTTAAGTTTTCTACGATATATTTTACATCCTCATCTGTCAGTTTAGAATACAGCGGTAATGTAATTTCGTTAGAAAAAATATCGAATGCATTTGGAAACTCTTCAATATTAAAACCAATATTTTTATATGCTGTCAGCATCGGTAGCGGTTTATAGTGTACGTTTGTAGCTATACCACGTTCTGCCATTTGATTCATTATAACGTTACATTCTTTTCTGTTTTTTCCTAATATTCGTACACAATATAAATGTCCACTCGAGGAAAAGTCTCTCCCGTAATGTTTTAAAACTTGCACTGGAAGTTCTTTAAATGTATTGTCATAAGTCATTATAATTTCTTTTCTCCTGTCAAGCATATCTGGATACCGCTTTAGCTGAGCTATACCCAAAGCTGCCAAGACATCTGTCATATTACATTTATAGTAGGTACCAACCACGTCATATTCCCACTCACCCAGCTTTGTTTTTTCTAATGCATCTTTTGACTGTCCATGAAGAGACAGCAGGTTCAGCCGTTTATAGATTTCTTCATCATCTATCCCTTGAATTGGTTTCCAAGTAAGACCTCCTCCCTCTGATGTAGTAAAATTTTTAACTGCATGGAAGGAAAAGCTTGTAAAATCTGCTACTTCTCCACATTTCTTCCCCTTTCGAGTAGCTCCCAAAGCATGTGCCGCATCAGCTACCACGACTATACGCCCTATAGCAGACTGTATCTTATTTCCGGCCGAATATAAATGCCTCTTTCCTGTCACTATACTAAATATACGGTCATAATCACACATTACTCCACCCAAATCTACAGGTATGATGGCCTTGGTTTTTCCGTTATCGCTTTTTCCATCTGATCATAATCCATTTCAAATGAATCTTTAGCGGTATCAACCAGTACCGGCGTTGCGCCCACATGGCAGATGACGCTGGCTGATGCCGTATAAGTATACGCAGTAGTTATAACTTCATCCCCAGGGCCGATACCCAGTATGCGTAATGCCATTTCTGTACATGCTGTAGAAGAATTAAGGCAAATTAATCTTTTCGTATTACAAAAATCTGCCAGCTCTCTTTCCAGCTTTTTGGTTTTAGGACCCGTGGTAAGCCAACCACTTTTTAATGTATCAACCACCTCATCAATTTCAGCTTCTGTAATATCCGGCACTAAAAAGGGAATCTGCATTTCCTGATTTCTTTTCATTTCTTTCCTCCGATTCCGATACTTATTTTAACTGTTTATCAGTAATTTACTTTTTTCCAATCCCGCTCTATATTCTTCTTCCGTTATTCTGCCTAGCCGCAACAGATAATCTCCCAAATCCTCCGAAGTAGCCAACCCCTCCGTATTGATTCCTTCTTTACAGAAAACCTTTTGCACGGTCTGAAACATAATCTTCCAATCATTATAGAAAGTTATATTTCTTATATATTTCAAATCAAATCTGAATTTTTCGTCCCAATTAATATTATTTCTGCCATTCACTTGTGCAAGGCCTGTCAAACCTGGTCTGACCCTGTGCCGTTTCCTTTGTTCCTTGTCCATGAATACCAAATCTTTCACTAGCTGCGGACGTGGACCGACAATGGCCAGGCTTCCATTCAGTATATTAAACAATTCAGGAAGCTCATCGAGGCTTGTTCCCCTCAGCCACTCGCCAAAACTGGTCATCCTGTCTTTATCCGGCAGCAATTCTCCATGTTTGTCTTTCTTATCGGTCATCGTCCTAAATTTATATAACGTAAATATTTTATTATTCAATCCGGGACGTTTCTGCTTAAAAATTACCGGACTTCCTAGTTTTATTTTTACCAGCAGCGATACTATAATTAATACAGGACTTAAAATTATACTTACTGCCAGTGCAATAACAAAATCTTGTACCCTTTTTATTAAGTGTGCATATAAATTCATATTTCAAATAATTATCCTTTTTTAATTAAAACATTGTTTTTATAATTTCTATTACTGAATTTTGTACATCTTCAGTCATCTTAAGGTCACTCGGAAGACATAATCCACGTTCAAAAATGTCTTTACCCACATATTCATCACCTGATGCAATAAAATCATTACTTTCATAAACAGGCTGCATATGCATCGGCCTCCATATCAATCTCGACTCTACATTATAGCTTTCCAGCTTTCTCCTTATTTCATCAGGTGTCGTCTTACACCCTCTGTCCAGAAGGATACAGCTTAGCCAAAAATTAGGCATGCTGCATGTCTCATAAGGATTCATTGATAAAGGCAGATCGCTAAAGCCTTCTTTATAGTTTTCATATATTTCTCTTTTTTTCTTACAGTGCTGATCCAAATGTAACAGCTGGCCCCTTCCTATTCCTGCAATGATATTGCTCATCCTATAGTTATATCCTATTTCTTTGTGGTAATAATAAGGCAGGTCTTCCCGGGCCTGAGTCGCCCAGAACTTAGCTTTTTTTAATGCTTCTGTATCATCTGACAGCAGCATGCCTCCGCCCGATGTCGTAATAATCTTGTTTCCGTTGAAGCTTATCGCATTATACACTCCAAAGCGTCCTGTCTGCATTCCTTTATATGTGGCCCCTAATGACTCTGCCGCATCCTCAATCAGCAATGTCTCATATTCATTACAGATATCCCTGATTTCATCCAGCTTGGCCGGGGTACCATAGAGATTTGCCACAATCACCGCTTTTGGTTTCTTGTACAATTTACCATCTTCATGTACATTATCATCATATTTTTGAAACGCTTTTCTCAATGCCGCGGGATCCATATTCCAGGTATCCCTTTCTGCATCAATAAAAACAGCATTTCCTCCTTCATAAGATATAGGATTTACCGTCGCGGCAAACGTAAGGTCTGAGCAAAACACCGTATCATCTGCTTCAATTCCTGCAAGTTTTACCGCCAGATGTATTGCAGCAGTTCCGGATGATAAAGCGGTTGCACCAACACACCCGATAAATTCTGCCATATCCTTCTCAAATGCGTCTACATTTGTTCCCAGAGGTGCAATCCAATTAGTGTCAAATGCTTCCTTTATATATATTTGTTCATCTCCATGCATCGTTGGACTGGACATAAAGACTCTGTTTTCGAATTTTTCCATCCTGCTCTTACTCATTTTTAACCCTTTCTCTTCTTAAAAACATGCTTCCTAATCAATTTAGCCGCATATATATCCAGAGGATATGTAGAAGCTGTTATAACGACATCTGGATTCATAACCTGTGCTATTCTTTTTGCCCCAATACATAGTTTGCTGATAAATTGAAACATTGTCAATGCTCTCTTGACTCCGTTTCCTTCATATTTTCCTGTTTTTATCCAGTAATATTCAACTCCATCTATCAGCTGCCTTTGAAAATCCTTGGCAACGCATGGATTTTCCCTCCGCAGATGTGAATAATCTGCTGCTATAATCTTTACTTTATGGCCTTTGCGAACCCATTCTTTGGCTAGATAGTAAGGTCTGAAATCCATTCCCATGCTGCTGCTTCCCGCATAATGGTTTATTAGTAATATTGTTGCCTTATTCTTGGGAAATAACGCCTCATATTTTTCAGCCAGCTTTCCATATTCATAATTCTCCAAGACTGCCTCTTTCCCGTTCTTGCCCATTATCGCCCTATCTTCTTCAGGCATGGCATACATCTTTTCGATACAGTCTTTCAGCCTATACTTATCCACCGATGTCTTTATGCCACACTGAAAAGTCTCTACAGGTGTTGCCACATCTGACATGCTGATAATAATCGGGCAGCCTCCCATCATGGAATCATACATTTTAGTAAAGCTGATGCCATACTTATATATTTCTAACTCTTTTTCTATTCCCATATATACACAGTCAAAATACTTTAGTAAGTCCGGTATGCTTTTTTTCGGTATAGGCTCTAAAAAAATCACATTTTGAATGCCTTCTTCTTTTACTCGCCCGCACAGGCGTTTTTTTTCCGCCCCCTTGCCTACCAGGACAAAAACAATGTCTTTATTTTTAATAAGCTCGGCTGCGTCTAATAGTCTGTCCAAAGCATTCGATATCGCAAAGCCGCCAAAATAGCCTACAATAAATTTATTTTCCCCCTTAATTCTGTCTAAGACCTCTTTATGATTTTCTGGAATACATTCGGTTAATTCCCAGTCCGCTTTAGAAATGCCGTTAGGGATATACACAAATTTCCCACGCTCTAATCCATGCTTTGCCATGTGTGGTTCGGCAAATTCCAATGTGCTTGCGACATAGTCAGCAGATTTGTATGACTCATTTTCTCCTCGCTGCATTAGACATACAAAGGGGCTGCTTTTTTTCATCCCGCCAATATCAGTTAATGTTTTTGGCCATAAATCATGTACCTCATGAATCAAAATCGGCCGATTGTTTATGCTCATTACATTCCTCTTTCTTCTTAGATTCTTATACCTGTTTCTCGTTAAACATCAGTATATTAGCTGGCTCGGGTTATTTCCGCTCCTCCACTACAGCACCTTCGTGGCTGATAGCTCCAAGGCTGTTGAGGACTCTATAGTTTTTCTCATCCCTGGCTTTATCTTCCGGTTTGATATGGTAAGTCGTCACAATACCGGAAACTATATTTTTTACTTCTATATCCTCATTAATGGCAGCCTCTTCTAATTTTTTTAACTCACTTAGAAAATGAACTTCATCAAACTCTAATGGCTCCCCAATATATATCAAATCATTTTGTGTTTTCTGCAGACCTTCGTCTGCTATGAGAAGTTCCTCATATAGCTTCTCTCCTGGTCTGAGCCCGGTATATTCAATTTCCATATCCGCCCCTAAAGTATATCCGGACAAACGAATCAGATTTTTTGCTAAATCTGCAATCTTCACAGGTTCCCCCATGTCCAGAACAAATATCTCTCCGCCTTTTGCATAAGCACCAGCCTGTAGGACCAGGGATACGGCTTCTGGTATCGTCATAAAATACCGGATAATGTCCGGATGGGTAACCGTAACAGGTCCGCCCTCTTCCATCTGCTTTCTAAATAATGGAATTACACTGCCATTACTGCCCAGGACATTGCCAAAACGAACCGCGACGTATTCGGTTGTCGAATACTTGTTAAACGTCTGAATAACCATCTCGCATAAACGTTTAGATGCTCCCATGATATTGGTTGGATTCACCGCTTTGTCCGTTGAAATGAGAACAAATCTTTTTACACCAAATTTGTCAGCAGCTCTTGCAGTTTTATAAGTCCCAAACACATTATTTTTAATCGCCTCATTTGGACTGTCCTCCATCAGCGGTACGTGTTTATGCGCGGCTGCGTGATATACAACATCGGGCCGATAACGTTCCATCACCCATTCTATCCTTTTTGTATTACGGACAGAGCCAATCAGCACTTCCAGACGAAGATGTGGATACTTCTTTTTCAATTCCTGCTGTATATCGTAAGCATTATTCTCATAAATATCAAATATAATCAGGCATTTAGGGCAATAATTGGCAATCTGACGGCACAGTTCACTGCCAATCGATCCGCCGCCGCCTGTTATTAATACTGTTTTGTTATTCACATACCCTGCCACACTGTCCAAGTCAATGTTAATACTGTCCCTCCCAAGCAAGTCCTCAATCGATACTTCTCTCAGCTTGGAGACACTCACCTCTTCGTTAATGAGCTGATACATTCCTGGCAGTACTTTCAGCTTACAGTTCGTCTCGTTGCAGATACGTAATATCTCTTTCGTAGTCTTAGGACCTGCTGAAGGTATGGCCAGAATTATCTCTTCAATACTGTATCTCTTAACCGCGGCGATAATATCATCCCGGCCTCCGGCAATTCTGATTCCTTGCAGATACTTTCCCCTTTTTGAAGGGTTGTCATCAATAATACAGACTACATTACGGTTAAGGTGGCGGCTCGTTTTCAGCTCGTGTATAATGACGCTTCCCGCTTCCCCTGCCCCAATGACCATAGTATTTATTAGCCTGCCACCTGAACGCTTAACCTTACTTTGCAACGTCCTCAGCAGTCGATAGGAGAATCTGGTGGACGTTGTCGTCATAGTCAGTAAAAAGAAATAGATGATGTAATAGCTTCTCGGTACAATCAGATTAAAAATTAAAAATCCCAAAGCCTGGAAAGCTGTAGATAAAATACATGCTGCTATGATGGATGCGACTTCATGTACTCCTGCATATGTCCAGATACTTTTATATAGATTTAATAGTAAAAAGATAATTATAGTGATAACAACATTAATCAAAGCGTATTTCTTGATACTGTCAAGATATTCCGGCAATATCCACTCATGGTGGCCTTCATAGCGAATCAAAAGAGAAAGATATGAATTTAGCAGTATGGTGCCAATATCTACTATACAAAGTAAGAACATCCTCGTTTTAGAACTTTTTAAATTTATGATATTTTTCATAATATGACCTCTTTATTTCAAAATGTTACAAATTTTTTACACTTAATTATGATATCAAATTTTGGTACAAATTACAATGTTTATATATTACTTAGTGACGCTAACGATTGAAATATGCTGTACATTAACGTTAGCTTTAGTATTTTCACTTTATTTAAAGTAATTCAGCTGTCAGCAAATAAAATACGGCAGTATCATTGAGTGATACTGCCGTATTTTATTAATATGATTTATATCCTATATTCATATCGACATCGCCGCTGATTCCAGGGACTCTTCCCTGACTAGAATACTGCCATATCGTAACCGTTCCCGGTCCGTTATATCCATGATTGTGATTCGGGGTTCCATCTAAAAACCAGCTTGCTACCCATACATCAACATCTGCAAAGCTGCTCATGTCAATTTTATTTCTAAGCCAGTCTGTATTTGCATATATCATAAACTTATAACCATTATTTTCAATAACTCCCTTATAAGCTTTTATTATGGCCGTCAGCTGCGATTTGCTCAGCTTTCCTTGAGTATTTGCATCTTCCACATCATACGCTATTGGATAAGTGATATTATATCCGCTGGCTTTAATAGCATTTACCGTCTCTTTCGCTTCACGCTGCGCCTCAGCTACTGTCATAGCATAGCCGTACCTATATGCACCTACTGCGATGCCATTTTTAGAGGCACCTGAAATGTTAGCATTGAATTTTGAATCAACTGTCAGGTTTGACATTGTTCCCGACAGAACTCTCAGCATCGCAAAATTAATTCCACTGTTTTTCACGCTCTTCCAGTCGATATTTCCCTGATATGCTGATACATCAATGCCTCTTAACGTATCGTCATACACCATCATTGTATATGCTACGGATGTTGTTTGGCCTTCTTTATCTTTTACAGCTATCGTATAGGTATGCTCTCCTATTCCTGTAGCTGTAAATGTATACGTGTTTTTTGCGCTGTATGACTGCCTAGTAACGGCAGCTCCCTGATATGTCTCAGTAAATCGATACTGTGTCTCCCCGTATCCACCTTTTGCCGTTGCAGTTAAAGTCACGCCCGTACCAGTCTTGACCCTCTGTGGCTGACTGCTTTTCATTGAGACAGAAATCTCATATCCCGCCTCCGGCCTAACTGTCACCGAATATACAGTTGAACCTATCCTTCCATCCGCGTCTCTTACCGCAACTGTATATTTATGCTCGCCTACTCCCTGAAGTACAGCGGTATATGTAGACTTGGTACTGTATGGCTGTACCGTCGTCGAAATCCCCGCGTATGTATCTGTAAAGCGGTATTCATATGGCTCAATGCCATCATCTGCTTTGGCTGCCAGAGTTATCTCTGTACCTAATACCTCGCTTGCAGAGTTGCTGCTGGTAACAGATATCGAAAGCGGCTTTGGTGTCACTGTCAACGTATATATAATGGAAGTTGTATTTCCCGCACTGTCTCTCACTGCAACTGTATATCTATGTACACCAGCTTTGGCTGCTTTAAACGAATATGCTGCCTTATTGCTGTATGCCTGTACTGTAGTGACATCTTCCCCATAAGTTTCGGTAAACCGATATTCATAATCGCCGCTTCCACCGTTTCCTTTGGCAGTTAATACTATATCTGTTCCTTCTGTTTCTGTAGTGCTTTTATCGCTTGTAACTATTAATGATATGGGCGACTCTTTTATGATAACGTCACAGTTGCTTGAAGCTACATTGCCACTTCTGTCCTTCACCGCTACAGTGAATCGGTGCAGCCCGTTCCCGGATGCCGTGAATGTATACGTCGGCGTCGAACTGTATGCCCGCACCGTCGTCACCGTTCCGTTGTACGTCTCCGTAAAACGGTACTCATAGCCTCCTGAGCCGCCGCTTCCCTTTGCCGCCAGCGATACCTTATCTCCGGAATCCGCACTGCTCCTGTCGCTGCTCACGGACAGCTTCAGCGCCTCCTCCTTTACCGTCACGTCTCGGATCCCTGAGGTCACGTTCCCGCTCCTGTCCTTCACCGCTACCGTG
>NZ_KQ236745.1:22654-315780 GCF_001185345.1 Dorea sp. D27 | reverse complement strand
ACCTTATCTCCGGAATCCGCACTGCTCCTGTCGCTGCTCACGGACAGCTTCAGCGCCTCCTCCTTTACCGTCACGTCTCGGATCCCCGAGGTCACGTTCCCGCTCCTGTCCTTCACCGCTACCGTGAATCGGTGCAGCCCGTTCCCGGATGCCGTGAATGTATATGTCGGCGTCGAACTGTATGCCCGCACCGTCGTCGCCGTTCCGTTGTAAGTCTCTGTAAAACGGTACTCATAGTCCCCTGAGCCGCCGCTTCCCTTTGCCGTCAGCGTCACCGAATTCCCTGCATTAACTATGGAGGGCTGGCTGCTATTTATTTCAATTGATAATAATGCCCTTCCTTCAGGCTGAACACCTATGCTTTGCGTGCTCCTCCTGACTGAATTATTATTATCATCGCTATCTGTAGCTGCAGGTTCCTGGTTCTGGATTTCCTGCTCATTTTGTTCTTTTTCAACACCACTTTCGCTCTCTGAAGATGCCGCTGCCGCAATAACTTCATAAGCCATCTCCTGCATGGTCACATTCCCTTGCGCATCTTTCAGCAATACACGAATCGTGTGAATACCTGCACCTTCAGCACTAAAACTATAACTGTCTTTGTCACTGAAATCCTGCAATAATTCGGCATCCCCATCTTTTTGTATAAAACTATATTCATAGTAATTTTCTGTATTTTTTAATTCGACTTTTGCGGTAACCGCTTCGCCTTCATGAATTATATTATCCTTATCAAGACTCAATTCTGCATCTTCATTGATATCATAATCATGATTAATGTCGATATTATTCCCCTCCTCAGCTAATGCCAAGGCATTAATCTGGCTGAACAGTAATGCCGCAATTATAAAACCCGATATTAATTTTTTCATCTTTAATTTCCTCTTTGTGCCGTACTATCTAGTAACATCTATCTGTAAGTAATAACTCCTAGAACAGAAACATTATGCTTCTTCATTAGTTCTAAACATGTTTCCAATTCTGAATACATGCAATATGCATAACGTTCAACAAATACAACCGTATCACATTTTTCTGCTTCAAATACATTCTTTGGATACTGTGTCAGCGTCTCCAGAATCTGAGTTTCTAATTCATCCTTTTTACCTAGTTCCTTCACACACTCTGCAATGGTCTTCAAAGCTCTGTCAGATTTAGAACTTGTTGTGAAACCTATCTGTTTCCAACCATTCATACGGGCCTGCTCGACAATTAACTGTGTGGCATATTCTATCTGGCCCTTTGCTTTCTCTTCTTTGCTCAATTTATACGATTTTTTCTCGCCCATATTAATTCCTTTCCTTGATACTTACTTCTCCTAGAACCGTCAGTCCGACTGCCTCAAAATCACTCTTCCTATTAAGCGTAGGAGCAAACAATATCTTGAAAAACGCACCAATTACACTAAGCAGTACACAAACAACAAATGCAAGAGCAGCTACCTTTGTCAGACTCCACTGCTGTTTTTCCATAAGTGTCTTTGTATTACTGTTGTCAATAGAAACAACTTGTTCATTTCTTGAAAGTTCTACAACATTCACTTGGCTTCCCGCGTTGGCAGCCACCTGTTTAAACCAGGACATGTAAGCGTCTAACAAGGTTTCAGTAAATGCCTCATCTGAAGTCCTTGCAGTTAATTTGATTGCAAACTTATCTTCATCGGTTGTTGAAAACACATACTGAGCAAGAGAATTCGTAGTTATAGATGCTTCCGTTACACCATTTCCCATAAAACCAGCTATGTCTTTTTTACTATATTTATCCAGCACCAAATCTGCCGTATATTCTCTACATTCTTTGTCATTCATTGTCGCTAGAAATGCAGCACTCAGACTTTTTGAGGTTACTGATTCTCCGGTGCCCTTATAGTCCAGATAAAATGAAACTGTTTTCATCTGAAGCTCTGACACATTTCCCACATCCAGATCAATCTTTTCCGTTTTGAACGGGAACAGCGCACATATAGCAACGATTATGACAGTCCCTAACACACTGGCTATGAGAATCTTCCATTTATACTTCCATATACCAACAAATACATCTTTCAACCCAAAATGTTCAAACATTCCGTACCTCCTGTTATGTTTTAACAAACTCGTATTTCTTGCAACATAGGCCTGCCATTAAATAGCAGATTACTACTGCAAGCCAAAAACCAATCTGTATAGTAAAATCCAAGAACCCAGTCGCCTCTGCTCTGGGAACAAAAAATATCTGTGTTAGAATAAATAAAAATATGGTTGCCGTCAAGGAATTCTTCTTAATGATTCTCATGCCTTTTATTAGAATATATGCCAAGAGGAAACTGTATACTGCGATTCCCCAATAACCAAAATCTATAAAGGTCTCCAATAAATACGACGAGCCCCATCCATGACCGGTTATATATTCATCTCCTTTTGATACATATGCCAGGCTGTGGGAAAGGTTATTGCTCAACATGGCATTTTTAACACTGTTGCCACTGTCTAACGCTTCAGCCGAGAAAAATTTCTGTGCTATGGCCCCATGAGTTACGTAATCAATAAATCCTCCGAACGTATAGTTCTTTTCCATCCTGTTGGGCAAAATATCCATACAGGAATACCCTATATTCAAAACTTTAAAGGATACACCTTGTCCATAAAAAAATGATACAAACAACTTTCCAATCCCATCCGGTATATTGCTGTTGCCTACCCTTATGCTGGAATAAGCACCCATAAAAAGCAATGCCGCTGGCGTTCCTATACCAATTGCCATTTTTTCCAGTTTGCCAAGCCATTTATCTTTATCATGCAGTGCGTCCCTTATGAAGAAGTAAAGGAAGATGAATACCGCATTTAGCATGATCGGATTACGAACGCCAATTATGAGACCGGGAATTGCTGAAATCAAATACAGGGCCAAAGGTAAATAGCATTTTTTCTTTTCCGGAAAGGTTCCAAGAAAAATGCACAGGCTGTATTTCATAAACCCGGCGATAAGATGTATGATATAAGGCGCATGGCTTACAAAAGAAGAATAGTAATCCACATAATCTCTTCCACTCATAAATATAAGCTTCTCTACTTCCAGCATAAGGAATGCAATCATGGAAAAGTAGAAAATGACAGCGGATATTATCTGAAGATTATTTCTAAACTTTTCTATATAATCTGTATTCCTGCCAATTACAACATCTCGTATCTTTTCCTTTTTATGCCGTTCGGCCAGGAGAGCACCCGCAAACATCGCAATAAGACTTATTGTCAAAGCATTTATTGCAAAAAACAGACTGTCTTTGCCAAATTCCTTTACATACTCTTTCCACCAGTCATGGTCTCTAAACAGTTCAATAATTGGTCTGCCCAGAAGAAACACCAAAATCATAATATGGAACATGAGAAAAAATATTCTATTTTTTATGTTTTCCGAACAATATATAATATTGTTCAAAAAACATGCGACTGTACACAAGAGAGCAAAACTATATGACTTCAGGCAAATCCCCAGTATTGCAAAGATAATGCCCAAAACCAAAACTGAATACCGCAAACATTTTTTCATAATAAAACCATAACTCCATTAATATCCATAAACGATACCTACTATTTTCTTATCCATTATTTTTAAAATATTCACTGTATCTTCCACTTCTGCAATTTTAGCATCATTCTTGCCGATTGCCAACACTACCTCGTCAATTCCACTACTTTCCAACTCCGCATACTTATTATCTGAATCGTGTATAACTGCTATCTTTTTATCCGAAAGAATTTTATTTGCACCGCCTGACAGCTGTTCCAGCAATTCTTCCGTAATCTTTTTCGATCCCAGGCTAACAACGGCACAGCTATGGTAACGCTGCTTTTCTACATATTGGCTGAGTAAGAACGCCGTCATATCCAAACTGTCGTTACTGACCTTTTCAATTTTGATCTGCCCCAATAGAGGGACCTCCTGAAGTGCCGGCACTTCATTTTTGTCTCTGAACCGTTTATCCCACAAAGAGCATATAAAGAGTGCGATAAGCGCTGCAATTAGAGACAGGGCAAGTATAAATGCAAATTTCATAACGGATGTCGATTGACCTGGTACAGATACATGCTCTACTCTGACATTCTCTGAAGGCTCCTGTAACAAGACAACTTCTAAGTCATCTGACATTTCTGAGATTTTGGTCTGTATCACTGTTGAATATATTTCAGCAACCGCTAGAGTCTCTTCTTCAGATTCTCCCTTAACGGTAACATTCAATAGCCTTTCTTCTGGTATAAGCTCCACTTGACCATCATCAAATTTGTAATCGTCAAAGCCCCGCTCTGCCATCGCCTGTACAATCTCCTGCTTAACCCCCTCGGTACTCATTAGATTGACTAAAGTCTTTAATCTGGCCTCTCCCGAAGCTTCAAGACTGTTTTCTCTGTATGCATCAACGTAATTATTCAGTGCTTCCTTATTATTTTGCGCTCCGCTGTCTGATGACTTCAGATAGAAGACGCTTTCCGCCATATAGCTGTCATCAGGCACCGTTTTTCCAGATGCGCTTGTAGAGAGAGCTAACACTGCTCCTATCAGGACAGCAGCCAAAATAATCCACCAGAAGCGCCTGATATTGTCACGGAACTTCTCCCACGTGATTATTATTTCATTGTTGTGCTGAGTTTCCATTTTATCCTCCATTTGATGGTATATTTTAAGCTAGCGCTCTTTTTACTGCATCCGCGATAATGCGTATATCTGCCTCATTTAAGTATGGATGCATTGGCAGAGATAATACTGTAGTACATAATTCCCGTGTTTTAAGGTTTTCTATGTACTGTTTGTCCCCTGCAAATGCCTGCTGTGCACTCATCGCCTTCGGATAATAAATCATTGTAGGAATTCCTGCGCTCTTAAGCGCTTCCTGCACCTTTGTCCTTTCTGCCTCATCACTGAAACGTATCGTATACTGTGCCCAGCTGGAATAAAAGCCTTCTGGTACGGCCGGCGTAGGAACAACATCTTTAAGCAGCTCCGTATAGCACTCCGCCACCTTGTTTACAGCTTCCAGCTCATATTCAACAAATGCTTTTAATTTCACCTGTAAAACTGCTGCCTGCAGCGTGTCCAACCTGGAGTTCCATCCGATTCTTACATTGTCATATTTGCCCTTAGTTCCTTTTCCGTGCACTCTGACGGACCTGAGATATTCTGCCACCTCATCATCATTTGTGAATATAGCACCACCGTCACCATAACAGCCAAGCGGCTTAGCAGGAAAGAATGAGGTCGTCGCTGCATCACCAAAGCTGCCAGCTCTCTGCCCGGCTATACTTCCTCCAAACCCTTGTGCCGCATCTTCAAGCAGCAGAAGGTCGTATCTATCAGTCACGGCTTTCAGAGCTTTATAATCCGCAGGCTGCCCGAACAGGTCAACTCCGATGACCGCTCTCGGTGTAAGCCTGCCCTCTTCCAATACTGCCTGTATAGCTCTTTCAAGAGATTCTGCATCTGCATTAAATGTATCTTTATGAACGTCATAAAATACCGGTGTCGCCCCCTCAAAAGATACCACCTCACCAGAGGCAAAAAAAGTAAAATCAGGAACAAATACCGCATCAAGTGGTTTGATGTCCCATGCCATCATCATCATTGTAAGAGCATCCGTACCATTCCCACATGTTACACAATGCTTTACTCCTACATAGTCTGCCAGTTTTCCTTCCAGTTCCTGCACCTGTTTTCCATTAATAAAATTACAGTCTGCCATTACTCTTCCAACTGCTTCGTTAATTTCGCCCTCTAAACGTTTATACTGGCTTTTTAAATCTCTGAATTCCATAAAAACCTCCTAATTTTTAATCCTGCTTTTGAGATAAAGCAATGTTTTTTCATAAAGTCTTCTTTGATATCCATCACTGGCTGCCGATACTGTAGAATTATGCCAAAGTAAAACGGCCTCGCCATTATATTCAAATACGTGGTCCAGCAGCCTGCACACCTTTTTATAAGCTTCCTCTTCCGTTAATCCCATATATTCACTGCCATCTAACGTAACCTCCATCACGGTCATAGGGTGTAAGGTTAAGGGTGTTATTTCTTCTTCATTAAGATCAATCCATTTCACGGCTCTGCAGGTTCCTAACCTGAATCCGGCAGCATCTGCGAAGCCCATTGTAAAATCATCCGTTATACCAAATCGTACTAAATGTTTTAATTCGAGAGGATGTCTGCTGGCCAGATAGTGATATCTGTTTAAGGTTATTTCATGATTGCAGATTCCCTCAATCCTCTTCTTCTCCTTTTTTATATTCTCCGGTGCTTTACCTGCCTCATAACTGATATGAATGCCGACAGTAGCACCGTTATTTTCTACATAATTCACAAAATCTTTTACATCTTTTTCTTTGTCAATGTACCCAAAGTCTCTCTGCGAATGTCTGCACCCCATTATGAAATAAACACATTTGCACTTTTCTGTCAGGGTCTGTACCGAATTATCCATCTTTAAAAGCCATGGAAACGTATATATGGGGTCATATTTTTTATAATTCAACCGCGCCTTGATACTTTCTGTTTTATTGCTTTTATTTAATACGATTCGTTTTGCCATAGTCCTCATCGCACTTAATAAATTTTTCCATTGCCATATCTGATCGACGTCATGGGTGAGATATATACGCTCGAATCCTTTCTTTACCGTTCTAACGGGAATGCCCAGTTCAGCAAGACATGTTCTCAATAAATTTCCATATTCATCAACCAAAGGCCGTTCCAGACAGCCGGCTTTATATAAAATAGAACCCTTACCCAGATACCGGCCATGTCCGTCTCTGTTATCTGTCCGGATATATTCCTCATATCTCGTAATCATAAAAAAAGCCGAGGCGATGATATCTGCGCCCAGTACAATCTTATTATCTTTTTTCTCTATAGTATTATCACCAAATAAGATAGGTAAACCTTTCAGTTCCTTTAAAGGAAATGAAGGTAAGCTGTTTTCAGTCATATAAGTATCCGGCTTAAAAAAACCAGATTCCTTGATTACTACTCTTCCACTGTCCTCACCATATGAAATATATCGGGACAGCTCATCATTTTGCGGACCTAGAAGAAACTTTATGACATAATCTATAATTTTAGTTTTCATTACATTCACACTTGTTTAAACCTGTTTAATATTTTATAATATAGTAACTTCACCGGGGATACAAATTCTTTTTCTATTTTAAAATAAGGCAATTGCCTGGTTCCTAATTTACTAAATGAATCTTCTACACTTTCAATCATACTGCCTTCCATATCAAAACATTTCACCTTGCCAGACAACCTCTTTATCATTTCAAATACTAAAAGTGTCAGAGCACCACTACTTCTAAAATCAGGGTAAATAGCCGAAATCAAATCAAATGCACATTCATCGTCCCAAATACAAAACACAGCAGCTTTTATATTTCCATCAGCATCTTCAGCATAAATTGCCTGTCCAGAATTATTATCATATGCTGCATTATAAATTTTTTCAAATAAGCAAAATGAATATGAGATGTCAATACCACTCAATATTAGACTCTTTTTATGCAATTCATAAAAATCTTTAGCTGACAAATTTTCTCCAACCTTAACTCCACATTTTGTGGCATGTCGTATCTGTTTCCTTTTAGACGAAGAAAAACTGTCAAACACTGCATCAGCATTTGATATATCCATGATACGATATGAATAAAAGGTTGTTTGTCTATAACCTTTCCAATAAAAAGGAAGCCAATTTGTTACTCTATAATCTTGTGTTTGTAAATAGCTAATTAAATTTTTACTTTCAAGCTGTTCAATTAGCTTTTTCATAATCTCTTTTTCATAAGACAATTTTCTTTCATAGTTTTGATTCGGCGGGTATGAAATTACCACTCCACTAGACTGAGTAAACTTAGGCTGTATGACCCTTATTCTATTACCTAATCGAATAAAAGCATAAACTAAGCAGCCTGCTATTTGTCCACCTTTTTCTACTAAAATAACATCCCAATTATCTTCTCCGCAAACTGCATCCATCCAAAATGGCTTTTGAAAAATATTAACTCTTTCTTTAGTACAAAATTTTATATATTTTTCTTTATTACTTAGATTTAAACTGTTATTTTTTTCCATTTAAATTTCCACCATTCTACATAATAATATCTTTTTAAATAACTAAATCCCACTTTTTTCAAACCGAGCTGAGAAGGTCTGTTATCAAAGGATGTTGTTATAGTGAACTTCATAATATCTTTGTCAGTACTGCATGTCTCAATCAAGTACTTCAACATTAACGGATATATATTATTGCCCCTGTACTTTGAATCAACATAGCAATAGTGTATATACGCACTATTTTTTACCTTAAAAGCCCCTTCAATATTATGCGGCAGCACACACGCAGCATGTCCCGCCATCCTACCGTCTACATAAGCAAAAACACATACTTGTCCTTTGCTAACCATATTTTCAAACGCATACTGAACATTCTTATTTCTCACAGCACAGACATCTTTACACATATGATTTGTAACCGTCTCTATCCTGAGACGTGGTTTTAAATTAGAATCAACTTCTACTTTCGTCCCCTGGTCGAGATAAAATATTATACCTCTTTTTATATGAGGCAGATATTTGTATATTTTATTCATTATGCTCATAACGATATCCCACTTTCGATACTATAGCTGTGACACAAAAAAATAAATACCATAGATGACCACCGAACTGCCGACAATATATTTTGCCACAAAACCGGCGAATCTCTTCATACTAAACTGCGTAGTCTTTATACACAAAAAAATATTCACAAAATTGCAGATACCATCACAGAATGCATAAAAAATTACCGTCTGTACTACCGTCAGGCTTAATACTCTTGCTATTACAAAACATGCAATGTACTGTAATAATGAATATATTGAACAAATCAATGCCAGCTTCTGCTTTTCCACAATTACAAAAGTTCCGGATATACACGCAGAACAATACTTCAGCAAATACAGAAAGCCCAGGGCTGTAATATATATTCCTGATACAGCCCATGCAGAACCTAATACAAACTCAACTATCTGCTTACCTGCTATTACAAGGATTCCTATAGGTATTACTGCAAGTTTTATATTCTTCTCCACCATGTCAAAACATAGGCCACCGATGTCTTCCCCTCTGCTGTACCTCTCGGCAGCTTCTCTGTAATACACTCGATTTACAGGCGTAGCAAGTAAGGTTACGGGTACGCTAAGAATCTTACATGCCATTGTGTAACCACCTAACGCAGCGCTTCCAAATATACGTCCCAGAAACTGAATCGGTAATTGAGCTGAAACTATGGACACCATATTGGCGGGCATCTGTACGAGTGGATACGCTTTATATCTGATAAGAGTGTCTTTTAAATCCTTCAAGCCAACATGCCCCTCATATGGATTAACTTTCCTGCGCATATGGATTATACATACAATATATGACAATAATGTTCCAATAATATAGCCTGTTGTACCCAGCCCTGCTGCTCCCAATGCAATTGAAAACCCAGAGTTCGCTATTGCAGAAAGGATAGGATTCCAGAACAATATCTTATACATCTTCTTGCGGTTAACAAATGCATAATAAACATTCTGTTCATTAAAGAGCAAAACATATAAAATCAAAAATACTACGGATAAGTAATAATTTCCCTTAACATTAAATATATGAATATTGGGTGAGACAATAAGAATGCCGACAAAAATCACTAAAAGGAATAAACAATTAGCTGTCCTGATCAGCTTGCAGATTTTTACCGCCTCACCGTCCTCTTTCGGTATCATTATTGCAACCAGCAAAGCCATGGTCACAAAACTGGATATGATATTTCCATTACTTAAAATCAAATCATATTCACCCAATTCAGATGGGGTAAATATTCTGCTGATAACAGGCAGAAGAAGCATATTAATTGCATAACCAATAACAACTCCCGATGCAAGCACGGCTATATTCTTTAATATATCGGAATTCTTTATCTTCTCAATATATGATTTTATCATAAATATACTGCCTCTATCTCTCCAATTTTTTCCCGCAGACCGGACAGATAAGATTATCCGGCAGTACCTCTCCGCATTCGCAGACCCAGCCAATCTGTCTGGCCGGAACTCCGGCCACAAGGGCATGGTCCGGGATATCCTTCGTAACAACAGCTCCCGCCGCAATCATAGCCCATTTTCCAATTGTATGCCCACAGACAATCGTCGCATTGGCACCAACCGTGGCTCCTTCTCTTAAGATGGTCTTCCTGTAGCCGGCATTTCCTTTTGGATATTTTGCCCTTGGAGTAGTATCATTGGTAAAAACCATAGAAGGACCACAAAAAACGTAGTCCTCTAATTCAACACCTTCATAAATCGAAACATTATTCTGTACTTTAACACCATTGCCAATTCTGACATTATTAGATATATTGACATTCTGTCCAAAGGAGCAGTTCTTTCCTATAACGGCCCCACTCTGGATATGAGAAAAATGCCACACTTTCGTGCCTTCTCCTATTATAACATCCTCATCTATATAACTGCTTTCGTGAACAAAATAAGCACTCATTAAAACTCTCCTGTCATATCGATGCTGGCAAAATGTTCCACCGGAAACTTCACCGGCTTACCTTCCTTCTGACTCTTATAGATTGCCAGAACGAGTTCCAGTGCATTCTTGCCTGCACGTGCATTAACATATGGTTCTCTGTCGTTTTGAATTGCATCAATCACATCTGCATACAGGCTTGTATGTCCGTTGCCATATACATTACTTGTCTCCTCCTCAAGGCCTTTGTTCTTTTTATCCTCATCGGTTTCATCGGCAAAATCCCACACATCGATGTTGTTGGTTGATTTTCCTCCCAGCTTGACAGTACCATTCTCTCCAAATACGTATAACGTTTCCTCCAGATTCTGCGGATACACATTCGTAGTTCCCTCGACAGTAGCGACAGAGCCATTCTTAAACTTGACAACAGCCATGCCAATATCTTCCGCCTCCAAATAATCGTGGAACTGCTGGCGTGTCACACCGTAAACCTCATCTATATCATCTCCCATCATCCACCGCAGCAAATCTATACCGTGTATACACTGATTCATCAATGCGCCGCCGTCCTGTGCCCATGTTCCGCGCCAAGGTGCCTGGGTGTAATACCCTTTATTACGATTCCATCTGACGTGTATCGCCCCATGTGACATACGGCCAAACCGGCCTGCTTCTACTGCTCTTCTCAATTCCTGAACAGCTACGTTAAAACGATTCTGATGGCAGGCAGATACTTTTACACCTTTTTCGTCCGACAATTTAATTATCGCTTCTGCATCATCCAAACTCATAGCCATCGGTTTTTCAATAATGACATTGATTCCATGCTCGATACAATAAAGGGCAATTTCTGCGTGATTCCCACTTTCAGTCGCAATTCCGGCTAATTCAATCTCATTTTCTTCAATAAGTTTTTTATAATCAGTATATCTCTTAATCCCCACATCCCCTTGTAAATCATGCTTCGCTAACAGCTCCTCCATATGCTCGGGGATAACATCACATACCGCGACAAACTCGAGGTTATTATTTACAACCGCCTTCACATGGTTCGTAGCAATACGGCCACAGCCAATCAGTGCATATTTCATCTTATATGTCCTCCTATAGTATTTCTACATTCTCTTTATTTTCCACATTTTTCATAACATTCTTTGTATCAAATACAGCGGTTGCATTTTCCTGTACCATCTTATAATCCACATTAGAATGAGCTGTCGTAATCATAACCAGATCATAGTCTTTTATTATCTCTGGAGATATCTTTTCAATGCCTTTTTTTACAGTGCCGTTATATTTGTATTCAGCTACCCACGGATCATAGAATTCCACATTAGCCTTCTCTCTCTTAAGTATTTCGATTACCCTAAGAGCCGGGCTTTCACGATAATCGTCAATATCCTGTTTATATGCTACTCCTAATACCAACACTTTAGCACCATTCATAGCCTTCGAGTGCCGGTTCAAAATCTTGCTGGCCCTCTCGACACAGTATTCAGGCATCCTGTCGTTAATCATCATTGAACTCTCTATCATGGAAGTATGGAAACCATACTCTCTTGCTTTCCATGTGAGATAATAAGGATCAAGCGGTATGCAGTGTCCTCCCAGACCCGGTCCCGGGTAAAATGCCTGGAAACCATATGGTTTCGTCTTTGCGGCATCAATAACCTCCCACATACTGATACCCATTTTCTGGCACAGCATTGTCAGCTCATTTACCAGTCCTATATTGATATTCCTGTATGTGTTCTCCAATATCTTTTCCATCTCAGCAATTGCAGGAGATGACACTTCACATACATCACCCTCTAATACGGAACGATACATGGAAGCGATAACTTCTGTAGCGTCTTTTCCGATGGCTCCTACTACTTTTGGTGTATTCTTTGTCTTATAGATTAGATTACCCGGATCTACTCTTTCAGGTGAAAAGCCCAGATAAAAGTCTTCCTCACATTTTAATCCAGAGCCCTCTTCCAATATAGGCCTGATGAGTTCTTCAGTTGTACCCGGGTATGTAGTAGACTCTAATACTACCATAGTACCCTTCTTTAAATATTTGGCTATCGCTTCTGTAGAAGATTTGACGTAGCTGATATCCGGCTGTTGATGCTCGTCCAATGGGGTCGGAACGCAGATAGCAATAAAGTCAACATCCTTCACAAAACTGAAGTCTGTTGTTGCCTTAAACATACCACTCTCTACTAGCTCTTTCAAATCATCATCCACAACGTCACCGATATAATTGTGCCCTGCATTAACCATCTCAACTTTGGCATCCTGGACATCAAAACCTATTGTTTTAAAACCAGCTTTAGCTTTTTCAACAGCTAAAGGAAGGCCGACGTATCCAAGACCTACAACACCTACCGTTAATTCTTTTTTTTCGATTTTCTTCAATAATTCCTGTTTCATGTTTCTCTCCTAACTATTTTTATTTTCAACTATTAACTGTTATCTTTTTTCCTGTCAAATTTTATCTTTTTAAAATCATCTTCTTTATTATAGAACAAACAAAGAAAAATTAAAACTGTAAGTGGGCCAAAGAGTATCGAATCTATAATACCTCCATCATTTAATATAAATATCGCAAAAAAACTGATTCCTAACGCAAATGAGTATCCGTTCCATTTTGCAAACTCATCAATCACAAGGATTAGCAGCGCAAATAGTATACCTACCAACAGGATACCGAAAAGCCCAAATCTATAATACCCCTCTGCCCAAAAGCCTGTATTAGAATTCATCTCCGGTTTATTAAAATACTCCTTAGATATAATAATACCAATACGTTCTTTATACGGAAATTCTATGCCCAGGAACTTCCCCCACAACGTCCCTGCAAGACCTATCAATGTATGGGTTGAGAAATAATCATAATATATAAATTTTAAGTTTGCCGACAGAATAAGCACTCTTCTGACGAACAAATCATAAAGCTGATAGAAGAAATTCAATTTGAACCCAAGTGATGTTACTAATACAGTACCCATTGACAGTCCACAAAATGCCAGCTTATTAAAACTTTTTAAGTTAGAAACAATCGCAATTCCTACAACAAGCGGTATGACAAACAATATACTTTTCTGCGCCGCATATAAATAAGCCAGGAATTGTAAACCGCATAGTGTAATCACAGTTACATACTTTTTTCTGTCTATTGCTCTGACAATAAGAAACGGTGTTATTATCGTATACTGCCAGTTAAACAGATAACCTACATACTTGTTTAATTGGAAGTCGCTTCTTACAGAATATACTTCATATATATCAAGTGCTTTTAAACTAAACATTCCATTTTGCAGTACGATTGTAATATATACGATAATAGTTATAATATAGAATGCTATAATGATAATCTTACTCGCCAGATTTATTTTTGGTATGACTATATCCTTTCCCATCCAGACGACAATTTCCGCCACGGCAAAACCGGAGCAGACAGCTGTATAGTACAAGATGTTTTCATTACTGAATGCAAAGATAACCGTAATTGGTATAATAGCCATAAAATATTCAAGTTCCAAAAAAAAGACAGACGGTTTTCTTATATCATGTCTAATCATGGCAAAAAGCAAAAAACACCAGATAAAGCCTAATAAATATTTCCCCAGATTAAAGTCATATCTATATACTCCCAGGCCCCAGTATGCCTTTGACAGCAAAAACCAAAAACCCAATTCCAAGGCTAGTTTATATATCAGCATTATTATCAGCAATATCATACTATTTGTCAAGTTTTTATTTCTCTGCTGCTTCTGACACACATTCACTGCCTCCAGTCTATATTAGGATTTTTAAATATTCTTGAACAACCTTGTTCCAGGTATACTCTCCCTTTAGATTCTGCACACCCTTCTGTTTCTCCAGAAGCAGCTCTTTCTTTTCAACTATCTCTGATAACAGTGCTCTTAAGCTATCAACATTATAGTCAAATACAAATCCACAGCCGTTAGATATTACGAACCTCTCCGGCGCCATCCCTTTGCACAAGATAACCGGGATTCCCGTGGCAATGGCTTCATACAGCTTAATCGGATATGCCGCCCTCCAGTTTGGTACTTCAATATTGTATGCGCAGTAAATAATATCCGTATCTGCAAACAGCTTTTCCGTATCCTCCGCGTAATTATAATAACCTGTTATGTCAACGTTCTTATAAGCGTGTTCAATGCTCTTTAATTCTTCATAAGCCTCGCCCATTCCATGAATCCCAATTTTAATGCCTTTCAGCCCTTGCGCTGCATCCATCAGCATTTTAAGCGACTTCACATCTCTTACGGAACCAATATAATTAATCCGGATCATAACGCTTTCTTTATGAACGATCTTGCTATAAATCTCTTCCTTAGGATAATTGGGTATATATATTACTTTATTTCTATTCTTTTCAGATGTATACTCCATTTGTTTGGGTACAACATGTACGAGAAAATCGCTGCGGTTCTGAACGTAGCCGCTTACCAGTTTGATAACCCGGTTCTTCAATGCCCGTGTACTTTGTCCCTCGTACATTTCCCTCATTACAAATACAATATTATCAACTTTTTTTCTGCCGGCCCATACTCCCGCCAAGGCCATCTCAATATTATGGCAGATAAGGCTGTCAGGTTTTTCACTTTTCAAATACTTCCTCAGCCATAATATAAAGCGTACATACCATCCAAAATAGACTACCTTTTTTAATCCGTTTCCTATTCTGCTTTTAGAAAGTCTGGATATCAGTCTGTCATCTTTACATATGAAATGCAGGGTATTTATATCTGCTATTTTATTTGCAGCTACTTTATTTCCCGCCACTTTCCTCTCCATAAGGATTGTCTCCACATTGCAGTCATGCGCCTTAAAAAAACGAGCCTCTTCCATAGGGCGGTTTTCATAATATTGTATTGTCTCGTATGGATTGATTGCCAATATTTTTATATTCTTCATCACTTATCTTCCTGAATCTTCCAATAACGATTAACCTTTTAACACTTTAATCTTCCTCTTTACCATACGGAGGAATGCCAGCATTTTTTTCCTGGAGTGATACATATCCTCCGTCTTCTTTACACCCTTCATTATACCTTCCCACTCGGAATCAGAAATATCAAGCTTTTTAAGTATGTATTCCTTATCCTCCATCATCTGGGCTTCTGTATAATCCGAATCATCCTTCATCGCTTCCAGTGCTTCTTCTCTCGTCATCTCACCACCTAATACCAGACTAGACAGATGAGAACGCTTTTTATCGTAGCCAAATCTCTGAGGCAGAAAATACCCCTGAAAGAATTTGGTGAATCTGGATTCATAATGCTTTCCACCATAATACTCCCAGCCGAACTCTCTCTCCAGTGTTTCCATTGCCTCTTTTTTAGAGTAAGGCACGTAATTGAGCAAATCTACTCTGACAATTTCAGACTGGTACTTTAGATACTTCAGTACTCCAAAATGAGGATATTTCTTTAAGCTCTTTCCCCGTCCGTATTTCTTATATACGCTCTTTATGTTGGCGTAATCTGTTGCTGTATATCCCCATGCTACAGGTGAAACGCCTTCCGTAGCAACATTGCTCCCGTTCAGCATATATTTTACATGACACTTGGAAGCATAGTTATACATAGCTGCAAGAAAAACATGGTCTTGAGGTACATCCAGATTAGCCAGGCCGGAAAACATGTATGCTCTTTGCAGCTCCTTCATAGTCGGCCAATCGATAACTACAGTGTGCAGATCTATTTTCAATTTTTCGCACATCTTTTTAATATTCTTTACGGCAACATCGCTGTTCCATCCCGCGTCAACATGGACAGCAAGCACCCGAAGATTCAGTTTTTTAGTGAGATAAGCCATATATGCACTGTCTACGCCGCCTGAGATTCCCAGTATACAGTCATATTCCTTTCCCTGACCGTCTTTTTTCATCTGGGCAACTAACCTCTTCAGCTTTTCATCGCTGCTCCCCTCACGATATCCATATAGTTCCTCGTTAGCATCAAAACGATGGCAATGATTACATACTCCATTGTCATCAAAATAAATCTTTGGATCTGATGTGTCCATTATACACCTTGTACAAATCTGATATTTACTCATCACAATAAACTCCTTCTCTATATAATTCACTTTCTTCGGGTACATTAATCAGCACTGCTTTTTTTCTGCCGAAATATACAAACATACTGCCGGCTGATACTGCATGGGCACCACCCTTCTCCAAGGCTAGCTTTAAGTCGGGCACCCCCCCTGCACCGCCGCAGGCAACTACAGGAATATTTACCGACTCAGTGACTTGGCGAATCAAATCGATGTCATACCCCTGCATCATCCCATCATTATCAATAGAATTAATAATTATCTCACCAGCACCTGATTCTTCATAATGCTTTGCCAGCTTTGCAGGAGACACTTTTATCTTTGTGTTCCCTCCGTCTATAAAGCATGAGTATTTTCCAAATAACTCTCTCTTTGCATCTATTGACGCCACAACACTTTGGCTCCCCGCATATTCCACCGCCTTCTTCAACAATGAGTCATCTTTGTTTATTGCGGAATTAATAATAACTTTTTCAAAACCAATAGCAAACAATTCTTTAATCTGATTCAGTTCCGTAATACCACCTCCATAACTTAATGGCATAAATGCTTCAGAGGCTATATTCTTAAGATAGTCAAAATCCGGGCTGCCACTGCTTTTCGCAGCCCCAATATCAAGCAGGCATAATTCATCCACGCCTTTTTCATTAAATATACGTACTGCATTAATCGGATCGCCCAGATAATTTGGATTCTTAAATTTTGTCGTCTTTACTAATCCCTGCTCCTGTAGCAGAAGACAGGGAATTACTCTCGGTCTATTATACATTGTCAACACTCTTTCGAAAAATTTTCTAATAATTTCATTCCGAAGTTATGGCTCTTTTCAGGATGGAATTGTGTTCCATAAATATTGCCATTGATTACTGCTGCTGCAAATTCATATCCGTAATCACATGTCATCAGCACATTCTCTCTAGAATCACAGACAGCATGATATGAGTGTACAAAATAGTATCTTTGCTTTTCCTCAATATCCTTCACCAGATTATTTTCTCTGTTAATTATATCAACATAATTCCAGCCCATATGCGGAACTTTCAAGCCATCATCCGCAAAGCTGAATCTTTTATTATCAAACGGAATTAAATCCAATCCTTTTTCTTTGCCCTCTTCGCTCTTTCTTCCTAACATCTGCATTCCCAGGCATATGCCAAGTATCGGTTTTTTATTATCACATACCTGTTCAATTATTACCTTATCAAACTCTTTTTCACGCAGGCATCTCATACCATTGTCAAAAGAACCTACACCTGGAAGAATAAGCTTATCAGCTTGTTCTATTTCTTTAATGCTGTCAGCTATCACCGTTTCCGCACCAATTTTATTTAACATGTTTTTTATGGAACCTAGATTACCTATTCCATAATCAAGTATTGCAATCATGCTGCCCTCTCCTCTGTTTACCTTGCTAATCGCGAATATATATCAACCAATTTCTTTTCTTCTATCCCCCAGTTATATTCTCTGCAGATTGCCTCACGTCCATTCTTGCCTAATTCATATGACATTTCTCTATCCGCAAGCAGTTTATTTACTGCATCCTCTATTTCTTTTACATTTTCGGGATCAGTTGAGATACCACATTCACTGCATTTGATAATGTCCTTCCACAGCTTAAAATCAGACGCTATAATCGGTATTCCCGCTGCCATATATTCAAACATTTTAATAGGAAGCGCCTTTCTGTGGTTAGGCGTGTTTTTCAAAATAACCAGACCAATCAGGCTTCTATTATATAAGTCATTTATCTCGGAACGGCTTAGATATCCAAGTAGCTTTACTTTTTTCCATCCCGGCAGCCGCTCAAGCTCTTTTTTATACTCCTGATTTATGGCTCCCGCAATCTGAAGCTCTGCATCAATATGCTCCATCAGCTTTACCAGTTGCGTAATGCCCCTCTGCTCCGTTATTCCACCTGCATAGCACAAGATTCTATCACGCTTTGTATAATCATCATTTTTACATTGAATATCAGATAACAGGGGATAGTTCTTGATAGATCCTGCCTTACATCCATATTTTCTAAAAATATCAGCAATATGATCTGTCGCCGTTACAATGTAGTCTAGTTTCCTTGCAATCCGTTTCTCATAATGTTCATATGTTTTTGATACAAAAGTCCTCATCTTCAACGGTATCCAGGTCTTCGCCAATATTTGCCTGGGCACATCCTCATGACTATCATATACAACTATCTTATTTTTCTTTTTAAGTTTTAACGCATATGGAAGCAATTCCGGATCATGAAAATGATATATATCCGCATTAGCAGCCAGTGCCTCCTTGTACACAAGTCGGGTCATAAATAACATGCGGTATAAACGGCTGCCAGACTTTCTCGTAACCCCTTTGACTTTTACATTATCCCTGTCAAATGATTTTCCTGGTACTACTAGAATAGTATCATACCCTGCTTTTGCCAGTGATACACACTCTTTATGAAAAATCCTTACATCCCTGCTGTCATGTGCGCTTGTCATATGGCAGACCCGTTTAACACCCATTCGTTTATGCCTCCTAATACCGCTGAATATTTCAAATTGTTACATTTTTTTACACTTGTTACATAATAACAAATTTTTTCCTCAAATACAATCTTTATGTGATACTTAATAGATTTTGCACAAAAGGGAGAGATACAGCTCCGCACCCTCCCCCATAGTTTTTATTTAATATACAACAACTGTTGTACCTTTCGGTATATTATCATATATCCATTTTGCATTAGGAATCTGAAGCCTTACACATCCGTGAGATAATGCCATACCTACGCGCCCGTCCATAATGCTTCCATCTTTATAGCACAAAACTGTATGGAAAAGATAATTGCCATAAAACTGGGTATACCAGAAGCACCTTGCAGAACCCGAATCAAAATAATACCCTTTCATCCCTACCTTGAATATTCCTCCTACCGTAGGCGTAGACGGAGCTCCATCTGCACAGTCCCAATAGTACAGATTGTTCCATAGGCCCTTGCCCCCTTTGAACACACCAACTTTGTGGGAGGCCCTGTCAACCATTATCAGATATGGGGTGGTGCTGGAGTATCCCTGGGCCATGCTGTACATACGTGCCATACGGGTAGGCACTGCGACACCATTGGCACCGATTTGATAACCGTTGATCGTCGTATTTCTCGCCATTATCTTAGAATCAGGATAAAAGTAGTACAGCTTTCCGCCAATGGTATAGAAGCCGCTGACCATATGTCCCTTAGAATTAGCATAATATTGCGTGGAACCAAAAGATACCCACTGATTCTTGTATGGGAAGCCGGTAGCCGGATTGAAATAATATTTGTTCCCCTTATATTCTCCCCATCCGCTCTTTTTTATCATTGCACCCTTCTGATCAAAAGAGTAAGCAACTCCATCTATAGCATAATTTCCTTTGACCACTACATATGCTGAGTTGCAGAAATAATTATTGCTGTCTGCGTAAAGCCAGCCTTTCCTAAGACTTCCGTCTTCCATTGCAAAGTAAGTGTTTCCATTTACCGTTATCCATCTCGACTGTCGAATGCCTTCAGCATTAAAGTAATACCTCTTCCCACTTACAGTCTGAAATCCCTTCAGGACCGCTCCGTCAGCTCCGCAGAAATAATAGTTTCCTCCCGTATACAGCCAGCCGTTTACACGAAGACTTCCGTCCTCCATTCCAAAGTATTTTTTACCATTTAAATCTATCCAGCTCCTCTGGCGGATTCCATCCGTGCCTAAATAGTATCTTTTCCCACTTATTGTCTGGAAATTCTTCAGGACTGCTCCGTCTCCTCCGCAGAAATAATAGTTTCCTCCCGTATACAGCCAGCCGTTTACACGAAGACTTCCATCCTCCATTCCAAAGTATCTTTTCCCGCCTAAATCTATCCACCCCGTCTGGCGGATTCCATCCGTACCGAGATAATATCTTTTCCCGCTTATTGTCTGGAAATTCTTCAGGACTGCTCCGTCTCCTCCGCAAAAATAGTAACTGCCTCCTGTATACAGCCAGCCGTTTACACGAAAGCTTCCATCGTCCATAGCAAAGTATTTCTTGCCATTATAATCAACCCATCGCGTCTGTCGTACCCCATCTGCATCAAAGCAATACCTTTTTCCGCTTATTACCTGCAGTCCCGAGAGCACTGCACCGTCATTGCCACAGAAGTAATAATTGCCGTCAGCATACAGCCAGCCACTTGTATGTATACTTCCATCATCCATGGCAAAGTACTTCTTGCCATTGCTATCAACCCATCGCGTCTGTCGTACTCCATCTGTATCAAAAAAATACTTTTTCCCACTTATTGTCTGTAAGCCTGAAAAAACAGCCCCATCTTTTCCGCAGAAATAATAATTACCGTCAGCATACAGCCAGCCACTTGTATGTATGCTTCCATCATCCATGGCAAAGTATTTCTTGCCGTGATAATCAATCCATCGCGTCTGAAGAATACCCGACTCGTTAAAATAGTATAATTTTCCTTCAATTGATTTCATCCCGGTTACTGCTAAGCCCGAATCATCAATATATTTCCTGCCTGCATCCGTATCCTGCCAGCCAGTAAGGATATCATCTGCAATCTCTGCTGGTTTATCTGCCTCAGAATTATTATATGCAGCTATATCTTCACTTGAATTACCCTCAGATTTCTGGACTTTATTATCGTCTTCCTTATTATTGCCCTGATCCTCGATTTCTGTATCGTGGCTGTTATCGCCCGCTATCTCCTTAAAATTTCCTTCATTATCAAATTCATAAGTTCTATCGCTGATAGTCTTTGTTACATTCTCATATCGAAAACCAGTATCCAAATCAAAATAATATACTGCATCTTCGATTTCCTGCCAGCCGGCTTGAGCATATCCCTCTTCGCTAAAATAGAATGTTTGATTTCCAATTCTATATAGTCCTGTTGCTTTTTCACCGTTTTCATCTATATATGTTCCGGTGCCTGCCGCAATATCACCTTGCCAGCCGACTGTTCCAATCTCAGTTGAATTCTCAGTCTCCGTGTCCGCAGCTGGTTCTTCTGCTATAACTGAGACAGACATGCTGCATACACATGTTATCACAAGAAGAACAGACATTACTTTTCTAAATATTTTTTTCATCGTTTCCCTCCTCAAGATTAATAATCAATTACCTATGAATTATATAGCCTCTCTGGATAAATGCCAACAGCAACCAGTTTTTGAATTGCCGCTACTACCGTCTCTTTATCTTCCTTGTATGTTACTCCGAACCATTCATCTGATGACTGCAAGACTTCAACTTCTATTTTGTTTTGACCTATCTGTTCCCCTATTATCGTTGGAAGAAGATATTCTCCATTCATATCATTTTCTTCCAGGGCATTCAAGAAATTTGTAAAGCCGTCCTCAAGTGTTTGGAAAAAATCAGGAAAACCTCCCCACATATTCATAGATACTATGGAATCTAAATCGATTTCCCTTTCATGACCACACTCGGCAACTATCGCCTTATCCCCCCTTCTTTCTATATTATGAGTCTCTACGATGCCTTCGAGAAGACCATTCGTACCCACAGTGCATATTCCCCTCGTTACACCCCCATTGTCACTTAATGTATTCTTTAATATAAAACCTATCATGCACATCTGTTTCTTATCCTTACCTTTTTGAGCATTGGATAGATAAGCGTAGGACTTTTTAAATGCTTCTTTACCATAATAATCGTCCGCATTGATAACTGCAAACGGTCCATCCACAAAGTCTCTGCAACATAAGATGGCCTGTCCAGTTCCCCACGGTTTCTTTCTGTATTTCAACTTGTGTTTGTATGCCGACGGAATATCATTCAATTCCTGATAGGCATAATCAACATCTACAATTTTCTCTATCCTGCTGCCCACAATACGTTTAAATTCCTTTTCCAAATCCTTCCTGATTACAAATACTATCCTATCAAAACCAGCATCCAATGCATCATAGATAGAATAATCCATAATAATCTCTCCATCTGGTCCGATTGATTCCAACTGCTTTATACCGTCACCGAAACGGCTTCCTATGCCTGCCGCCATAATTATTAACGTTGTTTTGTCCATCAATGCATCCTCCTGCCATGTCACTTTGATACTGCATGGATCTTATTTTTAATTTCTTCTATCTTGCTCCAGTCCGGAACCGTTACAAATAAAGGTCCTCCATCGTAAGAATAGCACCACTGCTTACCGGAATCATCTCCTGTTGCTGCCACCGACTCTATATCCCATCCCTTTCCATCATTTAACTGCATTTTAATCAAAGCCTTTATCTGCTTCTCAGACATGTTCGTCTCCGAGTTCCCCGATACACTGTTAATCATTCCATTGGCCCGAAATACAATCATTGGCGACATTGTCTTTTTAATCAACGCGGTCAGCAGCGCCTGCTGATTCTTACCCCGTTGATTATCACCGGTCGGCAGGTTCTGCCTCTCTCTTACAAAAGCCAATGCCTCTTTTCCGTTAAAGTGATTATCTCCATCCTTCACATCCATCACAAGGCCCGAGTCCTCGCTCGTCGTAAAAGCAAGCTCAGATTCCACGTCCACACCTCCCATCACATCCACAATCTCTTCCACAGATGTAAAATTTACCCTTACATAAAATGGAATCTCTGTGTCATACAGATTCTCCAGCGTCGCAATAGATGTATCTATCCCATAGATGCCTGCGTGCGTAAGCTTGTCACTCGCGTCCCCGGAGACCCCCGGAATCCTCACATAATAATCCCTGGGCGTCGTCGTGATGAGCACTTTGTGTGTCTTAGGATTCACCGTCGCTATCAGGTTCACGTCACTTCTGCTGTTCTGCGTGATATCACCATACACGTCAATACCGCTTATATAGACGCTGAAAGGTCGTTCTGTCACATCAATCCCATGTTCTTCACCATACTTTCCGCTCTCTTCACCAGTTGCAATCTTATCCAGCGCAGCATTTCCCTTCAACGCATAGAATCCGGCCACGGCAAACACCACGCTTGCGCAGATACATAGCCCTTTGCCGGACCTTTTCTTCTTACGGCTCCTACAGGCCCTCTTCTGCATATACCGCGTCAGTATCAATAGTACAATAACAATGAAGGCAAGCAATATAAGATATTTGAAAGGAATGATGCCAAGTATCAGAACCGCCACGAGAAAAAAGGCAGAAGCAAGCACTTGAATGAGCCATAGAAATCTGCTGGCTATACCCGGCTTTCTTTTTTTGTTATTCTTCCTGGGTCGCTCTTCTCTTGACCCGGTCTCTTCGTTCCATTTATGTGATTTGATAATCTTCAGCTGTTCTCTGTATTCCATGAATTCTGACTTCCCTTACAATTATTACATCCAACGCAAACACTTACGTAACCCATTATAAACTAATCTACTTTTTATAGCAACAAAACAGGGCAGGATTCCTCCTGCCCTGAAGCCTTATTTTTTTATTAATTTCCGAAATCTGATAGCAAACGCGGCAGCCAGCGCCGAAAGCAGCAGCAACAGTCCCCAAATTACTATTCGAGATTCGTCTGCCGTCTTGGATGCCTTTGTCTTATCTTCTTTGTCCGACACTTTTACCTGGGCGGACGCTTTTGATGTCTTATCAACCGTCTCACCCGAGGCCGCTTTTGCATCTGCGTCTGAACTTTGCGTCGACGGGCTGCCTCCATTCTGGCCTGATACAGGCCCGGAACCTTCCGGACTCCCTGCTGGCGGTGTACTTACTGTACCAGAAGATGGGTTCGAGCTGCCAAGCAGATTGTTGCTTCCATCCTGCACTCCTCCGTCAATATCAGGAGGAAGTACATCATTGTCAGGCCCGCTGTCAGATGGGCCTTGTTGGTTCCCGTCATCAATCGTATTTGCTCCTGCATCATTCAGTGCAATGACGTACGGCGAGAAGCCGGTGACCTCAATCGTTACAGTACCATCCGTTACAGTTGCATGATACGTTTCGAGATATGTCCTGCCATCCTTCTCCGCATAATGGAGCACCACCGCTTCCTTACCATTATGCTCTGTATCGACGTTGAAGCCGAGCTGTACTACTTCATCTTTTCCCAAGTCCTTATCAAGGCTGATATCATAAACGCCAAGGATGGTGTGGGTCTTTACAGGCTCTGTCAGCGTGCTGTAATTATCACTGCCTTTATCAATGACCTCTACCTTAAGAGATGCATCAGCAGGGATAGTTCCGCTTACCTTGATGCCATTCTGCTCATTTTTCACTTCAACCGTATTATCAGCATCGTTTCCAGAACCATTATTCTGTGACGAATCCGGACCCGGTTCTGCTTCTGGTCCATCTCCGTCCGGAGCATCCGCATCCGGTATATCTGCGTCTGGCTTACTGTTGTCCGGCTGCCCATTATCTGGTACATCTACATCCGGCGTCTCTGTATCCGGACCTGATACTTCGTCTTTTAACACCTTCACTGTCGCTTCCGCATACTTGGACGTATCGACCGTCGTCGCGGCCCTGACCGTCAGGCTCTCCGCCGTCTCGTCTGTGCCTATCTGAAGTTTTCCGGTGCTGTCTATCTTCGTATCAGCACTCTTGGCACCTGTCACGCTCCAGGTCACTGTCTGGGCCGGATTTCCCGTCCCGGCAACCGCCACGCCAAATGTCCTTGAACTACCCGTCTTCATTTCGACTGAAGCCGGATTGATGCTGACTTCTGTCACTGTAGTTTTCTCATTTACCGTAATCTTCTGTGCAGCCGTCTTAGTCACTTGGTCGGCAGTATACTGTATTGTTACACTTGCTGTACCTTTCGCTAAAGCCTCTTTCGGAAAAGTAATGTTCTTCGTCACATCCGACTCCGTGCCATCGCTCCATTTCGCCTTGACAACCATACCGGTGGCGTCGAACTTCTCCCCTTCCGTATATACCGTCTTTGCCGGAGGCGTGCTTATGCTGATTGAGCTGAGCGTCTTTGGCACTGCCGTGTCGCTTCCCTTATTTACAACCGTGACATAATCCGAGGAAATGAATGCATACATATTGTCAAAATTATATTCCCCGACGCCCGCACTCACAGCAGTTCTGCCGGAATTCAGCACCGCGTCACTCTGAATCTTATAAAAAGAGCCCGCCGCCTGTGATTCCTTCAATAATACCGCATAGCTTGTGTAAATTCCTGTTTTATATAATGCGGTGGAAGAAGTACTGTTGGAGCTTCTCACATTCACATTATTGCCGCTTCCGTATAGTGTATCCTTGATTCCTATCGTATATCTCCCAGAATCCTTGCCTCCGCCGGATGCATCCAGCGTATACATGACAGCGGCAGCTTTCTCACCCCAGAATGGATCTGACGCGTACTTGACGTTCATGCCGCTGCCCTTATTGCCAAGGAATCCTCCTCTATATCTGGAATCATTCGGATACACATATCCTCTGGACATCCAGCCGTTGGCAAACTGGCGGATGCACTCATCCACACTGGCGTATTTATCGGCACTTGTTCCGGGCGAACTGTCGACCGCGTTCAACCCGAACAGGTTATTTTTGCTCTGGCAGATGGAACTTATCCCCCATCCGCTTTCATTAGCGGCGATGCCGGCCATGACGAGCGCATTTATGCCATATGTATTCTGCTGGTTGACGAACTGTGTTCCTGTATTCCTCATCTTCGATGAAGAATTAGTTGCCTTTCCATTGATAGCGCTGCTCAACTGTGCCGCACTGTATCCTGTCTTGCTTCTGAGCGGCAGGTACTGGAAATAATTATAATATGGATTGTTCGCATTTACGGAATGGGAGCGTGTATTCTTCTGATAATCCGTAATCATCGTACCATAATTCGTGTAAAAATAATGTCCGTCATAGCTGTAATATGTAGTACCGCCGCTCAGATATGACGGTGCCGGCCCATTGTCCAGCCTGGATGCATATCCCGGCGTCGTCATATCACCCACAACGCCGTGAATCAGTCTGCCTCCTGATACATAGTAGCCGCTGACGACCGCTGTGTCAGAAAGTCTCACCACTTGTACTTCACTTGCCGAGACAAGCCCTATGACACCTGACATCATAAATTTCACTTTGCCGTTCTCCATACCAAGGTATGCCCCGTCAGCTCCATAGGCGCCGTTCGTATAGCCGGCGTTGCCGGACGCTGCCTCTGTATAATTTGTGACCGCATTACCTTTCGTATTGAAATTTACGACAAGTTCATTGGACGCCGACCTGAAATACTGTGCATTTCCGCCATTTTCAAACGTTCCGTCTGAATCGTCCACTTCAAAGACGTTACCGCTTTCATCCATTCCGGTAACTTTCTCGAGACGCTGTGCGTTCTCATCTTTCATTCCCGATACTGCAGACGTCTGCTCCCCTGACGTTCCCTCTGCATTGCTTTCCGTGCCGAACACCATCGTGGTACTCAAGCACAGGAAAAGCGAAAGTATCAGCAACTTTCGTTTTTTCGTCAATATTCTCCCTCCTTAAAACCCTTATTAATTCGTTTTGTAGATACTGATACAGATTAAACATATCATTATTTTACAAATTTTTCAAGTAAATACCATATTTTGCTATTGGTCTATTTTTTCTATCAAAACGCCGGGAATTGTTATCGTCCCACCCATTGTGGACTGATAACTTATCGTCCCCACAGATGTACCATATATAGTGACATGGTCATCCTCCAGCACTCTGCTGGATACCGTATCGGGAGAATAAGAGCCATACATAATTGTATCATAACTGTCATTTACGGCTAGCCTGATCTGGATATCAGATTTCCCTTCCATTACCTGCACCACTTTACCGCTGAATTTGACCTTTTCCCCTTCAAAGTCATCCGGCGTCCTGGCAAGCTGTTCATACGTAATACCGGTTTCGTATCCCTGTGCTTTCTTCGACTCTTCGGCAGCTTTCGCAGCATCAATCTGGCCCTGGCTCTGTTTCGCAAGCTCCTGGGCTTCTTTATCCTCTTGCGTGCCGTTGTATTTCCCATGCAGTTCTGCAGCCGCGGTTATGACTTCATCCCATTTCTGCGCTTCGTATGAGTTCTTAATTGACACAAGCATGGAAGCAGCTCCATTTTTCAGTTCTTCATTTTCGAGTTCAAGTGTATTGATCTTATCCTTCAATGATGTATTTTCCGTGCAGACGGAATTGTATTCTGCAGTCACTTCACTATATCTGCTGTTTGTCTTGGCAAGCTCCCCTTTTACCTGATAATATTTAACCGCATATACAGCAAGTACGATGACCGCAATTCCTAGCGCCAGCTTCAGCCAATGTTTTTTCAAAGTGCTTACGTCAAGCCGTTTTTTTCCACCTCCGGCCGGCGTACTGTCCCCCTCTTCGTCTGGCTTTCCGCTCTCATCACCGGTTTTTCGTGCTTCTGTTTCCTCTTCTGACACTTTCGCCTCTTCTTTTGGCTCGTCTGGTACTTCCTCAATTGCTTCTTCTGATGCTTCCTCCGGTATTTCCTCAGTTACTTCCACTTCCTCAAGATTTTCCTCGGATGCTTTCTCAGGCTCCTGCGCCGTAACGTTACCAGAGCGTACCTCCGTACCACAAGCATCGCATGTTACCGCATTCTCATCCAATTCTTTTCCACATTTTGTACACCACATATCTTTCCCTCCTCATTTAAAAATACTTAGAACGCCTCCCATTTTGTCATAATTTAATATAATTCTATCATATATTCTGACATTTTTCATCATTTCTCGACATATTTCTTCTTTTATTCAAAAGAACATAGCATGTGTCTTAGCACATTTTCCATCTGCGGTGTGTCACTACAGCGACATAATACCTTAACGCCACTGTACGTATTCCTGCTGAGGAAGAAATGGTTGGCGGTACCAGAGATGCCGCTGTCTAACGTCGCTGTCCCGAGAGAGTGGAACACTTCTCCAGTTCCGGCAATCTCTTCGAGGAGCTCCCGCCGGGCGCCTTCTTCCGGCTTTAGAGATCCCCTTGGGAATTCCAGCATGGTCTTCTGATTTTGTTTATTTGGAAAGCCTTTTCCGCCTCTTGAAGTATCGTATCTTCCTTCTCATTCGTCAGCTTGTGTGCCTCACGCGATGCATCGATGAGTCCGATGTTATATTCTTTCTCCAGCGGATGGGATATCTTCTGGCTGATGAGAGAGATTCCGCCCGTAATGACGGTATCCGCCAGCGGTGCAAGCAGTACGTGGGAAGAAGAGACGAAGTTAAGCCCAAAGCTGATAATCCCCTTTGCCGCGTTCTCGACTTTCGAGCGGATAGAAAGCTTATGCCCCTTCTCCTTCAGACTGGTATAATCCCGAGAAATCATCGCGGCTGCCAGCTTATTGCTCTCCTGGCAGTAGTTGTAAAAATACTGCTTCATCTCGTCCGGGTCATTCTTCTTTAATGCATTCAGGTATCTGGCAAAACTGTCAATCTCTTTGATTGCCAGTATCTCGCCGGCGCCGAGCTGCTCCAGCACCGCTGTATAGAACATCAGCGGATGGTCGCACGATATAGTATTCTCGTTTATCAGATCTTCTGACTGGTAACAAATCTCGTGCAGAAGCTGTGCTTCGATATCTGTATCATCTGCAAGGTGGAAAAACACCTTCTCCGGTCTGAGCAGTTCACTGGAGAGCAGACGCTCCGGATATGCGGAGGCCACATTGAGAGAATTAGGAATATTGAAGCTGTATATGATATCTGTATACTTCTTTATCACCTGTCTCGCCGGATCCGCCGGGGCGTATTGCTTCTCAAGATAATGATAGACAGACTGCCTTGTCAGCGAACGACGTGCCTTCATTGCATCCAGCTCATTTGCAAATTTCTTCGCCTCTTCATCGGATATAGGAAGCATATCCATAGAAGCGTAGATTTTATCACCAAAGTTCTGCGATATCTTCTCTTTATCCCACTGAATCGTCTTCTTAAAATCATAGAGATCCAGAATACGTTTCAATGTATCCGCCTCAAGACCATCATTCAGCGTATCGCTCTGCTTGAAATGATGCAGCAGATCGTTCATTTCTGATATATCCGAACGCGCGGTCAATACGATCAGCCCTTTTTCCAGCAGCTCCCGGCCTTCTTCCAGAAGGAACCTGTGCAGATGGGCGTTGTTGAGAAGAAAGGAATCTGCAATCAGAACCCTCCGGTAAATCAGCAGATAGAATTTCAAAATGGTAGTAAATTGTCCGTAGGTCATATGGCCTGTAAAGACATCATCTGCAAAGATGAAGTAGGCATCCCTTACATCAGGTCTGCGCTTTGGCCATCCTGTCAGCCTGTTACGCATGGCTTCCTCCCGTCTTATCTTTCGTCTGTACCTCTATTATAGAATGTTTCAAGTATATGTGCAAGACTGCCTGCGTCTTCCGTATCTTCCATTCAGATGGGGACATCCGCCTGCAGGCACGTAATCGCGGCAACCCCTACGATATCCTGGACGCTGCAGCCTCTGGACAGGTCATTGACGGGCCGCTTCAGCCCCTGCGTAACCGGCCCGTACGCTTCTGCCTTGGCGAGCCGCTGCACGAGCTTATAGCCGATATTGCCGCTGTTCAGGTCCGGGAATATGAGCACGTTCGCCTTGCCCGCCACACGGCTGCCTCTGCACTTCATCTCTGCTACGCTCTCGTCGATTGCGGCGTCAAGCTGCAGCTCTCCGTCAATCTTAAGATTCGGATACCGCTTCTTCACCCGATCTATCGCTGCGATGACCGGCGCAAGCCTTAAGTTCCCGGCGCTCCCCTTTGTCGAATAAGAGAGCAGCGCCACGACAGGCTCTTCTCCCGTCATCTGTTCAAAGCTTCTCGCAGAAGCCACCGCTATATCAGCCAGCTGTTCCTCGGTCGGATATTCTACAAGCCCGGAATCCGCAAACAGGAATACCCCGCCGCTCCCATATGTACAGTCAGGAACCACCATGAGGAAGTAGGCGGATACTGTCTTGATGCCCGGTGCGGTTTTCACGATCTGCAGCGCAGGGCGCAGCGTGTCCCCGGTGGAGTGGCATGCTCCTGCCACCATGCCGTCCACGCAGCCATCCTCAACGAGCATCGCGCCATAGTATAACGGATTTTCCAACAGCTTCGCAGCCTGCACTGTGGACAGGCCTTTTCCCTTGCGAAGGTCATAGAGCCTACGCACATAGTCTTCATATTTTCCATCGTGTCTGTAGTCCAGTATCCTTATGCCGGCAGCCTCTATCCTGTCCTGTCCCGGCAGCGGGTTCGTCCCGTCTGACAGCAGTACGACTTTTGCCAGATGTTGCTTCGCTATCTCGACCGCCGCCTGTGCAACTCTAACATCATAGCTCTCCGGCAGGACAAGCGTACAATGTTTCTCAGCTGCTCTCTTTTTAATCTGCTCTATCAATTCCATCTTATCGTTTCACCTCGTTTACGCACAGCAGGCAAGAGGAAGATCTGCCCCTTGCCTACTCATTTAAGTTCCCATACTTCGTCTCGATACTGTCTGCCACTGCAATTACACTTGCATCGATTGGCCCGTTATGGCCGCACCTCGCCGCCTGTCTGGCCGAACCGCCCTCCTGTATGACAAGCACGAGATCTCCGATACCGGAATCGGTATCCGCCCCATCAACGGCCACCGTCTCCGGCCCATATAGTTCTCCCGCCAGATTGGCAGCCCTTACGAGCAGCAGCTTCTGACCCTGATAATCTCCGTGTTTTTGCGTGGCTACGATATTACCGACTACTCTTGCTATCATCATGCCCCGGCCCTCCTGCCCTTAAGACGTGTGCAGCCTATCCTGTATACATGTCATCTACGATAGCCGTGATTCCTGCATCGCAGCACGCCTGGGGATTGGGAAGACCAAAGGCTCCTTCTTTGCTTTTTGCGTAGATGACGGTCTCGCCGATGCCACTTCCGACAGCATCCCCCGCCACAAGCGGGCTCCCTGTATTTTCGCCTCTGGAATCCACAGGCTGTATCACCATCAGCCGCACACCTTCCAATAACCTGTCTTTCTCTGTTGCCACAACCGTCCCGATAACCTTTGCGACCTGCATCTTCCTGCCCTCCCCTGTTCACACAATCTTATTCCCGGCCCCTATCATTGCTCTCATATTTTTCAAATATCTTCTTTCCATTGACATCTATATGATCCACCACAGCCATAATCGTAGCATCCACCGGCATATTTGTCGTTACTTCCGTCTGCCTGGCAGAGCTTCCAGATACGACGAGAACAACTTCCGACTCGCCCGCCCCTACCGCATCGACGGCTACAACGGGCCTTCCTTCCTCATGGAGCGTCAGCAGGCTGATCGGCTGCACGACCAGCAGCTTCAGGCCAATAAGCCTCTGCTCCTTACACGTGCACACTGCGCTTCCAACTATTTTTGCCGCATACAAGGCAACACCTTCTTTCAAACTGTTCTAGTACTTATCTGTCACTACGATATCCACTCTGCCTGACGGACACTTTTTCGTACAGTTTCCGCAGCCGACACAGGCATGTCCCGTTTCATCCTTCCCCTTTCCCGTTCCCTCGACGATGGAGATGCCATTGCTCGTCCCGATACGGGTCGCCCCCGCTTCTATCATCGCCTTTGCAGTCTTATAGTCTTTCACTCCGCCGGATGCCTTTACGCCCATATCTTCACCTACCGTCTGACGCATGAGCTTTACATCGGAAACCGTAGCTCCTCCCGTTGAGAATCCCGTGGATGTCTTTACAAAGTCCGCACCTGCCATTTTCGCGATGGCACAGACTTTCACCTTTTCTTCATCTGTCAGCAGGCAGGCTTCGATGATTACCTTCACCAGCGCTTTGCCGCGCGCTGCAAGGGCCACATTCTCGATATCATTCTTGACTAATGTCCAGTCCTTCGATTTGACGGCGCCGATATTGATAACCATGTCTACCTCATCTGCGCCTTTCTTGATGCTGTCGATTGTCTCCTGCACTTTCGCCTCTGTGCTGGCGGCTCCCAGAGGGAATCCGATGACGCAGCATGTTTTTACCCCTGAAGCGGACAATTGCTCTGCCACAAGAGGGACGTACGACGAATTTACACAGACGGATGCAAATTTATATTCTTTTGCCTCTTCGCATAACTTGATAACCTGCGCCTTCGTCGCGTCTGCCTTCAAAAGTGTATGATCTATATACTTTGCAAGGTCAGATCCTTCTTGTCCCTGTCCGGCACCGGCATTTACATCGGAAGTGACTTTGTTATAGACCTGGTCTGTAATTTCAGCTATTAATTTCTCAATATCCATATGTGCTTACACCTCTCGCTTCTCTATTTTTTTTACAGCTTCTTTCTCTTTCTTATCTTCTGGCTTGGGAAGGACGCCTTCCACGTCGGCATGCGGACTTGCAATGACGTGTACGGATACGAGCTCGCCCACCCGTTTTGCGGCAGATGCCCCGGCCTCTACAGATGCTTTTACCGCGCCTACATCTCCGCGTACCATGACCGTCACAAGACCGGAACCTATCGTCTCTTTTCCAATCAGATGTACATTCGCTGCCTTTACCATAGAATCAGCCGCTTCGATTGCCCCTATCAGTCCTTTTGTCTCCACCATTCCCAATGCTTCATTTCCCATTTCGTTACCTCCAAATACATATTATGCTATACTTTTCAAGCGCCGGTGTAAGCCGGCGCTTTCGATTACTGGGGAAGGATTCCCTCCACATCCGCGTGGGGCCTCGGAATCACATGTACCGATACGAGCTCTCCGACGCGCTTTGCCGCGGATGCGCCGGCTTCCACAGATGCCTTCACGGCGCCTACATCTCCACGCACCATGACGGTCACAAGGCCGGAACCTATCTTTTCTTTACCGATCAGATGTACATTTGCCGCTTTTACCATCGCGTCCGCCGCTTCAATCGATCCTACAAGTCCTTTTGTCTCTACCATTCCCAATGCTTCTTTTTCCATATGTCTCACCTCATATTATTCTTTATATGTCATTTAATAGTTACCTAATTACAGAAGTGACTGATACATGTCTTCGTGCAGGGATGGAATCACTTCGATATTTAATAGCATCCCTTCTGTACGCAGCTGTCTCCGGGCTGTCTCTGCAGCGGTTGTCACATCGCTGACGCTGCCGGTCACTATGACGAAAGCTTTGCCTCCGAGCCCTCTGCCAAGCCGTACTTCAATCAGGTCGATTGCCGCGCTTTTGACCGCATAGTCAGCCGCGAGTATGGCGCTTGCAAGGGAGAAGGTCTCAATCACCCCCACCGCTTCTTTCTGCTCTGGCGCCGTAGTCCTCATAATTGCAGGTATCACGTCGGAATCGATACTGGCGATTATGACGGAGTCTACTACTTTGTCCCGGCCTGCCCTTTTTCCTGCCTCTACCGCCGTTTCGACACTTGAAGTGTCTCCTGCCACGAGCAGCACATACTTTCCCGGACAGACAGGCTGGGCCATGACAAGCTTCACATCTGCTGCTTTTAACATCTCGTCCCCGGCAGCCACTCCTGATGCAATACTGTTTAATTCTACTGTTCCAATTGACAATCCCATGTTTACACTCCTATATCCTGCTGATCTCTATGTACTCTGCATTTACCGCCGTCACTGTTCCCTTTACGGATGCATGGATGTCTGCACCTAAGGAACCGTCTGCCATGCTGCCGATACACTGTCCGGCTTCCACCATGCCTCCTTCTTCCACCGCAGGCACGCATGGCGCCCCGATATGCTGCTTCAGAAGGATTCTCACCGTTCCAGGCGTCTCCAGGGCGTCTGCATAGCGGATATCTACATCGTACGGAGTCAATCCCATCCGCTGAATCAGCCTTTTGGAAGGAACTTTCGACTCATTCCGGAAGACGTTGACCATCCCTGGCTTTTGGCTGCTCTTTACCTTTTTCGCCAGTAGCTCCTGCCTCACCGCCGTTACGAACCGGCCGGGCGATAAGCCCATATTGCAGCCTACATAAGTGCACAGGCCGCAGTTGCAGCAGCCAAGGGCCGCCTGCCCGTCTGCCAGCGGTCCTGCGTTGTGAAGTGTCAGCGCCTGCATGATCTTGTGCGGCTGGACTCCAAGGCCCAGATTGCTCCTTGGGCAGATAAGCGTGCAATAATTGCACTGGCAGCAGGCTGCTTTCGCTATCATTAACTGATGGTCAAAGTCGTCTGTCTTCTTCTGCACGAGCACATGCTCTGACGGTAGGATAATGATACCGTTCGTCGTCTTCGTCACCACTTCCTGTTCAGGATGACTGGACACCCGCCCCATGAGAGGCCCGCCCAGAATCATGGCGTAATCATCCACAGTCGTTCCTCCCGCCAGCTTCAGAAGATATGAGATTGGTGTACCGATCGGCACCATCGCTGTCATCGGAGACTGCACTTCTCCTCCTACCGTCACCATCCTGCCTGTCACCGGCTGTTTTTCTACCGCCTGCGAGATATGGTACAAGGTCTGTGCATTGAGCACCACGCAGCCTGCTTTTATCGGGATATCGCCGACGGGGATGACTCTTCCTGTAACTTCATAGATGATCTGCTGCTCATCACCCGCCGGATAGTAGTTGTCCAGCAGATGCAGCGCTATCTTTTTCTTGCCTTGCATGGCCCGTTTTAACTTTTCAACTGCCGTTTGATTCTTCTGCTTTACTGCAATCACGGCTCTGGAAGCTCCTGTGATAAAGAGAACGCTCTCCAGTCCGCTCACAATCTCATCTGCATATTCTTCCATCAGATACTTGTCTGATTTGATGATTGGTTCGCATTCGGCACAATTGGCTATGACGGTATCCGGGCTGCAGTTCAGCTTCACATGTGCGGGAAAGCCTGCCCCTCCGGCCCCCACCACTCCAGCCTTCCTGATCTTATCTAACAACTGTTCTTTCATAGGCCACCTCTCTACACGATGCGGAAGGAGCCGTGAAGCGTACATCGTCTGGATCTTGTGAAATTTCTGGCAGAGGTCAGCCCCTCGCCTGTCGGCGTCGCAATGGTAAGCGTTGTATAGCCTTCCCCGTCTATCCCAAGTCCTGCGTAGGACGGAGCATTTTTCACGAAGATTGTCGTATCGGCTGCGCGCGCCATCTTCGTGAGATTACTTACATTCTCCGAATGCATCATGGCCGTATGGTGGCATCCGTTCTCGGCAATCACTGCCTTTTCTATCGCCTCCTCCACGGTCGCAACTCTTGTCACAGGAATGACCGGCATGAGCATTTCCGTCATGACGAGGGGATGCCCGAAGGGCACTTCTGCGATAATGATCTTCGCTTCCCTGTCCACGCAGATTCCTGCCTCTTTCAGTATGTACGTGGCATCTCTTCCTACATATTTCTTATTCGGTGCGTATGACCCGTCTTTTGCCGTAATCATTACTTTCCCGACGATAGCGGACAGCTCCTTTTCATCGGCCAGATAGGCGCCTTCCTTAACCATCTCCCGAATCAGTTCATCTGCCACGCACGATTCCACCAGTATTTCCTTCTCTGCAATACACAGGATACAGTTTTCATAGTGGGCGCCCTTGACGATATCCGCTGCCGCCCTCTTGATATCGGCCGTACCGTCTACGACGACAGGCGGGTTTCCGGGACCTGCCGCTATGCATTTCTTCCCTGTCTTCATCGCGGTCCGAACGACCGCTTCTCCTCCCGTCACTACGAGAAGTTTGACGAGCGGATGGGACATGATGACGGAACTTGTGTCCAGAGTCGGTTCTTCTGGAGCGCACAAGAGGTTATCCGGCCCGCCTGCGCCTACGATTGCCTCGTTCATTAGCTTTATTGTCAGAAGGGACGCCTTTTTCGCTCCAGGATGCGGATTAAATACGACAGCATTGCCCCCCGCAATCATGCCGATTCCGTTATTGATTACGGTTGCCGTAGGATTCGTTGACGGCGTGATTGCGCCAATCACCCCATATGGGGCCATCTCCGTCAGCATCAGTCCGGCGTCGCCGCTTACGGCCATCGTGTTGAGATCTTCTATCCCCGGCGTCTTATCTGCCGCCAGAACATTCTTGGCCACCTTGTCCTCCACATGCCCATATCCTGTCTCATCATGTGCGGTTTCCGCCAGCTTCCGCGCGTTCTCTCTTGCAGCGGCACGCATGGCTTCAATGAACGTTTCTCTCTCCTTAAGGGAATATTCCATCAGCCTTTTCTGCGCTTGAGACGCCGCCATGATTGCACATTCTGCATCTTGGAATATGCCATGCTCTCCTGCCGACATATGTGCCGGCGAAGGAGAATCTCCCTTTAATTCATTTTGCAGATCCAGGATGTACCGGGATATCTGCGAGGTTGATATTTCCATGCCTCTGACCTCCGTTCTTTTTGTATTGTGGGTTTTCTATGTTGTTGTAATATGTACGTTCCGTTCTTTTGCCCTCTCAAGCGCGAGCGGTGTCACGACGGCGCCTTCTTTGACGGTTAATTCCCGGTATCCTCTCTCATAATACATTTCGACCAGCTCTTCTGTGATAAGGCTGTCCGTCTCTGACGCTTCTGCCCCAGGGACTTCAAATCCCGGCACAAGCCCCGCAAAGGAGACTCCCATATCCCAGAGATCTGCCGCCAGATCTCTGATCCGTTTTGCAAACTTGCCATCCGGCAGCTCTCCGGGATCATACGGAAGACGTACTTTCACAGTCTTGTTCGTCATCAGGAAGCAGAGGGCAGCCCTTACAAATATATCTTCCTCCCTTCCTTCCCTTAAGTTCCTCAGGAAGTCGATAGAAGGGGCGTATATCTCCAGTCTCTTATATCTCCCTGTTGCTCCGAACACCTTTTTTACATCTTCCTTCCTGCCCTTATACAGAACTCCTGCCGTACCGGATGTGCATAACACAGGGCATTCTTCCTCCAGAAAAAATACCACGTTTTTTAATTCATCATATAACTCATACTCTGCAATCAGTTCCTCCGGCGCGATTGGATAACCTGGAATCATGAACAATATCTTGTCCGAATCTTCTGCTATATCTTTTTTCTTCACATAATACATGAGCACCCGGCGTATGACGGAACTGATTTCTTCCTTGCTGATCTTCATAGGCAACCGTCCAGACTCAACCGTTTGATTATATTTTTAAAGCTCTCCGCCTTCAGGCTCGCCCCGCCTGCCAGAAAGCCATCTACAAAGGGAACAGAGGCAATCTCCTTCACATTACTTTCATTGACGCTTCCGCCGTACAAGATCTGGAACCTGCCTCCGGCATTATTGCATTCGGATGCGAGGACGTCATGAATATACCGGTGGGTTTCCCCAATCTCTTTTATCGTCGGGATGACGCCCGTTCCGATGGCCCAGACCGGCTCGTATGCGATGATGCACTGCGCGAGCCTCTCTTTGCATACTTTCGCAGCCTCTTCTATCTGCCCCTTCAATACTTCTTTATAAGCGCCGCTTCTGCGCTCTTCTAACGTCTCGCCGATGCAGATGACCGGAACAATCTCGTACTCCAGCGCCTTAGACGCCTTCCTTGCCACAACGTCTGAAGTCTCTCCATAATATGCTCTTCGCTCCGAATGTCCCGCCAGGGTGTAAGAGCAGCCGCAGTCGGCCAGCATCGCGGCGCTTATCTCTCCCGTATATGCGCCCTTGTCCTGTTCCGCAACATCCTGAGCTCCATAGGCTACCGCCTCATACCGGAGCATCTCCTGAGCGTACGGCAAGTAAGGAAACGGGGGAAATATGATTATGTGCAGATATTCCGGCACATCCGTATCGCATATCTCTTTCAGAAACGCTTTTATCTCTTTTGCACTCATATTCATCTTCCAGTTTGCCGCGACAATATATTCTTTCTTCCCTTCCGGCTCCAGCCTCCGTTCCATATGCGTACGGACCAGTTGTGCAATCTCTCTTCTCTCCACCTTGTCTTCCTCTCTTCAGTTTATGTCACTGCATTTCAGGTGCAAACAGCACTTTTGTAAAGACTTCCGTCCGGTTGTACATCATATCAAACACTTCCTTGCAGTCTTCCAGGCGGACCTTATGTGTTATCAGTGGTTCTACATTTATCTTACCGAGATTCATATATTCGAGGGCACTCATCCACTCATTGATCGGAAGCGGATTGATGGATGAATTCCAGCTTCCATGTATCGTAAGCTCTCCTCTCAATATGGCAGCTATCGTGCTGTTCGGATATGTGACGTCATCATACGTAATGCCTCCATATACGACTTCGCCATTCTTTTTACACGACGCGACCGCCTGGACATGTGTGAACCTGCTGCCGGCAAACTCAATCGCGATGTCTACGCCTTCACCACCGGTCATCTCCTTGATTGCTTTCACCGCGTCTGTATCTTTTCCGTTTATTCCATATGTAGCCCCGAGCCGCTTGGCCAGCTCCAGCTTTTCATCCGCCACGTCTACGGCGAATACCTTCGTGCACCCCAGTTCTTTCAGCCACTGTACGGTGATATATCCGATAGCCCCAAGACCAAATACAGCGGCACTTTTTCCGGCCTCCATCTTCACCTTTCGCACGGCGTGAAGGCCTACGGATACCGGGTCTGTCATCGCCCCCATGTCATAGCTGACATTCTGTGGAAGCTTCAGGCAGTTCCCGGATTCGACCACGATATATTCTGCCATCGCGCCGTCTCGTCTGGAGCCGTAATAATCATATGTATCGCACAAATGTGACTGACCCACCTTACAATACTGGCACGTCCCACATGGAAGCAGCGGCATGACCGATACCCTGTCGCCGGCCTTTAAGCCGGCCCGAGCCTTTGTCCCGCACTCCACGACCTGTCCGGCAAATTCATGTCCGATCGTGGTCGGGAAGTGATACGTCCCCTTTACCATCACACGTGGTATATCGGAACCGCACACTCCGCAGCTCTTCACTTTAATGAGTACCTGCGTGTCCTTTTCAATCTCCGGAACATCCACTTCCACACATCGAATGTCTTTTGGCGCAAACAGGCGTACCGCTCTCATTTTCTGTGGCATATCTTATCCCTCCTTAATGAACATTCGTTCATTACTTAGTATATTTTGTTCCTCATTTCGATAGTATCACCGCTTCCGCCAAATGTCAATAACAAATTCTACTAGCTATGTAACATATGTTACTTATGGTTTTACGAGGACTTTCAGTGCATTATTGTCTCTGATGGAGACAAACCCGTTCTGGATGTCTTCCAGCTTACATACTTCCGAGACATATTTCTCCAGGTCAAGCCTGCCTTCTTCCACATATGCCAGAATCTGCCGCATCATTGCCGGAGTCGTCGCATGGACACCGTGGACGGACAGCTCCTTATAGTGGATCAGGTTGCTGTCGATATATCCTTTCCCGTCACCTGCCAGTCCTCCGAACAGGCTGATTCTCCCCATCTTGGAGGCAATCACCTGCGCCTCCGTATGGACAGACGGCACCGAGAGTGCAGTGATAACGACATTGGCGCCACGTCCTCCGGTTATCCGCTCTACTTCTTTGACCGTATTCTGTTCCTTCGGATTGATCATGATAATGCCCGGTATCATTTTCTTTGCAATCTTCGCCCTCACTTCGGCGATTTCCACCATGATAATCTTCGTGGCACCTGCTAGTCTTGCCAGCTCTGCATGGATGCATCCGATATACCCGGAGCCGTATATGACGACAGTATCCTCCGGCTGTATATTCAGATATTGCTGCGCGTTCCTTGCACATGCCGTTGGCTCTGCCAATACTGCCGACATGTCAGGGACGTTATCCGGCACTTTGATTACATTGCCCATCTTGATTGCCTGCTTCGGAACTTCCATCTTCTCCGCAAATGCACCTTCATATTGGAAACCGACCGTTTCCAGATGGTCACACATGTTCGTATGTCCTGTCTGGCACGGCCAGCATTGCCCGCAGCCGACAGCCGGCGCCACCGTCACCCGGTCTCCTTCCATGAGCCCATACGCCTTTGCATATGCTCCCGCATGAGTAAGCACTCCCACAGATTCATGTCCCAGGATACGGGGAGGAGTAATCTTTTCATTTCCTTTCATAAATGTCCGGAAATCCGTTCCACAGATAGACGCATATTTGATCTGTATAATCGCGTTGTTTTCCGTCGCAATCGGTTCCGGCATGTCCTGCACCTTCATATTTCTACTTTCATCCATCACATAAGCCTTCATCTTAATCCACCACCTTCCTGTTCCGCCGCATGTGCAATATCCTGCAGGTGTTTATAAAACTCATGCAGTTCAACTGTGTATCTGTCATACAGATCCATATATTTCCTGTATGTTCTGCCCATCTTCGCATCGGGTTCATATTTCTTGACTACTGTGACATGCTCTCTTGCCGCCTGCTTCAGCTCTCCGAAGATGCCGACCGCGTTTCCTGCAAGAAGCGCAGCTCCCCACATCGCCACATCCTCCCGGTTGAGCGCAGCGTAAGTTTTGCCTTGTACATCCGCGCACATCCGGCTCCATACCGGAGATTTGGCGCCTCCCCCGATGATCTTGACGCTGTCCATGGCATACTCCGGGTACAGCCTTTCGATACTTCTCACAGAAAGTGAAAAATCATAGGTAAAGCTTTCCAGCAGCGCTTTATAGAAATGTTCCCGGGAATGGCTCCAGTCAAACCCCATCCACATCCCCCTGAGCGCCCCGTCGAGCGGCATAGAGCTGCCGCCTAGCAGACCAACTGCCATGACGCCGTCACAGCCCGGCTTAATGCCGGACATCATTTGCTCCATCTGTGCGAACATCTCTTTCGTCGTTATGCCCTCATGCTTTACAAAGGTATTCATGAACCAGTCCAGCGTAATCCCCGAACCGGCGACAAAATGGGTGGCAAAGAAGTCCCCCGGTATAGCAGAGGGGATGACGTCCAGCCGCCTTGCCTCCATATCCGGACGGTATTCCTCCACGCAGCAGCTCACCTCTCCATAGGAAGAGGCTTCAAATATCATGTCCCCGTAATCGACGATTCCCGCACCAAGGCATCCAGCCGCCTTGTCACCTGCCCCTGACACGAGTGGAATTCCTGCCTTCAGTCCGGTCAGAGCCGCCATTTGCTTATTCAGGCGCGCACAGACATGGTTTGAATTCACTATCTCAGGCAGGTACTTCTGGTCCAGACCGACCGCGTCACATATCTCATCGGACCATCTGTCATTCCGGACATCTGCCAGGCCTGTCCACTGTGTAAAGGACCGGTCGATTACCGCTTCTTCTGCCGGGATATCTCCGAGCTTCCCTATCACATATCCGCTGATCATCAGATATTTGGCAATCTTCTTGCTTTCCTCCGGATATTCGGTCCGGAACCATTCGTACTTGGGTGCCATCTGCGGGAAGTTCGTGCCGCCGATACATAAGAACTTGTCTTTCAGCTCCTTCATCTGCCGCTCTGCATACGGCATATATCTGCTGTCCAGAGAGCAGGACCAGGTGGTGATGTCATTCCAGTCTCTGTCTACGCCCATGAACCCCGACATCTGGCCGGTAAATGCAATCGCTTCCACCTTCCCGCTCCTGTCACCGAGCGTCGCGGCAGCTTTCTTCATACACTCCACGACAGACCCAAGCAGCTCTTCTCCCTTTTGGATAAAGATGCCGGGGGCCGGCCGGTAGTCTTTTACCGGCTCCGTCTCTACTGTTACACAACTGCTCCCGGCATCGTATACGCCGACCTTGATAAAGCTTGTTCCCAAATCAATAGCCATCAACAATGTATCCTTCATTCCAGACATCGTCACACCTCATCTCTCATCATTTTTTTCAAGTTCTCATACAGCTTCAGATATGTATCAAACACTGTCTTGTACTTCTCATTTGCCGACATATCCGGCTCTATCACCTCGCTTGTGGTGACCATGGCATCAGCCGCCTCTTCAAATGTCTTATAGTACCTCCCCTGTGCCGCGGCGACGACACAGCAGCCGAGCACTCCTGCCTGGCTTTCTCTGTTCACCACGATTGGCCTGCCTGTGACATCTGCGATAATCTGCAGCCATGACCTGTCTTTTGTCACGCCGCCGCAGGCGACGATCTTATCGATTCTGCATCCCTGCTCCTCAAAATTTTCTACGATGTTGCGCGTACCAAATGCAACCGACTCCAGCACCGCCCGGTAAATGTGCTTCCACGTATGCTTCATGGTGAGCCCATATATGACGCCTTTGGCAAACGAATCTTTATAAGGGGTCCGGTTCCCCTGGAAGAAATCCAGTACGACGACACCCTCGGCTCCGATGTCCGTATCCTTCACGCTCTCCATCAGCCTGGCATACACGTTGTCCTTGCTGCCTTCTATGTGGAAGTTCTTCCGGAACCAGTTCACCAGGCCCGCAGCAGATATCTGCCCGCCCTCCAGCAGCCAGCTTCCGTCTATGATTGCGCTGTCATATGGCCCCCATATCCCTTTCACATCAATTCGTTCCGGGGTGAGGCACAGGTGGACAAAGCTTGTCCCCATCGTCACAGCCAGTTTGCTGGCAGTGATTGCATTCGTACCGAACATTGCCATATGCGCGTCTATACATCCCTGCACAATCTTCATATTCGGATTGATACCATACTTTTTGGCAAAGTCCTCTGATATGGTACCTACTTCTTTCCCTATCTTTATGACTTTCGTTATCAGCTTTTCCTCGTAGTCTTCCAGCCCTATTTTTGTAAAATAATCTTGGCTGAACCCGCCTTCCGACAATACATAATTCCATTTACACGTTGCATTGCAGATGGACGCGGCCATGCAGCCGGTCAGTTTGAAATTGATCCAGTCCAGCTGTTCAATAATCTTATGGCTCCTGTCATAGACCTCTCTATCGTAGCGTTTGATCCACACAACTTTTGGTATGAGCCACTCGGGTGACACTTCATACCCGCAATGCTTTAATCTATCGTGCTTTGTCGCGTTGATTTCTTCCGCTACCCCTCTGCTTCTGACATCCATCCACATCATAGCATTCGTAATCGGAACCCCTCTATCATCGACAGGTACCGCTGTCGATGAAGTCGCACACACCGTACCTGCCACGATAGCCTGCTTCTGTTCATCCGTCAGGTCAGCGCAGCATCTGCCGAATGTCTCCTCTATACTCTTCCACCACATCATCGGGTCTTGTTCCGCCCACCCCGGACGCGGGTACTCCGTCTCCCACTTCGTCTCATGGATGGTGACGATCTTGCCCGTTTCATCTGCAATTCCTATCCGTACGCCTTGTGTACCTGTGTCGATACCGGCAAACAAATTCCCCATATATGCCTCCTGTCATAAATATGGAAGGAGCAGAGACTGCCACTCCGCTCCTTCCCCTGTTACACCTCAATGAAAAGTTCTTTTTCAGACATATCTACAGAGGATAAATCATTGTGATATGCTCTCTCTGGCAGCACGACCAATACGTTAACTTCTGTTTTATGCATCGGAAGCGGCATGGAATGCCATACCCCCGGATTCAGATGAACCATCGAATACCGGGGAACGATAAATGCCTCCAGATCCTCCTGGCATGGCTCTGCTTCCGAGCCGGCCCTCGCCAGGCACAGTACCATATCATCATCCATAGGCATCATGACTTCCGCAGTATAATTGTGATGCTCCATCGCCAGTATCTGGAACTTGTCATCTCTGGCCACCGAAAGCGTGGACAGTCCCATGTTTGGAGACACCGCGCAGTATCTGACGCAATCCCTGTAAAAGATAAACAAGCCATTCCCAAAGCCAGCCGCTTCTTTGTCCAGCATGTTATGTACCTGTCCGTATTCAGAAAAGTTTTCCTTTGATATTTCTTTTGCTTTCATCTTCCTGCCCATCCTCTCTTCATGGCTTAATAATGACTTTTAACGAACCTTCTCCTTTTGCGTTCTGTTCAAATGCGTCCTGCCACCGATCAAGGCCAAATGTATGCGTCACGACGCCATCCGTATCAATCGTATTGTCCGCAATCCAGTCTGTCACAACGTCGAAACAGTATGGGCCCAGATGAGAGCCCAGGATATCCAGCTCTTTGCCGTCGCCTATGACCGACCAGTCTACCGACACCTTCTGCCCGAATACGCTGAATTCGATAAACCGTCCGAGCTTTCTGATAGAATCCAGCCCTTGCTGTACACTTGAAGGGTGGCCCGTCGCTTCTATATAGATGTCGCAACCATAGCCCTTCGTCAGAGACTTTATCTCCTCCTCTATATTACATTTCGCCGGATTCAGCACAATGTCAGCCCCAAACCGCTTTGCTATCTCAAGCCGGTCATCCATCATGTCTACCGCCACCAATGTCTTTGGATTTCTCAGACGGGCGTAATTGACCATCGCAAGCCCAAGCGTCCCGACACCTGACAGCACGACGACATCCGTATTGGATATGTCTGCCCTGTCGACCGCGTGCTTCGCACAGCTGTATGGCTCAATCAGCACTGCCTTTTCAAGTTCCAGGCCTTTTGGAATCTGGTAGATTCTCGTCTTTGCAGGCAGTACCATATACTCGGCCATGGCTCCGTTGACATGTTCCCGGAATCCGAAAATGTCTGCTTTATCGCACATCCAGTATTTCCCCGTCTGACAGAACATGCACTCCCCGCACGGTACAATCTGTTCTCCCGTTACTCTGTCCCCGACATTTACATCCCCTTCATATCCTTCGCTTACTTCCACTACCTCACCGACAAATTCATGCCCTGGTATGAATGGGGTCTTCACCCACGGTTCTGAAGTACCATCTCCCCAGTATCCTTCTGCGCCATGCCAGTTTTTGATATCGCTTGCACACACACCGCATGCCTCTATTTTTATGAGAACCTCTCCGCGTTTTAATTCAGGAACAGGATAATTTTCCTCCAGCACATATTTTCCTTTTTCGTATACCACTAACGCCTTCATTGTCTTTACTGTTTTTGCCATATCGGCACCTCCGTCAAACCGCTGTTTATTTACCTGTCAAATGGTTTCTGATTTGTTTGCTGTAAATTCCTGCAGCAGAACTGATGCTATAATGATTGCCCCTTTGATGATATCCTGGGGGTAGGCCGGCACTGCCAGCAGGTTCATGATATTGCTGATGAAGGCAAGCACGAACACACCGACGACCGTCTTAAGGACCGAGCCCCGCCCTCCGCTTAAGCTCGCGCCCCCGATAACACAGGCTGCAATGGCATCCAGTTCCAGCCCCTGTCCGATGATCGGGGTCCCGATAGCGGTTCTGGAGGATGCGATAATTCCTGCCATACCGGAACAGACACCCGATATCGCATAGACCGCCAGCTTGTACCACCTTGTCCGGATACCCGCCAGCCGTACTGCCATCTCGTTGCTGCCGATTGCGATTACGATCCGGCCGAACGAAGTGTATTTCAATACTATCCAGAACAGTACGACAAAAAGTAACGCGATGATGGCAAGCCACGGCACCGCTCCCGCAAAATTGGCGACACCAAGACGGCCAATCGTATTCTGCGGCGTCTGTACCGGCTGTCCGTTAGAAATGACATACGCGACGCCCCTGGCTATTGTCATCATGGCAAGCGACGCTACGAACGAGGCCATATTCGTAATCGCCACGAAGAATCCGGTCAGCAACCCGCAGGCCAGTCCACAAAGCAGTGGAAGGGCAATCGCCCCAAACATCCCCAGACCTTTCGTAGTGAGCGCATAGGCTACCATTACACTTCCAAGCGCAACGATGGAGCCGACCGACAGGTCAATGCCGCCTGTCAGGATGACAAAGAGCATCCCCATGCACACAATAGTTGTTCCGGAATATTGTCTCAACAGATTCGTTATATTCTGTAACGTAAAAAAATCAGGTGATATGACTGCACATATAATAAGTAATAGCAGCAGCATGATATATGTATTATTATTGATTAATATTTTTCCGATTTTATTTCCACTATTCTTCATGATCGTTTACTCCCATCGAATATCTTATTAGTCTGTCTTCGCCCAGTTCATCCTTTTGAAGTTCTCCTGCTATCGTACCCTGGCGCATGATCACCGCCCTGTCGCACATGCCGATAATCTCTGTCATCTCTGAGGAAACCATAATGATAGCCACACCCTGTTCTGCCAGATCGTTGATATTTTTATATATTTCAACTTTTGCACCTACATCGACACCTCTCGTAGGTTCATCTAATATAATACATCTGCAGTCCGCAACGAGCCATTTTGCCAACGCCACTTTCTGCTGATTGCCGCCTGACAGGCTGGCAGTAGCATCTTCGATAGAATGATACTTTGTCGCAAGCTGGCGCAGGACATCTGTCGTCACCGTCTTGTCCTTTTTCATATTGATCAGGCCTAGCAGATGGGTCACCTTTTTCAGCGAAGACATGGTCGTATTGACGCGGATGCTCTGGTGCAGCAGGACGCCCTGCTGTTTCCGGTCTTCCGGCAGCAGCCCGAGCCCATATTTTACAGCCTGCCTTGGGGACTTGAAGTTCACCTTATTGCCAAGGAACAGGACTTCCCCGGAGTCCCTCTTGTCGGCGCCGAATATGACCCGCATCGTCTCCGTCCTTCCCACACCTACCAGTCCGCTGAAGCCGAGCACTTCCCCCGCACGGACGGAAAAGGATACATCGCGCACCATCTTGCCCCTGTTCAGATTCCTGACTTCTAATACCACTTCTCCGATATCCGCATTTCTGGCCGGAAAGAGGGTGGACATGTCCCTGCCTACCATCAGGTTGACAAGCCGCCCTTTGTCAATGTCTTTCGCGTCTACCTGCTTCACGAACGTCCCGTCTTTCAGAACAGTGATCGTATCGCAGATGCGGAATATTTCTTCTAGTCTATGTGAGATATAGATGATGCTGACCCCGCTTTTCTTCAGCTTGTCAATCAGCAGAAAGAGCTTTTCAATCTCGGTAAATGTCAATACCGCGGTAGGTTCGTCCAGGACGAGTATCTTTGCATTCCTCGTCAGATTCTTGCATATTTCCACCACCTGCTGGTATGCCACAGATAACGTCTCCACCCTCTGTTTTGCGCTGATTTCTGAAAAGCCCAGCTCTGCCAGAATCTCCGTGGCCTTCTGATTCAGCTCTCTCCAGTTGATAAATTTATTCTTTGACGACAGCCTGTCGATGAATATATTTTCGGCAACCGTCAGATGAGGAGCGAGCATAAATTCCTGGTAGATTGTGGCCACGCCTAATTGCTTTGCATCTTTTGGAGAAGAAATCTTTACTTCTTCTCCATCTATGAATATAGCGCCATCATCTTTTTGAAAAGCTCCGGATAGAATTTTCATCAAAGTTGATTTTCCAGCGCCGTTTTCTCCTACTAACGCGTGTACCTCCCCCGGCCCGATCTGAAGCGACACATCATTTAATGCCAGAACCCCGCCAAATCTCTTAACGATGTTTTTCATTTCAACCCTGTAATTGTCCGCCATCCCTTCAACTCCTTATACATTTTATGCTATTTTTGTAAAGAGGATATTTCAAAAGAAATATCCTCTTTCAACTCATTCATTTTCAAATATCCCATTTAAAATGCTGCGTCTGCGTTGTAATACTCGCCCGCATTGTCGACGGTATAGCATAACGGCGGTGTGCGTGTCACTTCCTCATAATCATCGGCAGTCTTGCCATTTTCCAGCACATCTACGGCAATTTCCAGTGTCATTGCAGAAACGGTCGTCGGGCTGTTATCACCTGTCGCAAGATAATCTGTCCCGTCGGCAATCAGCTTCAGCGCTTCCTTCTGCCCGTCTGCCGCAGCGGCCAGCTTGATGCCGGACATACCTGCATTTTCAATAGCCGTCATCGCGCCCAAGAGCATATTGTCATTTTCACCGAGAACGAGGTTGATGTCCTTGTTGGCGACGAGCAGGTCTTCCATGGCCGGAAGCCCTTCATCCGCCGTCCAGTTTCCCCATCCCTGTCCGTTGATTGCAAAATCTGCTTCCTCATGATATGCCTTGCCCGTATCGATCAAGGTCTGCTCCATCTCTCTGGCCTGCTTCCATGCATCATCTTCAGAACAGCCCGTTCTCTGCTCTATGATTCCGCATATCAGACCGGTACGTCTCTCCTGTGAAACGACAGCCCCTTTGACACCTGACAGCAGAACAGAGATGATAGGTTCCTCTCCAAATGACTCGCCTACATATAAGCCGACAGCCCTTCCGTTCCTCTCATTGTCGGAACATACGATTGTCACACACTCTGCGGAAGAATCCGGTGCATTATCAACTGCGATGACCGGAATTCCGGCGTTAGCCGCATTTGAGATAGACTGGAGACATGCTTCGGAATCAATCGGATTGATAATAATCAGGTCATACCCCTGGCTTACGAACGTCTCCATATTTTCCATCTCTTTGTCAATATTTTCATCCGCATTCAAGCTGGCATATTCCCATCCAAGGGCCTCTACATCTTCTTTCAATGCCGCGTCCAGAGCAACAAAGTAAGGATTGTTCAAAGTTTTATTTGCGTAGCCTACCTTGAAGCTTTTCTTCGTCTCTTTGTCCGCGCCGCTGTCTTTACCGTCTCCTCCTTTGGAGCCCCCGGCGCACCCTGCCAGTGCCATCACCATCGCTGCCATAACGAGAATGCTGAGCAACTTTTTCATTTTTCCTTTCATTCTTCTTTCCTCCTAATCATTTGTTTTTCCGCATGCGTTTGATACTATTATTTCGTCAAAAGTAAACTTTAGTATCATTTGTTCATATATGAAACACTTTTGTAAACCAATACTATCATAGAAACAATTCATTGTCAACATCAACAAAACATTTTGTCGTGCTTAATATTTTTTGTGCATTTTATGTATAATAAAAGCCAGCGTACGATTATCCTAAACCGCACGCTGGCTTTTGCTTCTCATATTCATGTTTTATTCAAATATTTCAGGCTTTGCCTCCCTGATTGCATCTACCGTGTTTTCGTTTGTTACGAACACATTTACCACATTTCCCTTGAGAGCGCCCAATATGCTTTCAACCTTGCTCTCCCCGACAGCGACGCCAATCCTTGTGTCAATCCGTTTGATCTGCTCATAGGGGACCGCCACCGTCCTTACATCCAGATCCGGGTCGCATATATCGCCGTTGGAGTCAATCACGTGTGTACAGATATCACCGACGGCACCTCGCAGTCTCAGCTTGCTGATCTCATCCGGCCTTAAGTAGCCTGCACGGGCAAGGGCACACTGTTCCCCGAACTTCCCCATCGTAACGATGGCGATATTCACCCGCTGTGCATAGCGCAGCACGTCTGTCATCGTATGTTCCTTATCTATGGCTTCCTTTATCTTTTTATCATCGACAATGGCCGGGAAAGGCAGCACATATCCCGCACTGTTCAGCATGGCAGAAAAAGCTTTTGTTATCTCGGATACATAGACGTTTCTCTTGATATTGCTGACCCCGCCGCACATCTGGACGGCTATCATATCTTTCAGGTCATCCCGTTTCGGCAACGCTTTGGCACACTCGTATATGGTCTCTCCCCAGGAAAAACCGATGACATCTCCATTTTTCAAAATGCTGTTCATATATCTAGCCGCTGCTTCTCCCACTTGCTGCAAAGGATTTATATCCTCTACCTTGGGAACGACAATCACTTTATTCAGTCCATAATATACTCTCAGCTTCCGTTCCAGCCAGTTTTCAGACATGACAGGGTCCTCGATGTTGATTTTGACAATCCCTGCCTGTTTAGCCTCATGCAGCAGCTTGGAGATATACGGCCTGGACAGATTAATCTTTTTTGCGATTTCGTTCTGGCTCAGATCATGTTCATAATATAATCTTGCCACCTGTACAAGCAATTCCGTTCTTTGCATATCCTTGTTCCTGTTATTTCCCATCAAATTTTCCTGCCATTCTTTCATTCTATACGTATCACCACGTATACGGTATTTCAATTTCATATTAACAGCCACGCTATTTTTTGTCAATATTATCCGAACTTATGTTCTCGGTATGCTCTTGCTATAATGAAGCCGTCGTATACGAATTATAATGATTGCCTGTATACTGCAGGTGGATGACTTTCGATACCGGCCCTGCGGCATATGGATGAGGAGCCTCTATCTTGTATATATGTCCATGGACATCATAAATATAGATTTCGATACAGAGAAAATCCGCAGCCATGGCAGGACCCATATCGTCCACCCACCTGCCGGGAGTGGTAAGACTATTGATATACCGTTCACACTCTCCGTTCGTCAAAGGTCCAAAATGGGATACGGCGAGCCGGACATTCGTCCTCATGCCGTCTGCAATAGCATTCCGGATCTGCTGCTGTGATTCAGCCGTTGATTTTTTATCATTCATAGCTTCATAAACGGCATGGAAGAAGCAGTTGCCGTCCCCTTTCGTGTGATTGCACACCAGTCCTTCCGGCACATCTGCCCGCGTCTGTTCGGAAGAATGTGGTATGTGCTCTCCTTCCGTGTGTGAGACAGCAGGCACAAACCGGGCCGGTCTTTTTCCGATATCCGTGGGTATCTCCCCATTAAAAGAAGCTGTACTCCGAGATCTCTTCATTCCTGCTGTGACACGTTCTGACGCAGACGTCCGGCCGGAATAGCTCGTTGTCCTCATCAGGCTCCTGACAGCATTCTTATCCGGCAGAACTGCACCGTATACGTCCTCTTCCGTGTCAAACTTATACTTTCCCACATTTTGTATCATATTCCTGCGGACGCTTATGAGCATTTCCCTTGCGGACATATGCGACTGGGGCGGCACGATCGTGGCTATGATGTCTTGCACCGGCAACGTATCTGTGGAGGCCGCATCCAGTAATACATAGCAGTTCTTATCCTCCAGGTCATCGGGAATATAGAGTTCAAAGGCTGGTACGGTGGCATGTTCACAGGCAGAGGCAAGCTTCTCCACATACCTGTTATGATGGATCAGCACTTTGGACCCTTTGAAGAAATAGCGTTCCGACAATATATCCGCAAGAGGGCGGATTTTTCCGGATTCATGGCCGAAGCGGTCCATGATGGTACCATTTTCGGCCATTTTCATCAAAAACGGTATGAGGTCGGCCTTGCTGCTCCCTCCCATGATACGGCTCTGGTAAGTGGCGACATACTCTTTTAAATGACTCGTTGAATACGGGAGAATCCTTACACGTGTCAGATAAGACAGCTGCGGCTTCACTGCTTTCTGCAGCCTCTCATTATTCTCAGAATCAGACATGACAGACTGGAGGTACCGGTAACCGGCCCGGATGTAATTAAAATCCGGCTGCATCGGTCTGCCGTCTATTGTGAAATAAGCGGTAAGTCCCTTTTTAGCCCGCCCGGCTTCCTGTATTCCTGACGGTATACCTATCTCTGTAAACGACACCTCCCCATCGACAATGAGAGGCGCACAGCCCGATTTCAACTTAACAGGCATGATATTGTCCTGGTGCAGATCCTGCATACTGTATACCTTGGCCGCAAGCTGCAGCATCCCAAGATTGAAGAAGTAGCTGGCGGCCTGTACTGACGTCATGTCTGGCTGCTTTACAGCATACGCAGCAATATGGCTCTCATCATCGACAGGCAGTGTGGCAAAGCCCACCTGGCAAAATCGAATCTTCTCTAAAAACTCGTCCTCAGAATGTTCTTCTCGGAAAGCAGCAAAGTTTTCTTCTGTCAAAAGCCGATTCAGATAAGAAAGTATACTTGCAGGCCCGTGTCTGGCAGACTGGTCTCCTGCGGACATACGGTCCGAGGCCATATCATGTGGTTTGTACACTCCCACCGGTCTGGACGAAGGTCCATAGGTCTCTCTGTCATACAAGAAAACCGCATGCATGCCTGCCACATGTGGATCCGACCCTGTTGATTCTAGTAAAAAGCGTTCTCCGTAGGCTGCTGCCTGCTGTGTATTTGGTATCCGAGCTTTGGCAATATCAAGAATAAACTGGCTCATCATGCGAAGGCGGGGCAGGAATATATCCATATAACCTGCTATCTCTCCCTCTTTTGCAGACTTGCCCACAAAAAGAAGATGGCTTCCGGCACTTAGCTCTGCCGCTCCATTGATGAGCATATGGATTCCTTTCAGCGTACTGACAGGCAGGAGGCTGTCCAGACATTTCAAAAAGGCAGATCTTCGCTCAGCGGCTGCAGCTGCCTCTACGCCGACAGACAGATATTCTAATATCCGTGCTACGGACATAGGAGCATGAAATCTGGCGCTTGCATATCCGGCTTCTATCTGAAATGTCTCTGACGCAAGCGCATTGCCTCTTCGAACCACAGAATCCGGCTCCGTGCCAGAGTCTGTCGTCTCCGCAGCGAGCACTGCACGCTCCATGGCTTTCCACTCATCCAGAAGCCTTTTTCTGATACAAAAGCTATCATAAAAGCCGTCCCCTTCCTCCAGCAACACATTCTGCATCTCTTCCACCACCTGCATGAACAGCCTGCCGCGCACCTCGTTTCTGGCAGATCTCGGCTTATTTCTCTGCCAGATTGTAAGCTCCTGCATGATCAATTCCAGCATATTCTTTTTTTCCTTTGTGGAAGATGCATCATGGTACATTTCCAGATAGCGGTCCAGCCTGGTATAGTAGTCTCTGTTGCGTTTCCCCCTTTTGTCTTCGCCTCCCCGGTCTGTCATCTGCCGGAACTCCTCGAGAGACATCAGACGCCGCTGTATGACATTACTGTATGTCCATGGAAGGGGAGATTCCTGGACCAGCAGAAAGCCGGCACCTGTCTTCCGGTTTCCTGCCGTTGTCTGTCTCTTCTGCTTTCTTTCTGCCTGTTCATAGCTCCACATAACGCACCATCCTTTTATGCTCAGATACCGTAAGGTTACATATGGTCTGCCTCCCTCTCCAGCGCTGAATCATCATTCACCGGCTGCCCGTTTACCTTTTTCGTGGGGGCTACTCTTCCTTCCATCTGCTGTACGACATGGCTCAGTTCATGGCCGAGATGCCGTTCCTGTCCGGGACCCATATACACGTCCTGCCCCTGCGTATACGCAAGCGCCTGGAACTGTGCCGGCCGGTCAGAATTATAATGCACCTTCACATCATCAAAGGAATACCCCGAACGGTTCTCGAACTTTTCTTTTACATGATCCGGTATTCCGGTCCTGTTGACCTGTGTCCTCTTTTTTTCTTCGTACTGGTACATAGGGCACCTCCTGTCTGAACTGTATTACACATTTACTTTGAACTGTCCGGGGGCAGTTATCGTTATGACGCCCATGCCGTTCATGCACATCAGCTTTGCATCGCTGCGAAGACACGGCACCTTTTTGACAAGAGGCGCCTTTCCCGGGTTCATCCATGGTGCCGCAGCCATACAATTGCACGGCTGCGGGGTGAGCACACCGAGTGCCGCTGCTGTGGCGGACGCCACCTGCGGGTTCGCCAGCGATGTACACATGGCGAATCCCGATATATTAGTCTTCCCTGCCATATCCTGTATCGTTGCCACCGGTTTTCCGCACGCCTGGCACATCTGCTGTGAAGTTACGCGGAGCGTACACGGTACTGTGCCAAAGCTGCACGTCAGCACCGCACCGTCAATTACTGCCTGTGCCATCCCTCCTACCTCCTTTTTCACTCACCTTTCCTGTCCCCGATCATCTATCTGCCTTCCAGCTCTTCCGGCAGCATCAGTTTGCCATACTTCAGATAGCACTGCTTCACCGCTGCCTTAACGTGTCGGTCTGCTATCGCTCCCCCCTCTGCCGCTGCAAGGAACGCCGCGTTCAGCATCGTCTCTTTGATCTCGCTGCCGGAGAGCTCGAACTGCCGGGCATAAAAGTCCAGATCCACGTCGTCTCCAGAGGGAGCCTTTGCAGGCAGCGCTTTCTGCCAGAGGAGCCTGCGTTCCTGTTCGTCCGGCAGCTGGAATTCTATCATCATCTTGATACGCCGCCGGAAGGCCTCATCCATATTGTCCCTCAGGTTCGTCGTAAGGATGGAGATTCCCTCGTAGTCTTCCATCCTCTGGAGCAGATGGGCAATCTCTCCGTTCGAGTGCCGGTCATGGGAATCCTTTACACCGGTCCGCTTTGTAAAGAACGCATCCGCCTCATCGAAAAGCAGCACGATATCCATATCCTTTGCCTTGTCAAACAGGCTGCTTATATTCTTCTGCGTCTCTCCGATATATTTGCTCATCATCTGGGACATATCCACCCGGTATAGCGACAGCCCGAGCTCCCCTGCGATAATCTGGGCTGCCATCGTCTTGCCTGTGCCGGAAGGACCGTAGAACAAGGCACTGATTCCCCGTCCATACGGCTTTCCTTCATAAAATCCCCACTGTCCTCCTACGAGGCTCTTATACTTGACCTGACCGGCCAACTCCTGGAGCCGCGCTCTTGTATCTGCACATATAATCAGGTCCTCCCATGAATATGCTGCCGGCACCAGCACCGCAAATTCGCTGAAACTTTCATTTTGATACATCTCCACAGCCTTTACAATATCCTGCTCCTCAATCAGGCTTCTGCCCTCGCCGTCACGGTAGAGTCCGGCAGAACGCACTACCCGCTCAACCGCTCCCGCGTTCAGCGTATACCGCCCCGCCAGAAATGGGGCCTTTACTTCTTCAGAGACCTTTGCCTGTCTAAGATAATACTCCCAGAGCATCACCCGTTGTGTGATATCGGGAGGCCAAAGCCTGATTTCCGCCTGTTCATAGCACCCTTCCCTTGGAAGTGCAATTCTTCTGTCGGTTACCACGTAGCAAGAAATTCCTTCTTTTATAAGGCCATACAGCAGTTCGCTCCACCGTTCCTCATCGTCTTCCTTACGTCCTGCAATCAGGCAGAACATTGCTCTCTTCTCTGTAACCATGACAGACAGCACACGAAAAACGGCCGTTCCATTCTCCAGGCAGCACTGATACAGCATCTCCATATCTGCACATATGAGCTGCTCTCCCAGCCGCGCGGCCGCCTTACGCATCAGCGTTCGCCTGCCGCAGCCTTCTGCCCCCAGGATAACGATTATCCTTGGACATCCTTGCCTGTGCCGTTCTTCCATGCGGTATATCTGAACTTCCTGTTCCGCATAAACGGCTGGCCTTACCGCTCCCGTCTCTTCTTCCAAACCTGCTGTCCACAGCACATATCTAAGCTTTTCTTCGATCTGTCTTGTCATATCCATCGTCATTTTCTCCACTGCCGCCTGCATACTATCCTTAACGTCACATCCGTTTCATATTGACCCTGCGTTCTCTCACCCTTGTAACTTCCTTTGTAAGCGCGGAATCTATAGCAACCGGTGACACTTTATAAAAGAGTGACACTTTAAATGGCTCTTCCGGGAAGGACCACAGTTTCAGCTTATCTTCCGTAGACACTCTCTGCAGTTCAATCCGCGTCATGTTATCGCCAGGCAGTATGAATGAATAATCATGAAAATACTGGATAATCCTTCCGAGAATCCTCTCCTCCTGCACAGACCGGAAACGCACGTCTCCATCGGAATACGCTGTTATCATATAATAGAGCGACAGGCAGACAGGAGGATACTGCTGCCTGTCCGCGGATATGTCAATCATCGTCTGGGGACGTACCGCCTCGCTTTCCTGGATATCGTACAGGAATATGCCAAGGCTTGCATTCTCCCGCTGCGCAGGGCTGCATAGCACAATCTGCCCCGGGAACCGGATAAGCTCCGGCACAAGCTGTTCTTTTAAGCTGTCCATCATCGATTCACTGACCTTTGCAATCGCCGTAAATGCACCCATTTCCTATACCTCCCTCATGGGTCAGACCCCCACGCATTTTCCACACTGTTCCCCTGTGTCCAGGGCTCCTTCCGGGAACGGGGCTATCACGCCGTTGACATCCAGATACATATGCCCGTCGCAGCAGGCAGGTTCCTTGCCACATACGATGCGTACACGTAAGCCCGCGGGCAGGAAGCGTCCGAGTATGCGTGCGAACTTTTTGTTCCTGTCTGCGTCTGCCTGGCGCTCAAATGCAAGGAAAAGTTCCTCTTTGCCCACTTCCATAACGTTCGGTCCCGCTTCCATAAAGATGTCGCACAACCTGAGAACAGCCTCTTTCGTCCCTTTCCTCCGGTTCAGCCAGTACAGGTTCATAAGCAGCATCCTCTCTTCCTTTTCCGACAAGCCCAGACGTGCGCCGTCAAACCCCAGCCACCTTGTATACAGACGGACGAGTTCCCGGTCAGCAGTCTCCTCGTCAAGCAATGATGCGCTTTCATCTATCTTCTTCTGCATATCCCGATACAACGTAGACAATACGGAAAGGTACCGCTGGAAGAAGCCGCCCGGTTCCTGGTACACTTCCGGAAACATCTGCATAAACTCATCCCCTGGATTCTCGATAAATATATTATCCAAAACTGCTCTGCCCGGTCCTGCCACTTCTATGTATATCCAGAGATAACGTCCTCTCATGTCGTACAGCAGTACATCCTCGCTGTTTGTTCCGGCTTTCCTCCCATATGTATAGAAAAGTCCTGCTTTTTTATCCGGCCCTGCCTCTGTACACCGAAGCAGCTGTTCTATCTCTTCCCTATCATTGCCGGCCAGCGTATATATGTGGCACAGCCCTTTTTCCGGCAGGCGCATCCTGGTATGAAGCCTTCCCCACATCGTGTTCTTCTCCATACTGTCTGTTACCGGGAGAAAGACGCGTCCCGTCTCTGTACCGGGCATTACTGAAAATGTCCCATCAACTTTATATCTTTTCATAAGAGCATCCTACTCCTCACGTATTACAATTTCACCCGGATAACATGCCGCGTCCGGAGGGATGGGGATGTCTGTACCCGGGCGGATGAGTCTGCCGGGAACGCCGGCTGGAACGGTCTTAAGCTCCAGTATATGTCCGGTTCCTGGACATGCGCGTATCCGGCCGGACAAGCGGTCAAAAGAAATCATCTGCCCGATTTCCCTATCGTTTCTTCTGTCGTCCAGTTCCTTTGCAATCTCCTGCCTGGCCTTTTTAATATCCCATCTTTCCCTGTCTCTGACAGAGACGGTCACATACACGTCTACCCGTGTGTATGTGGGATCTTTGACTGTCACTTTCGCGGTCAGAATCTTTCTTCTGTCCAGATACCGCTCTATCTGCCTTCGATACAAAGGGGACAGCCGGGGAAAGGATTCTTCTGTCCCTGCCATGACGACTACACATATCTGGTCTCTCCTCTCCTCATAATAAGCCGATACCTTACGGATGCACAGACCAGGTGTCTGCATTGCCAGCACCTTATAATCCTTTTCTGTCACAGCGGATACCGGCCGGATCAAATCCTGCAGAAACCGTTTTCTTATGTCTTTTACAGATTCCCACGCCCGCCCTGCCCTTCCTTTCACAGGATTACGAACATGGACGCCTTCATTCCCGCCGGCAGATATAAGCTCGTTTCCAAAACGGATATTGCCCCCATCCCACACTGACAGCGCATAATCCGCAAGAAAGACATGGCAGCCAGTATATGCCCCTGCATCATGGATGCAGATCTGACCGCTGCCGTCATCGTAAGTGTAATAGACACTATCCCTCTTATCTGCACCCGGGCGGAAGAACATACAGCCGGCGTTCTCTTCGGTATCCGGACGTCTCACTCCGATTCGAAGCGCTTTTGCATCCGTGCCCCCGCCGGGAGGGAGGTCGAACTTCTGGTTCTCCCATCCCTCCAGCACCCCAAGCTCCCGGTGCAGCATCATCTCCCTGTTGCAGCAGATGACGATGACAGCATTTTCTTCCTCTGTAGGTGAGAATCCATGCCGTCTATCTAAAAAGCGGATCTGGATCCTTCCGTCTTCCATCTTACGTTGCTCATAATGTCTGCCTCGTACCTCTTCACTGCCCGGGCCGGCCGATTCTGTGTATCTGACATAATCCCGGCGCCCCTGCTCCTTTACATACACAAAGAGAAAGGTCTCCTCCGGATAGACCGGCCAGATCCGGATATCTTCTCCTCCTTTAAAGTTCACGGAAAAGGATTGGGTGTCCCTCTGCAGGAGAAAGAAAAGTGGACCATACACTGCTTCGATTTCCGGAGGTCTGTCATAAGCTGCTTCAACTATCCGGCAGCAGAGCATATAACCCTTCCTGGAGCCGACCTGCTCTTTTACAAGCCGGTCCGTATCTATCCACAGTACAATCCCTCCACTTTGCAGAAATCCATGTGTATCATCCTGGAATACTATATTTTCATGCCCGCGGGAGGTCAGGCAGCTCCACTGCATTCTGGCAAAATCCACCGGCTCTCCCTCAGAAAATGGGTTCCTGTTTCCCGATGTCCTTACCTCTGCATACAGCCGTACTCCTACGTTTCTTCCACGAGGCAGCTCATCAAAGAGGAAGTATACCGCATCTCCTGCCGCCGGATAGCTGCCGAAAGGGCGTGCGTTCAGCGGCACGCCTTCTTTCAGTTCCTTTACCTCATGGAATCCGTCCTTCCCCTTTACATATACGCCGAGAAGGCGGCCCTGTATCTCTCGGATACCTCCCTCTGTCTCAAAGCAGACATCATCTACATAGAACTTCTGGTGTTTCGGAAAGCTGAGCGGTCCTTTCTGGGCCAGTTCCACCGCCAGCCTTGCATTCTGCGGTTCCTGCGGCATGAATCCTGCCAGCTTCAGCAGACGGATTCTTGCATCCTCTGTCACTTGTGCAGCGGCCTCTCTCTGTACGAAATGCAGCGCGGACAGATTCTCCAATATTGTAATACCCGGGTCTGAAGGATACCTGTTCGTCCACTCCTCTGAGTATATTCCGGCTAAAGATACCGCCTCTTCCATCAACTGTTCTAATTCCTCAATCATACATGCACCTCATGTGTCCCGTTCGTACACACCATGAAGGGGGACCGGGAAAGCCTGCCAAGCTCTGTCGTATGCTTTCCATGCTCATCGGCATAGCTTACGGTGATAGCGGCATGTTCCATCCTTGTTATGGCAGAAAAAGAACGCACCGCCATAAGTATCTGGGATTCCTTAGGCATATAGCCTGCCCGTGGTTCCACACGTCCCCTTCTCTTTACCGGCCGGAAGAGATTGTACAGTCCTTCCAGGATACGGCTCCGTTCTTCCAGCGCACGTTTCCATTCCTCTACTGCTATCCATAACTCCACGGACACGTTTACAAATATCGGCTCCCTTACCAGCAAGTCTTTCTTTTTCACAGACGCCGGCGCCATCTGCAGCAGATATGCCGTCAGCTCTTCTTTTATCTGCCGGAAAGAATGAGGTCCTGCCTCGTAGTCCTGCATAAGCACTGCAAGGATAATCCGTCTTCCTCTTACCTCGCACCAGGCATTTGCAACCGTACCGGAAAATGCCTTTGCCGCGTTGACATAGTCCTGTTCTGATACAAGCCTTCCTCCTGTTCCAAGCATCATACGTCCCCGCCGTTTCACACTGTCTTCTGTCTCCAGGCTGCTGCCGCCGGATGCCGCCAGGGGGTTGTATATGCGGTTCACGTTCGGTAGAGAAAACGCAGCATTTGCTATTGCATTTTCCGGCACATTTCCTGCCTCGCCGTCACAGCTTACGATTTCCATGGTGAATGCGGCACCTTCAGTGTTCCACGGGATTCTGACTGTACGTCCGTCTCCGAATACAACTTCCTGCCTGGCCCTGTCTACCACGTAATGCCTGTCTTTTACAGTGGAAAGGTCAAAAGACGGGGTCTCCTTATAGCAGACCGTCCTCCCCCCTTCTTTTGCCCAAATCTTCACGTCCAGCAGCTGAACCGCAGGGGCGGGGAACGACATGCCCGGAACCACCTGTTCTGCGTACTGCGCTTTTATAGGGCCTCGCTCCACATTCCAGACTTCCGTGCCATTGACATAGATATGCTCCGCCACAGGATAGACAATTTCGGCCGCAGCTGATTTCCTGGCCGTGAGACGTATCCAGTATCTCGTCTCGCCCTCGACATTCATGGGAGACATGTTGGCCGGCGGTACAAAAAGGATGGTTCCCGAATTCTTCAAGTCCTCCGTATTGTTCAATACTTTAAGTGGCTGGAATCCTTTAGGGGAAGAATATTCAAAAGTAGTCTGGATCCCGCTGAAATTGATGTTTTTCTTAATTACAACGTACAGGCTGACCGGACCTCCTGCCGGCTTCTTGTCCAAACCGAACAGCATGCTCTCTCCTCTGTAAGGGAACTTCAAGAAGCCCGGCACAGGTTTCTTTTTCTTGATATATCCGGTCAGATCTGTCTCCATATTCCCCTGTCTTCTCACTACCTGCTCTGGCAGGAGCCGCGTCTCCCGCTGAGAGTACACTACCTTCATATTTGTGAGATACGGATAATGGTGCCTGGCAGGACGGTGATAGCAGTAATCTGCCTTTACAACCTGAAGGCGTATCAAATGCCCTCCATATCCCTCATGTTCCATCTCCTCCCAATCTTTCGGGCAGAGGAATGCTATCCTTCTCTTGCCTTCATATTCCGGCCCTGAGAAGATGTGGGACAGGCTTCCCTGCACTTGCAGCCTGCGGAATCCCTGTCCGTTATAATAGGATAACGATACCTCCTGTATATATACTTCCGCCATCTGCTCTTCTGTCAAAGGATTGGGCCTTCGCTTGATCATCTTCAGCTCCTCTTCCTTCGGAACGGCATCTCTCATTTCACACGATTTGAACACTAGCCCGAAGTCCACCGCAATCTCTGTTCCCTCCCTGATAAGATTGCTGTCAAAGCCGATATAGCATTCTTTATATAAGCTTATCTCTTCTCCAAAGACAGCTGCCGTATCCCCTGTGATTTCCTGCGTGCCGTCATACAGATACTTTGGCGGTGCTGACTGGCAGGCCGCAGTAAAGCATATGGAGGGGAGAAAAAACTCATCATCTGGTATACCTCTGCGTTCAATCAGAAGCGTGTCGCTCTCCGCTCCCTGTCCGATTACTATATATTCCCCGCGCCGTGTTTTTTTCGTTACGGGAATCTTCTCCCCTCCTACAAGCAGCGAAAAGGCAAACCGGCCGTCATCCATGAGAAGCTCTGCCGTTTCCGCGCTGCCAAATCCGATGGAAAACTCGGACAGCTCTCCGCGGAACAGCCAAGGATGTCTGATATACAGCTCATTCTTATATGGAATATAGGGCTCGAACCGGAAGAGAGAAATCGGGTATGCAGGTGCTTCCTCCTCTTTACAAAGAGGGATGACCGTCCTGTCCTTTTCAGAAATGGCAAAGGCAGCTGTTATTCTTGTATCGGTCAGGAACACATCGTGTGAGGACTCGAACACGACCGGCGTGTCACGTTCCCTAATCTCCGCATAAAAGCGGCTCCCTTCCTCGATAAGGCTCCCCTCCTGCATCCCCGGGGACGGTTCCAGCACTATGACTGCTCTTGCAGGCTCCGGCTTTCTCGGTACGATTCCAAGCAGCCGCACAAGCTCATCTTCATATCTTGCAGGCAGTGTATTATATTCCTGAATGACTGTTTTCAGCTGCTCTGCAAATATATACGCCAGAACAGACCCGGTATCGGGCTTCTCAAGAGAGAAGTTCCATTCTGGCGTATAAGAAGCGGCCAGCGTCTTTATTTCGGAACAGATATCGTCCATTGTCCTATTATCAAGCATCTTTGCCCTCCTATGCCGTTTCCATCGGAATCGTAAGATCGTCGTCTTTTCCCGTCTGGGCTACAGTATAATGGATGTGGATGTACAGGCAGGCTTCTTCCGCTCTGAATTCTGTTTCCACATCCACCTCCGATATGCGCGGTTCCTGTGTCAATATCGTCTCTTTTACTTGCCGTTCCAACACATGCAGCGTGGTCGGATTCGTATCTGAAAAGGGAAAAGATAAGATTCTGCTTCCAAAATCCGGCCTTGCCGGCCGCTCTCCTTTTTGTGTCATCAAAATCAGGTACACCGAATCTTTTACGCTCTCTTCTTCGTCTGCCAACACGAACCGACCGGTCGTACGGTCGATTTTGGGAGGGAATTTCATGCCTCTGCCAGGTCTTTCTCTCTCCTCCATCTTTACGCTCCTTTCCGTCTGCCTTACCGGCTCCCCAGGCTGCAATCCAGGCTATCCAAGGCTTATGGTGCTGCCCTTAACCGCTGCCATGCCATTACTTTCAAGCTTGAGTGCCGCGGATGCTGAAATCGTCGTGTTCCGGCCGGACAGTGCCGCGGAACCATCTGTCTCATGGCGCATGGAATCGCTGGCGTGGATATGCACCTGCTTTGCCTCTATCGTGACTTTACCGCTGCTGCCGTTCAGCGTCACCGTAATCGTGTCACCCACTTTGATTGTCAGCTTGTCTTCTGCCCTGACGACAATCTGCCTTTTCTCATTTTCCAGCGATATGCTCTGGGCCTTGCCGTTCGTCTGTATCTGAATCTTGTCTTTTTCTCCGTCGCTGTCCTTTACATCGAGGATGGCGATTTCATTGCCATGTCTTGAAACAATCCGTTTTGTCTCATTCTGTTCCCTCGCCGACTGGCTGATGAACCTGTCATTGTTTCTTGGCACCGAACCGACGATAAAAGGACGTTCAATATTGCCATGCTCAAAAGCAAGCAGCACCTGGTCGCCTATTTCCGGCTGGAAATATTGCCCCCACTCTTTGCCACTGTACATATGAGCCACTTTCGCCCATCGATAGATAGAATTCTCTTCCTCTCTCACTGGTATCTGTACCTGCACCATTCCGGGCAGCTCTTTCTTATAATTTTCAACCACGACCGCCAGTATGACACCGTATATTCTTTCTCCCCCGCTTTCCGCAGTCTTTTGCTGCCGGCTGCTTATCTCTTCCATTTCATCATACAAAGACATCTTTCACCCTCCGTCAACCTTTGATTTCTACGGCTCTGCCCTTCATGCGGCACCGGTAGCCTGCCGCGCTGTCCATACTGTGCTGTACCTCCTCCACATAGAAGCAGTTGTCGGCGGGGCTTCCAAGACCGCCGACTTCCATGAACTGTCCGGGCAGCAGCTCCGGTATCCCTACACATTCGCACTCCAGCGTCCCAAACCTGTATGCCGCTTTGCCTGCCAGATATGCAAGCCTTTCGGAAGCCTCTTCCCTCGAACGGAGAGTACTGTCGATATATACCTTCTCCGACTGTCCGACCAGCTTGCCGGCATAATGGCCGAGAGACAGCTTATTGTTCATCGTCTTTTTTGCCTTTACAAGTTCTCCTCTGCCATCCTCCATGCAACGGATTTCGGCTTTACCGAAGAGTCCGCCCAAGTCATATGAAATCCGGTACTGTGTCATGCCTTCTCCCGGTCCGAGCTTATAATACACTTTTTCATCGGACCATGCTTTTCGGAAATGGACTGTACCGAGCGTCGTGAAAAATTCATATCCGCAGCGTTTTGCCCACCTTACGGCAAACTCATAATCGCTTTCCGTAACCATTTCCATTGATACAAGGTTCTTGTCCGCATTTCCCCGGTTCTTGTCCGGTGTAGATTCAATTGCCAGCTTTTTTATGATTTCCCTTGCCGACAGCTCCTGATAGGCCGGCTTATCAAACAATTCACGGACTGCATCACTTACATATCTCGCCTTCAGCTGTCTGGCATAGGAGTTTGCCATCATGATGCCCTTTACATCCACAGCGGTGACTCTCACGCAAGGCTCCCCGTCTTCGTTCAGAAATTCCGTACGGGAGATAAACCCACGGAACACTTCTTTTGTACCAGAACTGTATCCAAGCCTGATAAGTACATATGAACCGAGCAGTATATAGGGCTTCAGCTCTTTAAGCCTATATTCACCTGTCTTCTTGTCCACACAGCCGCTGATAAGAAATGACGCTTCGGACGCTTCATATCCGCAGCTTAAATCTACATATACATTCCCTATCAGCATTCCTGCTTTCCTGCCATCAAAGCTTCTGCCTTCCACTTCCACTTCTGCCTTCGGCAGCTGAAAATCCCCATAAGTATTCTTCAGGCTGCTATAATTCACGATTCACCACCCCTTTAAAGTCATGTTGGATGATTTCCATGTGTACTTTTCCACGGACTGGCCTGCCCTCACTGCTGAACATATCGAAAGAGGCATTCATCCTGTCTACTTCTCCTTCAAAATCCACATCTCCCCAGCTGAATATAATCTTTCTGGCGCTTTCCCGAAAGAGCATGCCCAGAAAGCCCTGTACGGTCTTTCTCACATCACGCCCTCCCTCATCATCTATGATCAGGTCGAAGGAAAGAATAAGTTCGCCGCTGTCCGTGTTCTGCTCCACCTGACTATTCATCATATGAGTCTGTGGGTTTCCATAGGACACTGCCCCTGCCGATACCGACAAGTTCAGCGTAGAAGGATTGTACTGTACCTCAAGAGGATACAAATCACCTGTCCCGCCGGGAACGGTCAATACTGCTTTTTTTAACATCTGTCTATCCTTTGATTGAAAACAACTCTCTGTAGTCTCTATACCATTCTTCTGCAGCCATACTGCCGCTTCTGCTCCCGATGGTGATTTCTATCCTGGCCCGCACCGGTTTTCCGCCTTCCGTAAACATCTCATAAGCGGCAGACATCTGTTCCAGCAGGCCGTCAAAGCACAGCTCGTCCCACTGGAAGATGACACGTCTTTTCAGAGGATCTCTGGCTGCCTCCAGAAACTGCTCTGTCTCTTCTTTTACGCTCTTTCGCTCCAGGCTCTTGTCAAAGATCAGCAGCATCTTCAGCCGGATCCTCATACCCCGGTTGTCCTGTTCCTGCCCGGGTATTTCCCCTTTTCCTGCCTCGAAGTTCAGCTGTGCCGGGTTGAAAGGCACGTGGAACATCGTGCCCTCCCCGCTGTCCGTCCCGGCATCCATGAATTGTATGCACGCTTTTTCGACCATTTCCGGCACCTCTCCCTAAAGTCCCCGGCGCCTCTTTTCATCCTGAAGCTTCTGTTCAAGCCGCCGGTATACCTTTTCCGTCAATGCCCCCGTCTGCTCCCGCATCTGCCTGCGCACGATATAATGGACCTCATCTCTGCTCTCCTGTATGATTTCTTTTTTTATCTCATTCAATTTGTTCTGCTGACGCCTCTGCACGTCGAGTTCCCTCACCAGCTGCGCTGCATCGGCGGTCTGCTCCATATTCTTATAGATGAGCTCCGCCTTTTTCATCTGACGCAGGAATGTCTTCTGTGCCATCTCTTCCTGATAGGTCAGTCCGTTGATCAGCTTTAGTGTAATGCGGGGCTGTCCGTCAATCTTCAGGCTCAGCTGATGGGAATATCTTACATCCCCCTCCCGAATCTGCACGACAGGACGTATCCCCTCCCTATGGGCAAGCTTCTTCGGCCCGTCCGCACGTATATCACTTTCATAGAGCCGTATAATCCTGCTGTTAAATTGTTCGCTTCTCCTCACATTCCGTCACCTGCCTTCAGCTCCTGATAGCTGATGGTTATCGTCTCCACAAAGATACCACCCTTCTCTGCATTCAGCTCTCCATAGCTTTTGCGCGTCACTACACAGCCTTTGAAGGTGAGCTTTACAGAAGGATTCTTATCCTTGTCCGTACTCTTTCCTACTTCAAGCACAAGGTCATGGTTCAGATGTCCGCCTTCGGGAAAACAATCCCGGTAACCGTCTGTTACATAACGTTCAATCTCAAGCGTCGAAGGGGTGGATGCCGGTTTGGGACGAATATGTACATAACCGTTTTGCCCCCCTTCTTGTATGTACTCCTGCTCACATTCCCGGTGGAATCCGTGGATGCTCCTGCATGGAATCACTTCCTTGTCAAGCTTAAGCAGGAAGTTCATGTTCATCACCATATCGCTCATTACATTTTCCACTCCAGTATACTTTTCTCTCTCCCGGCAGACAGGCTCTGCCCCTTGTTGATGGCAGATATCTCATCACACCACCGGCGCCGCTCAGCATGTCCAAGTGCCTGCACTTCCTCCTGGCTCCAATGGTAATAATAAGCGATGAAAGACATCTCCCGGTACAATTCTTCTTCCGGGTAGAGGGTTATCCCTCCCGTGTAAAATTTACAGGTACCTCATGCACGTGTCCGCATGACGGGCACACAACCTTCATATGTGGAGGCTCCACGTCATTGATCTTCTCATACATATCCTGTAGATAGGCAAGATCTGCCGTAAATAGCTGCTCTATGACTCCTGCCGTCAGAATCTCCACGCCCTCAAGTTCCGTGATGACATAAGACAGCACCACGATTGTGAGATAAGACGGATTTGAAAGTACCCTTGGATCTCTCGTCGCACGGATTTCATCACCTGCGGTCGCAAGCCGCATTTTCCCCCGTTTATGTATGGTTCCCTGGGCATCCATGTACCCCTTTGGAAGTAAAAAGTCGTATATCGTCTGCATGTGCAGCTCCTCCTTTTATTGTTTATCTGGCCTGTACCTCCGTATCAAGGCGTATCCGCTCCGCCTGACCCACCTGATGCTCCGCCTCCCGGCGTGACAAGTTCTTCATAAGCCAGGTCGATAGATTCAATCGCGACCTCCTTGCCGGATGCATTCAGGTCAGGGGCCGAATACTTCGTCACCCAGGCATTCTTAAGCTTCCATGCCGGACGGCCGGATGCAGACTGCACCGGCTGGGCCGGTGACTCGGTCCTGATGTCTATGAGCTCTATCGTCACGTCTTTGCGCTCAAACCCGCTCCTCTGTTCTTTGATACAGTTATAAATCCACGTAATCAGCGCATTGTCTGTCGTGTACCCCATTTTCATCGTCACGCTGCCATGCTTGACGAGCCCCGGTATCTTTACGGGCGCAAGACTTGTAGAATTCCCCTGCCGGAATTCTATCTCCTCCACTGTGGCTTCTACGCCGTTGACCTCTGTAAAGGCCGCGGTCAGATTCTCCCCGAATGTCACGAGGAAGTTCATATTCGTCAAAGGATAGCTATATCCCCCGTTTCCTTCATCTGCCATAATTCTTTTCCTCCTCTACTTGCTTTCTATGCCCCTGACTCCGCTGTATTCTGTGTAACGCGGAAGATTACAAATTCTGCAGGCCGTACCGGTGCGATTCCTATGTTACAGATAAGACGGCCGTTCTGTATATCATCCTGGCTCATCGTAGTCGGCCCGATATCTACGAAGAAGCTCTCGCCTGCCGATGTCCCGGCCAGCATTCCATTTCTCCACAACGTCTCAAGGAAGGATGAGATGGAGGCGCGTACTCTGTTCCAAAGCGTCTCGTCATTTGGCTCGAATACGACCCAGTTCGTATTGGCCTTAATGCTTTCCTCCACATAGATAAATAGCCGCCGTATATTCACGTACTTGAACGATGCATTGCTGCTCGCCGTCCTGGCGCCCCAGATGCGGATACCCTGCCCCGGCAGTGCTCTGATCAGATTTACGCCTTCTGGATTCAGTATATCCTGTTCCCCTTTTGAATAGCTGACACTCAGGCCGGTACAGGCGACCGTCTCATTGGCCGGTGCCTTGTGCACCCCTCTTGTCGTGTCTGTCCTCGCATATACGCCTGCCACCGCACCGGACGGTGGAAAATAAGACGACTTCTGGCATGAACGGTCAAATACTTGAATCCATGGATGGTACATGGCCGCATATGTACTGTCAATCATATCCCTGTAGCCGAGCAGCTCTGCCGTATCGGACATACCCTTTGGCATATCGATAACCGCAAAACGGCTCTTCGTGTTCTCACAGTGGTTAACAAGGGACACGACCACCTCCGGGCTCGTGATTCCTGGCACTGCCAGAATGCTTACGACCGAATTCTCCAGAAATGCCTGGATGCCGGTCCGCTTCCCTGCCTGTTCACTCTTACCGATGAAGGTTCCGTCACTGACCTGATCCAGCGTTCCGTCTGACCCTCCTTCCAGCGTTATCACCACCTCTTCGGCACCGGCAAACAATTCCGCCGGATTTTTGATCTCATCCGTAAGAGAAACCGTTACAGATACGAGGCTGCTCTGCTCCAGCCTCGACAGGGCGTAATTGCCTGATCTCGGATTCATGTTCAGCCCCTCAAAGACTTCTGTGTCATCTCCGCACCGGACACTGACCTGGAACTCCGCCAGGTATAGTACCTTCTCCGGTACGAGGCCGGCATCTACCATATCCGCTTTCAGTTCCTCCTCAAATGTAACCTCCGTACCCTGGATAGCCGCAATCCGGCCGTACGATTCTCCTGCTGTCACTATGCTGCCTTCTTCAAAGCCGGCCACGGATTTGGCACGGTATTTCTTCTCTCCCAATTTTTCCAACAGCTGCATTTTACGCTTGGCTGAAGATTGGACGCTTACCGTAATCTTATTGCCCCAGGCTCCTTCATTTTTCGCTGCTACCGTCACGCTGCCTGCGGAACCTTCGGCCGGTTTTGCGTCCTCCGGAATGACACGTGCGATATAACAGCGCGTTCCACCATTCGCAAAAAATTGTTCTACTGCCCCGGCAAGATAACGGTATTCTCCATGTGTAAATTCGCTCAGGTATCCTCCGTAATTTCTCATAAACTCTCCGAAGCCTGTCACTAGAACAGGAGGCCCTGACGTGGCGCCTTTTTCTGCCATGCCGACAAAGCCCGCCGTGCTCGTGCCGACGCCTTCCACTCCTCTGGGAGAACTGTCATATTCCTCCACATACACTCCCGGTGATAAATAATCTGCCATCTCTTTACTCTCCTTTCTCTAACAGTGCATCGCAGACTTCTGCCGCCTTATCTGCTATGTCTTGATCTATAAGAATACAATACCCGGTATCCGGTATATTGTAGACTTCACACCCAAATTCCTCTTTCACATAATCATCTGGAATATAAACGGTTCCTTTGAACCCTGCTGCTGACGTAAGCTTCTCCTCTTCTTCCTCCGGCCCCCTGACAACAGCCGTGTCAAAGGCAGTAAATTTATAGTACGTCTTTCTGGATGCCAGCACTGCCCTCTTCCTGTTGTCGTTCCATATGTAACGGAACGATGCATACGCCGCCACGACATCCGCAGGAGCATAACGGACACCGGCCGTTCCAGAAAGCCCTGCAAATGCATAGGCCTCTTCTTCCTCCGCATATGCTTTAACTTTTCCTTTCAGCAGGTTCTCAAGCCCGCTTCCGGACGTCTGTTCCAGAAACATGGAAAGCCCCATTATCGCCGCAGTCTTGTCTTTCCCTGCAGTCTCTTCCATTACCCGGACCACTTCCTCCTCTTGAAGCTCCTGATTGAGGACAGATACGTTTTCAGCCAGGATTGCCTCTATGTCATCCAGAAGTCCATCATAGATTTTTGTTTCGTCGAGATATTTTCTGGATGCCATCTTTTCATACAGGTTCTCAAGGCTGCTTCCGGCGAGCGCCGGATTTGTGCCGCACAACGCCCCTATGCCCTCTACTGCTTCCTCCAGCCTTCCTATTCCATCCTCTCCTTCTTCCAACGCCTCCCTCGCTGTTTCTGCCATCTCCTTTATCTTTTTGGATACAGAACCATCGTCAACGCCTGCATCAAGTGCTGCAATTTGATTATCCAGTTTCTGGATTTCATTTTCAAGCTTTTTCTTTTCCTGATCCGATTTCTCGCTGTCGAGCTGTTTCTCCAGTTCTGTCTTCTGTTTGACGAGGGAAGCCGCCTCCTTGGATATGGCGTCCTCCTTTTCCTGGATTTCCCTGGCTGTCACTTCGATAAGTGCTTCCAGCCGTTTGGCTTCGGGCAGATTCTCCTCGTCAAGAGCTGAAAGCCTCTCTTCCTGCAGCTTCTCCTTCTTGTCATACAGGCCTGCCAGCCTGCTGTCTGCCGAGGATGGCCCGCCGTCCCGTGTTGACAGTTCATTCTTATAATAGGCCAGCTCATTTTTTCTAGTCTCTGTCGGATCAGCCGCATAAGCCGCCTCCGCTGCCGGTATGAGCTTCTCTTTCAGAAACTCAGCCTCCTTATCTGGATACACGCTTATGCCTTCCATAATATACGACAAGGTCGTCATATTTAAAAGAATATCATCTTTCGGCTCTTCGATGTACTGCCGGATAAATTCCGATTCCATAACGGCCATAACCGTAAGCGTGTACGTTTTTTCATCCCCTTCCGGATTATCTGGTTCGTCCGGCTCCTCGCCCGGTATGTCCGGTATGTCTGCTTTTGCATCAATATCCAGCATATTGCCGTCTGCCTCTGTCATGCTGTCACTGAGCTGTGTCATCGCGTCCGAAAGTGCATCCACATAGCCCTCGTCTGTACCATCTGCAGCGTCTATGAGCTTCCTGACTTCCTTTTCAGCTTTCTTATATACTTCATACCGTCTCAGGTCGTCCACCTTTCCCATCGCTTTGTCCAGCATATCCAGCCACGCGGCATCCGCTCCTGCAGTCTTAAGTCTTATATATTCTTTGTTCAGCGTATCCAGCCCTGCATCACACCACTTTGTCGTCTTATTCGTCACCTTAGCCTCAAATACTTCTCCTCCCTTTCCGCTCAGCCTTTTCTCTCTTGCCAGCGCGGAAAGCTCCTTCATCCCTTCCAGATCGTAGGGAGAATTGACGTCGTAGACATTCACCATCTTGTCGTCCTTCAACGTGTATGTATAGCCATCGGATTTTGTATGGTGCGTGAAGTATAATTTCTTTATTTTCGACTTGTCAGCTTCTTTCCCCTTTTCTGTTATATCTTTGATGGAGCCGGCGTCGTCAATGGAGTACCATCTCCCTTCTCCAATCTCCGACTTATAGTACATCGTATTCTGCCCTGACTCTTCTGCCGACTGGACCGCCGTCTCATATAGCTTGTCGGTAAGCGCACCCAGATAAATCAAATGCGTACCTATGATAAGTGTAGCCTCTTCGATCTTATCCGGGTCAATGTGCACGGCATCGTCTTCGTTAAAAACGGCCCCGCTCCTCTTTGGAATCTGCCATGCAAGCAATCCTGCAAGAACGAGAATGATTGCCAGGACCGCCGCTCGTTTCCGTCTGACTTTCCTCATACGTCATTCCTCCTGTACCGTAACTTCGAGCGTGTCGGGCTGAAGTGCTCCTACATACAGTATCTCCTTGTCCGCATCAAAAAACTTTATCCGCAGATTCTTCTGATCCCTGGCGGCCAGAGCCAGATAGCGGAACGGCTCATCCGCACGGACAAGCGCCTTGTCATAGATAGCCTGCCCGTCTTTATCAGCCATCTGGTAATATGCGATTCCTTCTCCGGTCACGGGCGTAAATTCAAATTCAGCCGTGCCCGTGGATGCCCGGTACGTATAAGTATAATCGGCAACCTTCTTGCTCTTCTTTTTTGCTTCTGCTTTGTACTCCCCTTTTATATCGAGCGGTCCCCGGGTCACCATGGGGTCGATTTCGCACTCATCCACAAATTTCTCATTATCATAAAAACGGATAGCCGCACTCTGAACATCGTCCAGAGTGAGCGCAAGGTGCTTCAGAGGTTCCCCGGCATCTGTTCTTTCCCCGATCTGGATGCCATCGGCCCAGAGTTCATAAGATGTAGCTTTTATTTGAAATCCTTCAGGTATATGGACGCTGAACAGGAATATATTATCTTCTATTCTGGATTCCAGCGTATAATAGGCTCCCTCTCCTTCATCCTGTACAAGATAGCTGTCTCCTCCTTCTGATACATTGACGGACAGGCTGCCTTTCTCCAGATACTTCGTTACTCCTTTGCACGTCAGGCGGTCGAAGGAATAGAGCTGGCTGCTGTAATTCGCCAGGGAATCGAGCATCTGGGCTTCGGACTCTTCATATTCTTCCTGCTGGGCGTTCAGCTCATCATAAGACAGCTTCCCCTGCTTGTTCAAGGCCTCCTGCTTCTTAAGTCCTGTCTCCATATCCCCCACGGTTTCCTGAAGGGCATCCAGAGCATTCCTGGCCGTGATCAGCGCCTCGAACTGGTCTGATACTGCTTCTTCTATCTCTCTTTTTTTCTCGTCCTGCTCCAGTTTCAGATCCACATATTCCAATACCTGCGTATATGCGGCATAAGGATCATCTTCGATATATCTCACCCCGTCCAATGCGCCTTTGAACCATTCTTTCGGTATCTTTATGAACAATATCTTGATATGCCCCTGCCACCTGCTGTCCAGCGCGTACAAAAACTGGTCGTATGCTGCTTTGAAAGCAATGGTATCTATCTTCTGCCCCTGGCGTGCCTGGTTGATATAAGGCTGGATGTATGACATATACTTATTGTACTTTGTCTTCAGAAGCCGTTCATTCAGCTCCAGGCTTATAAGGCCCGCCCGGGTACCTAGCTTTGCCTCATAATATCCCTGGTCATGGGAAAGTGTATATTCGGTCAGTTCTCCCAGCATGTCTCGTTCCAGCCTGCCCTTCACATACGGGTTCTCAAAGCGGAAGCCCCACGATAGGTCAAGGCCGACAGCAGAGCCGAGCTTTTTCTTCGCAGTTTCAGACTGCCGCATCAGAAGGCTTACATCTGTAGTCAGCTTCTTTACCTGCGCTTTTATCTTATCCACGTCAGCCTGCGCGCCCTTCCCTGCCTTTACCCTCCATATGTTTCTTTCGAGCGTCTCGTTCAAGCTGTCGAGCCTCCGCTGGGCAAACGTGATTTTCTCCTGGACACAATAGGCGGCTACATAGAGATTAGACACTTTTTCATCTACACTGGATTTTACATCTTCAAGCTGATGCATGAGCGAAGACAAGCCTGTCTGTATCTGCATCGGCTTATACAGCCAGTCATACATCGTAGCCATATCCGGCCTCTCGGGAAATTTGAACTTCAGGAGCGGAGACCAGCGGAAGGTCAGCATATTCTTCTGCTTCAGCGCGATGGATTTTACAGCTTCCGTATATTTGATTTTCTGCAGGTTAATCTTACTCTTTACTTTTGTATAATCTGTACTGCTTAAGTATGCCAGCTTTTTCGCCTGTTCAAGTGACAGGACCCTCTGCCCGGCTTCGGCTGTCCCGGCAGAACCGGTAAATATTCCTGCACATATACAGACAGAGCAGAGCACGCACAGACACTTCTTCCATCCACTCTTTCTCATTCTGCTCCTTTTCCTGCCTGGTCGTCCCTTTCTATCAGATACAGTCCAAATCCACTGTTCTTCGCATAGCTGAAGAACGTATAGCGGAAGCCTCCTTTTTCAAATGTATAGATATAGCATTCTATATTATGGGTGTATCCGGTTACTGTCCTGGCATCTGCAAGTTCTCCTTCCGTCTCTGTAGCAATATCTGCGCCATACTTTTCTTTCACCGGGCTGTAAAGCTGCTCCAATGCCACTACATCTTCAAACTGAAGTACCGTCTTCCCTTCATACTGCAACGTGCTGAAATATTCTTTGAGCTCTTTCACGGTCTTAAGTTTATTATCATCTGTCACAAACTCTTCCGACATGACATAGACCCCTGTCGTCTCCCATCGGCCGTCTATGCTGCCATCACCGCTTCGGGCGCTGTAGAGCGCATGTATCTCTGGCATGGATGCACATACCGTATCATCCATCTCATATAGGATAAGCCGGCCGCTATACCTTTCCGCAACCTCCTCTGTCGCCGTCCCAGCCAGTTCCTCGTATACAATCTCATTGTTGCGGAAGTTTCCTGTATATATAAGCTCCTCCCCGGCATTATAGAGCTTTCCCCGTCCCTGCTTCTTGCCATAATCAAACGCTCCTGTATATTCTTTCACCCCATTGGCGTGGTAGAGCGTACCTTTTCCGTGGTATTCATTTCCAGAAAATTGCCCCCTGTACAGGATGTTTCCTTCCTTCGTATACAAAGTGCCTTTCCCCTGTGCTTTTCCTTTCGCCATACGTCCGATATATGCGGTATATCCTGACTTGGCCAGCACCTCAGCCTCTCCCTCATAGAATTTTAGAGGCAGTGAATTATAGCGGAAGACCGGAATGCCTTTCTCCATACCACTCACGGATACCGGAAGCGACTTAAAGATACACCACACGCTTGCCATGCACACGATAATTGTAATCAGAACCGCCAGCCGCTTGCTCACAAGCCAGAAGCCTATCCGATAATAGTCTTGTCCATCTCTGGGAGTCAAATCAATTCCTTTTTTCGTAGGCCCTCCCCTCCCTCCTGCTCACCTGAGCAGTGACTCTGTGCCAATCTTTCTAACTGCGGACGAAAAAGCCCGCAGCAGTGGAATGTCGCCGAACATAAGCTGTGAGGCAACGAGGAGGACCGCTGCCGCCACAAGTACCGCTGTAATGATGAGCAGGATTCTGAACAGCTTATCTTTCGTGCTCTGTTCCGGATAGGGAATCCTGCCCCAGATAAGGCTTAACCTTTTCCTTCCGTCAATAAACTTTATATCATGTACCAGTTCTGTGAAACTGTTATATGCATTCCTTCTCAGCTTCTTACGTATAAGTGCAAGGCAGGACCGTTCCTCTTTCTTACCGTGCAGCTCCATGAGCTCCGCCAGCAGCCCTGCGGCAAGTCCTGCACAGTCTTTTTCTGCTTTGTCGGTATCCAGATTATCAAGCAGGATATAGTACGTAAAATACATGCTGTCGTCCTGGCGTATATTGATGCACCTCTCTTTGAGAAGCAGATATAGCAGTGGATATGGTACAGCCGCATTCACACAGGCTTCGACGATGTTCCCGTATATCCTGCGCCGCTCCTCCCAGGTGTACAGGCCTCCCTGGTAGAACTTTCCAAGCGGTCTCGGCTCCTCATATGACAGCAGTACGCACAATCGCTCCCCGTCCATACGACATTCTGCAAAAGGCGATGCTCCCTGCATTTCCATAAGCAGTCTCGCTGTCTTATGTTTTTTTATCTCCCACAGGGTATGCCATTCATCACTGTCAGTATCTGCACATACGCAGACCGTGTTCACTCTGCCCTCCTTTAAAGTCCCTATCTTCTTTAGGCTCATTCCTTTCCTCCCACAACCGCGTACACATAAGTACATACTTTCTTATATTCGCTGCAGCATATCCGGATCTCGTATATCCCGCATTTGGCAGGTGCCGTGTATATGCCGTCAGGACTGACTTCTCCGCCGTCTGCATCCATCACTTCATACAGCAGGGCGCAAGGTTCCATATTTTTGAATCTGACAGGAAAATAGTGCTTTTTTCCGGGAGCCATCCTGACGGTCGGCGTTTCCGGCACGATCTGCATGGCTCTGCCGCTCTCCTCCTGCTTTGGTAAGGCAGGAACCCGGACCGCTGTCCACCTGAGCGGGAGAACAATCGTATTCTGCTCTCCCGTAAGCCTTGCTGCAACCTGGAAGCTGCCCCGTGCCTCATATACTTTCACGGATGTCTGTGCCGAAACGCCGCGTGCGGATTTGCCGTCAAAGAGTCCGGCATCTCCATAAACGACGATATCACCTGCATTACCAGTGCCGGCGCCGTCTTCTATGTTTCGTATCCCCACATCCACATATACAGGACCTGGTCCAAGACCATGGATTATCTCTTCCGAACAGTAAACCTTTCCTTTTTTCTGCTTCAGATCCAATGGTATCTCCAATGTCCCGCCGCGTATCCATACCGGCCTCTCCCGCACAGGGGCCGTCTCTTCTCCCGCCCTCTCCGTATATGCGGGCTGCACGTTATCACTTCCATCATAAGAATAGCAGGCCAGATATTTCCTGCATATGTCCTCCGTTTCCGGCACTGGTATATATCTCTTTATACCGAACTCCTTCACCTCTTCCAGTATATGGTCATGAGCCATGTCCGCAATGACAATCCAGGCAAGGCGGACGGCATCTTCTTCATTTCCCCGGGCCTTCTCTTCCAGGTTCCTGCGTCCTGCATTCCACCTCACAAGCTCTTCAGGCGTGTGTTCCGTAAGCAGCAGTGCCATCTCCGGCTCCGGCTCACATTCTGCCTCATCTCCGTTAATGCATATGCCGGACGCTTCTTCATCCCACAGGATACTCGTAGATTCGTATCCTACTTCTTTCGTATATAGCCAGTAATCCTGCCTTTTGGTTTCTCCGCTCCCGAGCGTAATCTCTTCCTGGCTGACCCGCAGCTCCTGGGCTCCGTCCGCGGTAAGGAACGCGGGCAGCTTAAGCAGTCCATTGACAGAAACCGTTCCTTCGCTGTCAGACATATTTTTCATATACAAAGAGAGCCTTACGTGCCTGCCTTTGCACACGGCAGCCGGCATGTTAAAGCTTACTTCATAATCGGATTTGTCTAGTATCACCATCTTTGCAAAAAATTCTTCTTCCGTCGAGCACTTCTTCATATCTTCCGGACTATCCGCCAGAAAGAACTCATAATTGTCTCGTATTCTGTTGTCTTCGTATTCTTCTTGTTCTGCTCTTCTGTTCACGACACAGACAGGCTGCACCGTCTCCTCTTTGTGTTTAAGATATAGCACTGCTGTCGATTTTGTCAGACTATCGTATCCCTCAAACGCAGCCAGCTTTTTCACCGTATCGCCCGGAACGACGATGTCCCTGCCTGCACCGTCAACCGCCGCCCCGCTTTCAATCAGCAGTGTCCGTTCATCCAATGCCCGAACCCCCAGGCCGCACAGAATTCCTGTTCCCAGAACCATCTGATTCAAGAACATGCGTTTAGCGTCATGGTATCTCTGTTCTGCCTGGAAGTCCGCTGAAGTCAGCATCTTTCCGTAATAGTATCTGTTCTTTTCGAATGGATACGGCCGGTCACTCATCCTCTCTCCCCCTGTAACTTCTGTAATTATAAAGCCTGAGACGCTTTTTCACCTCAGGTGACAGTCGCTGTGCATAGGTACAATATATGCTGTCATTGAAATAAAGAATCCGGTTCTTCGTATCTACCTTTTCGACCAGATCCAAATTAACGAGTGTGGACGCCTTCGTCCGAAACAAATATGGAGCGAACTCCTCTTGCAGCGGCGTGATATCTGCACGTATCTTTCCCACTCCGTTTTTATAGACAATCTCGCAGTAATGAGTGGATTTGATCGTCTCGATATAGTAGATATCAGACAACATTACTTTCCTCCAGATATGCTCGCTGTCTTGAATGTAGATGTACTCCTTGTCTTCCGTAATGATTCACTCCTTTAGTCCGCTTACATTGAGAAAAACCTGTATTATATATAAATTACTACATAAATCCTGCCAGTGTTCATAAAATTCATATTTTGTCGTTATTTGTCATATTATGGTGGGCGATAGTAAGGCGGGAAGCCGGCTGATTGATCGTGTCGGGCTTGTGTGCAAGTATTTGCAGGTATTGCTCTCTTATCACACTGATTTTCCTGTAATTTCACATGACTTACAAAAAGACCTCTGGGGAAAGAAATCTTTCAAGATTTCTTTCCCCAGAGGTCTTTTCAAGCAATTCACGTTCTTCATGTCTTATTAATCCACGGCAAGGCTTTCAGCTTCTTTCACCTTTTATTTTGTACAAATACTGCCATGACCAAGTTCCTCACGTCAGCCAGCAGCGTCTCTTCCACAAAGTTAGGAGGCCGTGGGGTAGCCGGAGCCTCGGACACATCAGAGCAGATGTCATCCGGCTTCTGCCCGGCGTCCACTTTACCACCCCGAATTAATCCTCAAGCCCGCGTTCGACGATTGCCGTCATAGCTTTGAGCGCTTCCTCTTCCCCTTCTCCATCGCATATAAGCTCAATCTCATCCCCCTCTTTGACACATGCCCCGAGGATGCTCAGGATGCTCTTTGCATTTGCCGTCGTGTTTCTTATCTGGAACATCACTCTGCATTCATACTTTAGAGCCTCGTTGCAGAATATTCCTGCCGGCCTCAGATGCAGTCCTGTTGGGTTGGTAATCTTTACCTTCTGACTAACCATAATATCCTCCTATTCCTTATCCTCCAGTACAACTTTCACCTTGATACTCTGCTCAAGCGAACAGCTGGCCGGATATTGTATATTGACTGGTACCTCATATGTTCCTGCTTCTTTATAGGTCTTCAGGTCTATGCTCGCAGTGACATCCACACCTGCTTCCAGCTCATCCAGGATTTCTCTCGGTCCGCGTATCTGTATCTCTATATTCTCAGCCATTCCGTATGTCAGCTTCAGATTTTCCGGCAGATTGTTGACTGTTATGGAACCGAGCGGCAGCTCAAAAGATTTTGTCCCGTTCTTTTCCACGCTGATGGATACGACCACCGTACCTGAATTTTCGTCCGCCAGGTTAATATCTTTCGGAAGATATGGGGTGATGTCGACTATCTTTTCTGTCTTTTCTTTTATATCAGACACCTCCAGCGCATCCGCCGGAATCTGGATGCTTGTAATCTCTTCCAGCGCGTCCGCCTCCCCTGATATCTGTATTTCCTGCGGTTCATAAGTAATCTCAGAGTATGAGTAGCCGTCTGCTGCAGATATCCTCGACGTGTCGAACTCCAGCCCGACCTTCTTCGTGTGCAGCAGCTGTATGCTGACTCCCACTCCCTTGCTGCCCAGGTTATTCGTAAGCAGCGACTGGTCTATCTCGTTGTTGTCTTCATCATACAGCGTCAGCTGAGACTTCAGCACCGCGTCTGATGACATACCCGATACGTCTACTTCCGCCGCCACTCTGCTTATTTTACTGATGACAGATTCCGGCCCTCTTATAAATACGGACTCGGGATCTGACGCTATCTCTCCGAGCACGTAGCCGTCTCTTACAGTGCCGGTCGTCATCGGGGTAATCGGGAATTTCTTGCCCTGTTCCTTCTCAAGCTTTACCTGCAGATTTCTCGGCGTGGCATAGGCGCTGCTGTAGCGGCCCTCGTATCCATTTACCGTAATATCTATAGGAATCTGGGTCTTTAATGTCAATTCCTTCATATCAGCTGTAGCTAGGATATCCTCCGCTTTTATCTCATTCAGCAGCTTCCTCTTTCCAACCACGGTGACGCTCACCGTCTGGGTTCCGTCTACAATCTGATAGGTCTGCGGATTCTTAGGATCCGCCGTCAGTACTTCCTCATTGGTCACGGTTACCGGTATATTGGAAAATGTCTTGTCAATAACCGGATTGTCGATATTAACCACTATGAGCCACAATAGCAGTGCCGCAAAGAAGGCTAATATCTTAAGACCAATATTATTCATCAGTCTTCTCTTCATGGCTGTGCCTTCCTTTCCACATTGCTATTAATTTGTTCGTATCTGTCTTTTTGTTCTGGATAGCGGTAAGCTTATCCTTCAGCTCCTCGCGGCTGATATTCCGATACAGCTGTCCCCCGGACGCCACGGATACTGCCCCGGTTTCCTCGGAAACCGCTATCACCAGCGCGTCGCTGACCTCGCTCATCCCCACTGCCGCCCGGTGCCTTGTTCCCAGGTCTTTGCTGAGACCCATATTGTCGGATAGCGGCAGATAGCATGTGGCGGAGACGATCCGGTCTCCCCGGACGATGATAGCCCCGTCATGCAGAGGCGTATTATGTTCAAATATATTAATGAGCACCTGCCTGGACACGATACAGTCCAGACGGATGCCGGTACTTTCATATTCTGTCAGGCGGATGGCCTGCTCAACAACTATCAACGCTCCTGTTTTGACGGCACCCATGCTGAAAGCCGCATCAATCATGCTGTCCATCGTCTCTTCGCTGAACCTTACTCTCTCCCGGTTCGTCTCGAAAGGTACGACGGATGTAAGAAATTTCCGCTCTCCCAGCTTCTCAAGCGCCCGGCGCAGCTCTGGCTGGAATACGACGATAGCTGCCGTTGCCATAACCGTAACCGAATTTCTTGCCACAAACAGAATCGTGTGCATCTTAAATATAGCTGCAACAAGAATAAAAACAGCAAGCACGATGATTCCTTTCAGAAGCATCCACGCTTTCGTATTCTTAATCCATATCATTATCTGATAAATCAGAAACGTCAGAATCATTACTTCGATGATATCCGTCAGATGTATCTCAGGAAAATAAACGTCTACGATACTCAGATAGCGTTCCATCATCTGTGTAATCCGCTGTTCCATCTTGTCACCTCCTTCTTAATTATCAATACTTCCCCACCGTATTATTCTTTATCCAGATTCAAATCTTTTTTCATGCTCTGTGTCAGCAGAATCTGTTCTGTATTGCCTATCACTCGGCTCTTAGCAGAAGGCCCTTTCCTTGGAGCAGGTTTTTTCCCGCCTGCCACCTGCGCTTTTCTGGATGAATCTTTGCCGGAAGGCGCCTTTTTGGGCACGGCTCCACCGGAACGTCTTGCCTTTCTTCTCACTTCTTCCGTATCTATGATCTCTGTCTCCTGACGCTCATTGATGCGCTTTACCGTCTTTTCCGGCGTAGCGACAGATATCTTCGGAATCGCTTTCACGAAATAATAGTATTCGTCATCCTCATACTGCAGGTTCTCACTTCTGGCATAATCTACCGAAAAGAAGAAAAATTCCAGTACGAGTCCGATTATGACCGCAGCGATGCTTCCCACTATCAGAGTTCCATATGAAGTATGTACTCCAAGAGCGATATCTCCTGCCGCTATGACGACTACGTCCGCCACGGCTCCTGCCACGACAGCAATCTTCCAGGCATGATCCATGGACTGTCTGCGCAGCGTATATACGACAAAGAAACAGATGATAAATGCTACAATCACTATCCACATCTCTTTGCTCTGAAATACCTGTTTGGCATATGCGCTGATCTGTGTCATGAGTCCCTTGCCCCCACTGCCCTCTATGACAGCCGCAGTACTCTTTACATATTTGAGCATATAATATACGACCGTACCGCACGCGACCGCCACGAGTGATACCGGGGCGCTTACCAGGCCGAAAGCTACCGGGATTACATATGGAATCTTAAAGGCGAACGCAATCGGCGTGAGCAGTACGATCAGCGTCATCTTAGGCGTCAGGCGGAAATAGAAGATATACATGACGAGAAATACGATCGCTGTCACTGCAAGCGTTGCAAGAGAAACGGAAAAGGTATGTGCCAGTATAAGTACCGTTGCGGCAATGACTATCATGACCATAGGGAGAAACGTACATATGACCGCCAGCGCGACCGTTGCGGCCGGTGACGCTGCCATCTTCATAAATCCTATGTTATGATTGATCAGATAAAATGTTACAAGTGCAAGCACGAACTGGATTGCCTTATCTATAATCTTAGAATTCCTGGCATACAGTTCCTGCAGCCGTCCCCGAAGTACGAATAAACTTTCCATTTACTTATTCTCCTTTTCATACATCTTAAGCAGTCTCGTCAGATTATGATTATACTTCTTAACACGCTGTCTTGCTTTCTTATGCTTTAAATTATAAACATGGCTCGTTATGACCGCATATACGATGACCAGTACGATATAGCCTATAATCACGGCCACGCCAAGCGTAAGTATCAGACCGTTGGACATCTTGGCCATCAGGCTTTCCATGCCGGCCAGAAATACAAGTGCGAGCGCGCACACATAACCGACCGTAACCCATATGACGGAGCAGATTGTATGCATCCCTGCATAATCTTTTCTATAATATTCACTTATCTTAAAATCCTGCTTCCCCTGCGTCTGTTCATAGAAGGCAAGCTGAGTCATTAGTTTTACTCTCCGCTCATCTAACATAATCCACCTCAAATTCCTGTCACATATAATTAAACATCATTTTTAGTATAACAAATATCAGTATCCTTGTCCAATACTTATAGTCAAAAAATAGACATTTTGGACGCCGGACTTTTTCAGTATTTCGGCAGCCGCATCTATCGTATTTCCGGTCGTATAGATATCATCGACGAGGAGAACGGACGGCACTGGTACGAATCTGTCCGTGACCGCGAATACTCCCTGCATATTCTGCTTCCTCTCTCTGTTACCAAGCATCTTCTGCGGACTGGAGCTGCGTATCCTGGCCAGCCCTTTGCTGTCCACGCGTATATCCAGCAGCTTCCCGAGACAGTCAGCCAGCACTTCTGCCTGGTTGTACCCTCTCTTGCGTCTTCTGCCTGGATGTAACGGAATGGGAACAATTAGATACGGATTACATGCTCTTATAAATATACCGCAGTGTTCTGCTATTTTATTGGCATAGTAGCTTCCATAATTTCTCTGATTCTGGTATTTAAACCGATAGATTGAATTGCTGACAGGTGGTTTATGCAGCCATATGCTTCTCCCCCTGTCATAATGATGATATGTATGCGAACAGTCACGGCAATATTCCTCTTCTGTCCGCCGGACAGGTTTGCCGCACTGCATGCATCTTGGTTCTCTCACTTCCAGCCGCTTCACTATAGTGAGGCAGGCCGGGCAGGCGCCGCCCCTCCGCACCTTTCCGCAGAAAGGGCAGGTGTCCGGCCATAATAGCGACAGAGCTTTAACATCTCTCATTTTAATTCCTGGATTCGTTCCGCAAGACTCGTATTCCGGTTCTGCTCATTCGTGTTCTGAATCATTTCCTTGAATACCGTGTCACTCCCCACGAGCGTTACACACTGTCTCGCCCTTGTCACCGCCGTATACAGGAGGTTCCTGTGATACAGCTGTCTCGGTCCCTGCAGAAGCGGTATCACTACTGCCGGGTACTCGCTCCCTTGAGACTTGTGTATAGTAATAGCATATGCAAGTTCCAGCTCGTCTAATAAGCTATATGGATACTTAACCACTCTGTGTTCATCGTATTCTACCGATATCGTTTCTTCATATGTATTGATATCCTTAATGATACCCATGTCACCGTTGAATATCCCAAGCCCTTTATCTATTGTCATTCCATATTTTGTGGACACTTCCCATTCAAGCTGGTAATTGTTCTTAATCTGCATCACCTTGTCTCCGGTGCGGAATATCCGGTCTCCGTATTCCTTTTCCTTTTTGGACTCTGACGGGGGATTTAAGTATTCCTGTAGAATCCGGTTCAGACGTTCCACTCCAAGCAGACCTTTCCGCATCGGAGTGAGCACCTGGATATCATAAGGTTCTGCAGCTACATATTTCGGCAGCTTCTTCTGTATGAGCTGTATGAGAACGCTGATGATTACATTAGCATCCTGCCTTTTCAAAAAGAAGAAATCCCGGCTCTTGTTGTCGAGCACGACCTCTTCCCCCCTGTTGATCTTATGTGCATTGACTACGATGTCGCTTTCACCCGCCTGGCGGAAGATTTTCGTGAGCATTACGACTGGAAAGCACTGTGCGTCGATGATATCCTTCAGTACGCTTCCCGGCCCTACAGATGGCAGCTGGTTTCTGTCTCCCACGAGCACAAGACGGGTCCCCGGGCTGACAGCATCCAGCAGTGCCGCCATGAGCGGCAGATCCACCATGGACATCTCGTCAATAATGACCACGTCCGCTTCCAGAGGATTCTCCGCATTCCGCAAGAAACCTGTCCTTCCTTCTTCTTCCGGGTTCCCGTTCACCTCCAGAAGACGATGTATCGTCTGCGCCTCATATCCTGTGGCCTCTGTCATACGCTTGGCCGCCCTCCCTGTCGGTGCGGCCAGGAAGATGTCCATTCCTTCACTTTCAAAGAAATGTATCATCGCGTTGATGGTCGTGGTCTTACCGGTTCCTGGTCCGCCGGTCAGCACGGTGATACCGTGTCCGGCTGCTTCCATGACCGCATTCCGCTGCATATCATCGAGCGGAAGCCGCGTATTCTCTTCAATGGCATGAAGCCTGTGCCTTAAGGCGCTCTCTGCCATATCAAAGGCAATATTCAGGTCATGCAGCATTTTCGCAACGTTCAGCTCCATATAATAGTAGTGCGACGCATATACGCGCACGCCATCCACGGCATCCTTCATGACAATCTTCTTCTCCATAGCCAGATTCATGAGATACTTCTCTACATGCTGTATCTCTACGCCGAGCAACCGCCCCGAGCGGTACAGAAGGACTTCCTGGAGCAGATAGATATGCCCTTCATTGATACTCTGGAGAAGGGTATAGAAAATACCGCTGCGTATGCGGTAGTCGGAGTCTGTATGAATTCCAACCTTAGCCGCAATCTCATCAGCGGTTTTAAAGCCCACCCCGGATACATGGTCCGCAATCTGGTATGGGTTCTCTTCTATTACCCTGTATACGTTCTGTCCGTAATGCTGGTATATCTTTGCGGCCAGGGCTGTGGATATCCCATACTTCTGAAGGAATATCATAGCCTGGCGCATGTCCTTCTTTTCCTCCACCTGAAGCGCAATTTCCCTTGCCTTGCGCTCGCTGATCCCTTTGACTTCAGCAAGCCGTTCCGGCTCTTCTTCTATGATGCGGAACGTATCTTCCTTGAACCGTCTCACAATACGTCCAGCCAGCGACGCTCCAAGCCCCTTTACTGCGCCCGACCCGAGATAACGCTCTATCGATACGAGGTCTTCCGGCTCGCACGCTTCCGATGATTCTACAGCAAACTGCATGCCGTACAGCTTATGCGTCGTGTAATCGCCGCTGAGGTTCAAAAGCTCCCCTTCCTCGATAAATAGGAAGTTGCCGACGCACGTCAGTTCCCCGTCATCATTGTTCAGGTTAAATACCGTGTAGCCGTTGTCTTCGTTCCGGTACACGATGTGTTCTACATATCCTTTTATCGTTTCCATCAAATATCTTTTCGCCCACTCATAAATTCGACAAACTGGCCTGTCCCGATTGCGACCACCTTCATCGGATCTTCCGCTGTCATCGTGTTGATTCCTGTCTTCTCCTCGATAAGCTCTTCCAGGCCGCGCAGCATGGCTCCGCCCCCTGTCAGTACGATGCCCCGGTCCAGAATGTCGGCAGACAGTTCAGGCGGAGTCCGCTCCAGGACGCCTATGACTGCTTCCACAATCTGTCCCGTAGTCTCCCTGAGCGCCTCTTCTGTCTCAGAAGAAGTAACCGTTACCGTCTTCGGAAGCCCGGTGACCAGATTCCTCCCTCTGACTTCTATCGCCTCGTCCTCAATCAAAGGGTAGGTCGTTCCAATCTTAATCTTTATATCCTCAGCCGTGCGCTCTCCAATCAACAGATTATGCTTCTTGCGCATATACCGGACGATCGCTTCGTCGAAGTCATCCCCCGCTATCTTAATAGAAGTGTTCACTACCGTCCCGCCAAGAGAAATCACAGCAATATCAGCAGTTCCGCCGCCGATATCCACAATCATGTTCCCACACGGCTTGGATATATCGATACCCGCACCGATTGCCGCTGCTACCGGTTCTTCTATAAGGTTTACTTCCCTTGCGCCTGCCGCGTAGGTTGCTTCTTCTACCGCTTTCTTCTCTACTTCCGTCACGCCGCTCGGCACGCAGATGCTGATACGCGGCTTTTTGAACGTACGTTTTCCCATCGCCTTCTGGACAAAATACTTAATCATCTTCTCTGTCACCGTGTAATCAGAGATAACGCCCTGTCTGAGCGGCCTGATAGCCACTATATTGCCCGGTGTCCTGCCGAGCATCAGCCGCGCCTCTTCTCCTATCGCCTTAATCGCGTTCGTATCCCTGTCAAATGCAACGACAGATGGTTCCTTCAGTATTACGCCCTTGCCCTTCACATATACGAGGATACTGGCAGTCCCTAAATCGATTCCAATATCTACTGACATTCTTCTTCCCCTTTCATTATGCTATCTATATGATTATCATTTGTTTATCATCCACAGCACGTAACTGGATAATCCTGGATACGTGCATGTATCATTATAATCAAATTTTCAAAAAATGGAAACCCCCTTTTTCCTTAATTATTTGTGAATCAATGTGTAAATCCAGGAACTGCAGGCGTTTTTCTAATAATATGCAACTATCGGGAGAAATTTATTCATCCATTGTCAGTAAATCAGCAGGAGAAGCGGGCTGCTGCGCCCTAACTTAATCAATCGGCATTTTTCTTGTGAAGCATCGCGTCGATATATTTCCCTGTATATGAGACTGGATTTGCCGCAATCTCCTCCGGCGTGCCTTCGGCGATTACCGTCCCTCCCTTGTCTCCGCCTTCAGGTCCGATATCAATGATATAGTCCGCTGTCTTAATCACATCCAGATTATGTTCGATTACGATGACCGTATTGCCGTCAGATGCGAGACGTCTCAGAATCTCCGTCAGCTTATGCACGTCTGCAAAATGGAGACCTGTCGTCGGCTCATCCAGGATATATACCGTCTTGCCCGTGCTTCGCTTGCTGAGTTCCGTCGCAAGCTTGATACGCTGCGCCTCTCCGCCGGACAGCTGCGTAGACGGCTGGCCGAGGCGGATATAAGAGAGTCCGACGTCATATAGCGTTTCCATCTTTCTGCGTATGCTAGGTACGTTCTCAAAGAATTCCAGTGCTTCTTCCACTGTCATGTCCAGCACGTCGTATATGCTCTTACCTTTATACTTCACATCCAATGTCTCTCTGTTATAGCGTTTACCTCCGCACACTTCGCAGGGAACATATACATCCGGAAGAAAATGCATCTCAATCTTGATGATACCGTCACCGCTGCACGCTTCGCAGCGGCCTCCTTTTACATTAAAGCTGAACCTTCCTTTTTTATAACCTTTGGCCTTTGCATCCGGAGTGGCTGCAAATAAATCCCGTATCAGGTCAAACACTCCTGTGTAAGTGGCAGGGTTCGAGCGGGGCGTCCTGCCTATCGGTGACTGGTCGATATCTATTACTTTGTCAAGCTGGTCTATGCCTTCGATATCTTTGTGCCTTCCGGGAATGGTCCTGGCACGGTTCAAATCCCTCGCCAGCCGCTTATACAGAATCTCATTGATGAGAGAGCTCTTTCCGGAACCGGACACCCCGGTCACGCATGTCATGATTCCAAGCGGAATCTTAACATCAATATTCTTCAGGTTATTCTCCCTGGCGCCTTTGATTTTCAGCCATCCTGAAGGCTTGGATCTTCTGTCCGGGACAGGAATTGCCAGTCTGCCGCTCAGATAGGCACCGGTGATGGAATCTTCCTTCTTCATAATCTCTTCAGCCGTTCCCTGGGCCACGACAGCACCGCCGTGTTCCCCGGCGCCCGGTCCGATATCCACGATATTGTCTGCCTCACGCATCGTGTCCTCATCATGCTCGACCACGATGACAGAATTTCCAAGATCTCTCAGATGCTTCAGCGTATGCAGCAGCTTGTCATTATCCCTCTGGTGAAGTCCAATGCTCGGTTCATCGAGTATATAAGCCACGCCGACAAGGCCGGAACCAATCTGGGTCGCCAGACGGATCCGCTGAGCTTCCCCGCCTGACAGGGATCCTGTCGCTCTGGACAAGGTCAGGTAATCCAGCCCTACATCCATGAGGAATTTGATTCTCGCTTTTATCTCTTTTAGTATCTGTCCGCCGATAAGTATCTGCTGATGATTCAGTTTCAGCCTGTCTAAAAATTTCTGAAGCCTTCCTATAGAAAGGGCGGTCACTTCCGCGATGTTCCTGCCCCCTATCGTAACAGCGAGCGCACCTGGCTTCAGGCGCTGTCCGCCGCACTCATGGCACGGGGTGATGCGCATGAAAGTCTCGTATTCCGCCTTGGATGATTCGGAACCCGTCTCCCTGTAGCGGCGCTCCACATTCTTAATCAGCCCCTCAAAGGCCACATCGTATACACCTTCGCCCCGCTGTCCTTTGTAATGCACCTTGACCTCTTTTCCACCGGTGCCGTATATAAGGACGTCATGTACTCTCTTCGGATATTTTTTAAAGGGCGTTTCCAACGAGAATTTGTATGCATCTGCCAAAGCATCAAGTATTGCTCTCGTGAAGCTTCCTCTGTCCGTGCACGACTGCCATCCCATAACCGCAATCGCTCCTTCCGCTATGCTCAGATTCTTGTCCGGAATCATCAGGTCCTCGTCAAACTCCATCTTATATCCAAGTCCGAGGCATTCCGGGCAGGCTCCGAAAGGATTGTTGAACGAGAAGCTTCGGGGCTCGATTTCATCAATGCTGATACCGCAGTCCGGACAGGAGAAGCTCTGGCTGAAGTTCATCGGCTCCCCACCGATTACGTCCACGACGAGAAGCCCCTCCGCAAGCGCAAGTACACTCTCCACAGAGTCTGTCAGCCGCTTCTCGATACCATCCTTAACAACAAGACGGTCTACAATAATCTCTATATTATGTTTGATATTCTTATCCAGGATGATATCTTCCGACAGTTCATACAGGCTGCCGTCAATACGCACGCGGACATAGCCGCTTCTTTTCGCCCGCTCCAGAAGCTTCTCATGTCTGCCTTTTCTCCCTCTGACAACCGGAGCCAGAAGCTGGATCTTCGTACCGGAAGGAAGTTCCAGAATCTGGTCTACCATCTGGTCTACCGTCTGCTTCCTGATTTCCTTCCCGCACTGCGGACAGTGGGGCGTCCCTACCCGCGCGTACAGCAGCCTGAAATAATCATAGATCTCCGTCACCGTGCCGACCGTAGATCTCGGATTGCGGTTCGTAGACTTCTGGTCTATAGAAATCGCCGGAGAAAGACCCTCGATGCTCTCTACATCCGGCTTCTCCATCTGTCCAAGGAACTGCCTCGCATAAGAAGACAGAGACTCCATATACCGCCTCTGCCCTTCCGCATATATCGTGTCAAACGCCAGCGAAGATTTCCCCGAACCACTAAGGCCAGTCAGGACAACGAGCTCGTTCCTGGGGATATCCAAATCGATATTTTTCAAGTTGTGCTCATTGGCACCTCGTATCTTGATATATTGTTTCTCATCTGATTTGTTCTGCATCATACATTCCTTTCCATCAATTTCCATAGGGGTCTGACCCCTTTATACTACAGGGGTCTGACCCCTATGGAAATTTTATAAATCTTCTGATATCTTTTTTAATTCAACTAATTTATCGCGCAATTCTGCCGCTGCCTCAAAGTTCAGCTCTGCCGCCGCGGTCTTCATTCTCTTTGTTATCTCTTTTATAAGTTTGTCCAGCTCTTTCTTGCTCATAGATTCGGGGTCTTTTTCCATACGCATCTCTTCTGCAGCTACTTTCTTCGAGATACTGATGAGGTCGCGGACAGCTTTCTGAATCGTCTGAGGCGTGATGCCATGCTCTTCATTATACTTCATCTGAATCTGCCGGCGGCGTCTCGTCTCTTCAATGGCAAGACGCATGGAGTCGGTCATCTTGTCCGCGTACATGATTACATGTCCTTCCGAGTTACGGGCCGCGCGGCCGATGGTCTGAATCAGCGATACTTCAGAACGCAGGAAGCCTTCTTTGTCCGCATCCAGAATCGCTACAAGCGTAATCTCCGGAATATCTAGGCCTTCTCTCAGCAGGTTGATACCTACGAGCACATCAAACACATCGAGACGCATATCCCTGACAATCTCGGTCCGCTCCAGCGTATCGATATCAGAATGCAGATACTTTACCCGTATGCCAAGTTCGCGCATATAGTCCGTCAAGTCTTCTGCCATACGTTTTGTCAGCGTCGTTATAAGTATCTTGTTCTTTTTAGCCACTTCTTTATTCACTTCACCGACCAGATTGTCTATCTGTCCTTCCACCGGCCGCACTTCCACCTCAGGGTCCAGAAGCCCCGTCGGACGGATGACCTGCTCGGCCCGCAGAAGCTCATGTTCTTCTTCATAGCGGCCCGGTGTGGCGGAGACGAACATCACCTGGTTCAGCTTACTCTCGAATTCGTCAAAGCTGAGCGGCCTGTTGTCCTTAGCCGAAGGCAGACGGAACCCGTATTCTACAAGCGTAGACTTTCTTGACTGGTCGCCGTGGTACATGCCGCCAATCTGCGGCACTGTCTTATGAGATTCATCTATCATCATAATAAAATCATCCGGGAAATAATCTATCAGCGTATGCGGCGGCTGCCCCGGAGCCAGACCAGTCAGATGCCTTGAATAATTCTCTATCCCGGAGCAGAATCCGGTCTCCCGCATCATCTCTATGTCAAAATTCGTCCGCTCAGAGATTCTCTGCGCTTCAAGGAGCTTTCCCTTTCCCTTAAAATACCGAATCTGTTCTTCCAGTTCCACTTCTATGTCTTTTACCGCCCGCTCCATGCTGTCTTTGGATACTACGTAATGAGAGGCGGGAAATATTGCAATATGGTTCAGTTCGTTCTTTATCTCTCCCGTCAGCGCATCTACCTCCGTGATACGCTCTACTTCATCTCCGAAAAACTCAATACGGAAAACGTCACAGTCATTCATTGCCGGAATGACTTCCAGCACATCTCCCCGTACCCGGAACGTGCCACGCTTAAAGTCCATCTCATTGCGGTCATACTGGATATCTATCAGCTTCCTTATAATATCGTCCCTGTCCTTTATCATGCCCGGACGCAGGGATATTACCATCTCCTGGTAGTCGATCGGGCTGCCCAGGCCGTAGATGCAGGACACGCTGGCAATGATAATCACATCCCTGCGCTCAGACAGGGCTGCCGTAGCAGAGTGGCGGAGCTTGTCAATCTCGTCATTAATGGAAGAGTCCTTGGCGATGTATGTGTCGGAAGATGGTACATAAGCCTCCGGCTGGTAATAATCATAATAAGAGACGAAATATTCCACCGCATTGTGGGGGAAGAATTCCTTGAACTCTCCGTAAAGCTGCGCTGCCAGCGTCTTATTATGCGCGATAATCAATGTCGGCTTATTCAGTTCCTGTATAACATTAGCCATGGTAAAGGTCTTACCCGAGCCGGTGACGCCGAGAAGCGTCTGACATTGATTTCCTTCCTTAAAACCTGCAGCGAGCTCAGCTATAGCCTGTGGCTGATCGCCGGTAGGCTTATATTCAGATACTAATTCAAAATGATCCACGAAAGTTCCTCCTTTATGAATGCATTTGTAATTACATGTATTATTCCTGCAACTAGATAAGATTATATCAGATGGCATGAAAAAAGTACAGAGCAAACTCGAATGTTTGTTCTGTACTTTTAAAACCGTTTCTTACGCGGTCCCGTTTTCTTCGCTTTATCCTCATATCCATCCCTGTCCAGCTGCCGGAGCAGAATCAAATCATATCATCCCGAAGCGCATCTATAATGTTTTCTTTCTTTATCTTGCTCACGGCATATAACATCGTTATGAATATGACAAAGAACACGCCAAGTATGCTGGCTCCGATACTGCTCCACGGGAATACAAACTTAACCTGTCCGCCGGCGGCCTCCATCCCCTTATAGATGAGCCAGGACAGAATCCCCGCGGCAGGCAGACCGAATAGCATAGTCCGGAATCCGTAAAGTGCACACTCAAAACGCATCATCTTATTGAAATCACGGTCTGACATCCCTACAGAACGGAGCATGGCAAGCTCCCGCCGGCGCAGCTTGATGTTCGTAGATATAGTATTAAATACATTGGCCACAGCAATGAGTGTCATCATTATGACAAAAATGGCTGTAAACAGATTGACGATAAATAATATGTTCCTATTCTCCTCAAGCATCTGATGGACATTATACAAGGTATACCCGGAAGTGATGCCCGCCCCGTCGAGCATCGTTTTCATCTGCTCCACAGACTTCCCCGCATTGTCGGACCAAAACGTCAGGTCCAGCTTTTCAGGTGCGCCCAGCGTGTCAAACTGAGGCTTCATCTCATAAGGAGCCACTACCATAAAGCTGTATCCCTTCACTTCAGACGGATCCACCGGTGGAGGATCCAAAGGATACGTATCTACAAATGTCGTGTGAATCGTCTTTGTCTCTCCCCCGGATGGAACGGTTAGTGTAAATTCCATCGAGCGGCTTTTGAACATATCGGTATGCGCAGTCTTTTTACCTACGGCAATCATCTTCGCATCCTGTCCTGCATATTCTGCCGCGGACAGACCAAGGCTTTCGATGAAGCCCTCGTATATGTTATCTTCAATAAACTGTACATCCATCAGCAGGTCTACCGTTTCATCTGCCGCATCTAATCCGGCCGACTCCCCGTAGCTGTCCCAGAAAGCCTTGGTAAGATCACGTCTGTTGACCTTGCATGTATAGGTGGAGAGCGCCTGATAGGTGCTTTTGGTGACCCCATCGGCAGCTTTCAGATTGTCATAGAGCCGGAACAGGTCACTTTCCTTCATATCTTTCGTATAGAACAAGATATCGCCGTCTACGTCCACCGCCGACTGCTCGCCCATCTGTGCCAGATAGGTCCGAAAGGATCCTGCCGATACAAACAGCACGACACTTAACGTTAGTGACAGGACAATACTACGGTACCGCCGCTTATTCCGCTTAAAGTTCTTCGATGCAAGCATTCCCTCTAAACCGTATATGCGTCTCATGAATCTGGATGTCCTGACAGCTTTCGCTTCAACCTTCACCTCATTTGTCTGGCGAATACACTCCATCACCGGCATCGCAGCTGCTTTCCGGGCCGGAATATATGCTGAAACGAGAATCGTGGCCAGGCTGGTAAACGCTGCCGCTGCAAGAGCCGGGGCGGATACCTTCAAAGTCAATTGTACATTGTCATACAGAAGGTTTGTAAAATTCTTTGCCACAAGTGAAAGTACGAGCTTGATACTTGGAATGCCTATCAGCATGCCGAGAGGGATTCCGACCGCTCCGATGCAGAGCCCTTCAAACAGTACAGAATTGCGCAGCTGCTTTTGCGTGGCCCCGGCTGACATAAGGATACCGAACTGATGCGTACGTTCATTTAATGATATGTTGAAGGAATTATATATGAGGAACACGGAACCAAGCATAACGAGAGCGGTCAAAATGCCTCCAACTGAATAGAGCAGTGCATTAAAAAGCTTATCATCTGAATATCCCATGAACCGCAGCACGTCATCGTTCAGGACGGCATCATGTCCATCGGCGGCGCCTTCCGCATATGAGTGGACCTCAGCAGGATTCTTCAGTGTGACGAACGTGCTGAAGCTGTCCGACAAAGCTGCCGGATCCGCTGCAGTAATCAGCGTATATCCCGGAGCGGAAATCTCTTCAAATGACGGTCTCTGACAGATACCTACGACGGTATACGTCTTTTCCGGGCCGGGGGACAATGTCTCTTTTCCGGCGCTGTACGGGTCATGCTGGTTCAGCGTCTCCCCTTCGGCCTGTCTCGTTCCCACGGAAAGAGCCAGTGTATCGCCAACCGATATCTTTACGCCGCCGTTTGCGGCAACATGTGCCGGTACAAGGATTTCCCCGCTGTTTTTCGGCATCCTTCCTGAAATCAGCTGGATTGGCAGGGTATCAAAAGTCTCCTTATTAAAACCTGCTATAAATAGATATGGCTTATCCGGGTTTTCCCCGCCTTCAAGCGAAGCATAGCCAACATTTTCATATGACGCTACATTTGCGGTTCTGCTGTCTTTTGCCTGTTTCTTTACAAAAGAATAATCTGTATCTTGAAATGCGACATGCCAGTCTCCGTACTTTACAATTGCTCCATTTATGACATAGTTCTGCAGCGATACGGCAAATGTAGCGACCGCGGTAATCATAGCCGCCGCCAAAGCCACCCCTATAATTGTTACGAATGTTCGGGCACGGCCCTTTTTCAGCCCCTGCAGGGCTGCTTTATGAAAGATGTTCATTACCGCGCCACCTGCCTCTCATCCCGTACCACTTTTCCATCGGCAATGGCAATAATCCGGTCTGCCTGCATAGCTATGTTATCGTCGTGAGTGACAAGTATCAAAGTCTGCCCATATTTTTTATTACTCTCCTTCAACAGCCGTATGATTTCCTGCCCGTTACGGCTGTCCAGGCTGCCTGTCGGTTCATCTGCCAGACAGACCTGGGGGGCATTCATCAGGGCACGCCCGATAGCGACACGCTGCTGCTGGCCTCCAGATAGCTGGTTGGGCAGATGCGCTCTCCTGCCTTGCAGGCCGAGCAGTTCCAGCAGGTCGTTCAGTCGTTCCCTGTTCACGTTCCGCTTATCCATCAGAATCGGTAGTGTTATGTTTTCCACCACGTTCAAAGTAGGTATGAGGTTGTGGAACTGATATATGAGCCCGACCTGCCGCCTGCGGAACACAGCAAGCTTTTCATTACTTTGCGCGTACACATCCTGTCCGTTCAGATACACTTTTCCGCTCGACGGCACATCTACACCGGCGATAGCGTGCAGCAATGTAGATTTGCCGGAGCCAGAGGAACCGATGATTGCGGTAAACTCCCCTTTTTCAATCGTAAGAGAGACATGGTTCAAGGCGGTAACCTGATTTTCCCCTTTGCCGTACACCTTACACAAATCCGCAACTTTTAAAAATCCCATAACATGAGCCTCCTTTTATATGTCTGTTCAGATTCCTGCCAGTCTTCACCGCCAGCCCTGAACATACCCATATATTAGAACAACACCCTTACATCTTCGTGACTTTTCGGTGACTGTTTCGTCACTTTGGAAAACGGATTGAAAAGAAAGCCCCGCCCTGAGGATGGTTTTTTGCTGCTACCGTTCCTCCCTGCCGGGTAATGATCGTCTTGCAAAGAGCCAGTCCTATACCATAGCCCGTAGCGCTGGAATTCCTTCCGCGGTAAAACCGGTCAAAGAGATGGGGCAAGTCTTCTTTTTCAATGCCCCCGCCGCTGTCGCGTATTGTTATTTCAGTAAATAGAAGGGTTTCCTCACAGGCAATTTCTATCTTTCCATTATCACCCACGCCTTCCATACAGTTTTTCAGTATATTTTGGACAGCTTCCGAAAGCCAGCCCGAATCACCTGAAATCATCGTCCCTTCCGGTATGTCTGTCTGTACCCGGATGTCGTGCAGCTCCATTGATATCAGAAACGGGCGGAGCGCAGCACTGATCAAGCTGTTTACGTCTACCTGTCCACTCTGAAACACTACGATGCCTGCATCCAGACGGGATAATTTCAGCAGAGAAGTGATGAGCCATTCCATCTGTATAAACAACTCCTCCGCCTCCCGCAGCAGAGCTTTCCGTTCTTTTTCTTCCGGGTTGTGTTTCAGCAGGGACAGAATAAGGTTCGCGGAGGTGAGCGGGGTACGGAGCTGGTGGGCGATATCGGCGAGAGACTCCGCAAGATGGTTTTTCTCTCTTTTCAGTGCCTCATTCTGTTCCCGGATACGCAGCGTCATTTTTGTAATTTCACTCTGGAGAATGGAGAGCTCGCCTTCTTCTGAATCACTTATATACAGATGATCCGCATTATGAAGTACAAGATCAATCTGATCCGAGACCTGCGCAATGCTTCTGTACCGGGCTCTCGTAAACACGAAAAAAGCAATCCCAAAGGCTGCGGCAGAAGCAAGCGCCAATATTGCGGCGGACGGACGGACAGCATACCCAGCCACAGCCGAAACTGTGGTTATTATAGAAAACACGATGGCGAATTGCCGAATCTCTCTATTTCGAAACATAGCCGCCCCCCAGCCTGTATCCCATGCCCCTGACAGTCAGGATAATGCGCGGACGCGCGGGATCGTCCTCAATCTTTTCCCTCAGCCGCTTGATATATACGGTCAGTGTATTATTATTGACAAATTCGCCGGCAACATCCCATAATTCGTCCAACAGCCTGTCCCGTGTGATGATGGCATCGGGATTGTTGATGAAAACGAGCAGCAGTCGGTATTCCAGCGCGGATAGGAAAACTTCTCCGCCTCCTTTTTTTACTATTCCACTCGCCGTATCTACAGACAGCCCGCAGATTTCAAACGCGGAAGGAGCACGCCCGGATTTGCGCAGGGCAGTTTCTATCCGGGCAACCAGCTCACGCGGGCGGAAGGGCTTGGTGATATAATCGTCCGCCCCCATGTTGAGCCCGGTAACAACGCTCGCCTCATCGCCTGACGCCGTCAGGAAGATAACGGGGATGTCCTGCGTCTGCTTGATTTCTGTGCAGACTGCAAAGCCATTGCCATCAGGCAGAGAGATATCGACGAGAGCCAGGTCGAATTTATTCTCCGCAATTATTCCGGCAGCTTCTTTCTGCGTAGGGGCATGGCTGACCAAGAAACCTTCAGAGCGCAGCAGGCGGGCAAGGTTTTTAGCAATTTCCTTATCATCCTCGACCAAAAACAGCTTTTTCATTAACGTTTATCTCCTTTTAAAGAATTAAATTCTATTATATCCCAACGCTGCCAATATGACAATGTCATTAACATTGCAGCGGTACCCGGCCTGTCCGATAAGTTCGCAGTTTTGCTATACTTGCGTACCGTGATGTTGTATAATGAAGTTAATTTGATTGTTAGTCAATAGAAATGTGGAGAACGATAGTATGAGAAAAATATGGACAAAATTGGGGGGTATCTTTGTTCCCGTTATTTTATGCGTTGCACTGGTTTTCACAGCATTGATGTCATTAAATCTAATCGACGATTTACAGGGGAATGCCAGAGTTATCAATTATATCGGTATCGTCCGCGGCGCGACACAGCGGCTTATAAAAAAGGAGCTGAACCATGTGCCTGATGATGAACTGATGCAGCGCCTGGATAATATTTTGTCCGGACTTTCAGACGGAAGCGATGAATTAGATTTAAGAAGGCTTGAATGCGATGAATTCCAGTCCATGTTAGTCGAGATGAAAGAGGACTGGGAAGATATCAAGATGCAGATAGCAGGCTATCGGGATGGTTCCTCTGCCAGCCAGCTCTATGAACTGAGCGAAGATTATTTCGAATTAGCAGATGACACGGTATTTACAGCTGAAGCTTATGCAGAGCAGACAGTACAGAATGCAAGACATACATTGATTATAATGAATTCCATATTTATCGTGATGGCTCTCGGATCCTCAGTTTTTACCTTCTATCAGCAAAAACGGCAGAGGAAATTACTTGCAGCTGAAAATGAAAATATAAAAAGGAGTGAACAGTTATCAAAAAGGGCCCAGGAATTGCTGGCACCTATGAATGAAATATCAGAACTAATGTATGTTTCAGATATGAATACATATGATCTGCTATTCGTCAATGAAGCAGGTAAGAAAATCTTTCATATTGACGACAGCCGGCCAGATTTAAAATGTTATAAAGTATTACAGGGATTTGATGAACCATGCCCCTTCTGTACTAACCAGCTTCTAAAAGTGGATGAAACATATTCCTGGGAGTATACGAACCCTGTGATTAACAAGCATTACCTGCTAAAAGACCGTCTGATAGAATGGGACGGGCGCATAGCAAGAATGGAGATTGCCTTTGATATCACAGAAGCCAATGAAGAAAAAAAAGAATTGCAAAGAAGGCTTGAGAGAGACGAAATCCGCCTTGCATGTGTAAGGGAGCTCTATGATAACCGGGATATTAAAATCGCCATGACTAAGGTTCTGGAATATATCGGAACATTGTTTTCGGCAGAACGCTCCTATGTTTTCTTATTTCATGGCGATTATTATTCAAATATCGCAGAATGGTGTAAGGAAGGCATCTCTCCGGAGATTGACCATTTGCAGAATATACCGATAGGTGACTATCAAGTATGGCTTGATGAGCTGGATAAGCACAAGAAGGTTGTTATCAACGATATAGAGGATTTAAAGGATACATTTCACACCGGCTATGAGCTGCTTTCACAGCAGGGCATACGGAATATAGTCTGGGTCCCGTTAATGAAGAATGGAAAAGTAAACGGATCCATAGGATTGGATAATCAAGATTTAGATATGGCCGAAACAGCTGTTCCATTTATGCAGACTATCCAGTATTTCCTCTCCCTCACGATGCAGAGAAACGAAAATGAAAAGATGTTATTTGAGTTAAGCCAGGTAGACAAATTGACTTCTTTCTATAACAGGAATCGTTTTATCCAGGATGTTTCTGAACTTGAAACATGTGAAAGTTCTGTCGGTGTCGTCTTTTTAGATATCAACGGACTGAAAGAAATCAATGACTCGTTTGGCCACGATGCGGGAGATGATCTGATAAAAGAATGCGCCGGTATCATGAAAAGCAGAGAATCATCGAACTATCTTTACCGTATCGGCGGTGATGAGTTCGTAATCATATATGTGGATATCACAGAGGAATGCTTTTATGACAGCGTCCAGCTATTGAAGAATGATTTTGAGAACAGCAAATGTCAAATCGCGATAGGATGTAAGTGGAATAGACAATCCTCACATATACAGGACATTATAAAAGCTGCAGATGAAATGATGTATGCCGATAAAAAGAGATTTTATCAAGGTCATCATACAACTGCCCGTTACAGACATACTAATGATATGTTGAAATTTCTGGCCGCACCTGATGTATTAATGGAACATATAAAAAACCATAATTTCAAAGTGTATCTGCAGCCCAAGATAGATGTAGAAGATTACAGGATTGTCGGGGCCGAAGCACTGATTCGCTACGAGGATGAAAATGGCTCCATCATAACACCTGACAGATTTATTCCGGTATTAGAAGAAACATACTTCATCAGCAAGATCGATTATTATGTTTTTGAAGAAGTGTGTAAAAATCTAAGCGCCTGGGAGCAGCAGGGTAATTCTTTGATTACGATTTCAAGCAATTTTTCAAAGATTACATTCATGGATGATGGCTTTGTAAATAAGATTGAAGCTATCAGCAGCAAATATCACGTACAAAGAGAATTTTTGGAGATAGAAATCACCGAAAGCTCCAGCTGTACGGATTTAGAGACGTTGGTAACAAGAATAGATCAAATAAGGAACGCCGGATTCAAAGTCGCGATGGATGATTTTGGGGTAGAGAGCTCAAATCTGGCGCTGCTTTCACTGGTAAAATTTGACGTATTAAAGATTGATAAAGGCTTTGTAAAAGGCATTATCGCAAATAAAAGATCTCAGATAATTATTGGAACCATGGCAAAAATGTGTGATGAAATGAGCATTCAATTAATAGCCGAAGGAATTGAGGATAAACAGCAGCTGGAAATTTTAAGAAAATATGGCGTCAAAACCGTACAAGGCTTTCTATTTAGCAAGCCCATATCGATTCCAGAGTTTAATAGGGGATTATTATGATGAATAAGTATATACCTTTGCTTCAGAATACAAAAATGTTCAGCGGAATTGATTCACAGGAGATAGATTATATGCTGAGCTGCCTGTCTGCAAAAATTCATAAATACGACAAAGATTCCTATATTATCCGGTCGGGCGACCCCGTTGTCTCTCTCGGGATGGTCTTATCTGGTTCTGTCCTGATCATAAAAGAGGATTTTTGGGGAAACCGCTCCATCCTATCAGAAATCCTCCCGGGAACGATATTTGCGGAATCATATGCCTGCCTGCCAGATATGCCGATTGAGGCAAGTGCAGTGGCAGATTCCTATGTTGAGGTAATGTTCTTCGACATCAGAAGAATATTGACAGCCTGTACCTCAGCCTGCACCTCCCACACGAGACTCATACAGAATCTGCTGGCTGCTATCGCCGCGAAAAATGTAATACTCACGAAAAAGATAGAACATCTCACGAAACGCACCATAAGGGAACGGCTGCTGTCCTATCTGTCTGCAGAGTCACTAAAGTACGGCTGCCCCACATTTGAAATCCCTTTTAACCGCCAGCAGCTGGCGGATTATCTATCCGTAGACCGGAGCGCCCTTTCTAACGAGATAAGCAAGCTCCAGTCGGAAGGCATTCTCATCTGTAAAAAGAATCGGTTCACAATGAACAAAAATATCCCGTAATGCAATAGGAAAACTGCCTCTGCACTACGGGATATTTAATTTATATTTAATAGACAATTACATTATACGGTGCCGTCTCGTCTCCCAGCTTAAAATTCAGCCGATACGTGCCGGATACCTCCTCAGGTATCTTCACCCTGATCTTCTGCATGCCGGATCCGGCTGCACTTTCATTGCCACTGGCCTCCCAGGTTGGTACCGACTCGTATGTTCCGCCGTTCTTCTTCTGCAGACTTACCTCAACGGAAGCTCCGGCCACCCCTGTAACAGCATACTGTACGTCGAATTCTACCGTCTGTCCTGCCTCTACGCTTCTGTCCTGTCCATCGGAAAGCGCAACCGCAATTCCATATTCCGGATTGGCGCTGACTGTGTATTCCGCGGTCTTCTCTATGGCGGAAGGTACCGCGCCTCCGGCCTGAAGTCCTGCCGGGAACACATTCGCCGTCAGCGTATAATTCCCCGGAGCCAGTCCGTCAGAGCTGCCGGTATCCATCACAATCTCACAGCATCCATCCTCAGATAATGCGAGAGGTACATATACATATCCCCCGATAGGATGATACGTCCTGCCGCCGCATTTAAATACCGTCCCTTCCGGAAAACGGCCGCCGGGCTGGGATATCATCGCTGCCGCTCCATCGTTATACCGTGTGTCATACCCAGCTTCCACGCAAAGCATAAAATGATGCTCTCCTCTGGACAGCCCGGTTTCGCCTGTCTTAGAAAAGCTGACTGCCGCTTCTGATGAGCCAACGGTAAAAGCAGCTCCAGAAGAATCCGCCCCCGTCTCGTTTTTCAGCCTTAGACTGTATCCGCCGTCTGCCAGTCCTCCGGAAGCAGAAAAGTCTACGATAACAGTAAGAGTATCTCCCGAATTGACATTACCAGGACCTCCGGTTTTCCACATTTCCGTAAATTCAGACAGCATAACTCTATCCTTCTTCCCGCCATCGGTTTCATAGACGTAGAAACTGGAGCGTTTCTTCAGCGTAATCTTCGTTCCCTCAGGAATATCCACTTTGATTCCATTCGGATCCTGCATCTCAAGCCATATCCTTGCCGCCTGTTCTGTCCCGGCAAATTCAAGCTCATACGAAGCAGTGACTGCACTATTACGAGCAATGGCAGCGCTGGCATCTGCAGCTGTACTGTTGTACTGCTTTCCCTGTGATATCTTTACATGTTTCACAATAGAAGCATTCCAGTGTATATTGAGTGTCACTTTTATATCCGTGTTATTGCTGCTGTCATGTAATGTCAAAGTTATCACGTCCAAAGTTTTAGCAGTAAACTTCGGAGAATTCTTAATTGAAAATGCAACAGACGCTTCGTACCTGCTGTCAGTTACACCGATAGGAATACTGGCCCCGGACATATATGCCGCCAGATCAAAGGCGTCTTTCATCAGGCCCGAACTGTTCCAGCCCCCCGACTGCACAGGCTGCATGGTAATAGAATACTTGCAGCCGCCGAGTGTGGATTCTGCCTGAACGAGTTCGCCGGCCTCCCCTGTCTGTACATCTGCCAGGCTTAAGTTTCTGGATGTTCCTGACGGAATGATAAGATTCCCGGTATAGCTGCCACTCTGCGCGGCATAAAGATTTATCGTCTGCTCAGACAGGCTGCCGGCCTTTGTAACAATCTCCACTTTCATAGTCGTCGTTTCTTCTTCCTTGCCGTTAACAGAACGTGACATCGTCACTTCCACATCTCCAAGATTCTGGCTGGCCGTAATCTTGTCATTAGCATATGTCAGGCAGAAGGTAATCCGTGGTATGATATCCTCCCCTTCATACGTAACTGTCTGGCCTATAATATTGTTCGTTCCTCCCTGCTGGGCCGACTCGTTAGAGATAACCTTGCCGGTTCCTGCCGGAAAGCCATCTCCAAATCCCATATACAGACCAAAAGCAGACAGGGGATTCTCATCTATCTTCTTTTTCTGTCCGGCCAGATCCACTTCGCTTCCGGCTGTCGTATTAGATTCAGTTGTTAGCCATCTGCCGCCATCTGCCTTGTCTTTCGCGGCATCTACAAGCGAAACTCTGCCAGGCAGGGTAATGCTTTTGATTGTGTAATCTGAACCTTTCTCAGCAGGCGGCAGTTCAATTATCCCAGCCACGGACGAATATCCATCGGCTCCGTAACCTGCCTCGCCGTTTTTCAGCTCTATCGCCGTCAGTACCGTATTTCGGGCAGCGCTCGCGGCACTTCCTGATATCTTCCAATAGCGGTACATTCCGTTGACATCTGTATATGCCAGCTCCTTGTTGTCTTTCAAGGATACAAAGCCGCCGTCATTTTCACCTTCACCCGTCTTCGACCGGGCATAGGCATATGCAACCGACGTATCTGCGACTGCCATATAAGCATGGCCGTATACTCCGCCGTAGGTCTCCTTATCCGTATCTAAATCTGTATAGGACAGTCGGAATACTGTACCTGAGGAGAACGATATCGTATTCGGAGAAGCGGTAAGCCCGTCTGTATCTACCACAGTCCCGGACGCATCTATGCTCCTTAGATTTGCCACTTCCAGAACATCGGAGTCAAGTATCAAAGTGCTTCCCTCCTGAAGTACAAGACTGTTTCCTAATGCTCCAAGCACTGATGAATTCCCATGATTGCCGATTCTGTTCAGTGAATACTTTGCAGTTTGATTGACATTCGCCACATCAGACTGCCCGGACAGCTCTACATGTGACTTATGTACCACTACACGGTCTGCCCGCTGCACGGCTGTGAGCGTACGGGTCGCACCGACAATATTTCCATCGGCATCCTTCTTAGCCGCGCCATAATGATCCAGCGTGACGAGGCGGGTCTTGCCCGCGTCACAGGATGCCCCGCTGCCGAACACGCCGCCTCTGATGTTCATGTCCGCCCTGCCATTCCCCTGTCCCGTATCATATTCCGTCCCGTCAATATATACGTGGGATGTGCCAGCAACCGTAACGGCAGTATAATCCTCGCCGCCATAATCGCCTCCTGCATAGGCCGAACCTCCGACAGACAGGTCTGCTGTTATCTCCAGCGACGGCTGCTCGCCTGTATGTGAGCTATAATAGGCACACTTGCTAATGGCATCCTTGCCGATATGCAGATGGGTAGAGCCGTTGACAATACCCTGGTATCCTCCGCCAAACACGTTGCCGTCTATCGATCCGCCGACCAGGTTGACAAATATCCGGTCATCTGTATTTCCTTCCGGCCCGTTATCGCTTACCTCGCTGCCTCCGTAGATATTGCCATTTACAGTGCCGGCCGTCATATTGATAGTTGACTGTACGGATACAAGAACAGAGTCTTCACTTCCCTTAGCTCCTCCATACACAGACTTTTCCACCAAACCTCCGGCGATATTGATTGCCGTGCTGCCTTCCACCGGTCCCTGATAGCCGCCGCCATACAGATTCCCTTTTACAGTTCCGCCTGTTACGTTTACTGACGTAGACGCCTCTGTCTTCGCGTATTGTCCGCCGCCATAGACGTCTCCCGTCACGACACCTCCATTGATATGAACAGAGACGTCCGTACCGGCAGCCACCCGCGCACAGTTCTCATAACCGGATTCCGTTTTTCCAGCCCCTCCTCCAAAGATGCTGCCGACCGTACCATTGTTCAGAATGATTTTGGCACTTCCCCTAAGGTAGGCATTCTCCTTTGTTTCATATGTCAGTCCGGATACGGCGTATCCCTGGCCGCTGGCATAGATATTATCGACTACAGGCCCGGTATTGCCAGATGTATCGGCATTGCCTACGACTATGTCAACATTACCGGTTACGCTTCCAAAATCCTCCGGCTTTCCGCTGAATTCTGCCGACCCACTCTTTTTTACCGTGCTGTCTCCCCCCACGCCTGCACCATATATGTTCTTAACCTTCCCATTGCCGGATATATGCATGTTTATGTCAGATGTGACATCACTTCCTGAAGTCACATAAGCTGCTGAGCCGGCGCCATAGAGGCTGCCCACTTCACCACCCGTAACATTGACCGATATGCTCCCTTTATAGTTTGGTATGCTTTGATCTCTGCCTGATCCTGCGGAATAAATATTTTCCACCTTTCCTCCAGACACATTGATCCGCGTCCTGCCGCTGAAGGATGCATCTAACGTCTGATACCCCTGGTTCCCACCGCAGACTGCATTGACTCTTCCTCCTTCTATGCTTATATCTACATTTCCGTTATTCACTGCGCCGTTGGCCAGTCCTCCTACGATCGACGATACTGACGCGTTTCCACCCACGGTAATAGATGCCTCTGTCCCCTGTGCATCTAATCCACCGGCAAAGCTTCTGACATAGCCAATAATTCTGGAATACGACCCCCCATACACTTTTATTTTACCAACGCCATTATTGATGTCTGACCTTCCCCCACCATACAGATATATATCCCCCTTATTTGTCACGCTGCTGTTCACCGTAATGTCATGGCCGTTTCCGTATATATGCGATATCTGATGTATCATTATACTGTCAAAACAAATATTACCGAACAGATTGATAAAATTGTTCTCTGTATTAAAATCGTTGTCGTTAAATATATGAAAGCCAATCTTAATATCCTTTGAAATGCCTTTTATCGTCACATGCCTTGGATTGTTTTTCATGAAGTCCTTATCTGCGTCCGTCTGCTCCAGCTGATAATCATCCATCAGAACAAGCACGTTCGTATCCGCCGTACCGTCAGCAGGCAGAACCGAAGCCGCCTTATCCATTGTTGCATACGGTTTTGCCTCGGTTCCGTCACCCGTACTGTCATCACCCCCTGACTGGCTGACATAGAGCGTTGTCTCTGCTGCCACACTATCCCCGGCGGCATATGCAGCTGCCTCCGGCTGTCCGGCTGCCCCATCCCTTCTTTCGGCATCATCAGCGCCATCTTTGCCTGCAGCATCCCCAGATATATACCCTGCCGCTAGTGCTGCCTTTATAAAAGAAGTATTTTCTGCAGCACAGGAATATGTCCCTGTCCGGCTTCTGTAAAAAAGCGTCTCCGGAGATTCGATATCCTGTATGCTTTGAGCCTTATTGACAATCGTAGAAAATGAAGGCGCACAATCCGCGCTGCCGCCAGAGAAGGCACACGTTCCAAATCCTGTAATGCTGGCTGGCAGAGTCAAATCTCCGCAGAGATTCCCAAGCCCATAGAAGAGGTACGAACCAATATAGTTTATCCCCTCTTCAATCGCAAGCTGTCTGATGTCCGCTGAATACTGCGTAAAAGGAGCATCTTCCTTTGTAAAATCCTTCGTGCCCCCCTGCCCTGACAGTGTCAGTCTTCCATCCTCCAGCAGTGCAGTCACATTCTCTCCCACCTGGATGGTTACAGGGCCCTTCTCTTCCGCATAGGAAACCATCGAATCCATATTTACCTGTCCGAGGAACAGGCAGAATCCTAAAAGAACTGCCGTCCAGCGCCAGCCGGGACCTCTTTCTTTCCTTTTCCTTTCTGTATTGTGATGCTTTACGCCCATGGTAACTCCTCCTGTATGATAAATATGCCCACACATTGTATCATTTTCTATTTGAAGATGCTCCGCAGATCAATCTCATCCGAAAATATCGTTTGGGCCGTAACTTCTCCGTCCATTTCTGGATTTGATTTCAGCAAAACAACAGAGTATAACCCATTTTCCGGAAACGTATAGATAAAGTCCCCTCCTGAACGCGACACGCTGTCATCCGTGGCATCCGGCACCACTCCCTCTGGAAGCTTCAACGTCACCTTCCTGCCCGCCGTATGATCTGTACAGATCATATCCAGTACAGCTGCCGTATCGCCAGCCTTATTCTCTAACGTGTAACTATCTCCAGACTGAAGATGGAACGTGGCGGCAAGCTCCTTCTCGTAAGGCGCAGTCGTTTGTACCGTGACGGCTATCTCATCTGTCCCTGCATCTGGACTGACAGCAATAGTCTCAATTCTCTTTCCGCCTTTTGCAAGCGTTCCCTCTGTCTTATCTGCAGTTCCCCCGGAGCTGACACTAACTTTGTACTTGATATCCTCCGTCGAAACTCGCTTAACATCTGCGAAATTATAAAGCTGTATCTCAAACTTCCCCGCCTGCGGATCAATATAATAGTCCTCTCTACTCTCCTTCAGGAAATTACTCGCAAAATAGAAGTCCTGTGCAGACAGAATTCCCCTCTGGCTCTGGTGCATCACGTACCGGGCTATGACAATGCCCGCCAGCAGCACCACCACGACCCCTACTGCCGTTGCCAGTCCAAGACGCCTCCTCTCTGCGTCAGATTTGCCTTTTTGCTCATTCTCCATACCGTCTGTTCCTTCCCTATGATATTCTATCCTTCTGATTTTCTTAATTATGGCGTCACTGTCTTATCCTGCTCCGCATCAACCGTCAGCGTAACCATATCAATCTCATCCGCATACCCGGCTGCTGTCTGTCCTTTCGGCCAGGTAATCTTCAGAATATATTCATGTCTGACTGCTGTCGTATGAGGCAGCCTGCCGCCGGACAGTCTGCTCTTGCCCTGCGACATATCCAGACTCTGCTCCAAAATCATTGTCCCCGCCGTGCTGCTCCCGACAGGGGATAACTGATATGCAAGTGGCAGGTTATTCGTCGACTCTACAGTGAATGTATAGGTTTGGGCCACGTCGCTCGTGACGCCGTCCTTGCTGTTTGTTATGTAAAATTCATATGTTTTGACGGTACCGGGCTTCATCCCGCCCACATCTATCGTCAGTGCATCGCTCTGTGACTCCCACACAGCCAATGCTGCCTTACCGTTCCCGTCCACTGCGGACGTAAAACGGGCGTAAGTCATGGACAGTACGAGCAGGGTTGCCACTGTAACAAGCAGCAAGTATACCATTATCCTTGATTTTGATAAATGCTTTCTCATCGTTCCCGTCTCCTTGCCATCTGCTATCGGGCGGCCTGCTCAGCATGAATCCTGAGCTCTACGGCATATACGCCATTTTCATCTGTTCCTGCCAACGTATCTGCCGCGTCGTCTCCGCCTTCATACAGCCATTCCCATTCCAGGTTATAATTGACGGTTTCGCCTGCTGGCAGACGAACTGCTTCACTGGCCGACACAGCATTCTTCATTGTATTCCCCCATCCGGACAGCACTTCTTTTCCACTGTCGGCATCAACAACACGGAAGCGCATCGGAATATGCAGACTCCCTTCCCTGACAGACATATCAAAATCTATTGCAAAGGAATTGCCGTTTTTAAGTGTAAACGGATAGTACCCTTTGGAGCCCGGGCGTATCTCATCTCCGTCTCTGCTGCCGTCCGTCCTTCTGGCAAACAAATCGATGTCCGCACCCTGCGTCCAGCTCACTTCAAAATCCGGAAGCTCTTCGTCCGGTTCCGGGATATCCGGGGTATCCGGGATATTGGGCGTATCCGGGACTTCAGGTGTATCCGGAACGCCCGGCCCCGGAGTATCAGAGCTATCTCCTCCGCCTTGAGAACCGGATGATGCATTATCCCGGCTGCCCGCCCCTGCAGAGCCGCCCCCTCCATCCGTGTCAGCATTCAGTCCCGCTTTACCGTTGCTCCCTGTCTCCGGTCCGATAGGTTTCACCGTATTACTGCCTGATATGATTACTCCGCTCTTTCCCGGCCTCATCTCTTTCCCGTCCGGGGCTGTAATGACCGTGCCGCCGGCTAACGTAATGACAGAACCATTGGGCAGCGCAACCGTTCCCTGGTTCGTAATCACCGTACCGTCTGTCAGTGTCGTCTTCTTATCCGGATATGTTATGCTTTCATCTGTCGAGACAACCGCGATGCCAAGCGGTCCCACGCTGCTCGGGGCAATGATTATACCGTCCGTAGTGATTATCGTACCACAGGGAGTCACCACCGTTCCTTCTCTGTAGAAGGCTTCTCCGGTAGGGGTCACGACACTTCCCCTGCCCGTTACGTAAGTCAGCTTATCAGGATTGATATCCAGCATGCCGGAACGGCTGTTCAGCTCGACGACAACCTCTAAAAGCCGGACATCCACAGCAATCTCGGCAGTATACATGCCGTCTTTTTCTTTGTTGATGCTGGCTCCTGTATTCTCTGGTGCGTCAGACAAGTCCAGCGTGCTTTCTGCCAGTATCTTTCCCTGCTCATCCATCACGCTGATGGTATGTCTGCCTCGCGCTATATTGAAAAATGCGAACCGGCCCACGCTGTCCGTAACCGTCTCCTTTACATCGCTGTGGAGCTGCACCCTTCCTTCCGCGTAAGGTGTGCCATCCGGGTGGACAATCTGTCCGGTCAGGTGCAGCGGCTGCACTTCCTCCTGGGCCGGGGTAAGTAATATCGTATCGATAATCCTGCCGGATGATTTCGGCACTGCATTCTTACCCAGCATATAGCCGACAAGCCACGATGTCGCCAGTGCAAGGAATGCCAGCACGGCCAGCACCTTTACCAACATTCTCTTCTTTGAAGTCCCCGGTAAAGGAGCGGTTATATTAAAATGTTCCTGCATATGTAAACTCCTTTACATTAGTCTCTTCGGCCTTCGGCAAAGAACACTTTTCAAGGTGTTCTTTGCCCAGGGCCGAGGCCCTGGAATGCTCTGCCCGGACACAGCGGGAGAGGCTTGACTCTTAAGGAGCCGGTGGATTTGGATTCTGCTGCGTTCCGGTTACTGCTATGTCAAAAGTCATGCTCTTCTCTGCCGGCACGGTATCTGCAGTACTGTCGTTGTAAGGCCACTTCCAATAAATGGTATGAGTCGCTTTTTTATCAGCCGCGTCCGCCTCAATAGTGCCTTTAACATCTTGATACGCGCTTAAATCCGCAATTTCAGTTGCATATGCGCTGTCTGAATAAAACTTTAAATTAGCCGGCTTGTTCTTTATATTGGAAAATACAGCTTCATAATCAATGGCAACTTCGCTGCCGGTACCGTCAATACGTATCTCGAACGAGCCTTCAGATCCCGGCACTAATTTGCCGTCAGCTGTCGTCCCAGACCCATCTTCCAATGCAACCGTAAAGTTCTCTGTCTCTTCATTTACTTTGAACTGCCAGTCTGCCACTGTCGCCGTCCCCTTTCCTTCCACGGTGGTCGTATACCTAGCCATCGTACCGCCAAGCAGGCAGGTCGACACAAGAGTGAGCGCCACTGCCGCGGCCGCTAAACGTCCTGAATATTTCTTCATAATCACTTCCTCACTTTCCTTGTTATTTTAAGGGAATCAAGCCTTAACAAATGTAATGCACGGTTCCCGTGTGCCCGCGGCACTTAACTTTGCCCGGGCACATGACCCGGCTTTTTATGTAATGCCCTTTCTGCACTGTGTCTGCAAAAGCCGGGGCACTGCATACAATCTATCATCTATCTGCATCAGTCAGGCGCTTAGTTATCTGCCCCGCGCTGAGCCTTGAGGGCTGCAAGTTCAGCTTCCAGCTTATCTGCCCGCGATTTTTCTTTCCTGTCCGTCCGCCATCGCAGAATAATATCCCCTATAAGAAATAGAACTACAGGACATACGATGAACACGATCATTCCCGTGGTGCTGGAAAGAAACAGGACAAAATTACCCATCCCCCCTACCCGCAGACCGGTCCATATGCCTTGAATCTGCCCGGGTTCTATTGCCTTCTGATCTTCCGCATTGTTGGCATCGCCTTTTGTTATGTACTTCGTCCCTCCGTCACCGCCTGACTCCGTCCTGGCAATCCGGTGCGTCACTGCCTGACCGGATTCTAGATAGCAGATGACATCCCCCTCTTTGAGAGATGCTGTATCTGTCTTCCTTATGAATATCAAGTCCCCGGTCTTAAAAGTGTCTTCCATGGAACCCGAAAGAACCGCTACCGGCTTGATTCCAAACAGCCCCGGTATTTCTTCAGGATGCACATAAGAATTAATGATAACCGCAACATTTATGAGAATAACAGGTATCAATATAGCACACAGCAGAATGTTTACCACGGTTACAAGCCGCCTCTTTTTTCTCTTTGCTTCTCTCATTTCTTACCATCCTTCCCTGCCATTTCACTACGTAACTTCTGACTTTTTTCTTAAAAACAGCCACCTGCCATATGGAATGTCAGAACTTTAGAATGAATTCATGATATTCCACACGGCAGATGGCTTATTTTGTTGCACTATAATCAGGTTGTATTATTACGAAAATACATAAAAAACACGTGGAAATACTAGTGTACATTCTTTTCCGCGGCATCTATAAGCACCTGTTTGCAGCTTATCAATTATAATTCACTCCTAATGTACCTATCGTACCAAATTATTATAGCAAACAAATCCTTACAACATCCTTACAACCAAAGGGCAAATCCTCTAATATCGTACTTTATTTACTTTTTCCTTTCTTGACACCAGCGTTGCCACCGTAGGCTCGGCCCATGAATATTGCTGCATGTAATCTCCGTCGAACAACTCCTCTCTGCCATCCAGGTATCTGTAATAATCGCATATGAAGCATTCCGTCCTGACTCTGCATTTGCCGTATTCTACCTCCATCAGCCCGCTGACGCCCTCCTCTGCCAGCGTCCGGCGTAGCCGATATGATACGACATTATAGTATTTCTTACCCTGTTCCTCATCCTGTTCTCCGAAAATATTGTATACGATATTCCCTGTCTCCACCCAGTTCCCCTTGTTATGTATAAGGTATGCAAGCAGCTCCTTTGCTTTTTTGTTTGGAAATTTAACAGGACTTCCGTCCACAAATAGTTCAAATGCAGGAAAGCACTTCACCTCGATTCTGTGCGCGGTTCCAGCCCTGCTGAAACTCTTGCACCGTTCAACAGCATGGCGGACATCCGCCTGTCTGTACGGCTTGAGCAGATAATCGACCGCCTCGGCCTCCCAGGCGGCATACGCATACTTTTCATATCCTGTAACAAATACAATCTTTGGAGGACAGGGCAGACGCAACAGCTCCCCGGCCATGAATATCCCGTCCATCCCCGGCATCTCTACATCAAGAAACAGAATATCCACCCCCTCTCCATGTGTCTTTATATAATCCAAAGCTTCATAAGGACTCTGGAACTCAGCCTCCAGTTCCACATCTTCTATCACTGACAGCATGGATGCCATCAGATTCAGCGCCCGTTTTTCATCATCTACTATGATTGCTTTCATCTATCCTCCCCTTTCTATACGGGAAACTTATCGTAATACGTGTCCCCATACCAATCTTGCTTTCTGCAGCCATCTCTCCATCCAAAAGCTTTTCGATACGCCTGCCTACATTTTCCATGGCGCTGAATCCCTCGCTCTTTCCAAGCAGATTAGTATCAAGGCCTACCCCGTTATCTTCTGTGATGATGTATATCCGTCCATCCCGGTTTTCCACCACGAGCCGGACTATTCCTCCTCCGGGGCAGCCTCTGATTCCGTGCTGGACGGCATTCTCTACGATGGGCTGGACAGACAGCGGCGGAACGTAAAAGTCTTTACAGCGTATATCCGTCGTAAACTTTAGTTCACGGCCAAATCGTACCTGCTGAATCTCCATATAATTCTCCACGTGCTTTAGTTCTCTCTCAAAAGGTACCAGCGGTTCCTCTTTTAGAAAATTCATATTGCTTCTCAGGTAATCGGCAAATGTGACGATTGTATCCGCCGCCTTTTCCGGGGCAGTATAACAAAGCTCCTGGATTGCCAGCAATGTATTGTATAAGAAGTGTGGTCTGATCTGGCTTATCATCATCTTCATCCTGCTTTCTTCCAGCTCACGTGCAAACATATCTGCCTGATCAGCCTGTATCGCCGCATCCTTGAAAAAGCTGACCGTTAAAATCAATATGTAGAGGATAAGCGCGCTCTGGACATACGTACCAGTGCTCCTGTATTCGTCCACATAAAAAATGATACCTTCCGCAATAATTGATACAATCATCCCCACCGTCCCGAGAAATTCTATGACATTATACCACGACCCGTCCTTGTATCGTTTTGTCCGCTTCCATTCTTTACCCCAGGAATAAGCGATAAATCCTGCTATCAGAAATATCACGATATGAGTCGGGTAGAGCGTGTCCACTATGTCTGCCAGTCCAAGCAATGTGACCAGAATTCCCCCCGCCGCATTTATACAGGCTATGGACAGGACGATATGGTAATCTCTCCTGGTACTTCCTTCTGTCAGCTCTCGGATGAAAAGCAGATAGACAATCGGTACAATCATCAATATGGTACACGACAGCCTCATCGAATTGATGCCCCAATAATCTACGGGGATTCTGGTTTCTGAGCATATCCATACTGATATGAGAAGTATGAAAAGCCCGAGATATAATCCTCTTTTTAATGGAAAATGCCTGCTTTTCATGAGCAGCGACGCCGCTATGAGAAACACTCCGAACAGAATAAGAAGCTGTCCGATGATATAGTCCGGGTAGTACCGGTTCATTAGAAAATACTGGATTTCCGGGTAATACCCCCATATCACGGGACGGATTTGACCAGCATATATGCTGTATGGACATATCTTTTCAATGATAAGTTCCTTGCCCGCCTTGTCTTCCGGTATGTATACATGATTCCATATTCTGTCCACATCCGTATCCGTACCGTATTCATACAACAGTTCTCCGTCAGCCCACACTCTTACGCTTTCCATCGTGCTCCAGAAGCTCAGGCTCATGCCATGGCCGCCTTCTTCAGGAATCTGGTTTTTGATAATAAGAGGCTCCCCCTTGCCAATCTTTACCCTGTCTCTTACTTCGACCGGTACCTCTGTACCATCTGATTGCACCCACATCCAGCCATCTTTCAAAATCTCGACTTCTCCGCCTCCGGGATAAACGCGCGCACCCTCTTTTACTACAATGATGCCTGTTAGCAGAGCAAAATAAATAAGCCCTGCGAATACGTTTCTCTTCCATTTCTGCCTTCTACGCATTTCACCCATTCTGTCCCCCTCCGTAGCAATCCGGAATGCAGATTTAAAATGTATCCCAGTCCATATAAGATTACCTGGCCCTGTCTACTACTTCTTTTATAGTCTTCCTCAGTATATCCACATCGACCGGTTTCGCCACATGGGCATTCATTCCGGCGTCTTTGGCTGCTCTCACATCTTCGGCAAATGCATTGGCGGTCATGGCGATAATCGGAATATCTGCGGCATCGTCGCGATTCATCCCGCGGATAGCGCGCGTGGCCTCATATCCATTCATCTCCGGCATCTGTATATCCATAAGAATCGCATCATAGGTGCCCGGCCTGGCGTCACGGAACGCTTCCACCACCTGCCTGCCGTCCTCTTTCACGTCCGTTTCCGCCCCGTACATGGCCAGCAGTTCACACAGTATCTCTGCATTGATCTCATTATCTTCGGCGACGAGAAACAGCATCCCTTCAAAGATGTGGTCATCTGTTTCACCCGCCCCGGATGCTTTTTTGTCCGCTCCTGTACCGTCACTTTCCGTATTCGAATATTTGCATTCCAGCTCCACCTGGAATCGGCTGCCCTTACCGGGAACGCTTTCCACAGAAATCTCTCCTCCCATGAGATCCACAAGCCCCTTCGTAATGCTCAGCCCCAGGCCGGTACCCTCGATGCGCTGTGTCCCGTTGCTCCGCGCGAACGGGTCAAATATATGCACAAGAAATTCCTCCGACATCCCGACTCCCGTATCGCTCACTATAAACCGGTATCGCGCGGCATCTGCACGCTTGACGGGCGGTATCTCTTCTGTCAGAAACTCCACACTTCCGCCTTCCCGGGTGTATTTCACCGCATTGCTCAAAATGTTGATGAGAATCTGATTGATGCGGAGTGCATCTCCGTAAAAGTATCTGTGCCGGATATCTCCAATCTTTATCTCGAACCGCAGGCCGGCTTCTCTCGCCTGCGGGGAGATGATTGCAGAGATTTCCTCCAGCACCTCCGGAAGATATAGCTCCGTACTGTTCATGGATATCTGGGCACTTTCAATCTTGCTCATGTCCAGGATATCATTGATCAGGCTCAAAAGATGTCTGGAAGAAATGGATATCTTGTCAAGACAGTCTGCCACACGCGCCTGCTCCCCGAGATGGGCTTTCGCCAGCGTCGTCATCCCGATGATAGCGTTCATCGGTGTCCGGATGTCGTGGCTCATGGCAGACAGGAAGTCGCTTTTAGCCCGGTTAGCCTCTTCCGCAAGTACGAGCGCATTCTCCAATGCCTTTTTATTTCTCCTCTCGGCAGCAAGCATATCTGTCACGTCTGCACGCACAAGACAGATTGTACGATGGTTGATATCTCCCCACATGACATTGATCTGCTTATACCGCTCCTCATCCCCGCGTGCATATGGAAATAAAAAGTCGTACCCATTTTGTTCTTCCTCGAGCTTTCTCCTGATCGTTTCCGTCTGAAAGCTGTGATATATTTCCTCTCTGACTTCATCCGTCCCGTAATCCTTTACAAAATCAAGGACCTCTGCGTCGTAGTCCTCGATAAAATAAGGCTGCAGGTTATTGAGTACCGTATCTCTCGTATACATCGTAAAGCTCCCGGAGCTGATGTCGATAAATCCGGCCAGTTCAAACGTATATGCAATGACACGGAGCAGCGCCTGCTGCTCGCGGACCGGCTCTGTAATATCTGTTCTGGAAAGGGATACTCTGCCAATCCGCAGATCCACGGCAGATACGGTCAGGTTCTTCGTGCGGATGTCTCCATTATTCTCCATCACGGAATATGCGAATGTATAAGAGCTTTTATCTTCAAGTTTTTTCCGCATATGCGCGATATCCAGGTTCTTCCTGAACCGCTCTCTGTCTTTGGGCACTACCCTCGAATCAAGCATCATATCCACCCATCTTGAATGGCTTCCTTTTTCAGGGGGGATGCCGACTCCGGTTACGCCATATGACAGAATGGTATAAGTATCCTCGTCCAAATCTACGTCCGCGATAAAATCATAGCCTGACGATGAGAGCTGGTACATGATACGGTCCGTGACCGTCTGGCGGGTGCTGTCCGTCACTGTCAGCACACCTGTGACATCCCCGCTGTCCGGCGTGGACACAAGGTTCATCTTGATCTGCACATACCTCCCCTTCTCTTCCCCAGGCAGTTTTAGGAAGCACCCCATCTTCTGTTCGGTCTCGCCTCGCTCGAACGCCTCCAGCGAAGGCTTGTTCAGATATCTGTCATAAAACTGCTGCCGCTCCTTCTCATCCGGGATAAACCGTCCGATACCCGTGAAGAACTCCTCCCTGACGGTACCGAACGTATGGAGCAGTTCTGAGCCTGTGTAATCGCTGATTTCCAGAATCCTGTTCCGCGTCACGTTACAGTGGCCGAGAACGAGCGTATCCGCTCCATGCGTATGATAGTGCTGCATGAGCATATCCTGATACTGCCGGCGCAGCTTTTCCTGTTCTTCACGCTCTTTTGTCATGTCCTGGTACATGGCATAGACACGCATTTCACCCCCTTCATTCTCTATGAGGGACAGGTTGTTCTTCACCCAGACATAACCGCCGCTGCCTTTCCTCAGGCGATATATGATCTCCCAGCTGCCGGCTTCGCTGGCAATATATTCATTCATCTGTTCCGCCACATATGCCCGGTCGTCAGGATGTACCCCCTCCATGGCATCTGCACGATACAGCTTCCACATCTCTTCTGGTGTCATGTCCGTCATGGCCGCAAAACCATCAGATAAGAATTCCGGCGTCATGCTGCCGTCTTTTTCATAGTGGACAACAGCGACGCCTCCGGGCAGATTGCGGAGGATTGTCTGAAAATACTGTTCCAGACGTTCCTTTTCCTTCCGCGTTGTGACTTCATCTGTAATATCACGGACGAATTTGACATAAGCCGGTATCCCGTTCCAGACCGTCTCACGAAAACGTGTGCTGAAGTACCGCCCCGTACCAGGGACTGCCATCTCATGTTCCCCTCCATCCGGCTCGTGGCTCTCGAGCGTACAGAACCCGCACACTTTCTCCCGGCGGTGAAGCGCTTTGTAGCATTTCTCTCCGATACAGTCCCGGCTGCCCGCAAAGAGGGCCTTCGATTCGTTGACATAGAGCAGCTCGTAATTCTCTTTTGCAATGACATAGATTCCATCTGCCGTCTCATTGGCCATTTCCTGAAAAATCCGTGTCTCTTCTGACATACCCGTAAATACGGCATAAAAACGCATACTATCCGCCTGCGGTCCCATCCGCCTGCCATTGAGATGTACCCATATGAGGTTCCCGTTCTTATGCCGCATTCGATAGGATACATCCAGGACATCGCCGCTTAAGAGGGCCCCCGCGGCAGCGTCCATCACCCGCTCCCTGTCCTGCTCATATATGATGTTCAGCGCGTCTCCACAGATGATCTCCTCATACTCCTTTCGAGTATGGCCCGACAGTTCCATCACGCCATCGGAATAGAAAGTTGGAATAAACCGGTTCCCCACTACCTGGTAGCTGGCAATTCCGCCAGGTATGGAGTTGATGATATGCCTCATCTCCAGCTGAGCTTCCTTAATCTCTGAAATGTTGTGGAATACACAGTGGAGCAGAGGGCAGCCATCCTCCTCCTCCATCCATTTGACCTGTGCCCGGACCCACACGATATGCCCGTCCCTGTGCTGCTTGCGGAATTCGATGCTGGCTATCCCACGGGAGTCTATAACTTCCCGTGCCTTTGACACTACCATCTCCGTGTCTTCCCGATAGGTCATCTCGGCGGCGTCACCTTTGACGAGCTCTTTGTATTCTTCCACGGAATAACCAGACAATTCCGGCACTCCATCAGAGAAATACACCGTCTCAAATCTGTCCGAAACTTTATAGATTGCCACGCCGCCGGGAATTGCGTTAATGATGTCCTGCATCTTCTCATTGGACGCCTTCAGCTCTTCTTCCAGCCGTCTGAAACGCTCTTCCTCTTTATGCATCTGTTCCGCCCTCCTCAAACTATCCGCGTATTTAACGTATATTGTTCTCCAGTACCTCTTCCACGTTGTCTATCGTCACTTTAAAATATGGCAGGTAACAATATCTTTCATTCGTGAGTCCGATCTCCTCGATATCCCCGCCGGTTACAAGCACCTCCGCCAGCTTTGCCATAGCTTCTGCCTGCCCTTCTTTATCATTATACACCGTTCCGGCCAGGCGCTGGCCCGCAACTGCTTCTAAGCCCACATCCGTCCCGTCGATTCCGAATACTACCGGCAGATTCGTCTCCGTATAGTTCAGCTTCTTGTAGGCATCAAGTGCTCCAAGCGCCATGTCGTCATTGTTGGCCAGGACAAGTTCAATATCATTCTTATACTGGCTGATCATCTGTTCCATCCTGTTCTGTGCCTGCGCCCGGTTCCAGTTTGCAATCTGATAGCCTTTTTTCTCAAGAACTATCCCGTTCTCCCTCAAGCTTTCGACCGCTGTCTCTGTCCGGATAATCGCATCCTGGTGGCCCGGTTCCCCTTCCAGCACCACGTATTGGATCCTGCCGTCCTTATTGCGGTCGACCCGGCTGTCTGCCTTTATCAAATCGGCAGCCAGTTCGCCCTGCATCTGGCCGGACTGCCTGGCATATGCGCCGACGTAGTAAAGCTTGTCCCACTGCATCATATCTTCTGCAACCGGCTCTCTGTTAAAGAATATGATCGGCACATCATATTCCCTTGCAAGGTCAATAATTTCTGACGGATCAGACCTGTCTACGAGATTGACGCAGAGAACATTGCAGCCTGCATCGATCAGTTCTTTTACCTGGTCATTCTGGGTCTTCTGCGAACCGCCCGCGTCCTGGATTATCACGGAAGTCTCCAGGCCGTCCCGCTCACACTTTTTAAGCTGCTCTTTAAAATCCGTGAGCAGCTCACCTAAAAACGTATCGCTCTGATCATAGTATGTGACCCCGATATGCACCTTTTCCGCCGTATTCTGTTCCGCCTTGCCGCAGGCACATAACAGCTGGATACTTATGCACAATACAAGCCCTGACGCCAACATTTTTTTCATCTTCATTCAAATACCTCTGGTTTTCTCCCTACTGGCTCATCGTAAAAAGAATTTCCTGATTTTCTTTTGAGAACAGTGTGTCGCCTCGGATGACCGTGTACGACACCGTGATATCCCTGGTCTTTCTGAGACGGTTTCCGAGACTTTCCGCAATCTCTGTCAGGCTCTGGTATCCTACGTTGAATTCATCCGGCACAACGAGGCATTCCACGTAGCCCGCATCCAGATAATACGCTGCTTCCGTAGAATTTCCGATACCATACACAATGGCGCCATGCAGATTATTCGCTGCAGAACATTCCCCGGATGTCGTCAGGCTGTTATCATCAAGTGCCACTACAAGATCCACCTCAGGCTGGTCCTCCAGCGAAGCGTCGCTGCTTTCATCAAAGATACGGGCAGCCGTCCATCGAATCTTCGCACCGGCATCTTTTATCCCGTCTTTGAATCCCTGCCTGCGCTTTTCCGAAGCCGCAGAGTCCCCTGACTCCATCAGAATCCCTATTGTCTTCCCGTCTAAATTGCCGTTATAATCTTTGAGCAGCTCCTCCGCCAGCGCTGTACCCATAGAGTAGTGATCCGGTTCCGTCGTCGGGAGCACGGAAGGATCCCTTTCCCCGGATGCAGTATCTTCTACCTGCATGACCGGGACCCTGTTTCTGGCCTTTTTTAACATCTCCCCTGTGTCCGCTCCCGGCACGGGCTGGACGATGACCGCGCCGGCTCCATTCTCTATCTCGCCGTCTATGAGGTCCTTCTGTTCTTCCGCTGTCAGCATCGTTTCGGTATTGACAACCAGCAGCTCAACCTTTTGGTCTGCCGCCGCCATTTTCAGCCCATATATAAAGGCGGCCCACTGGTTGTCACCTGAATTCTGGACGATGACAGAGACCTTATCCATATCTGCCTCTGATTTTTCCGATAGCAGAAAGATTGCCATTGCAAGTACAATCGCAGCCAGAACTGCTTCTATCAGAATAAATACTTTTTTGTCATTCTTCATCGCCATTCTCCCTGTCGCTCATTTCTTCCATGCTGAAGATATGACCCTGTTCCAGAACCTTTTTATTCTCCTCTGTGTACGGAACTGCCGGCAGGCGGATGGAAACCGTCGTGCCCTCATCGGGTTCACTCTCGATATCAAGGCCATACTCTTTTCCAAAGAGAATCTGGATACGGTTGTTGACGTTCACAAGTCCGACTCCGGAACCATGTTTGTGTACCCGCTCACTGTCTGTCAGGACCAGCTCTGCCTCCTCCCTTGGCATCCCCATTCCATTGTCTGTCACCGCAAGAATCAGATTGCCTCCCTCCAGCCTTCCGGTTACCGTGATTTCCCCGCTGTCGTCCATGCCGCTGACCCCATAGTTGATTGCATTTTCGAGTATTGGCTGTAAGATCAGCTTTACCGTACAATACGAATAGATGGACCGGTCTACTTGGAATGTTATGGAAAATGTATTCTTATAGCGGATCTTCTGGATATTCATATAGCTTTGTGCATGTTGCAGCTCATCCTTCACGGTGATTACCGTACTTCCCTTGGAAAGGCTGATGCGGAAGAGCTTCGCCAGCTGCGAAAGCATGAATACCGCCTCATTGTTCCGCTCCCCTTCAACCATCCATACGATAGACTCTAATGTGTTGTACAGAAAATGAGGATTTATCTGGCTCTGGAGCGCATCAAGCTCGCTTTTCCTCCGCTCATTCTGTTCCATAACAATTTTCTTCATAAGTGTATCAATCTGCTCATACGAACGCTGGATAGAATGGCCAAGATGCCGGATCTCCAAAGACCCGCCTATGTAGATTTCCGGCGTTTCCCCCGCTTCATATCCTTTGACTGAATCATCCAGTTTCAAAATAGGGCTGGAAATCCTGACGGAAACGACCCGGTTAATCACCACCAGCATCATAGCCATCAAGAGCACGAGGATGGCTATAAAATATCGGATACTGACCGTTCCGTGGGTAAACGTGGCATTGGGAATTACGCCCACCAGCTTCCATCCGGTATAGCTGATCGTATTGACCACGACCTTGCGGGACTCGCCTTCAAAACGTTCATCATAGACGCCATCTTTATAGCCCGCAGCTACTTTGCTGTTTTCATTATATATCCCGTCGCTGATCTGTATCTGACGCGGATGATAGATAATCTGCCCGCTGCTGTCGCACAGATAGTAATATTGTTCCGTATTCAGCGTATTGATCTGTTTCATCATACGTGAAATGCTGGAATAATCCATATCCACAAGCAGAACGCCCAGCTGCGACACTCCGTTGCCTGTCAGCTCCACGACACGGCTTAACGATATCACCCAGTAATAGCGGAACGTACCGTCATCAAACAGATTCTGGATATGAGGAATGGAAAAATGTACATTCTCCATCTCATCCATCGCCTGTTTATACCAGTCCTGCTTCGTCACGTCGGGATCTTCCTTCTGCGCCGCTACCGGTTCCGCCATCCGCAGGCTCCCATGCTTATTATAGATTGCTATGCTCCTTAAGTTGTCCCTGTTTGCCTCATATAGAAGATTCATCTTGGTCTGGATATCCTGATCCTGGCTTGCAAAGTCATTTTCTTTTATGACATTGTAATAGGCAGCATCGGATATCTGTCTCATGCTGACAAGATAATCCTCGAGATTCTCCCCTGTCTGTTCCATCAGCTTCTGTGTACTCTGTACCGTTTCCTGCCTGGATAAGTTGGAGAACCTGATGTACATGACGATTCCAAGAACCATCATCAGAGAGAGCGAAATCAGGGAAAATGCAATCATAATCGTAGACTGGATCTCTCTCGGCTTTACTTTATTCAAACGCCTGAAATATTTATCTTTCACTTCTTCGTATGCTCCACTCTGTATTTGGAAGGGGATACGCCAAACCGTCTCTTAAATACATAGCTAAAATAATTCGGATCCGTATAGCCCACATTCTTAGCGATAATGTAATTCTTTTCGTCTGTTTCTACCAGCTGCCGGGATGCCTGTTCCATCCGATATTCAGTCAGATAGCCGATGAACGAATTTCCTGTCTCCTTTTTGAATATAGTGGAAAAATAAGAATTTGATACAGACAGGATCTTACAGATGCTGTCCAGCGAGAGCTCTTCATCCGCATAGTTATTATGAACATGCTCCTTTGCCTTGCTTACGAAAGATTGAGTGGAACTGCTCCGGGCACTGATCAGCCTTTCCTGGAAAGACAGGCTGGTATCTGTGAGCCATTTCCCCATCACATCCGGCTCCAGATCAAGAAGATGGCTGTACAGCTTACTCATGTCTCCCAGACATTCATCCACGTCAATATTATTGTTCGTTGCAAATTTATAAAATCCGCTGACCAGTTCCATAATCGCGATATGGTACTGCTGCAGGGATTTTGCTGAAACAGACAGATATTCCTGATATTCCTTGACGGCTTCTGCCATCTCCTGCGCCGAACCAATCCGGATCGTATGGAACAGGTTCGACAGCTTTGCGTCGTTCATCGGGCTGGATCTGCTGATTTCACGTGGCGCAATCTCCTTTATGTTGATTGCCCTGGGAGCCCTGTAAATCACCCGGTAAGACGCGGCCTCTCTTGCACTGTTATAGGACAGCGGCAGATCCAGGACATTTTCGCAGACCCGGCCGATACCGACAGTTACGACAGCGCCTATGATGCGCTCGGCATACCGGCAGAACCTGTCACATTCATCCGTCAGTTCTGATACCTCTGTTTCATCCTTCATCTGAACGATTAAGACCGTATTCCCGAGATAAGAGAGGCATTTTGCCTGCCACTTCTCCCCCAGGTACTCCTTCGCCTGCTTCTGGACAGCGGTTGACAGGAGCAGGGTGTTCATATGTTCCGGCACATGGCTCGGTGATGTATAGATAACAAGGCAGACAAAAAATGGTCCTGATAAAGATATCTGGTAATCCGATATATATTTTGGAAGCTCGTCTTCTGAAATTCTTCCTTCAATCAGCGTTGAGTAGAAGTTCGCCTGCAGGAGAGGCAGGGAATCCAGATAATATTTCTGCAATGTTTCCACATTTCTTTTTTCACTGATTTCCTGGTTCAGCTTTGTTTTCATCTGTATGAATACGTTAGTCAGTTCGACAGAATTAACCGGCTTCAGCACATATTCTTCCACTTCCAGGTGTACCGCCTCTTTCGCATATTCAAATTCATCAAAGCCTGTAAAGAGCAGAATCTTTGTTGCCGGATAATCTGCCTTGATGTGTTTGCACAGCTCCAGGCCATCCATGTAGGGCATCTTGATATCTGTCATAACGACATCCGGCTGGAATTCTTCCACCATCTCAAGTGCCTTCACCCCATTATTGGCATATCCGATTACGGAAAATCCAAGCCATTCCCAATTTATCTTTTTTATGATTACCTGGATGACTTCTTCCTCGTCATCCACCAGAAGCACTGTATATGTGTTCATCTTTTTCTCCGTATGTGTGTATGTGTGACTGCATTTATTATACCAAACAGACCTATAACTGTAAATAGTGGCGGACCCTTAACCCGCCAAACGCAGTTTCCTATGTAACGAAAAGAGCCAGAACGATGTCTGGCTCTTGTGAAACTATTATCCGATTATTTTTTCTGTACATATTTCAGACAGTCAAGTGTTACTGCCACGAGGATGATGATACCGGAAAAAACAAACTGGAGGTTCGTATCGATACCAAGGATTGTAAGAGAATAGGTAAGTGCGGTAAAGATGCATACGCCGACTACTACACCTGAAATCTTACCGATACCTCCGGTAAAGGATACGCCGCCTACTACGCAGGCTGCGATGGCATCCATCTCCCAGCCCTGTCCATATGCCGCAGAACCAGAGCCTACCATTCTTGCACATTCCAGCCAGGAACCAAATCCATAGAGGATTCCTGCCAGCACAAACGCGCCTACCGTTACAGCAAATACAGAGATACCTGATACCGCTGCCGCCTCCGGATTGCCACCGACTGCATACAGGTTCTTGCCGAATGTTGTTTTATTCCAGATGAACCATATGATTGCGATAGCTGCTACTGCCCATAATATAATCGTCGGGAAGCTGTTCAGCTTCGGTATGATCATATTCGGGATCGTCGGCTCAATCGCACCAAAAGATACTCCTTTCGTTGCGTAAGTAACGAGTCCGAAGATTACAAGCATGTTTGCCATGGTCGAGATAAAAGGATGCATCTTGAATTTGGCTGTAAAGAAGCCTGCAATTGATGTAAAGAAGGTACACAACACGATACACACTACGAGTGCCAATACGACTCTCACGCCAAGCGACATCCCTGTAAAGTCAAATATATGGCCAAACACGGCACCTGTGTTGATTCCCTGATGCATAATAATCGTAGCCGTCGTCATACCCATGCCGACCATACGTCCGATAGACAGGTCAGTACCTGTCAGGAGAATCAGCCCTGCAACTCCAAGTGCAAGGAACATCCTCGGCGAAGCCTGCTGCAGTATATTTAATACGTTATTATATGTAAGCAGCGGAGAATGTTTGATAATCGGTGTAATGATACACAACATAATAAAAATCAGAATAATGGCTATATACAGACCGTTCTGCAGTAAAAATGACCTGCGGTTGAATGTATATTTATAATTTTCCCATTTCTGTGCCCTTGTCTCCATAAATGTGAACTTTGACATACGGAGCAGGTCAATCAGGTGATATTCATATGCAAAGGCAGCGTGCCTTCTGTCCTTTACCTCCTGAAGCCCTTTCTGCATCTGAATCTTGGCATCAAACAAGAGGTTCTTATACACGTATTTCTCATCTTTTATTTCCTGATGATCCGAAAGTTTTGCCAGATTCTTCTGATGCTCTTTTTCCAGTTCTGCAATTTTCTGCCGGTATCTTTCCTTTACGAGCTCTTTTTCCTGCTCGCAGCTTTCTTTGACCGGCTGATAATACTCTTTGTCATAGTGTGCTTTGAGATAACCTTCTGCATCTGCAATCAGCTTTGCTATCTCATCTTTATTTCTTACTTCAACTGCTTTCGCCTTTTCCAGTTCGCTCCGGAGCTTTGCAATCCGGTCTTCCTTCTCGCCTTTTGTCAAGGTGCGGTCTCTCTTCAAGCCATCAATACTGTTTTGAAGGGAGATAACCTTATCTGTACCTTCCACCCTGAGGCTGTCAATCTGCGTCTGAATCTTACCGACATAATCATCGATTGGCTGACGCAGCTCTAATTCCTGTTCAGCCGTAAGAACTTTACTATTTCCTTTAGCCATATCTATCCGTCTCCCTCCTTATAGGTATTTTGCACTGAGTCTCAAAAGCTCTTCCTGGTCTGTGTCTTTGGTATCGACGATCCCGGAGAGCCGGCCATTTGACATTACGCCAATGCGGTTTGTAATCCCAAGAATTTCCGGCATCTCAGACGACACGACAATCACGGTCTTACCCTGTTTTGCCATCTTGATAATCAGCTCATAGATTTCATATTTTGCTCCGACATCAATTCCCCGGGTAGGTTCATCCATCATAAATACCTGTGGTCCCCGCTCCAGCCATTTTCCGAATATGACTTTCTGCTGATTTCCTCCGGAAAGGCTTGAAATCATATCACTTGGTCCCATACACTTCGTATGCATCGTCTTAATCTCATCGGAAGTTGCCTTTATCATCTTTGAGTCTGAAAGCGCCAGCCCGGACTTATACTGATCCAGATTCGCTATCGTAGTATTGAATGTAAGGTCAGCCTTGATGAAAAGCCCGTTCGCTTTCCGTTCCTCGGTAATCATAGCGAACCCATGATCCATGGCTTCCCTGGCACTGTTAAAGTTCATCAGACGGCCTCTGAGATAAACGCGTCCCGCCGCTCTCGTGCGGACGCCGAAGATTGTCTCCAGAAGTTCCGTACGGCCTGCTCCGACGAGCCCGTACAGTCCAAATATCTCTCCTTCTCTTACATCAAACGAGATGTCGGTCAGATGAGGCTCAAACTTTGTAGATAGATGCTGAATAGATAAAATCGGCTCCTTTGGCGTATTGTCAACCGGAGGGAACCTGTTTTCAAGAGAACGCCCTACCATCGCCGCAATCAGCTCATTCATATCTGTATCTTTGGCACTCTTTGTCATAACGAGGTCTCCGTCTCGAAGTACGGATACGTCATCGCAGATTCGGAAGATTTCATCCATCTTGTGTGAAATATAAATCAGGGCAATTCCCTGTTCCTTTAACATCCTCATCATCTCGAAGAGTTTTTCGACTTCTTGTACGGTCAGCGATGAAGTCGGCTCATCCAGAACTATGACCTTTGAATTATATGAGATTGCCTTGGCAATCTCGCACATCTGTCTCTGTGACACAGACATGTTGCGCATCGGCTGACTGAGGTTGACAGTCATGCCTAATTTCCGAAAAAGGTCGGACGCCTCCTTCTTCATTCTTCCCTCATCTATTACACCAGCCGAATTGACCGGATATCTCCCAAGAAACAGATTATCAACTACATTCCTTTCCAGACACTGGTTCAATTCCTGATGAACCATCGCGATGCCGTTTTCAAGAGCATCTTTGGGCCCGGAAAAGCTTACTTCCTTTCCACAAAGGAAGATATCTCCCTCGTCTTTCTGATAAGTACCAAAAAGACATTTCATCATCGTTGACTTACCGGCGCCGTTTTCACCCATAAGTCCCATGACACTTCCCCGCCTCACATCTAAGCTGATATGATCCAGGACTCTGTTGCGGCCAAAGGACTTGCTCATACCGCGTATCGATAAGACTATGTCATCTTTCTTATCTGCCATCATTTTACTCCTGTCCTGTATTCGTATATTGATATTATCGTGTTGCCCTGCAGTTTCAAGATAAACTTTCGGGGAGAATTCCTTCTCCCCAATCGTCTGTTTTTTATTTTACTGTCTGTTTCTACTGAAGTAATGATGTGTAGGAAGCAGCATTGTCTGTCTTAACCATGTTGATTGCGAATGCATCATACTGGTTTGGATTTCCAAGGCGGTTTGTAATGTTGGACTCTGTCTGTCCGTCACCGCCGATGTACTCGACGTCGAGATTCATAAGCTTGTCATATCCCTGCAGAAGCGGCTGATATGTAGAGCTTAAGAAGTTATCAGATGCATTGTAGATGTTAAGCCATACTTTCTTAGTAGCGCTCTTGCCTTCGTCCAGCTGATTTGATACTGGCTCATAAAGCTTGGTAGAATCTGTGAAATCCTGATAGTTGTCAGCTGTAACTGCAACGTTAAGTGCATAGTAGGAACGTTCTTCTTCATTATATGTATATACATCATCTGTCAGGACGTTGCCCGCGTCATCGGCCGTTCCGATACCTGTGTCAATGTCTACTCCGTCAAGAGCGTTGCGAAGAACACGAAGGGTCAGATATGCCTGTACGTCTGCGTGCTGGCTGATCGTTCCGCCGTAGCCTTCTGCGATTGCGGCTACTGCATCACTGTTAGCATCATAACCAAATGTCGGAACCTTGTTATCCTTGGACCATGCGTTGAACATGGACATGCCCATACCGTCATTGTTAGAAGCAACGATATCTATTGCATCGCCGAAAGAAGAGCTCCATGTACCAATTGCGTTTCCTGCTGTCGCTGCATCCCATGTAGCGCCTGCAGAATTCTTCATCTCCTGAGAAGCATACTCTCTGACTTTGTATGACTTTCCGCCGATTTCAAGCGTTCCGTCCTGTACGATAGAGGAAGAACCATCTGCATTTGTGCCGACCGGCTCGCTGTTGATCTCTCCGTCTTTCTCCACACCTGTTCCAAGCGCTTTACGGACACCTCTTGTACGTGCGATGGAGTCATTATGTCCGATATCCCCGATAGCCAGGACATAACCAATCGTTCCGTCACCGTTACGGTCAATCTTGTCAATGTTCTTCTCGATGTAGTCTTTTATCATCGTGCCCTGAAGTTCGGCACCCTGGTTTGCATCAAATCCAACATAATATGTATCTTTGTTGAAATTCAAAGCCGTCATATCCAGCTCTCCGGTAGAACTGTTGGATGGCTGGCGGTTAAACCATACGAGCGGTTTATCTTTATTAGCCACCTCTCCGCCTGAACTTTCTTTTGATGATGAATCTTTCTTGTCCGATCCTCCCGATCCACCACATGCTGTCAGCGAAACTGCAAGCAGTGCTGCCATTGCTACCATAGCTGCTTTTCTTTTCATAATACAATTCTCCTTTCTTCCCGCACTTTTATCAGTGCTCTTTGTTGATATTTACAGCTTATCCTATATGGCACCAGTAGAACATAGAATATTTTTCCATCATCATTGAAATTTTTTAGGTACTTTCAGCATGTCAGTCCACCCGGTCGACGGCATGTATGATAGCTGCCAGCTTTTGTGCACAGAGGCTTGCCGTCCCGACAGCAACCCCGTCCACATGAGGAAGCGCTGCGTATGCGGCTGCATTCTCCGGGCAGACGCTTCCGGCGTATACCGCCCGCACTGCGGCCTGTCCCGCACTGCGGTCTGGGCCGTACAGTCCGGCAAGTGTTTCTTTCACAAAGCACATAACCTCTTCCACCTCGTCGGTGCGCGGGGTCCTTCCTGTCCCCAGTGCCCACACCGGTTCATAGAGCACGACCATGTCACAGGGCCTGACATCCTTAAGCCCATGTTCTATCTGGTACCGTAGATATGCTTTTGTCCGGCCTGCGCTGTATGCCCTGCCCGTCTCGCCGATGCAGAATATCGGAACAATGCCGGCATCCGTACAAGCCCTGACCTTCCTGTATACCATTTCATCCGTGTCGCCAAAATACATCCTCCGCTCCGAATGCCCGGCAAAAGCGTAACTGCACACTTCCGAAAGCATCGCGGCCGAGATGGCACCGCAGTAACTGCCCGACGGTTCGTAGAATACATCCTGAGCCCCAAGGTATATGCCGCTTCTTTGCGCACACACCTTCTTTACTTCATTTAACGCCAGAAAGGACGGCGTCAGCACGATATCCGTACTGTTCACGGTGTCCAGTCCGTATTTGCTTTGAAGCAGTTCTTCCGCACACTCGACCGACTGCCTGATATCCTTGTTCATCTTCCAGTTGCCTATAACAATTTTTCTGTTCATCGTATCTTCCTCCCATTCAGGACCCTTCCGCGTGCTTCCAGATAAGAAAAGGCAGCGGAGGGGCTGTCTGCCCCTTCCTCTGCCTCACACGCCGGCGGTTCATTATCGCCTTTTATTTTCCATGCTTTCTCAGTTCCAACTTATATGTATATGCATCCCCCCGGAAGAGCCGTTCCGTATATTCCACCGGCCTTTCCCCTGCGTAAGAGATTCTCACGACCTTGAGCGCGGCAGATTCCGGCCGGACACCGAGCGCCTCCGCTTCCTTCTTGCTCACCGTGTGGGCGGAAAACAGTTCCTGGCTTCTGTCCGGCTCGCATCCATATCTGGCCTGGAACACCGCATACAGCGCGGCGCCCCTCTGGAAATCCTGCTCAGCCAGCCCCGGGAACTGCCGCTTTGGCACGTATGATGTCTCCAGCGCTATAATCTCGTCACTGGCCAGCCGGAGCCTTCTGATATAGTATACTTGATCTGCACCTTCCAGAACGAGCTTAGCCTTCAGCGTTTCCGAAACGACCGTATCGGCCACTTCAAGTTCCCGGAACTCCAGCAGCCTCGTAGACGGCACCAGGCCATTTTTGCGAATTTCCTCGCTGATGCTGTAAAAGCCGTTCAGCAGGTGCTCGATTGCGTGGTAGGTCACGAAGCTGCCTTTGCCCGGCTTTCTCGTAATATACCCTTCCCACATCAGCTCGTCCAGCGCCCGCTTCGCCGTTATCCTGCTCACATCATAGTGCTCACATATTTCAGCCTCCGACATGATACGGTCGTCTGCCTTGAGCTGCCTGGAAATAATCTGTTCCTTCAAATCGTCTTTTATCTTAAAATACAGAGACTGACTTCTCTTTTTATTTGCCATACCGTTCTCCCCGACCTGTTCATCTTCTGTATCCATCTTACAACAATTTTCCAGTAATTTCCATATGTTTACGATATCATTACTTTCTGTACAAGTCCGGCGACCGCGTCTGCGAATGCCTCGTCATTGATATGGCAGTCATATTTATATATCGGTATATCATTTCTTAAGTTTTCTTCCAGCGCCTCAAGCAGCGCCATATCCGCCTCCCTGTCATAGAATGGGGTCCCTTCGCAGTCATTGGCGGACAGTCCTCTGAGGGGAAACGCCACGACGGCCTTGCCTTTGGACTGGTTCAGCTTCCCAGCCATGAGCTTTCCCATGTGGCGGTTCTCGCTTACTGAGGTCCTAACGACTTTCAGGCTGGTCACATGCATGATGAACCGCCGGTCCAGATATTTCTCCGGCACAGATTCCGGCGGCGCAAAGTCGATGATATCCATTGCGCCCGGCACGACGACCTGGGGAATACCCATATCGGCTCCGCCGGTGAGCCTCTCCGGCCCGGCATATCCGATGCCTCCAAGTTCACCGGGGGTGAGCTCCGCAGTCGTTATATCCGCGGTCCCGTCTATCCAGCCCTGCCGTATCATCTTCTCCATACACGTTCCGCCGAGACCGTTACTGTGGAATACGAGCGTCTCAAATCCGGCCTGCTCCAGCCGCCGCTGTACCGCCGACACGCACGGTGTAGTGATTCCGAGCATGCTCATGGCAATTCTCGGCCTCGTCTTCTCAAGTGGCGCCTGCTCCATCTTCACCATGCCTGCTATCGTAACCGCAGCCTTATTCATGACCATCTTCAGTATGTCGTTCAGGCCGGAGATGTCGACGAGGGAATTGATGACAAAGGTGTCGTTGATTCCCTCGAACATATGCTGCGCATAACCATTGGTAGCCTGTGTAGACACCATGACTTTCGGAAAGCCGACCGGCAGGTTCCTCATCACTTCACCCCCGACAATCGTTCCGCGGCCTCCTCCCATCGTTATCACCCCATCAATTTTCCCCTCCTCATGCAGGCGGCGGACGGTGAGGGCCGCCCCCTTCAGCATGGTATCGTTGGATTTCTGCCTGGAATGCTCCCGGCGCATCTGCTCCAGATTCTCCCCTGCTTCCCGGGCGACCGCCGCCGCGCTTATGTCAGGGGAAAAGCCGGGACTGCCGAGGATGCCGGTGTCTACTACAAGCGTCTTTATGCCTTCCCGCTCGATTCTCGTCTTTAAGTATAGAAACTCGTCACTCTTCGTGTCGAGTGCACCGATAACTGCAACTGTCTTCATGTATTACGCTTCCTTTCCCTTGTTATATTCTAATGTGCAGAGTTCCCACCTTTGCTACAGAGTCGATTCCCTCTAAAACGTCTCATAGCATTTCCTCCATCATAAAACGTGCAGCATAGTCAGCAAATTCCGGGGCATTGATGTGGTAGTCCAGCTCGATTACCTCAATCTGCGGCTTCAGATTCTTCCTCATTGTTTTAAATAATTCCCGATCTGCTTCCGGGGAATAGAACTCTTTTCCTTCACAATCATTTGCAGACACCCCTCTGAGAGGAATGATAACAACGGTCTTTCCGGTTGAGTAGTTCAATCTTCTTGCAATGTCCTCTCCTAATATTTTATTTTCTTCTATGTTTGTCCTGACTACTTTTAAATCGGTATTGTGCATCAGATATTTTCGCCCTTCATATGCGGGCGGCATCGTTTCAGGGGGCATGAAATTCAATACGTCCACAGCACCCGGAACTATAATCTGAGGAATCCCTTTTTTCCCTGCGGTGCAGAGGCGGTCCCCGCCTGCACCTCCCGGAATTCCGAAAACATCGGAGGTTATCTCACCCAGCGTGACATCTATTACTCCATCGACAAGGCCGGTACGTATCGCCTTTTCCATTATTCTGCCTCCCATTCCTGTCGTATGAAATACAAGCGCTTCGTACCCGTTCCTTTCCAGCTTCTCCTGTATCCCGCTGACACACGGCGTAGTGATTCCGAACATGGACATCGCGATGCGCTTTCCTGCTCCCGCCGGCAAGGATAAAATCTCAGCATTTCTGGCCAGTCCGACAACAGCAGCCGCAGTTTCTCTGATGGAGCTCCTTAGGAGGTAGTTGAGGCCCTGGATGTCCACCAGCGAATTCATCACCATCGTATCATTTATGTCTTCAAAATGAGACTGCGCATGTGCGACAGTCGCAACTGTTGACAAGATTACTTTCGGAAATCCAATCGGCAGGGCCGACATGGCAGACGCAGCTATGTGCGTGCCCTGCCCTCCCCCCATAGAAACGGCCCCCTGGATCCTGCCCTCCCTATGCAGCTTTTCCACCATGGCCTTAATGCCGCGAATCATTGCATCATTTGCAGCTTTTCGGTTCCGTTGTTCCCTGAGTCTTCTAAGCCCTGTACCAGATAAATCCGCAATCTCTACAGCCGTTATGTCCGGACGGAACTGCGGTTCCCCCAGCACCCCCACATCTATCATAAGGGGATGCGCCCCATACTCTTCGATTCTGTCCCTCAGGTAACTAAACTCCCTGCCTTTTGTGTCAAATGCCCCGATAACTGCTATCGTTTTCATTCGTATCCCTCTCTGCTATTTCCCAAGTGTCAGTGATCTGAATTCCTGTACGACTTCGTATATCGCCTCTTCCGTAGGTATCCGCTCCACCGTGGATGCTCCGACAAACGCGTCTGCTTTCGTGAGCCTGAATCCTTTCTGCACCGATTCCGGGTCTGCAAAAGGTCCGCCATGGCACGCCACAATCACGTCCGGGTTCTCCTTGACAGCCACATCATACAGACGGTTAATCTTCTCCGCCGCCTTCTCTACCGTAAGAACATTGAATTTAAAGGCCTTGTCCCTTGTAACCCCTACATGGGGGCATATGATATCAGTTCCCGCCTGAACCATGCTTTTCACCTGTTCTTCGTCAAATGCATAGGCTATGGTAAAGATATTTTTATCGTGGCATTTCCGGATGAGCTTTACCTCGCCATTAAAGCCGATGCCTTCCCGTTCCATACTCTTGCGCAGTGCTCCTGAGTGTCCACCCAGCGTCGGCACATTTGTAATTCCTGAATATCCTATTCCTGTCAGTTCATCTATCAGGCGGTCAATATCTCTGTATGGGTCGCCTGCTCCAATCCCTGCAACCATAGGCGTGTCGCTTACGCGGTCGATTATCTTATTCCCCATTTCGAGAGAAACCCCGTTACAGTCAACATACTGCATATAGCCAAGCTGTCCTGCATTGCCGTTCATCCTGACAGGCCCTGTACAGTATGACATTATTATATCTATTCCTGCTTTATCCGCCGCTTTGGCAATCAGTCCGACACCTCCGGCCCCGATTATAATTGGCTTTTTTTCAGCCCTTTTTTTATTCAGTCTGTCTAATACTTCCTGCCTTGTAAATTTACAGCCCATCCATGCTCTCCTCACTTTCTACAGAAAATTAATGATTTCTTTCAGTGTATTTGACATATCTCTTTGTACTGCCAGACTCCCAACCGCCTCTTCACTGACTATCCCGGCAGCCTTCGTCTCAGTTAGCAGCCGCTGTAGGTCATCTGTTTCGGTCAGATATCCGACATCTGCAAGTACAATAATACTTTCGCTGAGCTCATACACGCTGTCGGCGAGCAGCTTTTGATACCTGATATATTCTCCACGGTCCTTTACCGTCTCCTGGCATTGTATTACGATGACATCTGCCCCCGCATCGTACATAGCAGTAATATCGTCCGGTGTTTTCACAACTGCCATTGTAAACATATCTTCCTGCTTTGCTTTCGTTATAAATTCTATTTCTTTTCGGAAGCAGCTTTGTTTCAGCCGGGCTTCGTACGCGCTGCTGCCAGGACTGTTGATCACGCCACTGTATCCAAGATTTTTAACATGGCGGATCATCCTGCCGGCATCTATGTAAGGATTATAAGCCCCGATGCCGGTTATTACAGGTGTCCTTTCTATAACCGGAAGAAGATGCTTGGCCAATTCACGGGCAACCTCATTTACATCATGGTAAGGAAGTATGCACTCTTCCTCTGCAAGGCCGTTGATCAACGCTTGAGACTTTGCCCCTGCCAGAATAATGTCAACCCCTTCTTTCTCTTCTGCCCTGGCATACAATCCAGTTCCGGCGCCGCATGCTATGACCGGTTCGTGCTTTTCAATCCTTTGATATAAGCGCCCTATAATTTCTTTCCTAGAATATCTCTTCATATCCTTCCTCCTACATGCAAGTGTTCAGCCTTCTATATCTGGCTACCGTCTCCGAGACCGACCTGTCTATTGTTACACATTCTACAGATTCGTCGCTGATATATCCATCTGCCTTGATATCCTCAAGGTATTTGTGTATATCTGAAACCTCATGAATCGTAGCGCCGCTGCACAGTATGATTCTGTCTTTATCTTCTCTCCTGGCAGTCTCAACTAATTCTATCGCTGCTTCTACCGCTTTATCCTCCGATGGTGCATCATCCCATCCGTGGGACTCATTCTCTGTCCTTGGTATATAAAGGCTCAATATATCCACACCTGCATCCAGCATCTGTTTTACTTGGTCCGGTTCAAAGCAGTACCCTAAAGTTACGGCTCCTCTTCTGCTCCATCTCCTGAGATATTCTACTTCCAGGGAATAGCCGACTCCTGCCATCTGAATGCCATTTCCATAGGAGCCCACCCATCCTCCGGCGGTAGGATAGTTCGTAACACCGGTTACTCCTTTTTCCAGAAGCTTTTCGGTAAAACGGTCTACATTCGTATAAGGTTCCGCAGGTCCGACGCCTGCAAAGACCGGCGTGCCGTTTGCGGCCGCCACATATCTGTCGGCCTGCTCCATAATAATTTCATTACAATTCCCCCCGTAGCCTGCACGCGCAATTACCGGCATCCTGCCGTCTGCCCCGAACATCTCCTCTTTGTGGGTGACAATGAAGTCTGCCCCTGTATCATGTGCTATTTTTGCGGTGAGCGGTATCCCCGCCCCAACACCTAATATGAACTGATTCCGCATTCTTTTCGTTTTTAATAGTTCTAACATTCTATTTCCTCCTCCGGTTAATTGCTGCGCCTTTGTTTTAAAGTATCTATCATAACTGCCAGCATAATAATCAGGCCTTTGCAAATCTGCTGCCAATATGCGTTAATCTCCAGCAGGTTCATCCCGTTTGTCAAGGTACCAATTACCAGCGCCCCGATTATGACACCGGAAACCGTCCCTCTTCCCCCAGTAAATGCAGTCCCTCCGAGCACCGCCGCGGCAACTGCGTCCCCTTCATAACCTGAGCCTGCCGAAGGCTGTCCCGAAGTCACCCGCGAGGCCACGAAAGAGCCCGCGAGGCATGCAAGCGCGCCAGATATGGCAAACGTCACAATCACTATTCTCTTAACATTGATTCCTGAATATATTGCCGCTTCCCGGTTGCCCCCGGCGGCATACATATGCTTGCCAAAAGAAGTACGGTATAGCAAAAGACCTAGCAGAACTGCTATCGCCAGTATGATTATCGTCGGCAGTGGAACTCCCATATACCGGTTGCTAGTCAGATTAAACAGCCATTCGTCCGCAGAAGAAATCCTCTCACCCGCGCTGATTATGTATGCGGAGCCTCTAATAACTCCTTGCATTGCCAGTGTCACGATAAAAGAAGGCATGCCGGAAAATGCTATGACCGTCCCCGTCAGAACCCCGGCCAGCGCGCCAATCAGGAGGGTCAGTAATAAAGATACTCCAAATGGCATCCCCCGGTTCAGGAATACACAGAGCACGATTCCGCTCAGGGCTACGAAAGAGCTGATAGATAAGTCGATCTCTCCCGTGATGAGCACGCACATCATGCACATGGCCAGTACACAATTCGTTGTAAAATAATTAAAGAGATTAGCCATATTGTTAGAAGTAAAAAAGTATTGATTGGCAAATGACAGGAAGATAAACATGGCTGCCAGAGCTATCATGATTCCACCGTTTGTCTTAACAAAATCTTTCAGCATTTCTACGATTTTATGTTCATTTCTAACTTTTGTACTTTTCATCAACTTTACCTCCAATTGCATAATTCATGATTTCTTCCTGTACAAACTCAGTCTCTTTTCCGTCAAGGATGCCTGTGATTCTTCCTTCATGCATTACGACAATTCGGCTGCTCATATTAATTATTTCCGGGAGTTCCGAAGAAATCATCATTATGGAGTATCCTTCATTGGCGAGATTGTTGATCAGATGATAGATTTCCGCTTTTGCACCGACATCAACACCTCTGGTAGGTTCATCCATAATCAGCACCTTAGGCCCGTAGGCAAGCCACTTCGAGATGACGACCTTCTGTTGGTTGCCACCGGATAACTGTGCGCAGTGCTGCCCTATGCCAGCCATTTTAATCGTCAGCTTTTCTGAATACTCTTTTATAATTTCATTTCTCCTTTTGTCATTCACAAATATTCCTCTTATAAATTTTTTTAAAACGAGCAGCGTCAAGTTATATGAGATGGACTTCTCCAGAAAAAGTCCAGACTGTTTTCTATCTTCTGGTATCAGCCCGATTCCGCACTTCATCGCATCATACGGCTTGCTGCATTTGATTCTTTCGCCATTCAGATATATTTCACCGCTTTCAATCTTGTCAAGTCCGAATATAGCTCTCGCCAGCTCCGTACGCCCTGCGCCGACCAGACCGGCAAATCCCAGAATTTCACCTTTCTTTAATGTAAAGCTTACATTGTTCAGATATCTGTTATTCAGCCCCTTCACTTCAAGTATATCCTCTGTTCCCTTTGGATGGTTGTTCCCGAAAAAGTCTGTAATACTTCTACCGACCATTGCCGCTATAACTTCACTTTTATCTGTTTCTTCTGTCCTTTTATTTGCTACGACGATGCCATCTCTCATGACAGTAATCGAGTCACATACTTTGAATATTTCTTCCATCCTGTGAGAGATGTATATAATCGAGATTCCCTTGTCTTTTAATTTCTTCAGATAGTTGAATAAGCTCTCTGCTTCTTTTTGAGATATAGCCGCAGTCGGTTCATCCAATATAATAATTTTGGCGTCAAACACAAGCGCCTTGGCAATCTCTACCAGCTGCTGCTGTGCCACGCTTAATTTATAAACTTTGGTCGTAGCGGGTACGTTCAGTTCCAGTGTTTCGATTGCCTTTTTTGCTTTGTCCTTCATTGCTCTTTTATCTTCAAGCAGCCCTCGTTTCAATTCTGATCCCAGAAAAATGTTGTCCGCAATGCTGAGCTGTGGAACGAGTGATATCTCCTGGTGGACAAGGCATATCCTCAGTTCCCTTGCCGCAAGAGGGGTCTTGATCTCAACCTCTCTTCCATTTACCGCTATCGTACCGCTGTCTTTCGAGTAGATTCCGCCCAGTATTTTCATTAGTGTAGATTTACCCGCGCCATTTTCTCCCATCAGTGCCTGGATTTCTCCTTCTTTTAAAAACAGGCTTACATCCTTTAATACATTGACGCCATAAAAGGATTTTTCTATATGTTCCATCTTTAGAATTATTTTCTCTTCATTCATACGTTCATCCTCAACTGACTGCAGCCCGCATATTGTCTGTTTGTGTTTACCATGAATCCGGCAATCGTGCAGGCCGCCTCTTTCATCTTTTATATAGACCGATACTCGGATTACTGGTAATCTGCAATGTTGGACTCGTCTACATTGATAACTTCCACGTAATTAATCTGTTCACTGACAGAACCTTCATCCAGATATTCGTAGGCCAGATCCATTGCCTTCCCGCCGATGCCTGCTGCATTTAAGTCCATCAATGCGATAACTTTTCCGTCAAGGACGTATTGGACAAGGTCTTCGTTGCAATCGCTGATGGCCAGTTTCACATCTGACATTCCTGCAGAGGCCAGCGCCGTCACGGCTGCCATCCCCGCATTTGCCCAAGGTGCCCAGTACGCATCCAGATCACTGTAATTCTGCAGCTGTGCGCTGATCTGGCTCAGGCAGGATTCCGTGTCTACACTTCCTTCACTGTATGCGACAATTTCAACATCAGGATACTCACCTACCGCATCTTCAAATCCCTTGCTTCTTTGCTTGGAAACTTCACTGGCACCGGTATACCATACCCATCCGATTTTCCCTTTCCCGCCGATAGCCTCGCACAGTGCCACACCGTGGTCGTAACCGGCCTGGTATAAATCATCCAGAACCGCCGCCGCATACAAGTCATCAACGTCTTTTCCATCCGGATAAGCATCCATTGTGATGACTGGTATACCAGCCTGATCAGCCTTACGCAGTGACGTTATGATAGCCTCGCTGTCCAGTATCGTTGTCAGAATTGCATCGACCTTTTTGGTGATACAATCTTCAAATATCTGGCTCTGTTTGTTCGCATCATCATCAAAGGAGTAAACCAATACTTCATCGCCTTCCTCTGCGGCTTTCTGAGCCCCTTTTGAAATATTGACGAAAAAATCCATTGTCTGATTTCCTACGATACATGCAATTGTTCGTTTTTTATCTTTTCCGGATTCTGTTCCTTTTTCCTCAGCATCTTTCCCACATCCATTTAGTATGAGAACTGCCATCATAGCTATCATTAATACACCGCTCACTATTCGCTTTTTCATATAGAATCTTCCTCTCTTTCTACACCATACATTTCATCTCATAGGTAAGTCCACCGAACGGACAGTCAAGATAATAGACATGAGCCGTCTTTCCCATAAAAGGGATACAAGCCTTATGTCCCACGATATATCCCTGCTGCACCAGCGATTCTGCTGCCTTTGTGAACTCTTCAAGGCTATCGTACTCAAAGGCAATATGATGCAGCCCTTCTCCATACTCCGCAAGCCGCTTCATCATATATGAACCCTTGCTTTCCTCCGGGACAACTTCGATAATTTCATATGCAACGCTGCCTACAGTTATATTTGCTCCCTTTATCGCAAACGGAGCTCCCACCTGCACACAGGTCTCGTCAAAGTTCATCTTGTCCACATATACCGCATCTCCTGCTCCTGGCATTTGCTTCAGTGACGCAACTGCCAGCTCTCTGTTACGTACCAATATGCCGATATGTTCAAATTTGCATCCCATAATCTCACCTTCTCTACTCAAACGTGTGTGTACATACAGCACCTGCATAGTGTCCCGCATTTGCATCTATAAAGTCTTTTATGCTGCATGGCTGTGTCATCGTCACAGCGCCTGCATCGACAAAATAGTTAGAGCCGTTTATGCACCTGCACTCTCCTGATGTCAGGAACAGCGCTGTTCTTGCAACATCATACGGGTCGATGGTCATATAAAGCGGATTTCCTGTTTTAGCTTTTCTGACCATCTCAACCGGGACATTGGCTCCTATCGGCGTGTCCGCCGCATATGGTGAGATACAGTTGCAGCGAACTCCCCAAAGACCCAGTTCATTGGCAATTGCATATGTCATCGCAACAACCGCGCCCTTTGACGTCGCGTAAGCCGCTGCCCCGAGAGGCCCCTTGAATGCAGCCACAGACGCCGTATTTACTATGTATCCTTTCGATCTTACCAGCTCCTCCGCCATGGTTCTTACACCAAGCCATACTCCTCTTACATTTATGTCCATAGTCTTTTCAAAAACGCTCATGTCAACGTGTGCGATATCCGCGTTGCCGGGCATCAGGCAGATGCCTGCATTGTTGAAAAGTATATCCACCTTTCCATATGTTTCCAGAGCGGTATTCCGCACATTTGCCCAGTCTTTTTCTGAGGTAACGTCCGCTTTCACGAAAATAGCTTCACCACCGGCGTCCTTTACTTTTTCAACCACCTGTGTACCGTTGGTTTCGCTGATATCCACGACGACGACTTTTGCGCCTTCTTCTGCGAATGTCAAAACAGATGCCTGTCCAAATCCAGAACCGCCCCCTGTGATAACTGCAACTTTCCCGTCAACTCTTCCCATAATTCTTTCCTCCTTACATTGATTTCCATAAGTTTCATTCTGACGTCAGCCATATATACAGATAATCTGTTATATATTTTTATATCGTTATATTAATATATACCATTTATTTTGTCAATGTGTATTTTCAGAAAATTTTATTTTATATCACCATCTGTCAGTCATTACTGCGGACACGACATAAGGCAACACACCCTGCGATGCATAATATAGCTGGAATCAGAAATGCCGGAGCCGACGGTATTCCTCCCGGACTGACAGCTGTTCCCAGAGCAGGATACACAATCCCTGATATCATGACGGATATCATGACGAGGCCAAAATTTGAACTCATATACTCTGTTCCGAAAAAATCCGTTGCCAGTATCGGCGTTACCCCGGCGCATCCCCCGTATGCATATGCTATAAGCGCTATAAGTACGATAAACATATTTCCTCGTATATGCCATAGGAACAATACACTGAGGGTAGTGGCGATATACAGTATCAGCAGCACCTTTTTGCAGCCTATTCTATCTGACAGCCATGCAGCCGTCAGTCTGCCGCACGCCGATGCCAGACCGGTTATCATGACACTTATGACAGCAATCTTCTCCGACAGTCCCCGAAGCTCTCCTAGTGATTTAATCAACGGATTCAGCATCAGATAGGCCGGTGTCAGACAAAGCAGGCAGATAAGAAGCATATAGTAATTTTTTGATGCCAGTACTTCCCTGGGTTTATACTGCTTTTTCCCTCTCCATTCTCCGTTTTCCTTCATACGGCTTTCTATGTATTCGTCAGCAGGATTGACGACGAACCAGCCTACAGTCAGGACAATAATGGCAAAGACGGCGGCCAGGATGCGGAAGGTAGTCTGGACCCCGGCTCCGTGTCTTCCCAGCAGCATATTGACGACCGGGGTAAACACTACCGTGGACATGCCATACGCACATACGATGATTCCACCGGCCAGCCCCTTTCTGTCCAACCACCACTTCTGAGCACAGGATACGGTGGCATTATAAGCCAGGCCGCCGCCAAATCCCCCCATGCCTGCATAGGTGATATACAGAAGCCACGGCTGTCCAGTTGGAATGAATGATGACAGCAGAAGCCCTGCCGTCATAAGGATGCCTCCCAGATGCAGCACAAACCTGGCTCCTTTCCTGTCGTTCAGCATGCCGCCGGCTATCACTCCAAGGACATTCATCGGGAGCATGAAAGAGAAGGTAAGCGCAGCCCCCGAATGAGTCCACCCGAAATGCTCGATTACCGGCCCTTGAAAGATACTCCATATGTAGATGATTCCGACGAAAAGTTGTACGACCACTCCGCCGGCCAGTGCAAGGTATCTGTTTCCGTTTTTCATATTTTTCATATTTTTTTCTCGCCTTCCAAATTGTAATATATATTCATAACTTTTAAAGTTATTATATGTTTATATATCATTTATGTCAATCTATTTTCTTTTTATCTATTGACATTTCGTCATCCCTTGTATATATTTTACTTAATATGTTATATTTAATTAACCCATATATACAACTCTCAATGTAAGAATATATAGAAGCACACAAGGAAGGTATTGATTATGGCTAAGAAAAAAGCGGCAGAATCTCTGTATTTTATCATTCAGGAAGATTTGAAATCCAAGATTCGTCTCGGAGAATTAAAAGAAGGGGACAGAATCATGTCAGAATCTGAAATTTGTGAACACTATAATGTAAGCAGGATTACAGCCAGGCGGACCCTAAACAATCTGGCAAGCGAAGGATATATCAAGCGGATACCCGGGAAAGGGAGCTTTGTCAACTATTACGCGCTGGAGATGCACACGAAGAAATATTACAGCCTGGCAGAAGAGATCGTACACTGGGGCATGCGGCCCAAGTCAGAATATATCACCCAGACATTTGCTCTCGTAAAAGACCTGCCGGAGGCGGAGCAGGTCATGGACCAGCTGAGAATTACAGAAAATGATGAACTGTACTATGTTAAAAGAATCCGGTTTACCAACGATACCCCTATTGCGGTGGACCGCACCTATGTACCTACCGCCTCTCTCTCAGAGGAGGAGCGGACAAAATTTGCAGAGAACCAGGCTGCCCACGTATATTCCATCGATGCCCGGATGCGTGGAACGCTGAATCGTGTGGGCGAGACGTTCTCGGCGGTAACTCTTGCAAAGGAGGACGCCTCCTGTCTGAATGTGACTGTTGGAACGCCTGCTCTTCGCATAGACCGCATCACTTATGCAAAAGATTCCATACTGGAATACAATGTAAGGCTCCGGCTCACTTACCGTTGCGACTATTCTATCGCATATAAAGGAATAGAACCAAGGGAATTATCTATCTGACAGCGAAAGCCATTGGGGACAGGTTAAAACGAGATGGGGACGGAGGTTTTTAAAAACCTCCGTCCCCATCTCGTTTTAACCTGTCCCCTTAGAAGCTTGCTATATTTTCCACGTAGCTCCGCATCTCTTCCCGGCTTTTGACCTGTCTGGCGCCTTCTACAATCTCATCCTGCTTTGCTTTCGGCATGGACGCAAATTCATTCAGGATATCAGAATGCTGTGCCAGTTCCATCGTAAATCCGATTGGAAGTTCGCTGTTATCTATCATCGTGACATCACCTCATGTTTAGTATGCCAGTCCCTCCATTCTCTATACATGAAATTTTTTATGCATTTCTTCTTTAAATTCACGTCCTTTGAATATAACGAGCGCCAGCAGGAACAGGAAGCTTAAGCCGGCGCAGATTACAGCCGGTGTCGTTATCGTTATTACTTTTGTAAGAAGCAGTATGAATGGCACGAGTATACTGTATGCGGACGCCATCACGTAATATATCATATATTCCCTTGCGGTGTGGGATTGAAGTCTGGATATAATGAGCATAGACAGCTCTATAATCACGCACACGGAAGGCAGCACAAAGTTCACTGACCACTTATGCCAGCCGGTGAACGCATCCCAGACGATACATCCGGTGCTGACGACCAGCAGCTGCCACATGGCGTTCTTCAGAAGATTATGCCTCTTGAAGAATCCGATTGCCAACGCCAGCCACATGCTGAACGCGCCCGCGGCGACAAATGCTGCCCAATGGCGTTCCGGAGATATGATGGCATTCAGCATGATTCCGACTACGATTGCTGCGATACAACAGAAAGAAAAATATTTAAAAAATTTCTTTCCTTCATAATTCATCTGTACCTCTTCCGGATATACCGGCTCCTCCACCTTAGTCCGCACCCCGAGTTCAGAAAGGATACGGAAGAAATTCCTCTGTATGTTAGAACTGTCAAAGCGGGATGTAAAGCCTAATGTCAGTATATCGTTGTAAGAACAGACGCACAATTCCACCTTTGGCGTGCTCGTAAACACACCGAACCTCTCTATATAAGGCTCATATTCGGCAGGCATCTTTACGGCGCTCATGTTGGAAAACACTGCGGTAACTTCCTTTTCCGCCAGCTTTGCACCGGCCCGGATGCATTGGTTCTTAATCTCCAGCGGCGCCCATCTCAGCACTTTATGCTTTTCAAAAGCGATAAGTTCATTCATATGTCCGGCAATATGTTCCTTCGTGAGATAATCGCTGAAATATACTTTTACCTCTTCCAGTATCTCGTCCAGGCTGTCCTGCGCCTCGCCAAACCGATGGCCCGGCTCTATCCAGCCGAAAAAATTAAGCATGGATTCCGACGGGAAGAACTTACGCAGATTCACAGGCACCATCAACACGACCGGCTTCTTCTCCTGTACTTTCGTCATCTCTTCATGTATAGCGCACATGAGCACGGCAGTCATCAGCACCGTCATCGACACGCCCTTTTCGCGGGATACGGCCAGGAGTTCTTTGACAGAGACCGTCCCTTCCGTCACTTGAAGTTCACCGTATTCTTTCTTCAACATCTTAATCTGATGCGCGCGGATCTTCTTCTTTTTCTTCCGCTTGGCATCCGGAGAATAGTATTTGGAAAAGCTGTCATTTTCCTGGTCCTGCACGGTCGGCCCGTCAGCAGCCAGCTCCACCTCGGGAAGACCTTCTTCTCCATGTGACAGGCGGAGGTAATTCTTCACAAGCTCCTTCAGGAATTCTGTCGCACCTGTCCCGTCTGTCAGTGCATGGAACACCTCAAAATTAATGCGCTTTTCGAAAAATGTCACTTCGAAAAGAAGCGCCTTTTTATCTCGTACGTATAGACAGCTGCACGGCTCTTTATATTCTTCCCGGACCACAGGCCTTAGCTCGCTCTTTTCCAGATAATGCCAGAAGAGGCCCTTCCTCATGACAGACAGAAAGACCGGGTATTTCTTTATCGTCCGGTTCAATGCTTCCTGCAGAATATCTCCGTCAATATACTCTTTTAATACACAGTAGAACCGGAACACCCGCGTGTCTTTCGCGTTGCTTGTGGCTGAAAACAGCTTCGCGGCATTGTCCAGGTTTCTCCAGTATGCTCTCTTCTGCTGGAACACCTCTCTAGTCCTCCCTCAAAAAATTATTGATAAGTTCAAAACTTTCCTGTACATGGTAATATTTAATCCCCAGCGCAAAGTAACCATGCAGGGCATCCTTTATCCGGTGTAATTCAACTTCATTGCCCGCCTTTCTCAGACGGTGTCCGTATTCCTCCCCCTCGTCCCGGAGCGGGTCGTATTCAGCAGTCAGCACGAGTGTCTTTGGCTGCCTGCTGTAATCGGTCTCCATCAGAGGCGCAAAGTATTTATTCTGCTTGTCTTCCTCACATGACGCATACAGCTCTATATAGTCCCGCATCTTTCCCGCCGTCAGAAGATAGTCTGTCCCGTTTTCCCTTACAGATTCAAACGGCGAATCATTACTGTAATCCGAGTTGACCGCGGGGTATATGAGAATCTGCTTTTTCGGAAGGAACACTCCTTTGTCCCTGGCCATAAGCGACACGGCTGCTGCCAAGTTTCCTCCTGCACTGTCCCCGATGATCGTAATCTGCTCCGGATCCACATTGAGGATAAAACGCTTCGTAAATATAGCCTCCGCAACCGCGTAACAGTCATTCAGCCCGGTGGGGAACTTATACTCCGGCGCCAGCCGGTAATCAACCGACACGACGATATGATCCGTGTCAGATGCCATCCGCGCACAGATGCGCTCATAGTTGTCGATGCTCTCCGTCACCCAGCCGCCGCCGTGAAAGAACAGAAGCACCGGAAGCCCCTCCACCGCCTTCTCCTTCGGCAGATAGATTCTCACCGGTATCTCATGCTCTCCATTATATATCTTATAGTCAATCGTCTTGTGGAAGACGCGCATCGGATCAATGGCCTTTAAATTAGCCAGATTCCTCGACGCCTCCACCTCGATGCCGTCAAAGGACAGCGCCTTCAAGACCCTTCTCATCGATTTGTTAATTGTCATACAATTTCCTCATTTTTCAAAGGGGTCAGACCCCTGTATGCACAGGGGTCTGACCCCTTTGAATTTATTCACACAATTTGAACTCTTTTACATTGAAAAGTCCTCTCGGCGTTATGCGAAGTTCGGGGATTACGGGGAGGGCCATGAACGATAGTGTGATGAACGGGTCCATGGTCTCCGGCACTCCCATCTCGTGTGCCTTTCTTATCATTTTCTTTAATGTCTTGTCTACGTTCTCATACCCTGCATCGCTCATGAGTCCCATAATAGGCAATGCCAGCGTCTCGTATACGTTTCCTTTTTCTACTACAGTGTATCCGCCCTGGGTGCGTACCAGTTCATTTACCGCCAGTTCCATATCCGTATCGTTATCTCCGATTACGATGATGTTGTGGGAATCATGTGACACGCTGGACGCCACCGCGCCGCCGCTTAAACCGAAGCCTGCCACGACGCCGACGCCGGTCTTTCCGGTCCCCCTATGACGCTCTACAACTGCAATTTTATTATATTCCCTGTCTGCTGTAAACTCTTTTTTACCAGGAATCTCGCATACGACATCTTTCGTGATTATCTGCCCCTCCTGCATCCGGATCACATGGCAGGGACCCTCCGGTTTCTCAAGCTTTAATCCGGCTTTGGAAAATGTATCCAGATGGACCGTGTGTTTCAGCTCTTCCGGGCATTGCAGGACTTGCGGTTCTGTACCGGCGTCTACTTTGATTCCCTTGTGGTATACATCCAGGATATTCATATCCTCCAAATCGTCGAACACGATCATGTCCGCCTGGTATCCCGGCGCAAGAGCGCCGAGATGTTGGAGACCGTAGCAGTCCGCCGCATGGATGGTAGCCATCTGTATGGCGCTGATAGCAGGTATTCCAAGGGATACGGCCTTCTTAACATTATAGTTGATATGACCGTCTCTCTGTATATCTTCAATATGTTTATCATCGGTGCAGAAACAGAATCCTTCCGTGCCGGTACCGTGCTCCACCATTCCCTTAACGATAGCCCCCAGGTTTCTGGCCGCGCTGCCTTCCCTGATGAGTATCGTCATGCCCAGGCGGCGTTCCTCCATGGCATACTCATAATCAATACACTCATGATCCGTATCGATTCCCGCCATAGCATAAGCCTGTATCTCATCATCTCCGAGCCCGGGTGCATGACCGTCAAGCGTTCTGCCTTTAAAAAGAGCAAGCTTCTCATGCATGCCGGCCTCCCCGTTAACGACGGACACATAATCCATCACCTCGCCCAGTCCAAGCACCCTCGGGTGTCCAAGATAGGGCTTCATCTTTTCCGCCGTAAATACGCATCCATTATCGTCCACGGAAGTGGAAGGCACACAGGACGGCATCATGACGTACACATTGGCCGGCACCTGCTCCGTCTGTCCAAGGATATAATCGATACCTGCGGCTCCTGCTACATTGGCCGACTCGTGGGGATCCACGATAAATGTCGTCGTCCCGCACTTTGCTGCCTGCCATACGAGCTCTGCCGGCGTCACAAGCGTAGATTCCAGATGAAGATGGCTGTCGATAAAACCAGGGCAGAGATATTTTCCATCAAGGTCCTCCTCTATCTGACCTTCATAAGTCCCGATACCTGCAATCCTGCCGCCTGAAACCGCTATGTCAGCCTTGAGGATCTCTCCCGTAAATACATTTACTACATTTGCATTCTTCAGCACAAGCTCTGCTTTTTCACGGTGCCTGGCCACTTCGGCGCACCGCCGGTATTCTTTCAGTTCCATAACGCTGCCCCCTTCGTAAATGCTCTTATTATACTACCTGATATAACCTTCCGCATATGCTTTTGCGCGGTTGAATGAATACATCTCGGCAAATGACGCTTCTACATATGGCATGACATAGAAAATATTTGCGATGCCGCAGGTGATTCCACCCAGCAGATACCAGCCGATAAAAGACAGATCCATGATAAACGTCTCCAGCTTCTGTCCTGTCATCATACGTTTGCTGATTGCAAATGCTTCCTTATAGCTCATGCCTGGATTCTCCGAAAGGATGTACGGTATCATCCGATATTCATATGATTTTATAATTCCAGGAACGATCAGCAGCAACGCCCACAAAAATATAAACAGGTCTCGCAAAAACATCGTGAGCACGATATTACCGTAATGGCCGGATCTGAAACCATCCAGCACCGCTCCCACGCTGACACGCTCCGTCTGGTTACGGACAAAAAATCTCTTGCCGCCGACTTCCAGCACATTTCCTACAAATATCATGAGCAGCGTGCCAAGCAGCGCCAGCATGATTGCCACAGCTCCCAGAATTGCTCCGAACGCAGGCCATCCAGCAGAGAACGAATCCGTATAGGCCGAGCTGTCGCTGTAATATGTCGTCTGCCTTAAGGACGCCGTGCTCCGGCTCGCGCCACCCGAATTCATTACCATAGATATGACCGACATGAGAAATGCCACTCCGACACACGGCCAGTAATTATGTTGAAATGCCTGCTTTCCCCGCATTTTAAGTTCCACCCTGTTCCACATATTATAGTTTCCTCCTCGTTTCTCTATGTTTGCTTTTTATAATATTGAATCCATTATACCCCAGTCTCAGGGTGAAATCTATAAAAGAGCAGAAACTTTGTAAAGTTTCTGCTCCCCGTCTCAGTCCTCCCGAATAAAATTAGTCGCAATCTTCGGCTCGTATACCGGCGGCTTCACTCCCGCTTTCCTGCCCGCGTCGATACATTGCAGCAGCCACGCCATATTCTCTCCAAGCGTGCGCATCGTCTGCAGTCCTTCTTCATCTTTCCTCACATCCTCAGGCGTAAGCCCATGCACCTGGTTCCAGTATTGTGACGAGACGACCGGCATGCTGCTGATGGTAAAGTATTTGTTCAGCCTGTCAAAGGCCGCAGAAGCGCCTCCCCTTCTGCACGACACGACGGCTGCCCCCGGCTTGCCGGCCATCACATCTTTGTTCGAGTAGAACAACCGGTCCAGAAACGCGGTCAGCTGTCCGCTCGGTCCGGCATAGTAGACAGGGGAACCGACCACAAGCGCATCCATCCCGCCAAGCATCTCCCCGACTTCGTTCACCTGGTCGTTCCAGACACATCTGCCCGTGTCCGCGCACTTCCCGCAGGCGATGCATCCAGGGATGGGCTTCTTCCCGAGATAGCATATCTCTGTCTCGATATCATGTCTCTGTAGGGTAGCTGCCACTTCCGTGAGGGCGGTATACGTACAGCCGTGTTCATTCGGGCTTCCGTTTATCAATAGCACTTTCATCATGGATTCTCCTTTCCAAAGTCCTCACCATATTCGGGAAAATACATCTGGAATGTCTGCTCTGTATAAGCTTCAATCTCCCTTACCATCTTCTCGTAATTCGCCGCCATCTTTCTGCCCTGTACCGTGACCGTGCAGCTGCCGCCGCACCTTCCGCCATGCCGGCGCTCTATCAGCCTGATTCCAAGCTCCTGCTCCGCCCGGTTGACAATCCTCCAGCCTTTGCTGTAAGACATGCCCATAAGGGCACAGGCCTCTTTTACTGAGCCGGTCTTTTCTACATTGGCCAGCAGCTGTACGATGCCAGGGCCAAATATCTGACTATCCCCGCATATTCTGATTCTGGCTTCTGCATGAAGCATATCCATCACTCCAACAATAATATCTTATCTTCCCGCACGCTGACCCGCTCCGGCACCTGCCTGTACCCGCGGTCCAGCTTCATCCACATAGTTTCTCCCGGATTGTCTGCATTTTTAAATAATATGTTACGTTCGAAAGGCGCGTCGGCCACATGAACCGTCTCCACCGCAATCTGACCGTCTCTATCCGCCGGCAGGAAATCATGGGCGCGGATACCGATATACCTCATATGCTCCGGTATCCTCCTGTTCAGTCTGAATCGTACGCCCCAATCAGCGGCCTCTACCACCTGTTCTCCGACACGGATGGCCGGTGAGATGTTCTTACATCCGGTAAGCCTCGCCGCCTCCACTTTTTCTGGATTGGCAAACAGCTCCTCCGTCCCTTTGCAGATAATATTTGCCCCGGATGACATGACCATGATATGGTCGCAGAGCCTGTACAGTTCATCCCTGTCATGGCTGACAATCATAACCGCCCCTTCAAATTCCGAAAGTCGTTCCTTCAGTTCCATCTGGAGCTCTTCTTTCAGATAGCTGTCCAGTGCAGAAAAAGGCTCGTCCAGCAGCAGCGCCTCCGGCCTGGACGCAAGAATCCTTGCAAGCGCGGTCCGCTGCTGCTGTCCCCCTGACAGTCTGCCGGGATACAGACTTTCCAGTCCTTCCAGATGGAACCGGCTGATCAGATTTTTTACATAAAAGGTATCTCTTCCGGCCCCTGCGGCTATGTTCTCATATACTGTCATGTTTGGAAACAGCGCATAATTCTGGAACAAGTAACCGACCTTGCGTTTCTGCGGTGTCAGATCAATCCTTCTGCCACTATCATATACAATTCTTCCTCCGATGGCAACCTTTCCTTTATCCAGAGCGGAGATACCTGCAATGGCCTTAAGGCTCATGCTTTTGCCGCACCCCGAAGCTCCGAGGACACCCAGGATATGCCCTGGCGATGTAAGATTCATATTCAGTTTGAAGTTCTTAAATTCTTTTTGTAAACTGGCCTCTATCTGTCCCATCGTTCATCTCCTCCGGTCCTGCTTCCTGAACCACCCCGCCGCCACGTTCATTCCAGACACTGCGAGGAAGGAAAGGAGCACAAGGATAAGCACGTATCGGTATGCGCCTTCCATATTTCCCGCCGCCACCTCAGAATAGACGGCAAGCGGAAGTGTTCTTGTCCTGCCCGCGATATTTCCCGCAATCATAGCCGTCGCACCAAACTCCCCGAGCCCTCTTGCAAAGGCAAGGATACCGCCGGACAGGATCCCCGGCAGGGCGTTGGGAAGCAGAATTCTGCGGAAAATCACAGCCTCGGGCATACCGAGCGTCCTTGCTGCAAATATCAGGTTTTCATCCACCTGCTCGAAGGCCCCTCTGGCGGAGCGGTACATGAGCGGAAATGATATCACTGCCGCCGCCAGCACCGTGGCCCCCCAGGAAAACGCGATCTTCACCCCGAAGTATTCCACAAAAAAGCTGCCAAGCGGACGCTTCACTCCAAACAGATAGAGCAGAAAAAAGCCGGCTACTGTAGGCGGGAGCACGAGCGGAAGCGTCAGAAAGCCGTCCCACGCTATCTTTACCTTTACGTTTCGGATACGCACGACAAGATATGCCGCCAGCATCCCTGTGAAGAACGTGATGACAATTGAAAAGACTGCTGTCTTCAGAGAGATTAAAATCGGTGAAAAATCCATGTCCGCCTCCTCTGCTTATTCTGGTTTGTCAACTGTGAACCCGTATGTTTCAAATACCGCAATCGCCTCTTCGCTTTTCAGGAAATCCAGGAACAGCCGGGCCTCTTCCTTGTGCCTCGACGCGGAAACGATTCCTGCCGGGTAGACCGCCGGCCCGGACAGACTGTCCTCCGGCGCCTCGGCAGCTACTTTTACTTTCTCTGTCGCAGCCGCGTCCGTGGCATATACGATACCGGCCTGGGCACTTCCTTCCGCCACCCAGTTCAGCACCTCCGTCACATTAGTTCCGAGGCTTGCCTTAGCCGATACGGAATCCCAGATACCAAGGTTCGTCAGCGCTTCTTTTGCATACTGTCCCACCGGAACACTTGCCGGGTCTCCAATCGCAATCGTATCCGTCTTTGTGATATCCTTAAATTCCTTCAGGTCCAGCTCACAATCCGATGACGTGATAAGCACAATCTTATTCTGGAGCAGATTGGTAACCGTGTCCTTATCTACCATAGCTTCATCCGCCAGGGCCTCCATCTGCTTCGTGGCCGCCGACATGAATACATCCGCCTCAAGCCCTTCTTCTATCTGTGTCTGGAGCTTTCCTGAACTGTCATAAGCACCTTCTACATTGATATAGGGATACTTCTTCTCAAACATGGGAATAAGCTCGTCCGCATAAGAATATTCCAGGCTTGCCGCCGCCGCTACCAGTAACGTAACAGGTTCCTTGCCGCTATCCTCTGTCCTCTGCTTCTCTACTGTTGCCTCCCTCTTCTTATCCGCCTTGTCTGAGCCGACGCACCCGGCCATGAACGTACCTGCCAGGACGGCTGCCAAAATCATGCTGATTATCCTGTTTCTCTTCTTCATCCTCTATTCCTCCTCATAATCCAATCATCCCGGGTACATCATCCTGTTACTGGGAATGATACAACAAGTTGTTTTTTAAAACAACTCGTTTGTTCTAATATAGGGACAGGTTTTCTGCAAAGTCAGCACCTGTCCCCTTTTCTTCATGTCTCTGTAGAACACAATTTCACTTTTTCTTTTTTTCATAAGGCGTGCCCGTAAGTGGCAGCTTTGTCTGGAACTGTCCGTTCCATTTATAATATGCTCCCGCTATGGCCGGTGCCGTGGGAATGGAGGTAATCTCCCCGATGCCAATAGCCCCGTACGCGGCGGGCACTCCCGGTTTTTCAATAATGATAGGGTTTATTTCCGGTATTTTGTCGGCTTTCAACAGCCCGAGCGTCCCAAACTTTGATTTTGGCTCGCCTCCTTCCAGAACGTATTGTTCTGTCAGGGCATATCCCATCCCCATGACGACACCGCCTTCAATCTGGCCTTCCACGCTGACCGGATTGACTGCTTTCCCCACATCATGCGCCGCCGCCAGCAGCTTCACCGTGCCGTCTTCATTGAGAACGCAGAGCTGAGCCGCGTAGCCATAAGCGACATGGGATATCGGGTATGGAACATCGCTTCCCATCCTATCGGTTTCTGCCAGATATTCTCCATAATACTCTCTGCCATCCAGCCCCGCCAGACCATACCGTTCTATGTCTGCGCGCAGCGCTTCGGCTGCCCGCCTTGCCGCCTCGCCTGTCACAAGCGTCTGCCGGGAGCCGGAAGTCGTCCCGGAGTCCGGCGCTTTGGCCGTATTCGGCTGCTTATAAGAGATGCCGGCCAGAGGAAGGCCCGCGGCTTCTGAGACAATCTGCGTAAGCACCGTCCCAAGCCCCTGACCGATACAGGAAGCTCCGGAATGTATCTCCACCTTTTGACCGTTCACAAGCAGGCGGCAACGGCCCCAGTCCGGAAGTCCGACACCGACACCGGCATTTTTCATGGCACAGGCCACTCCTGCATAAGGTTCCCTGTCATATATATCCTTCACCGCCTCCAGCGCCTCTGCAACACCCGTAGACGCGTCGGCTATCTGTCCATTCGGCAGCACCTGCCCCGGTCTTATGGAGTTCCTGTATCGGATTTCCCACGGCGTGATTCCCACCAGCTCTGCCAGCGCATTCAGGTTCATCTCTGACGCGAAGCACGTCTGCGTCACGCCAAATCCCCGGAATGCGCCGGCAGGCGGATTGTTCGTGTAGACGGCTTTTCCTTCGATGTCTATCGTCTGGAAATTATAGGGTCCGGCCGCATGGGTACAAGCCCTTTGAAGCACCGGACCGCCCAGGGACGCATATGCACCCGTGTCCGATACGACGACCGCCTTCATCGCGGTCAGATAGCCGTCCTTATCACAGGCCGTCGTCACGTCCATCCACATCGGGTGCCGCTTTGGATGTATGAGGATACTTTCCTTCCTCGACAGCTTCACCTTAACTGCACGTTTTGTCAGATAAGCAACTAGAGCTGCGTGATGCTGTACGGTCACATCTTCTTTGCCGCCGAACCCGCCACCTACCAGCTTATTTTCCACAATAACCTTATCCCGTGGGATGCCGAGCATCTTTGCACATTCACGCTGTGTATCATACGTGCCCTGATCTGATGAATAGATGAACACTCCGTCGTCAAACGGCATCGCTACTGCTGCCTCTGGTTCCAGGAATGCATGCTCCGTCCACGGCGTCTCGTAATGGTTCGTCACCTTGTAGCAGGAAGCTGCAATCATCTCATCCGCGCTGCCCCGCACGAGATGCTCATGGGCGAGGATATTGCCGTCTCCATGCACCTTCGGTGCCCCCTCCTCCATAGCTTGGAACGGATCCAGCACCGGTTCCAGCTCCTCGTACTCTATGTGGACAAGTTTCTTCGCCTCTTCCACAAGTTCCGGTGCCTCTGCTGCCACGATGCAGACCGCGTCTCCAAGGTAATGCGTCTCCTTCCCGACCGGTATCATCGTGTCCCAGTCCTGCTTCAGATGGCCTACCTTCACGCTTCCTGGTATGTCTGCCGCCGTAAACACCCCAACGACGCCCGGCAGTGCTTTTGCGGCCTCCGTATGTACCGCCAGCACTCTGGCCCGCGGATAAGCAGAACGCACTGCGCTGGCATATATCATGCCATCCAGATACATGTCATCTACATATTCTCCGGTACCGAGCACCTTTTCCCTTGCATCAATCCTCTGTATCGCCCTGCCTGTCGGAGCACTCCCTTCGTCTTCCCGTACTTCCAAACGGTTCCCGAAGATATCTGCGCTGAGCAGGACAGCATCTATCATCTTTTTATAGCCTGTACAGCGGCATACATTGTTCTTAATGGCCGCTGCCACTTCCAGCCGGGAAGGCCCCGGCTTCTCATCAATAAGTGCCTTGGCGCACATGACCATACCAGGAATACAGAAGCCGCACTGCACCGCGCCTGCTTTTGCAAATGCATAGCCATACACTTCTTTTTCTCTTTCGCTCAAGCCTTCCACCGTGACAATCTGTTTCCCTTCCATTCTGGACACGAGAGGGATGCATGCACGGGCTGCCTTACCGTCTATGATAACCGTGCACGTCCCGCAGGCTCCCTCGCTGCACCCGTCTTTTACGGAGGTCAGGTGCAGGTCATCCCGCAAGAACCGCATCAGTTTCTTATCTTCCTTGACCTTATACGTCTGTCCGTTGACCACTAATGTGTACATACGGCACCTCCTTACTGCCTCACAGTCCTTCTGTCAGGTCAGATTTCCTGTCTATATCCCGCAACTCTTTCTTTTCTATACCTATTAAAATAATTTCTTTCGCATGCTTTTCCATTACCGGCCGGCCGCCTTTATCGCCGTCCAGCGCGAGCAGCTCCTGTGCGTATATCAAGTCCCATACGACAGGATTGCCGCCCTGGGCGCCGCAGGCTGCTCGCACGATTCGGCCAGGATTCCTCCCTGCCGCCTCCAGAAGCTTTACAAAGGTACCGGCAGTCAGTTCCGGCTGGTCGCATACCGTGAACAGGACTCCTTTCAGGAACGGAAGGGTGTCCATGCATTTTTTCAGCCCGAGCTGCATGGAATGGGAGCTGCCTTTTTCCGGCTCTCGGTTTTCCACTACAGCAAAGCCTCTTCTTGCAGCGCCTTCTGCAACAGGACCGCATCCTGTCACGACTGCTTTCCACACATGGGGGAGTTCCGTAAGCGTATCGAGCAGATGGGCATACAGAGGCCGGCCTTCTACCTCCTCCAGCAGCTTGTTGCCGCCGAACCGGACGCCCTGCCCTGCTGCCAGCACGACAATTGCGTATGCCCCACAGTACTGTTCCATAGCGTGAACCGTTCCTGCCCCGACGCACCTTGCCTTGTCGGATATGGTGACACAGTAGCGGTGATCAGGACGGGCATCGATATCGCCGATCTTCATACCTTTCTGTACCGGCACACCGCGCTGCAGCATTCCTCTTACCATTCCGGACATCTTCGCATATACCGGTTCTCCTCCCGTCTCTGCAACAATCTGCCCTTTTTCTACCCGGTCTCCAATCGCCGCCTTAGGCTCCATCGCTCCATCTCCAGCGGCCTGTATAAGCCGCTCTCTCGAGTAGCCGCCCACTTCTCCGGGCACCCCCGTGTTTGGGATGGCATTTCCTTCCCATATGACACGGCCAAGCGTATCTCCCCGCTTCGTCTCTATGACACAGTGGCAGTCCACGCCTGCCGTAAACCCTGGTCCTGCTGCTATGACAAGCGGCGCATCCTCCAAGGACGTACCGGTATTCCTCTTTGCAAGGATGGCATCGACAAGCACATCCGGCCTGTATTCTTTTCGAATGTCCGCGGCTTCATCCACTATCACGGCCACATCGCCGTTGTCCATGACGCCCGCCGCCTCTTTCATATTCCTGACACACACACCTGTCATGCCCTCCACCGTGGCCCTGCCATCATAGACGGCACGGGACATGGCTACCGTCCTTCTCACGGTAAGCGGCACGGCTCTCTCCGTCATCATGATTCTGTGCCCTTGCAGATGCAGTTCGTATGCGATGCCAGTCGCCAGATCCCCTGCCCCCTTAATCAGTACATTCATGTCTGCCTCCCAGCCCTGATGTCACGATTACATTGTAAAATCCTTTTTCAGCGAACAGGCCGGCTATTCTGTCGCCTATGCTGACGCGCTGCGCATCGTCTGCCTTGTTCAGGACAATGTGGAACTTCATGAATGGATCCATAGACTTCTTCATGCCTATGTCGCTCAGCCCGATCTTAACGATATCTTCGCACTCCAGGACATCTTCCACTCCCTTTCCAAGAAATGCAGACGCCCGTTCCGGATGGTGGCAGACATCTTCGATCCGTCCGCCCACCGCGTCCAGCCCCGCTACGCCAAGCAGCACCATCGTCTTGCCCCAGAGTACAGGTTCATGTGCCTCAGGCACTTTGACCGGCTGTCCCTTTGCACCGTCTGCTTCTATGATGACCGGTACCGACAGCATCCGGACAGCCTCGAGAAATGCAACGGGAAATGCGCTCATCTTACCGTCAGGCTCAGGATATCCTGCCCAAACCTGCCGTTTGTGTTTCAGCATCTGGTACAAAAGCTCCAAATCAGGAGACCTGAGATATAAACCTTCGTCAGGCTGCCACATATGGGTCGTCGTCGTGACGATAACCGGCTGCGCCTCCTCTTCATATTCCCGGGCCAGCTGCCGGATGACAGTTGTCTTGCCTCCCGCGCCTACAACTGAAATGATGGGTGCAGAAAATCTGGCCAGCGAAAGTGCTGACTTCAGGCTCTCTGTCTCGATTGGTCTGCTGCTGCCGTAACTTCGTATCATATTCCTGCCTCACATTATCTGATGTCTGTTAGTTCCTGCGCGATTACGTACCGTCCGCCGTATTCTTTTATAATCTCACCATTATCCGCTGCCAGCTCGCCCCGGAGGTACACCTGTTCCGCACGTCCTCTGAGCACCGTTCCTTCCAGCGGGCAGTAGTCTGTATCCGCCATCTGCGTCTCTGCCGACAACATCCACTCCGTCTCCGGGTTCCAGACGACAATATCCGCGTCACTTCCAGGTTCAAGTGTCCCCTTCTTCGGATACAGATGATACAGCTTCGCCGGATGGTACGCCAGATATCTGCACATCTGCTCCAGCGTCAGCCTCCCCTGCCCCACGCCATAATGATACATGAGCGCAGGCCGTTCCTCCGCTCCCGGCATTCCGCACGGCACGAGGGAAAAATCTTTCTCCCCCATCTTCTTCTGATCCGTCGTAAAACTGCAGTGATCCGTGCAGACGGTCTGGATTTCTCCTTCCCGGAGCGCCTGCCAGAGCACCTCCTGGTCTTTCTTGGACCGCAGCGGCGGTGCTATCATATAATTTCTGCCTTCATTATCCGGCAGGCAGTATCTGCTTTCGTCCATGACAAGGTACTGGGGACATGTTTCTACGTACACGGTCTGACCGGTTTCCCTCGCCCTTCTGACTTCCATAAGCCCTTCCCGCGAGCTCAGATGCACTACGATAACCGGTGTGTCCACACATCTGGCAATCTTGAGAAGCCGTCCGACGGCCTCCGCCTCCGTAACCGGAGGACGCGTCCCCGGGTAATCCGATACGTCTTCCCGGTGCCCCTTCTCCTTCATCACCTCTGCCACCCGGGCGTCGATAATACCTTTGTTCTCGCAGTGTACCCCGGCGATTCCACCAATTTCTTTCAGCCTGGCCAGTATCTCGTAGATGGTCCTGTCATCCACCACCATAGCGTCATAGGTCATATACAGCTTGAAAGAGTGAATGCCGGCTGCGGTTACGCGTGCCAGCTCTTCCGATATGCGTTCGTTCCAGTCGGACATGGCGAGATGAAACGCATAATCGCAGGACGATCTGCCGTCCGCTTTCTCATGCCAGCGGGCAAGCGCATATTCCAAGCTTTCTCCTCTGTTCTGCGTGGCAAAATCCACGATACACGTAGTGCCCCCTGAAAGCTCGGCCTTCGTCCCCGTGTCAAATCCGTCTGCGGTTACCGTGCCGGACACTTCCAGATCCATATGTGTATGGGCATCAATAAAACCGGGGAACAATAGCTTCCCCTCAACATGGATGACCTCCGCGTCGGGAAAGTCCAGATTCTCGCCCATGGCCAGAATCTTTTCCCCCTTTACAAGAATATCTGTCTTTTTTGTACCTTCTGGGCCCACTACCGTTCCGCCCCGGAATAAACGTTTCATACAGCCTGCCTTCTTTCTAATTGGCCGGAATCAGATATGGATACTCCCTGAGTACCGTCTCTATAAGACGTGTAATCCCTTCCGGGACCTCTCCTGTATTCTCCGCGTCTACCGTGTATCTCTCTCCGAGGTAACGCACGCGGCACTGGCCGGTTCCCATATCAGTTACCGTAAATCCATCGTTTTTGCTCTCTTCCATATCTGCTTCTTTTGCAAACAGGGTAAATTTATCAAGATACGGCGCACTGTCATACGGACAGAAGCTCCTGCAGTTGCCGCATTCATTACACATATAGTCTACATGGACGATCTGCTCCTTCTCCATCTCAGGCACGTGCACCGAGATATTGGCACGGTTCGGACAGACATCCACGCAGTTTTCGCAGACGGTAGAACAGCTCAGGCAGCGTTCTGCCTCCGGCTTTTCTGACGGCTCTTTCAGGATACCTTTTCTGGCATAGATTCCGGCTTTCTCTGCCGGGCTTGCCATGCTGCCGGTCACAGGTCCGCCGACGACCGCCCCGGCTGCCTTCATCGCGTCCGCCATTCCTTTGACGACGAGAGATGGTCCATACAGCCCGTCTCCGATGACGTACACGCCGGGCACATTTGTCTCCAGGCTGCCCCCTACCCTGGGCCGGCCTTTCTCATCCACACAGATTCCATTCGCCTCATAATATTCCGACGGCACCTTTTCTCCTACCGCAGCTATCACCGTATCCGCCGGAATCTTCTCCGTCTCCTCAGTCTCTGCCACTCCGGCACGTCCGGAAGCGTCCGGCGCTCCAAGTACCGTCTTTTTACAGACCAGCATTCCATCCTCGATACAGGCTGGTGCCAGCAGTTCTCTGAATTCCACACCGTCTTCCACTGCCTGGAGAAGCTCATGTTCATCCGCCGGCATAAAACGCTTCGTCCTTCTATAGACAAGATAGACGTGCTCCACGCCCGGACAGCGTATGGCGGCTCTTGCCGTATCCATAGCTGTATTGCCGCCGCCGATGACCACGACATTTCTCCCGATTGCCAGATTTCCCTTCTGTTCATTGAAGCGTTCCAGAAATGCAAGCGCATTGAGCGGCGTGCCTCCCATAAGCGTGAGGCTGCTTCTCTTAGAAGCCCCGACCGCCAAGATGACCGAGTCATAGCCCATGTCCTTTAACTCGCTGACAGACGGCGCCTCGGTATTGCATCTTATATCAACGCCTAACTTCACAAGAAATGACACGTCTTTCGCAATTACCGTGTCATCGATGCGGAAATCGGGAATCACGCTGCTGACAATGCCGCCAGGCACCGGGCGCTTCTCGAATACCGTCACCTCCACGCCTGCTCTTGCCAGATAATATGCCGCCGCCATGCCGGAGGGCCCTCCTCCGACGACCGCCGTCCTTATGCCGCGGCCTGCCCTCCGCTCGAGCGTTGAGAGTGCCTGTTCGTAAGCATTCTCTGCACATAACAGCTTCGTGTCTCTAATCTGTACCGGTGATTCATAGAAGTTCCTCGTGCAGCGGCTCATGCAGCCGTGGGCACAGATGGTACCTGTGATAAACGGCAGCGCATTCTTGTTGAGGATGACCTGCATAGCCTCCTCATACTTTCCTTCCCCGGACAGTTTCATATACGCCGGCACTTCCTGATGAATCGGACAGGCGTCTTCACATGGAGCGGTATGGCAGTCAAGAAGCGGCACTTTCTCGGAAGATTTTCTGGTGGCCGGCATCTTCGCAGGCTTGACGTGGTGCCTGTCACAGACGGCACCCTTCGCCGTTTCATTCAGCTCCTCCACATCGATACCGACAAACGGCTTCACGCGTCCGTCAAGCTCCTCTGCCATCTGAAGAAGCCTTTGGTAACCACCCGGCTTCAAGATGGTCGTAGCCACGGTCACCGGCCATACGCCGCATCCCGCGATACGTCCGATATTAAATGCGTCCGCCCCGCCGGAATACGCTATCCTCAGCCTCCCGTCAAACTCCCTTGAGAGCTTTGCCGCCAGTGAGATAGACAGCGGATACAGCGATTTGCCTGACATATACATCTCATCGCTTGGCAGCTCGCCTGACTTGACATCTACCGGGAACGTATTTGTTATCTTGACACCGAACTCCAGCCCGAGCTCTTCCGACAGCTCCATAAGCCTGTTGAGCATCGGAACCGCATCTTCATACTGAAGATCATCCTCAAAATGAAACCTCCCGAAGGCCACATAGTCATAGCCCATCGTATCCAGCGTCTCTCTTGCAAAGTCATAGCCGAGAAGCGTCGGATTGCACTTGATGAACGTGTGCATCCCCTTTTCTTTCAGCAGATAGTCCGCTATGCTCTCGATTTCCCGGGGCGGGCAGCCATGCAGCGTAGAGATGGTCGCGCTGTTGCATATATCTGCAGATATGCTTTCGATATCCTCCTCTGTCATGTGGGCGAACCCGCCGGCTTGCTCCAGCAGGTACTGCCTGCATTCCCGGAACGTGTCCGTATGTCCGGCATGTCTCATATTTTCTATAAACCCATCCATCTTTGGGGACTTGATCCCTGCCAGGTCATATCCCACGCTGATGTTGAACTGGAAGCCATCCATGCTCCCGAGCTCATATTCCCTGGCCATGAAAGACAGAAGGAACCATGCCTTAATATATTCATCCTGCGCCTGTGGCACATAGAGCTCTGTAGACCATTCGCAGTTATAACACTCATCGTCTGCCTTGATGCACGGTTTGTTCACACAGGCGGCGAGTTCATCCCCGTCCATAATCTGTACGGTCTTAAGCTCAAAGAAGCGGGCCCCGGCATAGTAAGACGCAGCGATGTTCTGCGCCAGCTGGCTGTTCGGCCCTGCTGCGGGACCAATGGGTGTCTCCAGCTTCCGGCCGAATAATCTGTAAGAACGGGCCGGGTCAGCCTTATAAGGCCGGTGGACGCCAAACACGGTTCCCTTAGCATCATGTTCTGACCGGATCCAATCCATCAGCTGGGGAAACGGCATACATGTCATCTTGTCACTCATATCATTTCCTCCTTATTATACATCACCCGTTGATGCTCTTCCACAGTTTATCGGACTGCTCCCGGCATTTTCCCATCGCCTCTTCCACATCGATGACCATTACTTCCCGGTCTTTCATGAGAATGCGTCCATTCCCGACCGTAGTTATGACATCGTGTCCTGTCATGCCGAACAATATGTGTCCGTATATGTTGTCCTTTGTCATGCGGGTGGGAGGATCATAATCTACGATAATCACATCCGCGGCCGCTCCCTCTCTCAGAACGCCCAGCGGAGTCTTGAAATAACGGTTCGCTATGGCAGCGTTGTTTTCAAACAGCATCTTCGGCACTTCACTCCACGCCGCATTCGGATTGCAAAGATGATGCTTGTGCAGCACATTTGCAACTTTATACGACTCCGTCATATCATGCGTATATCCGTCGGTGCCAAGTCCGGTCAGTATACCCCTGCGTACGAGCTCCATCGTTGGGGGACACCCGCATGCATTGCCCATGTTGGATTCCGGGTTATGTACGACCATCGTATCAGTCTCCTTCAGGAGCTCCATCTCATGTGGATTGATATAGATGCAGTGGCCGAGCAGCGTCTTGCCGCCTAACACGCCGTGATCCATAAGGCGGTCTACGATGCGTTTTCCATGCTTCTTCAGACAGTCATGCAAATCTTCTATACCTTCTGCCACATGGATGTGATAGCCGGCTTCATCGGGTTTGCTCATCGCCGCCAGCTCGAACGTCTCATCCGAAATCGTGAACTGGGCATGCATTCCCATCATCCCCGCCAGCATATCGGTATCGTCCATAAGCGCATATCGGATAAAATCGGCATTTTCCTTCACGGCTGCCTTTGCCTTGTCAATCCCGTCCCTGTCAGATACCTCATAACAGAGGCAGGCGCGTACACCCAGTTCCTTTGCCACATCTGCTATCGTAAACAAGCTGTCCGTAATGTGCCCATAGCTGGCGTGATGGTCGAAGATTGTAGTCACCCCGTTCCTGATGCACGATATCATCGTGTCCACAGCGCTGTACTTTGTCTGTTCCAGCGTCAGGTGGCGGTCTATCGTCCACCACTGTCCATCCAGAATGTCAAGGAATCCTTTCGGATTGTAACCCTTGATGCTCAGTCCCCTGGCCATGGCGCTGTAGATGTGCTCGTGGGTATTGATAAATGCCGGCATGATTACCTTGCCTTTTGCATCTATGTATTCCGCATCCGGATAGCTTTTCCTTATAAGTCCAGTCGGACCTGCGGCAACGATACGATTTCCGTCTATGGCAGCCGCGCCGTCTTCGATATAAGGATTCTGTTCGTCTAATGTAATAGTCTTTCCGTTCCCTATTACCAACATAATGTCGCCTCCTCTTTTTATCGTCCCATCTCAGAACTTTCAGCCGTTCCCATGGCGCCTGCCGATATTCCGAAACCTTTCTTTTTATCATCATGCTGCTTTCGCGCCACGCCTGACAGGGAGACAGATCGTCTGCGCGGCATCGTCTTACATCGGTTCTCCCATGTACGTCAATACACTCAAGGCACCCCTTGCATTTGAACATATTTTACATTCATTGGAGTCCATGCAACCGAGATTTATCGTATATTTTTAACAAACATTGTGTTTGTTTCTTTTATTCTATCATCAATATATATAAATTGCAACGCTGTATACAAAATTATTTTTGTATCCTAAATATTTTTGTATTTTAATATTGCTTTATTTTTTTCTGTGCTATGATGAGTTTAGGGAGACAGTTATAAGTATATGAGGAGGCACAGAAGAAAATGGCAGATTCCAGACTTGAAATGTTAAAACAGATAGCTGCAGGGATGGCCGCCCAGTTCGGCGGCAACTGTGAAGTCGTCGTGCATGATCTGACAAAGAGCTCTATCGACAGCTCTATCGTGCATATAGAAAACGGGCACATCACAGGCCGCAGGCTCGGGGACGGACCGTCCGCCGCCGTCCTGAACGCGGTAAAGCATCAGGACGGACCGCTGAAAGACCATCTGGCTTATCTGATCAAGACAGACAATGGACGTGTCCTGAAATGCAGCACGATCTACATCAATGATGAGCAGGGCAGGCCACGTTATATTCTTTCCATCAATTATGATATAACGAACCTGCTGGCGCTGGAAGGAAGCATTCATTCTCTCACCAGCTGTCCGCAGGAGGCAGGAAGCCCTGAAGCCGGTAATCCACCGAAGAAAATCACGCATGACGTCAGCGAGCTTCTGGATGAGCTCATCGCAGAGTCAGTCGAGCTCGTAGGGGTGCCTGCGGCACTCATGACAAAAGAGGATAAGGTGAAGGCGATCAACTTCCTGAACGATGCCGGGGCGTTCCTCATTACGAAATCAGGAGATAAAGTAGCCAAATACTTTGGCATCTCCAAATATACGTTATACAGCTACGTAGAAATCAACAAATAAGCAATCAGGAAATGGAGGGTACGATACCGTGAGTAACTCAAGTAGAAATGGAATAAGATGGACACTGAACAGCATGCCGAAAAGCGAGGATCTTCAGCTCGCCCACATGTCGGAGGAAGAGATGCGCAAAGCGCGCAGCTTCCACGAGAGCTTTCCGCAGTACAGCGTAACGCCGCTTACGAAGCTTCCCGGACTGGCACAATATCTCGGGCTTAACAGCTTGTACGTAAAAGACGAATCCTATCGTTTCGGGCTGAATGCCTTCAAGGTGCTTGGCGGCTCCTATGCCATCGCCAGATACATAGCGAAACAGCTCGGGAAAGATGTAAGCGAGGTGCCCTACAGCGTGCTCACCTCGGAAAAGCTGCGGGAGGAGTTCGGGCAGGCCACCTTCTTTACCGCCACAGACGGCAACCATGGACGCGGTATCGCCTGGGCTTCCAACAGGCTCGGGCAGAAATGTGTCGTGCGGATGCCAAAAGGCACCACCCGGACGAGATTAGAGAATATCGCCAGGGAAAATGCGACGGTGACGATAGAGGACCTCAACTATGACGACTGCGTGCGCAAAGCGGCGAGGGAAGCCGAAGAGACCGAACACGGCATCATGGTGCAGGATACAGCCTGGGAAGGTTATGAAGAGATCCCGACCTGGATCATGCAGGGGTATGGAACACTTGCGACAGAAGCGGCAGAACAGCTTGAGAAGGACGGCGTGAAACGGCCGACGCATCTCTTCATCCAGGCAGGCGTAGGTTCGCTCGCAGGCGCTGTCATCGGCTACTTTGCCAACCGCTATAAAGAAAATCCTCCGGTGATGGTCGTCGTAGAGGCGAAAGCCGCCGACTGCCTCTACCGCTCTGCCTCTAAAGGAGACGGCAGCCGTGTCGATGTGGATGGTGACATGCTCACCATCATGGCCGGCCTCGCCTGCGGGGAAGCCAACACCGTGTCCTGGGATATCTTAAAGAACCACGCCGATGCCTTCGTGTCATGCCCAGACTGGGTAAGCGCCAACGGATGCCGCATCTGTGCCGCCCCGATGCGCGGCGACACTCAGATCATATCCGGCGAATCCGGCTCCGTGAGCATGGGCCTCGTAGCCGCCCTCATGACCCGGCCGGAATACAGCGAATTAAAAGAAGCACTGAAACTTGATGAAAACTCCGACGTGCTGCTCGTATCGTCCGAAGGGGACACCGATCCTGAGCGGTACCACGAGATAGTATGGGAAGGTCTGTGCGGAACAGGCAAAGAGCCATTTTCAGAATTGTCTTAAAATTGCCATAGGGGTCAGACCCCTGTAGCTACAGGGGTCTGACCCCTATGAAAAAGGAGGAACTTTCATGGATTTTAATAAAATTAAGGAAACTGCGAAAATTTATGAGGCCGACATGAGCGCTTTTCTGCGGGATATCGTCAGATTCCCCGGCGAGAGCTGCGACGAGAAGGCGCACATCGACCGGATTGCGCAGGAGATGCGCAAGCTTGCGTTTGACAAGGTGGAGATCGACCCTCAGGGGAACGTCCTCGGCTATATGGGTACGGGTTCGACTTTGATTGGCTTTGACGCCCACATCGACAACGTCGGCATCGGTAATATAGACAACTGGGACTTTGACCCTTATGAAGGGTACGAGACGGAGACGGAAATTGGGGGCCGCGGCGTATCGGACCAGCTGGGCGGCATCGTCTCCGCCGTGTACGGCGCCAGAATCATGAAGGATCTTGGGCTTCTCTCAGACAGATACCAGGTGCTCGTGACCGGAACCGTACAGGAAGAAGACTGTGACGGCCTCTGCTGGCAGTATATCATCAACGAAGACAAGGTGCGTCCCGAATTTGTCGTCTCTACAGAGCCGACCGACGGCGGCATCTACCGGGGGCAGCGGGGCCGCATGGAGATCCGCGTAGATGTCCAGGGGGTATCGTGCCACGGCTCCGCGCCGGAACGCGGTGACAACGCCATCTACAAAATGGCGGATATATTGCAGGATGTGCGGGCCCTGAATGAAAATGACGATGCAGACGAAGCGGAAATCAAAGGGCTCGTTAAGATGCTGAATGAAAAGTACAATCCTCAGTGGAAGGAAGCCAATTTCCTCGGGAGAGGCACCATCACGGTATCCGAAATCTTCTTCACCTCGCCGAGCCGCTGCGCGGTGGCAGACTCCTGTGCCGTGTCGCTCGACCGCCGCATGACTGCCGGTGAGACTTGGGAAAGCTGCCTGGACGAAATCCGCGCACTCCCGAGCGTGAAAAAGTACGGGGACGACGTAAAGGTATCCATGTATACCTATGACCGGCCTTCCTATACCGGCTGCGTCTACCCGATCGAATGTTATTTCCCGACGTGGGTCATCCCGGAGGACCACAAAGTGACAAAGGCATTGGAAGAAGCTTACAAAGGGCTCTACGGCGACAGCCGCCTTGGAAATCCTGAGACAGAGACACATAGAAAAGGCCGGCCGCTCACCGACAAGTGGACCTTCTCCACGAACGGCGTCTCCATCATGGGCCGCAACGGCATTCCATGCATCGGCTTCGGACCCGGCGCAGAAGCACAGGCACACGCCCCGAACGAAAAGACATGGAAAGACGACCTTGTCAGATGTGCAGCGGTATATGCCGCTCTCCCATCTGTATACTGCAAATAAAACGTAAAAACGAGGAGGTATATGATGATGAAAACATTACAGGATTACATAGACAGATTAAATGTACTGAACTTTAAAGAGATGTATGACGGGGACTTCTTTCTCACCTGGGAGAAGACAGACGATGAGCTGGAGGCCGTGTTTATACTCGCTGACGCTCTCCGCTTCATGCGTGAGAATAATATATCCACGAAAGTCTTTGAAAGCGGGCTCGGCATCTCCTTATTCCGTGACAATTCTACACGCACCCGGTTCTCCTTTGCTTCCGCCTGCAACCTGCTCGGTCTGGAAGTACAGGACCTGGATGAAGGGAAATCTCAGATTGCCCACGGCGAGACTGTCCGTGAGACGGCCAACATGATCTCCTTCATGGCTGACGTAATCGGCATCCGCGACGACATGTACATCGGAAAAGGAAACGCTTATATGCACGACGTCGCAGACGCCGTGACCGAAGGAAACAAAGCCGGCATCCTGGCACAGAAGCCGACGCTCGTAAACCTGCAGTGCGACATCGACCACCCGACCCAGGTGATGGCGGATATGCTGCACATTATCCATGAGTTCGGCGGCGTGGAGAATTTAAAAGGCAAGAAGCTTGCCATGACATGGGCCTACTCCCCCTCCTACGGGAAACCACTCTCTGTACCGCAAGGTGTTATCGGACTTATGACCCGTTTCGGGATGGACGTCGTTCTCGCCCACCCGGAAGGCTATGAAGTGTTCCCTGAAGTTGAGGCTGTCGCCACGGAAAATGCAAAGAAGTCCGGCGGTTCCTACACGAAGACGAATGATATGAAAGAAGCCTTCCAGGATGCGGACATCGTGTATCCAAAGAGCTGGGCCCCGTTCGCTGCCATGCAAAAGAGGACGGATCTCTACGCAAAAGGCGACCAGGCCGGTATCGACGCCCTCGAAAAGGAGCTCCTGGCACAGAACGCACAGCACAAAGACTGGGCATGCACGGAAGCGCTCATGCAGACGACAAAGGACGGCAAAGCGCTGTATCTGCACTGCCTGCCGGCGGACATCACAGGTGTCAGCTGCGCCGAAGGCGAAGTGGACGCGAGCGTGTTTGACCGTTACCGGGATCCGTTATATAAAGAAGCCAGCTTTAAACCGTATATTATCGCTGCCATGATATTCCTGGCCAAATTCGCAGATCCTGCCGACATCCTGAAGAAGCTTGAAGAAAAAGGAACTCCGAGAGTATTCAAGTAAGGGATGAGGAGGTATCATTATGACGAAGAAGAAAAGGGTAGTGATTGCTCTCGGCGGAAACGCCCTCGGCAATACGCTCCCGGAACAGATGGCCGCAGTCAGGATTACGGCCCGCGCTATCGTGGATCTGATCCAGGAAGGATGCCAAGTCGTCGTCGCCCACGGCAACGGGCCCCAGGTAGGCATGGTCAACAATGCCATGCTCGCCCTGACCCATGAAGACAACGACCAGCCCAACACCCCTTTATCCGTCTGCGTGGCTATGAGCCAGGCTTATATCGGATACGACCTTCAGAACGCACTGCGGGAAGAGCTGCTGGACCGGGGAATTGACAACATACCGGTTGCCACGATGATTACGCAGGTGAGGGTTGATCCGGAGGATCCTGCCTTTGGCAATCCTTCCAAGCCTATCGGCAAATTCGTATCCGAAGAACAGGCCAAAGAGATGGCATTGAAATATGACTATGTTATGAAGGAGGATGCGGGACGCGGCTACCGCCGTGTAGTTGCCTCGCCGAAACCGGTAGAAATCATCGAAATCGGCACAATCAAAGCTATGGTTGATTCCGGAGAGCTCGTCATTGCATGCGGAGGCGGCGGGATTCCTGTCACACGCCAGGGCAACCACTTAAAAGGCGCAAGCGCGGTCATTGACAAGGATTTTGCCAGCTGCCTGCTGGCAAAGGAACTGGATGCCGACTTTCTGATCATCCTGACCGCAGTGGAGAAAGCCGCCGTCCACTATGGACAGCCCGGGGAAAAATGGCTGGATAAAGTGACTGTATCCGAGATGAAGCAGTACATGGAAGACGGACATTTCGCTCCCGGATCCATGCTCCCAAAGGTACAGGCCGCTGTAGACTTCGCTGCCTCCAAACCGGGACGGAGCGCGCTCATCACTCTACTTGAAAAAGCAAAGGACGGAATCAATGGTAAGACAGGAACGCTCATCACCTTAGACTAAAGGAGGGGACGTATATGACAGATAAAGGGCGGACCCGCTCTTCCATATTTGACCTGAACGGTGTCCCTGATATAAAGCAGGCGCTGCCGCTTGCCCTCCAGCATGTAGTGGCTATGATCGTAGGCTGTGTCACGCCTGCGATAATCGTGGCCGGTGTTGCCGGCCTGTCTGAAAAGGATTCTGTCATCCTCATTCAGGCGGCGCTGATCGTATCCGGTATCTCTACCCTGATCCAGCTGTTTCCATTTGTACGTACGAGATGGTTGACGATAGGTTCCGGACTTCCCATCATTATGGGCATCAGCTTTGCCTATCTGCCGAGCATGCAGTCCATCGCGGCCGATTTTGATATACCGACGATACTGGGCGCCCAGATAGTGGGCGGATGCGTGGCAGTATTTGCAGGGCTGTTTATTAAGAAAATCCGCAGGTTCTTCCCGCCGCTCATCGCTGGAACCGTCGTATTCACCATCGGACTATCCCTCTACCCTACCGCTATCAACTACATGGCCGGAGGCGTGGGGAGCCCTGATTACGGTTCCGTGAAAAATTGGATGATAGCAGTAGCCACTCTCGTAATCGTGACGCTGCTGAACCACTTTGGCAGAGGTATCTTTAAGCTGGCATCCATCCTGATTGGTATCATAGGAGGGTATGGAGCAGCCCTCTGCATGGGAATGGTGGATTTCTCTCCCATAGCCCAGGCCTCGGCATTCCAGCTTCCGATGCCGCTTCACTTTGGCATCAGATTCGAGATATCATCCTGTGTGGCGATTGGACTTCTCTTTGCCATCAATTCCATACAGGCAATCGGAGACTTCTCCGCGACGACAAGCGGGGGGCTCGACAGGATGCCGACAGACAGCGAGCTTCAGGGCGGCATCGTCGGATACGGTATCACCAATATCCTCTGTGCATTTACCGGGGGGCTGCCGACAGCTACGTACAGCCAGAACGTAGGTATCGTGGCGACTACCAAAGTGGTGAACCGCTGTGTCCTCGGACTTGCGGCTGTCCTGCTGCTGGCTGCGGGATTCATACCGAAGTTTTCCTCCCTCCTGACAACGATTCCGTACGCGGTGCTCGGCGGTGCCACGGTCTCCGTATTCGCGTCAATCGCCATGACCGGGATGAAGCTCATCACTTCAGAAAACATGTCCTACCGGAATACATCCATCGTCGGACTGGCAGCTGCGCTCGGCATGGGGATATCCCAGGCGACCGATGCGCTCAACAGCTTTCCGGACTGGTTCGTGATGATATTCGGCAAATCCCCGGTCGTCATCGCAACATTGATTGCGGTACTGCTGAATATCATACTTCCGAAGGATCTGGAAGCACGTCCCTGAGGCAACAGCGCTCCGGGCGTCCTGGGAATCATGGCAGAAACATGCTTCCCAGGACGCCCGAAGCCTTCTTTATCACCGTCGGCTGCCACGAAGGATTATCATAATCAAATGCTCTCTTTCAGCGAGGCAATCCATGTCTCGATAGCCTGGACGAGTATATACTGCTGCTGCAGTACTGCTTTCCCTTCCGCCGGTATCTCAGCAATATTTTCTTTGATATTCATATTTTCTTCCAGATACGCTTTCAGACTTTTCACATTCTCCTCTATCTGCGTCAGACACAAGTTCCGGTTCCGTGCCGGAAGTTTGGCAAGATTTACGATGACCGCATTAAAGTCCAGAAAGATACGGACCGGTTTTGAAGATATATCTGTCATAAGCTCAACAAATTCCTTCTCACCTTCCTCCGTCAGAGAATAGACCGCTTTTTCCGGCATCTTGCCCTCTTTGACGATACTGCTCCTAACATATCCCTTCTCCTCCAGCTGAATTACTTTTTTATATATGGAAGGTGTGCTGATTTTGACCCACTTGGATATGTTGCGGTACTCTACCAGTTTCTGGATATCATAGGCGCTCAAAGCTTCATCTTTCAGCATCCCAAGTACAATCAGATCAATCGTTGCCATAATTTTCTCCTTTTTACATTTGACATTTACTATAATTTATAGTAGTATAGTCGATACATCTCTTCTATGCTATAATTTATAGTATTATATATTATGACTAATGTCAAGAAACGAAGGAGGATCAGTTATGAATCGTCAAAACAAGAAAATGGAACTGCTTGGCAGTGCACCGGTATCAAAGGCTCTTTTAGCGCTCGGCCTTCCAACTATGATAGGTATGATGATCAATGCATTGTACAATCTGGCCGATGCATATTTTGTCGGAGGCCTTGGGACGAGCCAGTTAGGCGCGATTACGGTTGCATATCCGCTCGGTCAGGTTGTCGTAGGGCTCGGCCTGCTGTTCGGCAACGGTGCAGCTTCCTATCTTTCCAGGCTGCTCGGTCACGGCGACAAGGTGACTGCCGGCAAAGTTGCCAGCACCGCCATATACAGCAGTGTCTGTGTAGGGGCTGTGGTCATCCTCTGCTCCCTTATTTTTCTAAAACCAATCTTAAGACAGCTAGGCGCCACGGAAAGCGTTATGCCCTATGCCATTACTTATACGGGCATTTACGTGGCTTCGTCCATCTTCAATGTATTCAACGTGACGATGAACAATATTGTATCGAGTGAAGGGGCCGCCAGGACGACCATGGGTGTATTGATGGCCGGCGCTCTTATAAATGTCATTCTGGACCCGGTCTTCATCTACAGCCTGAATCTTGGCGTAGCCGGAGCCGCGGCTGCCACTGCTGTCTCACAGTTTATTTCTACACTCATATATCTGGGGTATATAGGCAGAAAAAAAAGCGTATTCAGCTTTCGTATCAATGAATGCTGCTTTACCAGGGACATCCTGTCCGAGATATTGAAAATAGGCATTCCCACACTTGTATTTCAGCTTCTCACAAGCCTCTCCATCACTATGGTCAACGGGGCGGCCAAGGCCTATGGTGATTCGGCGCTTGCCGCTATGGGGCCTGTAACCAAAATCATGTCCGTAGGAAGCCTGATGGTATTTGGCTTTATAAAAGGCCTGCAGCCGATTGCAGGCTATAGCTGGGGAGCGAAAAGATACGGCCGCCTGCGGGAAGCAGTCAGAACCTCCATCATCTGGTCAACGGTGTTCTGCGCAGTCTTCGGCCTGGCAGCCGCCCTATTCTCATCTCATATCATAGCGCAGTTCACTAAATACGACCCGGAGATGGTACGTATCGGCACGACAGCACTCAGGGCAAATGGACTGACCTTCCTGTTCTTTGGCTTTTATACCGTGTATTCCTCCCTTTTCCTTGCAATGGGCAGAGCAAAAGAAGGCTGTCTCCTTGGGGCATGCAGACAGGGACTCTGTTTTGTCCCTGCCATTCTTATCCTGCCGGCAATCTGGGGGCTGCACGGTATCCTTTACGCACAGCCGGCTGCCGATATCATATCCGCCGCAGCGGCCTTATACATGGCCATACGTCTACACAAAGAACTGAAGTCTCTGCAGGCATAAGAAAGCCGCCTACTGCCGTCCCCGAGTATGACAGCGCTTTATCCATTTCACCACTTCCACCTGAACGACAGTGAACAGGGACAGTCCAGCTGTAACTCCCCACTGCGCGCCCGTGAGCACAGTGAGCCGGAATGCGTTCTGCAGAGCCGGAATGAAAAGTATACAGGCCATAAGCGCGGCAGAAGCCGCAAAAGTGATAAACAGCCATGGATTCAGCCCTTCCGCCCGCACCCAGACAGGTTCCGTGTTGGACCGCTCGTTAAAGGCACGTAGCATCTGGGAAAACGCCAGCGTACAAAAAGCCATCGTCTGCCCCGCGGCATGGGTGCCCGTCGTCTCTCCAATCCAATATGCAGCGGTTGTCATGGCCGCTACGAACAAGCCCTGTGCCACAACCCGGCGGACAAGTTCCTTCTCAAACAGAGTCCCCGATTTTACCGGCTGATGCTTCATGATATTCCTGCTTGCAGGATCTACCCCAAGTGCGAGCGCCGGCAGCGTCGCCGTAGCCAGATTCACCCAGAGGATATGCACCGCAAGCAGCGGAGCGTCAAAGTTAAAGACAGTTGCCGCCAATAAGGTCAGAATCTCCGCAATATTGCCGGCAAGCAGGAACTGGATCACCTTCTGTATATTCCGGTAAACCCTTCTTCCTTCCTTGATGGCATATGCAATCGTAGTAAAGCTGTCATCGAGCAGAATCATGTCGGAAGCCTCCTTGGCCACATCCGTGCCTGCCTCTCCCATCGCCACGCCGATATCTGCTGCTTTCAGAGCAGGGGAATCGTTCACTCCGTCACCTGTCATGGCAACTACTTCCCCGGTACTCTTTAACGCTTTTATGATACGCAGCTTATCCGCCGGCGACACACGGGCATATACAGAAGCAGTCCGCACAGATTCCTTCAGCGCCGCGTCGTCCATAGCATCCAGCTCTTCGCCGGATATGACTGTATCGCCGCTTTCATATATGCCAAGCTCCTTTGCTATGGCAAGGGCAGTCACTTTATGGTCTCCGGTGATCATGACCGTACGTATGCCTGCTTCCCTGCAGACGCGTACCGATTCCGCTACTTCCTTGCGCGGCGGGTCTATCATGCCAAGCGCGCCCACAAAGGTCATATCCTCCTCAACGTTTACGTCGTCATCCGATGGTATGGAAGATAGTGTCCTCAGACAGACTCCGAGCACCCGCAGGGCTTCTTCTGACATTCCGTGGCAGAGCTCTGCTATGTTGTCCCTGTCGGCCTTCGTCATGGGCCGTACCCCACGGGACGTCAGCATATGGCTGCACAGCGGCAGCAGCTCATCCACCGCTCCTTTCGTGTAGGCGATATAGGACCCGTCTATCCTGTGGACCGTCGTCATCCGCTTCCGCTCAGAGTCAAACGGCTGTTCAAACAGGCGCGGATATGCATCCTCTAACGATTCATGGTCTATGCCGAACTCCTGTGCCATATATATGAGCGCACCTTCTGTAGGATCACCGATGATCTCTCCGCTTCTGTCCGGGTCGATGCTTGCATCATTGCAGAGCGCCGCTGCGTACACCATCTCCCGGTACACTTCCGGATGCAGTCCTGCAGCTTCCCTGATTGGTGTGGGTCTCCTGGATTCAAAGTCCCCGTTCACCGCGATATGGGTCACGGTCATCTTATTGAGCGTAAGCGTACCTGTCTTATCACTGCAGATGACCGTTGCACTTCCAAGCGTCTCGACGGCCGGCAGCTTCCGTATAAGGGCATTCTTCTTTGCCATACGCTGTACACCCAACGCCATCACGATAGTAGCTGTAGCCGGCAGCCCTTCCGGAATGATGGATATAGCAAGAGAGATTGCCACGAGAAACTGTGGCACCAGCGGCCGTTCATATAGCGCCCCGATAATAAAAATAAGCACGCAGACGATAAGCCCCGCCACCGTAAGCGTCTTTCCCGCTGCATTCAGCTTCTGCTTCAGCGGAGTATCCAGCTCATCCTCATTGTCGAGCATGCCTGCGATACTCCCGACTTCCGTATCCATGCCTGTGGCAACCACCACGCCGGCAGCCCGGCCGTATGTGACTATAGAGGAATGATAAGCCATATTGCGGCGGTCTCCGAGGACAGTCGCCTCCGGGAGAATAATATGTGCTTCTTTCTCCGAGGGCAGAGACTCACCGGTCAGCGAAGCCTCCTGCACTTTCAGATTTGCAGCGTCTATCAGCCTTATGTCCGCCGGCACCATGTCACCGTCTCCTAAAAATACTACGTCGCCTGCAACGAGCTCCGCCGCAGGAACGATGCTTTCCTCTCCCTGCCGCAGGGCACGCGCGGTGAGAGCACTCATATTGCGGAGTGCTTCAAGGGAAGACTGTGCCTTCTTCTCCTGTACGATGCCAATGACTGCGTTGATTACTACAATCGCAAAAATTACAACCGCCTCCGTCCACTCTCTGAGTACGGCTGAAAAAGACGCCGCCCCTATGAGTATGAGTACCATAGGGTCCATAATCTGCCCTTTGAGCATCTGCGCAATCGTCTTCGGCGGTTTCTGGCGCAGTACATTGCGCCCGTTCTTTCTTAACCTTTCGGCCGCCTCGGCATCGCTCAGACCATTCGCGGAGGTATCAAGCTTTCTGTAAACCTCTTCCGTCTGTTCTGAATGCCAAGGCATCTGTCTGTGATTATCCATATTGGATATACCACTCCCTTCTTTTTTATTATTTATCTGATTGCCTATACCGGCAGAATCAGCAGAAAAAAACGCAAAAAGGCACAATCTGCCGCTCCCGGTTAAGAAGCGCAGATCATGCCTGTTATCTCCGTCCATTCTTGAATCAAACTATCATAATTATTACATTGTTCGCCGTCGCTACTGTCAGCGTCGTCCATAATATCGGCTATATCCTTTCCCTGCAAAATCATCATAAAATTATTTGTGCTTTATTATATGAGAAGTACACAGCAATGTCAACTACTTTTTACAATTCTTCAGACGACGATGCTAACCTTGATATGCCCTTTGCAGCACGGTTCTGATAACTTCTTCTGTAATCTGTCCGTCATACGCATAGGCGAGCGGGTCATTCTGGACAACCGGAAGCGCCTTCATTATCTGCTCTTCCGTCAATCCCTGTTCCTTCAGCGAAGGAATCCCTATGCTCTTAGAAAATGTACGGACCGCATCCGCCGCTTTTATCCCGATTTCCACAGGGCTGTCAGATAAGATTTCCGCTCCCATAATCGTTCCCAGCCTCTTCATCTTTTCTGGATACGCGTATGCCTGCAGTTCTATCACAGCAGGAGTCAGCACCGCACAACAGATGCCATGAGGCACATGGTACAGATGTCCCAGCGCATGTGCACAGGCATGACCGATATGGACTCCCGATTCATTGAAGGCGATTCCTGCGAGGCTGCTTGCAAATGCCAGGTTTTCCCTTGCCTCCTTGTCGCTGCCGTCGGTCACCGCTGCCGGCAGGTATGTCTTTACAAGGCGTATCGTCTCAAAGGCAAGCAGGTCTGAATGTGGCGTATTCTTCTTCTCTGCCAGCGCTTCGTTGGCATGGGACAGGGCATCCATTCCTGTGAATGCGGTGACGAACGGAGGCACCGACATCGTAAGCTCCGGATCTACGATAGCACAGTCTGCGGAACAGGGAAGCCCCACTTTTGCGTCCAGCCTGCTTGAGGTCACGACCGCCACAAATGTGCTCTCAGACCCGGTGCCCGCGGTCGTCGGTATAAGGATGAGCGGCAGCGGACGGTGCTGATACCGCTTAGTTCCCGACAGATATTCGACGACTTCTCCCAGTATGTCCAGTCCATTGGCCGCTGCTGCCGCTATCACTTTCGCCGTATCCAATACGCTCCCACCGCCCAACCCGATGATTCCGTCAATCTCATTCCCATCGATTATCCTGACGGCTTCCTCTACCGTCTCATCGGGACAGTCTGTCTGCGCTCCGTACCATGCCGTAACGCCGATTCCACTGTCCATTAATATACGTCCTAACTTGGCATCCAGCTTCGTCTGCCTGATACCTTCATCACAGACGAGCAGTATATTGCCCATCCCTGCCTCTTTTGCCTTTTGTCCGGCCTGCCCTACCGTTTTGCTGCCGAACAGTACCGGTGCTATCTGTTGATATACTCCTTGTCTCAGCACTGCTCCCACCTCACTTTATTCATCATATGCATCTGCCAGAATATCCAGCGCATCCTGTTCTGTCACTTCACCGCCAAATGCCATGCAGAGCGCGTCACCATAGAACATAGATTTGGCGGCCAGTACCTGTTCCTTCGTCAGACCGAGTTCCTTGAATGATTGAACCCCGACGGCCCGTGCAAACGTGCGCACGGCATCTGCAGCCTCTTTTCCTATCGTCTCTGAATCATCAGAAGTGATATCCGCTCCCATCAGCCTTCCTAATCTTTTCATTTTCTGTGGATACTTCTTTGCGGCAAACCGTATGACCGCAGGTGTCATATTGGCACAGCAGACGCCATGTGGAATATGGTACAGATGTCCAAGTGCATGGGCCGCAGAGTGGCCGATGTGGACTCCCGATTCATTGAAGGCGATTCCGGCAATACTGCTTGCAAATGCCAGATTGTCCCTCGCCTCCATGTCATTTCCGTCCTTTACCGCTGCCGGCAGGTTCTCACCCACAAGCCGTATCGCTTCATAGGCGAGCAAATCGGAATGGGGCGTATTCTTTTGTTCGGTCAACGCCTCGTTCGCATGTGACAGCGCATCCATACCGGTAAATGCCGTGATGTACGGCGGTACCGTCTTCATAAGGCTGGAATCAACGATACCATATGCGGGCGGTACGGGAAGGCCAATCTTGCAGTCCAGCTTTTCAGATGTTACAACCGCGACAAATGTGCTCTCCGAACCTGTCCCGGCCGTAGTCGGTATCTCGATTACCGGCACAGGTGTATTGGCATAGTCCTTCTGCCCTGTCAGATACAGTATGATGTCCTCCAGCACCTGATCGTCATTGGGTACAACGGCAGACACCGCCTTAGCCGTATCCAGCACGCTTCCGCCTCCGACTCCGACTACTCCGTCTATCCCCTCGCATCTCCCGATTGCAGCCGCTTTCTTCACGCTTTCTTCTGGGCAGTCCGTTTCTGCCTCCGCCCACAGGACAACCTCAATTCCCGACTGTTCCAATACATGCCGGACCTTTCCGGCAGCGCCTGCTTCCAGCACACCTTTATCTGTCACAAGCATAACCTTTTTACATCCAAGATCCTTCACTGTCTCACCGGCCCGCACAACTGTATCGTTTCCAAATAATACCGGGGCAAGCTGTGTGTATATTCCTGATTTCATCATATCATTTTCCTCCTTAATTTAATTGTGCAGCCGCCACATATCCGGTCCTGACAGCATTCTCTATTCTGCCCGCTTTCTTCGCATCTCCCAGATAGACTACTTTGTCAAAGGCTTTTTCCAGTTCTTCCTTCAGTTCCGTGTTGGATGCCGTGCCAAGCGATACGACAATAGCGTCAAAGTCATACTTCTCCCGCATCTTTGACTCCGTGTTTTCAAAGACAGCCGCCGTCCCGTCGATTTCCACAAGCCGGCGCCTCGGATATAGTTTTGTCCCATAGGAATCTATACGGCCCATCACATCAATGAGGTTCTGGAAGAAGATACCCGGCCCGATTTCATCCGCCATCTCGAATACCGTCACCTCATTTCCCTGTTCGCATAGCAGCTCTGCCGTCTCTATTCCCGTCATTCCCGAACCGACGACAGCAACTTTTTTATCCGTAAGGCCGACTGTTCCGTTTAAGATCTCTACAGGTGTATAGACGTTCTCCCCGTCAATCCCCCTGATGGACTTCGGCATGACCGGCTTGGACCCGTGGGATACGAATACCGCATACGGATGCAGCGCTTTTATATCATCTACGGTCGGTGCAGTATTCAGATGCAGCTCGACTTCAAGCTTTTCCATCTGGCATTTCTGGTAGTCGATGAGCCAGCCTGTCTTCTCCTTCTTGGGAGGTTTCGATGCGAGCACAATCTGTCCGCCCACTTCATTCTGCTTTTCGTAGACGACCGGACGGAACCCTCTCATCGCGAGGACTCTTGCCGCTTCCATACCGGCCGGGCCGGCGCCGATTACTGCCACGGTTCTCCCTCCACCGTCCCGTTTAAGCATCTCATCGCTGTATGTGTCTTCCCGGCATCCCTGGAAATTGATTGCACATCCCATCGGCACCTGACTCATATCGGCTGCCATGAGCGTCTCCATACAGTACAGGCAGGAAATGCACTTGCGTATTTCCTTTTCCCTGCCTTCCCGCGATTTGTTCACCCAGTCCGGATCTGCAAAAAAGGTCCGGGCAGAACCTATAAAGTCACAGTTCCCCTCTGACAGCATTTCCTCTGCATATTGCGGCTCCCGTATAACCGAGGCGGCGATAACCGGAATGCATACGGCTCTTTTCACTGCTGCCGCATTGTCCATCTTCCAGCCCTGGTCGAATCCTACCGGCTCCCAGGCCACGTTCATCGTCTCATATATGCCTGCGCTGACATCCAGCGCGTCAACTCCTTTTTCCTCCAGATGCTTAGCAATAGCCACTCCGTCCTCAAGGCAGAGACCTTCATCCGGACGACCGGCGTATTCCATATACTCATTTGCCGAGAATCGGACGATGACCGGATAATCGTCACCGCATTCTTTACGAACCGCGTCTATAATCTCATCCAGAAAGCGCATGCGGTTTTCAAAGGAACCACCGTACCTGTCGGTACGCTTGTTCGTATATGGGCTTAAGAACTGCCCGATGAGATAGCCATGCGCGCCGTGAAGCTCCACCGCATCCACTCCAGCCTCTTTCAAACGTTTCGCGCCGGCTGCAAACAGTCCGATCATCTCCTTCACTTCTTCTTCCGTCATCTCATGGGACGGCTGATGCACGCACTGGCATTCTGTCCTGCTTGAGGATTTCATGCTGTCCACTCCGTTAAGTTCTGCAATCCCCTGCCGGCCCGGATGATAGATCTGAACCGCCAGCACCGCGCCATATTTATGTATTTCATCTGCAAGCTTTTTTAAGCCTGGAATATACTTGTCGTCATCTACTGCTATCTGCTTCAGGTTCCCTTTTCCGGTCTTAAAATCAACACAGGCACATTCTGTAATGACAAGACCGACACCGCCTTTTGCCCTTGCCCCGTAAAAGGCCACATCCGTATCGGACACCGTCCCGTCTTCATTCGCGATGTGATTGCCCATGGCAGTCATGACAACTCTGTTTGGCACTACCATGGAACCGATTTTCTGGCTTGAAAATAATTTGTTATACATATAATCCTCTCCCTTTTTCGATTTATGATTCAGCCGCCGCCTTATTTTTCCGCATTCCCCAGACGAGCATGATAACCGTCAGCACAGCGGCAAGAAGGCCTGCCAGCATGAACGCGGCAAAGTTGACATTTGAGCCATTGCTGATCAGCGCTGTTAACGGATTGACGATGTAAGCGCATACACACTGTCCGAAATTCTGGGCACATGTCACGAGCGATATCGCCATCCCGACAGAAAACGGATCCACCGTATGTCCTGTATAAATCATGACACCAGGTACGATGACAGATACTGCCATACCTAAGAGCAGGCTTCCGATATGACACAATATCATATTGCCCGCGTAAGCCATGACGAAGTAAGACACCGCCAGCATCAGACAGCCGACCGCCACGGAACAGTGCCTGGACGCCCTGACAAGCCTGCTGTACAAAAGCCCCATCACAACTCCGCCCACTGCAAAGAATGCAAGTCCAAGGCCTGCGTCTGCCGCTGTCCCGAGCCCTCTTTCCTGAACGAGGAATGACAGGAAGATAGAGTATACCTGTATCGACACGAAGACTGCGAACATGAATACGACCCACAGCCATGTTGCTTTTGTCAGATGTACGGACTGCTTCTCCCCTGACACTTCATTTTTGGCTGCCACCTTCTGCATCGGAAGGACGAACAGCGCTGCCGCAAGCGTCAGTATAGCCATAATATGTACATAGAATACATAATTCCACTGGATATCCGCCAGCCATCCTCCTGCGAACACCATGACGGCCACTCCTCCCATCTGTGATGCCTGTAGCGTTCCCTGTACCTTCTGTTGTTCCTCTCCCGAAAAATTATCCGCAACCAAAGCGGTGCTCACAACCTGAGATATGCCTACCCCAACGCCGAGGACCGCCCTCATGACGAGGATAAGTCCGAAAGATGTCGTTAAGAACGCGGGAACCAGTCCTCCTGCAAGGAAGCAAACCGCTCCAGTAACCGCAATTATTTTTTTCGGCACATATTCCATCACTTTTCCTACAATCAGCGTTGTAGGTATGATAGCAAAACATGGCACAGATATAAGATTCTGAATCATCGTTTGTGACGCGTCGGGAAAGTTGGCACCAATCGTAGCCAGCGCGCTCGTAATCCCGATAACCCCCATCATAAGAAGTGCAATTGCATATATGCTTAATTTAATTCTGCCTTTTGCATTACCCATACCTTTCTCCTTCCTTTTTCTCTGATACACATATTGTTTAATTTCTAACGATATCGTCTATGTCACTATCTTACCTCATTGCACTTGTTAAATCATTATCAATACTTTTCAAAATAATATTTATTTTCAGTCTGAAATGAAAAATGTATTTGCAATATCTAACAGATTTGACGCAGCCCATTTGCAATAAACTGCAAATGAATTTCCTGCCGATTCCATTGTCTTTTTATTATCAAGAACGTATAATGGATATTAAATCAGTAGAAAGGTGGTTTTGTTATGACATTGACACTTACACGAATAGTGCATCATCTGGAAGCATACTCTCCCGACATCATAAAGGACTGTGATTATCCAATTTCTGCCGTACGCTTTTTCAGTAAAAGGGAGCTTTCTGTCGAACAAGGTGTGCTTTTTATAGGAAGTGCAAAAGAATTGCCGCCCATTCCTCCGGTAGGCCAGATATCTTTTATCGTGACTGGAAAGTCTGTTCCGGAATCTTATCTCTGCCCCGAGGCAGGATGTACCCTCGTCACCGTGCCTGACGGCACTGACCCGCATCAGTTGTGCAACACCGTGTGGAAGCTTCTGGAAGAAGAAGTCCATACTTCAAAAAATATTCTGAAACTGCTGAAAGTCAAAAAAAGTAAGACAACCTTACAGGAGCTGATGGATCTTGGATATGAAATACTTGGAAATCCGCTCCTTCTTGTAGATGTTTCCCTCTGCTTTATCGCGCACGCCGGAGGGAACAGCTCAAGCCAGGAGCCTCTATGGGAATGGACTTTGAGCAAAGGGTACGTCTCTGACCAATATATCAATCAGATTCATATGGATATGATGGAAGACCTGACCTCGGATTCTCCAAGAGATGATTTTATATGGGAAAAGGGAATCCTGAACCACAGCCAGCTCGTGTACAAGATCAACGACAATGGTAAGCCGCTGGCATATCTGAAAGTACTTGCTCTCAATAAACCGATTTCCAGAAGTGACGAGGACATCGTGGAGGCTCTCGGCAACTGCATCTTGTATTTCCTGCTCGAATCTACCAATACTTACACCCCCAGTTCGCCCCTCGCCGAATCCTTTTTCATTGCCCTGCTGAATGAAAAGCTGTATGACGAAGACGCCATAGAGGAACGTATACATCAGTTTAATATAAAGCTCTATGATTACATAACGATACTAGTAATCGAACTGGCGGAAGACTATATGCAGGATGTCAATAAGATCTATATGTTGAAAAGAGTTCTCCAGAACTTCCTTGCCAGAAACACGATCATCTACTATAAAGGCTGCCTTGTCGCCGTGTTCGACACGAAGACGGACACCTTGTTTACGGAATCGGATTACAGACAGTTCCATGGCCTTCTGGAAAAGCAGAACTGCCGGGCCGGAATCAGCTATACGTGCAGGAATCTCTACTCTCTGCCGGAACAGTTCTCCCAGGCTGTCTCCGCCCTGAATACATCTTGGAAGCTGCATCACAGGAACCGGATCGTCAGGTATTCGGATTACCTGCTCCAGCACATATTTTTAAACTATGCAGACCGGGAATCTCTGAATTATCTTATCCATCCGGCCATAACAGAGATATGGAAGATGGACACTGATAAACGGGATCTCTTTCTGGAGACGATACGGGGATATATCAACAGCGGCACAGAGATTTCGACCGCGTCAAAGAAAATGTACCTGAACTATAACACGCTGAAGTACAGGATAAACAGAATCGTGGAGATGACCGGCCTGGATTTTACGGATGCACAGACCATCTTCCGCCTGCAGCTCTCCTTCATGATACTCGACATGAAAAAGCAGATGCTGTCTGGCGATTCTTAGCACGTATTCTGCCATACTCTAAAGAAATGATAAGGCAGAAACTGATGCAGGAAGGAGAACGGCTGTTATGATGGTTATATCCGCTGCCGGAAACCGTGTCGAAGGACTTGCACTTTCAAAGCTGATGGGCCTTAGCTTTACAGGGCTTATCCTGATATGGTTTATACCTGCTCCCTATCATTATATCCTGGCTCTTCTCCCATCCTTCTGGATTGGAAAAATACTGATAGATGGAGCAGGTTTCCTTTGTATCCGGCTTGCTATCCTGCGCTATATGGATTGCCCTTTTTACAATAATATTCTTGAAAAGAGTGCAGTCCTGAATGGTGTTGGCAGCAGGATGCCACCGTTTGGGTTATACGCCGCTGGCATCGTTCAGTTCAAACAAATTACCTTCCGGGTCTCTGAAATAAGTACAGCGCATCCCCCATGCTTCGATGTATTGTGGTTCGCCAAGAAATGGCACGCCTGCTTCTTTCAGACGTAAATAGTCTCCGTCCAGGTCAGTCGTAGGGATAACCGCTGTGACAGTGTCCGGCTGCGTACCGGACTCCGGCTGTTCATACCCCCGGAACATCGGCATCGCTTCACCTGCAAATATAGCAAAGCAAGGTGCTGCATCCCTGCCTGCTGCAAAAGAAGTGTAAGGTCCGTTCCTATCGCCCCAAACCGGAATCAGGCCGATCTTCTCCGTGTAGAAGTCAAAGCATTCCCCATAATCTTTCCGCACGAGAACGCGGATTGTCGTTTCATTAAATTTCATCTTTGTAATTCCTCTCTTTCTGTGATACATTACAGAACTATTATAGATTTAATATTTTGCAATTTCACTGTAAAAATCGGACATATTCGACCTGTAAACCTGGGGCGTAATGCCGCACACGAGCCTGAAGTCCTTTACAAAATGGGATACATCATAATAATGCAGCTTTTCACATATGAATGCCAGGGGATTGCCCTTTTCATTCAGAAGCCGGATGGATCTGTTAATTCTCACCAATCTGGAAAAGGATTTCATACTCATACCGAGGTAAAGGTTAAACAGCCTGTTCAGATGTCTGGGTGAATAATAAGCCTTATCTGATATCTCTATAGAAGTTAGAATGCCTTCCATACGGATGATATCTCCAATCGCATGTGCAAGCTCCTCAGGGTATGGAAACCGAACACTCTGAATCAGCTTCTCTTCCATTCCACACAATAACTCATCTACCGTAACAGATGTTCTGAAAATGTCCATCATCGCCTTATCCAGAGAGCAATCCACCTCTGAAAAGGGCACGATCTTGTCAGTCAGCTCATTTTGATTCATCTTTTTAAAAGTGGAAAAGCCTGCAGGTTGAAATTCAATAATGAATATGACGTCACATCTATTTGCAATGTCACCTACTCTGACCGGCTTCGTAGCCGGCCCGAATATAAAACTATGAAGCTCAGTATGATAGTCAAAGAGCACAAGTGTAACGCTGCCATGGGGCATGACAGTATACGCGTCTGATATGGCCTGCCGGTCAGGAAAAGTGACCGTGAAATTGGATATGAGATTCCTGAGCTGCCCACATGGGAGCATGTATGCGAAATTATCTTCGCGTATCAGTATCTCTCTGTTTTCATTTATATGCTGTAAACTGCTTTTATCTATCATGATTATCCTTTTTATGTCATCTCCGTCAGGTAGAAGAAAGTCGCTTTTTCATCGTCTTTTCCACTGCATTCAGTATATTTTCGTAGCCGGTGCATCTGCACAGATGGCCAGACAGCTGCTTCTTGAGCTCCTCTCTCGTATATTCCCTGCCTGATTCCAGTATCTCTACAGCACTCATAATAAATCCCGGGGTGCAGAAGCCGCACTGTACGGCAGCCTCGTCTATAAATGCCTGCTGGATATCCGACAGCTCCCCGTCCGGTCCCATGAGCCCCTCCAGCGTGCGGATATCCCTTCCGTCCGCCCACACTGCGAGATAGATGCAGGAATTATAACACTCGCCGTCTATCATTACATTGCAGGCTCCGCATTCGCCGACCTCGCAGCCTTTTTTTACGCTCGTCAGACGATAGTCGTTCCTCAGCATATCCGTAAGAGACGCGCGAACGTCTACCATGGTCTCCACTGCTTTCCCATTGATGGTACACGTCACGAGTCTGTACTGCTTACCTGGAACGCTTCTGCTTTCACTTCTGTTCATCGCTTCTCACCTCCTGCCCGGTTAACTGCTTCTTCCATCGCTCTCCTTGCAAGCACCTGGGAGATATGTTCCCGGAACGCCTTGCTTGCCCTCCAGCTTTCTCTCGGGCGGATATCCTTCAACACTTCCGCCGCAAACTGACGGTATGTCTCATCCTCCGCCTTCTTCCCCTTTGCCGCACGCTCTGCGGCCGGACAGCGGAGCGGAACCGGTCCGGCCACGCCGAAGGCTATCCTCACATCTTCCAGACATTCCTTATCCTCCGAAAGCTTTACGTTGACGGAACAGCCGAGCGTCGCAATATCCATTGCATTTCTCATGGCGTATTTGATATAGTGTCCTGCATACCCTTCGTAAGAGGCTTTTGGTATCAATACGGCGGTCTCAATTTCTCCATGTCTCAGATCAACGCATCCTGCCTTAAGGTAAAAGTCCTGGATAGGAACGACGCGCACCCCGTCCGGACCGGCCAGTTCAACAAGCGCGTCATATGCGAAAAGCGTGGACGCGGAGTCCGCCGATGTGACACCGTTACACGTATTTCCTCCGATAGTTCCGATGTTGCGTATCTGGGGGCCACCGACTTTATCTACCGCCTCTCCGAGCACATGCATATGTCTCTGGATGAGCGGGTTCTTCGTGACATGTGAAAAACTTGTGAGGGAACCGATTCTCAGCGTCCCATCCTCTTCCAGCATAACCCCGCGCAGTTCATCCAGCCCGTAAATGCTTACAAGCTCCGGTTCCTTCAGCTTCCCTTCCCGTATCTTAATCAGGATATCGCTGCCTCCTGCAATCACTTTTGCATCCGGGTGCTCTTCCAGCAATCGTATTGCATGCGATACACTTTCCGCCTCATACAGTGCTTTTAAATCATACATCAAGCAGCCCTCCCTTCTTAAATTCCTCAAACAGGACATGCGGGCTCAGGGGTATCTGACTGATGCCGATGCCAGTAGCCTGAAGTACCGCGTTGCGAATGGCAGGCGCCACCGAACAGACCGGCGGCTCACCGAGCGCCTTAGTGCCAAAGGCACTCGTAGGCTCATAATTCTCCACGAACTGTCCTTCCAGATGGGGATGGTCCATAGCCGTAGACAGTTTATAGTCGAGCAGGTTGCCGTTCAGCGTCCTGCCTGTCACTGCATCGAACTTTTCCATTTCGGACAGTGCATATCCTATTCCCATGCTCATACCGCCGTGCACCTGCGCCTTCGCCAGTGCAGGGTTGATCAGCCGTCCGCAGTCATGGACATTCACGATATCGATCAGTCTTACTTTACATGCCTCGATATCTACTTCAACTTCCGCCATCGTACAGCCGAAGGAATAAGCATTGCTTTTAATCTGATAGGTGCTCTCCGCTGTCAGGTGTTCACTGTGGCTGAGGCTGTAGAGTGCTTCTGTTGCCAGTTCCCCCAGCAGCAGCATTGGACGGCCGTCGCTCTTTCGCACGATGACGCCTTCCTGCAGGTCAAGCTGGCTGACTGGCATACGTGTAAGTTCCTGAGCATAGGCCAGTATCCGTTTCTTCAAAAGTCCTGCTGTCTGTTCTATGGAGAAGCCGGCGGTATAAGTCTGCCTGGACGCATACGCTCCCGTTCCAAAGGGTGTCACATCTGTATCCTGGGATGATATGATATGTACATTTTCAAACGGTATGCCGAGCGCATCCGCCGCCATCTGGGAAAACGCCGTGTCTGCCCCCTGCCCGATCTCTGTTTCACCGACCTGCACCTGTACGGATCCGTCTTGATTGAGCACCATCCTGCACGAAGATGTCTCCAGAGAGATGGGCCAGACCGCCGTATTGTACCAGAATACGGCCAAGCCTATCCCTCTGCGGATATTCCCGGTCTGCACGGCATATTCCCGTACCTTCCTTTCATAATCCATATATGCCGAAGCCTTATCCATACACTCATTAAACGTGTCGTAATAATTTTCATTCTTGGAAAATACGTCCACATATCCCTGTGGCATCACGTTCTTTCTTCTGAATTCAATGGGGGACATGCCGACTGCTCTTGCCACATCGTCCGTGTGGCTCTCTACCGCGAACATAGCCTGTGGTATTCCATAGCCTCTCATGGCTCCGGCCACCGGCCTGTTGGTAAATACGGTATAACAATCCGCCTCCACATGCGGGCAGGGATACAATTGTGGAAAAGCTCCCATCCCCTTAGCCACGACGCCGTGGCCGTGTGACGCATAGGCTCCCTGGTTGGAGTATGCCGTCAGCTTGCGTGCGGCATACGTGCCGTCCGGCCTGACCCACGATACGATGTGGCTTCTGATTGCGTGCCGCACCCTCGTACAGTTGAACGCCTCTTCCCTGCTTATGTCCAGCTTCACGAGATGCCCGCCGCACTGCATGCTCAGATATGCACAGAGCGGCTCATAGAGGACATCCTGCTTGTTGCCGAACCCGCCGCCGATATACGGCTTGATGACCCGCACCTTCCCCCACGGAATTCCAAGCGCCTGCCCTACGACCCTGCGCACGATGTGGGGAATCTGGGTGGAAGCCGTGACATTGATCTTATGGTCTGCCTCATACGCATAACAGACAAAGTTCTCGATATGGCAGTGCTGCACCGATGGAGTATCATACCACCCCTCTATCCTGATGAGTCCCGGTTCCTTTATAGCCTCTTCGTAATTGCCGCTGCGGATGCCCGTATGATTCAGCACATTGCCCGGATATGCGTCATGCAGCTGTGGCGCTCCGTCCTTCATGGCATCCTCTACGTCCAGAACGAACGGATATTCTTCATATGTTACTTTGACGAGCCGCGCTGCCCTGGCTGCCGTCACTTCATCTTCCGCTACGACTGCCGCCACGTCATCCCCATAAAACCGCACCCGGTCCGTCAGCATGAGCCGGTCCGAGACATCTTGATGGGCCTCATCCGTAGACCACGGATGCCCCGCTGTAGGGTAATAGTTTTTCGGTACGTCAAAGCAGGTTATTACCCGGACCACGCCAGGGAGCTTCTTTGCTTCTTCCGTATCTACGGAAAGCACCCTGCCGTTCGCCACTGTAGAATGTATGATCCGGGCGGCATATGCCTCCCTGCCGCATAGGTCATCCGTGTACCTGGCCCTTCCGGTCACCTTGTCATACGCGTCCACCCGGTTTACGCTTGTACCGACTGCTCTCTTTCGCTGCTCCATCTGCTCACCTCCAGAACACTTCTTCACCGGCTGCATATTTGCCGGTAATCTCAGCCTCACTGCTTAAGTATATGAGCCGTTCGAGACGGTCAGAAATGTCCGTTCTCTCACGGTCTGATACCGCACTGTCATCTATGATAACCGCATCAAATTCATAACCTTGTTCAAAACTCCCCACTTTTCCGAAGAATGCACCGCCTCCCTTCGTCGCCAGATAAAAACTTTCCGCGGCCGTCAGAGGCTTCAGCCCGCTGTCCACCAGCCGCCACCGGAGCTTGGATGCCTGTATTGCATGTGCCATGGCCGTAAAGAGGTTCTCCGTCGAACCGCCCGCCACGTCGCTGCCGAGCCCCGTCGGAATTCCTTCTTCGAGAAAAGCCCGCACCGGAGCTATCCCGGATGACAGGTTCATATTAGATTCCGGGCAGTGGGCAATGAACACTCCATTCTCTTTCATCCTCCTGCGTTCCCGCTCATCCGAGTGCACACAGTGGGCCATCACAGTCGGTGCATCCGCTCCGAACAATCCGAACCTGTCATAGGCATCCCCATAGAACTCCGACTCCGGACATAGCTCCTGCACCCATTCCACTTCACTTACGTTCTCAGACAGATGTGACTGTACCGGAAGTCCAAACCGCATCTGTATCTTTTTCAGATGTTCCATCAACGCATCCGTGCAGGTAGGGATAAATCTGGGTGTCAGTATGGGCTTCGTATTCCTGTACCGTTTCCGGCAGTCCTTGATCCACTCCACCGTATCTTCCGCAGAAGCGTCAGCATCTGCTTCTGTCAGGTAATCCGGCGCATTGCGGTCCATATTTACCTTCCCCACCAGTGTACGAAGTCCGGACTCCTCCAGCTTATCCATCAAAAGTTCCGTGGCCGGCACATGTACCGTCCCAAAGATGCACGCCCGTGTCGTAGCACTGAACTTCAGCTTCTGCGTAAACCTCTCGTACGCTTCGGCCGCATAAACCGTATCCTCATATTTTGCCTCTTCCGGAAATGTATGTTCCTTCAGCCAGTCCAGAAGTTCCAGATCCATCCCAAGTCCCCGGAACGAGTACTGCGGTGCATGCATGTGCAGATCCACAAGTCCCGGCACGATAAGCGCACCTTCCGTATCCCGCACCGGACAGTCCTCATACCCCCCCGGAAGCCTCTCATACACGCCTTCCGATATTCCGTTTCTGCATACTACATACCCGTCCTTTAATTTCGTAAGCTCTGTCGGGGTCCTGCTGTAGCAGATGTCTCCTTTTAATATAAAAATAGATTCATTCACCGGTCAAACCTCCTTCTTCCTCAGCAGCCCGCAAATATCCGCAGACTGTTACATCGTGCGGATACTTATAGACAACTATTTACGGTAGTTGGTAGAAACGCTCAACCGATTATGAACCTATATAAGTCTCCATATTTTTTGTTGCTTCTTAATTTTATCGTATCACAGGAAAAGCTGTCAGTCAATGCTTAACTCTGGCTGTTCATCCTCTCATTCAGATCATTTAGATATACCCACCGTTCCATCTTCGTCTCCAGCATCTGTTCCGTATCTTGCTTCTCCTGCAGCAATGCATTCAAGGCTGCTGAGCTGGTGGCATTCTCAAGTATGCGTTCCTCCAGATTCCTGACCTGCTCTTCCAGCGCTGCAATCTCTTCATCAATCACTTCAAATTCCTGCTGCTCTTTGTACGTGAACTTCAGCTTCTTCTCACCCGTTTTCCATGATTTCGCAGTCTTTTCCTTCTGCTTTTTCTCCCGTTCAGATTCCTTGTATCCACTTCGGCCCCTCTTTAGCAGGTAGTCCGTGTATCCGCCCTCATATTGGACTATCCTGCCTTCTCCTTCGAACGCAAAGATTCTGCTAACGATGCGGTCCAGAAAATAACGGTCATGTGATACGGCTATCACAATTCCTTCGAACTGATCCAGATAGTCCTCCAACACGTTCAGCGTCTGGATGTCGAGGTCGTTCGTCGGCTCATCCAGCACCAGCACATTAGGTGCCCCCATTAGAATACGCAACAGATACAGCCTTCTTTTCTCGCCGCCGGACAGCTTCTCAATCCTGCTCCACTGAAGTGCACCGTCAAACAGGAACCGCTCCAGCATCTGGGATGCGCTTATCGTTCCCTCCGGTATGGTGACATACTCTCCGGCTTCCTTCACATAGTCAATGACACGCATGGAATCATCCATATACTCATTTTCCTGAGAAAAATAGCCCACCTTAATCGTCTCTCCCATCTCCACAGAGCCGGAATCCGGCTCAAGGTTCCCGGTGATTATCTTTAGAAGCGTACTCTTGCCGCATCCGTTTTCACCTACGATGCCAATCCGGTCATTCCTGAGGAAAATATAGGAATAATCTGCTATTACAGCCCGTCCGCCATATGATTTGGCTATATGTGCAGCTTCTACCGTCTTCTTCCCCATTCTGGAAGACATGGAACTCATCGCTATGCTTTTCTCCTGCTCAGGAGCGCTCTGTTCCTGGAGCGCCGCGATTCTACCGATGTGGGCTTTCTGTTTTGTGGATCTGGCCCGCGCGCCCCTGGCCAGCCATTTGAGTTCGGTCCGCAGCAGGCTCTGCCTCTTTCTCTCCGCCGCGCTCTCCATGTCCTGTCGCTGCATCTTCAGATTCACATATTCCGAATAGCTGCCGGGATAGTTATAGAGCCCTGCCCTCTCAATCTCTACGATTCTCGTTGCAACCCTGTCCAGAAAGTAACGGTCATGAGTCACCATCACGATGGCTCCCCGGAACTTGATAAGATATTGTTCGAGCCACTCTGCCATCGCACCGTCGAGATGATTGGTCGGCTCATCCAGCACAAGTATGTCCACAGGCGCAAGAAGCACTCCCGCCAGTGCCGTCCGCTTCTTCTGTCCCCCGGACAGCGTATCTACTTCCGTGTCATAGGAAGGAAGGCCAAGGCGGTTGATCATTGCCTTGGCTTCGCTTTCTATCGTCCATTCATTGCTCTTGTCTACATTGTCTTTCAGCACGGCTTCTAAAATAGTTGCTGCTTCATCGAAAACGGGATTCTGCGGCAGATAGCGCAGCTTTACGTTACTGCCCGCGCTTATGACGCCGCGGTCTGCCCCCTCTACACCCGCCACAATTTTGAGCAGGGTGCTCTTGCCGGTTCCGTTGACGCCGACGATGCCGATTTTATCATGGTCATGGATACTGAATTCCACACCGTCCAGCAGGATTTTATCTGTAAAGGATTTTGTGATACCTTCCATTGTCAGTAAGTTCATGGCTTATTCCTCATTTTTCTCTGCAAACGGGTCTTTCCCTTCCGGTATTGCTATATTCAGCACCATGGCTACCAATGCCGCAGGTACGATTCCGGAACCTCCGAACACATAGCCGACCCACTCAGGAAGCTGGTTCAGCACGTCTGCTGTTGAACCGAGCCCGTAACCGAAGCCGAGCGCTACCGCCACAATCGTGACGACCCTGTTATTGACGCCTCTCTTCGTCACAAGCTGGATACCGCTGACGACGATAGAAGAAAACATCATGACCGCTGCGCCGCCAAGCACCGACTGCGGCATCATCTCAAACAGCGCTGCAATCTTTGGAAAGAATCCGCAGAGAACGAGAATGCCCGCACCCATGGACAGCGCGAACAGATTGACGATCTTCGTCATTCCCACCAGCCCCACGTTCTGGCTGAAGGATGTGTTCGGCAGCACTCCGAAGAATGACGCTACAGAAGATCCAAGCCCGTCGCATATGACGCCGCCGGACATCTCCTTATCCGTAGCTTCTCTGCCGAGCCCTCCTTCCGTAATGCCGGAGATATCGCCTATCGTCTCAACTGCCGTGACAACGAACATAATCAGCATCGGAACGACCGCCTTGATGTCAAAGACGAATTTGACCGGCATGAACTTAGGCAGCGAGAACCATTCCGCACCTGCCACCTTCCCCCAGTCAAGCACCCAGGAGCACGTAGCGGTGACCGCCTTCTGCGTCCCGGCGTCCACATACTCGTATGTAGTCGGAAGGAACATTGCCAGCGCTGCACATAAGATATATCCGATGATGATGCCGAAAAGGATAGAAGCCGCGCTGCTGATTCCTCTTGTAAAGTGCTTCAGCAGGATGATGCTTACCAGCACGACGGCACCTACGAGCAGATTCACCGGAGAGCCAAAGTCGCCGTTCGTATTGCCGCCGCCGAATGAATTGATGCCGACTGATATGAGGGAAAGCCCGATAGCCATCACTACCGTACCGGTCACGACCGGTGGGAAGAACCGTCTCAGCGGCTTCAGAAAGAAACCGAGCACCCCCTCGAACAGCCCTCCAATCAGGCTTGCCCCGAGTATGGCACCGTAGGCAATCACGCCGCCGCCCATAGACGCGCAGATTCCCTTGCTCACACCGATGAATCCGGAGCTCGTCCCCATGATAATCGGCAGTCGCGCACCGACAGGCCCTATTGCAAAGAGCTGGACGAGTGATACTACCCCTGCTATGAGCATAGCGCTCTGCAGTACATCTCTCAGCACTCCCGCATCTCCAAGTCCGCACATCCCTCCGATAATCAGCAGAGGCGTCAGGTTCCCTACAAACATGGCAAGCACATGCTGCAGACCGAGCACAGCGGCCTGCCCGAATGGAATCCTGCCTTCCAGCTCGTAAGGGCTTGAATATGTCTTTACTTTTTCATTTCCCATTCTCTCTTCCTCCTGTGTAACACTCATACTTCAAAAGAGTACCATTGATGTCATGCCTTGTCAATGGTCTGGGATTCCATCCATACTTCTATCGTCCCGCCGCATACCATGCCCGCGTCTTCCGCTTCCCTTCCGGTCATGTCGACGGTGCACAATTCTGACTTTCTTCTTTCCCGCATCATCAGAAGCGCTTTTCTTATGACCTCATTTTCCGCACAGCCGCCGCCGATTGTTCCAATCGTGAATCCGTCCTCCTCCACGAACATCTTTGTTCCTGTCTCACGGGGCGCAGAGCCTTTTCTGGAGACGATGACTGCAAGCACGCCTCGTTTCCCGGCACAGGACTTATCCGTAAGATGAGCAAGCAGCTCCTGGTCATATGCCTCTATCCTTCTCATGCTGTTCTTCACCTGTATGACCTCCGCCATAATGGAGACGGCAATCTCCTCCGGCGTCTCTGCGCCGATGGCAAGTCCGATCGGGGCATGGATACTTTCCAGAAGCTTTCTGGGCGTCCCTCCTTCCATAAGCTGCTGCCTGACAATGCCGACCCGCTTCCTGCTCCCCATCATACCGACATAGGCATGAGGCTTTTTCACAGCCTGGTCAAGACAGATGCCGTCATACCGGTGGCCCCTCGTCACTATCACAAAATAGGTATCCTTGCCGCCTGTAATCCTGTCCATCCCTTCTGAAAATGGTTCGCAGATTACCTGATCCGCACCGGCTCTTCTCGCACAATCCGCAAACTTAGGGCGGTCTTCCAGCACGGTAACTGCAAAGCCCGCCATTTTCCCAATCTGTATGACGGGTATGGACACATGCCCGCCGCCGCAGACGATGAGCTCTTTCCTGCTGCCGATATATTCGCAGAATACCCTCTGCCCTTCAAGTTCTGCCACGCTGTTCCCCGCAACCTCTGCAAGTTCCGGCAGATGGCTCATGAGGAACGGGCAGGCGCCGGACTTCCATAAGACCTTTCCACCTGACAGAAATACCCTCTCTCCCGCATTCAAGCCTTCCATCACGACTGCCGTCATATTATCTTCATCATCTCTGCGGTTCTGTATATATTCATATAGTGTATCCATCGCTAAGCTCCCTTTCCAAATCCACAGTTTGGAAACGTACAGACAGGGCAGGAGAGGCACAGCCCTCCCCGGCCCAGCCTGCTGAAATCTTCCGCCTGCAGTCTCTCCCCCGCGAGCACCCGGGGAAGCACAAGGTCAAAGATGGTCCTCTTAGCGTACATGACGCAGCCCGGAAGCCCCATGACCGGAATATCTCCTCTGTACGCCAGCATGAACATAGCCCCCGGCAGAACAGGAGCTCCGTAGGTAACGACCGTATCTGCGCAGTTTCTGATAGCAAGAGGCGTGCGGTCGTCTGGATCCACACTCATGCCTCCGGTACAGATGACAAGTTCTGCACCGCCATTCACACAACTTTGTATGGCTCCTTCAATCATGGAGGGATCATCGTTACAAACAGCTGTGCTGATAACTTCCGCGTCATATTCTTTCAGCTTGTCGATGACGACCGGCGTGAATTCATCTTTAATTCTTTTATGATATACTTCGCTGCCCGTCGTAATGACAGCCGCTTTCACTTTCTTGAAAGGAAGTATGTGGAACATCGGCCTTTCACCGCACACCTTTTTCGCCTGTTCCATCTTCTCCTTCTCGATAACAAGCGGGATGACACGCATACCTGCAAGCTTATCCCCCTTTTCTACCGGGAAATTGCCGTGGCGGCTGGCGATTATCATCTCACCGAGCGCATTCACCGCGTCAACACGTACGGAATCCACCTTCAGGATGCCACTGCAGTCAGCGATAAGCTCGATCTTACCTTCCTTCACGTCAGAAGGATGCATATGATCCCCCTGGCTCAGTTCCCTGAGGATCTCTGCGGCGTCATTTTCATGCAGCATCCCTTCGTCCGGTTCCCAGACATAGATATGTTCTTTTCCCACTGACAAAAGTACCGGTATATCCTCTTCTTTTATGATATGCCCTTTGCAAAAGACCACATCCTTCGTCACTCCTCTTATAATCTGTGTTATGTCATGGCACAGCACGCTCCCTACGGCGTCTTCCACCTTTCTCTGCCTCATCGTGGCTTTTGCCTCCTTTTATACTCCGTCTCAATCCAGATAAGTCTTCTTGTATTCCTCCCGGATTTCTTCCGGCACGAGCCTGCCCCCGGTGGCCCATGCGATATGTACCGCGTCTTTCATCTTATCTTCCAGCCCGTGTTCCCGGATATAGGCCCGCGTCTCCTCATACTTAAGAAGTCTGGCTGGTCCTTCAAACGCCGCACATGCACTCGGCTCAAGGAAGATGTCCTCCGTTTCAAGAAGATTGCGCATGTACTCGTACAGCCACTTGTCTTTTAATGTAAACTCCCCGCTTAAAAGCGGCTCCATCACCTTGCCCACAAAACCTGACGGACGCCCTACGGCCAGCCCGTCTGCATGAGTCAGGCCCGTCAGGCCGACATCCTGCACAGAAATGCCGTTGTGCAGCCCTGTGGCCATGCCGAGCAGCATGCACGGGGCCTGTACCGGCTCCGCGAAGAAGCAGTGTACATTGTCCCCCCACAGTTCCTTGAGCCCGAACGTAACCCCGCCCGGGGCTCCGCCGACACCACAAGGGATATAGACGAACAGCGGATGGGCTTCATCTACGTTTACGTCCAGCTCTTCAAGCTGGCTTCTGAGCCGCTTTGCAGCCACCGCATAGCCCATAAAAAGGTTCTTTGAATTCTCGTCATCGATAAAGTAGCTCTTCGGATTGGCGTCTGACTCCCTCCTGCCGTTCTTTACCGCCTCGCTGTAATCGGATGCATACTCGACCACTTTCACCCCGTGGCTTCTCAGCATGTCCTTCTTCCACTGCCTCGCATCCGCGGACATGTGGACAATCACTTCATATCCGACGGCAGCGCTGGCGATTCCGATGCTAAGGCCCAGGTTTCCTGTGGAGCCGACCTGTATCGTATACTGGCTGAAGAATTTCCTGCACGCTTCAGACGCAAGAGCGGAATAATCATCTTCTATCGTAATCAGACCTGCTTCCAGCGCCAGATCCTCCGTGTGCTTCAGTACTTCATATATGCCGCCTCTTGCCTTTACGGAACCGGCGATTGCCAGATGGCTGTCCTGCTTTACCATCAGGCGTCCCTGGATGCCGCTACCATATGCCTTGTTCAGATACGCCTGCATCATCGGCACCGGAGTCAGCACAGACTCGATGAGCCCGCCCCGGTCGGCGGTCTCTGGAAAACATTTCACGATGAACGGGGCGAAACGCGCAAGTCTATTCTCAGCGTCTTCAATATCTTCCATCGTTACCTCCAGGCTCACCTCTTCATAAGGCCTGAGTCCGGGATTGATCCATGCAGCCTCTTCTGCGGCCGCAATCTTTTTTACAACAGGAATCTCCATAATCTTTTTATCCATAAGGCTTATCCTCCTCCGTTCATTTTATATATTTTAACACACATGGTCTGTTTTTACTATCCTGACAGATTTGAATTACATCCATTTGTTGACATCTTTTAGTATCAGTGATATAATACACGAAAATCAGAAACCGAAGATGAGGAAGTTATGCTGCCAAACGGTCTTCAGCGAATCCGGGACGGTGCAAGCCGGACAGACGCCAGTGACAGCAAGTGGGCCTCAGAGGGCGAGGTGAACGTATTCCAAGTAGCCGAGACGCAAAGGCCGGCGTTATAGGGCCGGGGATGTTGTCATGCATCCTGCTGAGAGGGTATGTCTATACCAAACAAGGTGGTACCGCAGGAGTTCAGCCTGTCCTTGAAAACAATTGTTTTCAAGGACTTTTTTTATTACACGCGCAGCTGCGTTTCACGATAATAACTGACAGAAAGGATGTTGTATATGAATGATGAATTTACACTGTATGATCTGAAGGTAGAGGTCGTCGGCTCAGAGAAGCCGATGGTATGCAGCCATGAGGAGGGAGACTATTTTCTCGTGAAAGGAGAGAATCTCGTATTTCCACAGACTTCTTCCTTCTCCATGTATTCTCTTGCAGCCCTTCTCCCTCTGCTTCCTGCTAAGCAAAGAGAACTGCATGAAAACGACTGGATGCTCTCGGACTCTGTCATCGCCTGCCCGGATCCCAATTGCGGCGCCAGGTTCAGAATAACACGGATTGGAACCCGTACGCTGCGGCATTCTGAATGTACCGTTGAAAGCATACATTCCAAAAACGATAACGATAGATACGGGACGGAGGAACAGGAGCATGCATGAGAGAATTGAACTGACGAAAGACTATACCATCAGCCGGGTACTGAACGGATGCTGGCAGCTGTCAGAAGGTCACAGCCTGCAGGCCGGCCTTGATTTCAAGGATGTGATGAACGCATTCCACATGCTGGCAGAGCAAGGTTTCACTACCTTTGACTGTGCGGATATCTATACCGGGGTAGAAGAATTTATAGGTAAATTCGTTACGGAATTAAAACACGGACACGGGATTTCCTCCGACGACATCCAGATCCACACAAAGTATGTGCCGGATATCAACCATCTGGCCCAGGTGGATTATGCCGCTACCGAACGGATCATCGACCGCAGCCTGAAGAGGCTGAACCGTGACACCCTAGATCTCGTACAGTTCCATTGGTGGGACTACGATGTGCCGGGCTGCGTAGAGACTGCCGGCAGCTTGCTGCGGTTGAAAGAGAAAGGGAAAATCCGTAATATCGGTGTCACGAACTTCGATACGGTCCATCTGAAGGAACTGGTGGATGCGGGCATACCGGTCGTTTCCATGCAGGCCCAGTATTCTCTGTTTGACAGACGTCCAGAACGCAGGCTTCTTGATTACTGTATGGATAATGACATCAAAATGCTCTGCTATGGTACGTTATCCGGCGGTTTTCTGGCAGAAAAATGGATCGGGGCAGCCGCTGCAGAACCTGAAACCCGTTCTCAGGTCAAATACCTCCAGATCATCGAAGATACCCTTGCATGGGACGGCTATCAGAGGCTGCTCGTTCTGCTGTCCGACATCGCCCGGAAATATAATGTGGGCATCTCAAACGTGGCATCCAAATATATCCTGAGCCGGCCCGGCGTGGCCGGTGCCATCATCGGTATACGCAACAGCCGCCACGTACAGTCTAACTCCAGAATCTTCAAGTTTGAACTGGAGGAAGAGGAAATTCAGATGATACGGGACTTTTTACAAACGTTTCCTTCTCCGGAGGGCGAGCCGTTTGAGCTGGAACGAACCGTCGGCTCCAAATACCGCGGTATCATGCACATGAATATTAACGAAAAGGAACAAAGCTAACCGCACAATAGGAGAATCACAGACATGGAAAAGAAAAAACTTGAATTTCGAGGAGGCTTTGCCGTGGCATTCCTCCCGGTATACATCTTCTTATTCTTCTGTATCTTATACTTTGTAGTATTAAAGACATTTGAGATGTACGCGCTTGCAATGGGGGCTTTTGTCGCGCTGCTGCTCAGCGCCCTCTTCACGAAGAAAGGACATTACGAACGCTTTTGGGAAGCCGTGTACTCCGGCGCAAAGGAGGCAGTCCCGGTGACGGTTCTTTTGCTCATCATCGGCATGTTTTCCGCCATGATCAAGGCCGCCAACATCTCAACCGGCTTCGTATGGCTTGCCGACAGCCTGAACGTGGACGGAGGCCTTTTTACGGCGTTTACTTTCTTTGCCGTATGTATCATCGCCTCTGCCACCGGTTCTTCCCTGGGGACGATGTTCACCTGCTTTCCAATCTTCTATGCCGCCGGCATCTTACTCGGCAGCAATCCGGCGGCTCTTGCAGGGGCTATCGTGTGCGGCGGAATCTTTGGAGACAACGTGGCCCCGATTTCAGATACGACTATCATTTCAGCCGGCACGCAGGAGTATACGAAAAAATCCGGATTTGCCGACGTGGGAGGCTGTGTTGCCAGCCGCCTGAAATATTCGCTGGCGGCAGGCGCCGTCTCCTTTGTCCTGTTCTGGATCTTCGGCGGCGGAGGAATGTCGGGCAGCGGCGCCAAAGAGATTCTTGCTGAGAACAAGAATCCTGTCGCACTCGTGATGCTCATACCGGTTGCAGTCATGCTGTTCACCGCCGTGAAGACACGTAATATCTATAAAGCCATTACCGTGGGACTCATACTTGGGACAATCACCGGCCTTGCTTTCCATCTGCTCACACCGGACAGCATACTGTCCGTAAAAGACGGAGCGCCGGCCGGATACCTGACAGACGGAATCAATGGTATGATTGCTACCATAACTCTCGTAATCTCTGTGTACGGAATCATGGGCGTACTCACAGCGGCAGGGGCGCTGGAAAAGGTTACTGACATGATTCTCAGGAGCAGGTTTGGCAGAAGCGCCTGCAGCGCCGAGATTGCCATGATGCTCGGCATCTCTGCCACCACGATGTTCTTCGGCGGCGTGACGAGCGCCTCCATGGCAACCTTCGGAAAAATCCAGAATGAAATCGGTAAGCGTGCCGGCCTGCACCCTTACCGCCGCGCCAATCTTCTGGACGGTTTTGCCAACTCCATCGTCCTGGCAGTTCCTTTCCTGAGCGTCTTCGTATTCATCGGCTCCTCCCTCACGGCAGGATACGAATACGCCGGGGCACTGTCCGTCACGCAGGTAAGCTGTTTCATGTTCTACTGCTTTTCTCTGTTTGCCGTATTGCTCTTCTCGGTAATCACCGGATGGGGGAGGACATACGAAGGGGACGGAGGGCGTCCCGAGAAAAAAGCCGAGGGTCAGGAGACAGCGCAGTCTCCCAAATAACAAAAAAGAGCCAGAACCGGTCTGACCGACCTGATTCTGGCTCTTGCTGCAGGCTGGGGCCTGCTACAGGAATATGTATTTTAGTATGAATAATATGGCCAGTATGTACATAAGTACACTGATCTTCTTTTCCTTCGCCTTTCCTGTGAGCAGATTCAGCACTACAAAAGAGATGACTCCCATGGAGATACCTTCGGATATGCTGTAGAAGAACGGCATCGCCAGAATACAGATATAACATGGAATCGACTCTGCATAATCTTCAAAATCGATATTTACTACGTTCGTAAGCATGTAGAAGCCTACGACAACAAGAGCCGGAGCCGTGGCAAAAGAAGGGATTGCCAGGAAGATTGGTGACAGGAACAGCGCGAGCCCGAAAAGAACGGCCGTCGTCACAGCCGTAAGTCCTGTTCTTCCTCCTTCCGATACGCCGGAAGCACTCTCTACATATGTAGTGGTCGTCGTCGTTCCCAATACCGCACCTGCCGTGGTGGCAACGGCATCTGCCAGCAGCGCACCTTTGATGTTCGGGAGCTTTCCTTCTTCGTTGAGCATATTTGCCTTGGAAGATACGCCAATCAGTGTTCCAATCGTATCAAACATATCCACAAACAGGAATGCAAATATGACGACAATAAAGTTAACAGAAAAGATTCCTGAAAAGTCCAGCTTCATAAATACCGGTGCCAGGCTTGGTATGGACAGCCCTCCGCTGAAATCCGGGAGCAGCCCGTAGAATCCAAGTTCCGGGTTGGGAACGTAAAGTCCGGCAAACTGGCAGATAATACCGAGCACCCAGGTAATAAGGATACCCCAGAGGATATTACCTTTGATGTTCTTGATGACAAGTATGCCGGTGATGATGATGCCGATAACTGCCAGAAGTACGGTGATGCCCACATCATTAAAGGTTGCTTCCACTCCTTTTGCCGCATTGTATCCGTCCAGCGTGAACAGCTGAAGCAACGTAGAGCCTCCCGTTACAACATTGGCATTCTGGAGCCCGATAAAGGCGATGAAGAGGCCGATGCCTACGCTCACTGCCGCCTTCAGGTTCTTCGGAATCGCGTTGAATATGGCCTCACGTACATTCGTAAGGGACAGGATGATAAAGATGATACCTTCCACGAACACTGCGGTAAGCGCTACCTCCCACTTATACCCCATTCCCAGAACGACCGTGTACGCAAAATATGCATTCAGTCCCATACCAGGTGCAAGGGCAAACGGATAGTTGGCGCAGATTGCCATAAGCAGCGTACCAACGAGAGCGGCAAGGGCGGTTGCGGTAAAGATTGCCCCTGAATCCATGCCGGTTGCCGACAGGATGCTCGGGTTGACAGCCAGAATATACGCCATTGTCATGAATGTCGTGATGCCGGCCAGAATCTCTGTCTTCACGTCTGTACCGTTATCACTGAGTTTGAATAGCTTTTCTAACATTAAATTCCCTCCTTTGTAGTATTTGTCTCTCTTTCCTACGTTAATAGTATAACATATTTCAGTGTAACAAAACAGACCCGTAATGTAAACGGGTCTGCTAAATTTTATGACTCCCGGATTTTCTTTCTGAGCGGAAGCACCATGCCGGGCGATACCGACAGTTCATCGATGCCCATGGATAGGAAGGTGCCGGTCAGTGACAGGTCTGCGGCCAGTTCTCCGCATATGCCGATCCATATGCCTTCTGCGTGTGCACTCGCGGCCGCCATCTGAATCATTGCAAGTATAGCGGGATGATGGGCGTCATAGAAGTCATCCAGCTTCTCATTCTGCCTGTCGATTGCCAGCGTATACTGAGTCAGATCGTTCGTTCCCACGCTGAAAAAATCAACCTCTTTAGCCAGCTCACGGCTTACCATGACAGCGGCGGGCGTCTCAATCATAATTCCAATCTCAACGTCTTCCCGGAAGCTGATGCCTTCTGTCCGGAGTTCCGCCTTCACTTCTTCGATAATTTCTTTTATCTTCTTTACTTCTGCCACTGATATAATCATCGGAAACATGATGGCTATCTGCCCGAAGGCAGAAGCCCGGTACAGCGCCCTGAGCTGCGTCTTGAAGATGCCGGTCTGCGTGAGGCAGATACGGATCGCGCGGTATCCAAGCGCAGGATTTTCTTCCCTGTCAAGACCGAAATACTCTGCCTGCTTGTCTGCGCCGATGTCAAGTGTCCGAATGATCACTTTCCTTCCCGCCATATTCTCAGCCACCGTCTTATAGACTCCAAACTGCTGCTCCTCCGTCGGGTACGTGCTGCTCTCCAGGTAGAGGAACTCGCTTCGGAACAGTCCGATGCCGCCTGCGTCATTCTTAAGTACAGCCCCGACGTCGGCCATATTGCCAATATTGGCATATACGTTGATCTTCTGCCCTCCCGCAGTAATATTTTCCTTTCCTTTCAACTGCTGCAGAAGTTCTTTCTGTGCCATATCTTCCCGCTGCCTCTTCTTCATCCGTTCCATCGTCGGCTCATCGGGTTCGATGTATATCCTGCCTTCAAAGCCGTCTACTATCGCGGTCTTGCCGTCATACTCCGGCCGGAGGCCCTCCCCCGCCCCAATGACTGCCGGTATATTCATCGTCCTTGCCAGAATCGCTGTATGGGAATTGGAAGATCCATACATCGTCACGAATGAGAGCACTTTCTCTTTGTCCAGCTGTACCGTCTCGCTCGGCACGAGATCATCTGCGGCGATGATGACCGGCTCATCGATTGCCATCCGGCTGCCCTGTCTCTCACACAGCACATGGAGAAGCCGTTCAGACACGTCTTTGACGTCAGCGGCACGTCCTTGCATATACGCGTCATCCATGGCCTTAAACATAGCCGCGAAATTGTCTGCCGTAGTACCGATTGCGTACTCGGCGTTCACTTCCTGGGTCGTAATTATATTGACGACGGACTCTACGTAATCCAGGTCCTCCAGCATCATCTGATGTATCTCGAAGATCATAGCATTCGCCTCACCTACGTCTTCCATCGCCTTGTCATGCAGTTCCTGAAGCTCTGAGGAAGCTTTTGCCCTGGCTTCCTCAAACCGCTTCACCTCCTGATTCGTATCCCCCACATGGCATCTCTTGATTGTAATCTCTTCTCTTCTATAGAATGCAATCTTACCGATTGCGATACCGCCGTATACACTTTTACCTTCTAACGTAATCATCTCGAACCATTCCCTTTTCTGCAGTGGATTATAAGTTTTCCTTCATAAATGCTTCCAGCTCGCTGACAGCCTTCTCTTCGTCATCACCTTCTGCCGTTATGAATACTTCCTCGCCGCACTTGGCACCAAGCCCCATCACGCCAAAGATCCGCTTGGCATCCGCGCTCTTCTCACCTTTTCCAATCTTTATCTCCGACTGGAATCCATTGGCCTTCTTGACAAGCAGTCCTGCCGGCCTTGCGTGGATTCCTTCCTTGTCCGTGAGTACATACCTAAATTCTTTCATAATCTTCTCTCCTTTTCTTCGATAATATGATACTGGCAAGTTCCAAATAGATTACGAAACCATGTGCCTGATGCTGCTACCGTTTTTCTTCCGGAATCGGCCGTTTCAAAAGCACGATACCAGCCATGGACACGACAGCGCCTGCTGCCATTGCCAGAATGAACATCGGTGCGTTTTCAATAATCCCAATGACAAAGATACCTCCATGAGGTGCCCTTGACCCACAGCCGAAGGCCATCGAGAGCGCACCTGCCACTGCAGAGCCAAGCACGCACGGGGGGATGATGCGAAGCGGGTCCGCTGCCGCGAAGGGAATCGCGCCTTCCGTTATAAAAGACAGACCCATAATATAGTTAGTTATAGTCGTCTGCTTCTCACTCTTTGTGAACCGGTTCCTGAAGAATGTTGTCGCAAGCGCGATTGCCAGCGGAGGTGTCATCCCGCCTATCATAACTGCAGCCATGATATCAATCTGGCCGCTCGCGATAGCTGCCGTGCCAAACACATAGGCCGCCTTGTTGAACGGTCCTCCGAAATCGATGGACATCATGCCGCCGAGCACCGCTCCGAGCAGTATCTTGCTGGATTCACCCATCCCCGCCAGCATGTCATTCAACCATGTATTAAAGGCTCCAATCGGCGGATTCACGATAAAGATCATGATGATGCCCATGAACAGTATCCCTAAGAAGGGAAATAGCAGTACCGGTTTCGTACCTTCCAGCGACTTTGGAAGCCTGCCAAGCAGCTTCTTAATGAGCACCATGAGGTAACCGGCCACGAAACCTGCTATCAGTGCACCGAAGAATCCTGATGAAATCCACTCCTCTTCCGGCAGCATGACGGAAGTACCCGCCTTGGCGAGAAGGCCGCCCACGATACCCGGCATGAGCGCCGGCCTGTCACCGATAGCCATAGCGATATATCCTGCAAGAATCGGAAACATCATTCCGAATGCCGTATTGCCGACCGTGTTGAAGAAGAGCGCCAGAGGGCTTCCCTTGCCAAAGTCTGCCCCGCCGGCATTGGCTCCGTCCACGAGGAAGGATAAGGCAATCAGGATACCGCCGCCGATGACGAACGGAAGCATGTGGGACACGCCGTTCATCAGACTCTTATATATCTTGCGTCCAAGGCTCTCCCCGTCGTCGGACATGCTCTCTTCCCCGCCGCCTCTGCTGTGGTAGACAGGGACATTGCCGCTGACGGCTTCTGTAATCAGCTGTTCCGCTTTGCTGATACCATTTGCCACCTTGGTCATAAGGACCGGCTTTCCGTCAAACCGGGCCATCTTGACATCTTTGTCGGCGGCGATGATGATGCAGTCACATGCTGCTATCTCGTCAGCCGTCAGAACATTCTTATCTCCGCCTGACCCGTTCGTCTCGACCTTAATCGTATACCCCATCTCTTCCGCTTTGTTCTCCAGGCTCTCCGCCGCCATATACGTATGGGCGATTCCGGTCGGACACGCGGTGACTGCCAGTATGCGGAAGCCTTCCTTGGCCGGTTTTTCTTCCTTTATTTCTTCTTCCTGCTCCTCCGGGAACTTGGCACGCTCTGCCTTGTCTATTACTTCCAGAAACTCATCTGCCGATTCTGCTTTCATAAGATTCTCCCGGAAGCTGTCGTCCATAAGCAGCATGGACAACCTGCTCAGCACGTCCAGATGTACATTGTCTTCTGTATCCGGTGCCGCTATCAAGAAAATGAGGTGTACCGGCTCCGCGTCAAGCGCATCATAGTCCACACCTTCTTTTACCACCATGGCGGCAAGCCCCGGAGCTTTGACCGCCTCCGTCTTGGCATGTGGTATGGCGATTCCCTCTCCGATGCCTGTAGTACCTTCTTCTTCCCTTTGATAGACACCTGCCCTGTACGCATCTACGTCGGCGATATTGCCTCCTGCCGCCATAAGTCCCACCATCCGGTCGATCGCCTCTTCCTTCGTGTTCACGGCACCATCCAATTCAATGCTCGCCTTCTTGAGCAAGTCTACGATTTTCATGATATACATTCCTCCTATAATCCATACTCTGACGGTTCTTCCCCGAGAAGCGCCTCTATCTCTTCTTTTTCTGCCAGCCAGCCCGTAAATGCTGTTGCGCTTCCCGCCGCAATCCCAAGCTTAAATGCCTTTTCATAATCTCCCGTGTTCAGCCATCCGGTGAGGAACCCTGCTACCATAGAGTCTCCGGCGCCTACAGAATTTTTGACTTCTCCCTTGGGCGGCCGGCTCCTGCATATTGTTTTGTCCTCCGTCACGAGGATAGCTCCATCCCCCGCCATAGATACGAGCACATTCCGGGCTCCTCTTTCTTGAAGCATGCCGGCATGGCGAATGATCTCTTCCTCCGTATTCAGCACCGTGCCAAACATCTCTCCCAGCTCATGGTTATTCGGCTTTATTAGGAATGGGTGATATTTCAGCACATTCAGCAGCAAGTTCTTCGTCGCGTCTACCGCGATGCGTATCCCACGTCCATCAAGCCTGGCCATAATCTTCTCATAGATATCCGGCGGCATGGTATCCGGAATGCTTCCGGCCAATACAAGAACGTCGTCTGCTTCCAGCCGGTCCAGCCGGTCATACAGCTCGTCCAGCGCCTCTTCCGTAATGGCAGGACCTTGTCCGTTAATCTCCGTTTCCTGTCCGTCATTGATCTTGACGTTGATTCTCGTGAATCCCTGCCCGAGCCTGATAAAATCTGTATAGCATCCGCAGCCGTTCAGCATCTTTTCCAGCGCATCCCCGGTAAAGCCGGCCACAAATCCAAGCGCCCTGCTTTTGAGCCCAAGATTCGAGAGGATGACAGAGACATTGTTGCCTTTGCCTCCTGGATAGATATGCTCGCCTGTTGTCCGGTTGATTTCACCCGGGGTAAGCTTCTCCGTCCGGATTACATAATCCAGCGACGGGTTGAACGTTACCGTATAAATCATCACTCTACCTCCACTACATTTCTGCATGCCCTGTATGCATCGTCATTCAGCCTCGTCGTCACCACAGTACAGGCAGTAAATTCTGCAAATGTCACGGATGAGATCTGATTGATTTTGCTTGAATCTGACAGTATATAGCTTCTCCTGCACTGTGAAACTGCTTTTTCCTTCACAAGGGCTTCTGTGATATCCGGTGTCGTAAACCCTTTGTCCCTGCTCACCCCGTTCGTCCCAAAAAATCCCTTCGTAAAGTTGTATTTTTTCAGGCTCTCTATAGCCTCTGCCCCGACAATCGCTTCCGTCGCCTCTTTGAGCTGTCCCCCAAGGAGATAGACCGTGCATCCTTTTTTCAGCAGCTTCTGCGCCTGTCCGATGGCATTCGTCACAAATACGGCATCCACCACTGTTATATAGTCAATCAGCAGATCCACGCTGCTCCCCGCATCCATATAGACGAAGTCATCTTTTTCTATGAGCGCGGCAGCGTACTTTGCAATTGCCACCTTCTCTTCTATATTCAAGTCTCTTCTCACAGACAGCAACGCGTCTTTCGTCATTGTCTCCAGATTCACTGCAGTCGCTCCGCCGTGCACCTTGATAAGGCTGCCTTTCCGGTGCAGCGCGGTCAAATCTCTCCTTATGGTGGATTCCGACGTATCAAGCTGCTCTGTCAGTTCCTGAACCGTAACGGTCTTTTTGTCGTTTACCAGCCTAAGTATCTCGTTATAACGTTCTTCTGCCAGCATATTAGTACCTCCAGTCTTTAAGATAGTCATTATCATTCACATTCATCCATTTTCGTTCATTTCTGATATTATAATATAATCATTTTCAGTCAATGTCAATTAAAATCCGCCAATAATAACCACCAAAAAGGACTTTATTTTATTATGCACATTTGACAAAGAGATTATCAGAATAGTTTTTCTTTTTAAAATGTTCTATACTGTTAATCAGTGGCAGTACTATCTGACCAGGATTTGGAGAGTTGTTGATATGAGATATGTAAAAATTATTCTGGGAAACATTCTGATAACGTCAGCTTATGCTTTTCTGACCGTCCCCCATGAGATAGTGAATGGAGGCGTGACGGGATTTTCCATGATTGCCGCCTCCTTCCTCCACGCAGACACGGCGTTGATTGCCAATGTACTCACACTCCTGCTGCTTGCCTTATGTTACATTTTTCTCGGTAAAGATTATTTTAAAGGTACCATCATCAGCGGCATCTGCTATATGGTATTTTTTACGGCGTTCCATTCTCTTGGCATAAGTTTCATTTCCAACCGCCTTATTGCAGCTCTGGCGGCCGCGCTTATGGTAGGTGCCGGATATTACCTCTGTATCAGCCAGCATGCAACCGCTATCAGCTTTGACACGATTGCCCTCGTCCTGAACAGAAAAAATCCCGCCATCAATGTGGCGGGGGCTATCTTCTGTATCAATATGCTTGTCATCCTGCTTGGAGTCTTCCGGTACGGCATGTGGGCCGTTCTTCTCGGGGCAGCATTTTCAGGGGTCCAGGCATTCACGCTGAATCTGCTGCAAAAAATGGGGGGCGTAAACTAAGACGCCGCTGGGGAGGCAGGGGGCATCTGCTTTACTGGCACGGCGGGGGTGGCCGTGTGGCGATACTGGCGGCCGGAAAAAATTGGCTTGTGTGACTATGAATAAAAGATGCGTCAAGTTGAAACCTTTGGCGAAATGGAATTATAATGAGGAAGAGGCGGAGAATCCTTTCCGTAGCCCTTATCCTGCGGGATGCAAGCCGCTTTCGGCGCGCATTCTGCAGGGTTAGGGATACGTGAAATAGTCGGAGCCTCGGACGCATCGGAGCATCTGCCACCCGGCTCCCCGCACGCCGCCTAATTTACTTACCCCCACTCTTACTGGATATCCCGAATCTTCTTCCTGAGCCCAAGTACCTGAGGTGGTGTCACGGATAATTCATCTATGCCTATCTGGATAAAAAATTCCGTCAACGTCAGATCTGCTGCCAGATCTCCGCAGATACTGATTCTCTTTCCCTCCAGATGGACATTGTTCGTCACGATGCGGATCATCTTGAGCAGCGCGGGATGGTGCGGGTCATAATATCTGCTGATTCTGCCGTTCTGCCGGTCTGCAGCCATCGTATACTGGGACAGGTCGTTCGTCCCTATGCTGAAGAAATCTACCTCTCTGGCAAGCTCCCCGCTGATCATGACCGCGGCCGGCGTCTCTATCATTACGCCAACCTGTATATTTTCATCAAAAGCCGTCTTTTCATCTTTGAGCTCGCGCTTGGCGGCTTCCAGCATCACCTTCGCGCTCTGCACTTCATCAATCGATGTAATCATCGGGAACATGATGGATACATTGCCAAATACCGACGCGCGCAGTATAGCCCGCAGCTGCGTCTTGAACATCTCATCCTTATCAAGGGAGATGCGGATTCCGCGGTATCCCAGCGCCGGATTGTTCTCCTCTCCGAAATCAAGGCACTCTGCCTGCTTGTCACCGCCCAGGTCCGCCGTCCTTATGACGACAGGCTTTGCTCCCATGGCCTCTGCCGCCAGCTTATACGTCTGAAACTGCTGTTCTTCGGTCGGCAGCTTATGCCTGTTCTCCATATAGAGGAACTCGCTCCGGAACAGGCCGATACCGCCGGCATCGCTGCGCAGTACATTTTCTATGTCTTCCCGTTTGCCGATATTGGCACAGATGTCAATCCTCTGTCCGCTCTGGGTAACGTTATCCTTTCCCTTGAGACGCTCCAGATTCTTCACCTGTGACACATTGCTTTCTTTCTTCTGCTTCATCCTCGTAAGCGTCGTGTAATCCGGCTCTATGTATATCTTTCCCTCGAAACCATCGATGATGATAGTCTTTCCGTCATAATCCTTCTTCAGCGCCTCTCCAAGTCCGATGACAGAAGGAATCCCCATCGTTCTCGCCAGCACGGCGGTGTGTGAGTTGATTGCACCGTATCTTGTAACGAACCCGAGAATCTTCGTCTTATCGAGCTGCACCGCCTCGCTCGGATATATCTCATTGGCCGCCAGCACGATTGGTTCATCTGTAAGCAGCTTGTCTTTCCAGCTTCTGGACAGAATGCGCACGAGCCTGCTTGACACGTCCCGGATATCCGTGTCATGCCCCTGCACATAATTCTTCCCCTCCTGCACGCATGTCTCAATAAACTGTTCTGACGCAGACTGAACCGCATACTCTGCGTTCAGCTTCTGTTCCAGTATCACGCCGGTAATCACGTCAATATAATCCTGATCCTCCAGAATCATCTGCTGCATCTCAAAAATGGCGGCGTTAGCCTCTCCGACATCTTTAATGGAATCTGTGTACAAATCTTTCAGTTCCAGAAGGGCTTTCTCCCGCCCTTTCTGGAACCTCATGATTTCCTTTTCTACATCTTTGACATCAAATTTCTTGATCTCTTTTGTATCTCTCCTGTAAAACGACAGCCGTCCAATCGCGACGCCTTCCGAAACTTTCTTCCCTGTCAGTGTAATCATAGTCTCTCTATCCTTTACTGCCTCTTCATGTTTAATAAGATAACTTTACACGTTAAAGCAGCTTCCGTCAAGAACTAATATTTTACTCAAACAGCGGAGTTGACAGATATCTCTCCCCCGTGTCAGGAAGCAGGGCCACGATTGTTTTTCCTTTATTTTCCTCCCTCATAGCCAGCAACATTGCCGCGTGCAGCGCAGCCCCTGATGAGATGCCGGTGAGAATCCCCTGCTTTGCCGCCAGAAGTCTGGACGCACTGTAGGCCTCTTCATTTTCTACTGCTATTATCTCGTCATAGATATCCGTGTCCAGGATGTCCGGCACAAATCCTGCGCCGATTCCCTGCAGGCCATGCGGCCCCGGCGTCCCTCCCGAGAGTACAGGGGAAGCAGCCGGCTCGACGGCGACCACCTTTATATCTGGATTCCTTTCCTTCAAGTATGCACCCGTACCTGTGACCGTACCGCCGGTACCAACGCCTGCCACGAATATGTCTACCCTTCCGTCCGTGTCTGCCCATATCTCTGGTCCTGTAGTCTCCCTATGTGCTTTCGGGTTCGCCTCATTGACAAACTGGCCGAGTACGATAGCGTTTTCTGTTTCAGCCGCCAGCTCTTTTGCTTTTGAGATGGCCCCCGGCATTCCTTTGGCACCTTCGGTGAGGACAATCTCAGCCCCATATCCTTTCAAAAGCTTCCTGCGCTCTATGCTCATCGTCTCGGGCATGGTAAATATGGTCCGGTATCCTCTCGATGCGGCAACCGAAGCCAGCCCGATTCCTGTATTGCCGCTAGTCGGTTCGATAATCGTCGAGCCAGGGGTGACAAGCCCTTTCTCCTCCGCGTCAAGCAGCATGGATAAAGCCGCTCTGTCTTTGACACTTCCCGCAGGGTTAAAAAGCTCCAGCTTTACGAGAACTTTTGCCTCAAGCCCCTTTTCCTCTTCTATTCTCGCCACTTCCAGAAGCGGCGTCTTTCCAATCATTTCTTCTACGTTCTTATATATCTGTCCCATCTTGAATCTCCTTCTTTTCTGCTGCCTGATTTCCTTGCTTTACTGTTATATGGTTATATTGCCGCCAATGCCTGATCCAAATCGTAGATAATATCGTCAATATGTTCTGTCCCTATGGACAGGCGTACGCTGTTCGGACGTATACCGGAGTTGCCAAGCTCCTCCTCCGTCATCTGGGAATGTGTCGTGCTGGCCGGATGAATGACAAGTGATTTTACATCTGCTACATTTGCCAGCAGGGAAAATATTTCCAGCCTGTCAATGAAGCGTTTCGCTTCCTCTTCACCACCTTTCACTTCAAATGTAAAGATAGAGCAGCCCCCTTCTGGAAAGTATCTGCCGTATAGATTATGGTATGGGCTGTCCGTCAGCATCGGATGGTTCACCCGCTCCACTTTCGGATGCCTGCTCAGATAATCGACCACCTGAATCGTATTCTGTACATGGCGTTCTACTCTGAGAGACAGCGTTTCAAGTCCCTGTAGAAACAGAAATGCGTGCAGCGGGGCCATGGTGGCTCCTGTGTCTCTCAATATGACTGCCCGGATCCTTGTCACAAATGCCGCTTCTCCGGCCGCCTCGGAAAATATGACGCCGTGATAGCTCGCATCCGGCTCCGTAAGCTGCGGGTATCTGCCGGAAGCCTTCCAGTCAAATCTACCTCCGTCTATGATTACGCCGCCGATAGCCGTTCCATGTCCCCCGATAAACTTTGTGGCTGAATGTACGACGATATCCGCACCATGTTCCATCGGCCGCAGCAGATACGGTGTCGCGAACGTACTGTCCATCACGAGCACGATTCCATGCCTGTGGGCCGTCTCCGCCACTTTTTCTATATCTGCCAGGTTGGCGTTTGGATTGCCGATAGACTCGAGGAACAGTGCCTTTGTGTTATCTTGTATGGCGGCTTCCCACGCCCCCTCTTCATCGGGGTCGATGAAAGTCGTCGTAATCCCCTGTGCGGGGAGCGTATGTTCCAGAAGATTAAAGCTTCCGCCATATAGGTATTTGCTGGCTACGATATGACCTCCCCCATGGGCAAGATTCTGAAACGTATACGTTATCGCCGCTGCCCCCGAAGCTACTCCCAGCGCAGCCACACCTCCCTCCAGCGCGGCCATGCGCTTCTCGAATACGTCCTGTGTCGAATTGGTGAGCCGGCCGTATATATTCCCTGCGTCCGTAAGGGAAAAACGATCCGCCGCGTGCTGACAGTCCCGGAATACATAAGATGTAGTCTGGTATATAGGAACCGCCCTGGCGTCGCTCGCCGGGTCCGGCTGCTCCTGTCCAACATGTAGCTGCAATGTCTCAAATCTCCAATCTCTGTTCATAACTGATGTCCTCGCTTTCCTCTTTTTTTACCATAGTATTGTTCTGTCTGTGATGTCCTCTGTACGCCGACGCTACAGGTAATACATGGGAACGGCTTGTTCCTGCTTCTCCCGATATTCTTCCACGAGCCTGCCAAGCGTGCGTTCCTGAAACAATTCATTCACCCTCCTGTCAATCTCATCCCAGACGAGTTCTCTGATAGCTGCTTCCACTTCATCTTCACATTCATCCGGTATTTTGTTGACAATCGAGAATTGGCCCTCCAGAGCCTCCAGAATCTCTTTCACCGTTATCTCAGATATATCTTTCGCAAGCATGTATCCGCCACCGGCTCCCTTGACGCTTGCCACGATCCCTGCTTTGCGCAAGGTGCCGAATACCTGTTCAAGATAATTCAGCGACAGGTTCTGCCGGCTTGCCGTCTGCGTGAGGGAGACCGGCTGCCCATTTGAATTTGCCGCCATATCCACCAGCGCTCTCAGCCCATATCTGCCCTTTGTTGATATCTTCATCGCAAGCACCTCCGTTTCAATTCCTACTAAATTGATAAGAATTATATGTTTTATGTTATACACCTTTTTTCCTACCATGTCAATATACTTTTTGAAAAATATTCCAACTCGTGGAACATGAAGAACGCCCGGCGTAAGAATGTATCAAAAAAACATTCTTACGCCGGGCGCCTGCTCTGCAGTCTATCCTCTCTTCGCCGCCACTCGGACGATCTCACTTACGGTTACTCCGTCTGCAACGCTTACCATCACATCCCAGAGCATCCCCCACGTATCTTTTGTCGGACAGAGGCTGCAGTCGATACCGCAGCTGCTCCCTTTTGTCAGGCATTCTACAGGCACGAGTTCTCCTTCTACTGCTTCCAGCACCTCCCGCACTGTAAGCTGCTCCGGGTCCTTTGCCAGGCAGTATCCGCCCTGGGCACCGCGTACGCTGGACACGATTCCTGCAGTTTTCAGCGCTTTGACGATACGCTCCAGGTATTTTTCCGAGAGCTTTCTACGCTCCGCTATATTTTTAAGGCTTTCCAAGTGCCCGGGGTCCGAATGCATCGCCAGATCTGCAGCAATCTCCAATGCATAGATTCCCTTCGTCGATATCTTCATGTGCTGGCCCTCCAAGCTTACGCTATAATGCCTTCCACAATCTCACGTTTCAAATCCATTATATCATCTTTCAGCACTTCTTTTGCTTCTTCCAGATTCCGCCTTTCCAAGGCTTCTATCAGCAATATGTGCCGCTGGGCCGTCGTTTCGTTTCTGTGGACGCTGGAAGAGAAGTAATACTGTACCGCACTCCTGGAAGAAAACTTCAGCGCCCGTTCAACCGCTTCGCAGATTTTTTCATTACCGCAGAAGCTGCACAGGAGCAGATGGAAGCTGATATTGCTTTTCCAGTATCTTGCTATCTTCTTTTCACTGTGAATCTTCGTTGCTTCCAGAACATCTTTCTTCAACAGCTCAATCTGCCTGTCCTCGAGTTGAGCAAAGGTCTTATCCAGCGCTGCCGTCTCCAGAATGACGCGCATCTCCACAATATCGGAAATCTCCTTAATCGAAATCGGACATATCTGGTATCCCATCCTGGGACGGCTTTCAAGAATCTTCTCGTTGCACAATTCAACAAGCGCCTCCCGCACCGGAGACTTGCTGACCCCATGCTTCTCAATCAGCTCGCGCTCCGTGATGATGTCATTCTGCCTGTAATTCCCATCAATAATCTCATTCAAGATATTTTCATAAATCTGGTCCTTTAGCTTTATATTACCTGACATTACTGTCCTCCTAAGTTCGCATAATTTCCGCCTTACATTGTATTTTGCTTATGTATTATTCTACCAGAAATCTCCTGTGTTGGATACCCCTTCGTATGTTGCGCGCCTAACATATGCTACTTGTGGAAATGCAGCCTGCATGTGGCGCATCCTTCAGCAATCGCGCCGTTCAGGTCGAACTTAAGCCCCATTGCACTGGCGATATTGCGGTCGCCGTCCATGGCGATATCGCATAGCTTGGCACATTGGCCATCGTCCATTCCAAGATCCTTCCATGCTGCCAGCAGCGGACAGTAATGGAACTGGATTTTCAAATCATCGGCGGTGCATTCATCTACCTCCATATCAAAGGTGCTCATGCCAAGGTCATCGAGGAATACCTCACGGAAACTGCTTAAGTCTGAGGTGTCCTCACATCTGGCCCGAAATTTTTCTCCGTCCTTCTCTCCTCTCTTGGCGATGGCTTTTCTCATTACGTCCTCGATATCCATGCCTGCTTTTACTGCTTCTTCGTAGATGAGGCCCATCCATGCTGCCCTGTGGCCGATTGCATTGCGGTTGATCTGCGTCTCCCGTTCGTTTCCCATTCTTTCTTCTGACATGATTCATATCCTCCTTGATTGTTTTATTTCTTATCAGCCAACACATTGCATCATGATGCTGATAATCTCCTTATCCGTCTCTCTCATTCCATCTTTGCCCAATTTCCCCACATTATAGATAGTGCCGTCCACGTCATTTGTGACTATTCCATCACCGCCCTTGAACTGTCTCCCATCCTCGTACATCTGGTATCCAAGTATTCCGGCGTCCACGGAGGCGGCAATCTTTCCGGCACAGGAAGGCTTGGCGCCATCGCAGATGATGCCAGAAACGATAGCCAGTGAATTAACGATTGTATGTGCAATCTCTTCATAACGGCCGCCCATAAGATATGCGATGCCTGTTCCGCTGGCACATCCCGCGTTTACCGCTCCACAGAAGGCAGACAGTTTACCGATTCGCAATCTCTGGTATATCGTCATAAGATTGGACACTGCCAATGCTTTTACGAGAGTCTCCTGTGAGCTTTCCAGATATTTCGCATATGTGATGACCGGAACGGATGCCGCGATTCCCTGATTTCCGCTTCCCGATACGATAATGACCGGAGATTCGCAGCCGCCCATCCTGGCATCGGCACCGGCGGCAGCCATCGCTTTTGCCCTGTTCCTTATGCTGTCCCCGTCATGCGCCAGTATCACCTTGCCTACGCCGGCCCCGTATCCGCCTTCGATTCCTTCTTCCGCAATTGAATAATTATACCGGATCTGCGGTTCTATTATTGGATAGACGTCCTCTATATGCAGGGCATCCGCAAATGCAACAATGTCTTTGACATTCAGCAGGTTATCTTCGTCCCCGCTTTCATCTTCTGCCTTTTCCAGCTGTTCAAATATGATATTCCCGTCTTTTTCAATCCGCACAATATTCGTGTGGTAGCGGGCAATCTTCAACAGGACATAGCTGTCCTTGTGAATCAGCCTGACGCCAATCTCGAACAGTGATTCTCCCTCAGCCGGCACTGCCCTGACCTCATGCGTACGCAGATACTCCCGGATGCTCTCACGCTTATATGCGGACACTTCCGCTATGACTTCCAGACGTCTGCCGGCGTCCCCTGCGATTACCCCTGCCACTGCCGCGGCCTCGATGCCTTTCAGGCCTCCGGTGTTCGGTATAATTACGCTTTTGACATTCTTGATGATATTGCCGCTGACAGAGACTTCCATGCGTTCCGGGATGGTTCCCAGTATTTCCCTTGCTTTTGCCGCCCCGTATGCTATAGCTATCGGTTCGGTGCACCCCATCGCGGGAACCAGTTCCTCTTCCAGTATCTGAAGATATTTCCGGTATTTGTAGTCTTCTCTTTTCATTTCATACATCCTTTTGTAGTTTTAATAATAGCTCTATTCTTCACTGTATTCATCTACTCCTTGCCCTCCTCTGCAGCCAGATGGCATGCCACGCTGTGCCCATTCCCGATTTCCCGCATGAGGGGTGTCTCTTTTCTGCACCGCTCGTCTGCATATCTGCATCTTGTATGGAATGCGCATCCTGACGGTACATTGACCGGATTTGGCACATCGCCTTCCAGTATGATTCTGTTCCGTTCCATCTCTGGATCCGGCAGCAAGATGGCAGAGAACAATGCCTGCGTATAGGGGTGCATCGGATGATGGTACAGCTCCTCACATTCTGCAATCTCCACCATTCTCCCGAGATACATGACCATCACGCGGCTGCACATATGCCTTACGACGGACAGTCCATGGGAGATGAACAGGTAGGTGAGGCTGAACTCCTCCTGGATATCGTCCAGCAGATTGATGATCTGGGACTGTGTGGATACGTCCAGTGCTGATACTGCCTCATCGCAGACGATAAGCTTTGGATTCAATATGAGCGCGCGGGCTATGCCGACCCGCTGCCGCTGACCGCCAGAGCACTCAAACGGATACCTGCCGTAATAATCAGAAGACAGCCCTACCACCTCCAGCATGTGCATTACCTTCTCCTGTACCGCTTTCTTATCCGCAAGCTTTTGGACGAGCAAAGGCTCACCGATTATCTTGCCGATCGTATTTCTCGGATTCAGGGATGTGTACGGATCCTGGTACACTATCTGGGCATACCTTCTGAAATCCCGTAACTGCTGCCCTTTCAATTTCAGCACGTCCTGTCCTTCGAACAGCACTTCCCCGTTTGTCGGTTCGAACAGGCGGAGCACCAGTTTTCCCAGTGTCGTCTTGCCGCAGCCGGATTCTCCCACGATTCCTATCGTCTCTTTCGTATACACTTCAAAACTGATATCCTCGACCGCTCTGACCACCCTTCTGTCCCTCGAAAACGCACCTGGCTTCGCGGAATAGTGTTTGGATACATGGCTCACTTTCAGCAAAGGCGCGCCGTCAGGTCCGTACTTTTGATTCATCATATGTATCACCTGTCTTCCATGGCATACTGCCAGCACAATACGCTCTGTCCCTCTTTGGCCTCCACGAGCGGAGGTTTTTGTTCCCTGCAGATATCCGCGGCACAGCCACACCGGCTGCAGAACTTGCAGCCTCTGATTTCCTCCGACAGTTTCGGAACCGTTCCTTCTATCATGAACAGACGTTCCTTCTTCTCGTCCGGCCTCGGAATCGCCTTTAAAAGTCCTCTCGTATATGGATGCAGCGGATCGGCAAAAAATTTCTTTACAGGCGCTTCCTCTACAATGCTGCCTGCATACATGACCATAACCCGGTCCGATACTTCCGCTATCACGCCCATATCGTGAGTGATGAACATGACGGCCATCCCAAGGTCTCTGCGGAGCCTCTTGATGATATCCAGTATCTGCGCCTGAATCGTCACATCCAGTGCTGTCGTCGGTTCGTCGGCAATGAGCAGTTTCGGACTGCAGGCAATCGCCATCGCTATCATGACCCTCTGGCGCATACCGCCGGACAGCTGATGCGGATATTCTTTTGCCCTTTTCTCAGGCATCGGGATACCGACCATGTCAAGCAGTTCCACTGCCTTCTCCCACGCCGCCTTTTTACTGATCGTCTCATGGTAACGTATCGTCTCCACTATCTGATACCCACAAGTGAGCAGAGGATTCAACGAGGAAAGCGGCTCTTGAAATATCATCGAAATCTCCTTCCCCGTAACTGCCGAAAATTCTTTCCTGCTCATTTCCAGCGTATTTCTGCCTTCAAAGGTAATCGAGCCTTCCGCGACTCTTCCAAGGTTATCCGGAATGAGCCGCATAACCGACATGGACGTCACGCTCTTGCCGCATCCGGATTCTCCGATTACACCGAGAATCTCGCCTTTATCCACGTGGAAGGACACATGGTCAATCGCTTTGACGGTTCCGGCTTCTCCATAGAATTCCGTAACGAGATTATCCACATTCAATAAAGTATCGCTCACAAAATGTCCCTCCCTTCTAATCTACGATGAGGATTTCATGCCCAAGCCCTGTCAGGCATCTTGCTTCTTCCGGCCCGACATACAGATCATCTTCCAGCCGGACTCCAAAGCGTCCCGGCAGATAGATGCCCGGCTCATTGGAAAATACATTCCCCTCTTGTAACACACTCCGGTTACCCGCGACTATATACGGTGGCTCGTGGATATCGAGGCCGATGCCATGTCCGAGGCGATGTGTAAAAAACTGGCCGTAGCCGGCTTCCCGGATTATCTCTCTGGCCGATTCATCAAGGCTCTCACACGGAACGCCCGGTTTCGCCTTCTTAAAAGCCGTCTCGTTTGCCGCACGGACGATTTCGTATACTTCCTCAAACCCTTCCGGCGGCTTCCCTACAGCTGCCGTTCTCGTGATATCGGAGTAATATCCTTCATAGCTTCCTCCAAAGTCTATGATGACTGCATCCTTGGGACAAATCTTGATATCTTCTGCCTGATGGTGGGGCATGGCGCCATATTGCCCGGATGCCACAAGAGGCATCCCCTGGCATACAAGCCCCTCTTCCTCCAGATGTCCTTTCAGCCGCAGCGCCACTTCCCGCTCGGTGTAACCAGCCAGTCCCTGTTTGAGCGTTCTTGACAATGCAGTTTCTGATTTTTGCTGTGCTGCCGTCAATGCTTCTAATTCCGTTGCATCTTTTGTAGCTCTGAGTTCCTCCATCACCTCTTGGCCAAGACGCCAGGTTACTTGTTCCATCTTTCGTGCCAGCCGGTAAGCCATCACATTCGGCATCGTATCGCCCGCTGCGATACGGAGCTTCTTATTTCCGATGCACGCGGCGGCCTTCTCGTATGGATCTTCGGTTTCCTGCCATAGGATACATGGAATCTGTTCCTTTATCTCCTTCTGGAGATTATCAGCCTCAAACCGGGGCAGGATAAAACAAGCGTCCTCCTGCCGCACGATAAGGAAAATGGGACGTTCCATGGCAAGCCCGCAGAATCCGGTCACATAGTACAAGTCCGTGGACGGAGCGAGGATCAGGCAGTCAACCTGCCTTTCCCCCATCACCTTCCGTACGTCCTCTATCCTCTTCTTAATGTTCATCCTGCATCCTCCTTTTCTACCCTGTCTATAGGTTCCTTAGTTCCGGATTTGTCGCTTCCTGCAGCGAATCTCCCAACAGGCTGAATCCAAGAACCGACAGGAAGATGAACACTCCGGGTATCATGGAGTACCAGGGCGCATTGAATATGAACAGACTTCCGGCTGATATCATCGCTCCCCACTCCGGAGTGGGCATTTGCGCGCCCAGACCGATAAAGGAGAAACCGGATGCGGCTATCAGCGCATTGCCGATTCCCATCGTAATCTGCGGAATCACCATGGACATTGTCTGGGGGATGATTATGGTAAAAACAATCTTTGCCGGATGCATACCGATTGCCTTTGCAGACTCTACGTATAGCTTTTCCTTGATGACAATTACCATACCGCGCACCATCCTGGCGTAATTCGGCCACCAGGACACTGCCAGAGCGAAAATGGTCGGCCCGATTCCCGCTCCGATTGCCGCCGCGATGATCATAGCGAGAAATATCTGCGGGAAAGACATGAATACATCACATATACGCATGACCAGATTGTCGAACCAGCCACCGATATAGCCGGCAATTCCGCCTATCACGATACCAGCTGCCGCCGCACACAGGACGACCGCCAGAGCGGTACCCATGGAATACCATGAGCCATATGCCATCCTGCTGAACAGGTCTCTTCCCATCTCATCTGTACCGAACCAGTGGGCGCTGCCTGGCGCCACCAGCTTCGCGTTCATATCTACGACAAGCGGCTTATATCTCGCTATAAATGGCCCTGTAACCATGAACAGCACAATCATCACTGATATGAGAGTACCTATCGTGGACGGCAGGTCTCTGAAAAAATATTTTTTATCTTTTTCATCAGCTTAACCTCACTCTTGGATCGATCAGGACATATGATATGTCAACTAACAGGTTGATTAATATGAATATGACTGCCATCGTCAGCGTAATCCCGGCCACAACCATCAAATCCAGCGATGCGATCGCATCCAGGGCATAAGAGCCAAGCCCCGGCCAGCTGAATATCTTTTCTATGAGCACCGTGCCGCCAATCATACCTCCCGCCTGCATCCCTAACAGTGTCAGTATAGGTGAAATTGCATTTTTCATAGCATGGCGTCCTATCACCGTATGTTCTGGAAGCCCCTTGGACCTTGCGGTCCTTATGTAGTCCTGACGCAGTTCCTGCAAAAGCTGTGTCCGCATCATCCTCGCCGTAATGCCGCAATAGCCGAGCACAAGGCTTAATACGGGAAGGAGCAGATGTCTGGCAGCCTGCAAAAACAATGCCCAATCTCCTGCAAGCGCGCTGTCCAGCAGATAGAACCCCGTGACGGCGTCCGGAGGCAGCGTCCCTACAGGCAGCCGGTAGCCGGCCGGCAGCCATTGAAGCCTGTAGTAGAATACATACTGGAATATGAGCGCCAGCCAATAGGGTGGAACTGCCATGCCCGCCACCGAAAAGAACCGGATGATGCCGTCCAGCACCCCGGCCCGCTTCAAAGCCGCTATGCTTCCCAGAATAAGGGCAAGGACAAAGAATACTATGAGTGAAACAGCAGTCAGCTCGAGCGTGGCGGAAAGCCTGGACGTTATCTCCTGGGCTACCGGCTGCTTCGTCTTGAAAGAAGTTCCCATATCAAACTTCAGCAGACCCTTCATGTAATTGAGATACTGGACGTAGACCGGCTTATCAAGGCCCAGTTCCACCCGTTTCGCCTCTACCTGCTCATTCGTTGCGGACGGCCCTGCCGCCGCCCTGGCCGGATCCGACGGAAGATAGTAGGTTGCAAGGAATACGAGCATCGTAACGCCGATGATGACGAGCACAAGCGATGCACATCTTTTCAATAAAAATTTTCCCATAACGGTTCCCTCCGTTTTATCTCCTAGTCACCTACAGTCAGCTGGTAGAACCGGATGGAATAGAAGTAGTCGAGCGGATGCAGCACATATCCTTTGTACGTATGATTGATTGCTTCCACCGTGTTCGGGGATGCCGCATATACTGCCGCACAGTCGTCTGCCAGCATCTGCTGCGCCTGCTTCAGAAGTTCCGTCTTCTCGGCCGCGTCGACGGTTGCCGCAGCGGCGTCCAGAAGCTCGTCGAACTCAGGCTTTTCATAAAAGCTCCAGTTATAAGAACCCCCGCTGTTGATACTGTGGAAGTTCTGCTTCAGGAAGAAAGCCGCGTCCCCTGTGAACGCCCCCATATTAAGCGCCGACATTTCCGGTGCCGTTTCCGGAGATGTATTTTCCTCTACGAGGGAAGTCCATGGCATAATCTCGATTTTGACCGTTATGCCGATTTCTGCGAGATTGGCCTGAAGAATCTGCGCCATCTGTACCTGGTCGTCACTGCCCTCGCAGAGGTGCACCCTAATCTCGCAAGGGCCGGTTCCCGACTCCTCCATGAGCTGTTTTGCCTTCTCCATATCCTGCTTCTGCTCCGGTATATCTGTATTATGCTCTGCAAAATCTGCCGGCATGAATCCGCTTGGTATGGTGGCTTGTCCATTGTATACCGTATTCTTGACACCTTCATAATCAAAAGCATAGGATACCGCCTGTCTCACCTTCGGATTGTCAAACGGCGCCTTCTTCATGTTGAAGGTAAAGATGTTCGTCTGCAAAGAGCCGCCCTTTAATATATCGATATCAGGATTTTTTTCCAGCATGTCAAGATTTTCTGTCAGCGGAATCTGAAGCTTATCCACCTCCCCGGAATTCAGCATCTGAATCTGTGTCGCGTTATCCTTGACAATCAGTGTCTGGACCACGTCAATCTGATTGTCTTCCCATCCTTGCCAGTAATCGTCGAATCTGGATAACGTCACATACTGATCATCTACATAATCCGTCACCTGATATGCCCCGGTTCCGCAGGAGTACTTCTTCAGATGCTTCTGTGCCCAGTCTCCGCTCTCCTCGTTTTCCTTGCAGAACGTGGGGGAAATGATGCCAATTTTGGCAACGTTATATAAGAATCCCGAATTTTCCGCCTTCAGCGTCATCTTCACCGTCATATCATCCGTCGCCTCTATCGTGTCAATCTCCTCCACACAGGATGATACAGAATTTACAAATGCCCTTGCCCGCTCGAACGAATACACGACGGCCTCGGCATCCAGGTCTGTGCCGTCATAGAACTTTACGCCGTCACGGATGTGGAAGATGTATGTCCTGGCATCTGGTATCTCCCACTCTTCGGCCAGCCACGGCTCCAGATCCGTAGTTCCACGGACCTCTTCCACCAGTGGCTCATAGCAGTTTCTCGTCGCATGCATATCTGCCGCGTTCATAAGGTTGGTCGGGTCAATGCTGTCCGGCATGAATGCAAGGGCGGCGACAAATGTCTTGTCATCTTCCGTATCCACTTTTCCCTCTTCGCCGGATGTCTTCTTTCCACCACCGCAGGCGCACAGCGAACAGGCCAGTGCCGCTGCCATGCCCAGTACCAGAGCTCGTCTCATAACATTTCTCTTCATCCTTTTTCCTCCTTTATCCATAATCCCGGCTATGCTTCATAGCCATAATACTCCTTTGCATGTTCCACGGTTATATAGCCGTTCTCGATATCTTCCCGCACCGCCCTTTGATCTCTGTCAAGAGGATTGCCATACCCCCCGCCGCCTCCGGTCCGTAACTGTACGATATCACCTTTATTAAGAGAAAGCGTGTTCGTCTTCAGATACGTGCGCTCATCCGGCGTTCCCGGGTTCACGATTGCGACAGGCGCCTTCCCGCTCCCGCCGCCGAACAGCCCCCAGGCTGTCGTCTTCGTCCGTTCGATCCACAGCATCAGATGGCATTCCCCGTCTGTCTCCACACGGTATGTGCGGACGACGCCTGCACCTCCGCGCCATTTCCCCGGTCCCTGCGAATCACTCCGGATCTCGTAGGAGAGCAGACGGAGCGGAAACTTATCTTCTATGAATTCAACGCTCCAGTTTTTCAAGTCCCCGTTGACTACGTTGATCATACAGTTCTGCCCGTCTCCTCCGGCATATGCACCCCATCCCCCGGAGGTGGCTTCACAGATGCCGAACGGTTTGTCCCGAACCGAATCGTACCCGCGGAAGATTATAAGGCTGGAATCCCCATAATGGGCTGCCGCCGCCTCTTTCTCCATAACGGGTGACAGGGCTTTTCCTATCAGATCAATCAAAAGGCCCAGTCCTGTGAAGTACCATCCGCAAGGTGCCGGTTCTTCCGCTGCCAGAAATGTCCCCGTTTCCACTACGACCTTCAAGTTCTGGAATGTGCCTCCCGACACCTGGCTCTTCGGGTTGATCATCTGCTTATATCCGACTCTGCACGCCGCAATGGTCTGTGCCTTTCCGCAGTTGATCGGGCCGCTTCCCATCCCGGAACTTCCGCTCAAATCAATCTTCATCTCGTCACCATGTATCGATATCTTCACCTTGAGCCTGCGCGGTTCCTCTGTCAGTCCGTCATTATCGAGACAGCCTTCCGCTTCATACACGCCGTCGGGAATCGCCGATACCGCCATTCTGTCCAGTTCTTCCGACTGCCGGAAGATTTCTTCTGCCGCTTCTTGCATCACGTCTGTGCCGTAACGGTCAAAAAGCTCTCCCATCCGGGTTCCGCCTGTATAGCACGCCGCGATGCAGGCATTCAAATCTCCTTTCATCATCGTATGGTAGCGGCTGTTGATAGCGATAATCTCCATCACGTCTGTACACAGTTTTCCTCCCGAACAGAGGCGGATTGGCGGAATCCGCAGGCCCTCCTGGTATACGTCCGTAGAATCCGCGTTGCCAATCGGATCCTTGCCTCCCATATCCTGCATGGCCGCCCGCACTGCCGTAAAGCCGTGAAGCTCTCCCCCGTAGAATATCGGGGCCAGCACTGTGACATCCGCCACATGGGTTCCCTGCAGATAGGGTTCATTCATAACGAATACATCGCCTTCACGGTAGCCGTCCATCCCAATCCGCTCTGTTACGATGTTAATACATATCTCCAGATTTCCCAGGAATATCGGGAGTCCCGACGACTGTCCGAGAAGTCTGGCATCCTTGTTGAATATACCTACACTGCAGTCTTTCATCTCATATATGCCCGGACCGAAGGAACTCTTAATCAGACAGCTGTTCATCTCCCGCGCGGCAGAATTTACTGCATTACGAATGATTTCAACGACAATCGGACTTACTTTTGCTCTCATCTCATCTCCTCCTTACACTTTTGTGATAATCATGCTTCCGGCCCCGTCTACTGCCAGCCTCCACTTTGGCGGAACTACGGTCGTGGATGTCAGCTCTACAATAATCGCCGGACCTTCGACCATGCTTCCCGTCGTAAGCTGTTCTCGTGCATATACGTTCATATCATGCCGTGCACCGTCAAAATATCCGGGGAGCCGCTCGATGACGTCCGCCTGGCCTCCGCCTTCTCTCCCTGCTGCCTGTGACTTTTTGACCGGCACGACGACCGTCACCCGGTAATTCACTACTTCAATAATGTCGTCCGGAGAATGATGTCCGTACAGCCGCTCATATATGCCGTTGAACTGCTCCTCTATATAATCTCTGCAATATCCCATGCCCTCCGGTATGTCCACGGATATGGTGTATTCCTGGCCGAAATATCTCATATCCAGGGAACAGATATATTGTTTTGCCTGCTGCGCGATACCTTCCTTTTCCAAAACCTTCTGCAGCTCTTCTTTCAGAAATTCAAAGTTTCTTTCGTATGCTTCCTCCTTCAGACGGTCCAGCAGGCACAGGCTTGTGACTGCGGCATCGTGCCGGATATCTGCCTGCAGCATGCCCCATGCGGAGAATACGCCTGGGTTGGCGGGAACGATTACTTCCTCTATGTCCAATTCCTCTGCTATGAGCGCCGCATGCATCGGTCCCGCCCCGCCGAATGCCAGGATAGAGAAGTTCCTCGGGTCTATGCCTCTGCGTACCGTCAGCTCCCTTATAGCGTCTGCCATCTTGTGGTTTGCAATCGTACACACCCCCTCTCCGGCCATCACCATATCGAGTCCAAATCTCTTTCCGTAGCTTTCAAAGGCTTCTTTTGTCTTTTCCTCATTTATCTTCATCCGTCCTCCGAGAAAATGTCTGGGTGACAGATGCCCCAGCACGAGATTGGCGTCCGTTATCGTGGGAGCTGTTCCCCCTTTGTCGTAGCAGACCGGACCCGGCACCGCACCTGCACTCTGTGGACCGACCCGCATGCCGCCTGCTTCCTCCCAGGCGATGCTTCCGCCGCCTGCTCCGATGCTGAATACATTCACTGTAGGAGCAAGGATTGGAAATCCTTCCATCTCTGCCTCCACTGCCGTCTCAATCTTGCCATTTACCACGAGGCTGACATCAAAGCTCGTTCCTCCTATGTCAAACCCGATGATGTTCTCCCTCCTGATGGCACTGGCTCCGATGGCTCCGCCTACCGGTCCGGACATCAGTGTCTGTACCGCTTTGACAGCCGCCATCTCCGCGCGTATCACACCTCCGCTTGACTGCATCATATACAGGGTGCCACTGAACCCTCTCTTCTCAAGCTCACCGGCCAGTGCGTACACATGGTGCCTCGTGCTCGGTGCCACATAAGCGTTCATCACCGCCGTACTAACCCTTTCATACTCACGAGACTCCCGGGCAATTTCATGAGACGCGGTGACAATCACATCCTCATCCAGATGCTCCTTCAGAATCCGGCATACCTTCTGCTCGTTCTCTGTATTGATATAGCTGTTTATGAGGCATACCGCGATTGCTTCATACTGCCCCTTCAGCAAAGGAATCAGTTCCCTCATCGTCTCATATGTAGCTTCCTTCTCTACCTTACCCTCATAAGTAATCCGTTCATCAATTTCATAGATATCTTTGCGGGGTATGAGCGGCTCTGGTTTCCTGTAATGGCTGTTATAGATTTCCGGACGGTTGGCCCTCGCAATCTCATAGACGTCCCGAAACCCTCTCGTAGTAACCAATGCACAGTGCGCGCCTCTCCTTTCTATCACAGAATTTAATCCGGATGTCGTGCCATGTACGATACTGGCAACCTCTTCGTAATTCCCTGACGTAAGCTCATCGAAACCCTTAAGCATTCCTTCCTCCAGCGCCTGAGGGGTCGTAAGCACCTTCGTGGTCGTCAGGCTGCCTGTCTCATCGTCAATCAGCACGACATCTGTGAATGTCCCGCCGACATCGGCTGCTAATCTGTATGACATATCCCTTCCTCCTTATGTTTCTGCAGTATCTGCTGTCATGTGAATTTGCTGCATTCATTGATAATCGCTGTAATAATATCTCTGATAATATCAGAAAGGCTAAAAAAAATTGACCGGTCAATAGCCATTTCTTTTTTAATTTGATTAAATATTAGCATCCGTACATCTTTTTGTCAATACAATTCTGTAATTCAATTTAGCTGCATTACTGTTCATTAACCAATTATAATCTGCATATATCTCGCAAATTTAGTAATATTGCAAAAAAGATTGTCGAATGCATTGACTTTTTTATAAAAATATGCTAATCTGACGAGGTATTATCTATAGATTCATTTTATAGGTGATACGGTATCTAATTATTTATTTTATTTTTTATGGAGGTAACACAATGAACAGAGGTACAGTAAAGTGGTTCAACAACCAAAAAGGTTATGGTTTCATCTCTGATGAGACTGGCAACGATGTATTCGTACACTACTCAGGTCTTAACATGGACGGATTCAAGTCTCTGGAAGAAGGACAGGAAGTAGAGTTCGAAGTAACTGAAGGCTCTAAAGGTCCTCAGGCTGTTAACGTAACAAGAGTTTAGTCAATTGCATTAATCAGAATTTGGATGTACCTTTTTATATATAAAACAAGACTTGAATGATTGATTTAGATATTAAAAAGTAATACATGAAATGAGATTAAAGAAAAGGGGGATGTCTGAAATGACATCCCCCTTTTTTGTCTTTACATATTCGCCCTGTACGCCTCATCCGCGCTGTACACGTCAAATCCGCTGCCCTTCAGGATATCGATGACCCTCGCCGGATCGTCGCTTTTGAGTACCGCCGCGGCATCGCTTCCGTTGGCAAACGCATACATATATTCGATATTGACTTCACCTTCCACAATCTGGTGCATCGCTTTGCTCAGGGAACCGGTGGCGTGGGGCACACGCAGCGCCACTACATCTGTCAGCATAGCCGTAATATCTGCTTCCTTCAGAACCGCCCTCCCTTTGTGGGGATCGGACACAATCATACGGAGCATACCGTAGTCGGATGTGTCTGCCAGGCTAAGAGCTACTATATTCACTCCACCTTCCGCAAGTATGGCAAGCACTTCGTCAAGACGGCCCTCTCTGTTTTCCAAAAATACTGATAACTGCTGTACTGTATTACTCATACCCATCTCTTTACCCTTCCTTCTTACAAGTCTCTCTTATCGATGACACGCTTTGCCTTGCCCTCGCTTCGTTCTATCGTCTTAGGCTCAACGAGCTTCACTCTTGCAGACACGCCGAGAGCCTGCTTCAATACTGCACCGACCTTATTCTTCAATTCATCCAGCTTACGAATCTCGTCTGAGAAGTATCGTTCGTCCACCTCTACCATGACAGTCAGGACATCAAGATTGTTCTCCCGGTCCACAATCATGAGATAATGAGGAGCCACCCCGCCGCCAATGGAGAGAAGTGCAGTCTCTACCTGTGTCGGGAATACATTGACGCCGCGGATTACTTTCATGTCGTCCGTACGGCCTGTGAACTTCTGTATTCTCGGCAGCGTCCTCCCACATTCGCATGTGCTGTATTCGATGCTTGTCAGATCCTTTGTCCTGTAACGAATCAACGGCATCCCTTCCTTGGCAAGGGTCGTAAATACAAGTTCTCCTGTCTCTCCGTCTGCGCAAGTAGTATAATCTCCAGGATTCAGAATCTCAGGATAAAAATAATCTTCATACACGTGGAGTCCTTTGTGGTGGATACAGTCCATGGCGACCCCCGGCCCAGTTATCTCGCAAAGCCCGTATATATCGAAGCTGTTGATATGCAGGATGCCCTCTATCTTCTTGCGCATCTCATCTGTCCACGGCTCCGCCCCGTTAATGCTTGCCTTAATCTGGAGGCGGTCCACAATTCCAGCTTCCTGCGCCGCCTCGGCCAGATAGAGCGCATAGGACGGTGTACAGGCGAAGGCTGTCGCCCCGAAATCTTCCATGCACATGAGCTGGCGCTTCGTATTGCCGGACGACATCGGTATCGCCATCGCTCCGAGCGCCTTCGCCCCGAGATCCAGACCCATACCTCCTGTGAACAGGCCGTATCCGTAACATACATGAATACGGTCGGCCTCTGTAAGCCCTGCCATCGTAAGCCCTCTCGCAACACATTCGCCCCACACGTCCACGTCATTCTGCGTATAAGAAGCCAGGGTAAGCTTCCCGGTCGTCCCGGATGTCCCCTGCACTCTCGCAATCTTCTCCTGAGGAACCGCCAGAAGTCCGAACGGATAGTTGTCTCTTAAGTCTTCCTTGGTCGTGAACGGAAGCTTGCCTATATCTTCAATCCCCCGGATATCACCCGGCTCCACTCCGATCTCATCCATCTTCTTCCGGTAGAACTCCACATTCTCATATACGTTCTTTACCTGTTGTACGAGACGCCCGCTCTGAAGCGCGCTCATCTCATCCCTGCTCATACACTCTATCTTCGGGTCCCTGATCTTTTCCTTCCAGTCTTTTAATGCTACTCCTGCCATGTCCATCTACTCCTATTCTTAATCTTATAAATCTGACTCTTCTACAATCTTTACACCTGCATCCTTAAGAATCTGAGCTGCTCCCTCATAGTCATCCGTGCTGAATACCAGAACCGGCGCTTTTCCTTCGCGGATTACAAATGAATAGATGTAGTTTACATTTATTCTGCCTTCTGCAAGTATTGCCAACATCTGATTAAGATTGCCTTTCTTGTCTTCCAGCTCTACGCCTATCACGTCATGAAGCCTGACGACAAATCCCTTCTCAGTCAAACACCCCTTCGCCTCTGCTGGCTTATCGACTACGAGACGAAGGATACCAAACTCTGGTGTGTCAAAAGACGCGACAGCCCGGATATTAATGTGAGCCTCTGTGAGACGCGACGTAACATCCATAAGACTTCCCGGCTTGTTCTCCACGAATACTGATAATTGCCTGATCATACCACACCTCCTTAATTTTCATCAGGTACCCCGGGGACTTCTACCTGGCTTCCAGATTATATCCCACATCAAACGCCTGCCTGTTTATATCAACCGTTTTCGGCGGCACTGTCTTTTCTATCACATCGTACCACTGCTCTTTCGTAAAGTCCATGTGCCTCGCGGCGACGCCGAGCACAATCATGTTGAATACTCTGGAGTTTCCGAGCTTCCTGGATTCCTCTGTAGCATTGACGCTGTATAGCCTGTACTCTTTGCTGAGCTCTTCCAATATATTGTCCGGATATTTTGCAGCCCCGATGACGACCGGCATAGGATCGATCCTCCAGTCATTTACAATCAGGGCACCGCCCTTTTTGAGATAATGCGCGTACCGATAGGCCTCAAGCCGCTCGAAGGCAATGACGATATCTGCCACGCCCTCTTCTACGATCGGCTCTGCCACCTTATCGCCATAGCGGACGAAGGTGACGACACTCCCGCCCCGCTGTGCCATTCCGTGCACTTCCGAAAGCTTGACATCATAGCCGAGCTCTATCGCAAGCCCCCCGAGTATCCTGCTCGTGAGAAGCGTTCCCTGACCGCCTACACCAACTATCATTATATTTTTTGCCGTCATTACCTGTCACCTGCCTTTACTATTTCTATCGCGTCGAACTTACATAAGTCCTCGCACAAGCCGCAGCCGGTACACATCGTATCATCGATATATATCGTTCCGTCCTCATTTCTTGTCATGGCCGGACACCCCGGTTTCATGCACATTCCACATGTTTTGCACTTGTCCCTGTGAGCAGTGTAAACCGGCTTTCTTGCTTTGCTCAGAAGCACGCACGGTGATTTCGTTATAATGACGGACACTTCCTCTCTGGCCGTCTCTTCTTTGATGACATGTTCAAGAGTACCTATATCAAACGCGTTGACCTCCACTACATGCTTGACACCTACGGCACGGCACAGCCCTGGTATGTCAATCGCATATGTCGGATCTCCCTGCAGCGTCTTTCCCGTTGCCGCATGATCCTGATGCCCGGTCATCCCTGTCGTGGAATTATCCAGTATCATGACCGTTCCCGTAGCATTGTTGTACATCATGTTCATGAGAGAATTGATACCTGTATGTAAGAAAGTAGAGTCACCAATCACTGCAACCCAGTTCTTGATATACTCTTTTCCCTTTGCTTTTTCCATCCCGTGCAGGCTGGAGATGCTCGCTCCCATGCAGATAGTAGTGTCCACTACGCCAAGGGGGGCAACCGCTCCGAGCGTATAGCATCCGATATCTCCGGCGGCGTGCATCTTGAGCTTCTGCAGCACGTAGAACACACTCCTGTGCGGGCATCCCGGACATAATATCGGGGGACGCATCGGTGCCGGCTTCGGAGCAGCGATTTCCAGCTCCTGTCCGAGAACAGCTCTGCGGATCATATTGGCGCTGTATTCTCCCTGTACGGTAAATATCTCTTTTCCGATGGCTTCAATACCCCACGACTTCACCTGTTCCTCTATTACCGGGTCCAGCTCTTCCACGATATAGAGCTTATCTACTTTGGACGCAAAGTCCTCTATCATCTTCCTCGGCAGAGGATTGACCATGCCGAGCTTCAATACGGAAGCCTCCGGCATCGCCTCTTTTACATACTGATAAGGGATACCGCTCGTTATGACTCCTATCTTAGTGTCATTGAATTCTGCCGTGTTGATTGGCAGAGACTCCGCGGCTTCTGCCAGCTCCAGATTCCTCTTCTCAATCTCCACATGCCGGAGCTTTGCATTACCCGGCATCATGACTGTCTTTTTGACATCCTTTACATAAGGCCGGTCTTCTATCTCCTCACGGTCCGATAGCGCTACAAGTCCCTGGGAATGTGCAAGCCTTGTCGTAATACGGAATACGAAAGGACGGTCGAACTTCTCGCTCAGCTCATATGCCGTCTTCATGTACTCCTTCGCCTCAGAGCTGTCGGATGGCTCCAGAACCGGCAGCTGTGCCGCGCGGGCCACCATGCGGGTATCCTGCTCATTCTGAGAACTGTAAAGACCCGGGTCGTCGGCCACGACGATGACCAGTCCTCCGTTCACCCCCATATACGATACGGTATAAGCCGGGTCGGCCGCTACATTGAATCCGACATGCTTCATACATGCCATCGAACGCACCCCCGAGACAGAGGCTCCAATTGCCACTTCTGTCGCCACTTTCTCATTTGGTGACCACTCACAGTACAAGTCGTCTTTATACTGGACGAGATACTCGCTGATCTCCGTGCTCGGTGTTCCCGGATAAGCCGCCGATACCTTCACCCCGGCTTCATATGCCCCTCTGGCAATCGCTTCATTCCCGAGCATTACTACTTTCTTTCCCTCTGACATATCTTATAGTCCATCCTTTCTCATATCGGTCACTCTCTTTGCCTTTCCCTCAAATCTCTGCAGAGAATACGGGGCGACAAGCTTAATCTGTGTCGCAAGGCCAAGCTGCGCCTTCAGTCCCTTCTTAATCCGCTGCTCCAGCTCGCTCAGCTTGCTGTAGCTGTCAAGCAGACGGTCATCTATCAGTTCTACCGTTATCGTCATCACGTCCAGACGGTTCTTCCGTTCTACGACAATCTCGTAATGAGGTCCTATCTCCGGAACCTGGAGCAGGACTTCCTCTATCTGTGTCGGGAATACGTTGACGCCCCGGATGACAAGCATATCATCCGCACGCCCGGACAGATTCTCCATTCTGACCGTCGTCCTGCCGCATTCGCACGGTTCGTACATCAGCTTGGTCAAATCGCCGGTACGGTATCTCACAAGCGGAAGGGCTTCTTTGCCGAGACAGGTCACGACCAGTTCCCCGTGTTCCCCCGGCGGAAGCACCTCTCCCGTCTCAGGATCGATTACTTCCGGTATGAACCAGTCCTCGTTGACATGCATGCCGCACAATCTCTCGCACTCCCCCGCCACACCAGGGCCGCACAGCTCGCTCATGCCATAGTTCTGGGTACATAAAAACTGCTCTCCCCATACTTTATGCATCTCGTCTCGCATCGGCTCCGTCATTCCTTCCCCACCGAACAATCCTATATGTACCTTCAGGTCTCTGGAAGGGTCAAGCCCTCTCGCCCTGATTTCTTCACCGAGATGCAGCGCATAGGACGGTGTCGCCACGAGAAGCGTCGTCTCCATGTCCTGCATAAACATAATCTGCTTCTTCGTATTGCCCGATGACATCGGGATAACGGAGGCTCCTAACTTTTCCAGGCCGCCGTGAAGCCCGAGCGCTCCCGTGAACGTCCCGTACCCGAAAGCGATCTGAGCCACATCGTCCGGCGTGGCGCCGCCCATACAGGCAATCCTTGCCACGTTGTTAAGCCATACGTCGAGATCCTTCTTCGTATAGCCTACTACCGTAGGTTTTCCGGTCGTTCCGGAGCTGGCATGGAAACGCACCAGTTCCTTTTTATCTACCGCAAAAAGTCCCATTGGATAATTATCTCTGAAATCTGCTTTATATGTAAATGGAAGTTTCCGCAATTCTGTCAGGCTGGTGATATCATCAGGCTTTACGCCCGCCTCGTCCATCTTCTTCCGGTAAGGCGCTGATCTTTCATATATGTAATGCACCGTCTCCTTAAGCTTTTCAAGCTGTATGTCCTCAATCTCAGCTCTCGGCAGGGTCTCTTCTTTCGCCCAAATCATGTTATTTCCTCCTTCATACGATACATGCTTTTTTTAGTATAGCACATTGCTTTCACAGATTAAAGCATTAATTTGCGAAAAAATCTTCCCTTTCTGAAATTTCCTGATACAGATTCCTTGTCTTTGAAGGCGTCTTTCCGTTGATTACGACCGTACCATATACCGTGTCCATGACGACATATTCATCGCAGTCTGTATAGGAGTACAGATGATATGCGCCAAATTCGCTGTTCTTAAAGCCACCTGCCTGTATACGGAAGCTGCCGATACCCCCGGTACGTCTGCCCACCTCCATATCGTCTTCATATGCGATAGACTTGATATCGCCATATGCTACTCTTTTATTCCCTAACATAGACGTATGGATATTCATACTCTCCTCTTCAAACCGCACCTTGACATCCCCCGTATAAAGCACTGCTGCCACGATGATGCCTATTACTACAAGTACCGCCACGGTAACCTTCGTCATGAACGTATCTTTCCTCCCCGCCACCGTGCCCGCCGCAGGCTTCTTTTTCCTGCAGATCGTATTCGTCGCTATGGCAAGGAAGATGACGACACCGAAGATGCCGACCGGCATGATCCATCTCAGGCCGCGGGGAAGGTCGTATTCATATATCCCACATAGCAGAAGGATAGCTGTTATGACAGACATGCCCGCCCCCATGACACGGCAGAGCTTCTTCTCGTCGTATCTTGCCTTCTCCTCTTTATCTGCGGTATTATAGCCCGCTATGAGAAAGCTGCCTCTCCCGGACAGCAGGATTATAGATAATACCGCGCATATGGCCGTGACAATCCACATAAAACCACCCCTTTTTCATCAGTTGGTGCCGTCGTGATGCTTGCAGGCATATTCCTGAAGCTCCACCTTTATGACGGCCACGGCGTTGATCCATTTCTCGTCAAAGTTATCAAAGTCTTTCCCCGTCTGGTGCTTCATGATTACTTTCAATGCCTTCCGCTTTTCTTGCGCGTCTTCTTCTATGACAGCCCTGCCCGTGCCGATAAGGCTCGCAAAGCAATAGCTGTGGCTGCACGGCTTGTCAGCAGGCAGAAGCCCGTGCCTGCAGTCAAGCTCTATGCCCACATGAGGATTCTCTTTGAGCACTTCCATCTTCCTTCCGACTTTTGAGCTGTGCAGATAAAAGGTAAGCTTTCTCTCCTCGCGTATGTAGCCGAAATTCATCGGCACGATGTACACGCTGCCCTTGTCGCACAGCCCCATCCGGCACACGCTGCACTCGTCAATCACCTTGCATATCTCCGCCATATCCTTGATTTCACGTTTTGGTCTTCTCATCGTCATCATCCATCCTTCTTGTATTATTAGCCGAAGCGGTCGCCCGCACGTTATAGTTTCAATTATAATAAGAAAACTCCCATATTTCAATGTGAAATCATGGGAGTAAGATTATTCCATAATATAAGCCGTCCGGCTCTTACGCTCTGTTCCTGCTATCTGTCATTATATTTCTCAAAGATTTTCCCCGCGATATCATGAAGGCGGCTGCGCAGCCCAGCTGGTTCCAGCAGCTCCGCTTTATCTCCAAAGCTTAAAATCCAGCTGAATATATTTTCCTCGTCCGCAAAATCAAACCGGAACAGCAGTCTTTTGTCCTCCTGTTCCTCAAAGCAGTCCGCTCCATATTCTTCGATAAGCCTCCATCTCATTTCAGGAGCAAATACAGCTTTTACCGGTATGTGCCTGTCATATGCCGAATCCGCCGGCAGCTCATAGGGCTCTGCCTCCCGCTCCGCAAACTGCTCCGGGAGCACTTCCAGCTCCAGCATGCGGTTCAGCTTGAACAGACGGTAATCCTTCCTGTCCGGGCAGTATCCGCGGACATACCATGACGCCCACTGGAACACGAGAAGGCACGGTTCGATCTTCCTGACACTCTCCCCCTTGGGCGCATAGTAGCGAAAAGCGATATATCTCCGGTTTTCTATCGCGTCCTGTATCTTCTCTATCTTCGGTGCCAGTGTCGTTTTGTAGTAGGAGGACAGATCTATGAGTATGTGGCTGTTGGACGCAAGTGTAGTGCTCCTTACATCGAGCTTATCCATCAGCTGTCTGTATCTGCTCGTCCCGGCCACGCTGTCCAGGCTTTTCAGCCCTGTCAGTATGGCCTGCATCTCTGAAGAAGTGAGAAGCGTCTTCTCCAGCTTATAACCTTCCATGATGGATATGCCGCCCCCGCTTCCCTGCGTGGTGACAAGCGGTATCCCTGCCTTGCACAGATCCTCGATGTCTCTGTTGACCGTCCTCCTGGACACTTCGAACTTTTCCGCCAGATACGGGGCTGTCACCTTTTCCTGCTGCAGCAGCACAGATAAGATACCTATCAGCCTGTCTATTTTCATAAAAGCAGCCGCCTTTCTATTTTCCCATTTTACACGGGCAGATTCCTGCCTTACAGATGGAATACCATTGTCGCAATCTTGAAGAAGATGATGATGGAGCATGTATCTACTATCGTCGTGATGAGCGGTGCCGCCATAATCGCCGGATCCAGCCTGAGCTGTTTCGCGAAGATTGGCAGCATGCAGCCCACCATCTTCGCCACGATAATCGTGCCGATAAGAGAGATGCCTATCACTGCCGCCAGTCCCAGATCCCGGTGCATGACGTAGATTCGGATACCGTTGGCCGCCGCCAGCACTGTCCCCACTACGAGCGATACCCGGAATTCCTTCCATACGACGGTAAACAGGTCTTTAAAGTGCAGTTCGTCAACTGCCAGGCCCCGGATGACGAGCGTAGAGCTCTGTGAACCACAGTTGCCGCCTGTATCGGTAAGCATCGGTATAAATGATACGAGAAGCGGAACGGCAGCGATTGCCGCTTCATACCGGGTGATGATAGTGCCTGTTATAGTAGCCGAGAACATCAGGAATAATAACCAGCCGATGCGGTTCCTGGCATGCCGGAACACTCCTGTCTTTAGATAGGATTCTTCATTTGCCGCCATTGCCGCCATCTTGTGCATATCTTCTGTCGTCTCGTCCGTAAGGACTCCGATGGCGTCGTCAAACGTCACGATACCGACAAGACGTTCCTCAAGGTCCAGAACCGGTATGGCTATGAGGCCATATTTGCGGAACAGCTTCGCTGCATCTTCCTGATCGTCGGTCGTCCGCACGGAGATAAAGTTATCCTGCATCAGATCCGCAATTTGGACTGTCTCTGCATTTGTCATGAGTGCTTTGGCCGTCACGATGCCGACAAGCTTCTTGCGCTCTACCACGTAGCACGTGTATACCGTCTCGCTCTCGATTCCGACCCGGCGGATCTTTGCAAGCGCCTGGCCGACTGTCATCTCTGGAGACAGCTCCACATACTCTACCGTCATGATGCTTCCTGCACTGTCTTCCGGATACTTCAGCAGCCGGTTGATATCGGCCCGTGTCTCCCCGCTTACGTGTTCCAGAAGCTTCGTTACAACGTTGGCAGGCATATCTTCCAGGAAATCCACTGCATCATCCGTGTACATCGTATCCAGAATATACGAAATCTCCTGGCTCGTGAAGCCTTTAAGCAGCGTCTGTCTCTGATCATCCTCCATATAGGAAAATACCTCCGCGGCCTTCTCCTTGTCTATCATGCGGAATATGGCCGCCAGCTCCGAATCATCCAGCTCCATAAGAAGTTCTGCCAGGTCGACCGGATTATATTCTTCCAGCATGTTGTGGATTTCTTTATACTTCTTTGCAAACAGTAAATCTCTCAGCGTGTTTCTTATCATCTTGCGCCTCCTTGTCCCGGACAGAAAAATGCTGTCCGCCCTGGTACCGGACAGACAGCACAAAGTAAAGTCTGGCTCTATTATAAATCTGTTCGAACAAAAGACGTACTTTTTTCAAAAGAACGATTCAAAAAGGGCAGACTCCACGTACATGCCATATCCGGTTGTCATCTTCAAGTTACAACTTCGTCCCGAATGACCATCCATGTAGGTTCGCCTCCCTTTCTTTTTAATATTCTTTCGTGACTTTAATCAGCATAGCTCACTTATCCGTAAAAGTCAAGTCAGCTCCCGCTGTTTCTTATCCGGACCAGCGGTGTTATCGATACAGCGCCCGATATGTCTATGTTCCGTGTGGTAGACGGATACGTCAGATGGAATGACAGCCTTGCCTCCGAGACAGCTGCCTCATTTGTCGTGAAGCTGCCGGACGCGGAAGCATTACGCTCCGTCCCTGTCGGCGCAAAGAAGGAATACAGTCCCCTTAAGCTCCCGTTTATCCTTGGAACTATCTGCATATATCCGTTCGGTTCCGGCGTTGCCAGAAATATATAATCTACAAGATAAAGCCAGCCCGGTTCGAGCATAATATCCGAGTCCCCCTCAAGGCGTATCCCCTCTCCCACGTTAAAAAGCTGTATAAGCGGAAGGCTGCTCCCTGATGCAGGACTGCTGGTCACACCGAACTGCGCAAAAAAATCCGGCCTCTCTTCCGGTGCCGGAGGACAGACCGGCGGTTTGTTGCCATTGCAGCATCTTAACTTCATATTCTACACTTCCTTTAATCCTTTAGTATAAAGTATAAGAAGCTGCCTGCTTTTGTTACTTTTCTCTTCTCAAATTATAGAAGAACATGAGAACTGCCATAGCACAGATAATGAGATAGCCAAGCCAGCTTAAGATGTCCGGTATCTGGCCGAAGACGAAGAATCCGAGCAGGGCCGAAAATATAATCTGTGAATAGTCGTACACCGATATCTCCCGCGCCGGTGCATGGCTGTACGCCGCAGTGATTCCAAACTGTCCGCCCGCGGCGGCAAGGCCTGCGAGCAGGAGCATCAGTACCTGCATCCATCCCATCGGATGAAAGTCGAACAGGAGGAACGGAAGTGTCACCAGGCAGGAAAACGCGGAGAAGAAGCATACGATGAGCGGCCCCTTCTCTCCCCTGAGGCTCAGCTTCCGCACGAACGTATATGCCGCTCCTGCCCCGAGGCCGCCTGCCAGACCAATCAGAGACGGAAGCAGGTCCATGTTGGAAAATGTCGGCCTGATAACGAACAGGCTGCCTGCAAATGCGCCCGCCACTAGAAGTGCCTGCACTACTGCCACTCTCTCCTTCAGAATAAAAAAGCTGAAGATGACGACAAAAAACGGAGACATCTTATTCAGCATCGATGCGTCGGCCAGAACAAGATGGTCTACCGCATAAAAGTTGCAGAGTATGCCGACCGTACCGAACAGTGAACGAAGCAGCAGCAGCTTAAAGTTCCCCGATTTGCATTTCATCGGAATGGCATCCCGCCTTAGGATGGCAAAGGCAAAGAAAAAGGCCACCAGGTTGCGGAAGAAGCTCTTTTGTACAGAAGGCAAGTCTCCGGAGAGACGTACGAACATGTTCATGAGCGCAAAGCAGAACGCCGAAAGTACAATATATAAGATTCCTTTATATCTGTTTTTTCCACACATCTGATACCATACCACCTTTACATGCTAAGGTCGAACAAGGACAGCTGGTTGGACTCCGGAATATCTCCGAACAGTCCCATATCCGCCATGTAGTCGATGACCGTCTTGCTGGCCTTCGTGCGCTGTCTGAAATCATCCCTGGATAGGTACGGTCCGTCCTTCGCTGCTTCCTCCACTGCCTCGGCCGCCTTGTCACCCATGCCGTCTATACTGGAGAGGGGCGGCATAAGCTTTCCGTCGATAATCTGGAACTTGGAGGCCTTCGCCCTGTAGATATCAAGCGGCATGAACTCATAGCCCCTCGCGTACATCTCCTGTACGATCCTCATATCCTTCATCGTATCCTGCTCCTTCTTGCTGAGCGAATCAGACCGGCGTTTATAATCATTGATATAATAGTTCAGCTTTTCCTTTCCCTGGCACATCAATTCATAGGAAAACGCATCTGCCCGGATCCCAAAATAAGCGCCGTAATACGCAAGCGGATAATTGATCTTACAGTAGGCGATGCGGTAGGCCATCATAACATACGCCGCGGCATGGGCCTTTGGAAACATATACTTGATCTGTTTGCACGACCAGATATACCAGTCTGGAACGTCCGCCTCCTTCATCGCCTTTTCAAATTCCGGCGTAAGCCCTTTCCCTTTCCGGACTTTTTCCATGATTGTAAAAGAAAGTTCACTGTCCATCCCTTTATTGATCAGATAAGTCATAATATCGTCACGGGTACAGATAGCGGTAGAGATGGTCGCCTTGCCGCTCTTGATCAGTTCCTGGGCATTGTTGAGCCACACGTCCGTCCCGTGGGACAGGCCGGATATACGAATCAAGTCCGACAGCGTCTGCGGCTTCGTGTCCACGACCATCTGGACGACAAATTCTGTACCGAATTCCGGGATGCCGAGACATCCTACCGGACACCCCCCAATGTCGTCCGGCTTGATTCCGAGCGCCGACGTGTCGTGGAACAGTGACATGACGCCTTGGTCGTCCAGCGGAATCTTCGTCGCGTCAAAACGGTTGTCCGTCTCGTTGTATTCGTTCTCCATCGCCGGTGAGCTTATGAACTCTTCCAGCGTCTTGATCATAGTCGGATCATCATGCCCGAGGATATCGAGCTTCAACAGGTTGTGGTCAATGGAATGGTAATCAAAATGTGTCGTGACAATATCTGTTGTCATATCATTCGCAGGGTGCTGTACCGGCGTAAAAGAATTGATATCCTCACCGAGCGGGAGTACGATGATGCCGCCCGGATGCTGGCCTGTGCTGCGCCGAATTCCGGTGCAGCCCTGTACGATCCTGTCAATCTCGCAGTTCCGCTTCCTCTGTTCCCGCTCTTCAAAGTAATTTTTAACATAGCCAAAGGCTGTCTTATCGGCAAGTGTGCCAATGGTACCTGCACGGAACGTCTGCCCGTCTCCGAATATGACTTCTGTATATTTGTGCGCGTTGCTCTGGTAATCGCCGGAAAAGTTCAAGTCAATATCCGGTTCCTTGTTACCCTTGAAACCGAGGAACGTCTCAAACGGAATATCAAAGCCGTCCTTTACGAGCTTCTCTCCGCACACGGGACACATTTTATCCGGCATATCCCAGCCGCATCCCCCTGCATATGCCCTTACTTCTTCCGAATCAAAATCGCTGTAATGGCAGCTTTTGCAGTAGTAGTGCGGACTGAGCGGATTGACTTCCGTTATGCCCGCCATCGTCGCGACAAAGGAAGATCCAACTGAACCACGCGACCCCACGAGATATCCGTCCTCATTGGACTTCCACACGAGCTTCTGGGCTATGATATACATCACGGCAAAGCCATTGGATATAATCGAGTTCAGTTCCCGCTCCAGCCGCTCCGTAACGACTTCGGGAAGGTCATCCCCATACATGGAACGGGCCTTGTTGTAACAGATATCCCTCAGCATCTGGTCGGAATCCGGAATGACAGGTGGGCATTTGTCGGGACGGACAGGAGATATCTTCTCCACAGAATCAGCAATCTTATTCGGATTGTCAATCACGACCTCCCGTGCTTTTGCAGAACCAAGGTATTCGAATTCAGCCAGCATCTCATCCGTCGTGCGCAGATACAGCGGCGCCTGCTCATCTGCATCTGTGAACCCCTTGCCGGCCATGATGATCCGCCTGTATACCTCATCTTCCGGATCCATGAAATGAACATCGCACGTAGCCACGACAGGCTTGCCGAACTTCTCTCCCAGCTTGACAATCGTCCGGTTCATGTTCTTCAGGTCATCCTCTGATCGTATCTTTGAAATCCGCTCGCTGGCAATCATAAATTTATTATTGCCGAGCGGCTGAATCTCCAGATAGTCATAGAAGTTGACGATACGGGCAATCCGCTCCTGTGACTTGTCGTCCAGAAGCGCCTGATACAGCTCTCCCGCCTCGCAGGCGCTGCCTACTATGAGCCCCTCTCTGTATTTGGACAGTTCGCTCTTGGGTATCCTTGGCTGCCGTCCGAAATAATCCAGGTGGGACTTGGATATGAGCGTATACAGGTTCACTCTGCCAATCTCATTCTTAGCCAGTATGATGACATGGAACGACGGAAGCTTTTTTATCGCGTTGGCATTCGAAGATCCGAACTGATTCAGCTTCCCAAGCGTATGGATATCCCTCTCTTTCAGCATATCGACGAACCGGACGAATATCTCCGCCGTGGCACCCGCGTCGTCCACGGCCCGGTGATGGTTCTCAAGCGAGATATTCAGCGCCTTGGCAACGACGTTCAGCTTGAATTTGGACAGCGTGGGCAGCAATATCCTGGCCATGGCTACCGTGTCTACCGATGTAAAGTCCGGTATCCTATCCATATATCGGCAGTTCTGGTCTATAAATCCCACATCAAATCCTGCGTTGTGCGCTACGAGGGCCGCATCCCCGACAAACTCCAGGAACTCCGGCAGCGCCGTCTCAATCGTGGGCGCATCCATGACCATCTGGTCCGTGATGCTCGTCAGCTGTGTGATACGGAATGGAATCGGCACCTTCGGATTCACAAAAGTGCTGAACTTCTCTGTAATCCTGCCCCCCTCTACCTTCACTGCGCCGATTTCGATAATCTTATCTTTGATAGAACTGAATCCTGTCGTCTCGAGGTCAAATACGACGAACGTATCATCTAGCGTCTGCCCCTTTTCATTCACCGCAACATCCGTCAGGTCGTCCACAAGATATCCTTCCACCCCGTATATGACCTTAAACGGATCCTCTTTGTCCAGCGTCTCAATATAATGGTTTGCATCCGGGAATGCCTGCACCACGCCGTGGTCGGTGACGGCGATCGCTTTATGCCCCCAGTCATGCGCCCTTTTTACGAGATCTTTCACTTCTGTCACGCCGTCCATATCACTCATCTTTGAATGGCAGTGAAGCTCCACCCTCTTCTCCGGGGCTGTGTCCTTTCTCGACTCTGTAAAGTCTGCGATTTTCTTGATTCCCGTTACAGAACCTATCGTAAGCTCTCCGTCAAACTTGTCAATCGTAGTGACTCCCTTTATCTTCAGAAACGCTCCCTTTTTGATATCTGCCAGTATGTCCGCCAGCTGTTCGTTTCTGACAAACATCTTAACGGTAATCGTATCTGTGAAGTCAGTGACGGCGTACATGACGATCGTCTTCTCATTACGGATTTCTCTCGTATCAAAGCTTATGACCTTGCCGCGGACGGTAATCTCGCCCATCTCCCCTATGACCTGTTCCAGCTCAATCGTCTCATCGTCGAAATTCCTTCCCCAGATAAGGCTTGGGTCGTCGGACGGCTTCTTATAGCTTCCAAAAGAATACTTGTCCCTCTTTTCCTGCCTGCCCGGCTTTGGAGGAGCTTCTTTCTTTTCTTCTGCTTCCTTCTTCTGTTCCGCTTTCTCCTGGTGCACGGCAGCCGTACGTTCAAGGATTGCTTCCACTTCCTGGCGGATCTTCGCCTCATTGTATTTCAGCTTGCTGTCTTTCGCCTCTCCATACACGACGCGGACCTCCACTTTAAGCCCGAACCTTTCGCAGAACACATTCTCAAGGTAGGAGGTGAGCGATTCCTTCTTTCCTTTGGCAACAATCGTATCCGTCAGTTCCAGACAGAGTATATTGCCATCTTCAAAAGAGTACCTGGCGCTCTGCAGCATGCTCCGCTCCACGACGCTTCTCTCGTTCAGTTCCAGAATCATGCTGTCCACATATTCATTCATCAGGTTCTCTGGCGTATACTGCCCGGACAGTTCGTAACGCTCTACCAGCTCTGTCCTGATTCTGCTTCGCCCGAACAGCTGGTCTTTCAGCATCTTCTCCATCTCATAGATACGCCTTTTCTGGAGCAGATGGCGGCTCCGTATATGCACTTTGATAAACTCTCTGTCCGAATTGGTCGCCACTTTGAGGACATCGACCCCGGAAAACAGCATCTTCATGTCTTCATCTGTCTTCAATGTTGGAAATACTTCAAAAAATGATTTACTCATCCCAATGCACCAACTCCTGTCTAAGCGTCTCCAGCAGCTCTTCTTCTCTCACCTTTTTGACAACTTCCCCTCGTTTGATGAGCAGTCCTTCTCCGATTCCTCCGGCGATACCTATGTCTGCTTCCCTTGCTTCTCCGGGTCCGTTTACGACGCAGCCCATGACAGCCACCTTGATATCAAGCGGGAAATCCGCCACCATATGTTCCACCTCGTTGGCCAGCCCGATCAGATCAATCTTTGTCCTGCCGCACGTAGGGCACGATACGACTTCTATGCCACCTTTCCTCAGGCCGAGCGTCTTCAAAATCAGCCTGGCTGATTTGATCTCTTCTATCGGAGAGCCGGTAAGGGATACTCGTATCGTGTCGCCGATTCCTTCGTTCAGGATAATTCCAAGGCCGACGGAAGACTTTATATTGCCGGACAGCAGCGTTCCTGATTCTGTGATGCCGACGTGAAGAGGATATGGACATTGTTCTGCTATGAGTTCATGCGCTTTGACACACATCATGACATCCGATGATTTGATACTCACCACAATCTCCTCGTATCCCATCTGCTCGATCATATGCACCTTATCCATGGCACTTTCTACAAGCCCTTGTGCAGTAACTCCCCCATACTTTTCCAGCAGCTGCTTCTCCAGGGATCCGCTGTTGACACCGACGCGGATTGGTACGTGGTATTCTTTTGCCTTGTCCGTCACCGCCCTTACCCGGTCCTTTCCTCCTATATTGCCCGGATTGATACGTATTTTGTCCGCCCCGTTCTCGATTGCTCCTATCGCGAGCCGGTAATCAAAATGAATATCCGCCACAAGAGGTATATGTATGTGCCTTTTGATATGTGCAAGCGCATGAGCCGCCTCCATCGTAGGCACGGCACACCGTACAATCTCACAGCCCGCGCTTTCAAGCTTCAGAATCTGTTCCACTGTAGCACTTACGTCTTCTGTCCTCGTATTGGTCATAGACTGTATGGCCACCGGACTGCCTCCTCCTATAAGCACACTTCCAATCTGTATTTTTTTCGTCTCATCTCTCTTCATGACACACCTCCTGCAAAATAAAACCCCTCTATCCTTCACCTTTCTTTCCCGGCGTCAATAGAGGGATATCCAATCTTATTATTTTTTCGTAAATACCATCTGTTCGCCATATTCGCGTTCCGTCAACGTCAGGGTATCTCCATCCACGCTGTAACCAAACGTAGTGGTGACAGAACTGAGCGCATTGTCAAGCGTCTCCTCTGTGAGCATCCCGTCGGATTGTTCCACCGCCTTCTTCACCTCGGATTCATTCATCTTGATCGTGACAGTCTTTTCATCCTTATCAAGCACATAATCCATCTTGATGTCTGCATCGTAATCTTCGGCAAGGGCCGGGACATTCACGGTAAGGGAATTATTTCCTTTGATTGACAGGACATAGTTCCCGTCCTCGTCCTCCCATGTACCTTCCAGCGGGTTAGTCGTGAACAGCTTTGTCAGAAGAAACACCGCAATCAATACAATCAACACCGAACTGACAAGTGTCACTACCGTCCAAATCTTGCTTCTTTTCGCCTCATCATTTTTTGCAATTATCATCTATCATAATCCTCTCGGTTCATTTATTTAAATTATAGGTTGTTTCCCTTCTTATGTCAACGCAATCCATTTATGTTCCGTTCCGAAACTTTGCCGCAACATTTTGTTGATATTCGGCACATATCCTCTACTTTCCGGGAACACTTGCTAAAATAAAGCTCATAATGCAGAGGAGGTAGCGGTATGTCATTTGATAAAAGGTTGAAAGCCCTGCGTCTGAAAAATGAGATGACACAGGATTATGTTGCCCGCCGGCTCAATGTGGCGCGCTCTACCATCGCCGGATACGAGACTAAAAACAGGCAGCCTTCACACGAAAAGCTGACTGCGCTTGCCAACCTCTTTCACGTGTCCATCGATTATCTGCTGGAAGGTGAAGAATCCATCACCTTGACACCGTCGCAGTCCGTACCGGAACCTGTCACAGAACGGAACTTCCTGGAACGATACCGCAGCCTTTCCCCTGAGTCCAAAAGGGATGTGCTGAAATGTATCCATCTTCTGGAACTGCGTGACGCAGAACAGGCGGGTTCCTGAGATGTCCTTTCCTTTATTGTTTTACAAATCTGTGGTAAATATACCCGTTTGCTTCCTTCTCCCGGCTGTCATCCAGAGGTTCCAGCTCTGTGGCGCCGTACCGGCGCTCCAGCGCTTTTTGTATGAGCCAGTCGCAGACTTGCGGATTCTTAGGCAGCAGGGGGCCGTGGAGGTACGTACCAATCACATTCTTATATACGACTCCTTCGTACCCGCTCTCTCCGTCATTTCCCGCACCGTACAGAACCTTTCCGAATGGCGTGTTGTCATTGATAAATGTCCTGCCGCCATGATTTTCAAAGCCGACTACAGGCATCTCACACACGCTGCTCTCCAGCACGATATTGTCAATCAGCCTTCCTTCTCCCTGTTCCGTATATATGTCCACGAGGCCGAGCCCTTCGATGGGACCTTCGTCCGTCTTATAATACTTGCCGAGCAGCTGGTAGCCGCCGCATACGGCTATGACTACTCCGTTGTCTTCTACATATTCTTTGAACTGCTCCCGGATGGCAAGCAGATTTTTACACACAATCCTCTGTTCCCGGTCGGAGCCGCCGCCAAGTAATACGATATCAAGTTCCTGAAAGTCAATCTCATCTCCTGTATTAAATTCAACCGTCTGCGCTTCAATCCCTCTCCATCCGCACCGCTTCATCATACAGGCGATATTACCGCGGTCGCCGTAAAGGTTCAGAAGGTCCGGATAGAGATGTCCGATTGTCAGTTTCATGTCTTTCTTATCCATCACTTCTCCCCCTCCAGCCTTTTCAGCACATTTCTTGTACTGAAAAGCGCAGTATAGTTAACAAGTACGTACAGATTGCCACAGCCATTTTCCAGCCTCTCACATATGGCATTTTCTACATCGGCCTGTATCGTATTCGGAATATCCGTATATTTTAGGCGCAGTCCCATGTCATGGCATCGGATGCCGCTGACGGTTACGGAATCGACGTCATCTTCCTTAAACCGGTCAAAGTCGACGTCCCAGAGCCAGGACACGTCTGTACCGTCCTGAGCATTGTCATTGATTACAATGATAATATCTTTCCGGGAAGTATCCTGCATAACTGCAGAGATATTCTGATTGAATCCCGCCGGATTCTTGGCAAGGTTCAGGATGACGCCGGTGCCGCCTATCTGGAACTTCTCCATCCTGCCGTTTTCTGGATTGAACTTCTCAAGCATCTCATTGAAATGTGCCAGTTCAAGCCCGGCCGTCCTGCCCGCCGTATAAGCTGCCAGAATATTATATACATTATAGAACCCTTTGTAATCTGCCGCAATGCTCCTGCCCTCAACCTTAAAGGCCAGACGGTCCCCAACTTCAACCTCTGATGCATCAAACTGTATGTCCGGACGTCTGAAGTCACACTCTGTACATGCATAGTCGCCTAGCTGGCTGTAATGATAGAACTTGTAAGCAAGCGGAGCACCGCACCTTTTACAGAACCGACCTTCCCGTATCTCCTGTGAACCGTTGTCGTCCACCACCTGTTCACTGATTCCATATGTTATATATCGGTTGCCGCTCTCCATGGCAAGGAAAGCGGACAGTGCGTCATCACCGTTCACGATTACCGTCATCTCAGGGGCTGAACCCATCACTTCCTTTAATATATTCATCGTAATGTCAATCTCCCCGTAGCGGTCCAGCTGGTCACGGAACAGATTGGTCAGCACCATGTAATCTGGCTTGAAATGCGGAACTACTCTTCTTGTAGATGCCTCGTCCACTTCGATACACGCATAATCTGCATCGAGGCGGCCACTGTTTCCTGCCCCGAGCACAAATGCGGCTACAACGCCGTTAAGCATATTAGAGCCTGTATGGTTGCAGACCACTTTATTTCCTTCTGCCTCCAGTGCGGCACAGAGCATATTGTTCGTCGTCGTCTTGCCGTTCGTGCCGCATACGATAAAGACTCCTTTCCTTACCTGCCCCGATAGCTCCTTCAGGACAGACGGACATATTCTCAAGGCAATCTTTCCGGCCCACGTCACACCTTGCCGATGGAAGATATGAACACTTATTTTTTCTGTAATTTTAGCCGCCCAGACGGCCAGCATTCGTCGTAATCCCATAATAATTCCTTCGCTATTTTACTTGTGTATCAATGCCTCTATATCCGCAGGCTCCGGCATAGAACGAATAGCGCCCTTTTTCATCGTGATAAGAGCAGCACCCGCATTGGCATATGTAAGGATATTGCCAAGCTGGCTCTCCGTCAGCATATCCAATCCATAATCCAGTATTCCCCCGATGCCGCAGCCACAGAACGTGTCCCCGGCGCCTGTCGTCTCTATCGCCTTGACACGGAACCCTTTGCGTTCCACGCGGGTGCCTTTATAGTATGCCCTGCTTCCGTCTTTCCCCATCGTGAGGAAGATAAGCGGAATTTTATATTTTTCTTTCAGATACAGTATTCCCTCATCATAATCTTCTTTTCCTGATACGAACTGAATCTCATTATCTGAGATTTTCAGCATATCACAATATTGGAATCCAAATTCCATGGCTTCCTTCGCGTTATCAAGTGAATCCCAGAGCGGAGGGCGCAGATTTGGATCGAACGATATGAGGCAGCCGGCCTCTTTTGCCACGTCAAGCGCTTTCTTTGTGGCGCTCCTCACAGGTTCATCTGTCATGGAAAGGGTACCAAAATGAAATACCTTTGACCGGCGGATCAGGTCATAATCCACTTCCTCTTCCGTCAGCATCATATCCGCCCCCGGCTTCCTGTAAAAGGAGAACTCGCGGTCTCCGTCAGGAAATGTATGTACAAAGGCCAATGTCGTATGAATCTGCTCATCCAGGATAAGCCCTTTTGTCTCTATCCCAAGTCCGTCTATCGTATCCTTCAAGAGGCGTCCGAACTGATCCTGTCCCACTTTTCCGATAAAGGCAGTCTTTTTACCCAGCTTGTTCAGCATGGCCAGTACATTGCACGGCGCCCCGCCCGGACATGCCTCAAACATATTATTCCCCTGGCTGCTCTGTCCATTCAGCGTAAAATCGATCAACATCTCCCCAAGTGCCGTCACATCGTATATCTTATCCATAAACTCTGCTCCTTATTTCCGATATTTTGTTACCGCCCATCTGGGCTCTGTGTACCAGATAATTCTATCATAACCGGAACTGATTTTCCACAGGTAACTTATATCTATTTGCGCCCACGCATTGCCGGAACCGCCTGTATATGTTAAAATGCGCCTGGGAGGAAATGTTTATGCTCTTCGTGGTTCTTTATCTTATATGTATAAATATGATTTCATTCGCGCTCTTTGGGTTGGACAAGTCAAGAGCAGTAAAACGGCAATGGCGCATTCCTGAGAAAACGCTGCTGTTTGCCGCGCTTATCGGTGGCGCCTTCGGCGCGGAAACGGGCATGCTCTGTTTCCGTCATAAAACAAAGCACGCCCGCTTCCGCATCGGCATTCCTGCCATTATTATCTTACATCTTCTTATTGGTATAAGCATTTCACTGTCGGATATATCTTTTTGAACCGGCTGTATTTTTCTTCATACTTCTCTACCAATGCCGGCTCCGGCTCCACAGTATCCACAACTTTTACAATCTTACGCGCGATCGTCTCCACATCAGGATATTCCCCACATCCGACAGCCGCCAGCATGGCACCGCCCAGAGCCGGTCCTTCTTCGCTTTCTATCACATCCACTTTCATATTCATGACATTGGCTATGATTTTCTTCCAGAGGGGGCTCTTTGCGCCTCCGCCGCATATTTTCGTTCGTTCTATATTGACGCCGAGGCTTCTCGCCACTTCAAGCGAATCACGAAGCCCGAATGCCACTCCTTCCAGAACCGCCTGGGTCATGTCTTCTCTCGTCGTGTCCATGGACATGCCGATAAACATGGCTCTCGCTTTCGGATTATTGTGGGGAGAACGCTCTCCCATGAGGTAAGGCAGATAGAACACGTTGTTCTCGCCAAGCGCCCTGATTCCTTCCTGTTCCGCGGCATAATCTTTTGTCTTCAGTATATTTTCCGCCCACCATTTATTGCAGGAGGCCGCGCTCAGCATGCATCCCATGAGATGATAGCTGCCGTCCGCATGCGCGAAGGAATGCAGTGCGTTATGTTCATCAACGCCGAATTTCCTGCTTGATATGAATATCGTTCCGGAAGTGCCGAGAGAGATGTTGCACATGCCGTCTCCTACCGTTCCGGTCCCGACTGCCGCAGCGGCATTGTCTCCCGCCCCGGCTATCACCTTGACTTCAGCGCTCAGCCCAAGCTCTTCTGCCACTTCCTGCCTTAACGTACCGACAGGCTCATAGCTCTCATAGAGCTTCGGAAGCTGCTTGGAACTTATCCCGCACACGTCAAGCATCTCATCCGACCAGCGGCGGTTCTTCACGTCCATGAGCAGCATGCCCGACGCGTCCGACACATCGGTACAGAAAGTGCCGGACAGCTTGTATGCGAGATAATCTTTCGGCAGCATAATCTTCGCAATCTTTTTAAAGTTCTCCGGCTCATGCTTCTTCATCCAGAGAATCTTAGGCGCTGTAAAACCGGCAAAAGCGATATTTGCAGTATATTCCGACAGCTTGTCTTTACCGATGACCTCGTTCAGGTAATCCGTCTCTTCCCCTGTTCTGCCATCGTTCCAGAGAATCGCGGGACGGATGACATTATCTCTTTCATCAAGCGCAACGAGGCCATGCATCTGTCCGCCGAAGCTGATGCCTGCCACCTCGCTTCTGTCAAATCCTTCCGTCAGCTCTTTTATCCCTTCTATCGATTTTTCAAACCAGTCTTCCGGATGCTGCTCGGACCAGCCGGGATGCGGGAAAAACAGAGGGTACTCCTTGGATACGATATTCTTTATATCTCCTTCTTCATCCATCAGCAGAAGCTTTACTGCAGATGTTCCCAAATCAACTCCTATGTACAACATGACGCTACCTCCATGGATTTTCTGTAGGATATCTCACTCCGGCCGGCTGGTTGTAGCCAATCTCCTCAACCGGCACGCCGATATATTTGAACACTTCAAAGAGCGCCTTTCCGTAATGGCCGAATGCAACGGCACCGTGGTGCGGATAGCCTCCTTCAATCAGTACATGGCGGTAGAACCGTCCCATCTCCGGGATGGCAAATACGCCTACGCCGCCAAAGGACCTCGTCGCTACCGGCAGCACCTCACCGTGCGCGATGTATGCCCGAAGTATATTGTCAGCCGTGCTCTGCAGGCGGTAGAACGTAATATCTCCAGGTATGATATCGCCCTCGAGCGTCCCCTGCGTCACTTCTTCCGGAAGCGTCCTGGCCATGATCATCTGGTACTTCATCTCGCAGAAGGACAGCTTGCCGGCAGCTGTATTGCCGCAGTGGAAGCCCATGAAAGTATCCTGGAGGCTGTAATCATACTTCCCTTGAATCTCCTGTTCGTACATATCCTTCGGCACCGTATTATTGATATCCAGAAGCGTCACCGTGTCGCCGCTCACTACCGTACCTATGAACTCGCTCAAGGCGCCGTAGATATCCACCTCGCACGATACCGGAATGCCCTGGGCCGTCAGGCGGCTGTTGACATAACATGGGACGAAGCCGAACTGTGTCTGGAATGCCGGCCAGCATTTTCCTGCTATGGCGACGTATTTCCGGTATCCCCGGTGCTCTTCCACCCAGTCTTTCAGCGTCAGCTCATACTGCGCCAGCTTGTGCAGAATCTCCGGCTTCTTATTGCCTGCGCCAAGTTCCGCTTCCATCTCCTTTGCGACAGCCGGTATCCTTTCGTCACCGGCATGTCTGTGAAATGCCTCGAACAGGTCAAGCTCTGAATTCTCCTCAATCTCCACTCCCATATTGTAGAGCTGCTTGATTGGGGCATTGCAGGCGAGGAAGTTCAGAGGACGCGGCCCGAAGCTGATAATCTTCAGACTGCCCAGTCCCACGACGGCTCTCGCAATCGGAACAAACTCGTGAATCATGTCTGCACAGTCGGACGCATCTCCTACCGGATATTCCGGTATATATGCCTGAACATTCCTAAGCTTAAGGTTATAGCTGGCGTTCAGCATGCCGCAGTAGGCATCCCCTCTACCCTGCACAAGATTATCTCCCGTCTCTTCCGCCGCAGCGATAAACATCTTCGGTCCTTCAAAATGTCTGGCGAGCAGCGTCTCCGATATCTCCGGGCCAAAATTGCCAAGATATACGACCAGAGCGTTGCAGCCTGCATTCTTCACGTCTTCCAGCGCCTGTACCATATGGATTTCACTCTCCACGATACAGACCGGGCATTCGTAGATGCCTTCCTCCCCGTACTTTTCCGTGTATGCTTTCATCAGATTCCGCCTTCTTGTCACCGACAGGCTTTCTGGGAAACAGTCGCGGCTTACGGCCACAACTCCGATTTTCACTTCTGGCATGTTGTTCATGTTTTTGAATCCTCCTTGTTGGTAAATTGTTATCTATACGGTAATATTGGTTCCTCTCAGTCCGCAGAAAGCACCTTCTATCCCCGCTTCCCTGTGGGCAATCAGCCATTTGTTCCTCGCGGCCAGCAGCTGGCCTTCGCCTTCCTTGGATACGAGGAAGTCCAGCTCCGTATTCGTACCTTTCGGCAATATCACGACACATCGGAACCCGCTGCCGGCAGCCGTACACGGTGCATAATGCAGCGTAGTAGCGTATACTTCTATCACGGTTCCCGCAGGCACAAAAAATGCTTCCACCTTTGAAGTGTCATAAGTGTAATCGTCCCCCAGATCTTGCTGTCTGCCGAGCAGCAGAATCAAATCCGTAACCGCTATATTGATTTCTGAGGACCGGTGGTATTCCAGCGCATTGAGCGCATGGTTGCTTCCGTTACAGTATCCCACCTGTATAGGGAGCCCCCCGTAAGCCATATCCCGGAAGCATTCTGCCGCCGGAAGCGCCTCCAGTTCTTCCACCGATGGGACATAGATGACATCGTCCGCCGGCAGCGGTGTATGTTCCATCTCCTTTCGCAGCCTGCATACGTCATATTCCGTCAACACATGCCCGTATGCTTTAAAAGATTCATCGTTCACATTTTGTAATTCCATATCGTGCCCCTCCGAAAACGGTATTGTTATATAATGAATTATAACAACTTTTGTATATTGCTACGACCAAATATTTGGCTAGTTTATGGTCTTTTTTTGCCTTTTTGCAGCTGGCATGCGGGCCGGATTACATGCATGCGCAATAAAACAAGCCGGCATGTTACTGCCAGCTTCATAATCATGTCTTATATTCTTTTCGGAATTCGCTCGGCAGCATCCCGTATTTCTTCTGGAATACCTTCGAGAACGCCTTGCTGTTCGGGAAACCGTTCTGTATGGCTATCTCGCCGATGGCCTGTTCCGTATTGAGAAGGTCTTTGTATGCATGTTCCAGCCTCAGGTTATCCAGATATGTCTTATAATTCATCCTGGCATATTTCTGAAACATTCTGGACAGGTATGTAGGAGAATATCCGAACGTCTGGGACAAGCTGTCAAGAGACAGGTCTCTGGCGTAATTGTCTTTCATATAAGCTGTAATGGTAGAGAGCTTGTTCAGCTTCCGGTTGTGCTTCACCATCTCGCCGTCCACATCTGTCTCTCTGTACTTCGTGACCATGAGGTAGATGAGCATGTAGAACTGGCTCTGCACCTTTAATTCATAACCGCATTTCTTTTTGACGTATGTCCCGTACATATCGCCGATCAGCTTCATGACTTCTTCATCCTGCAGCCTTGAACTGTGTGAAAAATAGATAAAACGCTCGTCCGTATAATATTTCTCGAAAGTGGAAAGCGGAATCTGAAGAACAATGGTCATGTTCTTCTTCGGAGAATGTATGGAATGTATCTCATTTGAATTTACAAGCATAAATTCTCCCGGTTTCAAGGAATACCTCAGCTCATTGACATAGAATTCCAGCTCCCCCTCAAAAAGCGCAAAAATTTCTATAGAACGGTGCCAGTGCTTCTCACGCATGTAGTTGCCGTTCCTTCCTTCAAATACAAACATCTTAAACGGGATGTCATCATTTGGCATGATGATTTCATGAGAATACTCCATAATCTCCTCCTATCCTAGCAGGCTTACACCTCCGAGCAGCACGTAGCTGATAAACCACATGATGACAGTAGCAACACATATTCCCAATATGATTGCCGGGAATGCCTTTTTAAACTTCACTCCAAGCAGCGATGCGATAAGAGCTCCCGTCCACGCCCCGGTTCCCGGAAGCGGAATACCGACAAACAGTACGAGTCCCCAGAATTCATATTTCTCAATCTTATCGCTTTTGCTCATCGCTTTGGACTCCAGCTTATCTACCATCGGCTTGAGCTTCTTCGTCCCCTTCATCCAGTTGAATATCGGAGTAATCAGCCAGAGTATAAAAGGCACCGGTATGATATTTCCGATAATACAGAGCGGTATTGCCGTGGCAACCGGAACTCCGAGCAGAGGACCTGCCACAAGAAGGGCCCCTCTCAGCTCCAGAATCGGTATCATGGATATGATAAATACAATCGCTTCTTTCCCCATGCTGCCGCCTAACGCATCAATAATATTCTGTACTAATGTTTCTGTCATAAAGTTCTCCCTTATCTATTTATATATTGTCTGAAAAATGTGAACAGCGCTTCCATCTCTTCCCTTGTACCGATGCTGATTCTCATATACTGCTCTATCCGCTTTGTCCCCCAGTAACGGACATAGATGTCATTGGCTTTCAGCTCTTCGAACAGCTCCTTCGCATCATAATCAGGGTGCATTGCAAAGATAAAGTTGGCACTGGAATCCAGGAAACGGAAGCCAAGCTTTGCAAGCTCCTGCTTTGCCCATTCTCTCGTCTCCACGATTCTTCGGATTCCTTCTTCAAAGTATGCCCTGTCCTTCACAGCCTCCACGCCGCAGACGAGAGAAGTCTCGTTCATAGTGTAAGAATTGAAGGAGTATTTGGCATCGTTGAGGTACTTGATGAGGAGCGGGCTGCCGATGGCATATCCGATACGCATGCCGGCCATGGACCGTGCTTTCGAGAAGGTCTGCACCACAAGAAGATTGTCATACTTGCCAATCAGTTCCAGGGCAGACCTGCCGGCAAAATCAATGTAAGCCTCATCCACGATGACAACTGCATCTTTATTGTGTGCGATGATATCCTCCACGGTATCCAGTTCCTCATAAAGAGCTGTCGGCGCATTAGGATTCGGGAAGATGACGCCTCCGTTCCCTTTATAATAGTCTTCCTTCACGATACGGAAATTATCATCCAGCTTCTGGCACTCATATGGAATCCTGTACAGTTCTGCCCACACCTTATAAAAGGAATACGTGATGTCCGGAAATAAGACAGGCTTATCAGAATTGAAAAACGTCAGGAAGCACATGGCCAGGACATCATCGGACCCTACCCCCACGAAGACCTGGTTCTTCTCAACTTCATAGTAATCTGCCAGCTCCTCCACCAATACGTCTGCGGCCGGATCCGGATAAAGGCGCAGACGTTCCGTGTCCATTCCCCTAAGCGCTTTCGTGACACCGGGCGCGGGAGGATATGGATTCTCATTCGTATTCAGTTTGACTGCCTTGTGCCGCGGCTGTTCTCCCGGAACATAGGGTTCTACTTTACGGATATTCTGTTCGAATGCTTTCATATGTATTCATCCTCTTTATCATCAGGCAAAATATTCTGCCGCCAGCTCTCTGAACTTAGGCAGCGAGTTTACTATCGTCTCGTGAGACACGCAGTATGCCAGCCTTACATATCCCGGGCAGGCGAAAGAACTTCCGGGCACGATGAGTATATGATACTTCTTCGCCGCAGCACAGAATGCCTTCTCATCCTCCACCGGAGATTTTACGAACAGGTAGAACGCGCCTTCCGGCTTGATGCATTCAAATCCGCACTCCTTCAACCCATTGTACAGCGCCTCCCTGTTCCTGTCATAGAAAGAAATATCCGTCTTCTCACCGAGACATTTCGCCACTACCTTCTGCTGCAGTGTCGGAGCATTGACAAACCCAAGGATGCGGGTGGCAACATTGGCCGCCGCCTGCACTTCTTCACTGTCCTTCACCTCATCCGGAATTACAAGGTAGCCGATTCTCTCCCCGGGAAGGGACAATGACTTGCTGTAAGAATAGCCGACGATCGTATTGTCATAATATTTGGTAAGATATGGCACTTCCACTCCGTCATATACAAGCTCACGGTACGGTTCATCCGATATGAGATAGATATCCGTGCCATATTCTTTCTGTTTTGCTTCCATAATAGCAGCCAGCTTTTTCATCGTGTCCTCAGCGTATACGACACCTGTAGGGTTATTCGGCGTATTTACGATTACCGCTTTTGTCTTATGTGTAATTTTCTGTTCAAATTCATCCAGCTTGGGCTGGAAATCAACGGTATTGGGCGATATTTCGACCATAACCCCGTCGTAGTTGTTCGTGTAGGAACGGTATTCTCCAAAATACGGAGCAAATGCTATCACTTCGTCTCCCGGGTTGAGCAGCGTCTTCAATATGACATTCAACCCCCCTGCAGCACCTACTGTCATCACGATATTCTCTTCTGTAAAATGAGTCTCGAACCTTTCATTCAGCGATTCTGCAACTGCGGCGCGAACTTCCGCATATCCGCTGTTGCTGTTCGTATATCCATGGAGCGCAACCGGGTCATCTTCATCAAGCAGCTCTTTGATTGCCGTCTTTACTCCTTCCGGTGCCGGCACGTTCGGGTTGCCGAGGCTGAAATCGTAGACATTTTCCGCCCCGTAGATGCCTGCCAGACGGTTGCCTTCTTCGAACATCGCGCGGATTGCTGAACTGTTTGCCACCATATTTTTCATTTTCTCTGCTATCATAATGCTCCTTCTCCTTTACCTGTCTTTTCTGACACAAAACCTTTTTCCACCATAAATACCGGCCGGTATGATAATTTCGCCTTCCTGAGCCCTTCGGAACCAGTGTCCTCTTCCCGGTTCACATACTTGTAATCCTTACATTCATGCTCGACGAACTGCTGGTTTATCATCGGATAAGCTCCCTGGATGTCTGCAAAAGCTTTTTCGATATGCACGACAAAGGTGTCGGAACAGACAGGTTCCCCTATAGTGAACGCAATAATGTTTCCGTCAACCCTGAGCAGCCCTCCGGTGAGCTCCAGCTCCTCGAACAGTCGGAGGGAGTTCAAAGTGACACACATCTCCGAGTTCTTGTCCGGGTCATCTTCACATCCATTCTGGTTTCTCCACTTCAGCGCCATCTGAAAACATTCTTCCACATTGTCCCGGGTAATCGGCTCGTAGCTCCATCGGTCCCCGTACATATTTTTAAACTTGTTGATATGGTTCCGTTTTCCGTGCAGCTTCTTGCCCGACAATGTAGCAAGCTTTTCAGATTCATAGACATAGTCCGCGTCCGCCTCACTGTACTCTATCTGGAAACGGTCCGGATACCACTCTGTAAGCTGCGCAAAATTATCTGGCGTCACGTTATAGAGCGAAAACGGAACTCCCCGTTCCCGGCTGTACTCCATGAGCACTTCCAGCGCTTTCTTCACATCCTCAGGCTCTCCGGCCGGATAGGCGTAAGTTAGGCCGTCTTCCCGTTCGCTCTTAAACACAAGCGCATTTTCCACAACCGCAAATTCCACTTTGTAGTGCTTTGCCCACAGATAAACATTTACAAAAGTACGCTCACAGCTACGGCTCGTGTGATGGTTGAAGTAATGGGATATCAATTCCTTATCTTCAAGCTGTGGACGTTTAAAGTTAATTTCTATCATATTTTCCCTTCTTTTCTTCTGTCTGTCATTTCATATTTTTTTAGTATATCATATTTTTCTTCTTTTTTCTTCTTTTTATTATGAATCGTACAGCCAAAGCTATGATCAGGATGATACATAAAACTGCTCCATATACGATAAAAGCGAATTTGTTTGGTCGTTTCACAAGCTCGATAATATTTTTGCTGTCAACCTCTGCCTTGCGTCCTTCTGTCTTCCCATAGCTCTGCGGTACTTGGGAGATGCCCTCCCCGTTCTTTTCAAAGGATTCCAGATATCTTGCAAGGGCGTACCATTCTTTCAGCTCCGCACCATTTTTATCGTGGATGATATGCTTTTCGAAGTCTTTGATTGCAACACCGTCTCGGTCTTTCGGCGTTATCTTCAGAAGACCCTTGGACGTATCCTCCACGGCTCCAAGCATCTGTGCAGAGTACAGTCCGGCTACTACCCTGTACAGCCTGTCGTCCTCCAGCTTCTGTGCTTTCTTCCCTCCGGACGGAGCCAGATCGTCATACAGGGCAGCATCTGTTACCCGGTTCAGCATCATGCGGTTTGGATTGTATGTCCAGTGGAGGCCGCTTGGATAGAGCTGCGCCGTCGTCATGATTGGAGATACAGACACATCGATTTCCGCCGCTGTCTTAAGTTCGGCGCCGGTCAGGTATACGCTTACGAGCGGATAGCCCGGAATGCGGTCGGCTCCGATTCCAAGAGAACAGACGTTAAAGGCGTCCGAGACAGTCAGAACTCCTTTCTGCAATGTATCCCTGATCGTACCGGAAGGGACGACCGCCACGTCCACTTTGTCGTAATCCGTGCCCTCCGCCTGTTCTACGGCATATATATATGCGTCCGCGATGATGCTTCCAAGCGGGTCTTCCTCTACTTCCAGGGCAAACCGATCCATCTGCGTAAATGCGACACTGTTTTCTGCAAGCACTTTGTCGAATGTATAGTCAAACCTGCTCAGGTATTCTTCGTCTACAAGCCTTTTATATCTGTCCAGCTCCTCGTTGACCTTTGCGTCCGGCGTGACAGATTCGTCAAGATGGTGCAGCGTATACTCGTCAAGCTTCCAGCGGCCGTCCTCGGAAGGTGTCATCTTCAGATCTCCAAGGTATTCCCCGTAGCAGCCTGCCGAAACGATGTACGTGTCACCGCTCTTTATATACTCGTCAAGCTTCGTGTGTGTATGGGCACTTACGATAACATCGATTTCAGGCACTTCCTTTGCCAATATCTCGTCTTCCGACTTGTCTTCCTCTTCATTCGTGCCACTGTGGGACAGGCAGACAATCATATCGACTTTTTCCTTCTCCAGCTCTTTCACGACCTCTCTGGACGTCTCCACGATAGGCTCGAACTCCAGTCCGCTCTCCGGCGCGCAAGCCTCCGCGTCTTTGCCGAGTACTCCGAACACTCCGATCCGCACGCCTTCTCTCTCCACGATTGTGTAAGGAGTGCTGCCATAGTCCTCCAGCGCCTTACGGATAAGCCTGTTTTCTTCCGTATCATTCTTCTCCCAGTCAATATTGGCCGACACGAACTTTGGAAGTACGATGGACGGATCATCACCGGCATTCTCCAGCGCACTGTGAAACATACGAGAGAGTCCCTCGCTCCGGTAGTCAAACTCGTGGTTTCCGAATGTCGTGGCATCATAGCCGAGACGCCCAAGCATGGTCAGCTCTGCAGCCTCCGTCTCGTAGACGGTCTGGTAGAGCGTTCCCATAGAAAAGTCGCCGCCGTCAAACACAAAGGTCGCCGGATTGCTTCCCCGCGCTTCATCAAGCAGCGTCTTGAGCCTTGCAAATCCTCCTACTTTGCCGTCTGCATTCCTGAATTCATCCAGATGGGAGTGTATATCGTGTGTAAACAATACTGTCACTTCATCTGCGCTGCCGCTTTTGTCTTCTTTTGCCAGCACTGAGCCGACGCACAATATGCAGAGCATCATGACCGTCAGCATGGCCTGGCGCAATCTTCTTCTTACCATCATAACCTTCCTCCCCGTCTTTCTCTTAGCCGTCAGCATGACGCAGCCTGTGCCGTCCGCCGTAATATAAAGCTTCATATATTCCCTGTTTCGCAAGGAGTTCTTCATGCGTCCCTTGCTCTGCAATCCCTTCTTCTGTCAGCACGAGAATCTTCTGTGCGTTCTGGATTGTCGTCAGGCGGTGGGCGATGACAAAAGTAGTCCTGTCCTTCGCAAGGCCTTCCAGCGACTGCTGTACCACTTTCTCGCTCTCATTGTCCAGCGCCGAGGTGGCCTCATCAAAGATAAGTATAGGCGGATTCTTGAGAAATACCCGCGCAATGGACAGCCTTTGCTTTTGTCCGCCTGAGAGTTTCACCCCCCGTTGTCCGATATCCGTGTCATAACCTTCCGGAAAGCTCATGATGAAAGCATGGGCGTTAGCATTCTTCGCCGCCCGCACCACGTCCTCGTCGGACGCCTCCGGTCTGCCGTAACGGATATTATCCATAATCGTACCGGCAAACAGGTATACGTCCTGCTGCACGATACCGATATTGTTCCTTAAATCATTGAGACAGATGTTACGGATATCCGTCCCGTCTGCAAGTATACGACCTGATGAGACGTCATAAAATCGGGGGATAAGGCTGCACAATGTCGTCTTTCCCACACCTGACGGTCCGACCAGTGCGATGTAATCGCCGGCCTCCACCTTAAGGTTAATATGGTTCAGCACTTTTTCCTCGTTGTCTTCATAATGGAAAGAGACATCCTGGAACGTAATCTCTCCTTTCAGTTTATCGACATGCACGGCGTCTGCCTTGTCTGCAATGTCGGGGGCAATGGACAGTATTTCAAGAAAACGTTCAAAGCCTGTATATCCGTTCTGGAACTGTTCTGCGGAATTGACGAGCTTCTTCACCGGCTCTGTAAAGTTATTGATATATAGAAGAAATGTAATCAGATCTGACACGTTAACGCTTCCGGCAGTCAGATAGCTGCCGCCGGCCACGAGCACACCGACGGTTACAAGCGTAGTCAGTGCGTTCAGCCCGGAATGATACATACCCATGTAGCGGTAGCTCGTCTTTTTTGCTTCTACAAAGTTATTATTGCCCCGATTGAACTTTTTCATCTCTTCTTTTTCATTTGCAAAAGATTTTACGACTCTGATGCCGGCCAGGCTGTCCTCAATCTGGCTGTTGATGTCTGCAATCTTGGCCCGGTTCCTCGAGAAGGCCTGCTTCATCTTCTTGTTGTAGTAGACAGCAAACAGCAGCATGGCAGGGACAAATGCAAACGCGGCGATCGTGAGCCTGGCATTGACATTCACAAGTATAATGAAGGAACCGGCAATTTTAATGACTGAGATAAGCACGTCCTCCGGACCATGGTGAAGAAGCTCGCTGATATCGAACAGGTCGCTCGTAATCCTGGACAGGAGGTGCCCTACCTTCTGATTATCGTAAAAGGCAAAGGTGAGCTTCTGGTAATGTCCGAATATATCGCTTCGCATATCGGCTTCCATCCTGGCTCCCATCATATGCCCAAAGTAAGCAATATAATAATTGCACCCGAACTCAAGGAGTACAAGTGCAATCATGACCGCTCCCAGCATGAGTATTGCCTGTCTCGCCTCAGGAGCCTCATAATACACGACCTGATTGGTTATATATCTCACAATCAGCGGTATTACGAGCGTCACCCCGGCACCAATCACGGCAAAAAGCAAATCACTGTAGAACAGCAGCTTATATGGTTTGTAGTATGCGATTAATTTTTTTAATTTCTCTTTCATCTTTATCTATTCATCCTGAAGATTGCTCAGCTTCGCCGCCTGGTCGGCCGCAATCAGGCTGTCAATCACTTCATCCAGGTCTCCGTTCAGAACAGAGTCCAGTTTGTGCAGCGTCAGCTTGATCCTATGGTCCGTCACGCGTCCCTGCGGGAAATTGTAAGTACGTATCTTCTCAGACCGGTCTCCTGTGCCGATCTGGCTTCTCCTCGCCTCTGCCTCTGAGGCCTGTTTTTTCTCCATCTCCAGGTCATAGAGCTTGGAGCGCAGCAGGCGGAATGCCTTTTCCTTATTCTGAAGCTGAGACTTCTCTGTCTGGCTGTAGATGACGATTCCTGTCGGATAGTGCGTGAGACGTACCGCCGAGTCCGTCGTGTTGACACACTGTCCTCCGTTACCGGATGCACGCATCACGTCGATACGGATATCCTTCTCATCGATGACGACATCCACCTCTTCCGCCTCCGGCATGATAGCCACCGTGACTGTAGACGTATGGATCCTTCCTCCGCTCTCGGTCTCCGGCACGCGCTGGACACGATGGACGCCGCTTTCATATTTAAGCCTGGAATATGCACCCTGTCCGGTTATCATGAACACAACTTCCTTGAAGCCTCCGATGCCATTTTCACTGATGGAGATGATCTCCGTCTTCCATCTCCGGCCTTCCGCATAATGTACATACATGCGGTATATCTCTGCCGCAAAAAGTGCGGCCTCGTCTCCGCCGGCCCCTGCCCGGATCTCGACCATGACATTCTTGTCATCGTTCGGGTCTTTCGGAAGCAGGAGAATCTTAAGTTCATGTTCCAGTTCCTCCACCCTTGACTTAGATTCATTCAGCTCTTCCTTGGCAAGATCGCGCATCTCTTCGTCAGACTCTTCCTCCAGCATGAGAAGACTGTCTTCAATCGCCTGCCTGCAGGCTTTATATTCTTTATATGCTTCCACAATCGGGGTCAGGTCATTCTGCTCTTTCATAAGCCTGCGGAACCGCTCCTGGTTGTTCACCACATCCGGTTCCTGCAGCTCGCTCATGAGTTCTTCATAGCGAATGAGCAGATCCTCTAATTTGTCAAACATAATTCTTCCTCCTCGATTTTCAATACACCGCTATTGTCCCGTGCATGTTCTATTGTAACTGCCGCCCACGACACGGTCAAGACCTGCCAGGTCCTTTTTCACAAAGATGCCCTCGTAGCCGGCCTGCTCCAGCAAGGCGCATACAGCTTCCGCCTGGTCATGCCCGGTCTCAAACAGAAGATGTCCACCGTCTGCGATATGGGTCGTGCTTTCTGCCGCTATTCTCCTGTAATAATGCAGTCCGTCTTCTCTTCCGTCCAGCGCGATATACGGGTCATGACACCGCACTTCCTTCTGGAGCTTCTTTATATCCTGCGTCTTTATATAAGGGGGATTGGATACGATGAGATCATATTTCCCCTCCGTATTCTCAAACAAATCTCCACGGCAGAAAGTGAAGCTGCCTGCTTCCTCTTCCGTCCGCCTGCCGCCGAGCAGACGCCGGGCATTGTGCTCCGCCACAGCAAGCGCCTCCGGGGATATATCCGTCCCTGTTCCATCCAGCCCCTCTATGTGCTGCCTTTCCCTTCCCGCTTTGAGAAGGCTTAAGAGGATACATCCCGAGCCGGTACACATGTCAAGTATGCGCATACCGTGGGCAAGCACTCCCAGCGCTTCTTCCACAAGCAGCTCCGTATCCTGCCGCGGTATGAGCACATGCTCGTTGACATAGAACGGATATCCCATGAATTCCTGCTCCCCTGTAATGTGCTGGAGCGGTACCCTACGTGCCCTGCGCCTGACATGTGCGAAATAAGCCGTTTCCTGCTCTTCATCCAGCTCCAGGTCCGGGTGGGCATAATAAGCTGCCCTTGTAAGGCCAGAGACATGCTCGAGCAGATACCATGCATCGATGTCCGCCTCTTCGATACCGGCGTCTGCAAGAAGCCGGACGCCCTCCTTATATATCTTCTGAATGTTGGAAATTCTCTGCTTCATATGCTCTCCAGTCAAATACAGCTTCAACTGCTTGTATCGCCACTTCAATCATACTGTCGTCCGGCTCCTTCGTCGTCAGCTTCTGTATCGCCAGACCCGGCCTGCTCAGCAGATTGACCACCGGATTCTCACTGCGGCCCGCCAGCTTCAAAATCTCATAGGAGATGCCGGCAATGACCGGAATGAGCGCAATCCTTATGACAACCCGCATCAGAGGCGACTCCACCTGGATGACGAGCAGCAGTATGATACTGATGGCCAGCACAAAGAAGAGAAAGCTCGTGCCGCATCTCTTATGCTGTCTGGAACTCTTCCTGACATTTTCTACGTTCAGCGGAAGACCGTGCTCAATACAGTTGATGCACTTATGCTCTGCGCCGTGGTACATAAATGTGCGCTGTATGTCTTCCATCCTTGAGATGAGAAGTATATACGCAATAAAAATACCGATACGTACGAACCCTTCTATGACGGTTCTGACATGGTAGGACGGTACAAGCGGCTTCAGCAGCCCGGAAAGAAAATAGGGCAGCACCATGAATATGGCAACCGCGATTACTACGGAAAATGCCACGGTGCCTCCCATCAGCCACTTATCCTGCTTTTCTTTTTTCGCCGTCTCGGCTTCTGTCAATTCCTTCTTCTCTTCTTCCTCTTCGTAGAAACCTGCCGAATATGTCAACGTCTTGATTCCGAGTACCATAGAATCTATAAAGTTAAATATCCCGCGGACGAATGGTATGCGCGTCAGCGCTCTACACTTCACGATGCTCCTGTACGTATCCTTCTGCACGATGATATCTCCGTCCGGCTTTCTGACCGCCACCGCGTAATCATCTTTGTTCTTCATCATGATACCTTCCAGAACAGCCTGTCCTCCGATATTTGATGACTTCATATGTTCCCCTTTCGATGCCTATATACAGAAAGGGTTGAGATTAAACAACCTCAACCCGCTACTTGTATGACTAATTGTCCATTCCGTATTTTTTGTTAAACTTGTCAACACGGCCACGGGCCTGTGCAGCTTTCTGCTGTCCTGTGTAGAACGGATGGCATTTGGAACAGATTTCAACGTGGATATCTTCATTTGTAGAACCTGTCACGAAGGTATTGCCACAGTTACAAGTTACAGTAGCCTGATGATATTTTGGATGGATTCCTTCTTTCATGATTTTCACCTCTTCTTTATTTTACTCACGCGCTGCGCGCGTCTAATAATGTTCAATATTTCTAAACAGCTTTGTTATTGTATCATATTACAATGCACTTGTCTAGATTATTTTTGTCTTTTTTACCATTTGTATCAGTTCATTATTGCTCTTCGTCCTTGTGAACATATTGAGTATATTGTCTACCGCCTCTTCCGCGCGCATGCCGTTCAACGCACGTCTCATGGAATCTACCGCTTCCTGTTCCTCCCTGGACAGCAGCAGATCCTCTCTTCTCGTGCCTGACTTCGGGATGTCGATAGCCGGGAATACCCTGCGTTCAGAAAGTTTTCTGTCCAGTACGAGCTCCATATTGCCGGTCCCTTTGAATTCCTCATACACGACATCGTCCATCTTGCTTCCCGTATCTACGAGGGCTGTGGCAAGAATCGTAAGGCTTCCGCCTTCCCGCATGTTCCTGGCGGCGCCGAAGAAACGCTTCGGCATATGCAGCGCGGCCGGATCCAGACCGCCGGAAAGCGTCCTGCCTGACGGCGGTACCGTCAGGTTGTAAGCCCGGGCCAGCCTTGTGATGCTGTCCAGAAGTATCATGACGTCCTTCTTGTGCTCCACGAGGCGCTTCGCCCGTTCTATCACCATCTCCGACACGCGTTTATGGTGGTCTGGCAGTTCATCGAATGTAGAATAGATGACCTCTACATTTTCCCCTTCGATTGCTTCTTTTATATCTGTAACTTCCTCCGGACGTTCATCGATGAGAAGGATGAGCAGGTGAATCTCGGGATTGTTCTTCCTTACCGACAGCGCCACCTGCTTAAGCAGGGTTGTCTTACCTGCTTTCGGCGGCGACACGATCATACCCCTCTGCCCCTTTCCTATCGGGGACAGGAGGTCTACAATCCTCATCGCCGTGCTTGTCTTGCCGCATTCCAGACGGAGCCTCTCATCCGGGAAGATAGGCGTCATATCTTCAAAATTTGTGCGTCGCAGCGCACGCATCGGCTCCATACCGTTGATCCTGCTCAGATAGAGCAATGCACTGAATTTTTCCTGCTGTGTCTTAATCCGCGTATTTCCTTCCAGTATATCCCCTGTCTTCAGATTGAACTTTCGAATCTGTGAGGGTGAGACATACACATCATTATCTCCCGGCAGGTAGTTGTCACTCCTTATAAACCCATAACCGTCCGGAAGCACTTCCAGGATACCATGGGCGGTAACCCCGCTGTCCAGCTTATCAATGTCATGCACTTCCTTGTCGCCAGTGTTGGCAGACATCTCCTTTACATTTTCTCTCTCCGCCTTCTTCTCTTTTTCATCCTCTGCCAGCATAAGCTCTATCAGCTCTGCTTTCTTCATTGTTGAGATTCCCTTTAATCCTCTTGCCTTTGCCAGGTCTTTTAACGTCGCAAGCGGCAGGGATTCATACTTTTCTTTCATCATAATTGTCTGTCCTTTCGTTATTAAATCTTTGACATTTACTGTGGGAGTCATGGTCTGAAACGACCAGCCTGAAATAATTAATATTTATTGGACATATTATACACCATCTTCCAGAAAATAGAAAGTCCCTTTTTATAAAAACATGATTTTTTCTAAAAGCGTACCTACTTGTCAACCGGACATATCAATGATATATTAATTAAGTAAAACATTCAGGAAAAGGCGGCTGCATCTGATATGGCTGTATACTGGGGCGAAAAGAGATATCACTCACTTGACTATTTTCTAAAGAATACGTACGGGGAAAAATTGTATAAGATTGCCCTCGATGCAGGCATGACATGTCCGAACCGGGACGGCACTCTCGGAACACGCGGCTGCATCTTCTGCAGTGAAGGCGGTTCGGGGGACTTTGCCTCGGACAGGAGGCTTACGATTACGCAGCAGATTGAATCCGGCAAAAAGCGGACTGCGGGAAAATACGCTGGTGGTTCGTATATCGCATATTTTCAGGCTTATACAAATACGTATGCGCCCCTTCCCTATATGAAGCGTATCTTCACAGAAGCGGCGCTGCACCCCGACATCCGTGTCATATCTATCGCCACAAGGCCTGACTGCCTTGATTCAGATACCGTAAAGCTGCTTGCAGACATCAACCGTATCAAGCCTGTATGGGTAGAACTGGGACTTCAGACGATACATGAGAAGACTGCTTCTTTTATCGGGCGGGGATACCCTCTTCCGGTCTTTGATGCGGCCGTCTCCATGCTGAAGGACGCACATATCGATGTCATTGTCCATACGATACTGGCCCTTCCGGGAGAGGACCTTCCTATGATGCTGGATACGATGCATCATCTGAACGACGCCCGCATCCAGGGAATCAAGCTTCAGCTTCTTCACGTCCTGAAAGGAACGGCGCTGGCTGCGGTCTATGAAGCCCAACCGTTTTGGATCCCGTCTATGGAAGAATATTTCTATCTGCTCGGCAGGTGTATCGGCAGCTTGAGTCCGGATACCGTCATACACAGACTCACGGGAGACGGGCCCAGGCATCTGCTCATAGCGCCTGAGTGGAGCGCCGGCAAACGATTTGTATTGAACCAGATGCATGCATATCTTAAGAAGCAGGACATCTGGCAGGGAAAGGAGTTATAACTATGGCAGAGCCATTTACACTATATAAACTGATTATTCTCTACATGCTGAAAAAAGTAGACTTTCCTCTTACCAATTCCCAGATATCCGAATTTGTACTGGACGAAGGCTATACGACTTATTTCAAGCTCCAGCAGGCCATATCGGAACTGATTTCTTCCGGCTTCGTCAGGGAAGAATCGACGCACAGCAGGACATTCTACCATCTGACGGTGGAGGGCGATGAAACGATCTGCTACTTCAAAAACGACATATCGCCCGCGATACAGCAAGATATCGATACGTTTCTGAAGGAAAAGCAGTATGAATTAAAGAATGAGGTGGCGGTCAAATCAGACTACTACCAGAATTCCAACATGGAGTACTCCGTCCGATGCCAGGTGTTCGAGCAGGGGGCTGCGCTCATCGACCTCACCCTCACCGTACCGACCGAATCCGAGGCGGAGACGATAGCGAATAACTGGACGAAGAAAAATCCACAGATATATGCATTTATTATGGAAAATCTATTATAAGGCTACACTGGCTCCGGCTGACAGGCCGGGGCTGTCATTCCTCCTCCCCAAGCAGAAATGCGCCCATGACATAATTGCTTATATCCGTGCCCTTGTCTGTAAGCCTGACGGCATCCTCTTCTATCTCTAAAAGCCCTTCCCTGCCCATTTCTGTTAACACGTTTCCAAAAACGCTCTCCATGGTCCTGTCAAAATATGTCCGGAAGGCCTCCATCGATACCCCTTCCGTCTTTCTAAGGCCAAGGAACATAAATTCCTCCATCTGCTCCTTTTCGGACAGCTTTACCGGCTCTTCTCCCTCAGTAAAGCGGTACCCCTGAAGCAGCGATGCCGCTCCCGTGCCGATTCCAAGATACTCGGCGCGGTCCCAGTACCCGAGATTGTGTCTGCACTCATAACCCGGCCTGGCATAATTGGATATCTCATATCTGTGATAACCGTACTCTTCCAGTATCATCCTGGTATGCATATACATCTGCCTCTCCTCGTCTTCTGTAGGAAGTTCCTTTGCCCGTTTTCCATTACCGTATCTGTCAAAAAACGGCGTCCCTTCCTCGATGATCAGGCTGTATGCCGAGATATGCTCCGGTCCAAGTTCTGCCGTCCTGATCAATGTCGTATCCCAGCTGTCCACGCTCTGGAACGGAATCGCAGACATCAGGTCTACATTGATATTGGTAAAGCCGGCGTCCCTTGCCATCTCATACGTATGCAGAAAGTCGTCATACGTATGAATTCTGCCAAGCATCTTAAGCTCACTGTCGTCCGTTGACTGCAGGCCGATACTGAGGCGGTTGATTCCTGCATGCCGAATCGTCTTGAGCTTTTCTTTCGCAGCCGTCCCGGGGTTCATCTCCATAGATACCTCCGCACCTGCATCTACCGGGAATGTGCCGCGTACCGCGTCCATAATATCAAGTATCTGAGCCCCCTCCAGCACAGAAGGGGTACCTCCCCCTATAAAGACAGTCGCAACATGATAAGCCTCTGCCAGCTCTCCGTAGGAACGGATCTTCCGGCAAAGGCCTGTCACATAATCCTTCCGCTCCTCTTTCGTAGAAGGAGCTGACAGGAAATCACAATATCTGCACTTTCTGATACAAAACGGTATATGAATATATAATTCTAATGGTCTCATCTATTTATCATCCAATTTCAGTACGCTCATAAACGCTTTCTGCGGTATCTCTACATTGCCCACCTGGCGCATCCGCTTCTTGCCCTCTTTCTGTTTTTCAAGAAGCTTACGCTTACGGCTGATATCGCCGCCGTAGCACTTGGCAAGCACGTCTTTGCGCATCGCTTTCACAGTTTCTCTTGCTATTATCTTGCTTCCGATGGCTGCCTGAATCGGTATCTCAAAGAGCTGTCTCGGTATCTCTTCCTTGAGCTTCTCACACATCTTACGGCCCCGCTCATATGCGGTGTCCGCATGTACGATAAAGGAAAGGGCATCTACCTCCTCCTTGTTGATCAGTATGTCCAGCTTCACAAGATCTGAACGTTCATACCCTGCCATCTCATAGTCGAAGGATGCGTAACCTCTTGACCTTGATTTCAACGCGTCAAAGAAATCATAGATAATCTCATTCAACGGCAGATGATAGCGGAGCACCGCTCTCGTCTCCTCGATATATTCCATACCGTCATACACGCCGCGCCGCTCCTGGCACAGATCCATAATCGCCCCTATGAACTCTGATGTCACCATGATTTCTGCCTTCACGACCGGTTCTTCTATATATTCTATCTCCGAAGGATCCGGAAGATTGGACGGGTTCGTAAGCTGGATCATATCTCCGTTCGTCTTATACACGTTATAGATAACGCCCGGAGCCGTCGTAACCAAATCCAGATTATACTCCCGTTCCAGCCTCTCCTGGATGATTTCCAGATGCAGCAGCCCAAGGAATCCGCACCGGTATCCGAAGCCAAGCGCGACAGACGTCTCCGGCTCGAACTGGAGCGAGGCATCGTTCAGCTGCAGCTTCTCCAGCGCGTCTCTGAGATCCGGGTACTTGGCCCCGTCCGCAGGATACATGCCGCAGTATACCATAGGATTGACCTTCTTATATCCCGGGAGCGGTTCGCTGCAAGGCTGCTCTGCATTCGTAATCGTGTCGCCGACACGGGTATCTTTCACGTTCTTAAGACTTGCAGTGATATATCCGACCATCCCGGCGCTGAGCTTTTCACACGGAATGAACTGACCCGCCCCGAAGTATCCTATCTCTACTACTTCAGCCGACGCACCGGTAGCCATCATCTTAATCGGAGTCCCTTTCCGGACCGTGCCTTCTTTTATGCGGCAGAATACGATTACCCCTTTATAGGAATCATAGACAGAGTCAAAGATGAGCGCCTGCAGCGGCGCCTCCGGATCTCCGCCGGGGGCAGGAATCTTCTCCACTATCTGCTCCAGCACTTCCTCCACATTATGACCTGTCTTCGCTGATATCTGAGGGGCATCTTCTGCCTCTATCCCGATGACATCTTCTATCTCTTCTATCACCCTGTCAGGATCCGCGCTCGGCAGATCCACCTTGTTGATTACCGGCATGACATCCAGATCATGATCCAGCGCCAGATATACATTGGCCAGCGTCTGCGCCTCTACCCCTTGTGCCGCGTCCACAACGAGGATTGCACCGTCGCAGGCGGCCAGGCTTCTGGACACTTCGTAGTTGAAGTCTACATGTCCGGGCGTATCGATGAGGTTGAAAATATACTCCTCGCCGTCATCCGCCTTATATACGATACGCACGGCCTGCGCCTTGATCGTGATACCGCGTTCTCTCTCCAGTTCCATGTTGTCCAGCACCTGTGACTGCATCTCACGGCTCGTCAGCAGCCCTGTCTTTTCTATAATACGGTCTGCCAGCGTCGATTTACCGTGATCTATATGTGCTATAATACAAAAATTGCGAATTTTACTCTGTTCTACTTCTGCCACTTATATCGTTCCTTCCGCTATATTCTTTCATACATGAGCATGACTCATGTGCCGGCGAAGAACGTGCCTTGCCGGCTGAGGGTAGTATATCACGCGGCACTGTACTTTACAATGAAAAGTTCAACGCTCATCACATCGTTCAGACGGCCGGTCTTCACCATCTCTTCCGTATCCGCGGCGTCCTCCATGATGCTCTTGAGTTCGTGTCCGGCAAATGTCCTGCATTGGCTGATATACTTGCCGGCCACAAATGGATGAAGTCCGGCTGTCTTGGCAATCTGAGCCTTGTCAAACCCTCTTCTTTGAAGGTCCTTTACCTCGTACAGCAGCTTGAACTGGCGGGACAGCAGATAGAGAATCCGCATCGGAGGCTCCTTTAGCGCAAGCAGATCGTAGTAATAATCGAGCGCCTTCTTCTGCTGCTTCGCCGCCACTGCTTCTACCATGTCAAATATTTTATTCGTAATCTGTGTCGTGCATACGGCATCGATGTCCGCGGCTGTAATCTCGCTTCTGTCGATGGCATAGCAGAACAGCTTTTCAAGCTCCTTATCCAGGTTCTCCATATCAGTACCGGTTTTTGAAATGAGATACCGTACGGTAGACTCTTTGATCTGTTTTCCTTCCTTCTTTACGCTGCCGCCGACCCACAGGATGAGCGTCTTCTCATCCTGACGCCCCATCTCCACGGCACGCCCCTTGTCCTTTACGGCCTTGAACATCTTGCCCCTTTTGTCCGTCTCAGACTCGACAAACAGGAAACACGCGGTATCTGGCATTGCTTTGATATAATCTGCCAGTTCCGGCGCGGCATTTTTAAAGAACCCGGAGTTTTCCACGACAATCAGTCGCCGCTCTGCGAAAAACGGCATCGTCTCAGCCAGATCGATCAGCTCGGATATGTGGATCCCTTTCCCTTCATAATAGGCGTAATTCACCGTGTCTCCATCCGGGAGCATGGCACGGGTGAGCTTATCTTTATACTGCTTTTTCAGATAAGCTTCCTCTCCGTACAGCAAGTATACCTGTTTAAATTGTCCTGTCCTGATATCTTCCTTCAAACTTTTCATATAGCTTAACGCACCATATCCCTTGTTATCTCGTCCAGGCTGTGGGCACCGCACATTGCCATCGTGTCGGAGAGCTCAGCGGCGAGCCTTGCCGTATATGCATCCACACCCTCTGCGCCGCCGCCATACACAGCGGTGACAAACGGCCTTCCGATAAGCACTGCGTCTGCACCGAGCGCAAGTGCCTTGAACACATCCACGCCGGAACGGATTCCGCCGTCCACAAATACTTTCATATCGCTTCCTACTGCCGCTGCAATCTCTTCCAGCACCTCTGCCGTTGCCGGACACTGGTCGAGGACACGTCCCCCATGGTTGGACACTACGATAGCCGCCGCTCCGGCTTCTTTTGCTTTCAGGGCGCCTTTCACGGTCATCACTCCCTTGATGATAAACGGCACGCCTGCTTCTGCTACGATTTCTTTCAGCTCCTCCACGGATTTGCTGCCCGCCGGAGGGGTCAGATTCTTGAGGAACGGCAGTCCGGCGGCATCGATATCCATCGCAGCCGCAAAGGGGCCTGCCTCCTTCACGAGTGCAAATTTCTCTTTCAGCGTATTAATATCCCACGGTTTTATCGTCGGTATACCTCTTCCGTCCTTCTGGCCGATGGCTCTCGTCGCAGCCGCCATGACATCCGGGTTCGTACCGTCGCCGGTAAAAGCCGCGATGCCCGCGTCTGCACAAGCCGATACGAGGATATCATTGTATCCCAGATCATCATATTTGTCACCGTAGTGAAGTTTCATCGCGCCTATCGGCGCGGCGAATACCGGATACTTGAACATCTTCCCAAACACTTCAAATGACAGGTCCACCGGCTTGTTATCGCAGATCGTATCCATATTCACGCACAATTCCTGCCATTTCTCATAATTACGGATTGCCACCGTACCGCTTCCCTTGGCCCCTGGTCCGGGCACTTTATTCGTGCACGCCTTCCCATTGCAGACCGGACAGGCTTTACAGTGTTCTCCCATACATGTTCTGGCATTTCCCAATACTTCCTCATACGTCATGATCATTACCTCGCTTTACTATTTTTATCCTGTATCTCAGTATACTGAATTTTGGATTTTAATTCAACCGTTTCCTTATGGACCAGCCCCGCCGGCATATGCCGATATGCTCATGCGGCTGCCGTCCGTCCTCACGGTGACCGCGCCGTCCGACGGCGTGCCGTACAGCCCGCATCCAATGTCTTCGAGCCGTTCGGCCGTGTCCTTATGAGGATGCCCATACCGGTTATTTCTTCCGGCCGAAACCAGTCCATAGACCGGCATCGTTTCTTTAAGAAACTCCACGGATGTCGAATTCTTCGACCCGTGGTGGGCCACCTTCAGCACTTCAAGCACACCGTCAAATCCAGCCGTGTGCCAGTCTTCTTTCGTCTCTTCTACCGATGCTGTCAACGCTGCCTCCCCTTCTCCTTCCACATCCCCGGTCAGCAGCATGTCAAAACGCCCAAATCTAACCCATACGGCCATTGAAGCCGCATTGCCAGGCTCTCCGGCGTATCCCTCGCCCGGATGCAGGCAGTGCAGCGACAGGCCCCCGTCCTGTATGCGCTGCCCCTCTTCTATGAGGAACACCTTTATCCCCTTGTTTTTTGCAAGCACTGCCAGTTCCGCAAGGCTATCGTCCCACACTTCTTCCCTGGGCAGCACGAGATGTCCGACCGGGATGCCAAGCGGTCCCCTCTCTATCATCTCACGGATTCCGTTCGTATGGTCGCTGTCGCCGTGGGAGATGAATACATAGTCAATCCGGCCCGTGCCTTTATACTTCAGAAAAGGCTCTATACGGTATTTCCCCGCCTGGCCCACGTCGCTGCTCCCGCCGTCGAAAAGATACGTCCTGCCTGACGGGGACTTCATATAGATTCCATCGCCCTGCCCGACATCAAGCATCGTCACTTCCAGTTCTCCTTCCTTACCGAATGTTCCCGGTATAAGGATAAGCAGTGCCGCAGCATAAGTAATTCCAGTTATAATTATATACTTTGCTATACAACCTTTTCTTTTGCTTTCGTTCCGTCTGCTCTCGTAACGCCACCACATGAAGAGTATGGCAGACAGCAGGATGTAATAGCACACGACAGAGACAGCGGACGGACGTCCGGTAATAATCCTGGACGCAGGAAGGCCCGCCACCGTCCGGCAGAGCCACTCGTAAAAGGTCAGTATGGCTCTGCACAGGCCGAGTGCTGCTTCTCCCAGCCAGGGTAGGAACAGTGCGGCCGCGCTGCCGGTTAGTCCCAGTAACAGGAGCACTGACATGAGCGGTATTACGAGCAGGTTAAGGAGGATACTGTAAAGTGGATATTCATAGAAATAATAGAGAAGCACCGGCAGAATCGACAAATTGATGCTGACGCTTGCCCACAGTCCCTGGACCGGCAGCTTCTTGAACAGCGGGAGCACAGCCGCCACACCAAATACAGCCCCGAAGGATAGCCAGAATCCCCCATCGTACAGGTACAGCGGGCGCCAGAAAAGCACGATACATGCCGCAGCCGCAAGAGCTGTCCCCGCATCATAACGTCTTCCTGCCACATCAGCGCCGATTCGGAACAGGAGCATGACTGCCGCACGCATGACAGAAACAGATAATCCTGTCATAAGGATATATGCAGCGAGAAACAGAATACCGCACAGACCGCCCACAGCGAAGGAACCGCACAGACGCCGGCAGAGCCGGTACATGCCCGTCCCTATGATGGATAGATGCAGGCCGGATATGGCCAGGATATGGCCGATGCCGTTAACCTGATAGAGTTCTTTTACAACCGGGTCTATGTCGGCCTTGTCTCCGAGCATGATGCCGCAGAGCAGTGCACCTTGCTCTTCTCCCATAAAATCATATAAAACCGTCTTCCAATCCTGCCGGAAAGATAAGAGGCTGTCTCTCAGCTTCCAGATACGGCCGGAGGTGACTATGACGCTTTCACTCCACATGCAGGCATGGATTCCCTGTTTTTCATAATACTGCTTTTCGTTGAAATTTCCCGGGTTGCGCGGCTCCTCGTAAAACCTGACATTCCCCTCCGCCGCAATCTTGTTTCCTATTTTAACTTCTAGTCTGGATTTATCATAGACGATGAATTTTGACTCCTTCAGCTGCCGCTTCCGGAACTTGATTGAATTATTTTTCAGATATAAGACTTGATAGTCCGATTTCATTTCTCTGGCGTATACCTGGCCCGTAATCCAGATAGCATCACCAGACCTGGCCTGCCGCATGAGCGGAGTCGTCTCCAGCTCTTTTATTAACCGGCTCCTGCCCAGACAGACTGCCGCCGCCAGCAGGGCGGCGAGCAGAAGGCAGGCAGTACATAAGATTCTGTTTCGTATTATTTTCCTTCACCTTCCTCCAGATCGAGGTTCCTCGAAAGAGGTTTGCTGAGGTCGATTACTCCCTGGTATTTCATATCAGTCTCTCCGTTGACCGATATCTGAACCTGGCTGGCATTGCCCGCTTCTACAATAGAATTCACGAGGGAATAGATTGCGAGCTCCGGATTGACTCCGTAAACGGAGCTTTGAAACTGGTCATCAAAATTAACATAGCATATACCATCCTTGACCGATATTCCGAGAAGCTTTGTCTCCGGTGGCAGCACCGGCTGATGCTCCTGCATGGAAGGTCCCTTTATAAGCTGTTCGACCACAAGCTTTTCGACGGACATGTTGCTGTTGTAGCGCACGCTGACTTCTTCCTCTCCAAGCTTGTCTCCTTTTTTGTTTGCATAGTACAGGTGGAGATTGGCGAGCTGATAGGAGTGGAGGCTGGAACCGGTGTTCTGCACAAAATCCTCCGCATGCATATACCCAATCTCATCCCCTTCATTATCGGTAAGCGGCGTGCCGCCAATGTAAAAGTTCACGTAGTCTACCCCTGCAATCTGTACGAGCGTCTGTACTACCGCCGCCCGGAGCAGAATCTCGGACGATGTATCTATCTCTTTATAACTTTCATTAAAGTACAGATCCAGCCTGCCTTTCTCAAGCTTCCAGTCTTCCGCCTGAATCCCCTCTGGAAAAGCGCTCCTGCAATCCTCGTCTTCCGGTTCTTTTCGCATATCCTTCAGCGCCGCTTGGATCTCAGCTTGTACCCCGTCTCCTTTCATGTCATATGCCTCTTTGACAAGCCTGGTTCCCTCCGCGTTCACGTAGTATATGCACGTCCCTGCTATCTCTGGTTTCCTTCCTCTCCCGCAGCCGGTCAGAAGAATGGCTATAAGCAGGATACACAGGCACTTCATACATTTTTTCCTCATACTGGCATCCTCCCTTATATTATGACACATATGTCAAAGGAATCCTGATGGTGAATGTAGTTCCTTCACCTTCCTGGCTGAACACCTTGACTGCACCCCTATGCATGACAACCGCGTTTCTGGCGATGGACAGCCCGAGTCCGGTGCCTCCGATTTCTCTGGAGTGGGACTTGTCGACGCGGTAGAAACGTTCAAATATATGCTCCACTGAGTCCTCAGGTATTCCGATTCCGGAATCCGCCACTTCCACATAGAAATATTTGTGGTCCGCATTGAGCGATACATGTACCCATCCGCCGTCGTGGTTATATTTGACCGCATTCTCAACGAGATTTGAGATTGCAAGTGACAGTTTCATCTCATCCACCTCTGCATTTACCGGCCGGAAGCTTTCAAACACGACTTCAACATTACGGTTTGCCGCAATCGGACGCAGCCGCTTCAGTATCCGCTCAACAAGCTCATTGATATTTTCAGACTTGATGTTCAATGTCGTAGCAGTCTTGTCCATCTTGACAAGCGACAGCAGATCGTTGATAATCTTATTTTCCCTCTCTATCTCTTCGGAGAGATCTCCCATAAACTCCTGATAAAGCTCAGCCGGAACCTCCTCCTGGCTGAGAAGCGAATCTGCCAGCACCTTCATGGATGTAAGCGGCGTTTTTAATTCATGAGATACATTAGAAACGAATTCCTGTCTTGAGTCATCCAAAACTTTCATCCTTCCCAGCATCTTATTAAATGCCTCTGAGAGGAGCACCGTCTCCGTATATGCATTTTCATGTAGATAGTTGTCATCATACCCCTCGGTCACCGCGCCTATAGAATCCGTGATGCGCTTGAACGGCTTCACCATCACGACACCGGCGAAAAAGGCGAGGACTGCCATCGTCACGATGATTATGACCGCCACTACATTCGCATTGCCTTCAAGTATCGTCATGCTGTCCGCGATAGAATCTGTCGAAACGCTCACAAGCATAACCCCTCTGACGGCATCCGTTTCCGTATCCGTAATAGGAGCAGTCACCTCAATATATCTGTTTGCCGCATCATAATGGCTTGTACTCTTTCCCTGGAAACATTTGATGACATCTTCTGATATGATCGTCTTTCCTTTATCAAGATTGTACGTATCTTCTTCTATCTCATAGTCGCTGTCAATAACCATCACGCGCCCGTTGTAGATGTTTGTCAGCTGAGTCAGCTCTGTCCTGATAACCTCAGATGTAATACCATTCAAGTAGTCGACGCTGCTTAACTGGTTACATAGAATTGTACATTGATTCTGTATATCCGCGGTCCGTACTTCTACCGCACGCTTTTCATAGCTGTTTAGAATCACCGCTTTCATGATCAGGCATGGAATGATTCCCGCCGCCAGCAGCAGGAGGATGATCCGAAAGCGGAGACTCTTAAATACATTTTTCTTAAAATACTTCCTAACCCCTGAAATAATAACCAACTCCCCACTTTGTGTACACGTATTTCGGATCGCTGGGGTTCTTCTCAATCTTCTCACGCAGCCGCCTTATATGTACATCCACCGTCCTGGCGTCTCCCGGATACTCATATCCCCAGACAATATTCAGAAGATTTTCCCTGCTGTATACCTTGTTGGGATTCATCGCCAGAAGCTCAAGAAGGTCAAATTCTTTGGCTGTCAGGTTGATCTCTTTGTCGCCGATAAATACTCTGCGGCTCTCGCAGTCAATCTTCATGTCTCTCTTCAAGATAACTTTATCGTTTACCGCCTTACTGTCCCGCTTTCCGGTGCGCCGCATGATTGCCTTGATGCGCGCTTTGACTTCCAGTATGTTGAACGGCTTGGTGATATAATCGTCCGCGCCATACTCCAGCCCCAGAATCTTATCCATGTCATCTCCCTTCGCAGTGAGCATGACGACCGGTACGTCTGAAAATTCACGTATCTGCTGGCACACCTGGAATCCGTCATACTTGGGGAGCATGACATCCAGCAGTACCATATCATAAGCATTTTCCCTTGAAAGCTTCAGCGCTTCTTCCCCGTCATAGGCACAGTCCACTTCCATGCCATCCTGTTCCAGGCTGAACCGGATACCTTTCACAATCAGTTTTTCGTCATCTACGACCAATACTCTCTTACTCATACTTTTCTCCCTTATTAAATTCGCTAGACCTTGATCTGATCTTTCACCTTATTAAAGATCCCGTCTTTGATTCCTTCCACTTCCTTCAGCTCTTCTATGGACTGGAAGGCTCCATGCTCTTCCCGGTATTTTATGATACTGTCTGCTCTGGCTTCCCCAATGCCATTTAAAGTCATAAGTTCTTCTTTCGCAGCAGTATTGATATCTACTCTTCCGTCGTCTTTTACGTCTGCCCCCGCTCCGGCATCCCCCGCGGCACGTATGTCCTCACCTTCCGCGGGTACATAGAGCTGCTGTCCGTCAGACAGCGTCTCTGCCTGGTTAAGGAATGAGTCGTCCGCATCTTCCCGCATCCCGCCGGCGGCCTCTACGGCTTCAAACACACGGCTCCCTGCAGGAAGCCGGTACACGCCGGGCCTTTGAACCTGACCGCAGACATGGACGTACATCTCCTGCCGGCGGCCGGATTCCTCTGTATCTTTACCCTCTGTATTCTGTGCCTCTTCCTCTGCGCTCTCCCCCGCCTCTTCCTGGGGGGAACGCGCTTCGTCTAGTTCCCTCACATCTTCCGTGCCTTCACTGTGGCATCCCGACAGGCACAGCACGAGAAGCATACACACGAAACAACCGGTTATCCTTAATCTGTCAAGCATAAAATCCTCCTTTACAGCTGTCGAAACTGTAAATACCCCTCTTATGCCAGATAGATTTATTGTACTATTTCCACTGGAAAATTGCAACTCCAATCAGCGCAATTGCCATACCGATTACTCTCCTCCACTCTAATGGCTGCTTATCTACCCCAAACAGCCCAAATAGTTCTATTACGTATGCGATGATAAGCTGGGAGATGACGATGAGCAGTGCCGCTTTCGCCGGCCCGAGCTGTTCCATGCTCTTGATTACCGTCCAAGTGATTCCGGCGCCGATGACTCCTCCGAGCAGCACATATTTGGGCTCTACCTTCGCAAGCGTCATCACACTGTCCCGTCCGGCGATAAGCCAGGCCACCAGGCAGAGGGCGAACGCGCTCAGCTGCACCCATCCGTTGCTGACCCACATACCTGTGGTTTTCGTAACCTGTGTATTGAATACTCCCTGTACGCTCATCAGCGCTCCTGACAGCAGGGCTATGAAAAAACCAATCATTCGATATACCTCCTATGTTTTACCTATAGTATATCCAATGACTGGTTAATTATGTTATAACACCTTCTTCAGTTTTTCAATCAATTCATCGATGTGTTTCTTTTCAACAATGAGAGGAGGTACGAGACGGATGACATCGCTTCTCGCGCTGATGATCAGCAGCCCTTCATCCAGTGCCGCCTTTATCGTCCCCGCGACCGGCTTATTGAGCCGGATGCCCTGAATCAGGCCTCTTCCCCTGACTTCTGTTATGCTTCCGCAGGCTGCTTTCAGTTCTGTCAGCTTCTCTGCCAGATACGCCCCCATCTCCTGCACGTGTACTGTCATCTTCTCTCTCTCGAAGATTTCAACTGTCTTTGCTACGGCGGCGCAGACGAATGGATTGCCTCCATATGTCGTTCCGTGGTCTCCCGGTTCAAGAGAGTGCCGGGCGATGTCTTCCTTCATAGCGAATGCCCCTACCGGAACGCCATTTCCGATGGCCTTTGCCATCGCAATAATATCTGGTTTCGTTCCATAGTTCTGCCATGCGAACATCGTACCGGTCCGTCCCATGCCGCACTGTATCTCATCACATATCATGAGGATGCCTTCGTCATCGCAAAGCGTGCGTATCCCTTTCATGAATGCCTCGTCAGCCGTGTTGATTCCTCCTTCGCCCTGAAGGGGCTCCAGAATAATTGCACATGTCCTGTCTGTCACTAGTTTCCTGACACTGTCCAGGTTATTATATTCTGCAAAGGATACTCCCGGGATAAGCGGTTCAAACGGCGTGCGGTATGCCTCATGCTCCGTAACCGAGAGAGCGCCCATGCTTCTACCATGAAACGAATTCTTCATGGCGATGAACTCATAACGCCCGGTCTGTTTTTTATAGGCGTATTTTCTCGCCGCTTTCAGCGCCCCTTCTATCGCCTCTGTCCCGCTGTTTGTGAAGAACACCCGGTCCATCTCCGTAATGCGGAGCAAAGCCTGAGCCGCCTTGCCGCACGTCGTATTGTAATAGAGGTTTGAGGAATGGATAAGGCAGTCAATCTGCGTCTTCAGCGCTTCGTTAAACTCTTTGTTCCCGTATCCGAGGGAAGATACGGCAATACCCGCGGCAAAATCGAGATATTTCTTCCCTTCCGCATCGTACACATATACTCCTTCTCCTTTTTCTAACACGACCGGGAAACGGTTATATGTATGTACGAGCCCCTCCTCTGTGTCTTCAATATATGGATTCTTCATATTATTCATTCTCCGTAAAAAAGCGTTCTTCACTGTCATTTAATATAGCGGTCCCGATACCTCTGTTCGTGAATATCTCCAGCAGGAGGCAGTGCGGAATCCTTCCATCCAGAATATGTACTCTGGACACTCCGTGTTCAATCGCGTCTATGCAGTTGTGCAGCTTCGGAAGCATTCCTCCGCCGATATATCCTTCATTCATCAGTTCCCGTGCCTCGGATACTTTCAGTTCTGAGATAAGTGTCTCCGGATCATGGGGGTCTTTATACACGCCCTCGATATCTGTCAGGAACGCCAGCTTCTCGGCGCGCATCGCCCGTGCTATGGCACATGCCGCGTCATCCGCATTGATATTGTATGTGTTAAAGCTGTCATCCAGTCCGACCGGACATATGATCGGGAGAAAATCCTTTTCCAGCAGATCATATAATATCTCTGCATTTACTTTTTTAATCTCTCCTACAAAACCGATATCCTCGCCGTCTGCATATTTCTTGTCTACCGCAAGGAGTCCTCCGTCTTTCCCGCTGATGCCGATGGCGCGTACGCCGAGACTCTCAACAAGCTGTACAAGGCTTTTGTTCACCTTGCCGAGTACCATCTCTGCAAGCTCCATCGTCGCTTCATCTGTTACCCGCAGACCATTCACAAATTCAGGCTCCATCCCGACTTTGCCGACCCATCTGCTGATTTCCTTGCCGCCTCCGTGGACGATGATCGGCTTGAACCCGACGAGCTTAAGCAACGTTACGTCCTTGATTACCTGTTCCTTCAGTTCTTCATCCACCATGGCGCTCCCGCCGTATTTTACGACGATAATCTTGCGGTTGAACCTTTGGATATAGGGCAGTGCCTCGATAAGAACTTCTGCTTTGTCCAGATATTTCTGCATATCTTTATTCATAATACATTGCTCCTTCTGCTTTGTCAGCTTCTGTAGTCCGCGTTGATTTCGATATAGCCGTGGGTCAGGTCACATCCCCATGCGGTAGCCGTACAGTTTCCCATCTTGACGTCTGCCGTGGCTGTCACTTCAGGCTCGGAGAGTATCTTCGTAGCCTCTGCCTCGCTATAGTCTACTGCCGTTCCATTTTCAATTATCTGGATTTTCCCTGCTTTGCTCTCGAAAAACAGATCCACGTTTTCAGGGTCGAACTGAGCGCCAGAATATCCCATCGCACACAGGATTCTGCCCCAGTTGGCATCATGTCCCGCGATGGCTGTCTTTGTCAGATTGGAACAGACGATTGCTTTTGCCAAAAGCTTCGCCTGATCTGTACTTTCACAGCCTGTTGCCTTCACCTCAAACAGTGCCGTGGCACCTTCGCCGTCGCCGGCTATCTTTTTGGCCAGGTATTCATTGACCGTGTGGAGCGCTTCTGCAAAGGTCTTGTAATCATCGCTTCCGTATTGAATCTTTGGATTTTCAGCCAGTCCGTTTGCCAGCAGCAGTACCGTGTCATTGGTGGAGGTATCGCCGTCCACGGATATCATGTTGTATGTATCGTCTACATCTTCGCTCAAAGCTTTCTGCAGTGCTTCTTTTGTGATATCTGCGTCCGTGGTGATAAATGACAGCATCGTGCACATATCGGGATGTATCATTCCAGAGCCTTTGGCCATGCCTCCGATAACCACCTTCTTTCCGCCCACTTCTATCTCAACTGCCAGCTCCTTTTCCGCCGTATCAGTCGTCATGATAGCCTTGGCGGCCTGCGTGCCATTTTCCAGACTGCCGTTCTTTTTCCCTGCCAGTACTTTTATGCCCGCGGTCAGCTTGTCGATGGGTATCTGCCTGCCGATAACACCGGTAGAACCTATCGCCACACCGTCTGCTGATATCCCGAGTGCTTCTGCCGCCGCTTTCGCCGTATCTTCACAGTATCCGTAACCTTCCGCCCCTGTACATGCGTTGGCGATGCCGGAGTTGACGATGACCGCCTGCACCTTGCAGCCGCTCTTTACGACCTTCTGGTCCCATTTTACAGGGGCCGCTTTTACTACGTTCTTCGTAAATGTACCTGCCGCCTCGCACGGCTCCTGGCTGTACACTAACGCCATATCCGTCCGGTCTGTATACTTGATTCCTGCCGCGGCCGAAGCCGCCTCAAAACCTTTTGCCGCGGTAACTCCGCCTTTGATGATATCCATATTTGTTTCCTCCTTCATGCTACTGCCCGATGAATGCAGTGATATTTTTTTCGTTTAATATGAAGTCATAATAGTTAAGGTCCAGACGCCTCGTCCAACCGATTGTGTTCCAGAACGCATTTCCGATATCATTCTTCGTAAACGCTATGAGAGATACTTTGCTGACTTCTTCCTTTTTTAATGCTTCCATCGCCATGCCTACCATGGCCCTGCCGATGCCGCGGCGCCTGTAGTCTTCATCCACGCAGACGTGGTACAGGCATCCACGCCGTCCGTCGTGTCCGCACAGGATGCTTCCGACCACTTTGCCGTCCTCCACAGCTACGACGCTTGTCGTAGGATTTCTTTTCAGGAAACGTTCCACGCCCTCTCTGGAATCATCCACGCTCCGCAGTCCGAATCCGCGGATCTTCGTCCAGAGAGCATAGACGCCGTCATAATCCTCAATTGTCATTATCCTAACCATATCTTACCTCTTTCATATCCTTATGGGAACAGCGGGACGAAGGCAAGCCCCTCGTCCTCGGGAAGTCCGAACATCAGGTTCATATTCTGCACGGCCTGCCCTGCGGCGCCTTTGACGAGATTATCCATAGCTCCCATCATGATGATACGCCCTGTCCTCTCATCTATCTTGAAGTTCACGTCTACATAATTGCTGCCTTCCACCCATCTCGTCTCGGGACATATATCCGTGTCAAGCACGCGGACGAACCTCTCGCTGCCGTAGTATTTCTCATATACTGCCCTGACTTCTTCGTAAGCGGCCTTCCCCTTGAGGGATGCGTATGCGGTAACGAGTATCCCCCTGTTCATGGGCACAAGATGAGGGGTGAAGTTCAGAAGAACCTGCTCCCCGGATGCAAGCCCGAGCTGCTCTTCAATCTCCGGGGTATGCCTGTGGCCAGCCACACCGTATGCTTTTATATTTTCATTTACCTCGCAGTACAGGTTGCCGACCTTTGCCCCCCGCCCTGCGCCTGACGTCCCGGACTTGGCGTCTATGATTACCGTATCCATATGTATCATGCCTTCCTTTGCCAGCGGATAGATGGACAAGAACGAGCAGGTCGGATAGCAGCCCGGATTTGCCACGAGCCTTGCATTCCTCACGGCCTCCCGGTTCACTTCGCACAGGCCGTACACCGCTTCCTCTATAAACTGAGGACTCTTGTGCTCTATCCCGTACCACTTTTCGTAAGTCGGCACATCCTTGATTCGGAAGTCCGCGCTCAAGTCTATAATCTTTGTATTTTCCAATATCCCTTCCTTGACGACAGAAGCACAGAAGCCCTGAGGCGTAGCTGTGAAGATTACATCCGCCTTCTTTGCCAGCTCCTCTATATTGTCGTCCAGACAGGAATCTTCCACGATTTCGAACATGTTCCTGTATATATCCGCATATTTCTCGTCTATGTAACTTCTCGAGCCATACCACACTATCTCTGCCTCTTTATGCCCCGACAAGATTCTCACCAATTCGCCCCCGGCATACCCGGTGGCACCGATAATTCCAACCTTAACCATACGTTCTGCATCCTCCTTATATAACCACTCCGCGCCAGGCGCATCAATGTATTTTTATACTCCGGTACCAGTAAATAGTATACTAAAAAATCGTAAATGTCCAGTTGGGGACATGATGATTTTATTTTGGGACGGAGGTTTTTGAAAAAACCTCCGTCCCCAATTGCATTTGAACTTAAAGGACTTGCATAATTATACAACACAAATGTATAATATGCAAGCCTTTTTCCATCTTTTTCTTATTTATTCGCATTCATATTCATTCAGCTAAGGGCGTGTCTGTCCGTTGCCGAATATAACATACTTTACTGTCGTGAGCGCCTCAAGTCCCATCGGTCCTCTGGCGTGCAGCTTTTGGGTACTGATGCCGATTTCAGCGCCAAACCCAAATTCATGCCCGTCGGTAAATCTCGTGGAGGCATTTACATAGACGGCCGCCGCGTCTATCTCATTATGGAATTTCAACGCATTGTCATAATTGCTTGTTATGATAGCTTCTGAATGGCCTGTATTATATTTATTAATATGGTCTATCGCTTCTTCTATGGTATCAACCGTCTTGAGCGAGAGGATAGTGTCCAGGTATTCTGTTCCCCAGTCTTCTTCAGACGCAGGTCCGATTCCGTCCTGTATCGAAGCCGCCCGTTCATCTCCCCGTACTTCCACCTGCTTCTGATGAAGCCTTTCATATATAAGTGGTACAGCCTTGCCGGCTATACCAGAATGCACGACGAGAGACTCGCAGGCATTGCACACGCCGAGGCGCTGCGTCTTGGCATTTTCGATGATATCCACCGCCATTTTGATATCGGCCGACTCGTCTACATAGATGTGGCAGTTTCCCGTCCCGGTCTCGATGACAGGAACCGCGCTGTTTTCTACCACGTTGGCAATAAGTCCGGCTCCGCCTCTTGGTATAAGCACGTCGATATACTCTTTCATCTTCATCATTTCAGCGACCGCGGCCCGGTCCGTATCCTCCACCATCAGAACAGCGTCTGACGGCAGCTTCTCTTTTGCCAGGCCGTCCCGTATCACCTTTACAATTGCCTTGTTTGAGTTGACAGCATCAGACCCCCCGCGCAGAATTGCCGCATTCCCCGTTTTGAAGCAGAGGCCGAATGCATCTGCCGTCACATTCGGACGTGACTCGTATATGATTCCCACAACGCCGAGCGGCACCCTGCGCCGTCCAATCTGAAGCCCGTTCGGCCGTACCTTCACGCTTTCCATCTCCCCTACCGGATCCTCCAGCATCGCTATCTGCTCAAGCCCTTCTGCCATAGCCTGGATTCTCTGGCTTGTAAGCAGCAGACGGTCTATCAGGGCCGGCTTCATCCCCGCTGCTCTGGCGTTCTTAACATCCTTATCGTTTTCCACAAGCAGATATCCCATCTGCTGCCTGAGCTCTCTCGCCACAGAATTCAGCCCTTCGTTTTTTTCCTTCTGACCCAGAAACTGCACCCTTTTCGATGCTTCCTTTGATTTCCTACCAATTTCCCGCACGTAATCCATAATATTGTCCTCCCACTTTAACCTGACTAATCGACTTGCCTGCATCTGAAGTAACTTTCTCTGAAATGTCTCTTCTCACCGCTTCTTTTCTGGCTGCTTCTTTTTTCATACGTTTCGCCTGCCTGCGGTACTGCTCCCTCTCCGGTGCCAGCTCGTTTCCACCGGTATATCCGCTGCCCCTGGAAAGAAACAGCGTACCGATCTTCTTTCCGGCCATGATATCATTGATAGTATAAATATTGTCTCCATTTGCGATGACCATATCCACACCCGCATCTGTCGCTATCTTCCCGGCCTCAATCTTCGTAGCCATCCCTCCGGTCCCCACGGATGTATCTGCACCTTTTCCCATCCTTTCAAGTTCACTGTCTATCCTGCCGACCGTGTGCACGAATCTCGCGCCAGGGTTCAGCTTCGGATCATCCGTATACAGCCCTTCTATATCTGACATCAGTATAAGCAGATCTGCCCCGACGAGCGACGCTACATGTGCGGCCATCGTATCGTTATCGCCAAAGTTGCCGTATAGTTCTTCGTCTACCGATATGGCATCGTTCTCATTTACTATTGGTACCACATGCATGGCTGCCAGCCGGTCAAACGTATTCCTGGCATTCGCCGCGCACGCTTCATTTGTAATAGATTCTTTCGTCAGCAGCACCTGGGCGGTCAGCTGGCTGTATTCCGCAAACAGCTTCTCATACATCATCATCAGTCTGCCCTGTCCGACTGCCGCGCATGCCTGCCGGACATCTTTTTCCTTCGGCCTGCTCGTGTACCCGAGCACGTTCCTGCCGATTCCCACAGCGCCGGATGACACGACGATAACCTCTTTTCCTTTGTTGCGCAGATTAATCAGTATTCTCACAAACTTCTCCAGCTTATCCAGATTGATGCTGCCGGTCTCTGGATATGTTATCGTAGAAGTTCCTATCTTAATTACAATTTTCTTTTTCTCTTTTAAAGCCTGTCTGAAATCCATTTTTTCCACTCTCCATTCTCCATTCAAAAAAATAAGCGGGAACAAAAGCATATCGCTACGCTTCTGTTCCCGCACATCCTCAGCCAAAAAACGCCTGATTGAATATAAGGGCATTCAAGTAACTATATCCTTCCTACATTACACAGTATTGAATTTTATGCGTGAAATACCCCGAGGGGATACGGGCAGCACGGCACAAAAACAACACTGCTTGCAGAAAGCAGAGGAGAGTTTACGTTATTTATGATATCGCTGTGATACATGGTGTATAAACTTTTCATAACAACTGCTCCTTGTTGTATTACAATTCATTTTATAGTATCTTATTTTTTAATTATTTTACATGATTCGGAATATTTGTCAAGCATGACTTTTATTAATCATTCATATTCTGTGTATATAAGGGCCGTTTTATACATCATATATGAATATTATACATTTTTTAACTTTATTTCCAATTTTTCTTGCATATTTATAAAATATGGTGTATAGTAGTCCTTGCAAACGAGATTGCTTATATTATAGAAAAATTAAAACATATACAAATATTACATATCAGGAGGAATCATATCATGAAAGAAAAAGTTGTATTGGCATATTCAGGAGGTCTGGACACTACTGCCATCATCCCATGGCTTAAGGAAAATTTTGACTATGAAGTCATCTGCTGCTGTGTCGACTGCGGTCAGGGTGAAGAGCTGGACGGACTGGAAGAGAGGGCGAAATTGTCCGGTGCTTCCAAATTATATATTGAAGATATAGTGGACGATTTCTGCGACAATTATGTAGTGCCTTGTGTGCAGGCTCATGCCGTTTACGAGAACAAATATCTGCTCGGCACGTCTATGGCACGCCCCGCTATTGCCAAGAAGCTTGTAGACATCGCAAGGAAAGAAGGCGCCACCGCAATCTGCCACGGCGCGACGGGCAAGGGAAATGACCAGATCCGTTTTGAACTTGGTATCAAAGCGCTTGCTCCTGACATCAAGATTATTGCACCATGGAGAATGACCGATGTATGGACGATGGAATCCCGTGAGGACGAGATTGAATATTGCAAGCAGCACGGCATCGACCTACCGTTCGATGCAAGCCAGAGCTACAGCCGCGACCGCAACATATGGCATATCAGCCATGAAGGTCTGGAGCTGGAAGATCCTGCGAACGAACCGGATTACGGACATCTGCTCGTGCTCGGAGTTACCCCGGAAAAAGCCCCTGACGAAGGCGAGTATGTCACTATGACATTTGAACAAGGCGTACCTAAGAGTATCAATGGCGAAGCGATGAAGGTATCTGATATCATACGCAAGCTGAATGAGCTTGGCGGAAAGCACGGCATCGGAATCTGTGATATCGTTGAGAACCGTGTCGTCGGCATGAAGTCCCGAGGCGTGTATGAGACGCCGGGAGGCACCATCCTCTACGAAGCGCACCAGCAGCTTGAGGAACTTGTATTAGACCGTGCGACTTACGAGACGAAGGAAGAAATGGGCAACAAGCTGTCCCAGATAGTATACGAAGGCAAATGGTTCACGCCTCTGCGTGAGGCTGTACAGGCGTTTATCGAAAGCACGCAGGAGTATGTCACGGGAGAAGTCAAGTTCAAGCTGTATAAGGGCAATATCATCAAAGCCGGTACCACTTCCCCATATTCACTGTACAGCGAATCACTGGCGAGCTTCACGACTGGAGAGCTGTATGACCACCATGATGCCGAAGGATTCATCAACTTGTTCGGCCTTCCACTCAAAGTGCGGGCGTTGAAGATGCAGGAAACCGATAGCAAATAGCAGGAAAGCCCTCTTGTGTACAGCACAAGGGGGCTTCTTTAGTTCCGTATGAATGGTTTCATGTAAACAAATCAGTTTTTTTCGATTCTTTTTAATCTCTCCTCATATTCCTTTTGACTAATCATGCCCGCTTCTAATTTTTCTCTATTCTTCTTTAAATAATGCACCGTGGAATCAGATATGGCCCAGATTATGGATACGATCCACCCGATACCCGTAATCCCCAGAAACACATTTACACAGATTATTGCTTTTAACTCCAGATGGTTTTTACAAAGAGCAATCATGCTTGGCAATAAATACGTCAGTAATAATATAATGATGATAACGCTCATATCTACTCCAACCCCAAATCTTTTAAAGTGACCTTAATCTTCCACTCGTCCTTCTGCAGCTTCAAGGGCAGTTCAAAATCTCCTTCTGCTGATTCACCTGAGCTGTTGACAGCTCTGCCGTGTATGTAGGCGATGCAGTTTTTGTCCCCTTCATACGCCACATCCGTCACGGCAAGTTCATACTCCGCGGACCGTATCTCACTTTCAGACATCCCATACAGACCGGCAAATATCTCAAATATCCCTTCCGTATCCACGCCGGTCAATGAACTTATCACTTTGGACCCTCCTGACAGCACTTTCTGTACATTCTTATCAAAACAGTTTAAAAGCGCTTCCTCATCCATATCGTTCAGTGCCGACTCAATCTGCTTCACCGTATCTTCCGGTGTCGCATACAGATTCTTTTCCCCCTGTATAGCTTTACAGCCGCTTAGCACAATACTTGCGGCAAATATCACTGCCAGTATCCTCTTCATCTTTGCATCCATCCCTTTCAATCTGTCTGTACCGTCCTCATTTTCACAAATTTCCTGGCCACCTTATTGAGCCTGTTTACAACAACGTCTCCGCTCAGCCTCGTTTTATCCCCGGAAGAGGCTTTGTTAAGCCAGGTATTATTTTCGATGATATAACTTGTATCACCCACTCCATTCCTGAATACTTTCTCAAGTAGCATATCCGTCTTTTCGTAACCAATATGCATCATCTCCCGTATCTCTCCGGCATCCGCCCAAAGCGAGGATTTTATAAAACTGTCATCCGAAAAGTTAAGTTTGATTATCTTTTTATCAAATTCCGGATTTTCAAATATGTAATTTCTGTTATCAAAGTAGATGCAGATAATATAATCTAAATCCTTGTCCATAAGAGGAGAGACCGGAATATTATCAACCATTGCTCCGTCATAGTAGCTCTCCCCCCGAAGCCTGATCCCAGGCTGAAAAGGCGGAAGGGATACGCCCGCCTTAAGGCCCAGCCTGATATCGTCCTTATCCAGGCTGTTGATAAGCAGGTATTCCAAGCTGTGCCTGCCAATATTAAGCAGCGGTACGTAAAAATCAGACGGCAGGTTTCCCGGCTTGTATATCACATCTATCACCCGATCGATATAAGAGCTCTTTACAAGCCTCGTCAGATCCGAGTGGTGGGCGGCACTCTCCAGCCACAACTGCTCAGCCATATCAAGCCGGTCCATGAGAAATGCATAAGAATTCAAGGCCCCTATCGAAGCTGCGCTGATATAACGGAACGCCGGCACGGAGAACCTTTCTCTGATGTTTTTCAAGGCTCCTACCTGATATGCCCCTTTCAGCATTCCACCGGACAAAACCAATCCTATCTTCGGCATCTGCACGGTCTCTTTTTCTGCCACGTCCAAGCTGCCTTACGCTTCTTTCAGCGCCCAGACAAGAGAAACTACCCATCCAATCAGCGACCAGCCCAGCAGAAGGTTCAGGGCCAGGATTGACACCTTATTATCCCTCTCCTTTTTGAATGCGATAATCGTTGGTATAAAATAAGCGGCAATTCCTACAACCAAGAGCAGAATCCCCGCTAATCCTAATGATGCTGCTGAATCCATATCATACCTCCTTTTTCTTATGTAGATATCTTCCTTTCTTATCTTAACACTGTAATTATATAATTGCAATTATTTTTTATTGCATATTACAATTAATTTTAGCGTGTATATTATTTGCACAATTGTCTGTACACTATATTTAACAGCATCATACCAGGAGGAATCACATTGTTTTCAATAAAAAAATCTGAGATGATTACAAAGACATTTCGTCTGCCTGCCGAAACTTTAAAAAAATTGGAAGAGCTCGCACAGAAAAATAATATATCGTTAAATAATCTAGTTATTCAATGCTGTGAGTATGCGCTCGAGAACCTTGAGCCAGGGGCGGAAGATACGGACATCTGTAACGAATCTGATGCAGAGAGTCAGACAGGCTAGGCCGCATCAACAGCAAATATATGAATCTACCAGAATAAAAATAGCCTGGCAATCCAGGCTATTCAACTGTATTCTTATTCCTAGTTAGAATATGGGCACCGAGCGCGTTGCCGGTATTATGTTTTCCCCAGTCAGACGCTCAGGCTCTTAAATACCCTTAGAACATTGCCGCACCATATCTTATCTAACTGGTCTTCACCAAGTCCCTTCTTCTTCAGCGCTTCCCAGAGCAGGCCCATATGTCCCACGTCAGGAATATCAAGCACATCCATTCCGTCAAAGCCGTCAAAATCTGTTCCGATTGCAGGAAATTCACTTCCGCCTACCTCTATCATATGCATGACATGTGCCGTCATCTCCTCAACCCTCGATTCATTCTTATCCCCAAGAAAGGCACCATACAGGTTAAGTCCGGCTATGCCTCCTGCATTTGCCAGCTTTCGAATCATTTCATCCGACAAGTTCCTTGGATGGCAACGCAGCGCCCTGCAGTTAGAGTGGGATGCCACGACCGGTCCTTTCGCATACTCCAGCACATCTCTGAATGTTCCGTCGGAAGCGTGAGACACATCAATAATCATGCCTTTGCCGCTCATCTTTTCTACAACCTCTATCCCGAATGGCTTCAGCCCCTGCCACATGACAGAAGAATCCCTGCTGTTCGGATATCCGATACAGTTCTCATAATTCCACATAAGCGTCATCAGCCTTACGCCATTGTCGTACAGCGTGTCAAGCCTGGATATGTCACCGTTCAGCACGCCTCCCTCCTCCACGGTCAGCACTGCAGATATCTTCCTCTCACGCGCGTTCTTATATATGTCGTCTGCCGTCACTGCCATGGCAATATCATCGTTATGTACACCGGTTTGTTCCTTCAAATATGTCGTCATCTCAAGAATATGGCTGTAGCACGCGTCATATCCACCTTTATCTTTAAAGTCATCCAGATAGCCGAAGCAGGCAAAAAACTGTGCCAGCGTACCCGCCTGCCTCATACCGGAAATGGTCACATCACAGCTGCCTTCCATCAGGTCGCCTTCACCGCCCAAATCCATCAGCTTCCATATAGTATCGCAGTGCATATCAATCAATTTCATATTTACCGTCTCCTTCACATACGTTCTAATGTAAGTTTCTATATAACAATATACTCCCTTTATAAAGAAAATGAAATTGTACATTTCCATATCACTCAAAAAGTATAAAAAGGAGGGCTTATGAATCCTGTTATCGGAATTATCACCTGTGGTTTTATGAATGAGCGGCAGTTTGTGCCGCACACCTATATCTATGCCGTGGAGGCATCCGGCGGAATACCTGTCCTGCTGCCGTGCATGTCCGAAGAGAGCTTGTACTGCCATTATACCGAAGTCTGCGACGGTTTTCTTTTTTGCGGGGGCGATGACATCACCCCTTTCTTGTTCGGAGAAGAACTTATCACGAACCAGGGACATACAGACTTGATTACGGACAACTTCCAACTATCGCTCATGAAGCATATCCTCTCAGCAAAGCTTCCTCTCCTCGCTATCTGCCGGGGCATGCAGATACTGAATATCGCCATGGGCGGGACAATATACCAGGACATATCACTACGTCCGTGCCCTTCGGTCAATCACGTGCAGCTGTCACAGTCGAGGGAGGACGTAAGCCATAAGGTCACCTTCTCCTCGAATAGCATGCTATATAATATTTGCGGCGATTCCATATATACGAACACATTTCATCATCAGAGCGTCAAAGCCGTGGGAGAGGATCTTCGGATTACCGGAATCACTTCAGACGGCGTCATCGAGTCAATCGAGTCCGTGACGCACCCGTTTACGATAGGCGTACAGTGGCATCCCGAATGCATGTATTCCGTATCGACCCCGATGCAGAATCTCTTCCTGGAATTTATAAATTTTTCCAGAAATTCCAAATTAATCCATCTCGTATAGTGCTGTTGCTTCTGGGCATACTAACAAGGAATCAATAGGTATAAAGGAGGAGAAGCAAATGTCCGAAATATCAATCTTAGACTTACAGAATTTACGCCACCTTATCGGCGGCTATGACACATCCCACTGCAAAATGACAGAGTATGCCAATGAAGCAAAAGACCCGGAAGTGAAAAAGCTGTTCCAGGATGCTGCCAATTCAGCAATGAAAAACAAACAGGATTTAATGAAATTCTTATAGGAGGAAATCAGTATGTTTGACGACAAAACGATGGTATCTGACGCTTTAGCGGGCGTAAACGGAGAACTCACAAAATTTGGGGAGATGATTACCCAGACAGAAAACAAAGAATTAAAGCAGTGCCTGAAGCAAATCCGTAATGAATGCGAAATGTCTCAGGAAAAGCTGTATCAGGTAGCAAGGGAAAAGAGCTACTATGTTCCTGCAGCCAAGGCTACGCAGGAAGAAGTTGACCATGTCAAGAATGTCTTGACAACTCTCTCAATGAAATAAAACCAGACCTCTCTTTGCAAAAAAACAGCCGGCACATAATATCCGGCTGTTTTTTTATGCCCCGACTTGTTCGGTTCATAGTATCAGAAACTTACCTTTAGCTGTTATAGCAAGAATGTGTGAAAGACGTTAAATATATACCCGACAAGAATTATTCCTGCCGTACAGATTGCCGTGAACAGGACGAGCAGCTTTGCCTTTACCACCTTTTTCAGCATTATCATAGACGGCAGGCTTAACGTTGTCACCGCCATCATGAAGGCGAGCACCGCTCCAAGCTGCGCTCCCTTGTCAAGCAAGGCTTCCGCCACCGGTATCGTTCCAAAAATGTCTGCATACATTGGCACGCCGGCCAATGTTGCCAGTATCACTCCTAATGGATTCCTGCTCCCCAGCACGGATACAATCCAAGACTCTGGAATCCAGTTATGGATGACAGCTCCTATGCCGACACCTGCGATGATATATGGCAGCACGTTTTTGAATGTCTCAGCCGTCTGTTCTTCCGAGATACGTAATCTCTCCTTGACTGTCATGGCTCGTGAGCCATTATCCGGATTATCGGAATGTACCGCAGCATATACCACGTATCTTTCCATATCAAGCTTTTCAATCAGGATTCCGCCGGCTACTGCGATAACTAGCCCTACCACAACATAAGCCGCTGCCACTTTCGCGCCAAATATGCTCATAAGCAGGACAAAGCTTCCCAGATCTACCATTGGCGATGATATCAAAAATGAAAATGTCACACCAATCGGAAGTCCTGCATTCGTAAATCCTATAAAAAGCGGTATAGAAGAGCAGGAGCAAAAAGGGGTTACGGTGCCTAACAGGGCAGAGATTATATTAGCCCTTACGCCATGGAACCTCCCCATTATTTTCCTGCTCCTGTCTGGGGGAAAATAACTCTGTATATAAGATATGACAAATATAAGGACACACAATAAGACGGTAATTTTAATGACATCATATAGAAAAAACTGTATGCTTCCCCCAATTCTGCCGTTCACATCCATACCAATATCTGTCAATACTTTTTCTATTAGATGATTCATCCATTCCATTCCGAGCAACTCGTTTTGGATGAATAAGAAGACCGAATTTAATATATCCATTTATACTCCCTCCGTTTTTGCTTTGTGCCGTCTATCATATCGAATTTTTTTGATGTGTTTTGGATAATAACAGCCATCTGCCGATGGCTGTTATCTGCTTCATCATTCTTAATCTGCCACACTGATTTTTCCCGCATGACATTTGCATTCTTCGTTACTGACGGACTGTCAGTTCCAGCAGCCGCCGTGACGCGTGTCTGCTGCCAGATTCACTGATCCTGTAATAGGTCCATTTCCCCTCCTGCCTGCTTGCAACAATGCCCGATTCGCACAGTATCTTCATATGATAGGATAAGGACGACTGTCCGATGCCCATGCAGTCAGTCAGCACGCAGGCGCATTTTTCACCACTTCTTAGAAGCTCCAGTATATGCAGTCTTTTTTCGTCACACAAGGCTTTGAATATCTTAGCATCCTGTGTATAATCCTTATCCATGTGCAGCACCTCACATCAAATTATTTCGATATATCCATATTACTTCATTGCAATTCATATGTCAACCTTACACATCAACTTTTTTTGATATAAATTGTTATGTATCTATATTTCCTTTTTCTACGTTCGGCATTATAAATTCTCCTAGCGCATACTCCCATAATTCTTCGGAACCTGTACCGGTACATTCGTTCCGTTTCAGTATCTGTTCCAGCCTTACCTTATGCTCCTTCCATGCTTTTCCGTCCGTCGCCGCATTAAGCATCACCGGCTGTATGTTGTCCATGGCCCGGGCAAATCTTGCCTCCGGCGTCTTCCTCTCCTCAAACTCTTCCCAGAGACTTCTCATCCTCCTGGACTGGTCCTCAGGAAGCAGGCCGAATATCCTGTCTGCCGCCTGTTGTTCCCGCGCCTCCTGCGTCGCTTTCGCTGCCTCGTCATATGCGTATGTATCACCCGCATCTATCTCCACGATATCATGTATCAGCAGCATAGAAACTGTCTTAAGCACATCAATCTCTTCGTTCGCATATTCACTTAGCAGAAGCGTCATTATCGCCATATGCCAGGCATGCTCCGCATCGTTTTCTTTTCTTTTTCCGTCAGAAAGATACGTCTGCCTGCCGATAAATTTCTCTTTGTCTATCTCACGAATAAATTCAAACTGCTGTTCCAGCCGTCCCATTTTCCCATCCCTCCGTCATATATAAAAGACATTATCTATAATTCTAGTACCAGCCCTGTACCTACTTCGCATATAGGAAGCGTCTCATTCATCTTTGCCTTCACGTCAAAGGAAACACAGTGGCATGGGTATAGCATATCGGCATTGAGGCATCTGAGATATCTTATCGTATCCTCCAGCCTCTCATCCACGTGAAAAAGATGAAATCCACCGATAATCCCGGCTACTCTTATCTCAGTGCACACCGCTCTTGCCTGTTCCACAATATTACAGATACCGCTGTGCGAGCAGCCTGTGACGATAAACAGCCCTCTGGACGTCGTAAATGCCAAAGCCGAATCTTCCATTACATAATCGCCCTCCCACACACCGCCGACTTTGCGCCTTCCCATCGGCTTACGTGCCTCGAACGCAAGCCGGTCTGGAATCTCTCCGAGAAATACACATCCGTCCTCTATCCAGACCGGCTCCCTGCTGAGCTTCATTCTGCATAGATTCTGCATTTCTTCTTCCGTAAAAGGAGCGCCGATACTCCCCTCCCCAGCTTCCTTATCTCCAAAACAATCGGGATGGGCAATGAGCGCAACGTGCTTCAAGTTATAATTCTCTTTCAGATAAGCCAGACCACCGGTATGGTCATTGTGTCCGTGAGACAGGACAATATGGGTAAGATTGCCAAGGTCAATCCCCATCTTATCTGCATTATACATAAAAGCATCCGAGTACCCGGTGTCAAACAGTATTCTGTTGTCCCCCGTTTCAATATAAAACGACAATGCTGGTTCCCCGAGATAATACTGGTCAATATATGTATTGTTGTCAGTCAAAACACGAAGCTTCATACTTTCGCTCCTTTCAAACATACTTTACTGTAAGTATACGCCAAAAAAATGCGGTCGTAAATAGGGACAGGTCAAAATGAAATGGGGACGGAGGTTTTTTAAAAAACCTTAACCGTCCCCATTTCATTTTGACCT
>NZ_KQ236745.1:0-22271 GCF_001185345.1 Dorea sp. D27 | reverse complement strand
CGTCCCCATTTCATTTTGACCTGTCCCTTATGCGCTTCTTTCGAACTGTGAGTTATAAAGTTCTGCATAGAATCCATTCTTGGCCAGCAGTTCTTCGTGGTTCCCCTGTTCTATGATATCACCGTCTTTCATGACAAGTATCATATCCGCATCCCGGATGGTTGACAGCCGGTGTGCGATGATAAAGCTCGTTCTCCCTTTCATCAGGTTATCCATGGCCTTCTGTATCCTGACTTCTGTTCTCGTATCTACGGAGCTTGTGGCTTCGTCCAGAATCAGTATCTTTGGATCTGCGAGGATAGCCCGTGCGATAGTAAGAAGCTGCTTCTGTCCCTGGGACACGTTGCTTGCTTCCTCGTTCAGTTCCATATCGTACCCACTCGGAAGCGTCTGAACAAACCGATGTACATGAGCCGCCTTGGCTGCTTCCACAACCTCCTCATGGCTTGCATCCAGCCGCCCGTACCGTATATTGTCTTCTATGCTTCCTTTGAAAAGCCAGGTGTCCTGAAGCACCATACCGAACATCTGACGCAGTTCGCTTCTGTTGAAATCCCTGATGTCATGTCCGTCAACCTTTATGGAACCGCTGTTTACATCATAGAACCTCATGAGCAGCTTAACCATCGTCGTCTTTCCTGCTCCGGTCGGACCTACGATAGCTATCTTCTGTCCCGGCTCTACCCTGGCGCTGAAATCATTGATAATCGTATGGTCAGGATTGTATCCGAAATGTACATGGTCGAATTCTACCCTGCCCTCCAGTCCATCCACGGAAACAGGTTCCGGTACAGTCTGATCTTCTTCCTCCTCTTCCAGGAAGGCAAAGACCCGTTCTGAGGCGGCGGCTGTAGACTGCAGCATATTTGCCACCTGTGCCACCTGCTGTATCGGCTGCGTAAAGCTTCGCACATACTGGATAAATGACTGGATATCCCCGACTTCTATCGTCTTCTTGATTGCCAGATATCCTCCCAGAATAGAAACGCCCACATAGCCCAGGTTGCCGACAAACTGCATGACCGGCATCATCATGCCGGACAAAAACTGTGATTTCCAAGCTGACTGGTACAATATTTCGTTCGTCTCGTCAAATGTCTCAATCACATCGCCTTCCTTGTTGAATACTTTGACGATATTATGTCCCCCGTATACTTCTTCTACCTGTCCGTTGATATGTCCAAGATACTCCTGCTGTGATTTAAAATACTTCTGCGACCTCTTCACGATCAGTGAGATGAGGCCCATGGAAATCGGAAGTATGAGCAGAGCAATCAATGTCATAAGGGGACTGATGCTGAGCATCATTACAAGTACGCCGATAATCGTCGTGACAGAAGTAATGACCTGCGTCGCACTCTGGTTCAGGCTCTGCCCCAACGTGTCGATATCATTTGTAATTCTGGAAAGTATTTCACCGTGCGTCATTTTATCAAAATAGTTCATCGGCATACGGTTAATCTTTTCCGATATTTCTTTTCTCAGTCGGTAGGTCATCTTTTGTGAAATCCCTGTCATGATGTAACCCTGGATAAATGAAAATGCTGCGCTGACCGCATACAGGCAGAGCACGGCAATCAGTATCTCGCCGACTTTCGTAAAGTCGATGCCGCTGCCGCCGGACACCTTGCCTACCAGCCCGTTAAATATCTCCGTTGTTGCCTTTCCCAATATCTTCGGCCCTACTATGCTGAAAATAGTTCCTCCGATAGCAAAGATGATGACAAAGAATATGGCTATCTTATACTTGCCCATGTAGTTCATGAGCTTCTTCATGGTTCCTTTAAAATCTCTGGCTTTCTCTCCCGCCATCGCTGCTCCGTGAGGGCCGCCCATCGGTCCCCGGCGTCCTTCTGTATTTCCCGTTTCTGCCATGTTAGCCCACCTCCTTCATATCTTCACTGAGCTCTTTTTCTGAAAGTTGGGAAGAGGCAATCTGATAATATGCGTCGCAGTTCTTCAGCAGCTCCTTATGTGTGCCGATTCCTGCTATCATACCGTCATCCAGTACGATAATCTGCTCTGCATGAAGTATCGTGCTGATTCGCTGCGCGACGATAATCACAGTGCTCTCTGCCGTCTTCTCTTTCAATGCGTTTCTCAGCTTAACGTCTGTCTTGTAGTCGAGCGCTGAAAAGCTGTCATCGAAAATATATACCTTCGGATGCTTTGCGATTGCCCTGGCGATAGACAGTCTCTGCTTCTGGCCTCCTGATACGTTGGAGCCGCCCTGGGATATGGCGCTTGCGTATTTCTTCTTTTTACTGTCTATAAATTCAGTCGCCTGTGCTATTTCCGCGGCCTCTCGCATCTCTTCCTCGCTGCCGCCCGGGTTGCCGTACATGATGTTGGAAGCGATATCGCCGGAAAACAGTATCCCTTTCTGCGGCACAAAGCCCAGCTGGTCACGGAGCTCGTGCTGAGAGATGCTTCGCACGTCTTTCCCATCTATCAGTACCTGTCCCTCCGTCACGTCATAAAATCTTGGTATAAGGTTCACCAGCGTAGTCTTTCCGCTTCCCGTACTTCCGATGATGGCTGTCGTCTGCCCTGGTTTCGCGGTAAATGTAAGATTGTGGAGCACATCCTCTTCAGCGCCAGGATACCGGAAAGATACGTGATCAAACGTAACTTCACCTTTGCCATCCTGTGGCAGTGCTTCTGCATCCTCCGGGTCATGAATCAGCGTGCTGCTTCTCAGCACTTCATCTACACGGACTGCGGATACTGCCGCCCTTGGAAGCATGACAGATATCATACAGATCATCAGGAACGACATGATGATCTGCATCGTATACTGGATAAATGCCATCATATCTCCAACCTGCATCGTACCGTCATTGACATTGTGTGCCCCGGACCACACGATGAGTACAGTGACGCCATTCATGATAAGCATCATCGTAGGCATCATAAACGTCATGGCCCTGTTGACAAACAGGTTGACCCTCGTCAGATCCATATTTGCCCTGTCAAACCGCTTTTCTTCGTACTTCTCGGTGCTGAATGCCCGGATAACCGGAAGGCCGGTCAGGATTTCCCGTGACACAAGGTTCAGGCGATCCACCAGATTCTGTACCGTCTTAAACTTCGGCATGACGACTACAAACAGCACGATGACGACACAGAGTATCAGACCGACTGCCAGGCCGATAATCCAGGACATATCGGCGTTCGTGTTAAATACCTTCCATATGCCTCCAATCGCCATGATAGGCGCGTACAGTACCATGCGCAGTATCATGACCGTCAGCATCTGTATCTGCTGAATGTCATTTGTACTTCTTGTAATTAGAGAAGCCGTAGAAAATTTATCAAATTCACCATTTGAAAATCCGACCACTTTTTTAAATACATCTCCGCGGATTCCCCGGCCCACTGAAGCACCTACTCTCGAGGCCAGCAGTCCTACTAATATGCTGGCCATCATGCCAAGTGCTGCCAGTGCAAGCATTTTCGCCCCTGTGTACAGGATATAATTGTTCTGCTTGACATCCGTGTCTATCCCTATGTTGCTGTAAGCATTTTTGATGTATGTCGTAGCTGCCTGCTCAACCATCGTTTCCGGCATTGATACCATATTCTTTTCAATCTGGGCGATAGCTTCATTCCGCTGATCGGGCTCCATATTTTCAAACATTTCGAACACGGACATGCTGTCCACGTCAGGAAGCTGAGACTGAGCCTGTTCTACCGCCTGCTGCTTCATCTGCTCTTTTGCGGCCTCCGGCAGATTCTGTCCTGCGGCCTGTGCCTCAATCTGCTCGTTTATCTGGGCTTCGACCTGGGCCTGCATCTGGCTCTTCATCTGAGACTTCATTTCTTCCTGCATCTTCTTCGTCATATCGCTGCCAGACTCAAAACCGCTGACGAGGAGCATCGGTCTGCCAAGTATTCCTGAGAGCTTATCAAGCTTTTTGCTGTCATCTCTGACTGCATGTTTCAACGTATACACTTTGCCATCGTAGTCATAGTCTTTTTTACTGACCGCATATGCGTCTTTCACTGTATCTTGTTTATCAGATGCCACAAAAAGAAGCAGCTTATCTAAATCATCTTCACCGATTTCTTCCGGTACTGTTTCGCTGATGCCACCTTGCTGAATTCCAACATTTACGATATCAGAAGTGTAGGTCGGCAGCGACAGGTCACAATATGCCTGAACGATAAGTACACAGAGAATGGCAAATACCGCTCCGACATAAGGTTTTAAAAATTTTATCAGTTTACTCATATAATGCCTTTCCTTTCCTGTTTATATTCTGTCATTTAGTGCAGGACGCGTACGCTCCATAATGAGCGCCATATCCAGACCCCGGAATTCCTTGGAATCGAGAAGATTCTCCTGCATCTGCAGCAAAAGCCTTCTCAACAGCATCTTTTCCTCCTGCGTCATATTTTGATAGAGGATTGCCTCCATCTCATCCATCACAGTTCTTATATCCTCTACACAGCTTTCCCCTTTTTCCGTAAGTAATATCCTTATGATACGCTGGTCTTTTTCATCCGGCTCTTTTTCAATGTACCCACGGGTCTCCATCTTACGCAGTGCAACTGTCATAGATGGAGGCGTGATGCCAATCCTTTCCGCCAGTTCCCGTTGGGAAAGCTTCCCATTGCAGGACAGCACAAACAGAATCCCGGCCTGGCTCGGCTTCAGGTCAAAATCATCCAGACGCTTATACGCCTGATACTTGCTCATATGAATTAAACGATGCAAAATCACAAATACTGGTACATCATCCTTATGCGTGTTCATTTCGCACCTCCTCCCAGATAATTAGAAATCTAACAATTATATTATTCATCTTTACTATAAAAGTCAACATATTTATATATATTTAATAATTATCCAATAAATTTCACAAATAATTCATTAAAAAACTAATTAAATATATCATTTAGGTACAGGTCAAAATGCAATTGGGGACGTAACCCTTTTGAAAAAGATCACGTCCCCGTTCACAGTTTATACACATTTATAATTGTTCTGAATCTAATAATATCGTAAACGGACCATCGTTTATAAGGCTTACTTTCATATCTGCCCCGAACTGTCCGCGTTCTACTACTTCTACCTGTTCTTTGCATCTTGCTATGATGTACTCGTACATCTCTTCTGCCATCCCGGGCTCGCCTGCTTCTATGAAGCTTGGCCGGTTGCCTTTTTTGCAGTTGGCGTACAAGGTGAACTGGGATATGAGAAGCAGCTGTCCGCCTACGGTGTCGAGCGACAGGTTCGTCTTGCCCTGCTCATCTTCGAAGATGCGGAGCCCTAGCATCTTTCTAATCATCTTGTCGGCGACTTCTTTCGTATCGCTGTCGCATACGCCGATGAGTACCATGAATCCTTTTTCTATCTGCCCTGCAACTTCTCCATTAATTTCCACACTGCTCTCTGATACTCTTTGAACTAAAAATCTCATCTTCTCTCTCCTCTTACTCAGCCAAAAACATGGCCGTTGCTAGTGCTTTTCCGCTCTCTGTCACAAATATGCGTTCCAATGCATTCCGTACTGCTCTTTCATTGATTCCATCCTCGTTCTCAAACAGGTTCACAAGGAAATCCGATTCCACCAGAATCTGATAATCCATTCCGTCCATGCCCGTATAAGTATGGTGATGCCCGACAAGATAGCAGACCCGTTCGATAAGTTCCCGGTCATAACCTATCTTTGCAAGCAGCTTTGCGGCCTCATCCGGGCCAAGCTCTTCCTGATGCTTCCCTGCAATGTCGCCATATACTTCCTCGCTTTTCTTGATGCCGATATCATGTACTGCCGCTGCGGCTGTCAATGACCGAAGCGTGCGGCTGTCCAGCTGTTCCATCTCCCCAATCATCCGGGAATATGCGTACACTTTCATAAAATGCTGAATCCTGTGCGGCTGTCCAGCATAATACTCCGTCATCCTCATCAGCAGCTCATTATCCATACTGTATCTCCTCCTTCTTTCTCTCCGGCAGCTGTGCCAATATGATTGCCGCAAACATGAGCACGCATCCGGCCGTCTCCCTCGCGGACAGCGTCTCTCCAAGAACGATCCAGCCTGCCAGTACGGAGAAGCATGACTCCAGGCTCAATATCAAAGAAGCAATAGCAGGATTCACGTTTTTCTGCCCTATAATCTGCAGCGTATAAGCAACTCCACAAGAAAGTACACCGGCATACAAAAGAGGCATCCATCCCTTCGCCATATCTGATATCCTTGGCGTCTCAAGCAGAAACATAGGCACGATGGAGGCGGCCCCGCATACGAAGAACTGGATGCATGCCATCTTAACCCCATCGACCTTCGGAGAAAAATAGTCAATTACGAGAATATGTATGGAAAAGATAAGCGCACCAAAGAACAGCAGCACATCTCCTTTCCCTATCGCAAATGTTTCGGTGATGCATAAAAAATACAGTCCGGTCAATGCTATTACTACTGCTGCCCATACCTTGATTCCAGTTCTCTTCTTAAGAAATATACCCAAAACCGGTACGATAACGATATAAAATGCCGTGATAAACCCGGCCTTTCCGGCTGTCGAATACTGGATTCCAATCTGCTGCAGGCTGCTGGCGGCAAAAAGCAGAAGCCCGCAGACAGTGCCCCCCAATATCAGGTCTTTCCTGCTCCCTCCGGCCGCCTCGGTCCCACGGCCCCTTTCATTCAATTTTCCTATCAAAAATATACATGGCAGCAACGCCGCGCCGCCGATAAAACTGCGCACTCCGTTAAAAGTAAATGGTTCCAGGTAATCCATCCCGATACTCTGGGCCACAAAAGCCGTCCCCCATATGAAGGCCGTCAATACGAGCATGATTGCATTTTTTGGTCTCATCTTCTCTCACTCCGCTTTAGTTCTTTTCATTCCGTCTCATATAAACAACAATCGTATTATAGCATAACAGCAAAAATAATTACACCTGTTTTCATCTATGGAAACGGCGTATAATGATATCAGAAACTTATTACTGACAAGAGGTGACCATTTTGATAATATACAACAGCCGCCATTACAACCACATTTACCTGATATGCGGGCTCGCAATGGCGGCCAGCGAAATCTGGAAACAGCTCTGCCTTACCTTTATCGTGAACCAAGGCCACTACTACTGGTGGTACTTTCCTTTCCAACTGTGCAGCATACCGATGTACATCTGCTTATTGCTGCCATGGGCAAAGTCTGTCAGGTTACGGAAAATACTGCTTACATTCCTTATGGACTTTGGCATGCTCGGGGGCATCTTCACCTTCTCTGACACAAGCGGGCTCCACTACTCCTATACGCCGCTGACCGTCCATTCCTTTGCCTGGCACATCCTGCTCGTCCTGCTGGGCCTGACTGCAGGGCTTTCCCTCGAAAGCGACTATTCATGGAAAGGCTATGGCAGATGTACGGCCCTCTATGGCGGCGCGTGTATCATCGCGACTGTATTCAATATGGTGTTTTACCGGTTCGGAGCCATCAATATGTTTTATATCAGCCCGCATTATTATATAACACAGGTTATTTTCAAAGATATCGCACAGTTCTTCGGAAATACCGCGGGCATCTTTATCTATATCGGTTCAATCGTGGCAGGCGCGGCTGCCTTCCACTTTATCTGGCACCTCTTTTACAGGCGCCGGAGGGCAGGAAGACAATTTCATCCGGGCAAGACAGAAATCTGAAGCTGTTAAAAGCATTATGTTCTAATTTATCAGCGTTCAACCAGGTCTGACCCCTTTCCAGCTTCTTGCATTCCCCAGTATATTTTCTCAGCCGTTATGGGCAGTTCCCGTATCCTGACTCCAACCGCGTTAGACACTGCGTTGGCGATGGCCGGGGACGGCGTATTGATGACGATCTCACCGATGGATTTTGCGCCAAAGGGGCCGGTGGCCTCATAGCTGCTCTCAAACTCCACCCGTATATTCCCCACATCGAGGCGGGTCGGAATCTTGTACTGCATAAAAGAATTACTGTAATTCTTCCCCTGCGGTCCGTAGACGACTTCCTCAAAGAGAGCCATCCCGATTCCCTGCGCCAGACCTCCTTCTGTCTGTACACGTGCCAGCGCAGGATTGATGACCGTCCCGCAGTCTACTACCGCCACATAGTCTGTCAGCTCCACCTGTCCCGTCTCTTTGTCTACTTCCACTTCTGCAATGCCGGCCATGAACGGCGGCGGTGACACGGGAGAAGAAAATGCCTCGCTGGCATACAGGGCATCCTCATTGCTGCACATCGCCCTGTTCCCTATCTCCGCCCGGGATATCGTCCTGCCGGTCTTCAAATCAATTACGTTTTCTCCGTCAAATTCCGTATCATCAAAGCCGCAGCCAAGATACCGTGCCCCTTTCTCACAAATCATATCCCTCAGCTTCTCACACGTACGCACTACAGCCATGCCGGTCACATAGGTCGTACTGGACGCGTAAGAGCCGGTGTCATAAGGGGAGGCGTCTGTATCCACACCGTGTACGATAATCTCCTCCATACTGCAGTCCAGGCATTCCGCCGCCATCTGTGCAAGTATCGTGTCGCAGCCTGTTCCCATGTCGGTAGCGCCAATCATCAAGCTGTAGAAGCCGTCGTCATTGACCTTGATTCCAACCGCTGCCGTGTCCACGCCCGATATGCCGGACCCCTGCATCGCCAGGGCGGCTCCGACTCCGCGCACTTTTCCGTTCCCCATATCGCGGCAAGGATACTTCTCATCCCATCCAATCATCTCCTTCGCCCGCTCAAGGCAGCGGTCAAGCGCGCAGCTGCCCGCTTTCTCCCCATAGTAAGCAGGCATTATCTGCCCTTCTCTCACTATATTCTTCTCCCTGAATGCAACCGGATCCATACCAATCTGCACAGCCAGTTCATCTACCGCGGACTCCACCGCAAATATGCCCTGCGTAGCCCCGTATCCTCTGTATGCCCCGGCAGACATCACATTCGTATACACCACGTCATAAGCAAAACGAAATGCATCTGTCTTTCCATAAAGAGGGATGGACTTATGGCCGGACAGGCCTACCGTCGTAGGGCCATGCTCTCCATATGCCCCTGTGTTGGACAGCGTATAGACATCTATGGCTTTAATGATTCCGTCCTTATCTGCTCCCATGCGCACGCGCACTTCCATCTCATGCCTTGGAGAAGAGGCGGTAAGTGATTCCTCCCGCGTAAATACCATCTTTGCCGGCTTTCCCGTCATCCAGGTCACGAGAGCGGGATACACTTCCGACACTGCCGTCTGCTTCGCACCGAAGCCGCCTCCGATTCTCGGCTTGATAACCCGAATCTTGGCCTTTGGGATGTCAAGGGCATTGGCCAGGATTCTTCTAACATGGAATGGAATCTGGGTGGAGGATACCACATTGAGCCTTCCATATGCATCTATATATGTATAGGTACGGAATGTCTCCATCATAGACTGCTGGTTGGCCTGCGTATGATAAGTCTTATCCACGACATAACTGCAATCTTTCAGCACCTCATCTACATCTTGGTCAGCGCACGAACCACTGGCGCACAGGTTCCTCTTATTATCCGCGCCGACGGGGCAGAGGCTCTTCCAGCTGTCCTCCGGATGGACTAGCACCTCATTATCTCTGGCAGACCGGAAATCCAGCACAGGCTCCAGCACTTCATATTTCACCTTTATAAGCCCCAGAGCTTTCTCAACGGCATCCTTTGAACAGCCCGCGACGACAGCCACCGGGTCGCCCACAAAACGAACCCTCCTGTCAAGTATCAGCCTGTCATACGGGCTCGGCTCAGGATACGTCTGTCCCGCCATCGTAAAACGCTTGTCCGGACAGTCCTTATATGTAAGGATACACTCGATGCCTGCAACCTTGTCTGCTCTTTCCAAATTTATATCCTGTATAAGCGCATGTGCGTGGGGGCTTCTCAGCACTTTCACGATCAGGCATTCCTTTGGAGCCAGATCGTCCGTGTACACCGCCTTTCCAGTGACGAGCGCCCTATGGTCCACTTTCTTTACCGATTGATTCACTACCCGCATGCCGGTCCCTCCCCCCTCGACTTCAAATACTTCTGTATCGCGCGCAGCTGACCCATATACCCGGTGCAACGGCACAAGTTGCCGGACAGATATTCCTTAATCTCATCTATAGCAGGATCCTCAAGCTCCCTGGCCATTGCCAGCACGTTCATGATAAACCCAGGTGAGCAGAATCCGCACTGCTCCGCCCCTTCCGCCGCCAGAAATGAGCCAAACTCCGCTGCCTCTCTCTCAATACCTTCCAGCGTGGTAATCTCTCTTCCCTCTGCAGCCGCGGCCAGTACGGAACAGGAAAGACGTGATTTCCCATCTATCCACACGGTACACAATCCACAGTTCGCTGTCTCGCAGCCACATTTTACACTGCTGCAGCCAAGATTCCTTAATACATCAAGCAGAACCGCATCCTCCCGGATATCTGCCTCCCTCTCTTTACCATTTAATACAAACCGAATCATCATACGTTCGCTTCCTCCGATACAATTGACGTAATGGCCCTCCTGATCAGGACCTCTGCCAGATGCCTGCGGTAGCCGGCGCTCCCTCTCATATTGCTCCCATAGGAAAATGCTGCTGCCGCTTCTTTTGCATAGGCAGCTATCTGTTCCGCATCCGTATCACGGGAAATCCTCCAGAACTTTTCCAGAAGTGACGCCCGCATCGGCCTTGCCCCCACAGATACGTACCAGCATTCCTCGCCGTGCAGCAGCCCTGTCACCACCGCACAGGCAAGTACAGGAAAATCCGTGGCCGTCCGGCGCACAGAAGCATATCGTATCTTTCTCTCGCGCTTCCTTATGATGACAGACACTAATATGTCGTTATCCGGCCTGTGGCTGACAAATTCAGAAAGCCGGATCGTACCGCCGTTATATAGCTCCACAAACGTATCCAGCGCCAGCAGGCAAGTAAGCACATCAGAGAAGCCATATCTCCCGTATATGCTTCCCCCAACGGTGGCCTGATTGCGGAACTGGACGCCGACGATATGGCGTACCGCCTCTTTGATGGCACCACCGTACATCTCCTGCAGCCCTTCGTGCTGTTCAAGCGCACGCAGCGTACACATGGCCCCTATCCTAAATACATGATCTGTCTCCTCTATCCCGTCAAGACCGAGGCCGGATATATCTATTATCGTCTGTACTCTTGCATTGCCGAGCCGCATCCACATCATGCCTCCCATAACGCGGCTGTTCCGTGCTTGATTCAGCTCGTACGCCTCTTTCAGCGTTTTTGCTTTAACATATTGGTTTACTGAAAACAAAATATGTCTCCTTTCATTTTTGCAGAATAAAAAAGGCGTAAATGATTCTAGTCATTCACACCTTGCAATTTAATATTTTACCATATATGCACACTTCATGCAATGGGGAAATCTTCTGCCTTCACGGGTTTTCCGAAATAATAGCCTTGTATCAGCTCCAGTCCGCAGTCCATTACCATCTGGTACTCCTCCCGCGTCTCTATGCCTTCGAGGCAGACCGACTTACCGACCTCGTGGCATAATTCGGTTATAGCCCGTATGAACGTCATGTTAAATGCGTCAGAGGTGAGTCCTGCCGCAAATTCCCGGTCAATCTTCACTACATTTACCGGTATCGTCTTCAGGGACCTCAGCGAAGAATATCCGCTTCCAAAATCATCCATGGCCACCTGTATCCCACGTGCCTTCAGGTCTTCCATGCAGCCCCTTACGAGCTCATCTTCATTCGCCAGATAGGATTCTGTCAGCTCCAGCGTCACTGCCTGCGGTTCAAGTCCCGCATCAGCAAGAGCCGAGCTTACGAAAGACACCACATCATCCTGCAGGACCTGCATGTACGACAGGTTGACGCTGATACGGAAATCTGGACATATCTTCCGCCATTCACTGCACTGGACCGCTGCTTTTCTGAATACCCACCTGCCAAACTCGACAATCAGTCCGCTCTTTTCCAGCAGTGGTATGAATTCCACCGGAGATATGCTGCCATAACCCGGACAGTTCCACCTGGCCAGAGCCTCGGCTCCATAGAGGCTGCCGTCGTCAGACTCTACCTGGGGCTGGTAATACACGTCAAATCCGGCAAATCCTCTGTCGACACACTCCCTGAGAAGCTCCGTCAGCTTAAGCCGCCTCGTCCTATCAAAGATAATGTCCCTGGAAAATACGGTAAGCCGGTTCTTCCCAAGCCGTTTAGAATCTTCCAGTGCATAATCTGCATATTTTATAAGATCCAGATAGTTGTCAGCATCCTTCGGATATACGGAATAGCCTGCGGAGATGGTACAGTGGTACTTTCTGCCATTCCACTCCTGCTGCCGGTCAAGCTCCTTCTGTATATCTGTAAACAGCTTCCTGTATTCCCCCTCCTCTCCGTTCAGTATCACTACTCCGAATTCATCTCCATCCAGCCTGTAAACGACAGCGTTCGCCGGCAGTACGGACCGTATCTTCTCCGCCGTGACGCGCAGAATCTCATCCCCGAAGGATCTGTTATAGAGATCGTTGATATCCTTAAATGTATCCATATCAAGAATCATAATGCCCATATGGCTCACTTTTTTACTGTCTACAAGGTGTTTCTTGATAGTCCCCTCGAATTTGAACCTGTTGTACAGCCCCGTCATATGGTCAATCTGTTCTCTTTTGCCAAGATTGGTAATGAAACCTGCAAACAGTTCCGGCATCCCCTGGACATCCCTCACCATCTTCCCCCTGCAGCGGAGCCATATCCATTCTCCCCGTACATTTCTTGCCCGGTATTCGATATTGTGATATTCTGTCCTGCCGTCTGCAATCTCCTGGTTGCTCTCCAGGAACTTGCTCTCGTCATGCGGATGAATCAATCCGCCCCAGAAAGCAGCCGCATTTTCCAAAATCAGCCCCGGAAGTCCAAATTCTTTCACCATGGCGGGCGGATACATGAATACGCCTGTCTTCATATTACCTACAAATATATAATCCTCCGTACTGGCCGTAAGCGCCGCATATAGATGATCCTTGTCATACTGGAAAGAAGTCTCCCTGCCGTAGTCTATATCCGTCAGCCTGCCCTGGGCCTGCTCGATATGATATGAGCGCTTCTGTATGTACATCTGGCTGTCTGCCTTGGCAATGACCTGCGTGACCGTATAGCTGTCCTCCGGATAGACTTCCATCAGCCCATAGCTGAAGCTCATACGGTAAGGCAGCTTGTACTGCCTTTCCATCTCCTTCAGCCTGCCCTGGATCCGGCGCATGCTGTCGTCTGCTTCCTCGCTGCTCTCCGCGTAAAAAGCAACTACGAACTCATCTCCGCTCAGCCGCAGAGCCAGGTCCTTATCCTTCAGCACCTCCCTGACGGCCAGCGCCGCATACCGCAACAGCCTGTCCCCCTCCAGATGGCCGAAACGGTCATTCACGGTCTTCAGATCATTGATATCAAAAAGGGCTGCAACGACCGTCTTTTTCTCCTTCTTCGCCTGTTCCATGAGCTGCCGGAGCTTCTCCTTCCCGGACCTTCTGTTCCACAGTTCAGTCAGCTCATCTATATTAGCCGTCTCAGAGAACGTCAGGCGGTTCGTGATATCCATAGAATTCTGAATATGATACACCCTTCCGTCCAGCTCTATGAGGCTGTCATAGTTCCGGTACACCCGTCCCGTGAGAACATTATGCTCATCCCAGATGCACAGCTTCCTGTCCTTTTCGCCGATAAGCTCCTTTATCCTGCAGAAGCTGCATCTTTCCCGCATTCCCTTCTGCAGTACCTGCCAGCATGTATGCCCCTCCGGGTTATCCAGCCCGAATGTCTCTTTCATCACATCATTCATATACACGATTTCGTCCGTCTCTATATCAGTCACGAATATATTTGTATATAAGCGGTTCAGGATATTTCCAAATAGTTCATTCCCAAATATATTATCAGCAGCCATACATCTTCCCTCTTCTTAAATCTCCAGTATATTGATTTTATTGTAAGCCTTTACCGGTCGTAATACAAGCCGGAAACGCTCCTTCCGTACCGGAAAATATTTCTGGAAGGTCATCCTGATATAGAAATGGATTGCAATCCAGGCATTTCCTTGTAATGAAAAAGCCAGATATCATAAAGTCTGATACCTGGCTTTCCGGCAGTTCTTCGCTGCCGATTAAACTCTATCGTATAAGTTCTCCTGCCGCGGACAGACTACCGTACTGCCTGTGCGCTGAACATACCGAAATTCATCTTCTTCATCACCTGGATGAGCACTTTGCCCAGTGCCAGTACAAGTACTGCTGCCGCTGCCGCTTCCGGAATACCTGACGCGGTCACCGTTCCCATAATCAATCCCCACACTGCTGTAATCCCCACTTGTTTTGCATCTGCATACTGCTGGGCAAACAATACATATATGCTGCCCATGACTGTAACCGTATTCACCATAGAACCGATAAAACCTACGACAGGCAGTGCAATCATCTGGCTGACTTTCAGCCTTGTCAGCAGAATCCAGAGCCATCCGGCCACAATACCTATCAGTATCCGGCATCCCACGGATATCCAGATTGCCTTGGCCGCACCTCCAAGTCCGGTCGTGCTCATAAACGGTGAAAAAGCAAATGACAGCAGGGTAGGCGCCATCGTATTGCTCACCAGAGAGCAGATGCCAAACACGCCGCCTAATATCGCTCCCGCTCCGGGGCCAAGCAGCACTGCTCCGATTATGACCGGAATGTGTACAGTTGTCGCCTTGATAATTGGCAGTTGAATCATACCGAGCGGCGTATTTGCCAGCACGATGACGATAGCCGCCATAAGTGCAACACTGACCATCCAACGAGTGTCATGTCTTCTTACTTTCATTATTCAATTCCTCCTTGTTATCATTCTCCGCAAGCGGAGATACAATACAATTACGGTGTAATTATAGCATTATCCGCGTCCAGTCAGCAAGTATTAATTTGCAATCGCCTCTTCATTTCTATATAATAAGAATTACAGTAAGGCAAATCAGTTCATACGGAAAGGACCTATATTATGAATTTAAAAGGAAAAACTATACTTCTCGGCGTCTCAGGCGGAATTGCCGCATATAAAAGTGCCTCTCTCTCGAGCCTGCTCGTAAAGTCAGGTGCAGACGTGCACGTGCTCATGACAGAACATGCCAGGAACTTTATCAATCCTGTCACGTTTGAGACGCTGACCGGCAATAAATGTATAACAGACACGTTTGACCGTAACTTTGAATTTAATGTGGAACATGTGGCGCTGGCAAAGAGGGCGGACTCTGTCATCATCGCTCCCGCGACTGCTAACGTAATCGCGCGGCTCGCGCACGGACTGGCGGACGATATGCTGACGACTACGGTTCTTGCCTGCCAGTGTCCCAAAATCATCGCACCTGCCATGAATACGCGCATGTATGAAAATCCAATTACGCAGGGCAACCTAACGCTGCTTGAGCAATATGGGATGGAAGTCGTATCCCCGGCCAGCGGCCGGCTTGCATGCGGAGACACCGGAAGTGGAAAGATGCCGGAACCCGAAACGCTGCTGCAATATGTATTCCGTAGCTGTGCCCTGCCCCAGGATATGGCCGGGCTTAAGGTTCTCGTCACGGCTGGTCCCACACAAGAGGCAATCGACCCGGTCCGGTTCATCACGAACCATTCTTCGGGAAAGATGGGGTACAGCATCGCAAGAATCTGTATGCTCCGCGGGGCTGATGTTACGTTAGTCACCGGACAGACAGATCTGGAACCTCCGCTGTTCGTGGACACCATCCCCGTCATCTCAGCGCTGGACATGTTCCGTGCCGTAACCTCCAACAGCATGGGGAAAGACATCATCATCAAGGCGGCGGCAGTTGCTGACTACCGGCCGGCAAAAATAAGCGAGGAAAAGGTGAAAAAGTCAGACAGCGAACTATCCCTGCCCCTTGAACGGACGGACGATATATTGAAATACCTTGGTGAACACAAAGCACCCGGCCAGTTTCTCTGTGGTTTCTCTATGGAGACAGAGAATATGATTGAAAATTCCAGGAAGAAGCTTGTCAATAAGCATCTGGACATGATTGTAGCAAATAATCTGAAAGAAGAAGGTGCGGGCTTCGCGGGTAACACGAATGTAGTCACATTCATCACCCCCGATACGCAGACGGAGCTGGGCATCATGGACAAGGAGAACGTAGCCATGTGTCTCCTCGATGAGATACTGAAACGTATCCGTTCATAAATGAAAGGTTAGCAAAGCGTACGCCGCTGGGGAGGCATGGGGCATCTGCCCCGCCCCTCCCACCATTAATCAAACGGCACATGTTCTACGTTGTCAAGACCAATGTTATGGAACACGTCACGCCAGCACGAAAATCCTTCCGGAATCCGATACCATGGCTCTGCGGCCTTGATACCGATAATGGCTAATTCCATTCCTATCTCCAGCTCATCATTCGTAATTCCCTCTCCCCTCCCGATATGAATCATTCCGATAGAGTCCGGGGCGGTTAACAGCAGCTTTCCGGTAGAATCATCCCTGAGCGCCAGGTTCTCGTTCTGGACAAGAAGCGTATATGTGCCATCTCCCGTATCAATTGTCGTTCTGCCAAAATCAAATCCTTCTTTGCATACCCATTCCTTGTTAAGAATAGTCCCCTGGCAGAAGAATTTACCTTCCAGCACTTTCAGGACTTCCTCAACGGGGTTCGTATGCTCCGCTTTCGCGCGCAGCAGCGCCTTTCCGGTCTCCTGCAGGCTTACAGCGGAACCGGCGACCAGGCATTCCCTGCAGTCTGCTTTGCTGAGAGGGGGCAGGCAGTATGCGATGAGGATATTATTGTAAGCAACTACGATGCTTCTTCCAATCAATTCCATCGTCGCAGTATCACACGTATCCGGTGTCTCGATTATTATGCTCTCCCCGTGTATGGAGGCATAGACGAGGGGGCTGACAGGATGTTTATACACACAGGTCAGGATATTGCCAAGCGTCGGCACGGATCTGCCGCAGGAATCCGCATTTAAAAGAGGAATCCCCGCCTCCGACGCAACCTTCAGGAAATAGGGGAGCTGGATGCAGTCATGTTCCAGCGTGTAGAGGTATCCGATCTTTTTGCCCTTTGCCGCCATAAGTTCCTGCATCTTGCGAAGAGCGATGATTCCGTCCCGGGCGTCATGGCATACGGCAGCATTGGTAGAGACAGGTCCCAGCTTGCCTACCGTTACCGCATAGAGATCTTCTTCCATCTCCTCTACGTCTATCAATTCAATCTCAATCGGCTTCTCCCTGTCGATCCGCTCTATTTCCTCAATGGCGCATTGCAGCGGATAGTCGCCCCCATCGCTTCTGAGAACGGCGCCGTGGCACATTTCTATAAAATCTTGTTTGTGTAGAATACGTGACATAAATCTTTCCTCCTAAATAGAATATGTATTATCGTGATGCGTCGCCGGCGGCAAGCTTCATCGTTAAGAAGTAGAGTACGCCAGAGACGAGGATGCCATTGATGGTAGAAAAGCCAAAGGGAAGGAACAAGGCTGCTAAAACGCCGCAGACAAGACATATTATACCTTTCCAGTGGAATCCGGGGCGTTCTTTCCAGTCTTCGACCTTACCATGTCTTAACAGCCAGTAATCTGTAATCATAACACCGGCAACCGGGGGTATGCAGCTTGCCATCAAATCAAGGAAATTTGTAAAGTAGTTCATAATGCCGAATACAGCCAGCAATATTCCGACGATTCCAGCTACTGCGGTTGCCACCGCACGTCTTCTCCCTGACAGATGAAGCAGGCTTGTGATTGCCAGGCCGCCGGTGTATGCGTCGCAGGCCATTGTCGTCCACGTGGCAAGGACAAGAATAATCAAGCCTATAATCGGAAGCCCAAGCTTCGCAATCAAGACAGATATATCCGATTCGCCTGTAGCGGCACCCATAACAGATCCTGCGATAAATAAGAACAGGCAATAAGGGATGATCCCTACGACCGCCGCCAGACATGAACCCTTCCTGTCACGGCAGAATCTGTGGTAATCGGGCGAAATCGTGCTGCCTACCGCCTGCATGCCGAAAACCATCGCCACCCCTTCTGCAAGGCTGATGGGTTCGACCGGTGAAGCTTTGATTAAATCCGCAAATGACATATCTTGCAGACAAGTAACCATGCCATAGATGCAGAGCAGTATCAGCGCAGGAACGGCAATTATATTTAGTTTTGAGATTATCTTTTCTCCAAGTATAGAGACTGTCAGCATAATGATTCCAAGAACGATGATAGTCGCTTCGCGGTTCCAGTGGATATTGTTCAGCGTCAGTATCTGGATAAATGATTCTCCTGCAATCTGGCAGTCGCTTCCAGTCCAGCATATAAGCGTCGTTGCAAGTATAAAGGATATGATTATCCCGGCCCCTTCCCTGCCGAACGCAGAGCGGGCCAGCACAACGGTCGGCAGTCCGGTATCGGTCCCCTCCATCCCCTGCAGGCAGAACACGACCGAGAGCAGCAATGTGCCTATAATTACTGCCAGGACCATCTCAAAAAAAGACAGGCCCTTAATCATAAGAGCGCCGACCATAATTGTCGGGACACAGATAGAACTTCCGGCCCAGATAAAAGATGTCTTCCACCAGCTATGACGTTCCTTTTGCGGTACTGGTCTGAAAGCATCTTCTTCAAATAGTGAGTTTTTTTCTTGTTTGCTCATTTCGAAAACCTCCCAACTTATTATAATGTATTATCATCTGTCAAAACGGGCGGTAGCCGCCGCCTGGACACTTGTTCATACCCGTAGGCTGCAGCCAGGACTTTCCCCTCCTGAAATGCACTTGCATAAAATGACATTCCGGTCGGTATGCCGCTCTTTGAAAATCCCATAGGGACGACCATCGATGGATACCCCGTAATCGCAGGCAGGTTTGAGTAGCAAGGGCTAATAATGACATCCAGCTTATGCCGCTGCATGCAATCATCTATCGCATGCCTGCCCTCCTCGAGCGCCTTCAGCTTTTGAGACCAGTAGCTGCCCTCCACGAGACGTCCTGTCGTCTGATTCTGTGCAAGAAGCAGCAAGTCCTGACCGTATCTCAATGCCGTTTCTGCATGCAGTTCGTTATAGGCTACAATATCTGCCAGAGAGCGGCACTGTCCTGTGGCATAACGGGTAAGATAATAGTTGAGTGCCGTTTTAAATTCATATAGCATCGTAGCCTGTCCTAATATCCCGCTCTCCAGTCCTGTGAACGGGATATCACAGCTCACCAGTTCTGCGCCCGCCTTCTGCAGAAGTACCAGCTCTCCTTCAAATATATCGCCACTGTCATCGGGAAAAGAATCTGTTTCAGACCATACCCGGTTGACGCCAATCCTCATACCCTGCAGGTTATTCATCTTTAAAAACTTCGTATAATCACTATGTGCCAGATGCTCTGTACATCCGGTCGCCGGGTCGTCAGAATCTGGGCCGGTAACCATACCCGCAAGCAGAATAGCACAATCCGTGACAGTTGCTGCCATAGGGCCTGCCGTATCCTGCCCGCAGATGGGGATGATGCCAGAACGGCTGATAAGGCCGGCAGTCGGTTTCAGCCCGCATATTCCGCAGAAAATAGCGGGAAAGATAATAGAGCCGGCAGTCTCTGTTCCGACAGCCGCGCTGCAAAACCTGCCCGTGGCCGCGGCGGCTGAACCAGAACTGGAGCCTGAGACCGGAAAAGAATGATCATAAGGATTTTTTACCTGCCCGCATCGGGACGAATAGCCGTCAGGTAACTTATTGGCCATATAACGGGCAAATTCAGAAAGATTCGTTTTTCCAAGAATCACAGCACCAGCCTTTCTCAACTTTGTCACAAGAGGTGCATCCTTCCGGGCAAAATTATCACTTAAGGCAACAGATCCTGCTGTCGTATGCATCTTGTCACCTGTACTGATATTATCCTTTAACAAGACAGGGATGCCATGCAGTGGTCCCCTGGAGCCAGACTTGGCACGTTCTCTGTCCAGCGCTTCCGCTATAGAGACAGCATCCGGGTTCAGTTCCGCCACGGAGTTGATTCCTGGTCCGCTCTGGTCATATTGCCGGATGCGTTTCAGATATGCAATGGTCAGTTCCTTTGAGCTAAGACGCCCCTTATCCATCTCCTCCTGCAGACATGGTATGTCTGCATCCGTTATATCCATTCTTTCACTCCTCCCAACATTAATATGATATAATATAAGAACCTGCTTACTGGTTATATTATTATTGGATCCGAACAGAAAGTCAAACATCGTCATGTATCTTGAGATGAAATATCCTGCCTATAAATTTTCATATAAGGAAATTCCTTATAAAAGCAGAATATGGCAGAAATGCAAACACACAATAAAATGCAGAAAAGTATATTATAACGAAACTTCATCTTGATTTTAGTTAACATGTACACTATACTTGGAAAAATAAAAGAAGCTAATTATCTAATAGCAGTAGGAGCGGAGGAAAGATTGTGAAGGACAGAGTAAAACGGGTGGGTGAACGTATCCGATTTTATCGGAAACACCAGAAAATGACATTGGAAGTGCTGGCGGCCAAAATGAATAAAAGTAAAGCGACAATCTCTAAATACGAAAACGGTACGATTATAATGGATATCGAGACGCTCTACGAGTTCGCAGATGTCTTTTGTATTCCGGTCTACTGCCTTATTGACGATATACGTAAAGAATCTGTAAATGACAGGCATATGCCGTTCTCCTCTTCCATTCTTTATTTTTACATTTTTAAAGGCAGCGGAAACCGCGAAATCACAGAATCCTATCTAAGTCTGGCGGAAAAAGATGGGGATTGCCAGATAACATTATATTATGGCGGGATTCCCGATAGACTGAGCAAATCCTGTCTTGTCTATATAGGAAAAGGATTTGGCACAGATACGACTTTTTCATTCATGGTTACAAATTATCAAAACCCTTTGGACCAAATGTATTTTACTGCCAGTCTGCCGTATATAAACTGGAACGGATATCTGGCCGGCTTTTGGGTAGGCCTTACATTTGAGGGAGTCACACCTATCTGTATGAAGGCTGTCATCTCAGAAAAACCCATAGAGAATCAAGAGTCTTTAAGAAAACTTCTAACCGTAACTACGGACGAACTGAATTATTTTAAAAAGCGGGACAAGTTCCTGCTTCGCAATGAAGAATAAAGCCCCGGGGAAGATGTTCTTCCCCGGGGCCCTATTAAATATACAGCTCCTTACAATACAAGTGACGGTGCTGTATAAGTCCTTGTCCCAAGTTCACTGTCCAGCATGTAAAGGCTCTTTGCATCTTCTCCGAACAGTTCAAACCTTTTAATCAAATCTTCCGCACTCTTTTCCTCTTCGCCCTGTTCTTTTACAAACCAGTCTAAAAACTGCATAGTACGGAAATCCTTAACCGAATACGCGGCATCGTAAATATCGTGAATCAGATTTGTCACATATCTTTCATGCTTCAGCCCTTCTTCTAATACGCCCTTTGCGTCTCCAAGCGGTATGTCAGGCTTGTCCACTGTCTCTAAAACCACTTTCTCTCCATTGTTCTGAAGATACTGTATCATCAGCATCGCATGGTCTCTTTCTTCCTGAGTCTGAACCTTGTACCAGTTTCCAAATCCCTCTAATCCCATATCATAATAGAAGTTGGAAAATTCCAGGTACAGATACGCAGAAAAAAATTCTTTATTAATCTGGTTATTTATTAAATCAACTACTTTTTTATCTAACATGTGTAATCCTCCTTTTATCTTTACTCTGTTTACATTATACCCTCACTGAGTATTGATTTCAACTGTATAATACTTGAAGAAAAATGAGAGGCTGTGTTATATTCGTTGTCATAGTCTCCTTGTGCCACCAAAAAAAGCCAGCTGACGCTGACTTTTAAACTTTTGATATGTACCTTCAAAACCGCATACAAGAAATATCATCCATCCATTACCTATCCACCATCTCTGGTCATGCCCTCGACCGATTAGTAGCAGTCAGCTCCATGCATTGCTGCACTTCCACCTCTGCCCTATCTACCTCGTCGTCTTCAAGGGGTCTTACTGCTTGCGCAGGGATATCTCATCTCGAGGGGGGCTTCACGCTTAGATGCCTTCAGCGTTTATCCCGTCCCGGCTTGGCTACCCTGCCATGCTCTTGGTAGAACAGCAGGTGCACCAGCGGCCGGTCCATCCCGGTCCTCTCGTACTAAGGACAGCTCCTCTCAAATATCCTACGCCCACGCCGGATAGGGACCGAACTGTCTCACGACGTTCTGAACCCAGCTCGCGTACCGCTTTAATGGGCGAACAGCCCAACCCT
>NZ_KQ236744.1:1016373-1018203 GCF_001185345.1 Dorea sp. D27 | reverse complement strand
GCCAAAGGTTTTCACTCGCTCAGCTTTTTTATTAATATACTGGCACAGATAAATTCCTTCCGACCGCCAGTAACGTCACACAGCCGTCCCCGCCCGTGCCAGTAAAGTAGATAGCCGCTGGGGAGGCAGGGGACATATGCGAAGGTGTAAGCGGAAGGGACGGAGAATCCTCACCAGATTCCTTGGCCCGTGGGGTGTGAGCCGCTATCGGCGAACATTCCACAGCAATGTCATTAAGATAAGGTTGTTTCCTGTCTTGCCGGCATATATAGGGACAGTGAGATTGTGTACTTAATCAATCCCACTGTCTTTCTGCAACTATAAAAAGACAGATTTACATCTGCCAGAAAAGCATGTATGATTGATTGTGATGTATGATTATCGATAGCAGAAGCTATGTACTTTTGTTCCCCATCGCTCTCGGGGAAAATTTCGTCCGGGCCTCACCGGCAACCGGAACTTCCCTATCAATCTTTCTACATCTGGCGGACGTATGCCCCTCACACCTTGCAAGAACCATGTGCATATCTTGATTGCTACCGAATAGTTGACCTGATATTCATATCTGGTGTTCCGCTGCTGGAACTCCATGTGGGATATGGTGGCTACGCAATAGTTGTACAGCAGGAGGCGTGCGAAGATCTCCTGCATGACATACGCCGCCTTTTTGGAATGGAGGTCATAGACCCCCACTTCATGCTTCAATTCCCGAAAGGAAGTCTCAATCCCCCATCTCATATGATAAAGCTCCTTGATCTGTTCCATTGGGAAATGCTCCCTGGAAAGATTCGTAATGATGCATTCATATCCGCCTCCAGGGAGGCGGAATCTCAGGACCCGGATTGAGAGCGGGTATTCCACCTGTCCAGGCTTGAAAAAGTCAAACGAACCCTTATCGGCGGGAAACCGGTATAGGTCCTTCTGCTCTTTTGCCTTATTTGTCCTTCTGGCGGACAATATGATAGGGATATCCACATCAAACGTATCTTCCCCCGGCAATTTGAGATTGGAGATGATTCCCTTACGATTCCTGTTCTTATCCTTTGCCCGGATCAGATAGCTCTTCCCGCTCTGTTCGATATGGGCAAACACATCAAAGGATTCATATCCACGGTCTGCTATAAAGATGACCTTCTGCCTGGTAGGGAACCTATCTGCCATGGTACACAAGCCTCTGCTTTCACTGAACCCTTTCCCCGGCTGGATCAGGGCATCCTCATAACGTCTGCTGGAGAGGTCGAACAGGACGGACAGATGCAGCTGGTTGAACCTGCTGCCGCCATTGACAAGGTGGTTGGGCGCATCTTTTGGATTCGTGGCTATGGTAATCCTTGAACCGTCAACTGCCATGAGCTGGTATCCTTGATAAGTCTTTGGCGGGGGTAAGAGCTGGTTGAACTGATGGAACAGGAATTCAAAGGCCTCCGGCAGAATCTTCTCGCGTTGCTGGACAAAAGCTGAAGCAGAAGGGGTGTGGCAGGAGCAATGGAATGCACGGAGGAGCTCCTGGTTCAGGCTCTTTTTTCCCATTGTGATAAGGATACGGAGCATCTGCTCGAAGCCAAGCTTGCGGATCCTGACAAAATCGTGCCCCGGCCTTCGGACGAAGGGGGCCGGATTGGCGGCCATCTTAGAGATGAGTGTGAGTAGCTTCTTCTTTAGAATCTGTGGAAAATGCATAGGTGGAACCTCCTTAAGAAATATATAATTAATTGGCTTCGCCACAAATTTCTAAAGAATTGTCAACCTTTTTTTATTAAAAAAACAGAAGAAAGATGCAGAATATATATTTTAAAGTATTCTACATCTTTCTTCTGTTTTCTTAACTTA
>NZ_KQ236744.1:967088-1016021 GCF_001185345.1 Dorea sp. D27 | reverse complement strand
CTCGCGTTGCTGGACAAAAGCTGAAGCAGAAGGGGTGTGGCAGGAGCAATGGAATGCACGGAGGAGCTCCTGGTTCAGGCTCTTTTTTCCCATTGTGATAAGGATACGGAGCATCTGCTCGAAGCCAAGCTTGCGGATCCTGACAAAATCGTGCCCCGGCCTTCGGACGAAGGGGGCCGGATTGGCGGCCATCTTAGAGATGAGTGTGAGTAGCTTCTTCTTTAGAATCTGTGGAAAATGCATAGGTGGAACCTCCTTAAGAAATATATAATTAATTGGCTTCGCCACAAATTTCTAAAGAATTGTCAACCTTTTTTTATAAAAAAACAGAAGAAAGATGCAGAATATATATTTTAAAGTATTCTACATCTTTCTTCTGTTTTCTTAACTTAATGACATTGATTCCACAGGCTTAGGAATCTGTGTGAGAGTCGCAGTCCCGGACGCATCGCAGCAGATGCCCCCTGCCTCCCCAGCGGCGTCCTAATTTACGTAAACTCCTATTTTTTCGGACACCCGGTTACTTTTTTCTCTACATCTTCTATCGTTATCGTCTCAAGATGCTTTTTGCAAAGTTCATTCATATCACCGTATATACTATCCATCATTCCTGCCATGCCGGACGCAATCATACAATCCATGTCAAAGTTCCCTGACTTCCATGAAGCTTTCACGATTTCATCCTCCAGAGCGTCGCATATATGACGGAGGGTTACATTCCGTGCATCTGCTACCATATGATAGCCGCCTTTGATTCCCTCTTTTGTCTCCACGAGATTCTTTTTTTTCAGCTTTGCCATCACTTTCCTTACCCGCGCCGGATTCGTGCAGATATTTTCAGCCAGCTCCTCGCTGGACAGCACCGTGTCTTTATGATGCAGATATACCAGGGCATGTACTGCAATTGTAAATTCGCTTGTCATCTTATTTCCCACTCCTTTTGCTCTCGTCCTCATCCTTTGTATCTCCAAAACCATAGGCGAGCACTATTCCAATCAGCGTTCCCATAACGACAGCCCCGACGGGGCTGGCAGTTACCGCTCATCCCCCGCTGTTGCAGCCGATGAATACATAGTACGCAAATCCAAGCGCCGCGCCGAGCAGTACAAAGCTAATTCTTTTCATGTGTCTTTTCATGGCAGCCTCCTTTCCCTTTCCTGATGGCGTTCGTCGGGCACGCCTTGATACAGTCGCCACAGCGGATACATTCCAGGCTGTTGGGCTGTTCCCACACCTTGATATCCATCTTACACGTCCTTTGGCACTTCCCGCACTTGATACAGTCGCTTTCTTCTATCCTATATCGGTATAACGCGACCGGGTTAAAGAAACTGTAGACCGCGCCGAGAGGACAGAGGTATTTGCAGAAAGGGCGGTATACCCATAATGACAGTATTATGATAGCCGCCAGTAACGATACCTTCCATATAAACAGTCCGCCCACTGCATTTTGCAGCGATTCATTGAGCAGCACAAGCGGAACGCCGGCGGTCAGGGTACCGCTTGGACATATGTACTGGCAGAACCACGGGCTTCCCTGTCCGATGATATCGACCACAAGCAGCGGAAGCAATAGGACGAACAGCACGAGTATGACATATTTCAGCCATTTGAGCACCTTATGGCCCGGAAGATTCTTTCTCTTCCTAAAAAACGGTATCTTGTACAGCAAATCCTGAATCAGCCCGAACGGACAGAGCCAGCCGCATATAAACCTGCCAAATAACGAACCAAAGAATATCAGGAACCCAACAACGTAGAACGAAAACTTAAAATCTCTGCTCCCGAGCACCGCCTGAAGAGAACCTATCGGACACGACCCGAGCGCTCCCGGACAGGAATAACAGTTGAGCCCGGGCACACACGCTGCTTTGGTGGGACCTGTATATATCTTCCCTGTGAGGAATCCGAAAAGGTAACCGTTCGTTACCGCTGTAAAGGCAACCTGTACGCACAGCCGCATCCGGTTTTTTATCGCATTTATCATCTTAGCCAATTCCTATACACTCCAAACAAATATTTACGGCTTTTGTCAGCACGGTCACTGCCTCACCGCGTGTCATACCGATATAGATGAACAACGCCGCCGTCGAAAGCAGCGCGGCCTGAATCCATCTGACTTTCCTCCTGCACATAACTATATCTCTCCAAGCAGCTTATCTATGATGCCTGCCCACTCTGCTTTGTCACGGGCGCCTGAGTATACCTCTCCAACCTGGTTTCCCTCTTTATCCACGAAGATAGTTGTCGGTACGACATTTACAGAGCCTAATATTCCTGACATCAAATCCTGTGACGCAATCATATGCGTATAATCTGCCTTCGTTGTGGAGACAATCTCTTCTGCCTTCTCATCTTTTGCTTCCCCCACATCGCTGACAAGGCCAACAATCTGCACCCCTTTATCTGCATACTCACGGCTCAGCTCTCCAAGATCTGGCATCTCGCGGATACAAGGCCCGCAGAACGTGCCCCATATATTAACCATCGTAAGGTCGGCTTTGGAAAATATCTCATCGGAAACCGCTTCTCCTTCCAGCGTCTCAGATTCAAAAGCTCCGAATACTTTGTCTGAGGCAGCAGATGAGGCCTTGGGGCTGTCGGAGCTCCCGGAATCGGCCTTCTTTTCTTCCTTCCCGGTGCTGCAGGCGGTGAGCAGCAATGCCAGGCTCAGCGTTAAAATCGTTATTGCTTTAGCTCTTTTTCTCTTCATCATCGTCTCCTTTTTAATCTGTAACATTTTAATTTTCAGTTTATATTGTAATTATACTTGTTACAGTTGTGTTTGTCAATGGTGAAAGAAGCAAAAAAAGTCGAGAGATTTCTTAATTTTTTCTTTATACTAAAAGCAAGGAGGTAGCAGAATGAAGGAACAGATAGAAGCAGTCCAGAGAATGCAGAATTATATAGCAGGCCATCTGTTTGAACGGATAACTCTGGCAGAGCTCTCCAGGGAATCTCTGTTTTCCCCATGGCACTCATACCGGCTGTTCAAAAAATGGACAAACCTGACCCCGGCAGAATATGTCCGCAGGATGCGGCTGTCCGCATCTGCGCTGCGTCTGCGGGACGAAGGATGCCGGATAACTGACATTGCATTCGATATGGGATTCGGAAGCGTAGATGGCTATCAGAGAGCATTTTATAAAGAATTCGGATGTAATCCAAAGGAATATATGGAAAATCCGGTTCCTTTGTACCTGTTTACTCCGTATGGCGTCATATACAGAGAAATAAGAAAGGAAAATCAGACAATGGAAAATGTAAAGAATGTATTTGTACAGGCCGTCACAAAGCCTGCACGCAAGGTAATCATAAAAAGAGGAATCGAAGCGGATGATTACTTCCCATACTGCGAGGAAGTAGGCTGTGATGTGTGGGGGCTTCTGATGAGCATCAAAGCTCTGGAAGGAGAACCGGTATGCCTGTGGCTTCCCGATGCTTACCGGACTCCCGGCACGTCCGTGTACGTACAAGGCGTGGAGGTGGATGTGAATTACGACGGTCCTGTCCCGGAAGGCTTTGATGTCATATTGCTCCCGGAGGCCGCTTATCTCATGTTCAAGGGTGAGCCATTTGAGGAAGAGGATTACTGCCAGGCCATTGAAGAGATACGGGACGCCGTTGCTAAATACGACCCGTCACCGGCTGGCTATGAATGGGATTCGGAGAATCCTCGTATACAGCTGGAGCCGATTGGCACGAGGGGATATATCGAAATGCTGCCCGTCAGACTGAAATAAGAAGACGGGGTAAAATAACGGACGTGATACGGAAATGCCCCACCCTTTCCTGATAAAGGGAGGGGCGTTTCGATGCTCATAGTATTAACAGATGCATATCGAAATTTCTTTATTGTATGATTCTGTTCCATATCTTATAATAGCTTTTAGAACGATGCATTATAATATATATAGATTGGAATATGGTGAATCATGATGGAAATGAAATTATCAAAAAAAGAAATCGCATATACGCAAATCAAACAAGCTATCATAAATAATGAATTTACTTCCGACACGCTTCTTACTGAGGCCTTCCTCTGCAACAAATATGAGTTAAGCCGTACCCCTGTCAGGGAAGCCCTCCAGCAGCTTACAAGCGAAGGCTTTGTCAACTTTACGCAGGACAAGGGATTTTCTATCGCCCAGATAGGGTTGGAGGACTGCTTGCAGATATATGAGATGAGAGAGGCTCTCGAAGGGATGGCCGCAAGGCTCTGTTCCATCCGGATATCAGAAGCCGAGCTCGGTCAGTTAGAGAATCTTCTTGCCGCAAGTCGGGATGCCTATGAAAAAGGAGACCTGAAACAGTCGATGGTAAAGGACATGGATTTTCACCGCTGTGTCATGCGCGCTTCTAAAAACACACGGATGGAACAATCACTGAATAACTTAATCGAACTGAGCAGCCGCCTTACGTTCAAAGCCAATCATGAGATTGTGGAACTGTCGCTTAAGCAGCACGAAGAACTGCTACAGGCGATAAAGGCCTCTGATAAAGACGGTTCAGAGGCCATCATGCGCCGTCATGTAGCTACCTCGAAAAAATATCACTTTTCACACTATTACCTTGATGAGCCGATGGACATTTAAGCTATCGTTTTTCCCGGTATCGTCCTCCTAATCCTTGAAAGTGAGCATTACTTTCCGGGCGATGTCCTTATGGTTCACAGCCATATCAAATGCGGCGTGAATATCTTCAAAATCAAAATGGTGCGTGTTCAGGGCTGCAAAATCATACTTATCTTTAATCTTGGACATGAAGCGAATCGTCCTCGGGAACCATCGTTCCGGTCCTGCGACACCTGCGATGTGCAACGTCTTCCATATCGTCTTGCCAATCTCCACTGGAACCTTGCGTCCGACGGAATGACCGATGACACCTACCCTTGCGCTGTTTCCAGCTATGTCGAACAGGGATGCGATTCCGATATCATTGCCAGAACATTCGATTACCACATCTGCACCGCGTCCGTTCGTCAGCTCCTTTATCTGCTCCTCCACAGGAGCGGCTGTCGGATCCACCACGATATCTGCACCGAATTTCAAGGCATTCTCCCTTCTCGCCTCGAGAGGATCTATGACGATGACCGTGGCTCCGGATTCCGCCGAGACCATGCTTGCACAGAGACCTATCGGGCCACCGCCGATAATGGCCACTGTATCGGAAGCATCCGGACAGCACCCGTTATACCATACGCCGCCGTAGCCGACGTTGAACGTCTCCACCCATGCGCCCAGCTCGTAAGACCAGTCATCTGGTATCACATGGGTATATGCCTCTTCGAGAATCATATATTCCCCCATGCCCCCCGGAGAATCCGGGCGAAAGCCTACTTCTCTCATATTGAGGCAGGCGGAAGGAAGCTTTCCGTCTTTGCAGTTGGCACAGTTAAAGCATGCAAGGGCACACTCTCCGACCACCTTATTCCCCGGCACGACAGATGTCACCGCGCTCCCTACTTCTACAGCCCGACCTGCCCATTCATGCCCCGGCACGTACGGAGCGATGTCATACCTTCCCTCCGCTGACTTACCTTCAAAGCACTCTACGTCCGATCCGCAGATACCGCATGCCCCGAGCTTTATCAAAATCTGGTCCGGCTTCAATTCCGGAAGCTCCACTTCTTCGATTCTAAGGTCCTCTGGTCCATACATAAACGCCTGTCTACATTTCATAATTTCGTTCTCCTTCCAACTTACATTCTGATATTATTTTCATTTTCTAACCGTACACACCTTATTGCCAGATACATGCTGACAGCGATGAGAAACGGAAAGCAGTTCAGCAGCAGAATTCCATACGAGAATTTTATCTCCGCCACAGCCCCTGCCAGCGCAGGGAATACCATGAATCCTGCTGCTGCGGCAAACATCACCACCGCTGTCACAGAAGCTTTGTGTTCCGGACGGTGTCTGTTTGCAATCGACACCACGAGTGGGACGACACCGCCGGTTGCAAAGCCTGCTGCCACGTATGATACGATATATATCCACAGACGGTCAGCGAGCGTCGCCAGAAGCATGACGCCTCCACCGGCCAAGCTGCATACCGCCGTATAGCGGTACAGATTGTACCTTCCCGAACGAGCGGCGCAGTACAGCCGCCCCGCGATAATGCCTCCCCACATGGCATATACAGGATAGTTTACCGCGCCCCCGGTCACCCCCATAGGACCTGCCATATAAGAGGGCAGCCACATGGAGCAGCCACAGGAAAAGCCGGTGTATCCCATCACGGCGAGACAGAGACAAATCGTGTGCCTGTCTTTTAGAAGCCCTATGACCCACCCGGCCTTTACCGACTCAGCGGCGGCAGGTCTGCCATACCGTTTCTGTGCCAGGTAATATATTATCTGTACAGCGATACAGATTCCGCCAAGCACGTAAAAGGCATCTTTAATATACAGCTGTCTGGCCGATAAGGCAGTAATAATCATCGGCGCTGTAAGCGCCCCCATCCCGAAGCATGCATGAAGTATGCTGAGATATCTCGGACTCGCTTCCTGGTACAGTTCACTTACATAAGCATTCAACGTAGAGTCGAGAAGCTTTGTGCTGCCTCCGATAAGAAAGAAAAGCAGCAGAGCCAGTGCAAATCCGGGCATCGTTCCCATTGCCAGCAGAGAGAGCCCATACATTCCGGCCGTCATCTTAACCATGTAATCGAACCTGAGGTAAGAGGAGAAAAAGATACCCAGTAAAAGTCCCGCGATACCGCCCAATCCCTGTAATAAGGAGAAGTACCCCGCCTCCCGGAGCGGTATGTCATATTCAGCGATGAGGGCGGGCAGCAAAGGCCCGATAGCTGTTACGGAGAATGCATATACGAGCATAAGGGCATACAACGGTACTGCCAGTATGTTTCTGCCGTCTCTCATAGCTGTCATCTCATCTTAATGAGATTCTTGCCGCCGGATGCCTTCTGCGTATCGATAATGGCCTGCTCGGCATCATCGAGAGCATACCGCCCCGTAATCAGCTTCCGGTAGTCAAAGCGCTTTGCAGCGATGAGGCCGATAACATTCTTGAATATGGCGTCGCCTGCATGACCGTTGCTTCCCGTGACCCGTCCGTTTCTCCAAATCATCTGAGCCACATTGACTGGAGCCGCGTCGTTTTTCGGACTGTGTGCTATATTCACAATCGAACCTCCGGCCGCGACACTCAAGGACATTTGAGGATACAGGATGTCCGGCTTGCCGGCCGCTTCTATCTGCAGGTCACATCCCCACCCATTCGTATGTTCCATAATGACTTCTCTGGAAGTCAGGTCCTGCTTGGACAGCACCACCGGATTGAATACAAAATCTGCCCCGAACTCTTTCGCCATACGCTGCCGCTCTTCATTAACCTCGAAGGCGAATATCTTCGCCATACCAGCCTGTCGCATAAGGGCAATACAGCCAAGGCCGATTGCCCCCGCACCGTATACCGCGCCATATGTTCCGGGATGGATACCTCCTGATTTGATAATCGTCCCGTTATATGCGATTCCGGTCGGCTCAACGAGCGCTCCGAGCTCCAGCCCGTCATCCACACCGTATGCCTCCACGATATCATTGATGCTCCACACAAACTTCTTGTTCACTTTGATATACTCCGCCATTCCGCCCGGGATGGTAGAGCCGGGTTCCAGCAGGTTACTGCACTGGTTGAAATGATATGTACGGCATTCTTCACAGTGTCCGCAATACTGCATCTCTTCTGCCGTTACATAATCGCCTACCTGGAATGTCTCTACATTCTTTCCCTTTTCCACAATTTCGCCGCAGAACTCATGTCCCGGTATGAGCGGGAACCGGGTCAGCCAGGCAAAATTGATATACCCATCTTTATCTTTTTCATGTACGTGCCCGTCAGATCCACATACGCCGCATGCCGCCACCTTGATGAGCACGTCATCATCTCCAACCTGCGGAACTTCAACTTCCTCGATACCGTATACGGCGTCCTTCCATACCATCGCCCCGTTGCGCACGATACCGGTACGCTTTTCAAACTCGTCAAATTCATAGCCCGGCTTTGGCGCCCTGACCGCGTGAACTACCAATGCTTTCATCTTCATATCCGATGCCTCCTCGCTTATTCTTTTCACTTACGTCATCAGCCTGTATATACCGTGTCAGATATGCAGGCCGATACATCTCCCGCTGTACACTGCGTCAATGATCTTACCTATCTGCCCGCTGTCACCTGCATAGTATACTTTGGCGCCTCCGTAGCTTTCTTCCGCGTTTTGCGGCTTCAGGCCCGCCGCCAGTATAATCGTATCTGCTTCCAGGGCAAATACCTTTCCCGTATCGGTATCGCAGAGCATCACCTTATCATTTGCAATCTCTTCCACCCGTGTATTGACATACTGGCTCACGCCGTTTTCCTTCAGCTTAATCATCATCGTCGCGCGGTTGTATTCGTCCATATCCGCACAGAGCCTGTCCATCATCTCTACAACAGCGATATTCTTCGGGTGAGCTCCTTCCCTGAGCCGCGCGCGGTATTCGATGTCTTCCCGAAAGTTTTTCATTCTTTTGTATTCAATCTCCACCGCTTCATCACAGAAATATTCAGCCGTCTCACAGCCTGACACGCCGCCTCCGATGATAACCACATTCCGGCCTACCTTCTCAGGATGCTCCAGTGCCTCCACGGCAGTAAGCACGTTGCCGCCTTCGCTTCCCTTTATCACACGCATGAATCGGGCTCCGCCGCCAAATATGACTACATCCGGCTTTTCTTCCTCTGCTGTCGCAGATGTATACTCTGTATTCGTCACAATCTTTACCCTCGCCTTTTTCAGCATATACTCATAGTAGCGAATCAGATCTGCAATGCGGTGCTTTCCCGGGGGAATAGCTGCGGCTGTCAATGTGCCTCCGATACGGTCCTTCTTTTCATACAGGGTGACGTCATGGCCTCTTCGCGCCGCCGTGAGGGCCGCCTCCATCCCCGCCGGTCCCGCACCTGCCACGGCCACTCTTTTTTTCTCTCCGGCCTCTGTCATCTCCTGCGGCCAGAGCCATTCCCTTCCTGTCCGTGGATTAACGGTACAGCGCAGGCTTCTTCCCATCGTCATCTTCGTAAGGCATTCCTGGCAGGAAAGACAGTACCTTATCGGATCCCCATCTTCCCTAAGAATCTTCATGCAGTATCTTTCATCTGCCAGAAGCTGGCGTCCAAAGCAGACCATGTCAGCCGCGTGATCCGATACTATCTTCTCCGCCATCTCCGGCTCGCGGATGCCGCATGCATAGATGACCGGAACTTTTACCGCACTTTTGATTTTTCTTACATTCTCGATGTTATACCCCTCCAGCGGCATCAGGCTGTATGGCCGGATATTAAATAGGTACGATGCAGTCATTCCCGTCGACACATCGATGGCATCCGCCCCGTATTCTTCCAGACGGACTGCAATCTGAACTGCCTCGTCTATCTCTATCCCGCCGGCAAAAAACTCATCGGATGAGATACGCACCATGACCGGATATCTCGACCCAAGTCTTGCTTTCGTCTTCTCAATCACATGTTTGATAAACCGCATCCGGTTCGTCAGCGTACCCCCATATTCGTCATTTCGCTTATTATAAATCGGAGACAGGAACTGTGACATCAGATAGCCGTGGGTCGCATGAAGTGTAACTGCGTCGAATCCGGCCACCTGAGACCAGTAAGCCGCCTCAGCAAACTGATCTTCACACTCCTTTATCTCTTCTATCGTCATTGCATGTACCGGCTCTCCCACATAGTGGCTTACATCAGAAGCAGATACTTTCTGTCCGATTGCCCCCTCAGAACCGTAGTGGGCCAGCTCCGCAGATATCTTCGCCCCGTAGCTGTGTACCCGGTCTGTCAGATTGAACCATCCGGGTACGAATTTCTCATCATATATCATTGGCTGGACGCCATGATTCTTCGGCTCCGGCACGACAGACAAGGCTTCCATGACGAGAAGTCCCACCCCGTTTCTGGCGCGGTCGGCGTAAAATTCTATCATCTGAGGCGTCACTCCGCCGAGTTCGTTGGAATAATTGGAATTCATCGGCGGAAGTACCATCCTGTTCTTGACAACCATGTTTCCTATACGGATAGGATCTTTGATGCTGCTCATATATATCCCTCTCTTCTCTTGCTTATATTTTATATGTTTAATTCATCCGGGCTCTTCACCTTTACAGGTATTCCTTCCAGAAGTGATTCCTTCACCGCCAGCCCGATCAGCATCGGCCTGAGCCCGTCCACGCCCGTGACAGGCGTATCTGTATCCTCCGCAATCGCACTGGCAAATTGGGAGATCTCTTCTGCGTATGTCTTCTCATACCGCTCCGGGAAGAAATATAACGGCTTTTCACTCTCTACAGTGTCCGCCGTATAGAGCATCGTCGTGGTGGGCACTTTGTTCTCCGTCCTTGCACATCCCTTTGAACCAAAGACTTCAATCCGCTGGTCGAATCCATAGACGGCCTGGCGGCTGTTGTCGATAACAGCAATTGCACCATTTTCCAGCTTCATCATGATGACGAGCGTGTCCACATCCCCCAGCTCCTTCAGCTCCGGGAAAAAGTTTGCCTCCCCCATCGCGTACACTTCCTTCACTTCGCTGCCTGACAGATATCTTATGAGATCGTAGTCATGAATCGAAGTGTCGAGATAAAAGCCGCCGGAACGCTTCAGATAATCGAGGGTGGGAAGCGCCGGATCTCTGTTCGTGCTCTTTATGATATGAAGGTCGCCGACCGCTCCCTCTTCCACAAGCTGCCTCACCTTCCTGTGGTCGTCATCAAACCTCTTATTGAACCCGACCTGAAGCTTTACGTTGTGCTTCTTCACGGTTCTGAGCGCCTCTGCAATCCGTTCCACATCATAGTCGATTGGTTTCTCACAGAAGATATGTTTTCCCGCTTCTGCGGCTTCCCGTATGAACTTTGCATGCAGATCCGTCGTCGTCGTTATGATGACACCTTCTATCTCCCCGTCACTCAAGACATCCTTGTAATCCGCAGTAAGGTTCTCCACGCCGAGCTTTCCAGCCCACTCTCTCACATTGTCGATATATATGTCGGCAATCGTCTTGATGCAGACGTTGCCGCTGAACCGTCCAACGCTTTCTGCCAGAACCCGGCCCATCCGTCCGGCGCCGATCATGCCGAGCTTTACCGTCCTCTTTCTGTCCGTCATCTCCATGGTATCTACTCCTTTCCTTCGTTCTGTTCCTCCAGCAGCTTTTCATAAAATGCCATCATGTCATAATCTACCATCTCTATCTTCATACCTCCGACCTTGTCGCCGTCGATATAGGCGAAGCCTTCTCTTTCGTCTCCTTCTATATAACGGAATCCCCTGGCCTCAAACGCCTTAATTTCTTCCTCAAGATTGTCTACCTGAAAGCAGATATGGTCTACGCCCTCGCCGTGTTCCTTCAGATAATCTGCATGGACACAGTCGCCGGACAGGCACTCGATGAGCTCAAACACGACAGGCCCAAGCCTGCACAGCGCTATCCGGTTGTGCTGAGGTCTCCTCTGTCCGTAGTAATTGGCTGCCGCCACATCTGAATCCATAAGTGCAAACGGCCCCATACCAAAGTTCTCTGCATAATACTGCATCGCTTCGTCCAGATTCTTCACTACGACACCAATCTGTACTACTCTCTGCGCATCAAACATACTTCTCCCTCCTTCTCTCCTTTGTCTATGATGACTTCTTGTTGCCAATGACATCGATAAATACAGCGCCTACGAGCACGATTCCCTTGATGACGTATTGCCAGGATGAGTCTACGTTCATCAGACTCATGCCGTTGTCTATACTGGACATGATGAGGGCGCCGATAATAACACCCGGAACTTTGCCTACTCCGCCGGAAAGGCTGGCCCCTCCAATGACGGCTGCCGCTATCGCATCCATCTCTCCCATGACGCCCGCAGACGGGGTTGCAGAATTAATCCGCGCCGTAAGCACGACCGACGCGACTGCCGCAAGGCCGCCACTGATAGAGAAGGCGAACATTACGTTGCGCCTGGCCGGAATGCCGGAATATCTGGCTGCCTCAATGCTGCCGCCTATGGCATATACGCTCCTGCCATACGTCGTCTTTTCCGCAACGAGGGTAAATATGGCTACCACTGCCAGCATAATAAGAAACGGGAAGGGAAGGCCCTCATACAGATTCAGATACCACGTAACACCAAACGGAACGACAAGAGAGACAGCTATCGTGGCGATAACCTTCCACTGTGGCATCGGTTTCAGCCCATTCCGTTTTCTGGCTTTCTGTTTATAGAAGGCGCTGAGTATGAATACTGCCGATACGATGGCTGCAAGGATCCATCCGGCTGCCGGTGTCAGGTTGGCCCGTCCTATATTCGTAAACACCTCATTCGTAACCGCTACCGCCTTGCTTCCCGTAATGAGATAGAGCACGCCCCTCCACGCGAGATAACCTCCTAAGGTGACGATGAAAGCGGGAATCTCGGCGTATGCAATCAGCGCCCCCTGGAACGTCCCAAGCAGGATTCCGATTACAAGGACTAGCAGTACAGACCCTGCGGCGCCAAGCCCCCATTTCAACTGTGACAGCGCACAGATTCCGCCGAGCAGCCCCATCATGGAACCGACCGACATGTCAATATTCTTTGTTACGATGGGAAAGAAGACACCTGCCGCCAGTATGCTGGTCGTCGCCATCTGTCTCACGAGATTGGACATGTTACGTTCGGTTATGAATAATCCCTTTGTCAGAATATGTAAAAAGAACGCCAGTACAATGAACACTAGGATCATTGTAAATGACCTCATCTGATTCAGGTTTCTTCTTTTCTGTTTTTCTTTCGTCATTTATGTTCACTCCTGTCTTCCTGTGGCGTATATGCCGGTTCTTCTGCCGAACCGGTTGCATATTTCATGATAATCTCCTGATTCATCTCGTCCCGTCCGGCGCAGACGGCGATTCTGCCCTCCCTCATCACGATGATTCTGTCGCTCATCCCGAGTATCTCGGGCAGCTCAGAGGATATCATGATGACAATTACACCTTTCTTAACGAGTTCGTTCATAATCTTATAGATTTCCGCCTTCACGGCAATATCTATCCCCCTGGAAGGCTCATCGAGGATAAGGACTCTGGAATCTGTGAGCAGCCACTTGCCGATGACTACCTTCTGCTGGTTGCCGCCGCTTAAGTTTTCAACCTTCTGCTCGATGGAGGGTGTCTTTATCTGGAGATAGGACACATACTTGTCGGCCTCGCTCGTCTCTCTGCTTCCATTGATAAACGTACGGAATATCTTCTTCAGGCTTGCCAGCGTAATATTCTCTCTGACGCTCATCCCCAGCACCGCGCCTGCACCCTTTCTGTCTTCAGGCACGTATCCGATGCCGTACCTGACAGCGTCGATAGGGCTGTGAATCTTGACACGTTCTCCATCTATGATGACTTCTCCCGTGACCTTTCCAGGCAGTGCCCCAATGAGCCCCTGAATCATCTCAGTCCTGCCTGCCCCGACGAGCCCCGCGATGCCGAGAATCTCTCCGTAACTGGCCTGAAAGCTTACATCATCTACAATCTTCCTGCTTTTGTCCGCCCCGTCATACACCGTAAGATGCCTCACCTCAAAGCCGGGGCTGCCTTTCTGGAACACTTCTTTTGGAAACAGCGTCTTCAGCTCACGTCCGACCATCATCTGAATCAGCTCATCCTTCGTGATACAGGACACGTCCTTTGTTCCGATATACTGGCCGTCCCGCAGCACAGACACTCTGTCTGCCAGTTCGAATACTTCGTCCAGACGGTGTGAGATATAGATGCACGCCACATTCCGTTTCCTCAGGCGGCGGACAATACGGAACAGGATATCCACCTCCCCTTCCGAGAGAGACGCGGTCGGCTCATCCAGCACGAGCACTCTGGCGTTCTGCTGCAGCGCCTTTGCTATCTCTACAAGCTGCTGCTGACCGACACCGAGCTCCCGGACCTTCGTCATGGCGTCGATGTCGATTCCCACTTCTTCCAATGCTTTCTGCGCCTCGGCCCGTACCTTCATCCAGTCGATGACACAGTACTTATTCGGCTGCCTGCCGAGAAATATATTCTCTGCGACGGAAAGCTCCTGTATGAGTTCAATCTCCTGATATATCGTGGCTATGCCTGCATCCTCCGAATCTCTCACATTGGAAAACTGCTTTTTTACACCTTCCACAATCAGTTCACCGTCAAAGCTTCCTCTCGGATAGATACCGCTCAAAATCTTGATCAGGGTAGACTTCCCGGCTCCATTCTCGCCACAGACAGCATGGACTTCCCCGTATCTTACCTCCAGGCAGACATCGCTCAAAGCCCTGACTCCGGGAAATGTCTTCGTAATATGATTCATCTCCAGGATATTCTTCTCCCTGCTTTCTCCCATATACATTCTCCTTCATACATGTCTTCGGAAGAAAGCGGCCCAACAGAGCATCCCGGGAGCAGCCAGGCCGGCTTCCGGGACACTGTCGTCAGACCGCTTTCTTATTTCTTATCGCCGTATACTTCTTCTTTGCTCTGATAGCCATCCTTAATAATCGTGTCGTCAATGTTGTCTTTATCTACGACAAAGCTGTCCAGGGCAACCGTAGGAACTTCTTTATATCCGTTGTCCATCGTTGAGTTCGTCTTTACGTCCTCTCCTTTGATAAGGGCAAATGCAGCTTCCATGCTTGCCTGTGACAGCGCGCTGCTTGGTTTGTACACGGTCAGTGACTGGTACCCGTTGACGATGTTCTGACAGCCGAGCAGATCTGCGTCCTGTCCCGTCACTACGACTTTCCCCTGGAGGTTCTTGTTCGTCAGAGCCTGAATCGCCCCGTTTGCCATGTTATCGTTGGCACATAGAATCGCCTGTATGTCGTCATTGTTGGCCGTCAGCGCATCTTCCGCATACTGGAGCGCGATCTCAGGTGACCAGTTCTCGCAATACTGTTCGTATACGACCTCGATGTCCCCGGACTTGATATATGGATCCAATATCTCATGCCAGCCGTTTTTAATAAGCGTGGCATTGTTTGACGCCTGTCCTCCGCACAGAAGGACATATTTTCCTTTCGGAGCTTTTTCAACCGCGTAGGCAGCCATCTTCTTCCCTACCTCTGTGGAATCGAAGGTTACGTTATAATCGAGATCCGCATTCAGGACAATCTGGTCATAGGAGATGACCGGGACATCTTCTGCATGAGCCTTTTCTACAATCGGCTCTGAAGACCCGTCGTCTACCGGCAGGACAATGAGCGCATCCACTCCCTGTGCCAGAAGATTCTCGCACTGGCTGAGCTGCTTGCTCACATCGTCGTTGGCAGACTGGAACACGACCTCATACCCTTCTTTTTCCGCCAGCTCAATCATCATGTCCTTTTCCTTCGTCCACTTTTCCTCTGCCAGCGTACGGAACAAGACGCCAATCAACGGTTTTTCCCCGTCTTTCTTCCCATCCCCTTTTTTCTCATCAGATGATGCGGTGGAACACCCTGCCAGAATGAGACATGCCGCCAGAAGCACGGCCGCCGCCTGTTTAATCTGCTTTTTCATATGTTTTCCTCCTTTATTATGTTTATCTGGGCACCTGTTCATATTTTATTTACCTCCTTTATTAGAATTAGGTGCAGTTTCTCTATTTCGTATAATACTTCACAATCGCCTGCATGCCGGAAAACTCCATTCCGGCCTCCATAAGCGACTCATATTTCTTAAGAATGCTCTCCAGCTCCTCAAGGCAGAGCCCTGCTTCCTGGGCCTCTTGTACTGCTATTTTCATATCTTTGACAAAATGTCTGATATAAAAACCAGCCTCATAATTGCCATCAAACATATGCATGCCCTGCTGGCTCAGCTGGGTGCTTGCAGCCGCCCCTGTGGAGACCGACTTGACAAACCTTTCCCCGTCAAGCCCTTCTGCCTTCGCATAAGCCACCGCCTGGGCTATGCCTGAGAGAGTCCCTGCCAGTATGATCTGGTTGCCCATCTTTGTATGCTGTCCTGACCCCGCCTCACCTTCATAGGTCAGATTTGTCCCCATAGCCGAGAGTACATCTCGGCACGCCTCAAAGTCTGCTTCCTCTCCTCCCGCCAGTATAGAAAGCACTCCTTCTCTTGCCCCGTATTCCCCGCCTGTCACCGGCGCGTCCATGGCATGCAGGCCTTTCTCTTTGGCTGCCTCGTATATCTTCTTTGCCAGGCTCGGCCTTGACGTCGTCATGTCGACCAGATATGTACCTGCATCCGCGTGGTTCAGGATGCCCGCATCCCCAAAATACAGGCTCTCTACCACTGCAGGAGAAGTGACCATCGTGATGACGATATCCTGCCCTTTCACACACGCAGACACTTCATCACAGGGCTTTGCACCTTCTGCGGCAAGCTCTTTTACGGCATCCTTGTTGATATCGTATACCGTAAGTTCATATCCGGCCTTCATAAGGTTGCGAATCATGCATCTTCCCATGATGCCGGCACCTATAAACGCAATATTCTTCATCTGTCTCCTCCCTATCTCCATTATATCTTTGTACGTATCACACGATATTTCCAGTTTCTTCCAGTTGCCGCATATCAGACGCCGTCGGCCTCTCTGCTCTTTATCTCTTCAATCAGGGCCGGTATCACTTCATTCAGATCCCCGACGATGCCATAATCGCACGCTTTAAAAATCGGTGCATTGGGATCTTTGTTGATTGCCACGATGCACTTGGATTCTTCCATGCCTGCAAGGTGCTGAATCGCCCCTGAGATTCCACAGGCAACATAGAGTTCCGGCCTTACGGTCGTCCCGGTCTGCCCGACCTGGTGTCCCGAGTCGATGAAGCCTGCCTCTACGGCAGCACGGGATGCCCCTACCTCTCCCCTTAAAGCATCTGCCAGTGAACGAATGAGCCGAAAGCCTTCTTCGCCCTTCACGCCCCGGCCTCCGGATACGATTACCTTCGCCTCCGTAAGATTGACCGCTTTCTTCTCCCGTCTTATCGTCTCTCTGAACCGGACGCGTATGTCATCCGCACAAAGGTCCGGATTCACTTCCACCAGCTTTCCATAAGCATGTTCTCTGACGCGCGCCCTCTCCATCACTCCTGGCCGTACGGTCGACATCTGCGGTCTGTTATTCGGACAGACGATGGTAGCCATCAGATTGCCGCCAAAGGCAGGGCGTGTCATGAGCAGCTTTCCGTCTGTCTCATCAATATCAAGCTTCGTGCAGTCGGCCGTCAGCCCTGTACCGACACGGGCTGCAATCCTCGGTGTAATATCCCGCCCGATACTTGTTGCGCCTGAGAGGACAATCTCTGGCTTCAGCTTCTCAATGAGTCCTGCAATCGCTTTTACATAACCGTCCGTTGAAAAGGTCTCAAGGAGCGGATGCCGGATATATAGTATCTGGTCGATTTCATACCGGAGCAGCTTTTCCAGTTCTTCTTCAATTCCATATCCCGCCGCCACCGCATATAGCTTCTTGCCGGACAGATCTGCCAGCCGCCTTCCTTCTCCGATGAGCTCTGTCGTCACAGGATGTATCTTACCTTCCCGCTGTTCCACAATAATCCAGATATCCCGGTATGTTTCCAGATTCTTGTTCTGATTCACTTTTGCTCTAGCCATGTGTGTCTTCCTCCTATAGCAGCTTCTGTTCGTGAAGCCTGTCTGCCAGTTGTGCGGCGGTTGCCTTTACGTCCGTTCCCGCCAGCATCTGCGTCTTCTTTTCCTTCACCGGAACAAAGGATCTGTATACATTGGTGGGAGAACCTTTGATTCCAATCTGAGTGATATCTACAGGCAGGTCTTGGAGCGTAAGGATTCTTATCACTTCTTCTCCATCGAAACAGCGTAGAATGTCCTTGACACCCGGGTAGCGCGGGTTATTCAGCTCCTTCACCGCAGTAAAAAGCACAGGAGGAGCTACGTTAAAACTGTAATCACCCGTCTCTGTATAACGAATGACTTCAAATCCATCCTCAGCCGGACGGATCTCTTTGACATAAGTTACCTGTGGAATGTCGAGGAACTCTGCAATCTCAGGTCCTACCTGGGCCGTATCGCCGTCTATCGCCTGTCTCCCGCACATAATGACATCGTATGGCCCCGTCTTCTCGGCTGCTGCCGCAAGTATCGTAGCTGTTGCCCACGTATCAGAGCCGCCGAACGCCCGGTCAGATACAAGATATGCTTCCTCTGCCCCCATTGCCAGAGCCTCTTTTAATGCACCAGCTGCCTGCGGCGGTCCCATGCTGATGACGGTGACGGTTCCGCCACAGGTCTCTTTTAATCTGAGGGCCGCCTCCAGGGCGTTCTTATCATCGGGATTGATGATGCTTGGAACCCCGTCTCTGATTAAGGTTCCCGTCTCCTGATTGATACGCACTTCGTTCGTATCAGGAACTTGTTTTACGAATACCGCTATCTTCATCTCTTCCTCCTATTATTGCCGGCCCAGAAGTGCCCTTGATATGACGACCTTATGTATCTCCGAGGTTCCTTCATATATCTCGGTAATCTTGGCATCTCGGTACATCCGCTCCAGCGGATAGTCCTTCATATATCCATAGCCTCCGTGTATCTGCAGCGCAAGATTCGTCACGTATCTGGCGTTTTCAGAGGCATTCAGCTTCGCCATGGCTGCTTCCATCGTATGAGGCCTGCCTTCTGCCCGCAGCCATGCACTTTCGTATACGAGCCATCTGGCTGCCTCTGTCTTTGTCGCCATGTCTGCGATATACCACTGGATGCCCTGCAGCCTGCTGATTGGCTTTCCAAACTGCACTCTCTCTTTCGCGTAATGTATAGCCTCCTCAAGAGCGCCGTCGGCGATACCGAGCGCCTGTGCACCCACACCGATTCTGGCCCCGTCCAGTGCGGACATGGCGATACGGAATCCCTTTCCTTCCTGGCCGACAAGATTTTCTTTTGGCACCCTGCAGTTGTCGAAGATAAGTTCCGCTGTCTCAGATGCGTGGATACCCATCTTCTCCTCTACCTTCCCGCTGGTAAATCCAGGCGTGCCTTTTTCCACGAGGATGCAGCTCATGCCTTTCGTACCCTTCTCGGGCTCCGTCAGGGCGAATACGAGCACCGCTCCTGCCTGGCTGCCGCCGGAGATGAAGCACTTCGTGCCATTGAGTATATATTCATTGGTACTCTCATCAAGCACTGCCGTCGTTTTCGCGGCGCCGGCGTCCGAACCTGCATCCGGTTCTGTCAGGGCAAACGCCCCGACCATGCCGCCGCTTGTGGCAGGCGGGATATACTTTTTCTTCTGTTCCTCTTTCCCATACTGTAAAAGTACCTGCGGAAAAATCGAATGTATCGACAAGATTGCGGCCGAAGCGGCACATTTCCTGGCAATCTCAGATACGGCAATGACTTTCTCGATATCTGTACCGCCGCTCCCGCCATATTCTTCCGGGATGCCGATGCCGGTCAGGCCAAGCTTCGTCATCTTTTCAAATGTCTCTGCAGGGAACCGCCCCGTCTTGTCAATCTCTGCAGCCAGCGGCTCTATCTCTTCTTCTGTAAACTGCCTTACCACCCGCTTCAGCATCTCCTGTCCGTCTGTCAACTTGAAATCCATAATCTCCTCCTGTGCCCGGTCATACAGGTGCAGCGACAATCCCCTGCCCTATCCATGCCTCGATCTCTTCCCTTTTATATCCAAGTTCTCCCAGTATCTCTCTTGAATCCTGCCCTATCAGAGGGGCGTCGCACTGCGTACGTATGTCTGCCTCATCAAAGTGAACCGGTGTGGACGCATACAGGCTGCGGCTTTTGTCCCGGTTCTCCCGGCTGATAAGATATTGATTGGCAAACGCCTGCTCATCTTCCAGCACATCCTTCACGTGCTGGATCCTCTCATGCGCGATGTCCGCTTTCGTCAGCCTTTCCACAATCTCGTCCTGCGTGTAACGGGCGAATTCCCTGTCCAGAATCTGAATCAGCTCGGCAGCATGTCTCTTCGCTTCCAGCGTCCTGGCAAATCTTTCGTCTTCCGCCAGATCTTCACACCCGAGCACTTCCGTGCACAAAGTGCCAAAATACCTCTCGTGCTCCAGGATGCTCAAGAAGATCCACCTGCCGTCCTTACACTGATACGAATTGATTACCGGCGAGATAGCTTCCTTTCTCGACTTCGGATATACATCTTCATGCTGTGTGGAAGCGATGAGCGCCCCTACATTCCATATGGCCTGGCCGAACAGCGATACTTCCACCTTTCCTCCCAAGCCGGTCTTCTGCTGTCTGTACAGGGCAGCGCAGATGCCGCCTGCAAGGCTGCAGCTCGTCACGCTGTCTCCGAATGCGATGGGCGGGTTGATCGGATTCGTGTCCTTCTCTGCGATATCCATCATGGCGCCGCTTCTGGCCCAGTAAGCGACCGTGTCAAATCCCGGATTATCCTTTGCCGGCCCATGGTCTCCAAATCCATTCACCTGAGCCCATATGAGATGAGGGCAGCTTTCCCGCAGCGATTCGTAGTCAAGTCCAAGTCTTTTGAGCGCCTGGGTCCGGTAGCTTGTGACAAGCACCTGGGCTGTCTGTAGCAGCCTTCCCATAATCTCTTTACCTTCCGGTGTCTTCAGATTGACTGACAGTCCCCGCTTGCCGGCATTGTAAGTCGTGTAGAATGGGTTGTTCCAATCACTGTCCGGACAGGTCATCCCGGCTCCTGTATGTCTGCCCGGATCTCCAAATGCCGGCTCTACTTTAATGACGTCCGCGCCCCAGTCGGCAAGTATCCTGGCTGTTCCCGGACCTGCGACAAAATAGGTAAGGTCTATGACCTTTACGCCTTCTAACGGTTCCTTCATATCTCCTTCTCCTCTTTCCATCTCTAACAGCCTGCAAAGCTTGCGTCCCGCTTCCCAAGAAAGGCATTCATCCCTTCCTGCTTGTCTTCTGTACCGAATGTAATGGCCGCCAGATTCTTCTCCAGTTCCAGACCGCTCCTTAAGTCCACGTCCATTCCATAGTTTATCGCCGTCTTTGCAAGGCGAACGGCTATGGGGGCGTTCGCCGTTATGATACGCATCATGTCCACGGCCTCTTCCATGAGCCGCTCAGGTGGCACGACTTTATTGACTAGTCCTATCTCCAGCGCCTCCAAGGCTCCTGCTTTTCTACCTGTAAATATAAGCTCCTTGGCCTTTCCCTGGCCTATGAGGCGGGTCAGCCTCTGGGTACCTCCAAAGCACGGTATCACCCCAAGAGCCGCCTCCGGCTGTCCAAAGACAGCTTTTTCGGAGGCGATACGGATATCACAGCTTAATGCAAGCTCGCATCCGCCGCCGAGGGCATAGCCGTTCACGGCGGCGATGACAGGCTTTTCCAGACTCTCGATCCGGCCAAATACATCCTGGGCTCGCCCCGCATATGACCTGCCTTCAAAGGTTTTGTAATCCTGCATCTGCGCGATATCTGCTCCTGCTGCGAACGCTTTGCCTGAACCGGTGACAATGACACCGTGTATGTCCTTATCGTCCCGGATGTACGCAAATACCTGCTCCAGCTCACGGAGTGTACCACTGTCCAGCGCATTTAATGCATCCGGACGGTTCAGCGTAACGGTCGCCACCGTATCTTCCACTTGTAACGCTATATTTTCCAATCTATCCACTCTGCCATCCATATTCCACCCTCATCCTTCAATGTCTATAGATGCTCGTAAAAGCCTGTCCGCTTCAGTGCATCAATGGGCTGCCATCCTTCGCTTCCTGGTTCCCTCAGACACGGTGCCAGCTCTTCTTTGGAACGCATCGTCACCTTTTCTGCCGGCGGCACCGTCCCTGCCGGGTAGGCTTCGATAATCTCTTCACACAACAAGGTGAGATATCTTAAGATTGCCGCAATCGGACGCTTACCCTTCTCCGGGGTAGAGATGGAAGGAGTTCCGATTACTCCGCCCGGAGTCGCTTTCCACTCGATAGCGTTATGCCCCTGGCTCTGGGCCCAAGTCGCTCCGCGCCGCAGCGTATCGCACGACTTGTCAATCCATCCATCCGGAAGCATCGGCTCTCCCCATGCATCTTTTACCGCATTCATATCAATCATATCTTTGAACATCAGCAGCCCACAGGAAGTCTCCGCCTCGTCAGCATGGACAAAATGTGTCTCCATACTGTCCTTTTTATGTACCGGAATAAAGAATTCCCTCACTGCCCTGTGCCATTCCACGAGCTGGTATATGCCTGGAAGCTGGTACCGCTTGCAGAATTCCTGGATTGCACCCTCCAGATTCCATGTCTGCCCGTGGTTGTTGACAAGAATAATCTTGCGGTAGCCGTCGTTCCAGAGTCCGGCCATCATTGCGACGATACTTTCTTTTACGACATCGTCCGGCATGATGACTGTTCCCGGCATACCGATGTGATGGTACGGATGGCCGCCGTAGTTCAACGGGCTGAACGCCAGATTCACTTCACACCCTTTTTTTGCAGTGTATCTTCTGACTCCCTCGATAATCTGACTGGCATTGAACGTATCAAGTCCTGTGTTGAGATGCATCCCGTGATTCTCAGTCGAACCGATAGGGACGAGCACGATGTCATTCTTCCTGCGCTTCTCCACCTGCTGGCACCTTGGCGTCGTCTGGATATAGCAGCCTGGCTTGCCAAGCTCTGACGGTGACGGAATCTCATATTCTTCCAGAATCGCGTCAATCTCTTCCTCACTTGCTTCCCATAGTTCCTTTTTCATTCTTCCTACTTTCGTATCCTCGAATACGATAGAAGTTGTCTCTTTGACGGTGTACCATTTTGTCTCCTGCATCATAATTTCCCTTCTTTCTTGAATTTTATTTTTTTATCATGAATCCACGGATGACGCTGACAAGCTCTGCATAGCCTTCCAGGAAAGAACGCAGCGTCTTCTTCGTGGCGCCGTAGCCGTCGAACTCATCAATGCCCATCCCGTCTTCGTCATATGCCTTGCCAAAGTCCGGAATCTTCTCCAGCAGCGTCTTTATGTACCTTTCATTCACAGGATCCTCCATACGCTCTTTCACTTCGATATCACTTTCATTGATTCTCACCTGCCAGCCGTGGGGAATGGTCAGTACCACATCACCGCCTGTAAGTTCGCTCCAGTGGTAATGATTCCGCAGAGCTCCGAACAGTAGCCGCGTGCGGTACTTTCTTTCCCGGTACAGCCGGTAAGCCTTCTTCGCCACGGCGACCCCGGCCCACTCATAGCACTCGGGATCAATGAGGAAACCTGCTTCCTTCCCCGCCTCTTTGATCCAGTCATCGGTACGTCCGACCATAATCGTACACACCGGCGTCATCTGCTTCGTATCCATCCCTTCCGTCTCCCGCCTTCTAAGACCGCGCTCCACTGCCTCAGCCACGGCGATTGCCTGTGGAACCGTAAAGCTAACGGTGGCGTTTATATTGACCCCTCTGTAGGTTGCTTCTTCAATCGCCTGAATTCCCGCCTTTGTGACCGGTATCTTTACCTGGATATTCGGTGCCAGACCCGCAAAGTGTACTGCCTGTCTGACGATGCTGTCGCAGCTGCGGTAGTACTTGGCATTCGTCTGCATGGACAGGCGTCCCTTCATGCCCTTTTCCCGCTCAAAAACGAGCATCAGCTTTTCTGCTCCTCTCAGGCCCATCTCCTCAATCAGTTTCCACGCAATATCGTCCTCTGTCGCCTCCTGCATCTCCTCCACCATCTGACAGATTCGTTCTTCCCAGAGATTCATTTCCTTTTTCAGCACATTCAGTACGATGACCGGATTGGTCGTAGCCCCCACCGCTCCATTGGCAATGGCATATTCAAGCTCCGACAGGGAACAGGAATCGTTCCACACATCCGTCATTCCCGTCTCAGCAGTCTGCTGCATCCGTGTTTTCTCCATGATACGTCCTCCTTAATTTAATGCTTGTATCTTATCAGTTACATACTTTATCCCTTCCAGGGCGGCAGTCCTGCCGTCCGGAATTCTCATACATTCAAGACTCACATAACCACAATATCCTAGTTCCAGAAGCGCCCTGAGGACTTCCTCCAGAGGAGCATGACCTGCCCCCGGATACATCCTGTTGCTGTCTGCGATATGAAAGTAGCCAAGCGCTGCAAAGTTCTCACGGATGCTCTCTGTGACAGACACTTCCTCGATATTCATGTGGAAGACATCCATGAGCACTTTTACCGAAGGGATCTGATACCGCCTGATAAAGTCTGCTATCTCACCCGCCCGGTTCATATAATTGCTCTCATAACGGTTGATTGCCTCCAGCATGATACAGACTCCTTTGGAGGACGCGTACCGTGCAGCCTCCGAAAGCCCTCCGGCCAGCATCTGCTCATAATATGTATAATTCTCCATATGAGGGATATCCCCTTTCAGCCTTCCGATGAGAAGCACAGTCCTGAGACACGCGGCCATGTCGACGAACCTCTTCAGGCGTTCGACCGCTTTCTTTCTAATCCTCTCATCCTCGTGGATAAGACACAGGCCCTCATTTGCATAAGCGAGGCCGGTAGCAATGCCCGATATGTCAATATGATTCTCTTGGCACGCAAGCCGTATCTGTTCGATATCTACAGCTTCAGGGTCCTGTACGTGGATTTCAATACCTTCATATCCCATCGCTGCCGCCTCCTTGATGTTCTCCACGAAATCTTCCGTCAGCAATACCGGCTCTTTTTCTCCCGGTCTGACAGCGCTGGCCACGCTTAGGCAGAATTGCCGTCCTGTTTTCATATATCTCCCTCCTCTCAATTGTATACATTTCGTATCTTCTTATTTTATTATTGTATTTAATATGTATGCAATAAGTATACTTTTGCATTTTCATTTTGTCAATACATTGCATTGTTGTTTTTATCTACTCATTTGATTATTGTAATATTTTCACAATATATGAATTCTTATATTGTATATTTTTCTTCTTAAATATCAAATTATTGTATACATTAAGTATTTAATTATTGCACAATATATATTTATGTGATATTCTTTAGACAGATAGTATAAAGGGGGAATTAGAATTTGGAACTCTCTAGCGGGAAATTATCCAAAAAAGAATATGCCTATCTCAGCATAAAAGATGCAATCATCAATAATGAACTGACTTCTGATACAGTTTTAACCGAGCATATGCTCTGCGGCAAATATGATTTAAGCCGCACCCCGGTGCGGGAAGCCCTGCAGCGTCTCAGAAGCGAGGGATTTGTCACATTCCAAAAAGACAAAGGATTCTTTATTGCAGACATGGGGCTGGAGGACCTGCTCCAGATTTACGAGATGAGAGAGGCACTTGAAGGTATGGCTGCAAAGCTCTGTACCATGCGCGCCTCAGAAAGTACATTGTCGGAACTTCATTATCTGATGGAAAAATGTATTGAAAATTTTGACAGAGAAGATATACCAAAAGCAATGGTCTATGATATGAAATTTCACCAATGCATCATATCTGCCTCCAGAAACAACAGACTCAAGAATACGGTCAACACATTGGTCGAGTTAAGCAGCCGGGCGTTCGTCAAAGCTGACCGCGCCGTCGCCACCAGATCAATCAGGGAACATCAGCAGCTCTACGATGCAATCGAATCTTTAAATGAAAATAAGGCGGAAAATATCATGCGCCAGCACATAGCCAATTCAAAGCGGTATCATTTTAACAGGTATTATTTAGGGGTGGAATAAAAACTGAACGTTTTCATTCCACCCCTGTACTATGGATTGCTGTCTTATGTTTTATGTTACAGAGATATCTCTGTGTATAGGAATCCTCTCTCTGCTCTCATAGTCCGTAATGCCCTTTCCGGTGTTCGGATGTCCCGAAGAATATACGGTATCCGCCGCATACACACAGAGGAGCAGCAGACAGACCGGTATGAGCAGCTTCATCCGTATCCTTCGAATCAGATTGTCGAGCAGGGGCGCCAGCACATATGCAAATACCATGCCCCCCACACCAAATACGAGCAGCCCTTCCGCACATATTCTTCCGTGAAGGTTCAGAAAGTATCCGCTGTAATCCCACCACTTCTGGCCGTTATGTGTCAGTTCAAGATAATAGGAAGTAAAATATTCCACCATTCCACACAGAATAACGATTCCTGTAAATTCTGCCACCGGCCTGGCTCTTAGCTTCTTGAGCAGTATGAGAATGAGCACCCCGCCGCTCCCGTAGATAGGAAGCCATGGCCCATGCAGCACGCCCCGGTTGACAAACGTCCCGTCCTCGACAAGGTGAAGGCTCACTTCCCAGAGCCATCCGATGAAGGAAAACACAAAGAACATCATGACCAGGGACCAGACAGAATAATGGCGCATGTAGTGTATCGTCTCTACTTTTTGGCGCTTATCGACTTCCGGTACCGGTGACAGACGCCCCGGATAACATTTCCGTTCCACAGCTCCCCGTAGAGTATATATCCTGATACGTTCGGCCTGGTCTTCCTCATATGCCCGTTCTTCTTCGCTCGGAAAGAAAAGGATTCCAAGATATTCCGCAAAAAATCTGCGGATCCCGCTCAGTTCCTTCATCTCTTCTGCCGGTTTTTCGAGAACAGCTATCGCGTCTGCATAAGCCGCCCGTATCTCAACTTCTCCCGCCTTCTCAAAAAGATAGGTGTCACAGAGCATATCTGCTCCCGTAATTCCCTTCTCTTTGGCAAGTCTGCGGAGCTGGATATAATACTCCGTAAACGAAGCAATCTCATACGGATTGGAATAGAACACGGAAGTGAGCCCAAATGTCAATATGCCAAGGATATACCAGCCGGCAAAGGACAGATGGAACAAAAAACATTCCCATTTATGACCTTTCATCATCCTCCTTGACAGAGTGATAGCTTCCCGTGCGGTCATATCTGGATTCTCTGCCACGATATAAGGAACAAGAAAATAAGAAAATGTCTTTACGATGCCTCCTACGATTGTAAGCATCCAGAAAAACTTATACATGAATTCCACAAACATGATCCACGCCGTCCTCGTCCATTTCTTCAGCCGCAGCAGGAAGAGAAAACGCTGAATCGGTACTGCGTCGTAGCAGCGTCCTTCCATGAAGATACGTCTGGATATGACAATATACATATTTTTCACAAAAAACCAGAACGCCATGAGGAAAAGCATTCCTAATATTATAAGATAAACAGCGTAATCTCATGGGACTTGACCATGGAATTGACGGCAGCGATGACTGTCACAAACACCGATCCGGACGTGACAGCATTCACCGCCTGGGCCAGCACTCCCCTGCTTCTTCCAAGTACAGGGCTCTCCCTTTTCGACTGCTCGATCTGCTGCTTTTCAATATTCCTGGATAGTTCCTTTCCTTCCTTTTCCCGTCCTTCCAGCAGATTCCTGGCTACATCCATCGCCCCCGCCTGCTGCCCGGCAACTTTGCCTGTATCCGCCGGGCTGCCGACGGAGGATTCCTGTACATTTACCTCCAGCGAGTTAAGGGAACCGGAAAACTCGGAATTGAGAAAAGCGGCAATGAGGCATACTGCAACCAGCAGAATATAATGTCTCTTTAAGTTTCTTTTTGCCGCTTTTTTCATCTCTTTTCTTGTCATCATTCGTACATACCTTCCTTGGTTGATTCTACGCCTTACAGCATATCTTTCAGTATCTTGCCAACGAGGGCGGGATCCGCTTTCCCTTCCATCGCCTTCATCGTACGGCCTATCAGCGCGCCAAGTGCTTTTTCCTTCCCGCCCCTGTAGTCAGAAACCGCATGGGGGGTATCCTCTATAACTTTGGCAATAACCCGGCGTAGTGCATCCTCATCGCTGACTGTCCTCAGGCCTCTCTCTTCGACATACTGTTCCGGGTCGATATCTTCTGTAAATACCTTTTCAAACACATCCTTAGCAACCGAACTGTTGATTATTCCCGCATCGGCCAGACCGATAAGCTTCGCCAGGCCGGCAGGGGAAAATGCGATGTCCTCCGGTTCCATGTCATGCTCTTTCAGCAGACGCATCGTCTCAACCATGAGCCAGTTGGCGGCCTTCTTCGGATTGCCGCACAGGCCGGCCGTCTCCTCAAATATATCTGCCATCCGTTTGGACGATGTAATGATTTCAGCATCAGACATCGGGATATCGAACTCCTCTTTATAACGCGCAAGCTTCTCACTTCTGAATTCCGGCTGGTCTGCCTTGATCCTTTCCAGCCATACGTCATCAATCACAACCGGCACGAGGTCAGGATCTGGAAAATACCGGTAATCCCTGGCATCTTCCTTTGAACGCATGGCGCGGGACGTTTCTTTGTTATCATCCCAGCGCCGCGTCTCCTGAATGACCAGCTTTCCTTCTTCCAGCAATTCTATCTGGCGCAGACGTTCTGCTTCAATTGCCCTTGTGATTGCTTTGAACGAATTCAGGTTTTTCATCTCTGTCCTCGTTCCAAACTTATCCGTTCCGGCCTCCCGCACTGACAGATTCACATCCGCGCGCATCGAGCCTTCCTGAAGTTTGCAGTCCGAAGCTCCGAGATACTGTATGATTGTCCGCAGCGTCTCCAGATAGGCGATGACTTCTTCTGCGGAGCGCATATCAGGCTCAGATACAATCTCAACGAGAGGCACACCGCTTCTGTTGTAGTCGACAAGGGACGTGTCGTCCCATTCATCGTGCACCAGCTTCCCTGCATCCTCTTCCATGTGCATCTCATGAATCCGTATTTTCTTTCTCCTTCCACCCGTCTCTATCTCCACATAGCCGTCCCTCGCGATGGGGAGATAAAGCTGAGATATCTGGTAGTTCTGCGGATTATCCGGGTAGAAGTAATTCTTTCTGTCAAACTTGCTTTCCCGGGCAATCGTACAGTTTATCGCCAGACCGATAGCCACGGCATACTCGACCACCTGTTTATTTAAAACCGGAAGTGCCCCCGGCATCCCCGTGCAGACCGGACACGTATGTGAATTAGGCGCACCACCAAATGCCGTGCTGCAGGAACAGAAGATTTTCGTCTTTGTCGCAAGTTCTACATGCACTTCCAGCCCGATAACCGTCTCGTACTGTTTTGCCATCTCTATCTTCCCTCCTCTCCCTCATCTGCAGTCCCCCTGTCAGGCGGCGCAGTCTTTACATACATTTTATCTGTCGCACATTCAAACGCATATGCAGCACGGAGGATGTCTTTCTCTTTGTAGCATCCCCCGATAAGCTGCATACCTATCGGCAGCCCCCTGCTGTCATAGCCGGCAGGCACGCTCATGCCTGGAAGCCCTGCAAGGTTTACGGATATCGTATAGATATCGCCAAGATACATGTTCATGGGATTGTCCAGGCTGCTTGAAAGCTTTGGGGCAGTAGCAGGTGCCACCGGGCCCAGGATGAGATCATACCGCTCAAATGCCCTGTCAAAAGCCTGCTTGATTAACGCCTTCACCTTCAAAGCCTTGAGATAATATGCATCATAATATCCGGAACTGAGGACGAAAGAACCGAGCATAATCCTGCGCTTTACCTCCGCCCCGAATCCTTCCGTACGTGTCTTCTTGTACATGCCGTGAAGGCCGTCATAATCTTCTGCCCGGTATCCGTACTTCACGCCGTCAAAACGAGAAAGGTTTGAACTCGCTTCCGCCGAAGCGATGACATAATATGCCGGAATTGCATAGTCTACCAGTCCCAGGTCAAATTCCTCCACATACGCCCCCTTCTCTTCCAGTACCTTTACCGCCCTCATTATCGCATCCTTCACCTCTGGGCCCAGGCCGCTGCCAAAGTAATCTCTCGGTATGCCTATCTTCATATCCTTGACATCATCAATCAAGGCACCGGTAAAATCATAACTGCCTCTTGCCACAGAGGTGCTGTCCTTTCTGTCATATCCCGCGATGGCATCAAGGATAGCCGCACAGTCTGTCACATCCTTGGCCACCGGACCAATCTGGTCCAGCGATGAGCCATAGGCAATCAGGCCATAACGTGAGACGGTCCCGTAGGTCGGCTTGATTCCTGTCACGCCGCAGTAAGAACTGGGCTGGCGGATAGAGCCGCCAGTGTCAGATCCAAGGGCAAAGCTACATTCTCCTGCAGCTACCGCCGCGCAGGAGCCGCCGGAGGACCCGCCTGGTACATGGTCCAGATTCCATGGATTGCGTGTCACTCCAAAGTACGAAGTCTCTGTCGTACTTCCCATCGCAAACTCATCCATATTCGTCTTCCCTATTACGACAGCCCCGCTTTTTTCCAGCTTCTGCACCGCTTCCGCCGTATAGGACGGAATATAGTGTTCCAGTATCTTTGATGCGCATGTCGTCTTCATCCCACGCGTGCATATATTATCTTTGATACCTGCCGGAACCCCTGCAAGAGGTTCTGTGAGCGTGCCGTCCTCTATCCGCTTCTGTACTTCTCCTGCACGCTTCAGGGCGCCTTCTCCGTCTATGGACAGAAAGCTGTGTATCTCCCGCTCTTTTTCTTCGATCCTCGCAAGTGCTGCTTCGACCGCCTCGACCGCCGACAGTTCCCGTGCCTTTATCTTCTTTCCCAGTTCAACCGCTGTCATATCCATGATGTCCATCATGATTTATGCCTCCTATCCTATCGTTTTCGGTACTACAAAGCTGCCTTCCTTCTGAACAGGAGCATTGGCAAGCGTACGAACGCTTTCGTCACCGTTCTCCACTTCGTCGCTCCGGAACGCATTATAGATGGGAAATACATGGGGCATCGGTTCAATCCCTTCCGTGTCCAGTTCATTCAGCCTGTCAATATATGCAATCATCTTTTCCATATCTGCTTTTGCAGCTTCCTTCTCCGAGCCATCGAGTTCCAGCTTGGAGAGAATTCCTATATATTCGATTGTCTCATCCGATATTCTGTCTGCCATATGCTCCTCCTTTAATATAAGTTCTCGTAAAACCCGAGATAATCTTCGGATGCTATCGTCTCAGCCGGCGTAAGGGACAGTGCCACTCCATCATTGCAGGCAATTGTCGTCTTCTCCGGAAGCACCATATATTTGTACTCCTTGCCATTACCGCTATCCTCACCAAGATATACGCTGAAAGTCTTTATCTTTTCCCCCACTTCATCATAGACAGTAATATCTACTATACCAATCTCACCCGAAGCTACAATGTCATAGATTCCCGGTTCAAAATCTATCCCTGCCGTCTTTTCCTCCCCGGAGCCAATCGCAACGGTCTCGGTAAGGGGATTCGGAATTCCCTGCTCCATAAGTCCGGTCTGCCCATTGTCCGTCTTTAACGTCACCGTATCCTCGCATCCAACTGTTACAATTGCGCCCTGATACATACGAAGGTCATCCAGACAATTCTCCTCTTTGTCCTCATACTCAAACAGATATATCCCATTTACATTGTCATGCACCTGCACGGTGTCAAAAGTATCTTGCGTCTCAGCGGCATAATTACCTTCCGGTATATGGGTACCCACGATATAATGTCCGGTTGAAAGTACATACTCTGCAGATTCCCCTGTCTTTGGAATCGATGTTTCCACATACTCATAGGGATCATATTGATACTCTTCTGACACGGCGGCGCCCTCACCTTCCCCGAATTCAGTATCCACCCAGCTGCTGATTTCCGGGCCATGATCTTCTATCACAGATACTACGATGCCGGCTACGGTCAGTACGATGGTGATGACTGCTACAACTCTTCCCGCCACAGACTTCTTCCGGTCTTTCTCCCATTCTCTTTTGCTCATTCTCCTCTGCGCAGTATCATCGTGATACCTGTACTCCGGCTGTCCCTTTTCCGGCCCCTGTCTGTCCCTCGTATTCTGCTCTTTTTTCTGCTTCTGTTCTTTCTGTTCCGGGACGTGATAGTCCGCTCTGTGGACATGGGTCAACGGTTCCCCGTCACAGCTGCTCTGATTGATTTTATATCTCTTTTCCGACTTGCTGCTGTCCAGTCCACATTCTTCACATATTCCCCTGCTGTCCAGCTTGCCCCCACATAATGTACATTTTCTTCCAAACATATGGTCCTCCTTCACCTCTCAGACTTGTTCCTATGGTTCCAGCCTGCTCAAATCTCTAGGAAACAGAGTCGTTTCCCTCACATTGTCTTCTCCTGTAAGCATCATCGTAAAACGTTCAAGGCCGATTCCTATACCTCCATGAGGCGGCATGCCATGTCTGAACGTACCGAGATACTGCTCCAGCCCGTCTTCCGTCATTCCTCTGGATGCAAGCTTATCCTTCAGCATCCTGTAATCATGGATACGCTGTCCGCCCGTCGTTATCTCCATACCGCCAAACAGCAGATCGAAGCTCAACGTATATCTTGGATCCTCTGGATCGTCCATGGCATAGAACGGCCTTTTCCTCGATGGGTAGTGTGTGACGAACACAAAATCACTGCCCCATTCTTCCCTCGCGTACCGTCCGATAAGCTGTTCTTCCTCCGGTTCCAGGTCGTACAGGTTCTTTATCTTGTGGCCGTATTTTTCCGCCGTCTTTTCCTTGATCACATCAAATCGGACTGCCGGAATCTTTGCAGCATCCGGAAGCCTGATATCCAGCAGCTCTAGCTCCGCAGCATATGCTTCCGCGAGCAGAGCCATTGCATACTGGAGATACCCTGTCTCCATAGCCATGATATCTTCAAAACCATCGATATATCCCATCTCAAAGTCAAGGCTCGTGTATTCGTTGAGATGGCGCTTCGTATTGTGCTTTTCAGCACGGAACACAGGAGCTGTCTCAAACACCCGGTCAAACACTCCGACCATCATCTGCTTATAGAGCTGCGGGCTCTGCTGGAGAACCGCCGGCCTGTGGAAATATTCCAGGCGGAAAAGGTTGGCGCCCCCTTCTGCGCTTTTTGCGCCAATCTTCGGCGTATGAATCTCCGTAAACCCCTGGCCGTACAGAAAATCCCTGAACGCCCTTGTAAGCCCTTCCTGGAGGCGGAACTTCGCCCGCTCCCTGATATTCCTTAAAGATATGGAACGGTAGTTGAGCTTCGCTTCCAGAGAAGTATCCAGCTTCCATTTTGATATGGCAAGGGGCATCATCTCTTGCGCGGACCGGCTCAGCACCCTGAGGCCTGTCATCTTGATCTCTATACCTCCTGGCGCTTTGCCATTTCTCTCCAGTATTCCTTCTATCTCAATTGTATCTGCTTCCTTCAAGTCCTTCAAGTCAAATTGTGCCGTCCCCTCTTCATATACGCCCTGCAGAAGCCCTTCTCTTTTCCTGAGAATGACGAAAGCTACCGTACCCATCTTCCTTATCGTATGAACCGCGCCATTTGCTTTTACGAACTCCCCCGCGCAAGCCCTGAGAAGACTGCTCAGTTCCAGCGTATCCTTCTGTTTCATACCTGTTAAAAATTCCATATGCAATACCTCCTTCTTGTCTGTCTGCGGGACGAAAAAAACGCCCCGGAATATGCAATATATTCCGGGGCGGATATAATCAATCCGCGGTACCACCCGCATTGAGCCCTTCTCCGTCCGACGCCTTTGTCACACGGCAGGATTCCACTCAACTGCACATAACGCGTGCCCACGTACCGTCCTACTTAGGTTCAGGCGGTCTGCTCCAGAGCGTTCCCTATTGTCCTCATTCCTCAAGCAGCGCTCTCAGCCGGTGACGCCGCATTTCTGTCAAGTTCCAGAGAACAGAGTCTCTATCATCGCTTTTCATTACTAAATTGTTAATTATACTACCATAAGTATTGCCGTTTTGCAAGAAATAATGAATTATTTTCTTAATTGGCTCTCAATATCTGATGCATTATACAATACATCTGTTACAATCACTTTATCTCCCCTTATGACGTAAAAGACAGAATAATTATCCACTAGCAACCTTCTCATCTCTCTACGTCGTTCCGGTTCTGATTCCATAATATGGTTTCGCTCGGCCAGCGTATCCAGTGTCAAAATGACATCCGCAATCCGGTTATATTGATTCATTGCGTTTTCCGGTGCCTGAAGTACATAAGCAATATGATTGTATAACTGCTCCATATCAGCCAACGCTTAATTTGTAATCTCAACCGTATATCGTTTCATATCAATGGTTCTCCCTGAATTTTGCAAATGCCTCCGCTGCGTTTTGTACTCTTCCTGCCGCTATATCATGATATCCTTTTTCCAGTTTCTGGTGGATTTCTTCCGTTGCCATAACATCCGCATGGATTGATACTGGTGCTTTTGGTAAAGAAACAGAAAATGGAATCCCTCCTGTTAATGAAATCTGATTCAAGTACATATCAATCGCTGTTGACATAGGAACGCCTAACTGAGACAATACTTTCTCTGCACGTTCCTTGACAATTGGATTTACTCTTAAGTTCAATGTTGCTGTTTTTTCCATGATAACACCTCCTTATTTCTTATATTGTAACGCTTTTATCGTTACAAATCAAACTCTAATAATTTCCATCCTTTTGTTCAAAACATATCGCTGCACAGCCGTTCCATCTTGTCATGGACGACGGCCCTGTCTCTTTCATCGGTCATTGTCACAATCGTGTCGCCTGTAAGAAGCATTGTCCTTCCCTTTGGAATAATCTCCTGCGTCCCTCTCTGTATTGAGACAAGCAGACAGTTCTCCGGCCAGCTGATTTCGCTGATCAGAGCATCCTCCAGCCTGGATCCCTGTCTTACCACATAGTTCACGAGTATCTTATGTCCTTTATCTGCAGGCACCTTCTCCCCCTGCCTTCTGAGGAGGTTCTCAAGCAGACTTTCATAGATAGGTTTTGACCGAAGTAAAGTGGCTGTGATATAGGCTACAATCGAGACCATGGAAAGCGACATCATCTGGCTCAATGATCCTGTCATCTCAAAAATCAATATGATTCCTGTCAGGGGGGCTCGCACGATAGCGGCAAAGTAGCCGGCCATCGCAAGCAGCACGAAATTATTGATATACATCGGCTCCAGTCCAAAGAACTGTACGCCTGCCGTCGCAAATGCTCCCCCGATATAGCCGCCCAATACGAGCAGCGGAAAGAAGATCCCTCCCGGAGCGCCTGAACCGAAGCTGACTGCCGAGAAGATAAACCTTCCGGCGAGGATGAGAAGAAGCGCCCCGAGCATGACATCTTCGTGGGTCAGATATTCGATAAGAGAATGACCGCTCCCCAGCAGCTCCGGCGCGGTAAAGCCGAGTATTCCTGCACAGAGAAACGGAACCATCACTTTTCCTGTCGTATTGAGGTGCTTTGCTTTGCCATAAAGCGCCTGCACTTTCAACGTAAACCAGTTGTAGAATGCTCCCATGACGCCGAGCACGGCACCGAGCAGCAGAATGAGGCCATAATACTCCTGTGGCAGCGCGTGCACGATATCGAACTGGAATACGGAGTCAACTCCAAGTACGCTCGAACTCAGGAAATCTGCAGTGAGGGATGCTGTCATGACCGACAGGAGGACTGATACGGAAAAGTTCTTGTGCACCTCTTCCAGAGAAAACATGACCCCGGCAAGAGGTGCGTGGAATGCCGCTGCCAGCCCTGCACTCGCGCCGCAGGTCAGCAAGAACTTCTCTTCCGTCTTGCCCCGGTCCAGCCCCTTCGATACGCCTTTTCCCGCCATGGCTCCTATCTGGATGGACGGGCCTTCCCTCCCAAGCGCCAGCCCTCCCAGCATACATAAGAAACCGCCCGCAAATTTCGCAGGCAGTACCCTCCACCATCTCTGTTCCAGCTTGCCCACCATCTCTCCCTCCAATTGAGGGATGCCGCTCCCCGATATCATCGGTTCATATGTCAAGAGCTTTGCCGTAAGGACTGCCATCAGCATGAGTATGAGAAACCAGCCGGCCATACGCAGCGGAGACTGGCTGGCGTATGCAAGCATGACGTCCAGCCCTTTGCCTGCGCCTTCCAGGCACATACGGTACAGGAGAACGACAAGACCTGCGATTCCTCCGACAAGTATACCTTCTCCAATAAGTATTATCTGAAAACGCTCCGCACGCTTTATCATAGATGTCGTATCTTTTTTCATAATGCTTCCTCCGAAAATGGTGTTTTCATCTTCCCCTATTATACACCAAGTTATCCGGAGGCTCATTATTTTTTTCCAATCAACGGCAATCTTTTATTGTTCAGCCGGCGTATACGTATTATTCACCGTGTCCGCGGATACGAGATATACGATGTCCGACCCGTCCGTCCCGACGTACCTGCCGGACCCTGTATCATCCATATTGCCGATGTAGATGGTATACTCTTTTTCCTCCCCTGAAGCGGAATCTTCATAGACTGCTGTCACCGCGATGCGGGTCTCTTCATCAAGGCCATACTCCTTAAGCTTCCTGCCTTCTGCGTGGTAATCGGCGCATGTCGTAAGAGACAGTGCTCCAAATCCGCCAGCCAGCTCTGCGATATCATCCTCTGAATCATAAGTGATGGTATTCCCGCCTTCCGACACTTCCACCTTCTTCAGATTCCCGCTGCTGATTGCCGGCACCGTATCCGTCTGTACATACTGTGAGAGATCGAAGGAAAGGGAGGACACAATCGAGCTGTCTACCGTATATACCTTTTCGCTCCCTTTGGCAGCGGCATAATAATCTTCTCCTGCCGTCTGGCCGATATAGAGCGTTGTCTCTGCTCCTTCTTGATTCGTGAGCATTATCGTGTATTGCGGATTGTCCAGACCATAATCAGACCAGTCGTCCGGCTCTTCAAGTTCCCTTACGGCCTGGCACGCCGCAAGTGTATCCGCCATGTTCTGTACAGTGCTCTCGTTCAATGGTATCTCCCTGTCCGGCACATAGTACCATTCTTCACCATCCTTAACAAACTCCATCGTTCCATCCCCTGACGCCCCTGTATAAGAAATTTCTGACACATCCTCTTCGTCAGTGACATAAACCTTTGCCTTCTCAGCCTCTTCTGCTTCTTTCTTCTCCATGCTCTCATTGTATAGATGAAGTCCTGCATACAGCATACAAAGCACTGCAAGAATACCGGCCAGTACAAGTATTGACTTTTTCTGCTTCATCTTCCACCTCCCTAAGCCTTCCGTCTTTTTATCCAGCGCAGGAAGCCGTATATGAGTATAACGAGCGGGATGCCGAATATGACGGCAATGCTTATCACGCCCGCATGCTGCGTTGTATTGTACGTCACTTCCAGGCTCTTTGGCTCTATCGCCACATTTTCCATATCATCGTAATTAGCAGCCACTGCATTGGAGAATAGCGTCAGATTCTCCAGCGTCGAGAAGGCGTCTGTCACCTGAGCATCTATAAGCGTGTCTGCAGATATAACGGTAAACCGAGCCTCCTCATCATTCACCGTCTCTGTGGCAACCGCTCCGAGCGTGTACGTGCCCTGCTTCTGGTCATCCTGCGTCACTGCATATCCATCTGAGGACGTAGTCATGAACGGAGATGTGGTTATCGTATCACGTGCCGGGTCTGTCATATTCAAGCCGTGTGCATTGACAAGCATCACCATGTCGGAGGACATTCCGTCCGTCAATCCGGAGGAATCGTCCAGCTCCGGGAATATATAATAATAGTTCCCCTGATAGCTGCGCTGCATATCTGCAATATAACCGTCTTCACGTTCCATGCCATAGTCTTTCATAAGTCCGTCCAGATTCGGCGTATCTTCCTGGGAGTCGCCGAGCAGCAGGAACACGTTTCCGCCAGAGGCAAGATAGGCCGCTATCGTCTCTTTTTCCTCCTCCGTTATGTCTGATACAGGGCCGTTCAGCATGAGCAGGCTGCAGTCATCCGGAATCTTATTCGTCATGATAAGATTCAGCTCTTCTTCCTCCATATTGTTCTTGTCAAGCACGTCTGAGACAGAAGAAGAAAAGGTATTTTCCCCATGTCCTGCCGTATAATAGACTTTTCTGTCCGCATCGTTAGTTACATAATTGACCGCAGACGTAAACTGCCCTTCTCCGTCGAACTGGGTTTCAGAAGCACTTCCGGTCATATAGTAGGCAGACTCGTCTGACACGATGATATCGCTGAATGCCACCGACGTGCTCTTCTGCGTATCTTTGCACGATATAAGGACCGTGTCTGACTCCACATTGTTGGCGGACAGTTCGGACGGATGGAGCACAGGGTCTATCCATTCTACGGTAATCTTATCGGAGAGGGATGCATATTTGCTGATGAATGTCTTGATTCTGTCATCTGCTTTATCTTTCTCCGCGAATACTTGAACTGTGAGTTCCGTATCAAGCTTCTTCAGTATTTTCTTACTTTTATCAGATATTTCATATATTCTGTTGTCACTGATATCTATACGTTTCACTTTCTCAGGCAGCTGTCCGGCAACAAGGTTCACTACGATTACTATGGCGACTACAAGCACGATGGCTCCGACGCTGTAACTTCCATTACGGGACGCTGCGCTCTGAAATAATCTCTTCATTCTGTCTTGCATATGCTCCTCCTAACTCCAGCGTCTTTTCTGTATCATCTGCATCGTCAAAAATATAAAAAGGCCCGCAAGTGACACGTCAAAAATCAGGCTGCCTACATCCAGAAGGCTGTTTGACGCGATATCTGCCAGCGCATCCGTCAGCGAAAATCTGCCGAGCAGATTGGAGAGCGCCCCTTCAAGGATGGAGGCCTTCACAATCCCGATAACAACGCACGTAATGATCGTGGCTGCCTCAAACACCGCAGCAATCAGCCAGTTCTTTGTCATCTTATAGATGCCGAGCGTAAGGACGGTAGCCAGGAGGATAAAGCCCGCTGCATTGCCCGCCGCGCCACCTGGCAGGAAATCTATGATACCGCTCCACAGGTAGGAAAGCAGCAGTACGCCGAAGGTAGATATTGCCGCGATAATCGGGCTTTCCGTCAACGATGAAAGGAACATCCCGACTGCGATGTATACGCATCCTATGAGGAAAAATACAAGGATAGACAGATAATCCGCCATGAGATACGCTGTGCCCTGGGTCATGATAATCAGAGGGAATATAAGATATATCACGCACGGCACCGCAAAGATAGATACCATAGCCAGATATTTTCCAATCACAATCTTCCACAGGCTGACAGGAGCAGTGAGCAGCATCTGGTCCGTCTTATTCTTCTTATCTTCCGCAAAGCTTCTCATCGTCAGTATCGGAACCGCAATCATGAATACGAAATGAATGCTGGACAGCACATAAGAGAAATACGGATATCCGTAATTCAGGTTGAATGCCATGAAATAGACACCCGTAAACGCAACCAAAAATGCTATGAACACATAGCCGACCATCGTGTGGAAATAGGACTGCAGCTCTCTTCTATATATTGCCTTCATCGGTCTCAGCCTCCTTTCCTTCCTCCGTCAGTTCAAGGAATACTTCTTCAAGTGTAGACTTGACGAGGCTCAGTTCCTGAAGAGGGACCTTTTCTTCTGCAAATGCAAGAAACAGCTTTTCCCTGATATCTTCCTTATCCCTGCCCTGGATGCGTACAGTGGTAGCACCCTCGTCTTTTACGCTGTATTCTGCAGTCTCAATACACTCCAGGCTTCCAAGAATATTCTTTATCCTGTCTTGCGGTTCCCGTGCCTGAATCTGGATATACGCGGTCTTATTCATCAGATTTTCCAGGTGAGCCGGCGTATCGCTGGCTACGAGCCGCCCTTTGGAAATAATCATGATATAATCGCAAACCTCACGGATTTCAGCCAGTATGTGGGAACTCAGGATTACCGTATGTCTTTTGGCAAGGCTGCGGATCAGTTCTCTAATCTCAATAATCTGCTTCGGGTCGAGGCCTACCGTCGGCTCATCCAGTATGATAATCTCGGGGAAACCAAGTATCGCCTGCGCAAGCCCCACTCTCTGCCTGTATCCTTTGGACAAGTTGTGGATAAGCCTGTTTTCTACCTCTTTGAGCTTAGTAAGCCCTGCTGCTTCCGCAATCTGCTCCTCCAGCTTATCCTTCGGTATCTTCTTTAGCTCTCCTGCAAAGCAGAGATATTCTCTGACGGTCATCTCCATATAAAGGGGGGGCTGCTCCGGCAGATAGCCGATATGCTTCTTCGCCTCCTCGGGCTCTTTGAGGATATCATGTCCATCAATCAGCACCTCACCTTCTGTGGCACCGATGTAACCTGTCATGATATTCATAGTGGTCGATTTACCGGCCCCGTTCGGCCCAAGGAACCCGTATATCTGTCCCTTCTCCACACGGAAGCTCAGGCCGTCTACCGCCAGATGGCTCCCGTATCTCTTCACAAGATTTTTTACTTCTATCAATGTCTTCCCTCCCGGCAATAAATTTTTCTCTATCATAAAGTATCTTCTTGAAATCTCTGTGGAGAATATATGGTTTTTCTGTGAAAAAACAATACCGGTATATCATAGGAGCACATGTGGCGCTCCGCCGACATACCGGTACTGTCATACTTACTCGGATAACTGTTTTTTTACATACAATGCCAGACATGATATGAGCCTGGAGTTCTTCGGCCTGTTCTTGTTGTCGATAAATATCTCGGCGAGAAGCTCCGGGCTCCCGTGCCTGAACATAACATCAGCGGCTGTCCGTATATTACGTTCCACACAGGATATAGACGTATGATATTGTTCCGCTATTCTGGGGTAGATGTTCTTAGATATGTATAATAGATTTTCCTCTTCCTCAATTGCTATCGCGATAGCCAGTGTCAGATAATAATATCCTAAATATGTACTGTTCACCCCCAACTGATATAAAATGTACTTGATTTTTTCCTGCAACTGCACCATTTACTACACCACCTTTACTTCCTAATATTATCACTGGTAAATATACCCATCAAGAAAATTGACACGACAAAATTTGTCACAAATTGTAATATCCGGGCAAACGAATAAGTTACTTTGTATTTATGTACCTATATTCGAAAATCCAAAAAAAAGACAGGAAAATATTTATTATTTTCCTGTCTGTGCCCCTTCAATAATGCTACCTTCTTTCAAGGAAACGTCCCTCAATATTTGACATCACAATCATTTTAAATAAAAGGTATTCTTTTTTCAACAGTCTGTCTGCAAATTCATAAATGGTGACTCTAAACAGCTTGTCATTCTCAGAACCCGGCTACTCCTTTCCGTCAAAGCAGTAAGTACACAGCTTGCAAGGCTCTATGCCGATAGAAGCCGTCAGGTCGTCAAGCCTGTGGTAGCGCAGCGTGGTAAAGTTCTGCTGCCTGCGGATGGCCTCTACCATCTCTGCATATCTGCAGCTGCATGGATTGGCGTATTCATCCAGCACATCCTGCGGGCAGTCTTCTCCTTCCCTCTCCTTGATTACTCTTCTTGTAATCAGCTCCATCTCTGTCTTTGAACGTGAAAAGTTCAGATACTTGCAGCCGTATAGCAGCGGAGGGCATGCAGGACGGACATGTACTTCCCTGGCTCCGCTGTGGTACAGGAACTCCGTCGTTTCCCGCAGCTGCGTTCCTCTCACTATCGAATCATCGATGAGGAGCAGCTTCTTGTTCTCAATCAAAGCCTGAACCGGTATGAGCTTCATCCTCGCAATCAGATTGCGCTGGCTCTGATTCTGCGGCATGAAAGACCTCGGCCACGTAGGCGTATATTTGATAAATGGTCTGGCATACGGTATTCCAGATTCATTGGCATAACCGATTGCATGCGCGATGCCTGAGTCCGGCACACCCGCCACCACATCCGGGTGAACCGACCCGCCGTCACGCTTAGCTAGCATGCTGCCGCATTTATAACGCATTTCCTCGACATTTACCCCTTCGTAAGCCGAAGTCGGATATCCGTAGTATACCCAGAGGAAGGAACAGATCTTCATCTCCTCCTGGGGTGCCCCTACCGTCTCCACCCCCTCCGGAGTAATGAATACGATTTCCGCCGGTCCCAGTTCTTTATAATCTGTATAGCCCAGGTTGATATACGCGAAGCTTTCAAATGATACGCAGAACGCGTCCGTCTTATGACCTACTACAAGAGGCGTCCTTCCAAACCGGTCCCTGGCGGCATACAGGCCGTCCTTTGTCATCAGGAGCAGCGTCATGGACCCGTCTATAATCTCCTGCACATACCGGATGCCCTCCACGATGGAAGATTTCTTGCAGATCAGCGATGCTATCAGCTCTGTAGCATTGACCTTGCCTCCGCTCATCTCCTGGAAATGCGTATGCCCGTCCTCGTACACCAGCTTAAGAAGCCTGTCCAGATTGTTGATCTTACCTACCGTTGTAATCGCAAAACTGCCCAGATGAGACTGTATCAAGAGCGGCTGAGGCTCAAAATCGGAGATACAGCCGATTCCAAGGTTTCCTTCCATCTCATCCACATCCCGTTCAAACTTCGTACGGAACGGGGAATTCTCTATGTTATGTATCGCACGGTTGAATCCGCTCTCCCCATATGTCGCCATCCCGCCTCTTCTCGTACCGAGATGGGAATGGTAATCTACACCATAAAAAAGCTCCAATGTACAATCAGTCTTGGATGCCACGCCAAAAAAACCACCCATTATATAATTCTCCTTTTCTCTAAACGAAATAAATACTCCTGTTCAACCTTCTATAGTGTAGCATGAACACTAAAAAAATAGCAACTGCCTTTCGGCTTTCTATGATTTCAAATTCACTGGGAGCTTATATCTCTATCAATTCGTATTCTTCCCGGCCAAGCCCAATCTTTACGGCATGGGCCACTCCCGTCTTCCAGTTCGTATCAGGGTGTGTCATATGGAAATGATCCTGGTGGCCTTCCTCCCGGCATCCTTTGCAGTTCTCATGAAGCACGCTGCCGTTCTGGAGCACAGGCTGGCTGTTGCACAAGTCGGCACAGGCCACATCAAGCGCCACCGGATCATAAGAGGCCAGCATCCCCACGTTTGGGATAATAGGCACATCATTCTCCGAGTGGCAGTCGCAGTTTGGCGACACATCGCAGATAAGTGAGATGTGGAAACATGGCCTGCCCTGACAGACTGCCTTGCTGTACTCTGCTATCTTGCAGTTCAGAACATCATTGGAATTGCTCTCGGTAGGATGTACGGCATCCTTTGGGCAGGCACCGATGCAGCGTCCGCACCCGACACACTTGTCCATATCTATGTATGCTTTGCCTTCCGTGATAACCGGCGCGTCGTGGGCGCAGATCTTCTGGCAGGCCCTGCAGCCGATGCAGCGCTCCTGATCCACGGCAGGCTTGCCCTGATTGTGCATCTCCATCTTCCCCGCACGTGAGCCGCAGCCCATGCCTATGTTCTTCAGTGCTCCCCCAAACCCGGTACTCTCATGGCCCTTGAAATGGGTCAGCGTGATAAAGATGTCCGCATCCATAACTGCCTGCCCAATCTTCGCCTCCCTGACATATTCCCCGTCTATCGGCACGAGTGCCTCGTCGGTGCCTTTCAGCCCATCAGCGATCAGAACATGGCATCCGGTGGAAAACGGTGAAAATCCGTTGGCATATGCCGTATCTATGTGGTCCAGGGCATTCTTTCTGCTGCCGACATAGAGCGTATTGCAGTCGGTCAGAAATGGCTTGCCCCCCTGTTCCTTAACGATATCTGCCACCACTTTTGCATAGTTCGGACGCAGGAATGCGAGATTGCCATATTCTCCGAAGTGTATCTTGATTGCCGCGTACTTATCCTCAAAATCTATCTCTTTCATTCCTGCGGTAATACAAAGACGCCTCAGCTTCTGGAGCAGGTTTTCATTAGCCGTGGCCTTAAAGTCCGTATAAAATACTTTTGATTTTTCCATTTTTTCCTCCTTCGATATCCCATCTGGACTGTCGTTCCTGTCTGATATTTCCATTTTACATGAATCTGAATTAGATGTAAAGAAGTGCCGCTTTCCCCATTTCAAGTCTCTATGGACAGCCTTGTTATCTTCCAGCTGACTCTCTCACCGTAATGAATGAATTAAACAACCGGAAAATAACGGGGAACGCTCATCTACACATGAGCCTTTCCCCGTTTTATGTAAAAAGATATTATGAACTTGATATTATTGTTAGGCGAAGTCCGGCAGCCATACTGCTTCATCAGTACAACCGCCGTCTTCTTTATTTGATGTATTTATTATACCAGAGGATTGTGAATCGAATGTGTCGAAAGGTGGAAATGTTTATAAATTTTCTTAAGAAAACCGGAAGGTCTTGCTTTATCGTATCATCTTCTCTTTTTCACCGCGTAGATTAGTATGAGCATCAGCCCGCTCCATGCAAGCAGGAAGTAGAAGCTGATGCCACGGCTCAGCAGCACGGCTGCTGTCATCGAGCTGCCGCTGTATATGCCTCCGAAGAGCTGAATGAAAGCAAACTCGCTTATCCCCATCGCTCCCGGAAGCGGCAGCAATGCTCCAGCCATATAGACGAGCACCTGCAGGAGAAAGAGGTGGAGGAACGGGACGCCATGGTATCCAAGCGCCAGATATACCATATACGGGACACCAAACCAGCACACAATCTGAACCGTGCTGATCATAAGCATCTTTACGATGTCCTTTTTATGCCGTTTCATCATGTGGGCGCATGCATGGAACTCTTCAAAGCCTGCTTCCGTCTTTACAATCCATTCCTGCTTTTTCTCTTCCTTTATGAAAGGAATCTTCGGTATGAGCCGCTCCGCCAGCCCTGACAGTTTCTTCCCCATCTTCTCAGAAAATATGACCGTAAGGAGGAACAGAACAAAAACTGCGTTCATCAGGAAGCCGGCGACGGCGAGAACCTTTACCGATAACGGCATCTCGATTCCCATGGCGGGAACAAGTATGGCCGCCAGTATTTCAAATATAAACACGACCGCCTGGAACCCTGCCAGTTCCATAAGCAGCGCAAGTGAACCGTGGGACAGTTCAATGTTATCCTTCTTCATCATATACAGCTGCATCGGCTGCCCTCCCGTGGAGGATGGTGTAATCGAACTGAAAAAGAAGCCGGTATAAGCGTACTTCATCCCCTGGGCTAAAGACACAGGGTGTCCCATCGCCCGAAGCAGTATCCTCAGATTCAGCCCCTCGGAAACGTGGAAGGTTCCGGCCATCAAAAGCCCCAGTACAATAGATGGGAAGGAAGCTGACACGGCTATCTCTACTATCTGTCCGACATCCTTTCCTTTCATCAGGCAGAAAAAGAGAAGGAAGAGAAACAAAAGAAATACCAGTATCTGCTTTCCCGTTTTTTGAATTGTCATCGTATTATTCATCCTCGTCCACCCTCTTAAATCGATATCCTTTTTCCATCAGCATCGGTATCGTCATCTTCAGCGCCTCAACCGTCCTGGCGGGAGCCCCTGCAGCCCCCCTTCCGTCATGCAGGCAGATGACCGCCCCCGGAAATACCCTGTGCATAAGTTTGGAACAGATTGTGTCCGGCGTCTCCTTATCCGACCAGTCCCGGGCCATGACATCCCAGAAAAGAAGGTGAAGGTTCAGCCTTTTTATCCAGCCGATCGTAAACAGGTTGAGATGTCCCCACGGCGGACGGTAATATGCCACATCGCAGCCGAGCTTTTTTAATGTGAACATTGATTCTGCCATATCCGAATACGTAAACTTATTTCCCCGAAACAATGCATTATTATGGTGCACCGAATGTATTCCTATAAGATGCCCTTCTTCCTTCATCCGCACGATAAGTTCGGGATATTGCTTTGCAAACGCGGCTACTGTGAAGAAAGAAGCCTTGATGCCATATTCCTTCAGAAGGTCCAGAAGGTCTTCTGTGTCTTTGCCGCCCGGCCCGTCATCAAAAGTCAGATAAAGGACCTTCTCTCTCCCTGCCTTTTTCCTCTTTGCCGTCTGCAGATATCTAAGTGCAAACGATGGAACCACGCTGTAACAGAGAACGATGAGCAAGGCTGCTGCCGCCAGTATCCACATCACGCTATCATCCTTTCTTTTACAGTCTGCATCGCTTCTTCCACGCTGCACTTCATAATTTCCTGCTTTACCATGTGCATATTGCCTTTCATCTGTTGCCACTGCCAGCTGTCAGAGAGGAACTCTTTCAATACATTTGTAAAATCCGCAGACTTATCCCAGATGACCCTGGCAATTCCATGCTCCTCTGCGTATTTTGCATTGTTCACTTCCTGCTCCAGAAACGGGTGGATGACAAATAGCGGTACTTCACAGTGGATAAGCTCAAATAATGTAATCCCTCCAGCTTTCGTGATAACCAGGTCTGCCGCTTTTACATAGGTGCTGATATGTTCCGTATATCCGAGCACCTCTATGTCTTCGTATCTTCCGTGCCACTCTTCATATGCCTTATGGTTCTTTCCTGTTATGATTGTCGCTGATACGCCCGGGGCGCGATGCAGCATATCGATAAGCTCACCCAGATTCGGAATGATGCCGAGTCCGCCTCCCATAATCAGCACCTTCTTCACCTTATCGCTCTTGTTTTCTGTCGCTCTTAGAAACTGCTGTCTGACTGGTATTCCTGTCACAAATATATTGTCAGGTCCTGTACCTCTCTGTACGAGATTATCCTTCACCTCCTGCGTCGGCACAAGATAGACGTCTGTCTGTGCAGTAATCCACTCCGGATGTATGCTGATGTCAGTGATACAGGTGACAAGCGGAATGTGGCATCCCGTCTTCTCGATATAAGAAGCAATCGACTTGGCACAAAGCGGAAGCGTACATACAATCATGTCCGGTTCATGCTCATCTATCAATCTCTGCAGCTTCTTGTAGGCTGTGATTCCTGTCGGCTTGATGTCAACCTTCAACTTTCCCGAAAATTTGTATACCATGTTATATATCCCATAACAGTGCTCAACGAGCATTTGGAATAATTTAAAAATATATCGGCTTGCCCGTGGATAAAAGTATGTGAGCAGATCCAGTTCCGTAACCCTGGCCTCCTTATCCTGCTTCTTAATCTCTTCACCGATTGCCCTCGCCGCCATCTGATGACCCATCCCAAACTGGCTGCTTAATATCAATACGTTCATATCTCCATCCCCTTTCCGATTACTTATATCTTAATCTGCAAATCTAAAGAACTCCTAAATAGATTTCTAAATATAAAGGAAAGAATGGATGTAGTTTTCCTTAAGTATAGGAGCTGCGGACAGGGAGCCGCAATCGGCCAACATTCCACAAGCTTAGGAATCTGTGTGAGCGTCGCAGTTCCCGGACGCATCGGAGCAGATGCCCCCTGCCTCCCCAGTGGCGTCCCAGTTTACTAAACCCCCATTGAACAAAACGGCGATGTGTGATATCATATGAGCACAAATCAAACATTCTGATTTATCTAGTTCATCTACGGCAGATCGCCGTACCTATCCGATGTTTGTAACAAATCTTTCATGCAAGGAGGGATGCCTATGGGGGCCGTTCTTTTGTTTTCCGTCTGTTAACCGTGGATAAGATATGATAAAATGAAGGAGAACCATATGAACAGAAGACAAAAGCTGATACCATTAAACAAACTGAACCTTACGGACCGTTTCCTATTCGAGGAAGTGATGGAGGATCCGCTGGCCCACCAGGAGGCGCTCGGAATCATCTTAGGCAGGGATGTTCCGCTCCTTACGCAGAACGAGGCGGAGAAGGAGCTTCGGATCTCGCCGGAGGCACGCTCTATCCGTCTGGACATCTTCTCCATGGACGAGGACAGGGCCGTCTATAATACGGAGATGCAGAAGCAGCGCAGGGCAGACCTGTCCAGGCGGAGCCGCTATTACCAGTCGCTCGTGGACATCTCCCTGCTGGAGCCCGGGATTCCGGACTACAGCCAGCTGAACGAGTCGTACCTCATCATGATCACGCCTTTCGACCTGTTCGGCCGCGGGAAGTACCGGTACACCTTCCGGGCCGTGTGTGAGGAAGCGCCGGGATGCATCCTCGAAGATGGGGCAACCCGGATTTTCCTGAACACCCGTGGAACGAATGACGATGAGGTCTCACAGGAGCTGGCGGAATTCCTGCACTACGTGGAGCATACGACGGACGAGGCGGCGGAGCATGCCGGGAGCGAACGCATCCGCCGTATCCACGACCGGGTCCGGAAGGTACGGAACAGTGAAGAAGTCGGGGTGAAGTATATGCAGGCATGGGAAGAGAAATATTACGAGAAAGAAGAGGCAAGAAAAGAAGGAATGCAGGAAGGGCGCACTGAAGGTGCCCGGAATAAGTTAAAAGACCTAGTCAAAAAGAAGCTTGAAAAAGGGAAATCTGTTGAAGAAATCGCCGATGCCCTGGAAGAAACCGAAGAAGTCATTCAGGAGCTGATCAAGGGAATGGGGGTTAAGTAAATTAGGGCGCCGCTGGGGAGGCAGGGGGCATCTACTTTACTGGCACGGGCGGGGGGGCTGTGTAACGTTACTGGCGGTCGGAAGGAATTTATCTGTGCCGGTATATAAATAAAAAGGCTGAGCGAGTGAAAACCTTCGGCGAAATGGAATTATAATTATAATGAGGAAGAGCCGGTATCAGGTACAGGTCTGTTATGTGAGATAACATTCCCGCCTGATCCCGGCTCTTCTTGCAGCAACGGCGTACACGCCTCGCTGCAAGAGTTTGACTGCGATAATAGTCAACGTTCTAAACTGTATGTGCTGTATACATTAAGCTTGCTATCATTTTCCATCTAACTGACGCAGCCATCGGTCATCCGCTGTCCAGTAACGTTATACGACCGCTCTCGCCCTTGTTAAGTGAAGTAGATAGCGGGCGGGGAGCCGGGTGGGAGATGCGCAGGTATAAGCGGGAGAGGCGGAGAATCCTTTCCGTAGCCCTTATCCTGCGGGATGCAAGCCGCTATCGGCGCGCATTCCGCAGGGTTAGGGATACGTGAAATAGTCGGAGCCTCGGACGCATCGAAGCATCTGCCACCCGGCTCCCCGCACGCCGCCCACTTTACCTAACCCCCCATTTATAAAGCCTGGATAAATCTGAGGAAGGCTTTTCTCCCTTCTTCCGTACATTTATATACTCCTGCATCTTCCAATACCTTAGTGAAGGTTATCCCAACTTCTTCTTTTAAAACATCCATCACATTCTCTTTCGTAATCTGGTACCTGCCTTTAAAGGA
>NZ_KQ236744.1:946557-967061 GCF_001185345.1 Dorea sp. D27 | reverse complement strand
TGAAGTAGATAGCGGCGGGGANCCGGGTGGGAGATGCGCAGGTATAAGCGGGAGAGGCGGAGAATCCTTTCCGTAGCCCTTATCCTGCGGGATGCAAGCCGCTATCGGCGCGCATTCCGCAGGGTTAGGGATACGTGAAATAGTCGGAGCCTCGGACGCATCGAAGCATCTGCCACCCGGCTCCCCGCACGCCGCCCACTTTACCTAACCCCCCATTTATAAAGCCTGGATAAATCTGAGGAAGGCTTTTCTCCCTTCTTCCGTACATTTATATACTCCTGCATCTTCCAATACCTTAGTGAAGGTTATCCCAACTTCTTCTTTTAAAACATCCATCACATTCTCTTTCGTAATCTGGTACCTGCCTTTAAAGGATGCCGCCCAGGCCGCATGTTTGGCTATCTTTTCGCTGCGAGAGATGTCCCTGCCTTCTGTGATGTATTCAGCCAGAAGCTCCATCTCGTCTTTTAGCCTGGAAGGAAGGACGGCAAGACCCATCACCTCGATAAGTCCGATATTTTCTTTCTTAATATTGTGATATTGTGCATGAGGGTGGTATACGCCCAGGGGATGTTCTTCCGTCGTCATGTTATTGCGCAGCGCCAGGTCAAGTTCAAACGCCTCCCCTGTCTTTCTTGCTATCGGTGTAACCGTATTGTGCGGCTCTCCGTCTGTCTCTGCAAAGATGCATGCCTCTTCGTCGGTGTACGCCCTCCAAACCTTCAGTACATGGTCTGCAAGCTCGATGAGGCGCGTTTCATCTCTGCTTCTGACACGCAGTACGGACAGCGGCCACTTGACGATACCGGCCTCCACGTCCTCATAGCCCGGAATCGTGACCGGTATCTCCACCGGAGCCTTCGCCATCGCAAACGTATAATTTCCTCCCTGGAAATGGTCATGGCTCAAGATAGAGCCTCCTACGATCGGAAGGTCTGCATTGGAGCCGAGAAAGTAATGAGGAAACAGCTTCACAAAATCAAACAGCTTCACGAAAGTATTCTTTTCTATCTTCATCGGCGTATGCTCGCCGTTCAGCACGATACAGTGTTCATTGTAATAGACATACGGTGAATACTGGAATCCCCATCTGCCGCCATTGACCGTAATCGGTATGATTCTGTGGTTCTCCCTTGCCGGATGGTCCGGGCGGCCCGCATATCCTTCGTTCTCCATACAGAGCAGGCACTTCGGATAGCCGGACGCTCCGGCATTTCTCGCGGCTGCGATGGCCTTCGGGTCTTTTTCCGGCTTGGACAGGTTTATCGTTATATCCATCTCGCCGTATGGGGAATCCACTTTCCACTTCATATCCTTTTTGACCCTGTACGTGCGGATATAGTCGCTGTCCTGGCTGAGCCTGTAGAAATAGTCCGTAGCTTCCCGCGGACAATTGGCATACTTCTTCCAGAATGTCTCCTGGACCTGCGCAGGCCGCGGGAGCAGGCAGTTCATCAGTTTCGTGTCAAACAGGTCACGGTACGTGATACTGTTCTCAATGATACCCCGGGCACACGCCTCATCGAGAAGTTCCTTCAGCACAGCTTCAAGATCAATATCCGCCAGGCTGCATTCTGTGTCCTCATAATTTACTTCATGGAACAAGTCCAGCAGCAGATTCGTCGTATAGCTGCGCTCGCACTCAGGTGTCAGCCCTGTCTCAACTCCATATTCCACGAGCTTCTTGATATTTTCATATAACATCTTTCCGTCTCCTTTTCTGATATATACAGCTTCTTCCTCCTACGCGGGCTATAAACGGTGTGCTCCGTCGCCAATGTCTACCACATAGAATTCAGCCTCGTGTCCTGCTTTTTCTTTATATGCCTTTCCGAGCGTCTGGATAAACGTGTCCACCGCATCCTGTCTTACAATGCTGACCGTACAGCCGCCGAAGCCGCCACCGGTGATGCGTGAGCCTATGACGCCCAGCAGTTCCCAGGCCAGCTCCACGAGGAGGTCAATCTCCTCACAGGACACCTCATAGTCATCCCGCAGCGATATATGTGACGCGTTCATAAGGCGGCCGAACAAATCTATGTCATTGTGCTTAAGGGCCTCCACCGCCCGTATCGTCCTGCGGTTTTCATATACGGCATGCTTTGCCCGTCTCCTGCAGACTTCATTTCCTATCGCGGACTTATGTGCTTCAAATTCCTGTTCTGTAAGATCCCCGAGCGTTTTGATGTCAACGACTCTGCGAAGTTCCATGAGGGCTTCTTCGCTCTCTCTCCTTCTGTCATTATAGGCAGAATCTACGAGACTGTGCTTTACCTTGCTGTTCGTGATGACAATTCGCGCGTCCGGCAGCATGACCGGCGCATATTCATATTCGAGCGTCTCCGTATCCAGGAATACGGCATTATCCTTTTTCCCCATGGCACTTGCAAACTGATCCATGATACCGCAGTTGCAGCCGTTAAAATTATTTTCCGAATACTGTCCTATGAGCGCCACCTCGGTCATAGACACATCTAACCCATAGATATCTTTCAGCATCAGGCCCGTAAGCACCTCCAGAGATGCAGAAGAAGAAAGGCCTGAGCCATTCGGGATATCCCCGTAGATGAGTATGTCAAGTCCGTGTGTCAGCTTATAGCCCCGCTTTTCAAATGCCCACATGACTCCTTTCGGGTAGTTCGTCCATCCCGCCGCCTCATTCGGGATAAGTTCGTCTAGTCCTGTCTCCACCACTCCCATCTGGTCAAAATTCAAGGAGTAAAACCGAAGCCTCCTGTCTTCCCTCTTTCTTGCGATACCATAGGTTCCGATTGTAAGCGCACACGGAAATACGTGTCCTCCATTATAGTCCGTGTGCTCTCCTATGAGGTTCACACGCCCCGGTGCAAAATACGCCCGGATATCACCTTCCTCCCCATACAGTTCTCTAAATTTTTCTGTCAGTCTTTCTTTCATATACATCCCTATCCTCTCTCATCAGTATGACCTGCCTGCATAAATTGCCCGTTGCCATATTCTGGCCTTTATTATATAATTTTAATGAGTAAGGATAGAGAAAACAACAACTATTATCGAAAAAACTATAAGGATATTGAGATATGCAGTTAAAGACCAGACCCGATCAGATGGAGATAAAAGAACACGGCGACTACGGATTCCCTGTACATGTAAGCGAGGAAGCCATCAATCGGTTTGACTCGAATTCCTTTTTATGGCACTGGCACCCTGAAATCGAACTGACGTGGATTATGAAAGGACAGATAGAGTATCACGTTAACGACACGTGCTATATTCTTACAGAAGGGGACGGGCTCTTTGCAAACAGCAACATGCTTCATTCCGGTTACATGAAGGACGGGCAGGACTGCGAATACCTTTCCATCACCTTCAGCCCGAGATTCATCTATGGTTATGAAAACAGCTCCCTGCATACGAAGTACGTAGACTTTATTACCGCCAGCCAGGACTGGCCGTCCCTTGCGCTCAGCAAAGAGACAGGCTGGCAGCAGAAAATACTCAGCCAGATCCAGTACATATATGCCATGTCAAAAATGCCGCCGGCTGATTATGAACTGCAGGTCCACATCGCGCTCTGTTCCATCTGGCAGCATATATACAGCTATTACAGCACGGTGCCCGCAGACAGGCTCCAGACATCCGTAGCACTGGAACGGCTGAGAGATATCCTTTCTTATATACACGGACACTATAATGAGAATATCTCGCTCGAAGATATTTCCCGCAGCGTCGGCATCTGCAAAAGTGAATGCTGCCGTTTCTTCAAGAAACACATGCATATGACATTATTTGAATATGTGCTGTACTATCGCATACAGCAGAGCCTCCCCCTGTTAAAAACGGGAGAGAGCATCACCAGAGCCGCAAGTATATCCGGTTTCGCGAACCCCTGCTATTACGGGAAGATATTCCGCAGATACATGCATTGTCCGCCTAGCCAGTACAGAAAACTCTGGCTGGATTCAACGGTCTAAACAGTGTTTCCTGTAGACTCCGACTCCGAGCCCCCCTGGTCCTATATGGCAGCCGATGCTCAGAGTCAGTGGTATATGCATCACTTCCAGTTCAGGAAATGCCCTGCCAAGCTCCTCTTTCCAGCTCTCCAGAATCTCTCGATCCATATAAGTATTTGCGATGCCCGCGCAGAGGCAGCCGTCTTCATACAGGTCATGAAACCGCCCTGCTACCTCGCCTTTCAGTGCCCTGCACATCGTCTTAAACGCAGATTTCATTCCTCTCGTCTTGGCATATGCATCCAGCTTCCCTCCCTGTATCGTAAGGACCGGTTTGATATTCAGCACCGTGCCTATGGCTGCTCCCGCCGGTGTCACCCTCCCGCCTTTCTGCAGATATTCAAGGGTGTCCACTGCGATATAAATACTTGCATCCAGAGCTTCCCTCTCGAGGATGCACTTGATGTCCGCACCGCTTTTCCCCTGCTCTGCAAGTATACGGGCATCAAAGACTGCCTGTGCCTGGGTAATCGATATCCGGTGATTATCCACGACATGGACGCGTCCGTCATATTCTCCGGCAAATGCCGCCGCACATTCGTAAGAATGGCTGAGCCCGCTGGACATCGGGATATATACTATCTCATCATATTCTGTCAGCAGCCTGTCCCACCTGTCCATCACGTCTCCAGGCGAGGGCTGAGAGGAGGTAACAGCCGCGCCCCGGGACAGCTTCTCATAAAACTCCTCCTGCGATATATCGACTCCTTCATAATATGTATTCCCGTCTATGACAACCGGCATCGGAATGATGGATATGCCGTACCTTTCCTCATCTTCCTGCTGCAATCCGCAATTGCTGTCTGTCATTACTGCAACGACTGGCATATGTTCTCCTTTCTGACTAACTAACACGTTGACCGTTATTATTACATGTGTTAAGATTATAGCAAACTGAGGAATGAAGGACAATTTACAGATATCTGCTTCTGTCAGTTATTTATACAGATTGGAGAAATTGTAAAAAGATTATGGAAGACAGACGCGTACGCAAGACAAAGAAAAATCTCAAAGGAACCTTGATAGATATGCTGGCTGACATGCCGTTCGAGCAGATATCTATCACCGAGCTGTGCCGCAGGGCGGATACGAGCAGGATTACCTTCTACTCCCATTATAATGACAAGTATGCGCTGGTAGATGATATCTTCCAGGATATGATCCGTGTCGGAACCGGTAACTATATACGCAGGCAGGAGGAAAACAATCCCCAAAGAGATCTTGTTATAGGATACTGCAATGTGCTGGACGTCATACTGGAACTATACTACGCCAATTATGACTTTTTCCGGCATACCCTCCCTGAAGAGAACCCTTACCTCGCTTTCTCCTTCTACAACTATGTACTGGAGACTGTAGAAATGCACACAGACAAAGAGGCTCGCATCCTGAACTTCCGGCTGAAGTACACAGCAAAGAAAATCGCAGGATTCCTCTGCTACGGAATCCTGGGATTCATTAATGAATGCCATTCAGAAAAAGAGACTGTGGAAGAGATACGTACAGAAGCCAAAGAAATATTAAAGGGAATCCTCAAATCGGACCTACTTGTCAGCCGGGAAAATGCTCCGGTTCAGCCCCCGGCATAGGTCGTGCATGGTAAAAGTTCCGCGGTAATGATAATACTGCCGGAATGCTGTCCGGTGCAGACTATGCTTCGGGTAGATCTGCTTCCTTCATCAGTCCCTGGTCATACCGCTCAATCTTCCCGTTCAGTCGTTCCAGTGCTGCCTGCATATCGTCCATCCTCTCGATCAGGCGGTTCCTCTGCTCGGCAAGAATCTCTCTGCGGGCATCTATCGTTTCATCCCCTTGCCTGAACAACGCTACATATTCGATTAGCGCCTCTATCTGGACCCCTGCTTTGCGCATGCACTTAATGAGCTGAACCCACTGGCAAGAAGCATCATCGTAGTCTCTCACGCCGCTTTTATTGCGGGGCACCTTCGGGATAAGTCCAATTCGTTCGTAATAACGCAGCGTATCTGCCGATAAGCCGTAACGTTCGCTCACCTCTTTAATCGTCATAATGCTCTCCTTTCTGTTTCTGCAGCGTTTCGTCCATGCTGCCCGAGCGGAAACCCTCAAGATCCACCGTAACATAGCCGAATCCTAATTTCCTGAGCTGCCCTGCGGTTTCTTCCCCCCGCCTTGCAAGCTCAGGTATATCTTCTACATCTACTTCGATTCTGGCAATATCTCCGTGAAGCCGAAGACGTACATTATAAAAGCCCATCTTCCGGATCAATGCCTCCCCTTCTTCTATCATCTGAATCTGGTCGTAGGTAATATGCGTACCGTAAGGGAACCTTGTGGCCAGACATGGGCTCGACGGGCGTTCTGCCACGGATACACCGTAATGTGCGGCTAGTTCCCTGACTTCCCGCTTCGTCATACCGCATTGTGCCAGTGGGCTTAAGATGCCCAGCTCCTTCAGCGCTCTGAGCCCGGGACGGTATTCATGAAGATCATCCTCATTCGTACCCTCCAGGATATGCCGGATCCCCAGCTCCTCCGCAAGTACGCCTATCTTATGAAAGATGCTCTTTTTACAGCGGTAACACCTGTCAACCGGATTGTCGCTGATTCCCGCCTCGTCAAGCTCGTCGATTTCTATCACGTGGTGAATCGCTCCCGTCTCCCGAGCCACTTCTCTGGCTGTTGAAACGTCACTCCTGGGATGCAGCCTAGTCATCACAGTTACGGCATGTACGGCTGTCCCCCGCTCCGCGGCCGCCTTACACGCTGCTTTTAACAGAAGGCCGGAATCCACACCGCCGGAAAATGCAACGATAATATCTTCATCGGCCCACTCATCCAGCATCTTTTCAAGCCGGTTATATTTCTCATTGCCCACTGTCATCACACTCCCTCGCAATCAGAGCATACACGTCCTGGTATGACCTGCCGGACGCTCTGCTTAGCGCCGCCACGCTCTCATACTCCGGATACTTCCTGACGCCGGAGCCAATCATGCACACCTTGACCCTGGCATCGCCGATGCTCGTCCGAATGGTCTCCACTGTTCTTTTAAGCACGCAGCGCTCCATTCGCTGTCTGCGTATTCCGATGGTCGTCGTCTCCTCAAACACAATCTGTTCCAGTTTTGTGATATCTTCTTCTGTGCATAGGATATTGAGCTGATATGCCGGACGGTTCTTCTTCATATAGACCGGCATATAGTTCACGTCCCTGGCCCCTTCTTCCATGAGGCGCTCCATCACATATCCGAGTGCTTCTCCGGTACAGTCGTCGATGTTCGTCTCCAGCTTCCAGATACAGTCCGCCTCCTTCGATGCGCCTGCTTCCTCTATCAGCATCGCCCTCAGGATGCCCGGACGGTCATACTCACGTTTTCCCGCGCCCATCCCGATCTTCCTGACCGTAAAGGAGGCCGGAAGCCGCTCCGATGTCCGCACGGCGGCAGCTATAGCTGCTCCTGTCGGGGTCACGAACTCTCCCTGGCTCTGCGTCAGGCAAAGCTTCAGTCCGTATGCCTCCACGATATTGGCCACCGCCGGAACCGGTACGGGAAGCACACCGTGCTGGCAGCGGATCGTGCCGCATCCTTCATAGAGCACCGGCACGATGCACTCCTGGACGCCAAGATTATCCAGGCATACGGCCGCAGATATGATATCGACGATAGAGTCCACTGCCCCGACCTCATGAAAATGCACCTGATCCACAGGTACACCGTGTGCCCTCGCTTCTGCATCTGCCAAAATCCGGAATATCCTTTCCGCCACCGCCTTTGCACCGTCCGTCATATGGGCATGTCTGATGATATGCAGAATGTCTCCAAGGCCCCGGTGAACATGTGCATGGCTGCGTCCGTCACCGGGGCCATGCGCCTGCGGGTGCAGATGTCCGTGGCCTTCCCCATACGCATGCCCGTGTACCTCTTCCTGTACATGTCCATGGCCGTGCAGATAGCTCATGTCGTGGTCATGATTCTCATATGGATCCTCCAGGATGACGTCAAAGTCGCAGACGTCAAGCCCCGCTTTTTCTACCCTGCTGACCTTCGTCCGGAAACCTCTGACCGGCAGGCTTTCCAGCACCTGTTCCAGCACTTCCCTGTCCGCCCCGAGGTCAAGCAGCGCAGCGACTGTCATGTCGCCGCTGATTCCTGAACAGCATTCCAGATATAATGTTTTACCCGTTTTGTTCTGCATCGTGCCGTACCCCCAGTCTGTTAATCTGTGCCGCCATATAACCGGCACCATAGCCATTGTCTATATTAACCACCGCAATTCCGTTTGCACAGGAATTGATCATCGTCAGCAGGGCCGACAGCCCCTTGAGGTTAGCTCCGTAACCGACAGAAGTCGGCACTGCGATTACCGGCTTGTCTACAAGCCCCCCTATGACGCTTGCCAGCGCACCTTCCATCCCCGCCGCGGCAACGATACAGTTCGCACTCTGTATCGCCTCCAGGCTGGCAAGCAGGCGGTGAAGCCCGCTGACTCCCACGTCATAGATCCGCTCAACCCTGGCCCCGAAATATTCGGCCGTCTGTGCCGCCTCTTCCGCTACCGGAATATCCGCGGTTCCGGCCGTGCAGACTGCAATCTTCCCCTCTCGCTGTTTCCCCTTCTTCTCTGCCTTCAGAATATGAGAGACCGAATCGTACGTAATCTTCGGAATGCGTTCTCTTACAAGCGCATATTGTGCCTTGGAAGCCCTCGTCCCGAACACCTCTCCGTTTTCTTTATATAGCGTTTCATATATATCGAGCAGATGTTCGTCTGCCTTGCCGCTGCAGAATACGACTTCCGGGAATCCGGATCGTATCTCCCTGTGAGTGTCAAGCCTTGCATAGCCCATATCTACAAACGGTTTGCGGCGGAAATAGCCCTCCGCCTCCTCCACTGACATCTCACCTGTCCTGACCTTCTCCAGTATCTCATGTGTCTCCATCGTTCAGACTCCTTTCATAAATCGGAATGAAAGAGGCAGTTCCAGCCCGTGTGCCACCAGCAGCTCCTCATCTCTTAGTATCTCTTCTGTCTTACCGTCCCGGATGACCGCTCCTTCAGACAGAAGGACGGTCCTCTCACACGTGTCATAGATAAAGTCCAGATCGTGGGAGGCGGTCAGCCTGGTCCCGGGCAGACGGTTCAATACGTGTATCAGATTTCTCCGGTTCCCCGGGTCAAGTGCGGCCGAGGGCTCATCCATAAGCAGCAGACCCGCTCCCATAGAAAGTACCGACGCGATTGCTGCCAGCTTCTTCTGCCCGCCGGAAAGGCGGTAGATATGGCGGTCCTTCAACCCCTCGATGCCTGTCTGCCTCAGTGCTTCAAGCGTCCGTTCTTCCACTTCCGCCTCGCTCATCCCATAATTTCTCGGAGCAAAGGCCACATCCTCGTATACCGTGTTCATGAACAGCTGGCTGTCCGAATCCTGGAACACATAGCCCGCCTTCCTGCGTATGGAGGACAGGTTCTGCGTTACCACATCCATGCCGCACACCTGTACCGTACCGCTGTAGCCGGGCAGCAGCCCTACGAGTATCTTCAGCAGCGTCGACTTCCCTGCCCCGTTAGCGCCTATGATGCCCACAGACTCCCCGTCTTCGACAGACAGCACGGCATCTTTAAGGACAGGCTCTGTCTGTCCTCTGTCCCTGCTTCCGTACCGGAAGGTCAGCCCATTTATCTCAATCTTTCTCATATCTTTTCCTTCTTTCCTGTTACATTCCAAGCATGCGGCCCACAGCCTCAAATAACGGGAATGTGCGCAGACCGGCTAAGGCGGCGCACCAGAATACGGCATACCATCTGCTCTTGCCACGGTCCCTGTCCATACCTTTAAGACGATATTCCCCTGTAAATCCCCTCAGCGACATACTCTCGTACACAGCCTGCGCCCTGTCCATGCTCCTCAGGAGCATCTGACCGGCCAGCGTTCCCCATACTTTATAGCGGATTCCTTTCTCGTCCGGCGCCCGCAGGGAATACGCCTCCGTCACTCTCTGCGCCTCCTTCAGCATCAGTATGATGTACCGATAGATGAGCATGACAAGCGTCACGAGTATCTTCGGCACATGCAGCATGCGAAGTGCAGCGCATATATTACCGATGGACGTGGTGGCAATGAGCAGATAAGATGCCGTTATGGCCAACAGAGCCTTGAACACGAGTGTCAGCATGGAGACGACTCCGCCCGTCACCGGTATCCCGGCTATAAAGAACAGCACATTCCGGTCAAAGAACGGATTGGCAATTCCAACAAGGCATACGACAAGAAGCACAGGGCGCAACTGTACGAGTGCGCGCCGGACCGGCAATTCTCCTAGAATCATAAGAATCACCGGGTAGAGGCACATTCCGGCCAGGCCCGTCAGGTTATACTTGTCAAAGGACACGGTAAGCGCTACATACCAGATAGTCACGATAACCTTGGCAAGCGGATGAATACGGCAAAGGCCCGTATCCCGTTCCGCCATCTCGTCCAGATAATGGATGTCATGTATCGCCTGATTTATCCTACTCATGCTTCTCTTTCTTCCTGAAGAACCGGCACGCATAGCACGCCAGCACGCATAGCAATATGACGGCAGCCCCGCCGACGATACCTGACACAGATGTACCTGCCGCCGCATCCGTATGGCGGAACATATAATCGGGAAGAAGGGCCGTGGCGTTCTGTATCTTCTCCGCCAGTATATGCACCGGTCCGGATGCCGTTAATTCCGTGGATCCCGTTATTCTCTCGATCGACCATTCCAGACCGTCGGGATATGCAGAAGCGAGCAGCGATATGCCTCCGGCAGTAACTGCTGCGGCAGCCGCCAGCGCAAGCATCGTATTCTTGAAGCTGAGTCTCCCTTCCCGGCCAGCCCTCAGTCCCTTCTCTCCTGTCCAGATTAGTTCCGGCCTTGCCTCATACACAAATAGAAGCACTGCTGCCGTAATCGCCCCTTCCACAAGCCCGATTGCCAGATGAATCGGCTGCATGGCTGCCGCAAACACAGAAAAAGGAAGTTCGGTAACGCCGGACGCCAACGTCTCCAGCGTCACCGAAAACGCTCCGAGCTGGAGGGTCACGACACACGCTGCCACAGAAGCGAAGATAATCTTCCCCCGGCTGATTCCATTCTTCATCATCTGCTTCCATATAAGGAAGCCTCCTATGAAGCAGCCGTAAAACGCCATGTTCCATATGTTGCATCCAAGTGCCAGAAGCCCGCCGTCGGCAAACAGCAGACACTGGATGAGCAGAACTCCTATCATAGTCAGAAATCCGGCATAGGGCCCAAGTATAGCAGTCAGAAGAACACCTCCGCACAGATGCCCTGAGGAACCTGTCCCCGGAATTGTAAAGTTGATCATCTGAGCGGCAAATACAAATGCCCCCATCACGCCCATTGCCGGGATTTTTTTCGGGTCATCCTCCAGCCTCACTTTTTTGATTGAAATGCCTGCCGCTGCTGCAGAGCAGGCATACATCGTACCTGCTGCCGCTGGCGCTATCAATGCATCTGCCATATGCATAGTCTGTTTCCTCCTTATTCATAAGTCTAAAAAATGCCATGCAAATATAAGCTTCCTTGGGAAGCGTCATACCCTCATGGCATTTCTCTCCATTATGGAATCTTTCTACTGTAACATCTTTGTTCCGCCTTCTTACCGGGCCTGCGCCCTGACCGCACAGATGCTGTCCGGCCTGGCCGGACGCAGCGGGCACTTGGTGTCCGCATCCTAAACGCTCTGTCCTATCATATTGATGGCATCGTCCACGAGTTCGCTGAGCGTATGAACGCCGACACCTGCCACATAGAACCCACACGAATGAACGGGTATCAGCAGTTTCCTGGCATCGCTCCTGGCCACTGCTTCTGCCATCACTGCCGTCACTTCTCCGAGAAGCGCATCTGCTGCAAGTATCCCGATAGGCCCTACTATGTAATCCGCTTTCCTGGCGTTCACCACAACCGGGTTCTCGCCTGTAGCAGCCCTGTCCGCCCCTGCCTTCAGCATGGCAGAGGTGGCCGCGCTGTTCGTGCCCACGGCAACGATCTCCGCCTGCGCTTTCCCCTGCTTCTTCCACCGCTCTATGAACAGGCTGCCCATGCGCCCGCCCTGTCCGTCTATGACTACAATAACCGTCCCTCTACCATTCTCCATATCTTTTCTTCCTTTATATCTTCCCAGACTCTCTCGGTCTGATAAGGCTGCTACTCTGAGTATACTAAAGTTCCGGTACAGATGTCAATTTATTACGTTACCATTCACTCTGAGGCTGTCACTTATAATCCTGCGGGTTCATTCAGCCTTCTGACAAAGTCGCTCATGGCACCGGCAATCTCAAGCTGCTGCGGACAGACCGCCTCGCAGCTTTTACACCCGATGCAGGCGGAAGGGCGCTTTTCCTCCGATATAGCGTCCACTGCCATATGAGTAATGAGTCCATTCACAAAACGTGTCTCATTGTAGAGTGACAATAGCGTAGGGATATCCAGCCCCTTCGGGCAGTGGGCCGTGCAGTAGCGGCATGCGGTACACGGCAGGATATCCAGCATGCTGTCCGTCACTTCCATCAACGCCTTCCACTCTTCCTCACGCAGAGGCTTTTCCTCTGCATATGTAGCGATATTATCTTCCAGCTGTGCCATATTGGACATGCCGGAAAGGACCATCGTCACGCCGGGCACAGACTGCAGAAACCGGAACGCCCAGGCCGGCACCTGTTCATCCGGTCGGAGTGCGTTCAGCCTTTCGGCATTTTCCGGTGTAAGCTCTGCCAGCTTTCCGCCGCGGAGTGGTTCCATCACCCAGATCGGGATATCATATTCATTCAGAAGGTCTGCTTTGGATTTAGCGTCCTGAAGTTTCCAGTCCAGATAATTGAGCTGTATCTGGCAGAATTCCATCTTGTCCCCGTAAGCGTTAAGGAAACGCTTCATCGTGTCGTACCGTCCGTGAGCGGAAAAGCCGAGATGCCTGATCCTTCCGGCTTCCTTCTGCTTTGACAGATAGTCCATGATGCCGTATTTCTCATCGAGATACGGGTCGATATTCTTCTCATACACATTGTGGAACAGATAAAAGTCAAAGTAATCCACCCCGCATTTCTTAAGCTGTTCCTCAAATATCGCCTCCACCTTATCCATATTTGCCAGATCATATCCAGGAAACTTCGTAGCGAGATAGTAGCTGTCACGCGGGTACTTTGACAGAATCCTTCCTGTGACCGTCTCCGACTGTCCATCGTGGTATCCATACGCCGTGTCAAAGTAATTCACTCCCTTGTCTATGGCATATGCGAACATCTCGGCCGCACGTTCTTCATCTATCGGTGCATCCGGGGCATCTTCCATGACCGGAAGGCGCATCGTGCCAAGCCCGAGGGCCGAAAGCTTCAAATCCTGAAACTCTTTATATATCATGATTTTTCCTCCTTTGCTTTTCTGCTGCACGTTAAGCATACTCCCTGGAGCGCGCTCCAAGTCAACAATTTTTTCTTCACATCCACCATTTTTTCTCCCCTTGCCGATACCCTTCCTTTATTATAAAATGGTTGTATCCCTAGAAGCATTTATAAATTGGAGGATCTTATATGGATATTCAGATAACGAAAGAACTGTTTACATTTATAGAAAAAAGCCCGAGCCCTTACCATGCCGTCCGCACTGCCGGAGAAATGCTCACGGCCCTGGGGTATAAGAGGCTCGAGGAACAGCAGACGTGGAATTTGAAAAAAGGCGGGCGCTACTATGTCACACGGAACCTGTCCTCTGTCATCGCGTTCCGGATACCGGAAGAGATACGCGGGGGATTCCATATCGTAGCCAGCCACAGCGACTCTCCCTCCTTCAAAATCAAGGAGAACCCAGAAATAGTATCCGAGCAGAAATATGTCCGGCTCAACGTAGAGAAATACGGCGGCATGCTGATGGGCGCCTGGCTGGACCGTCCTCTGTCGGCTGCAGGACGCCTGCTCGTTCGAAACGGCGGCGGCGTTACTACCCGCCTGGTCAATGTGGACCGGGACCTTCTTCTCATACCAAATCTTGCAATCCACATGAACCGCGAGCTGAACGACGGCTACAAGTATAATCCTCAGACAGATCTGCTGCCTCTGTACGGCGACTTTTCATCAAAAGATTCTTTTATGCGGCTTATGGCAGAGACGGCCGGTGTCCAGGCAGCCGACATCCTCGGCAGCGACCTGTTCCTGTACAATCGTATGCCAGGAACCGTCTGGGGCGCCGGAAACGCATTCATCTCCATCGGAAGGCTTGACGACCTGCAGTGCGCGTTCGCCTCTCTGAAAGGCTTTACGGCCTCCAAAGAGGCTCCATCCGTCCCCGTCTTCTGCATGCTCGATAACGAAGAAGTCGGAAGTACGAGCAAGCAAGGGGCTGCCTCCACATTTATCAGGGATACGCTCAGACGTATATGCATCGCTCTTGGAGAAAGCGAAGAGGCCTATCATACGATGATGGCCTCCAGCTTCATGGTATCGGCGGACAATGCCCATGCGGTACACCCGAACCAGCCGGGCAAGACCGACGAGACGAACCGGCCTTATATGAACGAGGGCATCGTCATAAAATACAGCGCCAACCAGAAATATACGACAGACGCCGTGTCTGCCGCAATATTTAAGTCCGTCTGCCAAAAGGCAGAGGTACCGTACCAGACTTTCCTGAACCGTTCCGATATGGCGGGAGGCTCCACCCTCGGCAATATCGCCAACACACAGACGGCTATGAACACCGTGGATATAGGGCTCGCACAGCTGGCGATGCATTCTCCATACGAGACAGCCGGTGCCAGAGACACCGGTTATCTGCTCCAGGCATCCAGGACTTTTTATGAAAGCCTGATACAATGCCAGGAGGATGGCAGCTACTATATTGAATGACAATCCACACTTAAGCTGCTATTCCCATTTAAAATATCTCAAGGAAATGAAGATACAAATAAGGGCAAGACCTGACATCACGACAGCAGGGGCGAGTACACTATCAGCTGCCAATCCCAAAGTTGCTGCTTTCAGCAGCTTTATACCCTGTGTCAACGGCAGGACGTCTGCCACTTTCCGAAGGGCTGACGGCATGATTTCGTATGGCAGCGTCGCCCCGGAAAACAGGAGCATGGGGAAATATAATATGCTGGCGATTACCCCCGCCGTCTTCGTATTCGGAGCTATGCCGCCGACCATCATGCCAATGCTGAATATAGACACGGTTACGAGGAGATATCCGCCCAGAAAAAGCGCGAACGAACCTTGCAGCCTGCAGGCAAAGACTACGGTCGCACACAGGTACAAAAGCAGCAGGGACACGACCGCGTACAGCGCATAGATCGTCACCTGTACCGCTAAAAGCACAGAAGGGCTAACGGGTGTCACTTTATACCGCCTCAGGATGCCTTTGCTGCGGTAATCAGATATGACAAGCGGCAGCCCCATCACACCTCCCGCACATATGGAGATGGTGGCAAGTGCGCCGAAGGACTGTTCCATGAACGTATATTCCGCCCCGTCAAAGGCTGGTTTATCCCCATATATGATTCCAAGGATAACGAGCACCGCCAGCGGGACGCAAATAGCAAATATAAACATATCCATACCCCGGAGCGATAATTTCAACTCTGTTTTTAACATTGTCCTAAATGTTTTCATCTGCCTGTCCCTCCTCTTCTGTGTACCAAAGGTAAGCATCCTCGAATTTTTCGTAAGGACTGCCTTCGATTGCTTCTGAAACCGTGCCATAAAATACGATGATCCCCTTCCTTAATATACAAATCTGATCGCACAAGGCTTCTACTTCGTCCATGAAATGGGAGGTCAGAAAAATAGTCATCCCTTTTTTCTTCAATCCATCCAGAATCTTCCACACCTCCCTGCGTGCTTTCGCGTCCAGTCCGGTTGTCAGTTCATCCAGAAATACAACTTCCGGTTCCGGTATAAGTGCAAGAACGATAAACAGGCGCTGCCGCTGTCCTCCGGATAAGTCGCGGACAAGGCTCTTTTGCTTGTCCGCTATGCCGAACCGTTTCAGCAGGACTGCCGGGTCGGCCGCGCTGCTGTATAGTGAAGCGGTTACTTCACAAAGCTCCCCCACCGTAATATTGTCCTGATAATTCGTATCCTGGAACTGGACGCCTACCTTTTGAAATAATTTTTTACGGTTATCCTCCGGATTCATCCCCAGTATGGATATGCTCCCGCTGTCTGCCTTCTTTGTACCCAGGATGCACTCGATCGTAGTGCTTTTCCCCGCACCGTTGGCCCCGAGCAGGCCGAAGATCATACCGCGTGCCACGGACAGGTTTACGTTGTCTGCCGCGGGAAGCTCGTCATAATATTTTGTAAGCTGCACGACCTTGATTACTTCATTCATATTTTCTCCTCCTTTTCTTTTATAGACACAGAGAGGATACCACTGAAAAAAACTTTGGTGGGTAACTGGAGGGTTATGAAAAACGTTCTTTCATATTATGAAGCATACTAACTACCTGGGCGGCGTTATCTTCCGCGGCAGTCAGAGAAGTGATCAGCTTGTCGCACACCGTAATGATGTCCGTGTCCTCTTTCGGCGTATCCAGAGCTTCTTTTATATCGATATCCGGATTTGTACATGCTTGCTGCAGCATATTCCGGATCGCCTCCAGCGAATAATTCGCGCACCGTAAAGAGCGGATAATCTTCAAACGGCTGATGTCCTTATCCGTATACACCCGGTACCCGTTCTGCCTGCGTTTGACCGTCAGCAGACCGTTCATCTCCCAGTTCCGTAACGTATCCATAGAAACATGTAAGTAGTCGGATACTTCCTTTCTTTTCAGGCAGCGGCTGTTTACTTCTTTTCCGCCGGACAGGAACTGCTCTGCGATTTCTATCGCCTCTTCCGCATTGGCCCTCTCCTGTCTTACTTGTATGATATATTCGTGGGATAGCGCAAGCGCCGTATCGTAGTCTCCTGTCGCAGATATCTTGATCATCTGAATGATTTTCTTGCGCAGACCGTTCTGCAGCACCTCTATCTGAAAAGCGAGCCTGGCAAGCCTGAGCTGTTCGATATGAACATCTGTAAAAATCCGGTAACCGTTTGGCTGACGTTCTGGCCTTGGAATGAGATGTAATTCCTCATACAGCCTGACCGTGTTCGGATGTATTCCTATGATTGACGCAACTTCAGCAGTTCTGTAAGTATTCATTGTCAGACACCTCCTGTTGAAATATTACCACAAAACAGAAGCCTGGTGTTATATTGGAGGGTATCAGCGTGTTTTCCCTTGTTGTCCTAGTGGGTCTGCGGTATAATATAAAATGACTATTATAACAATTAGAAATCGGATGGTGAAGCCTTATGGAGCTTACAATAAAGAATCAACTTGACCCGCTGTTTGAGACACTTTCTCTCCTTTTCCTCTGCCACACGGACAACTGGAAAGAAAAGATGATATCTGCGCTGGATGACTATGGCGTCAGCGGCGAGATCTTTTACAGAGAACATATGAATACTTTTGACAAGTATGTGGAAACTTTTCAAAAGCACAAAGTGCAGAGACCGGAAGAAGATGCTTTATTTGAAAGCTTCTCAGACGATGCTTTTATGCATATCTTTGTGCTCGCGATTGAAAAGCGCTCCTGCATAGAGCATCCCGGGAATCTGAATCTTCTGGAACTGCGCAGCCTTCTGGCCTACTTTATCACAGATACCGGAGAGCATCCCCGCCTTCCGGATATAAAGGAACTCCCGCAGCTGCCCGATGAAGCATCGCTTATCGACTTCATAGACAGGACCGATATCGAGAGCGAAGAGAAATGGCACATGCTGAATCTTCTGAGAAGGGCTGACTACTGGCTTACGAGTCTGTATAAAGCTGTGGAAAGCAATAAAGACGCATACGAAAAAGCGCTGGAAGCCGTAGAAGGACCTCTGCGTCTATTGTTGAAACGGATGGCTTCTTATCACGCACCTGATTTCTTCAAGATTGCAGATACCTGTGCAGACATGCATGCCCTGTATCCTTCTCTCGCAATGCCGCTGATTCAGATGGTTCTCTACACGTGTGGTTATTTCGGGCTCTCCATTGAAACGCTTATCGCAGACGAAGCATCCGGACGTCTGACAAAGGATGCCGTCATCCGGCAGGTGAAATCCATCAGTGATAAAAGCAAGCTGGATATACTGTGTGCCCTGAAAGAATCGCCCATGTACAATCTGAAGCTGTCAGAGCACCTCGGGCTATCTCCATCCACGGTATCTCATCATATGAATACGCTTCTCGCCTGCGGTTTCGTGACGGTCGAGAAAAAGGACGGCAAAGTATACTACTGCCTGCATAGAGAAAATATCTCCCGGTTCATCTCAAGTCTGGAGCAGATGCTTTTATAAGCTTACGTGCGGACAGACCAAGCGGCAGCCAAGACAGAAAAGGCCGCCCCAAGGATAACCTTCAAGGATTGCGAATTACGCAGTCCTTTTTATATTCGTCAAACTTATTTGACATATATGGAATCATATGATATTTTATATTTATAGAATATATTCGATATATGTAAAATATACAGGAGGATTATGCATGAAACTTTATGATAAGAGAGGACGTCTCTTGATTGTCTTTACTTTGCTTCTCGGAGGAATATCGGCTGCCCTTTCGGCCTTTATCTCAATGATTCTTCAGAAAGTCATTGACAGCGCCGCCAGAAACGATATGGATTCCTTCACGAAACTCATCCTGGCCACCCTCATATACCTCGCCATTCTAGGAACGATGGGATTCCTGGAGGCCTACTGCGGGAAGCTCATGATAAAAAATGTGACGAAGACGCTGCGGGATAAGATCTTCCACGGTGTCATGAAACGGACCCCCGGAGAATTCTCGTCACAAAATACGGCGGATTACTTGTCTGCACTCATCAATGACGTAAAGCTTGTGGAAGAAAACCATCTTATACCGCTCCTGCTCTGTGCACAGATGGGTGTCCTCTTTCTCACTACGCTCGGAATACTGCTATACCTGAGCCCTCTCGTCACGGCCGTCCTCTTCCTCTTTCTCGTGCTCATGTTCACGGTTCCGGCACTGCTCGGCAAAAAGATTCAAAAGAGGCAGGAGGCTTATTCGGCAAAGCTGGCCGAATTTACAGCCAAGTCCAAGGACTTCTTCAATGGTTTCGAGGTAATACGCGGTTATACGATGCGTCCATACATATTAAAAAAATTCACCCGCATCAACCGGGACACGGCCGACCGGAAGTTGGCCGCAGATACGCTTCTGGCGGTTAATGAGTGTTTCTCAGACATATTGTCTGCAGTCAGCGTACTCGTCATCGTATTCGTATCCTCTTACCTCATGATGAAAGGACGGATAACGGCAGGAACACTCCTGGCACTTATCCAGCTGAGCGGCACATTTGTCACCCCTGTCGTACTGCTTATGCAGAACCTCCCGAAGATAACAGGAATCAGGCCGGTACTCAAGCATCTGGAAGCCTATTCACATACACAAGATGGTACCCCGGAAGAAGAGCCCTCTTGCAATTCACCACTTCTTGAAACAGGCATCACTTTCACAGGAGTAACGTTTGGCTATGTACCGGGACAGCACGTTCTGAAGGATATCAGCCTCACCATCACTCCCGGGACGAAGTGTGCCCTGTTAGGAGAAAGCGGAGGTGGGAAGACAACGCTTATCAAGCTGTTAACAGGGTATTACAACGATTTTGCCGGGTCTATCTGCTACGACGGCATACCAGTCGGTAAACTGTCTCAGGGAAGGCTGAATAGAATTGCAGCTGTAATCCACCAGAATGTCTTCCTGTTTGATACGGATATATATGATAATATCTGCCTCGGGGAGACCTTTTCCAAAGAGCAGCTTGACGATGCCGTAAAAGCCAGCGGAATCTCACGGTTCCTGCCGGGATTAGAAAAAGGGCTTCATAGCGAAGTTGGCGAAAACGGGCAGAACCTGTCGGGCGGACAGCGCCAGCGCGTCGCCGTCGCAAGAGCCCTTATACGCTCCACACCGGTGCTGGTTATGGACGAAGGCACATCCGCCTTAGACCGCCGGACCGCCCACGAGATAGAAGAAGACCTTCTCAGGCAGGAAAACCTTACGCTTCTTACGATAACACATCATATGGACGAGACTTTAATGGACCGTTACGATAAGATATATTATCTGAAAAATGGCAGGATTTCCTGCCCCCAAATGGGGGTTTAGTGAAGCAGGGCGCCGCTGGGAAGGCAGGGGGCATCTGCTGCGATGCGTCCGGGACTGCGACTATCACACAGATTCCTAAGCCTGTGGAATGTTCGCCGATAGCGGCTCTCATCCCACAAGCTTAGGAATCTGGTGAGGATTCTCCGTCCCTTCCGCTTATACCTTCGCATCTGTCCCCTGCCTCCCCATCGGCTATCTACTTTACTGGCACGGGCGGGGGTGGCTATGTGACGTTACTGGCGGCCGGAAGGAATTTATCTGTGCCGGTATATTAATAAAAAAGCTGAGCGAGTGAAAACCTTTGAAAAATGAAATTATT
>NZ_KQ236744.1:884129-946479 GCF_001185345.1 Dorea sp. D27 | reverse complement strand
CCTTAGACCGCCGGACCGCCCACGAGATAGAAGAAGACCTTCTCAGGCAGGAAAACCTTACGCTTCTTACGATAACACATCATATGGACGAGACTTTAATGGACCGTTACGATAAGATATATTATCTGAAAAATGGCAGGATTTCCTGCCCCCAAATGGGGGTTTAGTGAAGCAGGGCGCCGCTGGGAAGGCAGGGGGCATCTGCTGCGATGCGTCCGGGACTGCGACTATCACACAGATTCCTAAGCCTGTGGAATGTTCGCCGATAGCGGCTCTCATCCCACAAGCTTAGGAATCTGGTGAGGATTCTCCGTCCCTTCCGCTTATACCTTCGCATCTGTCCCCTGCCTCCCCATCGGCTATCTACTTTACTGGCACGGGCGGGGGTGGCTATGTGACGTTACTGGCGGCCGGAAGGAATTTATCTGTGCCGGTATATTAATAAAAAAGCTGAGCGAGTGAAAACCTTTGAAAAATGAAATTATTATGAGGAAGAGCCGGAGAATCCTTTCCGTAGCCCTTATCCTGCGGGATGCAAGCCGCTATCGGCGCGCATTCCGCATGGTTAGGGATACGTGAAATAGTCGGAGCCTCGGACGCATCGGAGCATCTGCCACCCGGCTCCCCGCACGCCGCCCACTTTACTTAAACTCACATTTTATTCATGAAAACTGTAATATGGGAGATACTATACAATTATATAGGGAGGAGGCGTTGTCTTGAAAAAGGAATGGAACGACATATTCGACTATTACAGGGAGGAAAAAAGCATGAACCAGTCTGAGCTTGTGATTGCCATGCTGACTGAGCTGCAGGCAGCCGAAGGCTGCATTCCACGGGAGGCCCGGGAAATGGTAGCAGAAATAGCAGGTGTCAATCCGGGCTATATCAGCGCGGTTATCAAAAGCCTTCCCCATCTGCACGAGCAATCCTTCCGGTATGAGATCAAAGTCTGTATCTCCGACCGCTGCAAGAACAAAGGGGGAACGGAGGTACTGAAGGAATTCCAGCGGATTCTGAAAATCCGCCCCGGACAGGTGACCCGGGACGGGCGCTTTCTTCTGACAACCGTATATTGTATGCACTACTGTACAAAAGCTCCTAACGTACAGATTGGGGACAGGCTGTTCCAAAATGTATCGGTATCGGATGTCCCTTCCATAATAAAGAAATATTCCGCTTCTTAACGACATATTCTGATCATGCCTTGCGCTTACCTATAGGATATCGTCTCGATTCCAATCTTGCGGGCAACTTCATACCACGCGTCTATCTCACTCTGGGATGGTGTCTGGAACGAAGCCGGCGGCAGCGGCATTCCAAGCTCTGCATATTTCCCCTCGCCGAACGTGTGATAGGGGAGCAGTTCCAGCTTTGCAGAGGACGCTTCCTTTTTCATGAATGCAAACGTCCTTTCCAGATTGCTGTCATCTGTATTCACTCCATGGATGACCGGTACTCTTATTATGAGCGGGATGCCTAGCTCTGCCGTCCTTGATACGTTCGAAAGTATCTTTTGGTTAGATACCCCGGTAAACTTCCTGTGTGTCCCGGCATCCATATGCTTGATATCATAAAATATCAAATCCATCTTCCCGAGAATATCCTTCACTTCTTCAAACTCAAACTGCCCGCATGTCTCTATGGCAAGAGAGATTCCCATATCATACATCCGGCCGGCAAGCCGTCGCAGGAACTCCTGCTGTACCGTGGCCTCTCCTCCGGAAAAGGTCACGCCGCCCCCGGACATTCGGTAGAATATCATCTGCTTTTTCACCTTATCTGTCACTTCTTCCACTGTCATATAGGAAGTCATGGCATTGTGGAGTGTCTGGCCCTCCGGGTTGGAGCACCAGGCGCAGGCAAGGGGACAGCCCGCCAGAAATATGTTCGTCCGGATCCCTTCTCCGTCATTGACAGAGAAGTTCTGTATATTCATTATATAGCCCCCGGTCATATCATCCCTCCATAGCAACAGCCAGGTCTATAATTCAGCATGTTCCGTCCTCGCAATGATAGCGTCCTGCATCGATTTGGACAGATTGACAAACTGTGTGCTGTAGCCCGCCACCCTGACAAGCAGGTCCTTGTATTGTTCCGGCCTGGCCTGCGCTTCCCTCAATATCTTCGAGGAAAGGGTATTAAACTGCACATGGAACGCGCCAAGCGCAAAGAAGGACTGTATCATCGCTCCCAGGTTAGCCTGCCCTCTCTTCGTAGCCACCAGGTCGTGGTTCAGCCTGAGATTCAGGAGCGTGCCCCCGGAGTGGATCTCCTGGTTTACTTTTGCCGCGGAACGCATGGCTGCCAGCGGTGTAGACATGTCGCTTCCCACATAAGGCGACACCCCTTCGCTAGACGGCTCTTTGTTCTTTCTTCCGCACGGGGTTGCGCCAAGCACGCGTCCCATAGGGATATAGTTGGAGATTCCCATAAACGCAGTATTGAACGGGGAGCCAAACACATCTTTATACTGATGGATTTCCCGGTAATACCAGTTTGCTATCTCTATGGCGATCTCGTCTACATAATCATCATCGTTGCCGTACTTCGGAACCTCCTGTGCTTTCTTCCTGAGTTCTTCATAGCCTTCCCAGTCGGCGGCCAGTGCCGTGCCAAGCTCCTCCATCGTCGTCACTTTATCTTCAAATACGAGCTTCTTTATAACTGCCAGAGAATTTGCTACGACAGCCAGGCCGATTCCTGTAATGACCGGACCTACATTATATTTGGCACCGCCATTGCTCAAATCTTTTCCGTCTTTCAGACACGCTTCGATACAGGAGGACAGGAACGGCCTCGGTACCATCTCCTGATGCAGCTTCTGGGCTGTTACCGTTGCAATGACGGAGTGCCTGCAAAGGTTCGCGAACTGCTTATAGAACGCATCCTTTACCTCTTCATAAGAGGTGAATTCTCTGCAAGGCTTTTCCAAAAGTCCCATCTTCTCCCCGGTCATCCGGCTCTTTCCTTCGTTAAGCGCATACTCCAGCGCGCAGCCAAAATTCACGTTTACAGCCGCCGTCCACTCGCCGGTCTTACGATAATGGGGAACGACACATCCACAGTTATTCCAGTCCCTGGCATCTTCCGGTTCATATCCGGCATTCAGAAGCATCTGGTAGCCGACGCTGTCGTTGTGGATAGCCGGAAAACCAGTACCCTGGCTCACAAGATGCGTCACCGCTCCGAGAAATTCCTCCGGACAGTCTGCATGTACCCGGACGCTTAACCCTGGCTGGTGGGTCTTTACTTCTTCCGTTGCCTTCAACGCCATATACGTAATGTCATTCGTCGCATCCAGCCCTTCCCTCGTCCTGCCGCCTACGGTCAGGTTCTGGAACTGGTTATATCCCGCAAAGTAATCCGCGGTATTGGCCGATATGGTCCACACCCACTCCGAAAACTTTAGCCAGAGCGCTTCTATAAGCTCCTGGGCCAGCTCCTCCGAAATGATTCCTCTGGCCCTGTCTGCTTCATAATATGGATTCATATACTGGTCAAAGCGGCCCGGATTCAGGGCCAGCGGATTCTCAGACAAGATGCCGCCAATCTGGGTAAACCATACGAACTGTATGGCCTCATAAAATGTCTCCGGCGGAAATTCAGGAACTTTCCGGCAGTTTGCGGCTATGCGTAACAATTCTTCTTTTCTTGTGACATCCTCCTGCCCGGCCGCCATACGTTCGGCCTCATCGGCATATCGGCCTGCAAAGCGTATGATACCTTTGGAAGTAAGGATGACAGAGCGATAGAATAGAATCTTATCCATCTCGTCAGGTACCGCCTCGTCAAGCTCTGCTATCTTCTCTTCCGCTTCCTTGATGATTCCGCCGAACCCCTTTACAAAGAGTACGTCCTGATAATCCGGCGTTACCTCGCCGACTGCCTGCCGCCATTTGGAATCATTGTCGATTACCCCTGTATCTACACCAATCTTGTATGTCTCATCCGGTACTCTTGCCAGAAAAGCCTCCTCCAGCGACTTATCCTTCCAGTAAGGGAAGATATTTTCACGCACGAAAGCTCTCTGCTCATCGGTCATAACATATGGATCCTGAGGCCTTTTGTCAAATTCGTCCATCTCCCTATCCACCCAGAGCCATGAGAACTCCGGCGTCAGGATTCCACATTTGCGGAACTCCCCGACTGCCCCTACGATAAGTTCCCCGTCAAAAATATGTACCGTGAGCTTATCGCAGGTGTCATAAAAGGCCTGCGCCCTGCGCACGGCAACATGCTGGCCTTCTGTCCTCTTGTGGGACTCTGTCCACAAGTAAGCCCGCTCACACGAGATGGCCGGCCGGGCATTGACATAGTTCTGTCTGATCTTTTCAATCCTGTCTGTAATCATAACGCTTCCCTCCCTGATTACCGGAATACGGTTACTTTATTTGGTTATCTTCGCTGCTCTCACCGTCTAATAATGCTAATACCTCGGGCAGGGACTTTACCGTCAAGGCCCCTTCCGCCGCTTTTATACCGTCGCGGTCGATAAGGACAGGCCTTATGCCCGCGGCTCTGGCCCCCTCCACATCAGAAGAGATGGAATCGCCGATATGAAGCACTTCGTCTGCCCTGCACCCACTTACCTCCAGCGCCTTTTCAAACACTGCCCTGTGAGGCTTATACGCCCTCGCCACATCACTGCTTATGATGCCCGCCGGACACAGTCCCTTGTCTCTCATGCTCTCTTCAATATACTTCCCCGCGTTATTGCTTATGATATAAATCGGCAGAGGGCAGTTCTCGAAAAACTCTCTCACATCCTCATATGCAGGCGCATACATCCAGAACCTCTGAAACGCTGCATGCAGCTCTTCCAGATCCTCTTTCAGATGGAGCTCCTTTTCACATATGTCCAGAAGTTCGTCCACTATATCATCCTCTGATATATAGCTGCTGCCGCAGCTCTTCTCTTCATATTCATTCAATAATTTCCACCAATAGGACACCATAGCCTGGGGACTCTCTATGTCACTGTTCCTGTACGTCCTGCTGATCACTTCCTGGATATCCGGGCCCTCCTCCTTGACAATCGTGCCCGTATAATCAACAAATACCGCTTTTAACATATATTCTCCTTCTATACCAGTATACGTTCAAATGCTATCCTTTTATCTCCCGCCTCACATCCTTCTGCCAGAACTATCTCTCCACACCTCACGAACCCTGACTTCTCAAGCGCTCTCTGCATCGGCAGATTGCCTGGATGCGTATCAATCCGCACCGACGGAAACCCGGCTTCCCTGGCAAGCCTGAAGCCATGTTCAAACATCCTGCCAGCCACGCCTCTTCCTTTACACTCGTCCGAGACACATACCCTGTGCATGGACGCATACGTACCATCCGTCAGCCACCTGCCGTCAATGGCTGCATAGGACGGATCCGGCTCTTTCTGAAAGGCGAAGATACCGAGGATTTCATCCCCTTCCACGGCAAGATACGTACAGCCTGCCCTTGCATCTTCCATCCATACTTCTCTGGACGGATAACCTTTCTGCCACTGGTCCAGCCCGAGATTCTTAAGCTGCCTCTTTGCCATGTCCGTAATCTCACACATTCTGTCTATCTGTTCATAAGAAGCTATTATAAATTCCATACCTGTCCACCTCATATCTTTTCATAATTCCAGTATGTCAGTCATACGCTGGCCTGTCAATCTACTTTTCTACCAGAAATGGATAAGCCCGCCGCGCTCCTCCTCCGTCAGGACGCTGTGACGCGTATGGCAATCTGCGTAATATAATCGTCCATGCCCGATATCACAAAATCATTCAGCCCTATTTCATAGGCATATCCGATGGGCTCCAGATTATTTTGATCCGCATAATGCATCAGCTCTTCATAAAATTCAGGCAGATGTTCCCATGTCCCTTTTACAAGGCCACACAGATATGTTCCTTTTGGCCTCACCATAACGCCCTTCTCCGTCCGTTTCTGCGCATAAGTGAACAGCCCTTCGTATCGGTCAAATGCTTTCTGCTTCATGTTCTCTACCGAAAGATAGCTGCCGATACCCATGCTGTACTGCCCTGGACTCCACACATCCTTAATGTGTGCATACAGCCCTTTTATGTCATCGTCACAATAGGAAAACGGGGTCACACAATAGTATTCCTCCTCACATTGCAGCACCCTGATGTCCCTGTCCTTCCGTGTTCTGCACAGCTCCAGCTGCTCCTTTTTCCTGCGCAGTATCTTTTTGGTTCTTCTGAGGCTTTGTATCTCTCTGTCTATCTCTGCAAGCTTCTCATCTGCAATCTGCAGAAAAGCCGCTTCATCCGGGTGATCCACATAGGCCTTTATCTCCTCGATACTCATGTTCAGACCTTTCAGCATACGGATATACTCCAGGTCGATACCCTGCATATAGTCGTAATATCTGTAGTTGTTCTCCCCCTTCCACCGGGGTGAAAACAAACCGATGCTGTCATAATAATGCAGCGTCCTCTTATTGATTCCGTGCAGTTTTGCAAACTGGGATGTCGTTATCTTACCCGCGTCCGGCTGCATGTGATTTCCTCCTTGACTTTACACTTACTGTATACTTTAAGATAATTATAGATCAGAAACAGAGAAATGAAAAGGAGATAAGATGAATACACAAATTTTACTGAGGACATATCGAAAAGAAGACGAAGCCAGCCTCACCGGCATTATCCGGGAAGCGTGGCACTACGATGAACTCTGCACCCCAGAGACAGCCGCAAAGCTTGCGAAAGTTTTCCTGTACAGCTGCCTGGCAAACCAGACGTATACACAGGTTGCAGAAGTAGAAGGGAAAGCGGCCGGAGTCATCATGGCAAAGGACATCAGGAGTCACCGCTGTCCGTTCGCCTTTCGCTTCAGGCAGGTCCTCTCTGTCATCTCCCTCTTCCTCTCCCGGGAGGGCAGGCAGACAGCCAGAATCTTCCAGAGTGTCAGCAGCATAGACAAAGCACTGTCTGAGCGGAGCCGAAAAGATTATGGGGGTGAGGTCGCCTTTTTTGCCGTTGCATCTGAGTATAGGGGCATGCACATCGGAACACTGCTGTTTAAGCAGATGCTCTCATACATGAAAAGGGAGAATATCAGACGTTTTTTCCTGTACACGGACACGAGCTGCAATTATGGCTTCTATGAGAGTCATGGCATGAGGCGGGCCGCCGAAGAAAAAGAGACATTTAACATAAAGGGGAAGAGGGCAGAGATGACATTTTTTCTATACGATTATCTCTGTGTCTGACAAGCGCAGGGAGCGATAGCTTGTACTATCTCTTGTTTATGCCAGCGGCATATCCCCGTAGGATGAGTACTAAGATGGCATGATTTCCCGCATTAAAAAAAGGAAACGCAAGTGAACACTTTTCTCTTTTGCGTTTCCTTCATGGTCAGCTTCTTCTGTTTTTCCGCTCATCAAGCAGTACGGCAAGAACGATTACCGCACCCTTTATTACTTGCTGTGAGTTTGGATCAATCTGCAGCATTGTCATGCCGTTTGTCAACACCCCCATTATGAATGCGCCAATCGTCGTATTCACCGCGCGGCCGATCCCCCCTGTGAAGCTCGTGCCGCCAATGATACAGCATGTAATGGCATCCATCTCATAAGCCGTGCCATAACTCGGGTTGCCTGCCAGTGTCCTGGAAGTCATAATCAAAGCCGCCAGACCGGTACAGGCTCCCGCAATGGTGTAGACAATAGTCAGAATTATCTTTACATTGATACCAGATACCTTGGCCGCTGTCTGATTCCCTCCGATTGCATACACATATGTGCCGAATTTGCTTTTATGTAATAAAAAATAGAACAGAACAGTCATTGCAATCAACAGCCATACCGCAATCGGGATGCCAAACCATGATTCAGCGCCAATCGCGTTAAATGCATCTGTGAATCCATTGATAGGTTTACTGTTTGACACTATGAGGGCAAGTCCCCTTGCCGCCGACATCATTCCAAGAGTCATAATAAAAGGCGGAACATGCCCGTACGCAATAAAGAAACCATTGACGAGGCCGGTAGCAGCTCCTACAAGGATACCCATCATTACAGGTACTATGAGCGGATAATCACCGTGCGCAAAAGTTGCGATGACGCAGCTGCACAGTGCCAGCACGGAACCGCCGGACAGGTCCGTCCCTCCTGTAATAATAGTAAGCATGACACCGAGTGCTATGATGCCGATAACGGACTGCTGCCGCATGATGTTCGTCAGATTGCCGAGAGACAGGAAATTTGTCCCTTTGATAAGAGTCATTACAAGCATCATAGCGAGAAGGATGACAAAGGTTCCATATTTGTCCATTATTTCTTTTCTTAATGCCGCATATTTACTGTTAAGACTTTTTGTTTTCATCAGCTTCCTCCTCGAACTTGTGTTTCACCTGTGGCATACAGCATTATCTTTTCCTGTGACACTTCATCCTTTTCGAGTATACCTGCCATACGTCCATCGCTCATGACCATGACTCTGTCACTCATGCCAATGACTTCCGGCAGTTCGGAAGATATCATGATAATGCATTTCCCTTCTTGTGCCAGTGCTGACAATAGTCTGTGTATCTCTGCTTTTGCACCTACATCTATTCCTCTTGTAGGTTCATCCACAATCAAAATCTCCGGATTGGTAAGCAGCCATCTTCCGACTAATACTTTCTGCTGATTGCCTCCAGACAGATACATGATCTTCTTGTCAAGGGAAGGGGTACTGATACTCATCTTATCCTTCATCTCCAGCGCATCCGCATCAACCTGCTTCTTCCGGACAAGACCAAGCCTTACGTATTTTTTGATGGAGGCGATCGATATGTTCGTCCTTACGCTCAGCGGAAGAAAACAGCCGCTTTCTTTCCTGTCTTCCGTGAGCAGCGCAATCTTATATTTTATCGCGTCTCTCGGACTTCTGATTACTGCTTCTTTTTCTCCGATGAATATTTTACCTGTTGTCTTTTTACGGATACCGAAAATAGTTTCCATGACTTCTGTCCGTCCTGCCCCCATCAGACCGGCGACCCCGAGTATTTCGCCCCTTCGAACTTCAAAGCTTACGCCGGAGAATTCTCCCTTTCTTGACAGATTTTCCACGCGCAGATATGGTTCTCCTATTTCAGCCTCTGATTTCGGGAATAAATCAGTAATCTCTCTGCCAACCATGAGAGAGATCAGTTTCTGTCCGGAACACTCATCTGCGGACAGTGTATCGATGTATCTGCCGTCACGCAGCACCGTAATGTCATCCGATATCTGAAACACCTCATCCATCTTGTGAGTGATATAGATTACGCTGACACGATCTTTCTTTAAATTACCTATCATACGAAACAGATGTTCCACTTCACTTTCTGTAATAGCCGAGGTAGGTTCATCCATAATAATCAGTTTCGCATTATATGAGATCGCTTTTGCAATTTCACACATCTGCTGCTGAGCTACGCTAAGTACTTTCATTTTCTTGTTTACGTCAATATCGATGTCCAATTCCTGAAACAGCTTCTCCGCCTCTGCACGCATTTTCTTCTGCCTCGAAAAGATGCTCTTTCCATACGTCAGCTCTTTGCCAAGAAAAATGTTCTCATAGACCGTCAGTTCCCTGACATTGCTCAATTCCTGATGTATCATAGCCAGGCCTGATTTGAGCGCATTGGCTGCACCTTTGAATCTCACTTCCTCATTGTCAAATCTAATAATACCTGTATCTCTCTGATATATGCCCAGCAGAATCTTCATCAGGGTAGATTTGCCGGCTCCGTTTTCTCCCATCAGCGTATGTACGGTACCCCGCTTAACCTTCAACATTACATTATCAAGCGCAGTCACGCCGGAAAATGCTTTTGAGACTTCCTCAGCTTCCAGAATATAATCTTCGTGCATAAAGGACTGCTCCTTTCCAGATTGTTTATCGCATGCTATTTCTGCATGTCAAGATACTCCTGTGCATCTTCAGGGAGAATGAGGATATCCTGAATCATATAATCATCTACTTTTTCTCCATTGATGATTTTGACGGCTGTCTCAAGAGGCTCTCTTGCCAGCGCCTCAGGATCTGCGTACATCGTTACATCCAGCTTGCCGTCCAACATCATCTCCAGTGCATCCACTGTTCCGTCAATTCCGGCAATGACTACTCCCTCACGGGCACCGGCAGATTCAAGGGCTATCTCCGCACCAATGGCCATCTCATCGCAGGCACATACGATGGCATCAAATTCCATCCCCGCCTGTACCCATGTCTCGACAACGGTCATCGCTTCTTCTCTCAGCCAATTGCCTACTTCATTCGCCACCAGTTCTACGTCCGGATATTTTTCGAGCGCTGCCATAGAGCCTTCTTCACGATTGTTTGACACGAGGGTTCCCGGGACTCCGCTCATATAAGCTACTTTACCGGAACCGCCCATCGCCTCTATCGCCGCTTCCATCTGCGTCTGGCCACAGGTTTTGGAATCCTGCTGCACATTTACGTCTGAATTTTCTATCGGATCTTGAACTGCCACGAAGGGAATGCCGGCTTCGTTGCATTTCTTCGCCATAGATGCTGCTGCATCTACGTCTACCGCTTTTACGCAGATAACGTCAAACTTCTGCTGAATCCAGTCCTCTACTATTGCCATCTGTGTCGCAGCATCCTGTTCACCATTTCCCAATACGACATTGACATCCTTATTTTCTTCGTCCCAGACTTTAATATTATCTATTACGTAGGAAACCCATTTGTCATTAAAGTCATTGACCGTATATCCAATCGTATATTTTCCTTCACCTTTTTCCTTACTGCCTTCTCCATCGGCTGCGTCTGTATCGTCCGATGATTTTCCGCATCCTGCCAGTGCCATAGTTGCTGTCATACAGACTACCAATGCCGTCGAAATCCACTTTTTTTTCATAAGATCCTCCTTTTATCGTTTTTAGATTCATACTACCTTGCTCCCTCTATCTACAAAGCCTCCTGCATCCTCCCTTCCCTTTTATTCAATCTCGGACAGTTTTACCGGCCTGTTCTCCAGGTAAGATGTCCTGGCCGCTTTTGCGATTCTGACTGCCTGCAGACCATCATACATTGTCACCGGAGGCTCTTTGTCTTTGTTCACAATATCGAAAAATGTACGCTGTGCATTCACAAATGCCTGTTCATAGCGTTCCAGAAAGAAGTAGACAGGCCTGTCATGTGTAACGCCATGCTCATTATTGACTATGACGGAGCTCTCCGGCACATTGCCGACTTGCACGAAACCTTTTGATGCATGCACTTCCGTCCTCTGGTCATAACCACAGTTGGACTGCCGGCTCAAGTCTATGAGTCCGATAGCGCCGCTCTCGAACTTTAACAGCGCCGCTGCCGTATCCACATCCCCAAGCTCTCCTACCTGAGGATCAATGAGGGCTTTGCCCGTTGCATATACTTCTACTACTTCCGAATCCGAAAAATAGCGAGCCAAATCAAAGTCATGTATCATTGAATCAAAATAGATGCCTCCGCTCGTCTTAATGTAGCCATAAGATGGCAGTGCCGGGTCTCTGGAACAAAGCTTGATAATCTGTGGAGCCCCGACCTTTCCACTGGCGATGATATCTTTCATCTTCCGCTGGCTTGTATCAAATCTTCTCATAAAGCCCATCAGAAACTTTATCCCTGACTTTTCCACAACCTCCATAGCCTTATATATGCGGCTGATGTCAGAATCCAACGGCTTTTCGCAGTATACATTTTTCCCGCTCTCGCAGGCCTTCAGAATATAGTCACAGTGAGTCGGTGTCGGCGAGCAGATAAAGATGCTGTCTACTTCCCGATCGGCGAACATCCGGGCCGAGTCGTTCTCCGCATATGATATATTTATGGTTTCCGCCCACTTGCGCATCTTATCGTCCATATATGGGTCGATGATATATTTTACTGTTACGTTTTGTGCATATCTATTCAGCGACTCGGCATGGACGCGCGCTATCCGTCCCGCGCCCAGGATCGCTACCGTATTTTTGACACTCATAGTTTTCCTCTCCCTAATTGACTGTTAGCCGTCACAGGCAGCCCAAACTTTTCAAATGCTTCTCCATATGCCGTTTTACCTGCATCTCGTATATCTTTTCATTCTTTTTCAGGAACTCATATATCGCATCGTGCATTTCCGTATCATTAAGCAATATTCCATACGTGATGTGCATAAGCTGTCTGGAATCAACCTGCTCAATATAAGCGGGAAGCTCATCGTCCGCTGCCGTGTCAAGCGGCCTGACTGCTGACATGTCGCAGTTCACCTCATAGTAAGACCTTGCCTCATCCAGATGTTCCAGCGCTTTCCGGTGCATCCTGCGGTACAGGTCCGGCGAGCTTCCTGCAATCACCCGTACTGCCTCCAGCCAGCTCGTTCCTGATGTCTTGACGTGAAAAAGGCCTTTCGTCTCATCGGCAATGACGGGAAACACTTTAAACTTGTCACTTCCGGAATGAATGCTCACCTTATGCCCAAAACAGGCTGCAACCTTGCAGTGCATCCGCAGGTTGCGGCGGAAGTCTTCCGTATCTCCTATGTAGTCGATGCCCTTCTGGAATTCTCCGATGAACTTTGGAGCGATACTGCTGATTCGCACATGCCGCTTCTTAAGTTCTCTTGCCACGAAGTAGTGGGCCGCCGCACTCGTCGTATGAGCTGTCTCATCAAGCGATATCTCATAATCAATACGCCGCCCTCTGCTGCGGATAAGTTCCACATATATCTCTTCCGCAAGCTCTAAAGCGTCCAGATATGTAACCAAGACCTCCATCCATGTCTGCCTTGTATAGGTAACTCCAATGGATGCGGCATGCGGCAGATTCCGATACTCCTCTTCCAGAATCAGGCGCTTCTTGTCCGGAATCTGATCATAGGCCCGGCTTAACGCCTCTGCCTGGACCGGCGGTTCTCTCAGGACATCAGAACAGTCCAACGTAATCATAGAACAGCCATGCTCCAGTGCCGCTTCTACCTCTTGTTTCGTCTTCAGGTGGTCTCCGTCCGCACCATAGCCTTCTCTGTAGCCGGCTTTGAATACGGCCCATGAAGCCGCATCGATAACGTCATCATAGGAACGCCCCGTAAGGTCGAGTTCCCGCAGGCTCTGCTGCGCCAGGACAGGTTTTACCCTTGTCCGTCTGACTGCCGCAAGCTGTCCTTCGTTCGCAAGTCCAAGCCTGTCGCCACAGCCAAAGGATGCTGTCTCTGCCCCTATGGACTGCGGCCTTGTATATCCTATTTCCATGTTAAGAGCCAGACGGTTAATATGGTTCAATGGACAGATCTTAATCCCATTTACGGTTTCTCCTTCAAAAAGAAATGCTTTGCAGCCGTCCACGATAAGACATTCTTTTTCTGCCGCCGTGGCATATATTGCCCGCAGCCCTTCCGTCTGTGCATAAGTGCTTTCCTTTATCCAGATATCGCCGTCCGGCATTGCCTGCCTGATTTTCTCTATGTATCTGTCCATACAGCTCTTCCTCCTGGTTCATCAATATATCATTACAACATTAAAGATGTTCAAAAACTCCCATGCGCGGAAGCTCGTCGATGGACTTCCAGCCTTCGCTCAATGGTTCTTTTAAAAATGGCTCCATTTCCTTAGGATCTCTCAGCGATACTTTATCAACCGGCGGAACAGTTCCTGCCGGATATGCCTCCAATATCTGGTCGTGCAGAAGAGTCAGGTATTTCAAGATAGCCACAATCGGCCTCTTTGCCTTTCTGGCATCGGACTGGGATGGTACGCCGACAATGCCCTCTGGTGTCGCCGACCTCTCAATCGCCGCATGTCCCTCTCCTTCGCTCCATCGGCATGGACGGCGGAACGGATCCACTGATTTGTCCATATGTCCGTCCGGCAGGAGGCTTTCTCCCAGCTTGTCCTGCACATACTGCATATCTACCATTTCTTTGAACATAAGCAGAGCAACAGATGTCTCCGCCTCATCGGCGTGAACGAAATGAGTCTCAAGGCTCAGTTCATCTGCCGTCGGATAGAAGAATTCACGGACGGCTCTGTGCCAGTCGATAACCCGGAAAATGCCCGGAAGCTGGTAGCGCTTGCAGAATTCCTGTATCGCAGACTCAATCATCCAGAGATGCCCGTGGTTGTTGATGAATATGATCTTGCGGTATCCGTCATTCCACAGGCCGAGCATCGTGTAGATGAGCGTCTCTTTCACAACTTCTTCCGGCATGATGACCGTTCCTGGCATACCGATATGATGATAAGGATGACCTCCGTAATTGAGCGGAGGCAATGCCAGGTTCACCTCCTGGCTGTGCTTCTTCGTATATCGGCGGACACCTTCTACGATCTGCGAACACATGAACGTATCCAGCCCCGTATTGTTGTGGAGACCATGGTTTTCCGTACAGCCAAGCGGAACAAAGACGATATCGTCCCTGCGGCGCTTCTCAATCTGGACGGCCCTCGGCGTATTCTGGATATACGTTCCTGCAATGCCGAGCTCTGGAGCAGAAGGTATGCCATATTCCAGCAGCACTTCATCGAGCTGGTCTTCCGTCATATCCCATACTTCCTTTTTCAGCCTTCCCACCTCATTGTCTTCAAATAAGATGTTGGGATCTTCCGTCTTTATCCATTTTTTTTCGGATTCGTTTAATTGTATCTTCAATCTTTCACTGCCTCCTTTTCACGGTTTTTGCTTGTATTTTAAAAACGTTTTTCTATTTCAATACTATCATTATGGTTGTTAATTGTCAATTATATTATTAATTACCATCAATTTTTACATTTTAATATTGATTTTTTTGTCATATATGTCTATAATATGCTTAAGTATTTTTGTTGTATCAATTCAAAATTTTATTGTATTTGCGAAACGTTTTTTAACATTTTTTCAATTCACAGCATTTTTTGCAGCTTAACAGTAAGAAAAGGAGATACTGACATGAAATCGATTATTTTTAAAAAACCTGGCGTATACGCTTATGAAAACCGTCCCGAACCACAGATTCAAAACCGTGACGATGTCAAGATAAAGGTGCTCGGCGTAGGCATCTGTGGTACAGACCTGCACGTACTCATGGATCCTCCCATGCATCCGGCCAGGCCCGATATCATCTTCGGGCACGAATACTGCGGTGAGGTCGCACAAGTCGGTCCCGATGTGGACTGGCTCAACCCCGGGGACAAGGTTATCGTGGATCCCCACCCGCCATGCGGCAGCTGTAAGAACTGCCGGAGCGACCGCCCCAATCTGTGTACGACGCTGTACAGCCAGCAGGACAGCCCATGGCCGGAGCACGGCGTCACGAGAGGCCTGTTTGCCGACGGCGCGCTGTGCAGCTATACGGTAGTCCCTTCCATCTCCGTTTATAAAATCGACAGCGGCACGCCGTTCCAGCTGGCCGCGCTGGCAGAGCCTCTCTCCTGTGTCGGATATGCGATTGAAAAACTGGATATCCAGGCCGGCGAGACCGTGTGCATACTCGGTGCGGGCCCTATGGGGCTTCTGTTTGCTTCTATGGCAAGGGCAAACGGGGCGACCAAAGTTATCGTATCCGAACCTTATGAATACCGCAGAGAAAAAGCGCTGAAATGCGGCGCAACGCACGTAGTCAATCCAAAAAAAGAAGATATAAGGAAGGTCTGCCTCGGCCTAACGGACGGGCTCGGCGTGGACCATTGCATCGAGGCAGTAGGGCAGCTCCTTCAGATGAGCATCGATGTCATCCGTCCAGGCGGAAAAATCGTAATGTTCGGTCATGACGAGACGGCCGTACCGCAGATCCGCCTGGCGGATATCGTCCGTAAAGAGGCGGCAATATATGGAGGCTTTCTTGGGAAATACTATTTCGAAAAGACGGCCCGGATCATCGAAAGCGGCATACTCCCGCTGGAAGAAATCGTAACCCATACCTTCCCTATGAGCGAATATGAAAAAGGGCTGGAGCTTTTGCGGGCCGGCAAAGCTCTGAAGGTCGTCATCTATCCGGAAGAAGATTAGGAGGTATCAAATTGCACATACGATTATCCCTAACCCTTACCGACAAAATAATCGGCAGCGCTCCTTTTCTTTACGAAGGGTCCTTTGAGGCAGGCGTTGCCTATGCCCGCAGGCTCGGGTATGATGGAGTAGAGCTGCATGCTTCAGACCCGTCGGCGCTTCATACACCAGATCTGTCCGCCGCCCTCAAGGAGAACGGCATACAGGTGACCGCTCTTGGCACAGGCCGTCTCTATGTCAACAAAGGACTGTCGCTGACCGATGGAGATAAAGCGGTGCGCAGCGAGGCAATCCGCATGATGAAAGCGTATATCGACGTGGCAGCGGCTTTGCGTTCCATCGTCATCATCGGCTGCGTAAGAGGGAACGTCCCTTCTCCTGACAGATACGGCGATACTCTCCTGCTGCTCGGGGAATCCATGCAGACGCTTGATGCCTATGCCTGCAGCCATGGCGTGACTATGGTATTCGAGCCAATCAACCGCTATGAGAACAACTACTTGTGCAGCACTTATGAGGTAGCGGATTTTCTTCATGTGAACGAGCTGAAGAATATTAAAATGATGATGGATACGTTTCACATGAATATAGAAGAAAAAGATATCGGGCAGGCAGTCATAGACAACATCGGCGACATCAGATATGTACACTTTGCCGACTCTAACCGCCTCTGGCCGGGACAGGGGCATATTGATTTCCGGCAAATAATTGAAATATTATCCAATTACAAGTATAATGGAACCATAAGCGCAGAGTGCCTTCCTCTGCCGACGAAACAGGAGGCAGCCGTAAACTGGCTGTCTTCCGTAAAGGAGTTGTTAGAACAAATATGACAAAAAACACAAAACCGGTAGGAATCAAGGACGTCGCAAGACGTGCCAATGTCTCTATCTCTACTGTATCAAATGTACTGAACGGGACAAAGACCGTAAGCGAGTCGCTGCAGGAACGTGTCATGAACGCCGTCAGCGAGCTGAACTATGAAGTCAATATGGTCGCCCGCGGCTTGAAAAGTGGAAAGACCAACACGATTGCAGTCATCGTTCCCTCCCTTACAAGTGTTTTTTTCCCCCCTCTGTTAAAAAGCATACAGACCATCGCCAATCAGAACGGATATTCGCTCAGCGTATTCGGCACGACCGGCAGGCTTGAGCGGGAAAAAGAATACATCCAGATGCTCCGTTCCCAATGGATTGACGGCATCCTGCTGTCCTCCTGCGTGGACACCGATGCTCCGGATTCCGCAGAGTACATTGATATGCTGTCTGACTTAAGCGTCAATGGCCACCCGATTCCACTTATCTGCCTGGAATCGGCTATCGGCCCGAAGCTGGACGCTGTTGTCATGGATGACAAGGAAGGGCTTAAGACCGCCACGGAACATTTGATCAGCCTGGGCAGAAAACGAATCGCCTATATCGCCGCCCCCACCACGTTCTCTATGGGCAAATCAAGACGCGAGGGGTATCTGGCCGCGCTGAAGCAGAACGAGCTGCCCGTGGACAGCCAGCTGATAATAGAAGGGGACTATTCTCCGGTAAGCGGTTATGATTGTATGAACGCGCTCCTTGCAAGGGATGTCGGACCGGATGCCGTAGCTGTCGGTAACGACCAGATGGGAATCGGTGCTATCCGGGCTATCCTGGATGCAGGGCTGCGCGTCCCGGAAGATATTGCAGTTATCGGCTATAACGACAACTTCCCCGCCTCGCTCATCCAGCCGTCACTGTCTACCATCCATGTCCCCAAGACTGAAATGGGAAAGATGGCATTTGAACTGTTCCAGCGAAGAGCAGAAAACCCCAGTGCATCAAGAATGCTCGTCAGACTCAACGGAGACCTGGTGGTACGTAATTCCACCGTGGCCGGCACAGATACGTCATGGGATCTTCGCAGCTGGTAGCGCACACAAATAAGGCAGCACCCGGAGAATCATTTCCATCTTCTCCGGGCGCTGCCTCGTAATATCTCTACAGCTTTCCTGCCCTTCTCACTTCCTCCACGATGCGTTCTGCCGTCAGCCCAAAGCGTTCCTCCAGGTATTCCTGAGGCCCCACTTCCCCGAACTCATCTTCCACGGCCACATACCCGAGCGGAACCGGATAAGTGCGCCCGAGAAATTCTGACACTGCACTGTACAGCCCGCCAATCTTATTATGGTTTTCTGCCGTCACGACCGCACCGGCCATTTTGGCATATTTCAGGACAAGCGCTTCATCCAGCGGTTTTACCGTAAACATGTCAATCACCGTTATGTTGATATTGTCATCCGCCAGTCTGCGGGCCGCCTCAACCGCCTTTTCTACCATGATACCGCATGCGATGACGACCGCATCCGTTCCATATTCCCTTACGACTATTCCTTTTCCGGGTTCAAACCTGGCGCCGTCTTCATATACCTTCGCATTGCTTTTACGCCCTACGCGGATATAATTGACTCCCGCCATATCTTTGCACTGTGCCAGCACATCCTCCAGCATCGCCGCGTCTGTTATGTCAAATACATACGCCCCTGGCAGTGCCCGGTACAAGGCCATATCTTCGAACGGCATATGAGTCCCTCCGTTAAAGGCCGCGCAGACGCCAGGATCTGTCCCGATGACGGTGACAGAATTACCCGCATATCCTCCGGACAAGAATATCTGGTCATAACAGCGGCGGGATGCAAAGGTACCGAACGTGTGTACAATGGGCTTAAAGCCCGCGCTAGAAAGCCCCGCTGCAATACCTGCCATGTTGGCTTCGGCTATGCCGCAGTTTATCGCCCGGTGGGGATTCTTCTGTGCCCATATCGACGTCCCGATGCAGCTCATCAAATCGGCATCCAGATAAATGACATCTTTATCTTCCTCCGCCAGACGGGGGATGACTTCTCCCAACACTTCCTTGAAAGGCCGGTCTTTCTTTCCGTCATATACAATATTCATGAAATGCCCTCCTTTCTTTCCCCTGCACATGGAATATCATCCAACTGCTGCTTCAATTCCCAAATCCATCTGTCATATGTCTCTTCCGTCACCGCCATGGAATGATTCGCCATCGTCTCTTCCACTTCCTTTATACCCTTGCCTTTTATCGTGTCCATGATGACCGCCAGCGGCCTGTCCTGCACGTCTTTTCCAAGGAGCATATAGAGCTGTTCCAGGTTATTGCCGTCGATGGAAACCGCGTCAAAACCGAACGCCTCGAATTTCAGGCGCAGGTCGCCGGAATCGAGGACATCCTGCGTATAGCCGTCCAGCTGCTTATTATTATGGTCAATAAGCCACACAAGATTCGTGACCTTCTTTGCCGCCGAGAACATGGCGGCTTCCCATGCCTGTCCCTCGTTCAGTTCCCCGTCTCCCACGATAAGGTATGTCCTTCCCGGACGCCCTTTCAGCCTGTCGCCGAGCGCCATCCCCACTGCCAGCGATGTCCCCTGCCCCAATGATCCCGTTGTCATATCGATGCCCGGCGTTTTCTTCCGGTCGCAGTGGCTTGGAAGATTCGTTCCCGGCTGGTTCAGCGTCTTCAGTTCTTCATAAGGGAAGAACCCCTTTAATGCAAGTGCCGCATAGACAGCAGGTCCGGCATGGCCTTTGGAGCAGACGAGCTTGTCCCTGTCTACCCACAGCGGATTCTTCGGATCCACGTTCATGACTGCGCCATACAGCACCGCCAGTGCGTCCGCAACGCTTAGAGACCCTCCCATATGCCCGAATCCCCTTGCCTTGAATTCTTCCACCGCTCCGATGCGGATTTCCAGCGCCAGACGTTCCAGTTCCTTTTTCAGCTTAATGTCCAGCATAGCTGCCTCCTTTGCTTATCATATTTTCCCTCTTCATCTGGTGTCACAGCCATGCCACACCGCTTCTTCTTGCCGCCTCAGCCACTGCTTCTGCCACCGCAGGGCCTACTCTCCTGTCAAAAGCGGCCGGAATGATGTAATCCGCGGAAAGCTCCTCCGAGGCAATCAGACTTGCCAGCGCCCGGGCAGCGGCTATCTTCATCTCATCGTTGATATCACTGGCACGTACATCAAAGGTCCCGCGGAAGATGCCCGGAAACGCCAGCACATTGTTAATCTGGTTCGGGAAATCGCTCCGGCCCGTCGCCACCACCGCAGCCCCACCTGCTTTCGCTTCTTCTGGAAATATCTCCGGCGTCGGGTTTGCACAGGCAAATATAACCGCCCTATCCTTCATAGTCCTTACCATCTCCACCGTCACCGCACCCGGGGCGCTCACCCCGATGAATACATCCGCCCCCGCCAGGACATCCGCAAGGCTGCCCCTTTTCCTCTCAAGATTTGTATGCCGTGCCATCTCTTCCTTCACAACGTTCATTCCATCTGTTCTTCCTTCGTAAATGGCTCCTGTACGGTCACACATGGTAATATCCTTCACCCCGCTGGCGAGAAGCAGTCTCGTGATGGCAATCGCGGCGGCTCCCGCCCCATTCAGCACGACCTTGATTTCCTCCATCTTCTTCCCCACTACTTTCAGCGCGTTCATAAGTCCTGCAAGGGTAACGACCGCCGTACCGTGCTGGTCGTCGTGAAAGATAGGAATATCGCAGCGTTCCTTTAGCCTGCGTTCAATCTCAAAACATCGTGGGGCCGATATATCCTCCAGATTCACCCCGCCGAAGCTGCCCGATATCTGATATACCGTCTCTACGATAGTATCCACATCCTGGCTCCTGACACAGAGCGGAAAAGCATCAACACCGGCAAAGGCTTTAAACAGCACGCATTTCCCCTCCATCACAGGCATCCCCGCCTCCGCTCCGATATTCCCAAGTCCCAGCACTGCAGAGCCGTCTGTCACGACAAGGCACATATTATGGCGCCGCGTCAGGTCATAGCTTTTGGATATGTCGTCCCTGATCTCCAGACACGGCTGCGCGACACCTGGAGTATATGCCAGAGACAGGTCCTCCTTGGATTCCACCGGCACTGCTGCGATCACCTCTATCTTGCCCTTCCATTTTTCATGTAGCTTTAGTGACTCTTTTGCATAATCCATCTTCGTCTCCTTTCGTTCGTGATGGGGTCAGACCCCTTTTATGTGGAAGTTTTCCTCCGTGGCACAGGGGTCAGGCCCCGGTGTGCTCCGGTGGTTTTCATTTGTGGTTCGCACCCGGGGCAGGGTGGAGCCGCCGTATGGCATGACAAGCACCGCCGCCTCTCTTCCCTGCCCGCTAAGCTTCGCGTCTGCCGCTTCATAGGCCGCCTGCACATTGTCAAAGGGTGTCATGAATAACGTCTGTACGAACGCCGGTTCCAGCTCTGATACAAGATATATTTCTGCCCGCTGAAGCACCATGGCGATGGCTGCGGCTTTGTGTCCGCCCAGCCTGAAGTCCCGACGTACCCTCTCGATAAGTTCCTCCGGCCGTGAAGCTTTTGTCATCCACTCTTCAAATGTCTCTTCTCCCAGCCCCTCCCGGCAGGAACCTGCCAGGATGATGATACCGCCTTCCCTGACTGCATGTTTGGCATTATCAAGCGCTTTCTGCGTCTGATACAGATTCAGGTCTTTTGGCGCGCCTCCCTGAGAGACGATCACAATGTCCGCCGGCTCTTTAATCTTCTTCTCGTACAGCGTATCCAGAAATGTGCAGCCGGCCCGATGGGCCTCTGTCACGTCGCCGGCGACAGCGCGTATAATTTTCTTATGCTCATCCAGCACGACGTTCAATATGAAGTCTACTCCGCAGATGGCGGCAGCTTCCTCGATATCCTTCCGGATAGGATTATACTCTATGTTCCCGGCGCAGGCCATCGGTTCTGTCATCATGCTGTGATTTGCCTGAATCGCCTCTCTTGTGGATACCCCCGGCATAATTGCCTTTGCCCCGCCGGAATAACCGGCAAAGTAATGGTACTCTATGTTGCCAAGGCAGATTCTTCTGTCTGCTTCTGCCACAACACGTACGATATCTACCGGAGTCCCCCGGGACGTCTCTCCGAGGTGCACGCAGTCATTGATGTCTCCGTCTATGCACGCTATCTCTTCATATGCCCGTTTCCCCGCCAGTTTCCCCTTCTCCTCTTCTGTATGGCGGCGGTGGCTGCCAAGCGCGAAGACAAGGGTAATGTCACCGCAGCCGATACCTGCCGCATACAGTTCCTCCAGCAGTTCCGGCATCATCTCCCACGTAGGAAGGGGACGGGTGATGTCACTCGTTATGACGGCTATCTTTTCACCCGGCCTTACCATTTCCCGCAGCGGTCTGCTCGCTATCGGCTCCCGGAGCGCCCTGCGTACTTCCGCCGCTCCTGTAAGCCCATGAGGGACGGCATTCGGCAGTAGGATATCCTGTATCTTCTCATCCCGAATCTGTACCGCCTGCGTTGTATTTCCGAATCCCAGCTCAATGTTCATATAGCCCCTCCTTTAAACAGGACATCTGGCTGCACTGTGGCGCAGCGCTTTTACCACCGGCAGCTCTTCTCCAGTCAGAAAGCGGATCAGGGCGCCCCCTCCTGTGCAGACATAAGACAGCTTCCCTGTCTGACCAAATTTTGCCGCTGCCGTTATGCTGTCTCCGCCGCCGATTACTGTATACGCCATGGTCTCACCCATGGCTTCAAACACAGCTTTCGTTCCATATTCCGTCTCTTTTTCTTCAAAAATGCCCATCGGCCCATTGGCAAACACTGTTCCAGAACTCAAAATATGCCGCCGGTAGCCGGCAGCCGTCGCACAACCGATGTCTACAGCCCCTGCCTCGTCAGGGACTGCATCTGCCTTCACCTCTATGCGGACGCCATTCTCCACATAAGCTAAATCCTCCGGCATTACGATGCGGCTTCCATATCTTTCATATAAACGGCTTGCCTTCTCGATATAGGGCGCGTAGTTGGACTTGCGTATAAATTCCATACTTCCCCTGCCGATATCAACACCCGCACCGGCCAATAGGATGTTGCCTGCAAGCCCTCCTGCCAGGATACGGTCTGCGGCTCCTGATTCCAGTACCGTCTCCATCATCAGAAAAGCATCCCCGATCTTAGCGCCCCCAAGGACAAAAGTACACGGACGCTTTGGCGACTTCATCAGTTCCGACAGCACACAATATTCCTTCTCGAACAGACGCCCCATAGCCGAGGGCAGTATCTGTTCAAACCCGCACAGAGAAGGCTGGTCTCTGTGGGCTGCCGCAAACGCGTCGCAGACGTAGAGATCCGCCAGCGGCGCCAGCTTCCTGACGAGAAGCGTCTCTGCCTGCTGTCCGTGGCTTAAGCCAAGCTTCTGTTCAAACAGCGTCTGCTCTTCAGCCAGAAAACGTACATTGTCCAGCAGGAGAAGCCCTCCTGCTTCCAACGAACGAATCTTCTCAAGTGCTGCAGGCCCGCATACATCAGCGATAAAGTCCACCTTCTTCCCGAGCAGACTGCTTAATACACGAGCGTGCGGCTCTGTCGTATAATAGTTCTTGTATTCGATATCACTTCCCTGGTGCGCCAGGATCACCGTCCTCGCCCCCCGGTCCGACAGTTCCTTCAACGTGGGGATGCAGGCCTCTATCCGCGCGGTACTTTTCAACTCCCCCTTTTCTCTGTCTATGGGCTGGTTCATATCCACTCTGCACAATACCGTCCTGTCTTTTACATCATAGTCATCCAGCGTATATATCCCAAAACGCATAAATTACCCCACTCCTTTCCTTCCTCTTATATCTTGCCTTTCATTGTTAAGGGGCGGGGCCATGGCACGCCCCGCCCCCAGGAGGTAAACAAATCAGCTGCCGATGTGCAGATATTCGTTTGTCTTTTCTGTCGCACCGGCACCGGTATCCTGCATCCTGCACGCGGCCCGTATACCGTCTATCGTCTCCGGTATCGTTACGCTTTCCTGGGGTATATGGATGGCAAACATGATATCATCCCCGCTCTCTACGATACTGTCTTCCCACAGCCCGATCTCGTACATGTCCCCTCTTGGATTGCCCAGATCCCGGGCATATTTGAAGAAGGAGGCATTCCCCTGAAAGCCTTCATCAATATTCACGACCCGAATTCTTGGATGCTTACGGAACGCTTCCAGAGCCATCTCTTTCGTTATCTTCTGTTTCCCTGTGGCCAGCACGGTTATAATATGTCCATGGGTCACAGGCGTATGTACGAGGATTCCGGTCGCGTTGATATGCGGCATGATCGTCATCAGATCCAGCGCCTGATGAGACGGCGCCTTATCCATCTGCAGCGCATTTGTCAATCCCCTGTGGTAATCGCCGGGGTCTGCTACGCGCCGGATGATGGTGATTGCCACTTTCTGTACTCCACATGAACGGTCCAGACAGTCTACGGCACGGATAAGACCGGTAGTATTGCAGCTCGTCAGCTTCAGATAATCCTTTCCGAGCCCTTTCTCATAATTTGCATAGCCATGGAAAAAGACGTCAGCCACAGAATTCTTCTCCCCGCCCTGGAAGATGGCTTTTACGCCTTTCTGTTCATACAGTTCCTTATTCTTTGCCCCCACCCCTCCGGGGGAAGAGTCCAGCATGACATCTACTCCGTCAACCAAATCCGAGAATGTTCCTGTAACAGGAATGCCAAGTGCATCAAACTGCTCCTTCCTGGCTCCGTCCACGAGATACAGGCTGTAAGGCATCCCCTTTTCGTAAAGTGCCCGTAGCGCAAGCGTAGGCGCCAGATCCGCCACACCGACCAGTTCCATATCTTCCTGCAATGCCACACCGTCTGCCAGGCGCTGGCCAATCGTGCCATATCCTGCTACTCCAACCTTGATTTTATTCATTCTCCGTTCTCCTTTCGACTAAGACGTATCTTCTTGTCCATTTTGTCTTTATATAAAAACGTTTTTCTATTTGTATACTATCATTTAATTATGTCCGTGTCAATATTTCGTCATTTTACTGTCAAATTTAACATATTGTAAATATTATTTTAGTACATTTTTTCTATTTTTGTTCCGTTTTTTCGATTTTTTTATCGTCTCTATTTCTTTATTTGCGAAACGTTTCTTAGCAAGCGTCGGTTGCCATTTTGGATGTACTCAATTTCTCCGTCCTCGATCAGTTCCCGCAGCTTGCTTTCTCCAATACCGCTAATCTTGCTCATTTGCCCCCGGTCAAGAGAATAGTGGGCCTTATTGCTATTGGTAAATAATTATTTGAGCAGGACAATAGAAACATAGCGGTGGCCTCCTTGTGCCGCCGCAATAGTTAAGGTTTGAAAAAAGGGCGCAATTATCCCCCCCATAACTTCACTTTTTGAAATGAAAAACGGCGGCTTGAAATTGTTATTTCAAAACCGCCGCCTGTTCATAAAGGCAATACGAAATACCCCCGCAACTTGGCCCGAAAATCTATTTACTTATTTGATTACGGAAAGGACAGGTTTACTCGACTATGAATGCTTAATTTGTAATCCATTCAATGGGAACACCCGGTTCCAATGTACCGTAATTTATCAGTGTGATTTCTCCTGTTTCTGGATTGGCCGGTTGGTCGATTTGATATAAATATCCGTTTTTCCCGTATCTGCCCAGCTTGCTTTGGTCATAGCGTTCGCTATCTATACAAATACTAACGGCTTTCAATGCAACCGCTACTTCCTGGCTCCCCTCAAAAAGATCGTGTTCCCGCCGTTAAACCGGAGGCGGTAATTTCATCTGTTTCAAACTGATTGTTGCCAATCGTTTTGATACAACGGTCATAAATGTCGATAGAGGGGAAATTTAACACGCATACTCTTGTTTCTTTCAGCGATTGATACATATGCCCGCCTTCAAAAAAGAATATGGGGTTTCTCCGCGCCGGTTCCGCAGTCTTACCACCCAAGCAGCTGGCGCAGCACCTTCGTCTTCTCCCGGCCGACAGACAGGATATCCTGCTCAAACCCCTGCATCTTGAGACCGAGGCTCTGGTTTCCCCATGGAAATACCTCCCTTACTTTATCAAGGTTGATCAGATAGCTTTTATGGCAGCGGAAGAAACGGTCTCCTTCCAGCCGTTTTTCAAATTCCCCGATACTCTTGCCGTCATAGTATTCGTTTTCAGCAGTATGTATCAGACAGCCTCTCTTATGCGTCTCAATATATATGATGTGATCGATATCCTCGAATATCGTCTTCCCCTCATTACTGATTGCTATCTTGCCGGGACGTGGCTTTACCGTCCCCCCCTGCTTCTTGTCCGTCCGGCTCTGTACATGCACCCTTTCCAGGACTTTTTTAAGCCTTCCTTTGTCGTAGGGCTTCAGGATATAATCCTCCACACCGAGCTCGAACGCGGTCACCGCATATTCGGAATACGCCGTGACAAAGATTATCTTTGCATCCTGCTGCATGTTCTTCAACGCATTGACGAGAATCGTACCATTTATATCACCGAGATTGATATCCAGAAAAAAGATATCGTATTTACCGGAACCTGCAAGTTCCAGCGCCGCCGCGCCGCAATCGCCTTCATCAATCACCGCATCCGGCAGCAGTTCCTTAAGCTGATGTCCCAACTCGCTTCTAGCGGGCCTCTCATCGTCAATCACTGCAATCCTTATCGCCATATTTATCTTCCTTTCTTGAAACAGAGCTGTACACAGCTTCCGTCCCCGGAACTTATTATACTGATTCCGCTGTCTTCACCATATGTACTCTTCATTCTTTTATACACGTTGCTAAGGCCGATACTCTTCCCGACTGCTTCGCCCTTTTCCAGCTTTTCCAAGACTTCTGCGGGGAATCCTTTTCCTTTGTCGCTGATCTGCACCATATATCCTTCTTCCGCCTCCCGAACGCTGATATTCACAATCCGTTTCCCGGTCTGGTTGATTCCATATTTCACGGCGTTCTCAACGACAGGCTGCAATATTAACGTCGGAATCATGATATCCATCTGCTCCGGCACATCGTACGTCACAATCAGCTTCTCCTCAAACCGCCCCTTTTCCAGTTCAAGGTAGTCTTTCACATGGTTGATCTCTTCTTCCATGGGTACCATGCCGGCGCCTCCGGCAAGGTTATAGCGGAAGTAGTTGGCAAGAATCACGAGCAGCTCTCTTGCCCGCTCAGCATTCTCCCTGCACACGCACGATATCGTATTCAGCGCGTTGAAAAGGAAATGAGGATTGACCTGGAACTGAAGCGCCTTGAGCTCCGCCTGCTGCCGCATGATTTCCTGATATTCCAGTTCTGCCATGGCAATCTGGAAGGATCCGAGGGTGACAAGATGCTGCAGAAGCTCCAGCTCGCTTTTGCGGAATACCCATCTCTTTTTCATCCATACGATCAGACAGCCGACAGACTTCCCTTTTATGACAAAAGGTGCGGCCGCCATCGAATACTCCTTCATCCACTCGTACCAGGAGCTGCTCCTCGGAACGTTGTACATAGTGGACAGGCCACCCGTCTGCATGGCATTTTTGCCGACCCTTGGTATGCTTGTCAGATCCGGCTGGTACTCGATTCCTTCCTGCTGCCATTCCAAGATGTCTGCCCTGTCTGTAATCATGACCCCCATCCAGTCCGTCTCCCTCAATATCGCGGATGCCAGCTCATGCATGTTCTCTCCTCTGCTTATGCCATGGCGCAGCAGCGGCAGACACTTCTGCGTCAGCTCCGAAGCCTGCTGGAGCTGGCGGCTGCTCTCGATGTCCTGCTGGATGAACACATGATTGAAGCTGGATATGAAAATCAGAATTCCGATAGAGTTCAATACAATCATAGGCACCGCTATTTCCAGCACCGTGCGCAACGCATCGGCAAAGGGACTTGCCAGCCGCAGCAGAGCTATCATGTCACAGAATTCCGCAAAGCAGGCGAGGAGGAACAGATCCCTGTATTTCCATTTTCCTCTCTGGAAATAAGGGTAGAATCCACCTCCGAGCAATCCGAACAATACTGTGGAAAAAGCGGATGCCATGGCAAACATCTGGGGCTCGGAAAAAAAGTAGACGTACACCGCTCCGATAAGCGAAGCGTACAATCCTACGATGGGTCCCCCAAGGATACCTGAAGTCATGGCGCCTATCACACGCGTATTCAGATTGTAAGTGCCGATATCGATGCTCGTATAGGTAGACAGGATGATGATGCCCCCGAACATGAGGGCCAGAAGCGCCTGGCTTTTAAAGCTGCGGTGTTCCTGCTGGATGATATTCTGGATGATTTTAAGTTTGGAGAGCAGATTTGCCACAAGAACGAGAAGACCAATATTCAGTATGAGCTGGAATATCAAATTATCTGACTGCATATACGACGCTCTCTTTCCGGTCCCCGGGACCTGTTTTCATATGCCGCTGCTGTACGTTGTCTATGTGTTTCATCATAACACAGGCCCCCGGCACATCGCAAGATATGCCGGGGGCCTGCTAAAGCTTTGTATGATTTTTTCTGCGTACGTCGTATATAAGAATCAATTTTTAATATGTAACCTCTTTAACACCGTTATATACATCCCGGTCTAGTTCGCCGAGCTTGCTGGCAACGAGCATGCCGACCATGACATCTACATCTACATTCATCAGTGTCCGGAACATGCCCGAGAACCAGTCGATGCCTATCAGTATGGCAATACTCTCAAGCGGCAGTCCGAGTGACGACGCAAGGAACGTGTAGACGATGACCGACCCCCCCGGTACGACTATCGTACCCATGCACATAAGGCAGGAAAGCAAGATTGCCATGCCCATCTGGTAGACGGTCAGGTTCACACCAGTGGACTGTGCCATGAAGAAGATAGCGACCACGTAGCACATAGCGGCACCGCAGCTGTTCATGGACATCGTAATCGGACCGGTAAAATCCGCCACCTTGCGGCTGACTCCGAACTTCGTCACCGCATCTTCCATCTTGGTCGGAAGACAGATGGCGCCGGATGTGGTCGTCACCGCCATCATGGACATCTTTGCAAATTTCTTCGGCATCTTCGCCGGATTCACCTTGCAAAGCGTAGCTGTCAGCGGACCGTAGATGAGGAACTGTATCACATCCCCCAGGAACAGGACACCGAGGAACTTGAGCATCGGTATGATTACTTTGAAGCCGGTGGAGCCTGCTACATCTGCCAGAAGACAGAAGATACCTATCGGGGCGATATGCATGACCGTCTTGATAATATTTGTGATAATCGCATTCAGGCCGGTTACCCAGTCTGCCATATTGCGGTTACCGCTCTGGCGTGTATAGGCTCCCATGGCCACACCGAAGAACAGTGCAAATACGATGCAAGGTACCATGGCGCTGTCCGCCATAGACCCTATGATGTTCGTAGACACGAACCCTAAGACCGTATCCTGGAGGGAGGTCGATTCGACGGTGGCGTTCGCTATCTCTTCTGCATTTGCAATCTGTATCCCTACGCCGGGCTGTATCAGCATGGACAATGCGATGCCCAATCCGGCTGAAATGACTGTAAATAATATAATCCACTTGAATGTATGGAAGCCCATCTTCCCTACATCCTGCCCGTCACCGCTTCCTACGGCTGCTGCTACGGCAGACATGACAAGAAGGATAACAGACATCTGAATCAGACGTATGAATATATCACCTATGAACTTAATATTGGAGGCCCAGGGACCGATTAACGCGCCGAATATGATACCGCCTATAGTGGCAATTAATATCTGCGTCGTGAGCGATATTGATAATCTTTTCTTCTTTTCCACTTTCATTCCTCTTTTCTCATACTCTCGTCTTCCGGCCGGACAGCTTTTTTATATACTTCTATCATATAAGAAAAAAGGAATACATCAATAGCTTTTGCCTTAAATGTCAGATTTTGTGCTTTAAACGGCAGTTTTTCCGTATAAACCGGAGGGCGCTACGCATATAAGCAAGCAGCCCTTTACCTGTTCGTGCAATACTCCGGCTCCCTGCCTTCCAACACATCAATCACTCCCTGTGCCGTGCACATGCTGACATTCTTGTAAGCTTCGTATGTTTCTGCTCCGGTGTGGGGCGTGCATATTACATTTCCGCACGCAAGTATTTCTGCATCTTTCGTCAGCGGCTCGGCCTCGAATGCATCCAGGGCGGCTCCGCCAATTCTGCCGCTTTTCAATGCGCGGCACAGTGCATCCGTATCTATGATGGAACCTCTGGCACAGTTGATTATGTATGCTTCATCTTTCATCCTGTTGAATGCCTCTGCATCCAGAAGATGATAGGTCTTCTCGGAGGCCGGAATATGGACACTTATGATATCCGACCTGGACAGCAGTTCTTTCTGGGTTACCATTTTCACATCATATTCTGCTGCCAGCCGCTCATCCGGATATAAATCGCTTGCAATCACTTCAGCGTCAAACTTCATCAGCTTCTCTGCTGTCAGCCTTGCAATTGCTCCAAATCCAAGCAGCCCTATCGTCTTACCTTTTATCTCATGTCCGACACGGCGGACCCACTCTCCATTCTCCATCTTCTTATGCAATGGTATTATTCCGCGCAGGACCCCAATCATAAGTCCTATCGTCAATTCTGCGACGGCATTGGAATTCTGTCCCGGCGCGTTGATTACTTTGATGCCATATTCCTTGGCTTTCCTTATATCTATATTGTCTACTCCTACGCCGAACTTTGCTATCACCTTCAGCTTAGGCGCTATCTTGAATATATCTTCCGTCCAGTCGTCCAGCCCGATGACGGCTCCGTCAACGTCCCCTATGACCTGGGCTATCTGCTCATATGTATAATAAGGCATATCGCTTTTGTTGATAATCAGTTCATGACCGTGTTCTTCCAGCATTTGCTTCGCGTCCTGGCACAATTCTTCATAATGCGATGCCGTAATCAATATCTTGCCCATCTTCGCACTTCCCTTCCTCTGCTTTTCTATACCCGGACTTCTGCGTCCATCTTGATCCCTGCCCCGGAGCTGATCTCCTCCAGCTCTGTTCTTAGTCTCTGTATCTCTGCCTCGTCTATGTCAAGCTGGGGCTTTCGCATGACTCCGCCGTTGATGCCTCTCATCTTTAAGCCTTCTTTGAAGTAGGACATGTTGCTTCCACATTTTAATGCATCACAGTATTTTACACAGATTTTCTGCAGGCTGCGGGCATCCTCCAGCCGGCCTTCGGTGTAAGCCTTATACACCTCTACGAACGGCTCCGGGAATACGCCGGATATCCCGGATACCGTTCCGTCGCACCCTAACGCCAGCATGCTCGTGAACGCTCTGTCACACCCATGCAGCACCGAAAAGCTGCCCCCCTTCAGATTCAGATAGTCTACTGTACGGTTGATATCCGCATAGCTATATTTGATGCCGATAATATTTTCACATCGTTTGATAATTCTCTCTGCCGTCTCTTTCGTTATATCATTTCCAGAGCATTGAGGTATATTATACAGATAAATCGGGAAATCGCGCTCGACGGATCCGGCCGCCGTCACATAATATTCTTCCATCTCCCTGTCGGTAGCTCCGAAAAACGCGGGAGTGACGATACCGGCTCCATCGGCCCCCGCACGCTCAGCGTGCCTGAGGAGCTCTATCGTATCCCGCTCATCCATTGCACCGCAGTGGACGAAGACGGTCACTCTGCCCTTCGCCTTCTGTATGACTGCCTCTGCAATCTTTTTTCTTTCCTCCACGCTTAACCGGAACATTTCCCCTGTCGTCCCACACGGATAGAGACCATTCACACCCTTTTCTATCAGCATGCCGGTAAGCTGCCCTATCCCGTCATAATCCACTTCCCCGCTTTTCTTAAACGGGGTTACCATTGCTGCCGTTACACCATATAATTTTTTCATTTCTATATCCTGCCTTCCCTTACTTTCTTAATCCTTTTCTCACCGACATGAGAACGGAAAACAACACGACGATACCATAGGCCATCTTCTGTACACCGAAGGGCAGATTCAAGGCCGCCAGAATCGCCAGTATGATCGTGATAGTAAATGCACCTGCCACTGTGCCCAGATAATTGCCGTTCCCTCCCATCAAGGATGTCCCTCCGATTGCAACCGCGGCAATGGACTGGAACTGGAAATTGTCTCCGATTCCAAGGTACGATTGTCCTACCTTGCCTGCCAGGAGCATCCCGGCGATTCCCGCTGTCAGGCCGCTGACCGCATAGGCAGTCAATGTCACCTTCCTGACGCTGATGCCTGAATAGGCGGCCACGGTAGCATTGTTTCCTACCGCGAACAGTTCTCTTCCATATCGCATTTTGAAGAGGAGCAGCGTAACGGCGGCAGCCAGGACAATCCATATGAGAATCAGATACGGCATGCCGATAACGCTGCCCTGCCCCATCTTCTTTACGAATGCGGGCGCCGCCCCGCCCGGAGCTCCCTGTGTCACCGCCACGAGGCCTCCCTGCAGCACCGTGTTCATTCCAAGTGTCATTACGATGGGCGGCATATTGAGATAAGCGATGCAGAATCCATTCACCACTCCGAACAGTGTCGTCAGTATAAGAATGAACGGAATGGCCCAAATCAGATTCTCGTCCAGGCCGTGTGTCGTATTGGTCACCATGATGGCGGCAATACCAACCATCCAGGCCACCGACAGGTCGATACCTCCCGTTATGATTACAAATGTCTGCCCGATAGCTACTACGCCGATGATTGCGGCTTCCGAACATAATACCCTGATATGGTCGATACTGGCAAAACCTGGCTTATAGACCGATATGGCCGCAAACAATATGACTGCGATGAGATAACTTACGATGAGCGTCTGATGTCTTTGTACTTTCATTTTCATTATGCCAGCATCTCCTTTCTGTCTTTCATAATTTCGGATACGGTTGATATAAGAACCGCCATGATGAGGAGAAGTCCCTGGAACAGCGTCGACCAGTAGGACGATACCCCCGCAAATACGAGAATATCCGCTATCATCTTCAATACAAGAGCTCCAAATATCGTTCCAACCGCTCCTCCCCTGCCTCCAGTGAGAAGTGTACCACCGATGACCGAAGCCGCAATTGCCTGGTTGAAAAACGATTCCCCTGCTGTAGGAGATCCTGATGTTACGACCGCGGTCCGGTATACTCCCGCAAGCGCCGCGAATACACCGGAAGCTGCATAGGCGAATAACTTTACCCGAAATACATTGATTCCATTGAGAGAGGCCGCCTTATCGCTGCTTCCCACGGCATACATATAGATGCCCAGTTTCGTCTTCTTAAAATAAAGCCACGCAGCTGTCAGAAGAAAAATTAATATTACCGCGACAGAAAGCCTGCCACCGATTTTTGTCACCATGGCATTGGCAAAACTTACCGGAGGCTTTCCCCCGTCTTTTGGCAGCACGAGGTATGCAATCCCTCCGCAGATGAACCATGTAGAAAAGGTTACAATAAACGGCTGTACCTTGAACTTCTGTATGACGATACCGTTAAACAGCCCTACAGCCAGGCCCATGAGTATGCATGCGAAGCTGACCGATATGATGGAGGAGCCAGAATCCAGCATATAGATAGCCGAGAAGCTGTTCGTAAGGCTTATGACCCCTGCTATGGACAGGTCAATTCCGCCAATCAGCAATACCATCGTCTCTCCAACCGCTGCCAGAATAAGTGTCATAGCAGCCTCAGCTTTCAGGTTGATCCAATCCAGGCTCATCGCCTCCGACTGCAGTACGCAGGTCATAACCGCCAGAAGCAAGAACAATAGGACAGACACCAGCGCAGGGTTTTTCGTACGTTTTTTATGTGTTAAAAATCTCATTTCCTTTACCTCCGTCCTCTATACTGCTTTCTCGCCGACGGATACCCGCAGGATATTTTCTCTGGAAATCAATTCCCGGTCTACCCTTCCTGCAATCTTACCCTGGTTCATGACGACAATACTGTTGCACACATTGACAAGCTCTTCCATATCGGTAGAGTAAAACAATATTCCTTTTCCTTCCTCCGCGTACTGCTTTATCACATTAAACATCTCTTTTTTGGTTCCTACATCCACACCTCGTGTAATGTCGAACATCAACAGTATATCCGGCTTCGTCGCCAATTGTTTTCCAAGCACTACTTTCTGCTGGTTTCCGCCGCTTAATGTTCCTGCAATCGTCTCCGGGCTTTCTGCCTTGATGGAAAAGGTCTTTATCATCTCGTCCACAATTTCTTTCTCCTTCTGTTCTGAGATAAAGATTCCCTTCATGATCCGGTCGAGAGCCGCCATGACAATGTTCTCCCGTATGCTCTGAGCCAGAACGAGCCCTTGAAGCCCACGGTCCTCCGGAATCAAAGCAATTCCCTCCCTGATACATGTTCTGGGATTTTTCAGACGTACATCTTTTCCTTTTATCCGTATATGGCCGGTTGTTCTGACCAATCCGAACAGGGCCATGAAAAGTTCTGCCTGCCCCTGGCCCGCAAGCCCGCCGACTCCTAGTATCTCTCCGGCCTTTAGGTCCAGATTGATATCCTTAAGCTTGTGCCCGCTCGATACATTCTTCATGGATACGAGCACTTCTTCTTTTGTAAAGCATTCTTTCTGCGGGTAATAGCCGCCAATTTCTCTTCCGAGCATCAAAGTTACCAGCTGGTCCGCATCCGCTTCTTCCATCGGAAGATCTGCCACATCAGTGCCTGACCGGTACACGATAACCTTCGTACATAATGCTTTGATTTCGTCCAGCCGGTGCGATATGAATATAATTATCTTCCCTTCATCCGCAAGGTTCCGGATGATATCCATCAGCCAGGAGGCCTGCCTGTCCGACAAAGCAGATGTGGCCTCATCAAATATGATGATCTCTCCGTCCTTTGACAATGCTTTCAGTATCTCAAGCATCTGCCGTTTTGGCAGCGGGAGTGCGCTCACCTTCGTCCACGGGTCTATCACATCCACACCATATTTGTGAAATAACTCCAATGTTTTCTTTTCTAATTCCTGATAAGACACGCGCCCTGATATCGCCGTATCATATACTCCCAGAAAAAGATTCTCCGCTACCGTCAAATCCGGAATCAGGCTGAGTTCCTGATATACGGCACATATTCCCTGCTTTATGGCACTTTTCGTACCATGGATTTTCAATGGTCTGCCTTCAAAATATATCTCTCCGCTGTCTGCTTTATGCTCTCCGCACAGCACCTTTATTAATGTACTTTTGCCTGCCCCGTTTTCGCCAAGAAGCGCCACGATCTCGCCTTTGTCCGCTGTAAAATGGGCGTTGTCTAGCGCTTTTACACCTGGGAAAGACTTCGTGATATTTTTCATTTCAAAATCCGCCATACTATTCTCCTCTTTCCACACGCCAATCCGCACTGGCACATGCGGCTTAAAGCCGGTGCCGTCTGCTGTCCTAAATATAAATGGTGCAAAGGTACGTCCCTCTGCACCATTCATCAGCTTTACTGCTTATTTTCCTAATACGACATCCATCGGTATCTCTACCCCAAAGTTGGACGGCACTACCGGCCACTGCAGGTTGTCAGGCTGGTCGCTGAAGCAGTTGACGCCGTCTTCTGCAACTTCTATCGTTACGTCCGAGAATTCGCCCATATCATATTTGTTGGAAGTGGCCACATATGCCGGGTCGATTGAAATGTTCTTATCAATTTCTTCTCCGTCCAGAATTCTGATGGCGTAATTCAATGCTATTGCACTGATCCCTGGTATGTATACGTGGATAATGCCCTGGCTGTCATTTTCAAGGCAGGTCAGCAGGTTCCCGTTATATCCGCCGCCACAGGATGCCGGTATGTCATCAATTCCCGCTTTTTTGAATGCGTTGGTCACAGATGTCATATATCCTTGTGTCACCACGACATCGATGTCAGAATTGGCCGCTATGACGCTTGACAGCGCCGCCTCGCCGTCAGCCTCCGCGTAATTGCTTATAAAGTCTGATACGACCTTCATATCAGGATAACTGTCAAATATCTCTTTTGCGGCATTATATTCCTGCTCAGATACGGCTGCTCCCGGAAGCCCCTGATCCAATACGACGTTACCTTTGCCGCCGGCTGCTTCCGCCAGCCACTTTGCCATAACTTTATACGCTTTTACCGCATCAATCGTTATGTGATATGCGGACTCTTCTGATGCGGGCTGGTCAAACAGAATCACTTCGATGCCCGCGTCCGTGGCGCGTTTCAGCGCCTGGTTCAATGCCGTCTCAGATGCCGGGTCCACGAGGATCGCGTCATAACCTTCTTTTACGAGCGCATCGATAGAAGCCGCCTGGTCTTCCGGAGAATTTTCGCAGTTCACGATCGTGAGCTCACACCGGCTTTTGTATGGTTCCTGTTCTGCCGTATACTCTACAATCCGTTCCATCTGCTGGCGCCAGTCGTTACCCATATAAGAATTGCTCAGGGCAATCTTATATTTATCTCCTTCCTTTTTTATCTGGCTTGTCATGTCCTCATCCGAGTCCACTTTTGCCGCCTCTTCTTTTTTGCTGTCCGATGCTGTCTCCTGGTTGCTCTGGCATCCCACCAGCATCGTACCGATCAACGCGGCACAGAGCAAAATACTTACTAACCTTTTCTTCATCCTTTTTCTCCCTTTCTTTTTCTTTTACCTGCCGCAGATTATGGCAGGCTTTGTATTATTGAAAGCGTATGCTTATCAATTCTGTTATCACAGTCCCCATCTGAAGTGGTTCAGCTCCCTTGCCCCGTTCTTTGTGACATGAAGCATGCGTTCCAGCCTGACTCCTGTCTTCCCGGACGGTCCGGAGTAAATCTGCGGTTCTATGCACACTACCATATTTTCTTCCAGTACGGCTTCATCTCGGTACGTGAATCTTGGTACCTCATTCACACTGGCACCTATCTGATGCCCCTGATAGCTGCATATCTCAAATCCGTTTTTCCTGTACGCCTCTTCCATCTTCCTATTGACTTCCCGGAATGTCACGCCCGGATATATGGCGTCCCTCCCAATGTCATAGATCTCTTTGACCGCGGAAAAGTATCTTGTCTGTTCTTCGTCCGGGGCATCCCAGAATACGACCGAATTAGAACAGTCTGCCCAGTAGCCCCCCACCCTTGGGCTGATATCCATGATTGCAATGTCCCCTCTCTCAATCTTTCTGTCGGAAGGGCCAAGCGGATAATCGCTCAGGCCCGTTCTTGGGCCGCTTACCAGTTCTCCTACGAACGGGGTGAGGCCTTTGTTCATTCCGGACACTGCCTTCTGCACTTCAAACCAGACATCCAGTTCCGTATAATCTCCTTCTTCTTTCGATATCTCATACAGGCGTTCCTGAGCGGCATCTGCCACAAGAGCCGCTCTTTCCAGCAGGCTTATCTCTTCCTGCGTCTTTATGTATCTTGCGCGTTCCATGCAAACGCTGATATCGAGGAAGGAAGCCTGTGGATACGCCTCCTTCAGAATCTCCATAACGTATGCCGGACACTGCTCCGGCTCAATCCCGATTGTCATCTGCCGCGTACTTCCTGAACAAATGTCTACCGCTTCAAGGAGCGCATCTTTGAAGTTAAGCGCTACATCGTTCCTTTCGGTATGGGAAAAAGAACGAAAGTAGCTGACCTCATGTCTGCCAGCCCTTTTCAGCCTGCTTTTGTAAAATTCTGATGCAACATGCTGTATAATACCGGTCTCTGATCCGATACAGAGAGATGCCATAGGGAGCCCTCTGCTCATATCACCCATAAATGCCGGCCAATATGGAACTTCATACCCTCCGGCGTAGGTGACATCAGGAGCCGACACGAGTACGGCCACGTCTGCACCCGCTTTTTCCAACTCGTTTCTTACTTTGTCTGTCCTGTCCATGTATTCACTTCCTCGTTTACGAAATATGTTTACTAAACAATTTGTAGTTACATTATATACTTACATAATGATTTATGCAATATAGTTGTTTTACCAAATATGTCATAATATTTTTGTGCATATCTACCATATATCTTACATTTTATGCTCTTTGCAGATTAAAGTCAGCAGGTATAATTTTCCATCCATCTAAAAAAAACGAGTTCCGAAACCATTTACGAAACACGTTTATGCTAGTTGACTTTTCGTTTTTACAATGAGATACTTAAAAAAAGGCCCTAAGGGATGGAGGTAGAAAAATGAACATACGCGATATCGCCGCTGCTGCAAACGTATCCGTGTCCACAGTGTCTAAAGTGCTGAACCAAAAAGATCATGATATCAGCGAAGCAACCCGTGAGAGGGTGCTCGCTGTCATAAAAGAATATAACTATACTCCTTATTCGAATATCAAGGAGACACAGACGGGCAAAAGTTTCATGATTGCTCTCGTCATCCACCCGTCCCTCATGAAAAGAGAACTTATAACTACGTTGGAGCAGAATCTGTCAGCCAGTGGATACAGCCTCCTGCTCTGTACGCTTGATGCATCCGATTATTCGCTGGAACGCCAGTTGAACGTTCTTCGATCCAAGCGTGTCGAAGGTATCATCTTTCACGCCGTCGACGAACGGTATATAGAATCCTTTAACAAGGGGAACAGCTCCGGCATTCCGTCAGTCTTCTTATATGAGAAGCCAATCGCTAACCAGGTCTGCATACGCTATGATTATTCTTCTATCGCATATACCGCGGTAAGGCTGCTTATAAATCACGGACATACGCGCATAGGCTGTGTGCTGGATGCGGCTTCAGACAACAGCACATCCGCCGGCAATGGGTATCTTCGTGCTTTGTTTGAAAGTTCACTGTCCCGCGATGAAAGCCTTATTATCTCATGTAAATCCGATGCCCACAACACACATGCTGCATTTGAACAATTGTTTGAGCAGGATATTACGGCCTTATACTGCCAGAACGCGGTACTCGCTGCAAGCGCCTATACGTTTTTACACGAGATGAACCTTTCCATTCCGGACGAGGTATCTATTGTCTGTGGTGAAACGAACGAATTGGCCCAGATTCTGTATCCTCCTGTCACTTCTGTAGAGCTCCCTTATGATACGCTAGGCAAAGTGGCCACGAAATCCATTCTGGACATGGTGGAAACCCATGCGGTACGTCCTAAGTCGCTAAGCATAGAGCCCGTCATCCACAAGGGGGATAGCCTTGCTCTTCCGAGCGCATGCAGGACAAAGATTGCGGTTATCGGCAATATGACTATGGATATCATTATAAGTACAAAAAAGATTCCCTCTCCCGGGGAGCTTATCGTTTCTAACAATATCTTCAGCACACCAGGCGGAAAGGGCATCAACCAGGCAATCGGTGCCGGAAAGCTGGGAGGATTTGTCTATGCCATAGGAAGGCTTGGCGACGATGCGGAAGGGCATACCATATCGGATACTTTGTCAACTTACAACATTAAGACAGATGGCATATATATAGACGGTTCCACCTCCACCGGCAAAGCGTTTATTGCCGTGCCGGACGGCAATAACAGCTGTGTCATATCTTATCCGGGCGCCAATTCGTTTTTTGACGTGGAACAGCTTAACAAATGCACCCACCTTCTGACCAACACAGACTACTGCCTCATTTCTACAGAGCTGGCTCCCGAAGTCGTCGCTTACGCAATCAAGCGCTGCCAGAAGCTGAACGTTAAGATTTTTCTAAAGCCTTCTACTACAGGAAAAATCGAGCAGACGCTGCTGCGCAAGATTGATTATCTCGTGCCGAACGAAGCCGAGCTGGCCGTGTTAGCGGGTGGGAATGATACGATCCAGGAGAAAGCCGAGCGGCTGTATCATATGTGTCAGAATACGATTATCGTCACACTGGGAGCCAGAGGCTGTTATTTAAAGAACTCTGAGTATAGCCACTTTTTCCGTGCCGCCCCTTTCACACCAGTAGATACTACGGGTGCCGCAAACTGTTTCATCAGCGCCCTGGCCGTATCTCTAGGGGAAGGGAACGATCTTCCTTACAGCATCTGCTTTGCGACTTACGCGGCCGGCCTAAGCGTCACGCAGCAAGGCACACAGCTGTCATTTCCAAGCCGGGCGCAGCTTGATATCTACCAGGATGATATCCATGCAATGTATGTGGAATGCGGGCTATAGCGGGTATTATTGCTTTCCCGCATCAGAAAAGCTGCCGTGTATCGTATCACGGCAGCTTAACTTTTGAGCATGTGCATCCGTTTCGATTACTATTTTTCCACTTCCTTTACCATTACATATTCCCCCTTCGTATCTCTCTCGCCGTTAAAGGAGAATCCAAATTGCTCGTAAAGAGAGATGGCCGTCTCATTTTCCCGGATGACGCTCAGGTAAATCTTTTCCCGGTCCGGATATTCACGGCAAAGACGCTGCAGCAAATCCGCCATGGCCGCTTTCCCATACCCTTTCCCCTGATAACGGGCATCTATGAGCAGGCGGTCAAACCAAAGCCGGCCTTGCGGGGGATATTCAGGCAGAAAATATCCGTACATGGCAAATCCCACCACTGTGTCTCTATCACATATGGCCACAGGCTTCCAGCGGTGGTCGCCGCAAGCCTCTTCCAGGCATTGGGATACAGGCTCTATATACCCTTCCTGGCCCTCCGCCGTCCCAAGTGCAAGTACCTCCTGGCGCAGTTCTTCTGTAACCGCTTCATAGTGAAGCTTCATAATACTTCCTCCTGATTTCCTAACCCATCAAAAAGCCGATGATATCCCATCCCTCTGAAGTCATGCGTTTATATCGTTCTGTGCAGCCGCATCTCGTTGGTCGCTTTCGTAATGGTTATTGCCTGATTATCGAGAATTATACCTAATGCACATACGAATTGCTGAGGATATAAAACTCCTCCTGACTTGGCTCGTACCGCTTTTCCATCTTTTCTAAAGCATCATCAAAGCTCTGTGCATCCTTTTCATCCATCTGCATGACAGGACTATTGTAATATATCCACTTTCTTCCGTTGAGCGCTCCTGCCTTCAGCTCTTTTACCATCATCGCTGCCGGATATGTGCCATTGTCAATACATATATTGTATTTTTTGCAGCTTTTGAAACCACGTCCTACATAATTGCCTGGAATTCCAAATATCACGATAGCATCATAGCCGAGCTCTAACGCTTTCTCAAAGGAATGTTCCATCAGCATTTTTCCATATCCCATCCGCTGATATTCCGGCAGTACACTGACTGGGCCGAAAGTCAGTATCTGTTTTTCTTTCTTTGCCTCGTCAACCAGCCTGGCCTTTGTATACATGATATTTCCAATGACGTGTCCATCCTCTTCAACCACAAAGTCCAATTCCGGCACAAAGTCTTCATGCTGGCGCATGATGTGGACGAGATAGTGCTCTACGCAGCCTGGTACATACAAATTATAGAAAGCCTTTCTTGTGATTGCCTCTACTACTTCATAATCTTTTGTTTCTTCATTTCGAATAAGCATCCATATTTCTCCTTTTCCTGTGGATATCAAGAGGCTTTGAGGTGTTCACATCAGGTAATCTGAGATATTTTCACCCAAGATTATTTTGGGCATTGTGGTTAAACACCTATTCCAATGTTTATAGAATTTTTCTACGCCAAGCTTTGAAACTCTTGCATGAGCTTCTTCATTTTCCAGTACCCAATATAAGACATACGTTACCTTACCTACATTTCTTGTAAGACGAACAGGTAATTCACCCTCTTTAACTGCGTTGAAATCTTTTTGTCGGTGAATACGTTTTATGTAGTGTACATCAATGACACCGTATTGCTCCAAGTAAAAATAAAACACCTCTATAAATTCTGATTTTCATAACACTCTAAATTGAATTCAACTGTCCAGCTCTAAAAAATATTCTCGGTTATCAAAGTGACGAACCCCGTCGACATGGGAAGTAATACCATCTCTTTCATAAACAAGGCCAAGCTTTTCAAGTACCTTTGCAGAAGCAAGGTTTTCTTTTGCATGACTGCAACTATTTAACATAAATTTTAGCAATGATTTGACATTTTTCAATATACTTGTTAATATATAACTATAAAAGGTGTTACCGATAAACGGTTTCCCAATTTAATCAGTTATACAAAAAAAGTAACTTTTCCTTGGTAGGGGGGCGGTTACTTTTTTGTATGGTTTATGTATGCAACTAGAATCGTTACAATGATTGCAAGAATCATTAGTACGATGGAGAGCATTTCAAAATCACTCATACATTCGCCCTCCTTTCCTAGATTTCCCAATTAGATAAATCCAATTTAGATTTCTATGTAATCAGAGGGTTCAGTCCCTCTGTCAGAGGGCAAACCGCCTATTCCGTTATGGTAACACCTAGTTATATTTTAGCAAAGCAACTGCTAAATAGCAATTCGTTTCTACCTGTTTATTGAAACCAATCACAGATTAATAATTACCTGTTCTTTTCTATCGCGTAGGATTGCAGGCTCTTTTGACAACCATTCTTTTGGTAAAAAGATTCTATACCCGGTTGTGCACCAAAATAAAGCATAGTAGGCGTGTTTTCTTTTGCAAGCTGGAGAAGCTTACTTCCAATACCTTGTTTCTGGTATTTCGGCAGAACAAGCAACTCTGTAATTGTTCCAAAATAATAACCGTCCGTAAGAATACGCAAACATCCTACAAGTATTGCATCATCATAAGCTGTGATGTTTATTGTTTTAGATAATGCGGCCTGTGTTTTCTCCATATCATAATTGCCTTTCCATATTTGATTTACAAAAGGTACAAAGATAGGGGCACTAAGTTCTTTATCATCCACTTTATATTTCATTATCTTAAATCTCCACGACTTCCGAATTTTTTTACAAGAATTAGTCCGGAATTATTCGAGCCAAATCATCTTCAACATCTAAACCATATGCTTTAGCAATTTGACCAATCATAATACCAGAAACTCCTCTAAGTTCACCAATTGTAGAAACAAAGTACCAATATTCTGGATTTCCCTCTTTACAGTATCTACATTTATCCTGTATATTCTGTGGAAAACAGCTTAAAAACTTATTACATGAATTTCTCATGGAACGTATGTAGGCGTTTAATTCAGAGTTATCATCTATTGCTGGTAATTCAGAAGATAAATACTCTTTAATTTTTGTAACTGATTCTATACATTGACGAAATGCTTCATCACCATAATCACCAAATTATACTCGCCTAGCTTCAAGGAAAATAATAATTCTCCTTGCTATACTGCGCTGAGTTTCAGCGGATTCCACGAGATACCAAAAACAGGGCAACTGATCCCCCGTTATTTCAACAGTTCTTCTATCCTTAATTCTAAATGTCCATAATTCATGCGCATCACCCCTACACAAAGTATATTTAATAAATCTTTATGTAGTAATTACTATATAGTCATCCCATCAGAGGACATAGGAAAAAGAGGTACATACACATGAAAAGAAAAGTCATATCTATACTTTTATTACTCTGTTTAATTGCCGGAATGTGCTATTACATCAGTCTGCCCGATTATCATGTCCGTAACAGCATGTCATTGAGCAATCAAGGCACACGAGACACAGCGCTAACTGTTGTTTACAAGTATTGGGGAATTAATGAGACAATCCGTAATATTGGAACTGCGGCGGTATCACCAAACTGCGCAAAACTACCAGTTCGGACTTACAAGCCAAAGGAACGCCGAAATCTATCGTTGCAAGTATGCCAGGACATACTACAGAGGTCAACAATAAATATTATACCTATGACACCTCAAACCTTGCTGAAAAGAAAGAAATTATCCAAAACAGAAATGCCAAATTCAAGAATCTGGCACACACTGGATAATCCCAACCAAAGCCAACCAACTTTTTTAACACCTAAAAATTGAAAAAACCCCATAAAATGGGGGTAAAATCGGAGTGACGTGATTCGAACACGCGACCTCTACGTCCCGAACGTAGCGCTCTACCAAGCTGAGCCACACTCCGATATTCTATTTAGTTAACCGGACTCTCTGTAAAAGAGAAATCCGGCGCCCCTGCCAAGGAACTACGGATAGAGGATTTGAACCTCTACTAACAGAGTCAGAGTCTGCTGTGCTGCCATTACACCAATCCGCAATACAGCTCGTCATTTCTTTGACGGAACATGTATTATTATACCAAATAGAACACAAAAATCAAGCCTTTTTTTGCAACTTTTTAATTTTCTTTTTTCCATCCCTTTTTATAACGTATAAACAGGCCGATAGTCAGGATGAGCGTTAAGCTTTCTGCCAAAGTCGGGCTCCACCATATGCCGCTTCCTCCAAACAAAGCGGTCAGCAGTCCAAGACTCAATACGAGCATGACGATGCTTCTGGCCACCGATATGACCATGGCCGATACCGGCTTCTCTACTGCTGTAAAATAACCGCCTATCACTATATTATAACCGGCTACGAGGAAGGACAGCACGAATATGCACATCACATGTACGGAATAAGCGCTCAGCTCCGTTAGCTCTTTAGCAACGAACATGCCTACTATTCCTTTCGCCCCTATGACGCTTCCCGCTGTGAATACGACAGATACGACCACTGCTGCCGTAATTCCATACCGCATCAGCTTCCGGCAGCGGTCAATCCGCTTTTGACCGTAATAATAGCTGATTAGTGGCTGGTACCCCTGTGCAATTCCGACCATGGACATGATAGCGATAGAATTTACGTATGAAATAATCGTATAGCTTACGAGCGCGTCCTCATTCAGGTAATGTAGTATGGCCTGGTTAAACAGGAATATAATCAGCCCGGTCGACAGCTCCGTAATACCGGACGGCAGCCCGTTCTTGAATTCCCTCCAAACAAGCAGCAGATCCAGCTTGAACTTCCGGAATTTAATAGTCCCCTTGCCTCCCAGAAAATGCATCAGATACAGCCCGATCAACGCCACATTGGACAGACCCGTGGCAAGCGCGGCACCACTGATTCCCATGCCCCATTCCATAACCATAAAATAATCCAGCACCACGTTCATCAAAGAGCCAATTGTCACGATAATCGTAGCCCGCTTCGGATACCCATCCGTCTTAATCAATGTCTCAAATGAATATGCCAGTATAAACAGTCCGGAGAACGGTGCAAGCGTACCGAGATAATCAAGTACATACTCTCTGTTGTGGGCCGTTGCTCCAAGGAAATCCGCGAACCGTTCCAAATTCAGCATAACAACCGCTGTGACGATGACAGAAAGGAGGACAAGCAGCACAATATTCTGTGTAAAGACTTCATTTGCCCGCCTGACATTCTTCTCTCCTAACAAAATCGCCACCACGGTAGATGTACCGACCGCGAATAAAATAGATATCGCATACAGCGCCATAACATAGGGCATAGATATATTGACCGCAGTCAGCGCCACCTCCGATACTCCCCTGGCAACAAAGATACCGTCTACCATCGTATAAAGCGCAAATACCCACTGCGCAATGATAGATGGTATGATAAATCTTATAAAATCACCTTTCAGTGATTTACCTTCCAATCTCATAATTAATCTCTCCTTAAATCATTTACCTTGTAATTATACACTAAACCTTGGTACAATACTAAGGTCAAGAGTTTTATTTGGGGACGTAACAAAACTCAAAAGGATCACGTCCCAAATTGACAATTGCCCTGTACCCAAATGACGAAAGGATCTTTTTATGAAGCATTATTATCGTATCGGTGAAATATCTCAATTGTACAATATCGGCCCGGATTCTCTGCGTTATTATGAGAAGCTTGGTATTTTAAAGCCGCACAGAGGGGAGAATGACTACCGTATGTATCACATTCATGACCTGTGGCGGTTGAATGTTATCCGGGATCTGCGGGAGCTTGGTTTTTCTATGGAGCGGATCCGGGAGTATCTGGACAAGCGAAGCCTTTCCAATACGGAGACTATGCTGCAGGAGGAGCTGGATATTATCAGGGAGCGTATGAAGTCCCTGGAAACGCTGCAGTCGAATATCGAAGACCGCCTGGAAATTATCCGGGACGCTATAAAGCAGCCAATTGGAGTTATCGAAGAGAAGGCGCTTTCTGCGCGCCGATGCCATATGATTCACGCCGGCTACAGCCAGGACGAGGAGATGGATATGCTTATCAAGCAGCTTTTGAATAAGAACAAAGACAAACTTTATATCATCGGAAATAACCGAATCGGGTCCGTCATCCCTGTAGACAGTGCGGCGTCAGGCGATTACAGGGACTATACCGATGTCTTTATCATTGACAAAAGCGGAGCAGATGTTATCGAGCCAGGAAATTACCTCTCCGTCAGCTATAGGGGAGACTGTGCCCAGAATGCCGTCTATATCCCGAAGCTTCTGGCATATGCCAAAGAGCGCGGCTACAGCCTACAGGGACCATTTCTGGAACTGCTCTGGACGGATATACATCAGGCGTCCGAAGAGAAGGAGCACATTACGGAGCTTCAGATTAAGGCAGGCCAAAACTGACCGCGGCCGTCAGAAAAGCCCCCGGGAAGCATCTTCTTCTGCCGGCGGCTTAATCCTGCTCTTTTTTGTTTCTCTTACTTCTTCTATGCCCTATATCTCTTGGATTCTCTTGACAGCGGCAACCGTATTTTCATAAGAGCCAAATGCAGTCAGGCGGAAGTAGCCTTCACCGCTTGGCCCGAACCCGGAGCCTGGCGTACCGACCACACCTGCACGTTCCAGCAGATAGTCGAAAAATTCCCATGAAGTCATGCCTTCCGGTGCCTTCAGCCATATATACGGTGCATTTACTCCACCGGACACACTATATCCTGCGCTTTTCAACCCCTCATAGATAATAGCGGCATTTTTCATATAGTATGCTACCTGTTCTTTAAGCTGTGATTGACCCGCATCTGAATAAACTGCCTCCCCTGCCCTCTGGACAATATAGGGGGCGCCGTTATATTTAGTTCCGTGCCTGCGTGCCCACAGAGAATGAAGCATGACATCTCCGCATTTTAAATCTTTCGGAACCACAGCGGCACCTAGTCGGACACCTGTAAAACCTGCATTTTTGGAAAAGCTGCGCAGCTCTATGGCACACGTCCTGGCCCCGTCGCATTCGTAGATCGTATGTGGCACATCTTCCTCAGAAATGTATGCTTCATACGCGGCATCGTAAATAATCACAGCTCCGTTCTTATTCGCGTAATCAACCCATTCCTTAAGCTGAGCCTTTGTAATCGTGGCACCGGTTGGATTGTTCGGGAAGCAGAGATAGATGATATCCGGCACCTCCTCTGGCAGCTCAGGCGCAAAATTGGTCTCTTTCGTACATGGCATATAGATGACGCTGCTCCACGTCTCCGTACGTGCATCATAGGTTCCGGTCCGCCCGGCCATCACATTCGTGTCTACATAAACCGGATATACAGGATCACACACTGCTATCCTGTTATCCTTTGCGAAGATTTCCTGAATATTTCCCGAATCGCACTTTGCCCCGTCCGAGATAAATATCTCGTCTGCCTTAATGTCACACCCTTTGTCCACATAATCATGTTCAGCCATCGCATTTCTCAGAAACTCGTAACCCAGATCCGGTGCATATCCGTGAAATGTCTCTGCATGTGCCATCTCGTCCACCGCGCCGTGAAGCGCGTCGATGATGGACGGTGCCAGCGGCCGGGTCACGTCCCCGATTCCGAGCCGTATGATAGATTTGTCCGGGTGTTCTGTCTGGAAGGCCGCAACCTTCTTAGCGATGGTAGAGAACAGATAGCTGCCCGGCAGCTTCAAGTAGTCTTCATTTATCTTAAACATATACTTTCCTCCTCGTTATCTATAACATGTCTATATATCAATCTCACCGTCATATACAACGGTAGCCGGCCCCGTCATATACACCTTATCTGTTTCACGGTCCCACTTTATGAGCAGGTCGCCACCTCGCAGCTTTACGGTAACCTCATCTTCCGTAAAGCCGTTCAATATGCTGGCCACTGCTACTGCACAGGCACCGGTGCCGCACGCGAGAGTCTCGCCGGAACCACGCTCCCAGACGCGCATTTCCACTGTAGTCCTGTCGATTACGCGGGCGAATTCCGTGTTGATACGTTTCGGAAAACGCTCATGGTTTTCAAACTTCGGCCCTGTCTTCTCAATATCCAGTCCACACAGATCATCTACATAAATTACAGCGTGAGGGTTCCCCATAGAAACGCCCGTCATCCTATACTCTGTTCCGTCTACAACGACAGGCTCATCGATAACAGCATCCCCCACAGATACGATTGGTATCTGTTCAGGAGCAAGAACCGGCGTCCCCATATCCACTTTGATAAGCACGGCTTTTCCATCCTCTACGGTCAAATCCAGATATTTGATGCCGCCAAGTGTCTCTACAGAGATGCTGGTCTTATCGGTAAGTCCGTAATCGTACACGTATTTTGCCACGCATCGGATTCCATTGCCGCACATCTCTCCCCGCGAACCGTCGGCATTGTACATCTCCATCTCAAAGTCGGCGATTTCTGAAGGATTGATCATAATAAGCCCGTCAGAACCCACCCCAAAGTGCCGGTCGCTTACATATCTGGCCGTTTCCGGCGGATTCCCAATCCTCTCTTCCAAACAGTTCACATACACGTAATCATTGCCAAGCCCATGCATTTTCGTAAATCTCATATTAGCTCTCTCCTTCCACGATCTCTATTCAGCCATGATGCTCCATACCATCTCTGCCGTCTCCGCCATATTTGTCCCACTGTCCATGCTGCTTTTCTGCAGATATCTGTGCGCTTCCTCCTCAGACATGTTGTTGCGTTCCATCAGAAGCTGTTTTGCTCTTTGTATGACCTCCTGCTGCCCCGGACTCCGTTCCCTCTGCCTCTGCTTCCTCTTTCTTCTCCTGCGGTTCATGTTCTGAAGCATCATTTCCACCGTATTCATCAGGTCATAAACCTTGATTGGCATGTTCAGCCCCACCACACCTTCTGCGAGCCCGCTGCTCCACTTGTCAGGAGACGCTATTAACAGCATCTCAAAATCATCAGGAAGATATTCACGAAGTTCAGAATACAGCATATCTTTCATCTTATACCCGCACACGACGATTCCTTCCTCAACCGTATCGACATAATTCATGGCCTGCGCACCAGTAGTACATACCCCGGTGACAGCGAAACCTTCGCGGACTAACAGGTTACGGATATTGACTGCATTGTCCTTATTTGGAAATACAACAATAATACCAGCCAAACCGACACCTCCTGTAATGTTTTTCTACTCGTTATGGCAGGCAGGTATCAGATTCTGTGCAGATATTTTTCAATCTCCCACTCGGTAACCTGTCCACGGTATTTCATGTACTCTTCTGTCTTCGCCTTGATAAGCTTTTTAGAAAGGTCTTCCCCCAGCACTCCTTTCATAAACTCATCTTGTTCAAATGCGCGAACCGCTTCCAGAAGGCTTCCCGGCAAGGGGGCGATACCAGCTTCCTTCCTCTGTTCTTCCGTCATCTTGTTTATATTGCAGTCAACGCTCTGAGGCGGCATCAGCTCCTTGTGTATGCCATCCATTCCTGCCGCCAGTAAGACGGACAAGGCAAGGTACGGATTCGCCGAAGGATCCGGACTTCTAAGCTCCACTTTCACATCGCCGTCACGTGCCGCCGGAATGCGTATAAGCGGCGTACGATTCTTTGCCGACCATGCGATATACACCGGCGCCTCATAACCGGGTACTAGCCTTTTATAAGAATTGACTACAGGGTTGGTAATAAGGCTGATAGCCTTCATGTGCTTCATGATGCCCCCTATAAAATGATACGCCTTTCTGCTCAGCCCTTTTTCATCCTCCGGGTCCGAAAACACATTGATTCCATCTCTGTTAAGCGACATATTCAGATGCATGCCCGAACCGTTCGTACCGTATTTCGGCTTCGGCATAAATGTAGCATGCAGTCCATGGCGCTTTGCAATGGTCTTGACGACCAGCTTGAATGTCATGATATTATCTGCGGTAGCCAGCGCCTCATCATATTTGAAATCTATCTCATGCTGTGCCGGGGCCATCTCATGGTGGGAGGCTTCAATCTCAAATCCCATATCCTCAAGCGTGAGCACCATGTCTCTGCGGGCATTTTCTCCCAGATCAAGTGGCCCCAGGTCAAAGTAGCCGGCACATTCATGTGTGAGCGTGGTCGGCAGCCCGTCCTCATCCGTGTGGAACAGGAAGAACTCACATTCCGGACCTACATGCAGCTCGTAGCCTTCTACCTTAGCCTTGCCTGCCACTTGTTTCAATATGAAACGCGGATCGCTTTCAAATGCGGTTCCATCTGCTTTATATACATCACAGATAAGCCGCGCCACTTTACCTTGCTGCGGCCTCCACGGAAATATATCAAATGTACTCAAGTCCGGGCGCAGGTACATATCTGAATCTTCCACGCCAGCAAAACCATCGATGGCCGAACCATCGAACATACAGCTGCCGTCGAGCGCTTTCTCAAGCTGGCTTACCGTAACCGCTACATTTTTCAAAGTGCCAAAGATATCGGTAAACTGAAGGCGTATAAATCCCACGTCTTCGTCGCGGACCATTTTCAAAACATCCTCTACCGTGTAATTATTCATTATCATTTCCCTCCTCAACACGAATTTATAGTATTTACGACAGAATATGTGCATATTTATGCATATTTATGTATAATTTAAGGCGTTCCCATGTCAGTGAAAACGCCTTTGTTTTATACAATATAAAATTATAAATAGTAATTAGCACTTTGTCAACGTGCCAAAGTGCCAAACATTGCCACAAATGTAATCTAATCTTCGTCATCCAGCCAGTAATCATCGTCAAGCTCGTTATATACATTTCCATTATTATTGCCGCAGCTGATGCCTTTCTTGACCGGGGACAGCAAGAAGCCTTTCACGACTCCAATCAAGATACAGCATAGTATAACAAGCACCTTTTCCGCCGGCGTCCAGTCCCGCTTGAAAAATTCCCTCACTGCTTCCCAAATGTTTTTCATCCTTCTTCCTCCTTAAATCATCTATACTCCAAGTAGTTACGTTCCCTGCTCCTATTATATGCCATTTATCTGCATTTCTCAAGCACGTAATCTGAAATATATGAAGATTGAAAAAAGCATTCCTCTTTGTTACAATAAGGATATATTATGTCTGGCGATATTCTATGAAATAGACAGAAAGGTGTGGAGAGTTATGGGGATTGCTATACCAATCGAGACGAGTGCACGCCATATGCACATCAGCGAAGCAGATTATAAGATTCTATTTGGAGAGGACAAGACCTTGTCATATAAAGCTCCTCTAAGCCAGCCCGGGCAGTATGTGTCTGAAGAGCGGGTCACTGTCAAAGGCCCGAAAGGCAGTTTTGAAAACATTGCAGTGCTCGGGCCTTACCGCCGGGAAACACAGGTTGAAATCTCCATGACCGACTCCCGGAAGCTCGGCGTGCCGGGGATGATCCGGCAGTCCGGCGATACCCAGGGCACACCCGGGTGCACGCTCATCGGTCCAAAGGGGACGCTGGAGCTCGGACACGGAGTCATAGTCGCCAAACGCCACATCCATATGACGCCTGTCCAGGCCGGTCTGCTGAACGTCAAAGACAATGATGAAGTATTCGTCATCATGGAGAGCTATGAACGGTCGCTTATATTTGCAGATGTCGTCGTACGCGTAAGCCCCGACTTCGCGCTCGCCATGCACGTAGATACCGACGAGGCCAATGCCTTTGCCAATGAAAACAATCCGACCGGGGTCATCCTGAAGCTTTTCGGCGGCAGGACATACAACCTGCAGAAATGGGCGGAAGAGCTCCAAAACGGAATCCACAGGTTATAAGGGGGACGTAGGAAAACGAAAAAAGATCACGTCCCTGTTCACAATTTTGCCGTCAATGTCTTGGCGGTGACGCCAGGCTGCATCCCGAGCCTGCCGGAGAGCGCGCTCGTCACATCGCCAGGGGCGTCCAGCACCACGCTGATGATGGACACGCCTCTGTCACGGTATGGGATTCCCATCCTTCCCACGATATACTCCCGGAATTCGTGCAGCAGTTCATTGATTGCTGTCACGGATTCTTCTTCCTTTATGATTATGCTGATTACAGATACTCTGTTGTCCATATATCTCTTCCTCTTGCCTCATCTTATTCTTGCATTGCTTCTACAATCTTCCGGGCAAATGCTTCCAGCTCATCGGCCCTGTCTTCTTTGAGGACAGATTTGATAGAAAGCTGCTCCAGCACAGTGATGTCTTTCATCTCTTCCAGCCTCTTCACGATCATCCTGCCTGCAGCCGGTGCCCATGTCCCGTTATCCATAAGCGCAATTGTACGCTTCTGTACCGACAGCGCCTTCATGTCGCTCAGCAGGTTCTCTATCGGCGGATATATGCCTCCATTATACGTTGCGCAGGCGAGCACAACGTGGCTGCTGCGGAATATTTCCGCAATCAGGTCCGACACGTGGGCAGATGAAGCATCATACACTTTGATTCCCTTCACTCCGGCATCCGCCAGACGGCATGCGAGCGAATTCACTGCCGCCTCCGTATGGCCGTATATCGACCCATATATGATGACAACAGAACTCTCTTCCGGTTCATATCTGCTCCACTTGTCATACTTATCCACGAAGAAATCGATGTCTGTTCTCCACACCGGCCCGTGCAGGGGACATATCATCGCGATATCAAGTGCGGCAGCTTTCTTCAGCAGGCTCTGTACCTGTGCACCGTATTTTCCCACAATATTTGAATAATATCTTCTCGCCTCAGAAAGCCAGTCCCTTTCAAAGTCAATCTCATCGTTGAAGATATTGCCGTCAAGCGCGCCGAATGTACCAAAGGCATCCGCTGAAAATAGAATCTTGTCCTTTTCATCATAGGTCACCATGACCTCCGGCCAATGGACCATAGGTGCCATCACGAAGCGAAGCGTGTGCTCTCCGGTTGACAGCGTGTCCCCTTCTTTGACAAGTTTAACCTTTCCGTCAGCTTCAACGTCAAAAAACTGGTGGATCATCTGCACCGTCTTTGTGTTAGCGACCACCTGCATATGAGGATACCTCTTCATCAGTTCCTCTATGTTGGCACAGTGGTCGGGCTCCATATGCTGAACGACGAGATAATCGATGTCACGTCCGGCAAGCACATATTCCAGGTTCTCCATAAATTGGCTCGTGACAGACGCATCCACCGTATCCATCAATGCCACCTTCTCATCCATGATAAGGTACGAATTATAGGACACTCCCCGTGGTATTGGAAATAAATTTTCAAACAAAGCTAGCCGCCTGTCGTTGCAGCCGACCCACACGATATCATCTGTTACTTTTCTTGTACCCTGCATTTTCTGCATCCTCCTGTCGTCATTAAATTTATATACGTTCCATTCATCATTTTCCAAACTGGCACCTTCTATTCCTGATTACCAGCATCATTATAACACAAACATAAAATCACGTATAAAAAAATTTGCCCTTACTTTGCATTTTTCTCTATACAATTTGATATCCTTTATCAATACTGCACATCCGCCCTATAATCCTATGAACACCGCTGCTCCAAACAGATAGACGGCGCCGTAATACAGCAGCAGTATGGCAGCTCCGTATATAAGCTCATTCTTCCCCTTTGTAGTCCTGTACGCGATAATCCCGTCTGAGATGACGAAGCAGACTGCCCCAGCTGCGACCATCGCCGACGCTTCTGTTCCATAAGCAATCCAAAGTGTAACTGCCGAGGCCGCCATATAGCAGAGCACTGCCATGTATATGACTGCCGCGGCTTTCAGTTTTCCAAGACTTTTCAGGTCATCTTTAAATATGACGAATAAGGCCAGATAAGCCAGAGATGCTCCTGCAAATGTATACCATACCGGATGGACCAGCCTGTTGTAGGACACGATGAAACATACATGCGCGATTCCGAACAGCAGGATACCTTTTACAAAATCCAATTCCAGCGCAACATCAGCTGCCAGGCACAATACAAGACCGAACGACATAAATGTGCCTGTCATGCCACCGAACCTGATGGCCCCGTACATACCGAGATACACAGCCATAAATGTGGCAAGTGCTTTAAATGCAAGTGACCTGCACCCGATTCTTTCCCTGGATGCCCCATATATGATTCCAAAAACCAGCATGAGAACTGCTGCGATAACCAATACCCTCATGTCTCCCTCTTTGTTCTCCTTATCCCTCTCTAAAACGTACAAGTATATAATCCGAGTATAGCATAGTAGTTAAGGATTTAACAGGGCCATTTCAGTCTTTTATCTGCCTCCCGTTGACGTCCATATGGTAACCGTCCTTATAGATGAGCTGTGATACAGGCACGATCTCGTATCCTTTCTTCTCAAGGCCGTCTATAAGCTGATCCAGCGCGTCCGCCGTATATTTCGCACCATTATGGCAGAGGATGACAGAGCCGTTTCCAAGTTCCTGGCTGTCCAGCACGGTCGATAGTATACTTTTCACCCCATAGTCTTTCCAGTCCAGACTGTCCACATCCCACTGAATCGTATAGTAGCCAATATCTTTGGCAGTCAGAATGACCGCATCGTCATAGTCGCCATAAGGCGCCCGGAATAAATTCATGTCTGTCCCCGTCAGCTCCTTAACCTTCTTGTGAACGGACAGCAGTTCCTGTTTTTTCTCCTCATCACTTAGCTGGGACATATTCTTATGACTCTCGCTGTGGCTTCCCAGATCATGTCCTGCCTTATATATGGACTTCACGTCATCCGGATATTTGTCAACCCACCCGCCCGTCATAAAGAACGTCACGCGGACATCATGTTTTTTCAATATGTCCAGTATCTTCTGCGTGTCCTCGTTTCCCCACGCCGCGTCAAACGTGAGGGCCACTTTTTTCTCCTGCGTGTCTACCGAGTATATTGGAAGCTCTCTGCCATTTACATTGCTTGATACCTTCACATACTGCGACACATACTGGTATGAACCTGCAATTGCAACAGCAGTTACAAGGACCAGTACCACATAATTTTTTACCCTTTTGACTGTTTCCTGCTTCATAAGGCAAAACTCCAGAATAGATGCACTTATTCTATTATATGCCCATGAAATTCGTCCTACATCCATAATGTGGCAATAATTCATCTGTGTATCAACTATCGTATATGGAAGCCATCTCTTGTATTCTGCGTATCATTTCCGCGCGGATATGCCGCGGCTCTAAACACTCGCACTTGTTTCCAAAGCTCAAAAGAATGTCGTAGTGGTATTCGTTCTCTATGAAAGGGAAATCAACAAGGTAATGTTCATCACCGTCTGGCGAACATGCTTCATAAGAGCAAAAATCAAGCACCCTGTCCATCACAGATCTATGAATACGGATTTTGATTTTTGTTTGCATAGTTTCAAGAATATCATCAAAGTCCAGTGGAGGTTTCTGATAATCTCGTGGTACGAAAACCTCCTCTTGCATCTGCAGGTCGGACATACGGGATAAGCGAAATAACCGATAATCATTTCTAATGCGGCAATACCCCTGCACATACCAATGACTGCCTTTCAGCACGAGCTGATACGGCTCGACTGTCCGCACAGTCTTATTTCCGTGGTGAGCTACATATTCAAAGGTCAGCAGCTTGCTTTCCTGTAAAGCTGCCTTGACGATTTCTAAATATGTCTGTATATTTTTGCTGCCTCTCCACGGACTAAGATCTATATGAATTTGATTTACTTTTAATTCAATATCTTTCACCCTGTCGGCGGGAATAAAACTCTTGACTTTCGCAAGAGCATGTACCAGTTCATCACCCCGCATCATGTTGGAAAGGCTGGAGAGACCCATCAAAAGAGCAGAAAGGTCGTCGGCCGAAAAAACCTTTTTATCAATCTTGTATTCCGGCATGACTTCAAAGCCGCCGCCCGCTCCCGATATCGAGCGAATCGGGATACCCGCCATGTTGATAGCGTCTATGTCACGGTAGATCGTGCGGGGTGATACTTCAAACATATCTGCTAATTGTTGTGCGCCTATCCGCTTTTTATCAAGGAGTATCATAATAATGCTGACAAGCCTGTCTATTTTCATCTGATAATCTCCTTTTTATAATTATTGTTGCCATACTGTTGTCAACAATCACATGGTACAATAAAAAAGCAGACAAGTCAATAAGACAACAAAATGGAGGAAATTTATGTACACAATCTATGTTTATGTTCTTGATACTTTAGCCGACTGGGAATTGGGGCATGTTATTTCGGAGCTGAATTCCGGCCGCTTTTTCAAAAAGGATGCACCGCCCATATCGCTCAAAACAGTAAGCTATTCCAAAGAGCCGGTCAATACAATGGGCGGGCTTACCATCGTGCCTGACTGCGTAATTGATGATATTACCGTGAGCAGAACAAGCATGTTGCTCTTGCCGGGCGCAGACACATGGAACGATCCAAGGCATAGCACTATCATCGAAAAAGCAGGCGAATTTCTCTCTTTAGGAGCCGCAGTATGTGCAATTTGCGGCGCAACCGCCGCCCTTGCCAACTTCGGTCTATTGGATAAGCGTCCACATACCAGCAATGGACCGGGATTTCTTGAAATGGTTTCTCCCAGCTATAGAGGGCAAAGTTTTTATATAGACAAGCCATCCATAGCAGATGACAACCTTATTACCGCAAGTTCCACCGGAGCCCTGTCGTGGGCGAGACAAATTATTGAATATCTGGGTGTATTTCAATCAGACACGCTGGAATCGTGGTATGAATATTTTAGTACCGGGAACCCGGAACACTTCTTTGCCCTCATGCATACTCTGCCGTCTGGCAATGAAAACTGATACTTCCCAGACACTATAGAAACCAATGGACTGTTTTATGCTGACGAGCACCCGCTTCCATAGCCTAATGCCAAAAGCAGGCGTACCGTCAAAACGATACGCCTACTTTATTGCATTCCTGCCCGGCATCTTTTTCTTTCTTTTATCTATCCGCTCACAGGCGGTTAAGTACTTCACGTCCGGTTTATCGTGATGCTCCCGGCAGGCGGCACATCTGCCATGCCGTTCACATCTAGCCCTTTTACATGGGCAGTCATTATGATTTTCTTCCACAATCCACCCCTTTTTCCCGGGACACGTCCGCTCACAGCTGTGCGTTTTATGCCCTATCCTTCTATTGCGATACATCTGCCTTCTTCTATCTTTGGCTCGTTCTGGATATATCTGCCGTTTTCATCCTTCTTGTCATTATTTCTGTCAGTGACGGCGCTGATTTTAAGATAACCGTCTTTATTCTGTTACTAGCCGAAAAAAACAGGCAGCGCCAAAGTTGAATCAGATAACAAGGCTTTGGCGCCGCATTCTATTTGGAATTGATATTCAATATAAAGAGAGTGGACAATACGAGCACAAATCCTGCCACATCTATCATGCGGAACGTCGTTCCGAGAAAAGCCGCGGCCAGCACGGTGGCGGCTACTGGTTCCACGCTCGAAAGCAGGCCTGCATATACAGACCCCACGCTTTTCAGTGAAGCGAGGTAAAAGCAGAACGGAAATATCGTTCCCAAAATGACGATAGACAAGAACGCGACAGCTACCGCCCAGTCGATATGTACGTAGAGTCTCCACGGCCTTGTCACTATCGTCAGTACGAGGCCGCCGATAATCATGGCCCAGGCACACACCATCTCCGCTGGATATTTTTTCAGCAGAGGGCCTGGCAGGACACCGTAGAAACAGGTCGTGAGCGCCACCAGTAGTCCAAGCATGATGCCTTTGGGAGATACAGAAAGAGCATGGATATTCCCGTGGGTCACCACAAGAAAAATACCTGCCAGCGAGCATAGTACGGCTGTTATCTCTTTTGCTTTCGGCATCACCTTATAGATAACCGCAAAATAAATGATAAGCATTGCCGGATTCAGATACTGGAATATGGTAGCCGTCCCCGCGTTCGTCTCCTGCACCGCAGCAAAAAACGTATACTGCATCCCCATCATGCCCAGTATGGAAAATACGATCTGGCGGATACCGTCCTGTTTCTCTTTCCAAACGACAGGGCTCTGCTTCTTGATAAGAACAGCATACAGAAATAAAAGGATGCCCGCCATAACGAGGCGGTAAGGCACAAGCCATTCTGACGTCACTCCTTTGTCCTCAAACAAGAACTGCGCGATAGGACTTGAAGCCCCCCATAACAGCCCTGCCATAAAAGCGGCAAAAAAACCTCTTTTTCTCTGTCTGTCTTTCTCTTTTTTTTCATCTTCTGCAGCCAGTTCAGCTGTAACAGGATTATCACTCATCTTCTTTCTTTCCTATTTATTATCAATCATTGGCATTCAGCCATTCTTTCATGAGCTCTACATATCTGTCATTGTCCTCTACAAAGCACATATGACGGCAGAACTGGAACAGTTCCCACCTGGAGTTTGGAATCCGGTCATACATATACTTTGCAATATACGGCGTGCACAGGTCATTCCCTCCGTTGATGACAAGTGACGGCTCCTGAATATCTTTCAGCTGCTCTGTCACATCATAGTCTTTCAGCGTTCCCATCGGAGTGAATTCATTCGGCCCCCATCCCGTTACATATGCTTCTCCGCCTTTCTGCACCGGACGTCTCAGGCATTCCGGAGAATCGTCCGTCACAGCGCCTGCCGCATGCCGCAGCATGTATTCAGTCTCTGCCTCTGCATATACCGGGTCACTGTAATCTCCTGACGTCGTCGCTTTCTCAATCGCATCCTGCATTTCCTGCGGAAGCTCTTTAATCATGCGATGCTGCTCAACGCCCCACATCCAGGATGCCGGAAGCGTACTGGACAGGATAAGGCTCTTAAGGCCTTCCGGCTTATGGTTGCATACATAGTCCAGAAGAAGCATGCCACCCCATGACTGCCCGAGCAGATGCATCTCGTCCAGTCCCAGATGCTCTCTGACCGCCGCAAGCTCTTCAATCCATGTCTCTGCCGTCCACAAGTCCGGACGGTTCTCTACATAAGACTCGCCGCAGCCGATCTGGTCATACATGACAAGTTCCCGTCCATCCTCTTCTGCGAGACGGTCCAGCACCTCAAAATAATTATGTGTGGATCCGGGTCCGCCGTGGAGCAGAACCAATGGTTTCTTGTTACCGGTCTTCTTCCCTACAATCCGGTAATACGTCTTGTACTCTTTAAATGGCATATAGCCTTCTCTGATTTCCATCTCTAGAAAAACCTCCTTGCCGCTTAACGCGGATAATATTGTCATACCGCACACCCCTATGCGGATAACATAATTATATCGAAATCATCGTCCATTGTACAGTGCTTATTGTATAATCCATGAATTCTTCCCCCTGCTTTTGGCTTCATACATGGCATCGTCTGCATTTTTCAGGCAGTCACGGAAACGGCTGCCTTCCTCGCATCTGACAACCCCTATGCTGCAGGTGAAGTGCAGATCCGGCGCCTCCTCCAGCGTAATCTTACCAACCGCTCCAATGACATCCGCCGCACGTTCATCTATAACATCCCTGCTCATCCTGCCCGGTATGAATGCAAAAAACTCATCCCCGCCGTACCGGCCTACGATATCCCTTGCCCTGAAGCATGCCTGCATCACCTCCCCGACTTTTCTTATGCTCTCATCTCCGGCGAGGTGTCCGTATCTGTCATTGATATCTTTAAAATTATCCAGGTCGATCAAGAACAGGAAGCCGCCCTGGCTCTGCTTGATATAAGCAGTCACCTGTTCCTTAAACGCTCCTCTGTTCAGCAGGCCGGACAATGTGTCTCTCTGTGCTTTCTGCATAAGCGCCATCTCTTTTCTTTTTTCGCCTGAGATGTCTGTAACTTTTATGACCAGAAGCCGCTTCCTTTTATTTCCTATACTTATAATATCAAGTCTGCACCAGATATACGCTCTGTCCTTTGCCTTAAGGCGTACTTCGTATTTTTCCGTTTCCCCTTCTTTCAGATGCCTCTTCAGCATATCGTCCAGCACCGCATGGTCCTGAGGGTGGACAAGCCCGGATTCTTCTATGAACTTCTTGAAATTTGTTATCTCCGTCTGTTCTACCGCCAGCACCCTGGATATATTCGAAGTACACCTCAGCACATCTTTGTTCCTGTCATACTCGCACAGAATCATATCGCTGAAATTGGCCAGAAGCGCGGTACGTTTCCGTTCAAAGCGGCGTTCCTTATTGCTGTGGTAGACGATACCCGCGACAAGCAATACGGTCACCGCCGCCAGTCCGATGAGCAGGGCCGTCATCCTTTTTCCGTTATACTCCAGTGTCAAGACATACTTGTTCATCTCTTTGGAATGGAATACGTTCAGGATAACCCAGTCATTATATGGGAGGAAGCTGTAGGATACGTATACCGGTCCTTCTTTGCTCTCCATTATCATGACCTTCTGTTTCTTCTGGGCTATATTTTCTTTCAAAGCCTCTACGTTATCAGTACTGCCGTCTGGCTCCAGCAGACTGTCAATCGTGTTCTCATTCTTGTTGTGATCTTCCTCCAGATTCTCCGTGAAAGCGTTCGTGCCGTCTTCATAGATGAGAAAGCTTTCTGTATCGTTCCGCATAAAGCCTGTCTGGCTGGAATTCAGCAGCGAATAGCCATTAATCAGCCCTCTGATAAATCCTACTACTTCCCCTCCTACATATATCGGTTCTGCAATTCCATAATAAAAATTAGAATCGCCTCCTGATTCAGAAGGATAGATTTCTGAAACGACGGATTCTCCGCGTCTCAGCTTCTCTATCATCTCCGCGTCCCTTTCTTCCATCCGCGAGGTGTGAAGGCTGTCGAACCTGTAATAATGCACGCCTTTTGCCTGTATATCCTCATTGCTGCTCACCGCATCAAAGTAATCTTTAAGCCCTTCCGTGCCTTCTCCTGTCTCTTCCCTCTGCTGTACCATCTCGGCTATCGTTTTCAACGTTGTCCTGACGTTCTCTACCCTCGCAGTAACTTCTGTATACTGGCTGTCAGAATAAGCCTTTATATTCTCCGCCGCCAGCTCATCGAAAGCCTGGTTCGTCCATGACTGGTATCTTTCAAAGATAACAGTTACACCCGTACAGCACATTAACGTACAGACTATACTGACTACTATGTTTCTTCTTCTCATAAAGACACTTCCCCAGGTTCCCGCACACACGAACCGTTTTTTTTATTATACACTTCTTTCGCCCTGCCTGGCAAATACACTTTCCGCCAATATACATACAAGTATCGTGGCTGCCCCGATATATCCCTTCACGGTCAGTCGTTCCCCTAGTATGAGAAAAGAGAATACCGCCGTCGCGACAGGCTGCGACGTCTGGAGCATAGAGACCGCCTGTGAAGACAGCTCGGCAACCGCTGTGTTCTGCAGCAAGTAGGCAATACACGTACAACCGATTGCAAGATAGGCCACGACGCCCCATGCAGCCGGTGTCACGCTGCCTACATGCAATTCCTCCAGACCGGCTGCAAGGACAAGGCTGATTACCGCCGTCAGTCCGGCCTGGGCTGCCGACACCGTACAGGCACTCATACCTTCAAGTGATTTCTCGCCAAATACCAATGCCCCCGCTACTGCGGCCGCCGTTATCAGGGCAAATGCTTCTCCCTTGCCGAATGCGAACCCCTGCTCCCCGCAGCAAAGCAGATACAGCCCCGCCACCACGGCAGTCTGTACCGGGATATGTTTCCACTCATATGTTGTCTTAAGTACAACTCTCGCAAGCACAGGCGCGATGACCACCGGAAGAGACATCAGAAATCCGACGTTAGTGGCTGTCGTCCATTTGAGCGCGAGATTGACAGATATGTACGCCGCCGCCATGCAGAGGCTGGCTGGCAGGTAATCCATAATCTTTGCGCCTTTTAATTCCCGGACAATCTTCTTTCCAAAAAATAGAAGGAGCACTAAAAAGGCCAGTAAAAAACGCAGCGCCAGACACCAGTAGACAGAGATGCTCTCAAACGCAATCTTCGTCACCGGGTTGCCGATGCCGTACAAGATACTCTGTAAAAAGATAAACAGTATGTAGACCGATTTCTTCTCCTTCATCCTTCCCCCCACTTTCCAGACGTCAGCTTATTATGGATATTATAATACAGGGGCTGTGCAAATACAAATGTGAGTTTACGTAAATTAGGCTGCGGGCGGGGAGCCGGGTGGCATCTGCTCCGATGCGTTCGAGGCTCCGACTATTTCACGTATCCCTAACCCTGCGTAATGCGCGCTGATAGCGGCTTGCATCCCGCAGGATAAGGGCTACGGAAAGGATTCTCCGCCTCTTCCGCTTACACCTGCGCATCTCCCACCCGGCTCCCCGCCCGCTATCTACTTTACTTAACAAGGGCGAGGACGGCTGTGTAGCGTTACTAGCCAGCGGATGAACGCTGGCTGTGTCAGCTAGATGGAAAATGATAGCAAGCTTAGTGTATACAACACATACAAATTAGTACGGTGTATATTATCGCAGTTAAACGTTTGCAGCGAGGCGTGCACGCCGTTGCTGGAAGAAGAGCCGGAATCAGGCAAGGGATGTTATCTCATATAACAGCCCTGTACCTGATTCCGGCTCTTCCTCATAATAATTTCATTTTTCAAAGGTTTTCACTCGCTCAGCTTTTTTATTAATATACCGGCACAGATAAATTCCTTCTGACCGCCAGTAACGTCACACAGCCACCCCCGCCCGTGCC
>NZ_KQ236744.1:773951-883907 GCF_001185345.1 Dorea sp. D27 | reverse complement strand
AGTACGGTGTATATTATCGCAGTTAAACGTTTGCAGCGAGGCGTGCACGCCGTTGCTGGAAGAAGAGCCGGAATCAGGCAAGGGATGTTATCTCATATAACAGCCCTGTACCTGATTCCGGCTCTTCCTCATAATAATTTCATTTTTCAAAGGTTTTCACTCGCTCAGCTTTTTTATTAATATACCGGCACAGATAAATTCCTTCTGACCGCCAGTAACGTCACACAGCCACCCCCGCCCGTGCCAGTAAAGTAGATAGCCGATGGGGAGGCAGGGGACAGATGCGAAGGTATAAGCGGAAGGGACGGAGAATCCTCACCAGATTCCTTAGCTTGTGGGATGAGAGCCGCTATCGGCGAACATTCCACAGGCTTAGGAATCTGTGTGATAGTCGCAGTCCCGGACGCATCGCAGCAGATGCCCCCTGCCTTCCCAGCGGCGCCCTGCTTCACTAAACTCCCAGTTACTCCGCAAACCTGATACGGTCTATTAGGCTCTGCTTCTTGAAGCTGTTGTTTACCATATAGGTTATCAATACCTGGACCACAAGTATGATAACTGCCAGGGTTATGACTGGTATAGCAGGATACTCATATGTCCTGATGGACATGATGCTCTCTGCTTTGGCCCATAGGAAGCAGCCGTATCCTGCGATGCTGCCTACTCCGACAGACAGCAGGAGCGTGCCTGCCGTGTAGAACAGTCCTTCCAGCTGCAGCATGCGCACCGTCTGCTTTCCGGACAGGCCGATTGCCTGAAGGACTCCGAGTTCCCGGCGCCTTATATAGACACTGTTGATCATCGTGTTGACGAGATTCAGTATGCTGATAAGGCCGAATACAAACAGCAGGCCGTAGCAGCCGTACATCATATAGCCGATGCTCTTTTCCGACTGTGCATATGCATCCTCCCACGTATTCATCGCTAGGAATTCCTGCCCTTCTACAATCGTTCTTATCTCCTTTGTCACCGCACCTGCCTTACCTTTTTCCGTAAAAATGATGAAGTCATCTGTCACGTTATTTTTACACATGTCCTGCAGTACAGAAGACGGCAGTGTAAAGCCGTTCCCGGCAAGGCCATACGGTGCATCCACGATGGCCGCTATCTTATACTCCTTTTTGATGATTTCGTCACCGTCTTTTATGTTCAGATGCACCTTGTCACCTGCCTTCCAGTCGGCGCCCGGATATGCTATTATATAGGGCCCGCTCAGGATGATGCCTGTTCCGTCCATCAGACTTTCGTCATCCAGAGATCCGTCCGTTACATAGCGTTCCAATTCTTCCATCGCAGTTTCGCTCAGTCCGCCCAGACCTGTGTCAAGAGGCCCTCCGTCATCCTCCTGCAGTTCTTCCAGGCTTGCGCTTACGCCTGTATAAGTTTCTACTCGTTCCACTCCATCCAATGTTTCAATCTGCTTTTTCAATTCTTCGGTAAGCGGATTGTTTTTCTGGATATTCTTCAGCTCCCGCTCCGGATGCATCTCATTGCCACTCTCACTGTCCAGCGTAATCTCCACATCGCCGCGGATGGAATCCATAGTCATTGTCTTTGGGTTCATACAGCTTAATATGGTCGCAACGACTACGAACAAGATTCCGGTTATGCCGAGGGTGACAATGGTAGCGGTCGTGCGTCTCTTGTTCCTGCCCAGATTGGAAGACGTAAGTTTCCGGATATTCAACTCTGCATAGCCTTTCCGGCTCTTTTTCTTATTCTTCTTATCCGTCCCCTGGAAACGGATTGCCTCGATGGCAGATATCTTAGCTGCCTTCCGCATCGGAAGAAGCAGGGAGATATACACGGAGACAAGTGCGACGGCTGCTGCCAGGAGCAGTATCCATGGCTTGATAAGCGAGATGCTCCCGTCCGCCATCACCCGTTTCATTTCATTCGCCATCTCATTTTCAGACGCAAGGCCAGAGCTGACCATTCCATACACAAGAAGCATACCTGTCGCCAGTCCGAGTATAAGTCCCACAGGTATCGCTGCCGCGGCTACCGCAAAACCCTCCCGGAACACGAGCTGCCTGATCTGCCGTCTGGTGGAACCAATCGCCTTTAATTTGCCGTACTCCTGCACCTTGTTCATCGTAGACACATAGTAGATGCTGTAAATCGTAAGGATGCCGGCCAGAACGATGACAGCCATCAGGATAATCATACCCCCGAACATGGCAGGGTCTACATAGTTGGCCATCAGATATTCCGAGTTGTCGACGATATCCTCTTTCCCGATACCATAGCTCTTGCCTAACTCTTCCATGCTCTCTCTTATGGCATCCGTCGTCTTTCCTTTTGCATCCGCGATGGAGAAGTATACTCGGTACTCATGTTCTCCTTCTGAGATGATTTCTTCTGTAAATGCCTCTGAAACCAACGAAGAATAGACGTTTCTACTCTCTGCCTCTTCCGAGTCTTCCGTCAGGCCTGTTATCGTAAACTCCTTTTCCATAGCCTGGCCAAGCCCTCCTGCTTTGACCGGCTGGAAAGGAACCGTAATCTTATCCCCGATTCCTCCCGTCAGACCCATCGCTTTTAAAAGCCCTTCGGATACGACTATCTCATCGGCCCTTTCCGGCATCTTTCCTTCTTTAAGCTTCAGACGATTCAGCTTAACCGTATGGTTATCGCAGTAGACCATAGATATATTGGCATCCGTGCCTTCGCATATCATATATGCGGCGTCTTCTCTCAGCCCTGTATCGGAAAGCTGCGAATCCTCAAGCATCTCATCTGCCGACTTCTCGTCTACATTGCGGAACATGCCATGAAATGTCGGGTATTTATTATCCACGGCCGCAAACCGGAGGTCAATCGTGCCGAACACGACAGTCGGCACGGTAGTGAGCAGCATGGCGGTCAGTGCTATCGCTACACCTATCAATATGTTCCTGCTCCGGTTGTTCTTGAAATTGGCAAGCGCTGTCTTTGTAATAATGTTCATCTATTTCACCACCTTGCCGTCAGCGATAATGATTACCCGGTCCGCCATCTGGGCAATCGTCTCGTCATGGGTTATCATGACAAGTGTCTGTCCGTATTTATTTACGCAGTTTTTCAGAATGGATATGACTTCCATCTCCGTCTTGGAATCCAGGTTCCCTGTTGGTTCATCTGCAAGGATGATGGCCGGTTTTGAAGCGAGCGCACGTGCAATGGCAACGCGCTGCTTCTGTCCGCCTGACAGAGTGTTCGGAAGCGAATGGAGCTTATCTTCCATCCCTATGCTCTTGACGATATCCATCACGAAATCCCGGTTCACTTTTTTGCCGTCAAGCCCGATGGGAAGCACGATATTCTCCCACACGTTCAGAGCCGGCATCAGATTGAAGTCCTGGAATATGAATCCGATTTTTCTTCTTCTGAACACAGCAAGGCGCTCATCCTTCAATGCAAAGATATCTCTGCCTTCGATATATACTTTCCCGGAATCCGGCCGGTCCAGGCCGCCGAGCATATGAAGAAGCGTGCTCTTGCCGGAACCGGACCGTCCTACGATTGCCGTGAATTCCCCTCCCTCGACGCTCAGGCTCGTATGGTCGATTGCCCTGACCGTGTTATCACCTTCTCCATAATATTTTACCAGATCTTCTGTCTCTAAGATTGCTCTCATAATATAACTCCTTCCTGTCTTATCATCAATACCAGCCAGCTTCTGCGCTTTCTGTTCTTTCCACATCATAATACAGGAGCCTTACGAGAGCCTTTCAGAAAACATAACAGTTTTGTTATTCTTGGCAGTAAGTCTTCTTCGGCAGCGTCATCTGGAATATGGTACCGCATGTTTTGCCCGCCATAGCTCTTATGCTCCCCCCCTGCTCTTCCAGAATCTGCCGGACGAGATACAAGCCTACGCCCGCTCCTTCACACATCTCAACCTCCGGCCTGCCGCCGCGGTAGAACCTCTTGAAGATGTTCTGGTACTCTTCTTTTGCTATGCCGATGCCTTCATCTTCTATCTCTACGAACACGTAAGATATCTGAGGAGATACCCTGATCCGCACCTTCGTTCCATCCGGTGAATACTTCACCGCGTTGTCCAGTACATTGGCAAATGCTTCTGCCGTCCATTTCGTATCGTGGGGAAGCAGCATGTCCTGAAAATCTTCCATTTCTATCTCGATATCTTTCGTGTTCGCCTTCAGATATACCCCGTTTACCGCACGCACGAGCGTCTCTTTGAGGCTTGCCTGTGCCGGGTGTATCTGTATCATACCCGCCTCCATTCTGGAAAGGTTTGTCAGCGTTTCGGTCAGATATTTGAGCTTCTTAATCTCCCGGGAACCTCTTGAGGCAAACTCCGCGCGCTCCTCATCCGTAATATCAGAATCCTCCAGCAGCTCAAAACACATGGAAAGCGCCGCTACCGGTGTCTTCAGCTGATGAGAGATATCCGTAACGAGCGCTTTCGTATTTTCCTTTTCGTCAACCAGGCCAGACCGCAGCCTGCCAAATGCGTTGCCCATCCGTTCCAGCTGCTCTGTGATCTGTGAGCGGATTCCTGCCTGCATGTAATCTGTCTCTGTGCGGTATTTATAGTTCCCTTCTTCAAATTGTTCCAGATAACCGGCTATATGGATATAATTCAGGTATTGTTTTCTATAATTCATATACTGCCATATTCCATTTGCCGCGACGGCCGCGGATAGGAGCTGCCAAAAATACGGGATTGGAGGGCTGCACATATACATCACGGCAAAGAATGTCAGTATGAGCAGAGTCGTTATCAGCATGTTGAGGCGTAGTTCCTTTTCCAGCCAGATATAGCCTCTCTCCCTGTGGCTCATTATTTTTTCAATACGTCTGTCGTCCATAGATATCCGATTCCCCTTACATTTTTGATATATTCGTCCCTGCCGTCTCCAATAAGTTTCTTCTTAAGCCTGCTTATGTTGACCGGTACCGTATTGTCGTCCACGAACTGTCCGTCCACATCCCAGACAGCCTCCAGCAGCTGTTCCTTTGATATGATCTGCTTCGGATGCTCCAGGAAATGTGCCAGAAGCTGCATCTCTTTCTTGCTCAGAGACGTCTCCTGCCCCTCCACATACACCTTCATCTCCTTACAGTCCAAAGTGACGCCGCCGGCTGTCAGCATGGTCCCTTCCGTATCCGTATGTGCCTTCCGGCGCATAAATGCCTGGACTTTTGAAATCAGCACCATCAGGCTGAACGGCTTCGTGATATAGTCATCCGCGCCTATATCATATCCATTCACAATATCCACCTCCTGATCCAGCGCAGTAAGAAAGAGAATGAAGACGTCGCTGACCTTCCGTATCTCACGGCAGAAATCAAGCCCGTTTCCATCCTCCAGTGTGATGTCGCTGATGATAAGGTCTATCCGGTTTCCTGCAAACAGCCTGTGCGCTTCCCCTGCTCCTGAAGCGCACAGCACATGATATCCTTCTTTCTGAAGCTTTAAGCTGATGCCCCTGCTCAGGCTCTCATCATCTTCCAGCAGTAATATATTACCCATAACTATACTCCTTCATGTCGGCAGGGAATAACGAGGACGATTAAAATGTCAGCTCCATCTTCGTCCCTTTTCCCGGCTCGCTCTCAACGCGGATACCAGCCTCGTGTATCATCGCGCCATGCTTCACGATAGAAAGGCCGAGGCCGGTACCCCCGCTTTCTTTGGAGTGGCTTTTATCCACCCGGTAGAACCGTTCAAATATACGTTCCTGCTCCTCTTTCGGGATGCCGATCCCGGTATCTGTCACTATGACTTTCTTCCCTTTCAGTGTGCTGCCGACCCACACGGATATGGAGCCGCCCTCCCGGTTATATTTTACCGCATTCTCACATATATTGTAAATCATTTCATCGAGTATCTGACGGATACCGCGGAAGACGACCGGTTCCCCGGTTACTTCTATGTGAACGTTCCGGGAAGATGCCTGAGGGGAGAGCCTGCTGCAGATTTCCCTTGTGAGCTCATACAGGTTGACCTCTTCCTTCTCCATCTCCACTTTGCCCTCATCCAGCCTGGACAGCTTGATGATGTCTTCCACAAGCGTGATAAGCCTGCTTGCCTCGTTATATATCCGTTCCGAAAAGACTCCGATGTCTTCCGGCTTTACGAGTCCGTTTTTCATAATCTCGGCGTAACCGGATATGGACGTCAGCGGCGTCTTCAGCTCGTGGGATACATTTGCCGAAAACTCTTTGCGCATATTGGCAACGGCGTCTTTTTCTTTGTTTTGTCTGTCAATACTTTCCAGCAACGGTCTCAGCTCCTCATACACATCATTTTCAAGCGGTTGTTCCAGATTCAGTTCGTTCACCGGTCGGATCAGCCTGTACACCTGCCATTTGGACAGCCCCCACGCAAAGAGCAGCATGACGGCGGCAAGCCCTCCCATGACAGGCAGTACCTGGACCGCCATACGGAACGCGTTGTCAATCGTTTTGGATACTCTGAGCACCGTACCGTCCGGCATCTGAAGTGCATAGTAGAACATTTCCTTGCCGAGCGTATCCGACTGCCGGATATCCTGCCCGCTTCCATCGCGAAGGGCCTCCTTTACCTCCGGCCTGTCCTTGTGGTTCTCCAGCGTATACTCATCTTCCTTGGAATCGTAGAGCACATGGCCGTCGCCTCCTATGAGCGTCACGCGCGTATTCTTTCTGACGGCGTCCATCTCTTCCAGATATGCCGTGCCGGCAGTCTTGACCGCCGCCCGTATATAATCGGCCTCCTGCCTTGTCTCGTCTTCAAGCAGGCTCACCGTCTGACGGTATACGACCACGGTCATCACCCCATAGGATATGAACAGGGTGGTGAAAATCACCAGTATCATGCTCTTCTGTATTCTTTTTCTCATGCGCCCTTCTCCTGTTCACACATCCGGTATCCCACGCCCCGTACCGTCTCTATCATCTCTCCGCACGATCCAAGCTTCTGGCGCAGCGTCCTCACATGCACGTCCACGGTGCGTGTCTCACCGTCGAAGTCATATCCCCATATGTCTTCCAGCAGCTGGTCTCTCGTCAGCACGATGTTCGGGTTCCGCATCAGGCGCTTCAGCAGCTCGTATTCTTTCAGGGTGAGGTTTACCGCATCGCCGTCTGATCGCACTTCGTGCTTTTTAATGTCTATCTCGATATTGCCAAGGGCAATCTTATCTTCTCTTTTATAGTCATTCTTCGCCGTCCTTCTCAGAACCGCCTTGACCCTTGATACAAGCTCCATCATCCCGAAGGGTTTTGTTACATAATCGTCGGCTCCGGCGTCAAGCCCCATCACCTTGTCGTATTCCGCCCCCTTGGCCGTTACCATGATGACGGGAATCTCTCTCGTCTTTACCGAGGATTTCAGCTTTCTGAGCAGTTCCATCCCATCCTCTCCGGGCAGCATGATATCAAGCAGAACAAGCTCCGGCGTCTCAAGCGCCAGAGCCTCCAGAAACTCTCTTCCATCTTCAAAACCGCGGGCTTTCATACCTGTACTTTCCAGCGTATATACGACCAGTTCGCGAATGTTGCCGTCATCTTCTACACAAAATATCATATTGATGCTCCTTCAGTCTCTTATATCTTGCTCTCTTTATGGATGCCTGTGATGGAAAATTCCACCCACTCGGCAATGTTTGTAGCATGATCTGCAATTCGTTCCAAATACTTTGCCACCATAATCAGATCGATTGCCCTTTTTCCTTTATCTCCTTTGTTTTCCGCTATGAAGTCAATCAGCTCCTGCTTATTTTCCACGAACATCATATCTACTTCATCATCAGACTCCATCACCTTGCGGGACAGCTCCAGATCTTTTTCCACATAAGCCGATACACTGTCTCTCACCATCCTGGCTGCGGCTTCAGACATCTGCCCTATCTTCGGAATCTCGTTCGCTTCTGACATTTTCTCGGAGATGATTATTTCCGCGATATCTGACGCCTGGTCCCCGATACGTTCCATGTCCGTAATCATCTTCAGTGCTGCCGATATCTGCCTCAGGTCCTTCGCCACCGGCTGCTGCTGAAGCAGAAGTTTCAGGCAGAGCCTCTCTATGTCCTTTTCCATCTGGTCAATCTCCTCATCCGCCCGGATGACATCTCTGGCTTTCGAGGTGCTCCCTTCCTGAAGCGCTGCCGTCGCCCTGTTGATTGCTATCTCGCACAATTCACCCATGTGGGTCAGCTGCTCTTTTAACAAATCCAGCTGCATATCAAACTTGTTCCGCATTTAACCGAACCTCCCTGTTATATAATCTTCCGTGCGTTTATCCGATGGTATGGAGAACAGCTTCTCCGTATCATTGTACTCGATTACTTCCCCGAGCAGGAAAAACGCGGTATTGTCAGATACGCGGACAGCCTGCTGCATATTGTGCGTTACCATGACAATAGTATAATCTTTTTTCAGTTCCGTCGCAAGGTCCTCTATCTTAGATGTAGAAATCGGATCAAGCGCGGAAGTCGGCTCATCCATCAGCAGCACTTCCGGCTGCACCGCCAGTGCACGCGCAATGCACAGACGCTGCTGCTGCCCGCCGGACATGCCAAGGGCACTCTTCTTGAGCCTGTCTTTGCATTCCTCCCATATAGCCGCGTCACGCAGCGACTTCTCCACGATATCATCCAGCTTCGCCTTCGACCGGACGCCATGTGTCCGCGGACCAAATGCGATGTTGTCATATATGCTCATCGGAAACGGATTCGGCTTCTGGAACACCATTCCGACGCGCTTTCGCAGCAGGTTTACATCCATACCGTTGAAAATATTCTGTCCGTCCAGGAAGATGTCCCCCTCAATCCGGCAGCCCTCGACGAGGTCGTTCATCCTGTTGATGGACTTCAGAAGCGTAGACTTGCCGCAGCCGGACGGACCGATAAACGCAGTAATCTTGTTCTTCTCAATTTCCAGATTCACATTCTTGAGCGCATGGAAATCATCATAGAAAAGCTCCAGATTCTTAATACTTAATTTTTCCATTTTTATATACAATTCCTTTCTTTTTTGAAGGGGGTCAGACCCCTTTCAAAATTTACGCTTTTGTCAGTCTTTTTGCCACTATGCTTGACAATGTATTGATTCCTACCACGAGCGCAAGCAGTATCACCGCGGTCGCGTATGCCTGGTTCATGTACAGGCCTTCGCTTGCAAGGTTATACATGTGTACCGCCAGTGTCCTTCCTGACCCCATAACGCTCGACGGGACATCCGCCACCGACCCGGCCGTGTATATGAGAGCCGCCGTCTCCCCTACGATACGTCCTACCGCCAGTATGACGCCTGCAAGTATGCCGGGCACCGCAGATGGCAGAACGATACGGAACACGGTCCGCAGCTTCCCTGCCCCAAGCCCGAAGCTTCCCTCTCTGTAAGAGTCGGAAACAGACTTGAGCGCCTCCTCTGTCGTGCGCATAATCAGGGGCAGTATCATGATTGCCAGCGTAAACGCACCGGCAAGCAGGGAAAATCCCCATCCGCATGTCGTGACAAAAAAGAGCATTCCGAACAGTCCATAGACGATGGATGGTATTCCGGACAATGTCTCAGTCGTCAGCCGGATGATTTCAATAAATCGGTTTCCCCGGCCCGCATATTCCACAAGGAAGATGGCCGAAAAGATTCCGAACGGAACTGCGATAAGCAGAGACAGCAGCGTCATGACAACCGTATTGATAAGCGCCGGCATAAGGGACGCATTTTCGGAAGTATATGTGAAGGAAAATAATGACGGTGTAATATAGGGAACGCCCCTTACGAGAATATAGGCAATTAAAAATATTAGCACCGTAAATGTCAATATGGCGGAAAGCATGACAAGCAGCATGACGAGAAAGGAACCTGGTGTTCTTCTGTATGCTTTGAGCTTCTGCTTCAATGTTACCTGATTGCTACTCATGGCTGGTCCTCCTGTTCAGTATTGCTACGCAGAAATTGATGAGCAGGATAAATACGAACAGAACGACTCCGGTCGCGATGAGCGCTTCCCTGTGGAGATCTGCCGCATATCCCATCTCAAGGACGATATTGGCCGTAAGCGTACGGATACCCCGGAAGATACCGGATGGCATCCTGGCCTGGTTGCCTGCTACCATGATGACTGCCATCGTCTCACCAATCGCGCGTCCTACCCCGAGCACAACTCCCGCAACGACACCGGACTTGGCGGCCGGAAGTATGACCCGGAAGATTGCACGTTCATGCGTGGCTCCAAGCGCCACCGCGCCCTCGTAGTAGTGGTCTGGCACGGCCCTGACAGCTGATTCTGTCACCCCGATAATCGTCGGTAATATCATCATGCCGAGCAGCAGAGATGCCGTCAGTATACTGTTGCCATTTCCGCTTGAAGAAATGAGCCCCATGCCTTTCAGCGTTCTTCCAAGCTCCCGTATCCATGGCACGAGGACAACGAGCCCGAAAAAGCCGTATACGACGGATGGTATTCCTGCCAGCAGCTCTGTAGCGGACTTGAGCGGCTTATAGATTCTTTTCGGGCAGTACTTCGCCATAAACACAGACGTCAGTATACCGATAGGTACGCCAAACAATATAGCTCCGGCGGTGACATATATGCTTCCGATGATCATAGGAAATATTCCGTAAATGCTGTTCTTCGGCCGCCACATCTCGCCTGACAGAAATTTCATAAATCCTATTTCCTTCATTGCAGGGACCCCATTTGCAAATAGAAAGATGCAAATGAGAGCTACCGCCAGCACCGAGGCGCAGGCGGCAATGAAGAACACTCCCCGCATGAAATTTTCTTTCCATGCCTTTGCTTTCATTTATTCAATTACCTCATCCCATGTAAGCGCTTCGCCTGTGTAGATTGCTTTCACCTGCTCGCTGCTCAGCTCATCAACGGTGCTGTTGTTGCTGACAATGACCGCGATACCATCTGTAGCGATAACCTGGGCTTTCAGGCCTTTTGATGTTTCCGTATCTTTCAGCTCCCTTGAAGCCATACCGATATCGTAGCTTCCATCTACCGCTGATGTCATGCCTGTGGTAGAATCTGTCGTCTGCAGTTCAATTTCTGCATTTGCATTGACTGCTTTGTATGCTTCGATCAGTTTCTCCATTACCGGTGATATAGAGGATGATCCGCCGACGACTGCTTTTCCGCTTGGAGAGGTGCCTTCATACGGTTTTACATCATCTGTCGCGATATATCCGTTATCTTCCACAACCTTCTGTCCTTCGTCACTCAGTATGAAGTCGATGAAATCTGCTGCCACTTCATTGTCAAGGTCTTCCTTCGTCGCTATGTTAAATGGCCTGGATACTTTATAGTCTCCGCTCTTTACGTTTTCTGCCGTCGCCTCCGCACCGTCAATTTTGAGAGCTTTTACACTGTCATCAAGTGAGCCGAGTGATACATAGCCAATAGCGTAGTCATCTCCGGCCACCGTAGTCAGCATGACAGACGTACTGTTCGTTATCTGAGCCTCTTCTGTCGTCATATCTACCTTTTCACCATCTTTTTCTTCTTCAATCCCGAAAAGTTCGATGAAGGCCCCTCTTGTACCCGAACCGTCTTCTCTAGATACAATCGTAATATCCCCGGATGCATCCCAGTCGGAAGAGGCTTCTGTGCCATTCTCTGAATCTTTATCTGAATCTGTTTTTCCATCATTGCTGCCACATCCTGCCGCAAGTCCTGCAATCATTCCGACAACTGCCAATACTGCAATAAACTTTTTCATCTTCATAATCTCTTTCTCCTTTAATTCTTACTAAGATCGTTTGTTTGCTATGTTTTCTTCACAAGTGCAATCATAAAGGACGAATGTAAAATCTGAAACCAGCTCAATGTTAAATCTATGTAAAGTCGTTAAAATCTGAATTTATCAAGCGTCATATCAGCATTCCGCTTGACAAAGCGACAACAGTGTCGCATAATATAGCAAAAGAGACACTTGTGTCGCAAAGGAGATGAGCAAGAATGAGCGCAAAGGGAGACAAGACGAAGGAGCTGATCTGCTCTGAGGCGTATAAGCTGTTTGCCGAAAAGGGGTTCAAGGAAGTTACGATGCAGGATATATGCGGGAGGACAGGACTTAGCCGCGGAGGGCTTTATCGTCATTATGAAAACACAGCCCAGATATTTTATACAATTATATCTGCGATGCTGGGGGACCAGGAGGAGGAATTTTCAGAAAAGATTCGTGATAATGCACGTGCCTCTGAGATACTTGAGGACGTTTTGGACCGATATGAAAGGGAAATGATCGACAGCAGCAATTCTTTGAGCATCGCTATATATGAATACTTCAGCAGCCGAGACGTATCGGGGGGAGATGATTCTATCCTGCAGCAGTATGTGCAATCTAAGAAAATGTGGACGGAACTCATAGAATATGGAATGCGTACGAGGGAATTCAAAAGCGTGGAGCCCGCGGCCGTATTTGACCTGATCGTCTTCTCCTACCAGGGCGTAAGGATGTACAGCAGGCTGATGCCTATCGGCAGAGAAATACCACGAAGAATAACTGGTCAGATCAGGCAATTATTATTGCCGGAAAGTGAGTGAGTTTATATGAAAACAGTATTTTATGAAAGCAGAACATCTTCCCCTGCATTTATCAATCCTGCAGATTCTGTCAGCCCCGCCGAAGGTTTCCCGGAGATATGCATATCTACCTTCTCCAGACAGATTATAGACAGAATCGCGGCTTTGGATAATGTAAAAAAAATCGCCGATATGTACACTGCCAACGGAACGAATCCCATATATAAGATTACATATGGAGACAGGGAATTTGCCTTCTTCCTTTCTCTCGTCGGTGCACCTGCCGCTGTCTGCTGCCTTGAAGAAATGATAGCGCTCGGGGGACGTAAGTTTGTCTACTTCGGGTGCTGCGGCGTGCTCGATGACGACAAGGTGAATGGCCGCCTCATCATACCGACGGCCGCGATAAGAGAAGAAGGAACGAGCTACCATTATCTTGCGCCGGACACGGAAGTCTCCCCCGCCCCCTGTGACACGGAACTTCTGAAATGCTGTATGGAAAAGTGCGGTTATCCGCATGTCTGCGGGAAAATATGGACGACAGACGCCATATACCGGGAGACGACAGATGCCATCCGCAGTTACAGGGAGCTTGGCTGTGTAGGGACAGATATGGAATATTCCGCACTGCTCGCCGCAGCCAAGTTCAGAGATGTGCGCTTTGTCCAGTTTCTCTACGGGGCAGACAGCCTGTCCGGTGAGGAATGGCAGCCGCGGGACCTGACGGACTACGGTCTTGGCAAATGTGACAAATATATGGCGCTGGCTTTGGAATGCGGGCTCGCAATGTAGGTTCAGCGGCACATGCGGCAGACTTGAGCATCAAGTCTGCCGCACGTGTCTGTTTTATAACATCATTCCCATCACATATAAATCATAGTATTTTCCATCCAGCAAAGTAGCGTTGCGCCGGCACCCTTCCACGATAAATCCGAACTTCATATATAATTCTACAGCCTTGACGTTGTCCGCACGCGTATCCAGACTGATTCTTCTCGTCATGCCGTTTCCTTTTGCCCATTCGATAAGCTGGCGTATCAGTTCTGTCCCAATCCCCTGTCCTTGATATCTTTTCGCAACGACGATTCCAAGCTCTCCATCATGACGAGCCTTAATCTTATGAGATGAACTGATTGTGGCAATCCCCGCAATCTCTTCCCCGTCCATGGCTATAAGCATGATATTCGTCTCATTCCCTTCCAGATCTCTAATAGACTCTGCCTGGGCTTCTGCCCCCATCGGATACTCATCCTTCTCAAAACTCAGGTAGCTCGTCTCTCCCCCTACATAATTGTAGAAGGCCACAATCTTCTCTGCATCACTTTCCTTCGCTCTACGATAAGTAATCTTCTCCATAACCTATCTCCTTTCATTTTTGTTGGGGACGGGGTTTTTTCAAAAAAACCCCGTCCCCAACAAGCTTTCAACGTGTCCCTTTTTACAGCCGCTTTTCAAAATTCCCTTCTACCGCACATCCTTCGGTAAATATCATAAATGCATCAGGGTCTATGCTATGTACGATTCTTTTTATCTGACCGACTTCATACTTTGATATCATCACGAAAAGGATGTAGGATGTCTTGTTTGTGTATGCGCCTTCTCCGTCCCAGTTCGTCACGCCGCGCCCGGTCTGTTCTATAATCGCCTTGGATATGCCAAGCTTCTTCGTAAATATCATGACGCTCGTGTTGATATTCTGTATATGTACCCGGTCAAGCGCCATTGCAAGTACTGTCGTATATATCAGTGAGTAGATTACGATTTCAATATTGAACATGAACAGACAGATTACATAGACGAGTATATTCATCATGATATTAATTCTGCCCACGCTGAAATTAGGATATTTCTTGGCACAGCAGAGGCCGATGATATCCTGTCCCCCGCCGGAGCTTCTTCCGCGTAGTACAAGCCCCGTTCCTGTTCCCGCTATCAGCCCGCCGATGATACATGACGTCAGGAAATCTTCAATGATGGGAGCCGCCGGTATTGGCACGACGACAAGAAATATACTCTGTATGGTAACTGTAATCAGGGTCTTTACGGCAAATTCCTTGCCCAGTATGCGAAGGCCCATATAGAACAGCGGTATATTGATGATAAAGTAGATGATACCTGACATATCTATTCCTGTAGGTATTGGAATCCGGCAGACCTCTACAAAAAATGTACGCAGCAGCTGGGCGACACCCATAAATCCCCCGTTGTACAGGCCGAGCGGAACGATAATCAGATTCACGCCTAATGCGAATAGCAAGCTTCCCATGACAGCATAGACCGCCTGTATCAGTAATTCCCTCTTGTTCTCCTTAAAACCGCTCATGGCATGACCTCCTGCAAATGACTGTAAATTCTCAAATGATCAAGACCCATTCTAGCACTTGCTTTAGCGATTTACAACAATAATCTAAAATATAACAAAAAAAGCCTGAGCTATTGCTCAGGCCTGTATGATACGGTCATTATTCCTGCTGTTTCCGGTATCATTCTTTGTACGTTTATTAAACTCTTCTTGTTCTTCCAGACACGCCTGTATCGCTTCGTTCAGAGACAGCATCTTCTCATCGAGAGTTGTTACCATCTCCGCACATTCCCGCAGTTCCCTGCTGATGTAATCAGGCGCGTTCCCTTCAAATTTATAATATATCTTATGTTCCAGACTCGCCCAGAAATCCATGGCAATCGTCCGTATCTGTATCTCTACTTTCGTATCTACGACACTGTCTGACAAAAAGATTGGAACCGATACGAGCATATGATAGCTTTTGTACCCGCTCTCCTTCGGATTCTTGATGTAATCCTTGATAGATAGTACCTTAAGGTCACTCTGGTTCCCAATCATCTCCGCCAGTCTGTATATGTCAGATGTAAAGGAACAAATCAGCCTGACTCCTGCAATGTCATTCACATACTTTACCATATTTTCAATGGACGTCTCATATCCATATCTTCTTAACTTCTTGACTATACTCTCCGGTGTCTTCACTCTCGTCTTGATATGTTCAATTGGGTTATATTGATGCACATGCTGAAATTCATCATTTAGAATCTCCAGCTTAGTACCGACTTCTTTTAACGCTGAAGTGTACAAAAACATAATTGTCTTCCAACTGTCAACATCCTCGTAGTTTTTAATCGCTGCCGTCATGCTACTCCTCTCCTCTCACTTGCGAAGAGTTATTTTCGTACACCGTTATTATATCATAATCTTTTTATATTGTCATAAACTTCACAGTTATTTAAGAAAGTCAGCACGAGACTGGCTAATATTCAATGCCCTCCCGGGCCGTCTTCCCCTCGTCATATGGATGTCGGATCTTACGCATCTCCGTCACGTAATCCCCCAGCCCGAGCATACGTTCCGATATTTCATGTCCTGTCATGACAACCTCAAGCCCCCTCGGCTTATGTTCCAGAAAGCGTATCAGCTTTTCTTCACTCAGTACGCCAAGCTGCACCGCGCACAGAATCTCATCCAGCACGAGCATATCAAAAGGGCTGCAGAACTTCACAATCTCATCCAGCGCTTTTGTATTGTAATGGCGCAGCTCGGCCTTCTCATCTCCGTTCATTCGGCTGACGAACTTCACATGCTCTCTTCCCGGCAGGCACGTGATATTCTCTATCCGTTCCAATATATTCCTTTCGCTGGAAGAATTATCTTTCAGGAACTGAAACACAAGCACCTTAAGTCCGCATCCGGCTGCACGCACGGCCAGCCCCATCGCCGCCGTCGTCTTTCCCTTGCCGTTTCCATAGTAAATGTGTATTCTCCCCGTACCTGTCATAAGTCCCCCTCGCTCTTCTTCATGTTTGTATTATAGCTGATACTTCTATTATAATATCCGTTCGGGTAAATGTATAGCACGGTTTCGATCTATTTACCTGACTACCTGCAGACACGTCAGCGGCTGCCGGAATATACCGAAAAATACGGCCGCGAACCAAATACAAATGGCTCGGGGCCGTATTTTTCTTCTATAGCTCCAGCTTCATATCTCCAAACCTGATCCACTGCTTTTTCCGCATGAACTCAGAGACGGCCAGCGTGACTGCCGCCGGAAGAATAATCTGGATTACCAGAATCTTAATCATGACAACAGACGCCGCTTCTGTCTGAATCATCGTCTGCCATGTCATTATCTGTCCTACAAGCCCTGCGGTTCCCATACCAGAACCAGTCGCATTGCTTGTCATATGCAGCACCATAGTTCCAACCGGTCCGAGTATTGCGCTGGACACGATTGCCGGAAGCCAGATGACCGGCCTTCGCACGATGTTTGGCACCTGGAGCATGGATGTCCCGATTCCCTGTGCAAGCAGGCCGCCGATTTTATTTTCCCGGTAGCTGGCGACAGCGAAGCCAACCATATTGCAGCAGCAGCCTACTGTGGCCGCCCCTGCGGCGAGTCCCGACAGATTCAGTATGATTCCAAGGGCTGCAGAACTGATTGGCAGCGTAAGTATCATGCCCATCAGCACCGATACCACGATTCCCATCAGAAACGGCTGCTGTTCTGTCCCCCAGTTGATCAGGGAACCGAGCCATGCCATGAAGCCCGATATGGGAGGGCCGAGTACAAGGCCGACAGCCGATCCCGTACCTATCGCAACGATAGGAGTGACCAATATATCTACCTTCGTCTTGCCGGACACGAGATGTCCAAATATGATTCCTACATAAGCGGCTATAAATGCCCCGAGCGGCTCACCCGGACCTGCATACACCATAGCACCGTCAACCAGCACCGCGCCGGCCAGGAGCTTGCTCGCAAATGCTCCGACCATGCCGGCAGTTGCCGCAGATACGACCACGAGCGGGCCTTCCTTGAAACGATACGCTACCGCGGCGCCGATTCCCGCGCCGGTCAATGATGCCGCCACCTTGCCGAGGGCATATATCATGTCCCCTGCAGGACCACCGATGAGCGTGCCAATCTGCTGAATAATCGTACCGATGATCAGTGTCGCGAACAGACCCTGGGCCATGGCGCTCAAGCCGTCAATAAATACCCGGTCCAGTACTTTTTTTAATTTTTCCATATGTAATCTCCCATTCCGCCCATTGTAATTACAACTGTCTTGTCACTTGGAAAGTCTATCACATTACCGTATTGAAATCAAGTATTGTTTCAGTGTTCAAAGCATCAATTAGTGCTTGGCAAATTTAATAATAGTTAATAATTATTTCCTTTTTTTCTTCCCGTTCTTCATGATATACTAAATTATATGTTGTTATTTCCAGCTGCCGCAGCATGATACATGTATCAGCCGGCAGCTGAAATACCGACAGGGAATGGAGGTGCACAGACTATATGAATTGGCAGGATGAATTAAGACAGAACATAACGACGCTGGATGAATTGGCCGCATGCATTCCCGGTATTGACACGAGCGACGATAATGCGCGCAGCATTCTGGAGAAATACCCTATGTCCGTCCCCAGATATTATTTGTCGTTAATTGATCCGGGTGATGAAAGCGACTGCATCCGCAAGATGAGTATCCCCTCATTTTCAGAAATGGATATATCCGGTACCTTTGATACGAGCGGAGAATCGTCCAACACGAAGTTAAAGGGGCTGCAGCACAAGTATCCGCAGACCGTACTGCTGCTTTCCACAAACAGGTGTGCCATGTACTGCCGGTACTGCTTCCGCAAACGGATGGTCGGAAGCCATACGGGAGAGGTCGTGGAAGACTTTGATCAGGTAAAATCTTATATTGAAGCGCACACGGAGATAAGCAATGTACTCATCTCGGGAGGCGATTCATTTCTTCTTGACAACGCTGTAATTGAACGGTATCTGTCCGCATTATGCTCCATGAGCCATATAGACTACATACGTTTCGGAACGAAGATACCTGTCGTCTTTCCTGAGAGGATTACAGAAGATGGGGAGCTTCAGGACATATTCCGGAAATACAGCTCAAGGAAGCAGATTTATATCATGACACAGTTCAACCATCCGTCTGAGCTTACAGCGGAGTCCGTAAAAGCAGTCAAATGCCTGCAGAGCCTTGGCCTGATTGTCAAGAACCAGACCGTGCTTCTGAAAGGCATCAATGACAATCCGGATGTACTTGCAGGCCTGATGAAACAGTTTACGAAGGTGGGTATCATACCGTATTACGTATTCCAGTGCCGGCCGGTAACAGGTGTAAAGAACCAGTTCCAGGTGCCGATTCAGGCAGGATACGATATCGTAGAACAGGTGAAGAGGATGCAGAACGGCAATGGAAAGTGCTTCCGGTATGCCTTGTCTAATCCGGATGGCAAGGTAGAAATCCTCGGCAGATTAGATGACAGCCATATGATATTCAAGTACCACCAGGCAAAGAATCCGGAAAACATCGGAAGGCTCTTCGTGAAAGAAGTGCCCGCAGATGCCTGCTGGGTAGAAGAGTAGAATAAACATTAAAAACGGCAGAAGCCGGAGCAACGGGCAGACATCAGTCAACCAGCACTCCGGCTTTTCTCAGCCTTTTTTCAGCCTCGTCCAAGATCTCCATGTCCAACGCCTCTATCGTATGATAATGGATATTACCGGTCAGCTCTTTTAATGGCCTGGCTGTATCTGAAAGAATCCTCTCCATGAATTCATCGACATCTTTTCTGCTGTTGATACATAAATCCACAGCAATCTGTCCATATACTTCGTGCTCTACGATCACATCCAGGACTTTGGCCCCTGCATCTACTATGCAGTACAGCTCTTCTGCCATCTTTCTGTTATCATGCTTGACCATTACCACCCGCTTGTATGTGCCTGCACTATTATCCCTGCCATACAGGATGTATCCCTTATTCGTTGACAGGATATTCTTATTCGTGGCGCGCAGCAGAGCAATGTCCTGTACGATTATCTGTCTGCTCACACCCATCTGCCTTGCAAGAGCTGTTCCAGAAAGAGGTTCCTCCTCCGTCTTAAGCAGCTCCAGTATCGCTTCTCTTCTTTTATCTCCGTCCATACATCTGATCCTTTCACTGTCATCTGAACTTCCCCGTGCTGTCAGGGGTATGTATATTTCATACACCAAACCGCCATAAAATGCAAGTCCGGGTGCAGATTTTTTTATATTCACAATTGGTTTATATACTTTATAAGTTTATTATCATATCTTCATCTTTTCTTTAGACAGCCGTCACATGTTAGACACAATTATCTTATATACTTAAATCATCAAATGAAGCTGACGTTAGTGCAGAGCAGATACTACTTGTATTTCCGCCAGCTTCGCCTAAAGACATTAAGTTCAATAAGTATAGATTGTTTTTTCATTCCCTTTCCTCAAGATGCAGCTACATCGGCTGCATCTTTTTTTCGTGACAGCGGGCATTTACATCTCCCTAATCTGGTGATATACTCAACTTTACCGGTACGGTACAGATATATGACACAAAGGAGGGCCACGCCATGTTCCGATTATGGGGAAAAGAATTTAAAGATAATAAGATGCTCCGGGACACGGTCATCTACGATGACAGTGACGAGAGCCGCACGCATAAGATATTCAACGCTCTGGATGCAATCTGCTATGAATTTGACCTGAGCAAGCCAATATGGCTCGACGCAACGGTCCAAGAATTCAAACGGCATGACAAAGCCAGGTTCTATCAGGACAACTTTGTAGATTCCATAGACTTTGACTATCTGGAGATTCATGTGATTGAGGAATAGAAGCAGGGGGCTGGTGACAACTATTATCACCAGCCCCCTCAGCCTGCATCACATCTCTTTCTACTCGTTGCGTATCGCTGCCAGCGGACTGAGCCGCATGGCTCTCAATGAAGGAAAATATCCGGCCGCCACGCCGACGAATACCGCAAATCCCATAGACAGCAGGACGAGCCACCACGGGATGAACGATATGTTCCCGTCGATTCCCATCGCCGCCCCGTTCCCGGTCAGGACATTGATGATTCCCGACATGAGAAAGCTAAGTATATTTCCTGCAACTCCGCCAATCAGTCCGATGAATGCCGCTTCCATCAGGAACATCTGCTTGATATTCTTCAGGCTGCATCCAAGGACCTTAATGACTCCTATCTCCTTCGTGCGCTCATAGATGGACATCATCATCGTATTGGCGATTCCTATCGCCGCAACGAGAAGGGACACCGCACCGATTCCTCCAAGCACCGCCTGTACGATGGCGAACTGGCTTTTCATGCTTTCCAGATACTCTGCGTTCGTCTGCGTATTATAGCCCATCTCACGAATGATGGATGACACTTCTTCCACTTTGTCTATATCATCTACTTTCACCTGCGCCGATGTATAGCAGAACTCTTTATACGGCTTGCCCGATTTGGTCGTAGGCTGGCCGGGAACAGCCCTGCCGGCAAAATCTTTCTTCAGGACCTTCTTCAGCGTCTCCAGATCGCAGTAGGCGCTGTAGGCGTTCGCATTGTAGTCGTCCGGCCCGCCGGCAACGATGCCGCTGGCTGTCACCGCATGCTTCTTGACCGGCTGTGACGGCTGGCTTTTCCCTGCATTTTCAGATGCGTCCCCATTGTCGCCCGTATTTCCAAAGGACTGCTCCTGGCTGTTATAATAGCCTTCCTGATCTAGAATCAGAAAAATGGAATCTTTCATCAGATTGATGTCCGGAAGCTCTCCGGTTTCCCAATAGCTTTTCTGGGAATTTCTCTCTGTGAAATTCGTTATGACTGCATTGCCGTACAATATGTCCAGCTGGCTTCCTCCCTGCTTCGGAAAATTCCCTTCTCCTAATTCTATGTTCTTTGCCTTAAGCCCATCGGGTGTCAGCCCCGTCAGCTGTACATAAGCCTCGTATTTGCCTTTCAGCATGATTGCCGACATATCGTAAGCCGGGGCCGCAGTTTTGACATGCTCCAATTCCGACAGCTGCTTTATCGTCTCATCTGTCACATATTGGGTAGATTCTTCGGAGTTATCCTGTCCGGAATACCCCATCATAGATTCTCCCGCCTCTTTTCCCGTTACCGTTATGGTCGTGAGCCCGCCAGACTGTTCTACTTCCTTATAGAGTGACTGCTGCATTCCCAGTCCAAGAGAAATCATTACTACGATGGATGCTGTACCGATGACGACTCCCAGAACCGTCAGAAATGTCCTGAGTTTTCTTCTTTTGAGGTTACTCCCGCTCATCCTCAGCAGATCCATCCAATTCATTCAGCAATCCCTCCTCTTCATCTGCCATCTGCTTTTTCTTCTTTTTCTTTATGATGATAATTGCCGCTGCGGCTGCTGCGATGATGACGGCAACGACGATTACAGGGATGACAGGGAAGCCGCCCTGCTCCATCTCTTCCATCTCTGCCGCAGGCATATCATCCATCCCTTCCGGCCCGACCTCAAGCTGAAACTCCTTTGTCATGGATGAGACTTTGCCTGCCTCGTCTTCATAGCTCAGCGTCATCGTCACTTTTTCGCTGCCCGTGCTTTCTTCCGTCCCTTCCAGCGTGGCGTCGATAGATGCCGTCGCGCCCGATTCCACATTTCCTATAAACGTCTCGGCCTTCTTGACACATTTGCCTTCAAATGCAGCTTTCACATTGTACAGTTTGATACGTCCGAGATTGTACAGGCTGCACATTACATTTGCCTCTTCCCCAACTGTGATGGCCTCAGGGCTTATCTCAAATTCACTGAATTCAAATCTGGCATCCTGCTTTACTGGTATAGATATGCTGGAGGCCCCTTCAATCTGGGCCGCATCCGCATCTTCATATTTCATGCTCAAATCGATACTGTACGGCTTCTGCAGCAGATCCGCCTTGGCATTCAGCTGAATGGATATGTCTGCCGTGCCGTTTGCCTTGATACCGTCCAGATAAATGGAACTGGATCCGGATGCCGGCAGGAAAGCCGGTGCCGTCGTCTGCTCGTCAGAACCTTCCGTCGGGGCGTTCAGATCAAAAAGCATGTTGCCTACCCTGGTGGCTTTCGATGTATTCTTCAGGTGGATGGTCAGCGTAAAGTTGCTGCCTGCCCGCACTTCCGCCGGATCCGTGTCAAATCCTGTGACGATGACCCGAGGGACAGATCCGCTGCCGCCGGAACCTCCTTCACCGCCTCCGCCGCTGTAAGATGCATCTCCATTGCTGAAGCCGCCCGCATCTGCCGCTAACGGTATCGCGGCCGCGCCGCCGGAGCCACTGTCCTCCTGCTTCTTCGCCGGCTTGTTGTTATCGTCCTGTCCAGACGCGTTCTTATCTGCAGGCTTCGCCGTCGTGAGCACATAGAAAGACTGGCTTCCGGTGATGCCTCCGTCCGCAGTATACTTAAAAAGCAACGTAAAACGGGTACTCGGCACATCGTCACGCTCGGTAAAGTTAAATTCCACCGTCTTCGTATCACCCGCTGCCAGCGTATCGATCTTCGCCTCGTATTTCTGGTACTCCGTCTTGAACGGCCACTGGCTCACATCATCTTTCATGTCCGGTGACACGACGATATTGCCGATAGCATTGGTTGTATTATTCTTCACCTCCACCGCGAACTTCTGCGGCTTCTGGTACTGGTAAGTCAGCACCTTCTGAACCGATAACGTGATATCTCCGTCCGCCGCTTTTGCCGGCAGCGGCATGAAGGCAGCCGCTGTTACGGCGGATACGATCAGCACAGTCAGTAATCTCTTCATTGTCTTCATCATGATAATCCTCCCTCAACAGTTTCTTTTTCTCTGTTCTCTTCTATCTTTATGATACTGCCATCCCTTATGTGGAATATCCGGTCAGCGTATGTAGCCAGGTGGGCGTCATGTGTGACCATCACAAGCGTCTTCTTCTGTTCACGCACGACCTGCTTCATCAGCCCCATGACATCTTCCGATGTATGCGAGTCCAGGTTCCCTGTCGGCTCGTCGGCAAATATAATCTTCGGATCCACTACTAGCGCCCTCGCAACCCCGACCCGCTGCTGCTGCCCGCCGGACATCTGGTTCGGCCTGTGGTTCTTATGCTTATTGAGATTCACAAGATCAAGCATCTCATCTGCCTTCTTCAGCCTCTTTTCTTTCGGCATTCCCTGGAAGCTTAACGGAAGCGCCACGTTCTCAAGCGCATTCAATGTGCCGAGAAGATGAAATGACTGAAATATAAACCCGACATTTTCACGACGGAACTTTACGAGCTGTTCTTCATTCAGCTTCTCTATGTGCCGGCCTCCGATGACAACGCTGCCCTTCGTGGGCTTCTCAAGTCCGGCCAGCATGTTGAGCAATGTAGACTTTCCAGAGCCCGATGTGCCGACGATTGCACAGAATTCCCCTTCATAGATGCTGAAATCAAGGCCGTCGAGAGCACGTACAACTTCATCTCCGACACGGTATAATTTGTACAAATCTCTTACCTCAATTACTTTTCCCATACGTCCCTCCTATCTTATCATACAGTTTACTATATAAAAGGAAAGACTTACCATATGAAATTATGAATTATTTCTTAATATGGCTTATTATATGCTTTTTCATTATATATGCCTTGACATTGTATATTATACAATATATAATATGCTTACAAAAAACATATAGAAAGGGTGAGGAAATGATTTTCCCAATGAATACACCGATGTTTGATCTTCTTGTCCTCGCAGTGGTAGACAGGGAAGATTCCTACGGTTACCAGATAAGCCAGGTAATCAAGCAGGTTTCGAACACGAAAGATTCTACGCTGTATCCGGTACTGCGAAGGCTGCAGGAACAGAATTACCTGACAGCATACGATCAGCCATATCAGGGGAGGAACCGGAAGTACTACAGAATCACTGATGAAGGAAAGCAGACTTTTGAAATGCTCAGCAAGGAATGGTCGCTGTACAAAGATGCAGTAGACCAGGTTGTAAAGGGAGGTATGGACATTGAATAGGGCAGATTATATGAAAAGCCTGGAGCATGGGCTCAGACGGCTTCCGAAAGAAGACTATGACCGTGCTATCAGCTATTTTGAAGAATATTTTGAAGACGCCGGTTCCGAAAATGAGAATCAGGCAATTGAGGACTTAGGATCTCCGGCACTTGCCGCCGACCAGATTATCCGGGACTTTGCGGTAGAAAATGCACAGAAGCCCACTAAGAATGTTAAGAGAAGCTTCTCTGCGGTATGGGTTGGCATCCTGGCTGTATTTGCGGCGCCGATAGGCCTTCCGCTTGCGTTCGCCGCAGCTGCGCTTGGACTGTCCTTTGTCCTTGTCATCGTATCGCTCATATTTGCCGTGTTCTGTACCGCACTGGCATTTGCGGCATCCTCGGTACCTGCCATAGTAATCGGCATCTGGTTCCTGTTCACCTCGCCCGCCAACGGAGTTGCGACGATAGGAGCTGGTCTTATCGGCGCCGGAATCGGAATCTGGGTCATCATGGGCTGCATAGCGCTCTGCAGATGGTTCTTGAACACTATGACAAAACTATTCGGAAGGATTGCCAAGGGGGGAAACAGACATGAAAAATAAGAAGAAAATATGGATCATATCTTTTATCTGTTTCGGGGCAGGGATCGTTATACTGATACTCGGAATGCTTCTGGGCGGCCGCCCGGGATTCTACTTCGACGGCGACGGGTTACACTCGGGAACAGATGATGCTAATCAGAAAAGCTATATCCGCGGTGAGAGTAAGCTTCAGGAATTTACCAGCATAGACATAGACCTGGATTACGCAGACCTTCAGATAATCCCGTCAGATACGTTTCGAATCGAATACTGCCTCGTAGGCCCGAAAAAGCCGGTGTGCACGGTAAAGGAGGGGCATCTGACGGTAAGAGAGGCGGAATATAGACGTTTCTTCAACTTTACTTTCATGATACCGCAGACAGGAGACTATACGGATAACTATGTAAAGCTCTATATACCGGAAAACATCGTGCTCAATACCGTTCATTTGCAGACGGAAGATGGGGATATCAAGCTGCCGTCCCTAAAAGCCGACACTTTGAATATCAAGTCAGAGTATGGTGATGTCACCCTGAAAGCGTTCGAGGGAACTACGCTCTCCGCCTCCCTTGACGACGGATATTTTACGGGGCAGAAGATCAAATCGGAACGGGTTGAGTTGACGAACGAATATGGCGATATCTCACTGAAAGAGTTGGAAAGCAATACGCTCGATGCTGAGCTCAGCGATGGTGACTTTACCGTAGAACGTCTCATCACCGGCAGTGCGGAGATTGAAAACGAATACGGTGATGTACAACTCGGTATGTCCGCCGCCGTCAAAGATTATTCTTTGGACCTCGTAACAGAATATGGCAACATACAGATACCGGAATATGACGTCATTTCCGGTGATGACGGCAGCCAGTGCCGTGTGACGGGCAATTCCGGAAAGACGGTAGAAGTCAGCTGTGAAGACGGGGATATCCGTATCTTTGATGCCCGGTAAGCTGGGAGTTTCGCAAGGCAGGCTCCGGACGCGTCTTGCGGCATTGCCTGCTGTTTGAAAGACCTTGGCTGTGCCAGCATAGGAATAGGAAGAGCCGGAATCAGGCAGAGATGTTCTGGATATAACATCTCATATCATAGCCTGATTCCGGCTCTTCTTACAGCAGCATCTGCACCTCGCCCGCGGCCTTTCTGCGCCTTCCCTGATGAGGCTGCCGCCTCCTGCACGGTTATGCTATCTGTTCCAATACTTCTTCTGCAATATTCCTTGCATGGTCTGAGATACGTTCCAGGCAGACAAGCGTATCCAGAAATACAATACCAGCTTCTGTATTGCATTGATTGTTGGTCAGACGCTTGATGTGTCTGCTGCGAAGCGTAATCTCCAGGTCATCTGCCTTTGTCTCTTTTTCAATCACCTTCAGTGCCATCTCTCTGCTTCCTTCGACGAAAGCTCTGAGTGCATATTTATAGCTGTCGATACACACGTCGAGCATCTCTTCCAGCTGTTCTTTTCCCACATCGGAGAATGTCACCTTTTTCTCATACAACGTCTCCGCAAACTCAGATATATTTTCACAGTAATCGCTGATTCTTTCTATATCCGACACCATCTGAAGCAGATGTGCCACATCCTGGTGTTCCCGTTCGCTTATCTGCAGGGAACTCAGCTTGATGGAATATGCCGTTATGCCTGCACTTAGCCTGTCCACCGTGGACTCTTCATCTTTCAGGAACTGGATATCGTCGTGGCTCTTCGTAAACAAGACATTTCTTGCAACCTCGAGGGAATCCTCAACAATCTGACCCATACGGGCTACTTCCTTCACCGTTGACTGTAGTGCCATAACCGGAGTCTCCAGAATACGGTCGTCCAGCAGCACCTTGCTCTTGTCCTGCTCTGCCTCTTCCACACGTCCAATCTTTTTTGCCAGTCTGATTATCCAGTTGGACATAGGGAACAGAAGTACGGTGGTACCGATATTGAAAGCTGTGTGAACCATACTTATCTGTGTCTGAGTGATGACACCGGTTCCTGCAAGCGGATTCAGCACCTCGAAGTACAGGATGGCAATCAGGCTGAATATGACCGTTCCGATGATGTTAAACAGGAGATGCATGAGCGCCGCCGTCTTGGCATTTTTCTTGGCCCCCATACTGGAAAGCATGGCGGTCACGCACGTTCCAATGTTCTGTCCCATGATGATATAGATTGCCGCACTGAACGGTACGAGGCCTGCTGCAGCAAGGCTCTGCAGAATACCGACAGATGCGGATGAACTCTGGATGATTGCCGTGACCAGTGCACCAGCCAGTATGCCCAGAAGCGGGCTGCCCCCCAATGTCACGAATATATTGCGGAAACCTTCGGAATCCTGAAGCGGCGCGACCGCGGAAGACATCGTCGTAATACCGATGAACAGAAGTCCGAAGCCTACGATAATACTTGCTATTTCCTTTGAGGAACGTCTCTTTCCTATAAGCATGATGACAACACCGAGCATGACTGCAATCGGTGCAATCTTTGAAGGGCTTAGAAACTGCGCCCACTCTACAGATGAGACGAGCCAGCCGGTCACTGTCGTACCGACATTGGCCCCCATGATGACTCCCATAGCCTGGGTCAGGTTCATGATGCCGGCATTTACAAAGCCTACGACCATGACTGTAGTGGCAGATGAGCTTTGGATTACTGCCGTAATCGCCGCGCCGAGCAGCACCCCCATCAGCTTATTCTTCGTCAGCACTTCCAGCAGGGACTTCATCTTATTACCTGCTGCGTTTTCCAGCCCCTGCGCCATAATCTGCATGCCATAGATAAACATGCCGAGACCGCCGACAAAGGGAATTATAATATTTACGTAGTCCATTGATTTCCTCCTAATGTACTCATATCCTTTAAAACCATCATTTTTACAATACCATTATCATAAGGAGAAAACAACAAGATTTTTTATTTTTTCATTTTAGGTTCAAATATCAAAGATGCCAGATATCCAAAGATGAGAGCCGCAGAAATTCCCACTGCGCTGGCCTTGAATCCCCCCATGAAGATTCCGATGAATCCGTGACTGTCTACAGCCTCTTTAACGCCCTTCCACAGTACATTGCCGAATCCAAGCAGCGGTACGCTCGCACCGGCGCCGGCAAACTTAAGGAATGGCTCATATATCTGAAGTGCCCCGAGCACCGCGCCCGAGCAAACGAGCAGAACCATGATGCGGCCCGGCATAAGCTTCGTCCTGTCCAGCAGAATCTGCACAAGAGCACAAATCAGTCCCCCAATCCAGAATGCATTAACATAATCCATATCCTACCTCCTTGTAAATTGGGGACGGAGTATTTTTAAAAAACCTCCGTCCCAAACTAAATTCTCCCTGTCCCTTTTTGGATTTGCCGTGTCCCTTCTCAGCAGTGTTCCAGTACTATACCATGCGCTATTCCCGGCACGCTTTCTCCCTCGTTGAAACTGACGGTGGACATGAGGGCGCCCGTCGGCACGAAGAGTATCCGTTTCCATTCTCCTCGTTCCAGCTTGGGCAGTATATAGGATGAAAGTGTAACGGCCGCACACCCGCAGCCGCTCCCTCCGGCATGGGTGTCCTGTGTCTTCTGATCATAGATTGTCATTCCGCAGTCCATATGATTTTTCTTTATATCAACATTTTTTCCCCTCATCAGGTCGAACAGGATACTTTGTCCTACATATCCCAAGTCTCCTGTCACGATACGGTTATAGTCGTCCGGCGTACGGCCGAAATCTTCCAGATTTCTCAGTATTGTGTCACAGGCGGCGGGTGCCATGCATGCCCCCATGTTCTGGGAATCTTTCAATCCGTAATCTACAATCTTGCCTACGGTGATGCCTGTCACACGTACATGGCTGCGCTTCGTTCCGACCACAAATGCTCCACTGCCTGTTACAGTCCAGTGTGCGGAGAGCGGTCTCTGATTCGCATATCCGAGCGGAAAACGGAATTCCTTTTCCGCACTTCCAAAATGGCTGGATGTAACCGCCAGCATATGATCGCCATATCCCGCAGCTACGCTCATGGATGCCAGTGCGATAGCTTCACCAGAAGTAGAGCAGGCACCGTAAAGGCCGAACATCGGTATGCTCAGTGCCTCTACTCCCATGGAAGTGGCTATCCCCTGTCTGAGAAGATCTCCGCCGAAAAGGTATCTTATGTCCCGTGCATCCATATGTGCTTTGCCAAGGGCAAGTACGCATGCTTCTTTCTGCATGGTACTCTCCGCCGCTTCCCACGTCTCTTCACCGAAAAGGTCATTTTCTTCCACCATGTCGAACATGCTTCCAAGCGGTCCCTCTCCTTCTTTTTTTCCAACAACGGATGCGCTGCCGGCTATATAAGGCGAGTTTTCAAACGCAATGCTTTGTAATCCCTGAATCATCCTTGTTTCCCTTCCTATCTTACTATTCCTTATTAACATAAAAGAACCGATAGGATTACCTATCGATTCTTATGCTTTCCATTTTCACTTGATTACATACATCCTTTTCTGGTTTTTGCAAAAACACCATAAGCTCATGGGCCAGTAAAGGAAACGCTGCCAGTATCGTCAGCCTGATCCATTCGTGCAACTCGAGATGAACCGTACCGAAAGCCTGGATGAGCACCGGAACCTCCGTCACAGATATCTGCAGCACAAATCCAAGTAGGAAGGCTACTATCATCCATTTATTTTCCAAATGGTTCATGCGGAACACAGACCTGTGGATATCCCGCATCCCAACCGCATGAAACAGCTGGGACATACCCAGTACTGTAAATGCATATGTCTGAGCTCTCATAAGTATCTCTTCGTTCTGGAGCGCAAGCGCGATATTGGAAATCGAAAACGGGGCACCTTTGCTCATGAGCAATTCATAAGGAACCGTAAAAAATGCAGTCAGGCTGATTCCCGCAATAAGCAGCCCATAGAAACATGTACATGCCAGGCCCCCTCTCGCAAACAGGCTTTCCTTGGCTTTCCTCGGAGGCTCTTCCATCAGGCTGTCCCCATCGTTCTCATCGACGCCGAGCGCCAGTGCCGGCAAGGAGTCGGTAATCAGGTTAATCCAGAGGATATGGCTTGATTTCAGGGGCGAAGCGATATCACAGAGCACAGCGAGAAACATCGTCATTATCTCGCCGAGATTGGATGACAGGAGAAATATTACCGTCTTTCGGATGTTCTCGTACACTCCTCTGCCTTCTTCAATCGCTTTCTCTATCGTTGCAAAGTTATCGTCAGTCAATATGATGTCCGATGCCTGCCTGGCCACATCGGTCCCTGTCATTCCCATCGCTATTCCCACATCTGCAGATTTAAGTGAAGGGGCATCATTAACACCGTCGCCCGTCATCGCAACTATATTTCCCCTTGTCTTAAAACCTTTCACAATACGAACTTTGTGTTCCGGCGACACCCGGGCAAACACACGGACATCATCCAGCTTTTTCAAAAATTTTTCCTCCGACAGATTCTGTACCTCTTCTCCTGTCATGCACTGTTCCTGGCGTTCTACTATTCCAAGCTGCCTGGCTATGGCAAATGCAGTATCAACATGGTCCCCGGTAATCATAACTGTAGTAACCCCTGCCTGTTTAAATCTGGCTACCGCCCCTTTTGCCTCCGGACGGGCCGGGTCCCTCATTCCAACCATTCCGATGAAGGTCAGTTCCCGCTCCACCGGTGCCGTACCCCCGGTTCTCATAGCAACTGCCAGCGTTCTCAGCGCCTGTGAAGACATTTTCTCGATTGCTTCTTGAATCTGACGGCGGTGCGTCTCCGTCATGGCCGTTACATTTCCTCGTATCAGTATGCGGCTGCATCTTTTGAGCACCACATCCGGAGCGCCTTTCGTATAAGTTACATTTGAAGAACCGTTCTTGTGCATCGTGCTCATCATCTTACGGCCGGAGTCAAAGGGCAGTTCCTTTTTCCTTGGCATCTCCTTTTCCAGTGCTTCCCTTCGGATACCGTACTGTTCCGCAAGATTCAAAAGGGCCAGTTCTGTCGGGTCTCCGATGCTGCTTCCATCCTTTTGCACAGCGTCGTTACATAACGTCATTCCTTGCAGCAGTTCTCTATGTTCCCTTACATTGAGCTCTTTCCCGTCTATGATTCTCTGATTGATATAGCAGCCCTCTACTGTCATCTTGTTCTGTGTAAGCGTCCCCGTCTTGTCAGAGCAGACGACGCTTACGGCTCCGAGCGTTTCCACAGAAGGAAGCCTCCTGACTATCGTATGTACCTTCACCATCCGTGTCACGCTCAGCGCCAGGCAGATGGTAACGACTGCCGGTAGCCCCTCCGGTACTGCTGCCACTGCAAGTGAGATGGCTGTGATAAGCATCTCTGCCATATTCCGGTGCTGGAGTACAGCGATGAAGAACAGAGCGGCGCACAGACCAAGAGACAGTATGCTCAGCATCTTGCCAAGTTCCCCCAGCCGCTTCTGCAGCGGTGTTATCTCTTCCTGGCTGTCATTAATCAGAGCGGCTATTTTTCCGATTTCCGTATTCATCCCTGTGGCTGTCACGATGCCGAGCCCACGCCCGTTTGTCACTATTGTGGACATATAAGCCATATTTCTGCGGTCACCGAGCGGTACGGACGACGCTTTGTATCCTCGTCCCTTCCCTTTCCCGGCAAGGAAGTCCGCATTCTTCTCAATCGGCAGCGACTCACCGGTCAGCGCGGATTCTTCTACCTTCAGATTATTCGCCTTGACAAGCCTCATGTCAGCCGGTATCTGGCAGCCGGCATCCAGGCATACGATATCACCAGGTACAAGCGATGAGGCCTGTACCTCCTGCTCCTTTCCTTCGCGGATTACGATTGCCTTTGGGCTTGTCAGCTTCTTCAAGGAATCCAGCGCTTTTTGCGCCTTTCCTTCTTGAATGATACCGACAAATGCGTTCATGAGCACTACGACAATTATAATGATAGCGTCGCTGACTTCCTGTAACAGTATAGAAACTGCCGCCGCGGCAAGCAGGACGTATATGAGCGGGTCATTAAGCTGCTCGAAGAACGACTCGATTTTGGTCTTCTTCCTGGCAGACTTAAGTTCATTTGCACCATTGTCCTGCAGGCGCTGTGCTGCTTCCGTATAGGAAAGGCCATTCTCTGAATCGGTTCTCAGTTCTTCGCATGCCTCCCTGACTGTCTTGTTCTCAAACATAATATTCCCTCTCCTTATCCACATTAACCCCTTTAAATGGAATTCAACAGGCCTGTACTTCCTGTCCTAGTACAACCTTATGCGGTAAGAATCGGGAATATGTTGTCTATCGCAAAATCTATTTGATGATATCAGCAAGTTTTAGAATCCAATAGCCAAGTCCTATGACCCAGCTTGTAAAGATACCATATAGGATAACCGGACCTGCGATTGTGAAAATCTTGCAGCCGATGCCCATTACCTGGCCTTCTTTCTTATATTCTATGGCAGGCGCTGCCACAGAGTTTGCGAAACCGGTTATGGGCACGAGTGCGCCGGCTCCCCCCCATTTGGCGATGCTTGGGTATATATTAATTCCGGTCAGCAGTACGCTGAGCAGGATAAGGATGAGAGAAGTCCATCCGGCACTCGTGTCCTTATCAAGCCCTGCCTTCTCACAATAGTTCAAAATTGCCTGTCCAATGACACAGATGGTGCCTCCGACAACGAAAGCCTTCGCCATATTAGCCGGAAGGTTGTGTACCGGCGTTTTTTGTTTTACATAATTTTCATAAGCCTGCTGCTGTTTTTGCTTATCCACAATTTTTCCTCCTTTTGGGGATAACTCGGGCGGGTGAGGTTGGGGACGGAGGTTTTTTAAAAAACCTCCGTCCCCAACCTCACTTATCCCTGTCCCTGATTGAATTTACCGTGTCCCTTTTTACCAGCGGTTGAAAAAGAATATCAATGAACCGATTCCTTTGCCAAATGCCATGCCGGCGATAAGATAAGGGATGTATCTTAGTAGCTTAACACGCCGGATAAAAATTGGAAATACGTTTAAGATTTCTGCAAGCGCCATGGACCAGCAGCCAACAAATATGCCTGCAAACAGCCCGAATATAGGCAGCAGGAATCCGCCGTGGGGAATGGCAATCCTGTAAATAAAAAATATATTGCCAAGCATACCCCCGAGTGCGACGCAGTCTTCATACAATAAGACGTGTTCTCCGGTGTGCGTACGGTCTGCAAAATCGGATACGACTCCAAGTCCGATGATAAAGGAAAACAGACCGCCGGCAACAACTACTCCGGCGCTAAGTCCGATGAGTGCCAGAAGGATTTGTGCTGCCCACATCCTGTTCTTTGCCCTTTCTGGAATATGTTTCTATCAATGTCGTCTGAATATCATTTTCATACAGACGCATCTCAACTTCCATTGGAGTCGGGTCTACGGTGAACTTTTTCTTGCCAAAGTGATTAAAGAAGATGAGAATTCCTATTATAAGCCCGATACAGTACGTCAGTTCCAGTATCGTAAAGCCATCTGTCTTCCGACCAGTTACGAGCTCGTATATCTGGGAGAAGAGTTTGACCGTATCAACGTCATTGTTGAAGGCCATAATAGAAAATGCAGCGCCTATAAACGTAATGACGATTACGCATGCCGCTTTCAGTACATGTGCAAATCCACCGGCCGTCTGCTGCTGCTCGTATGTTACGATAAAGTCCTGTTCCCCCAGATTCTGTATATCCATATTAGGAAACTGTTCATGAATAATTTCTATAACTTTTAAGATGGATATTGCAACTCTGTTTTGGCTTTTCTTATCTGTGTGATGAAATTTCAAAAGCTTCAGCGTATTCAGCTTCGGAACAACCGACGGATTGGAACATTCCATCGTAAGCACGTCCCCAAGTGTCACGTCAGGTTTTGTAACTTCTACATTTCTGTCTGCTTTTATATATACTGTCTCGCTGTTTGCCGCCATGCCTACACCCTGCTTTCCATTTCAGTCATTATTAGCGTTCCCTCGCTGACATCGCTTTTGCTTCTTACGTCATTAAAGTAATAGATACAGCCTATAATGACGGCCGCTGCTACTACACAAATTAAGCATACCCGGAGTTTTTTCCTGGCCTCATCCATACTGACACCCTCCTTATACTTCTTTTGTGGGTTAGTATGGATATATTTCGGGAAAATATACACGGGTATGCTTTTTATATTCTTTCACGCAGTCGTTTTAAAATTTTCTTTTCCAGACGCGATACCTGTACCTGGGATATTCCCAGTTCCTGACCTACCTGCGACTGCGTCTGGTTGGCAAAATACCGCAGATAGATAAGCTGTCGTTCATCTTTGTTAAGATATTCCAGCAGCTGCTGGAGCAGCATATGGTTCAGAATCTTCTCCTCTCCGCCTTCTTTTTCCGGAAGCTTGTCCATGAGACGGATTTCCTGCCCTTCTTTTTGATATATAGGCTTGTGCAGCGATTCGATATCGCCGCTTGCATCCAGCGCCATCGTAAGCTCTTCCCGGTCGACCTCAAGATATTCTGCTATCTCAGTTATAGTCGGTTCCCGTCCAAGTGCCTCTTGAAGCCTTTCCTGACAGAGGTACGCTTTGTAGGCAAGCTCCTTCAAAGAACGGCTTACCTTAATCATGCCGTCGTCTCTGAGAAAACGCTTTATTTCCCCAGATATCATCGGGACAGCATAGGTCGAGAACTTGACTTCATACGACATATCGAACTTATCGATTGCCTTCAAGAGCCCGATATTCCCGACCTGGAACAGATCTTCTGCTTCAGCGCCCCGGTTATAAAAACGTTTAACAATGCACCATACAAGTCCTGCATTTTCCTCTACTAACTGTGCTCTCGCTTCTTCATCCCCCTGGTGAGATTTTTGAATCAAAGCGATTGTGTGGTCCATACCTTACGTCCTTTACCAATAGTTTTTTCCATTTTTACGGTTGTTCCTTTACCTGGTTCAGATACGACATCCAGATGGTCCATGAAAGCTTCCATGAACGAAAATCCCATGCCAGACCGGTCTAATTCCGGCTTCGTTGTAAAGAGCGGTTCCATAGCCTTTTTTACATCCGGTATGCCTTTTCCCTTGTCCTCAATCTCCAGGAACAGGGTCTTGCCTTCTGTCCTGCATCGGATATAGATATTATGTACTTCGCTCTCATATCCATGGATGATTGCGTTGGTAACTGCTTCTGACACGGCCGTCTTGACATCGGAGACTTCTTCTACCGTCGGGTTCAGTGAGGTCATAAAAGCCGCTACCGTGACCCTCGCAAATGACTCATTAGATGAACGGCTGTCAAATATCAACTGCATTTCATTCGTATTTTCCATCTACTTATCCTCCTCATATATCTGCATAATTTTTGTTGCTCCGGACATAGTCAAAATTTTCTTCATTCTTTCATTGGTGTGGACTGCACACACCTCTCCTCCTAACATATAGATTCGCTTGTAGCGTCCCATAATCACGCCAATCCCAGAACTGTCGCAGAAAACCGTATCCGCAAAATCAAAAATTACATATCGGATATGGTTCTTTTCAATCAGATGGTCAGCCTCTCGCCTGATGCTCTCTGCATTGTGATGATCCAGTTCTGTCGGCAGGAATATGGTAAGGCAATTCTCCTGCACTTCATACTTCATGTTACTCCTCCTCTTTTCTATGTTTTATATCGGGACAGGGCAAATTCAATTTGGGACAGGGATTTTTTAATTGGGGACGGAGGAAATCTAAAAAACCTCCGTCCCCAACCCTTTCTTCGTCGATGTCACCAAAAAAGGACATGCAATCTAATTGCATATCCTTTATCTTCTGTAACCCTGTTTTTTCCTTATTCAGTTTGATCATCCGTACCGCCATCGTCCTTGTTCTCCCCGCCGGTCTTCTGTTCGTCCAGTGCTTTTTGAGCCTCGGATGCCGCCTCGGTGTTCGGATAGTTCTCTATAATCTTCTGATACTCGATATTCGCCTTGTCCTGGTCCCCTTTCTTTTCATAAGACTGGGCAAGCAGAAGCTTGGCACCGCCGTCGGAATATCCTTCATCCATCTGCATTACCTTTTCAAGATTGCTGATAGCAGTATCATAGTTGGCAACTTCAAAATTATTCTTAGATGTAGAGTACAGGTCCTCGCACATCCTCGGATAGAGCTCCCCGGTTATCTCGTCAAAGCGTTCCCGCCCCACGGTTCCAAGTGATTCCGCATTAACTTTCAAAAGTTCCTCCAGCATGGCATCGTTGCTCATATCCTTTGCATTATAATGCTTGGAGATGTTCATGACTATCTCATAACTGTCCTGGGTGGAAGTAGCCGTGGCTTTGGCATTTTCCGTCTCCTCGCTCGTGGAACGATAATCCTCAAGCTCTTTCTTCAAAGCACTTATCTGTGCTTTCTGCGTCGCAATCTGGTCGCTGAACGCCACGGTCTGCTTATTGAGCTTATCCTGTCTTGAGGCGTTGATCGCGGGCATAATCATAAACCACATGACCGCGACTCCCACAAGCACTCCGATTGCTATATTCACAATCGTATGCAGCCCTGTGTGTTCTTTGTAGCTCGATGACACCGGCTGTATAATCGTTTCATTACCGATATTATAAGTAACGGTCTGCTGCTGTTCCTCGGAATCCTTCTCCTTGATCCGTACATTCTTTGCTTTGCGTACCTGGTTCAGCTCATGCATGTACCTAAGCGTGATGTCGTCCGTCGTGTCCAGCTTGTGGGCTATCCTCAGGCACTGCCTCGCTTTGGAATACTGCTCTGTCTGGAGATATAAAAGTGCGAGAAGCTGATATGCTTTCACATAGGTCGGATGAGCGGCGACGACCTTCTTAAGCTGTATGATTGCCAGGTCTTCGCCGTTCTGGCGGGCATACCCGAGCGCCTGGTTGAACTTCTTAACCGCCTGATTCAGCGTATCAAGCTCTCCCTGCGTCTCCTGAAGCTTCTGGATATAATAATTGGATATGTTTTCATGAGACTGGAAATTCTTGCTGAGAATCCACTCAACCAAAGCCTCACCCACATCTCCTCTGCCGTAATATACAAGGCCTAGAAGATTTCTGGCAGCAATGTTCGCTCTATTATATTGTAAACTGCGCCTTAAGGATGTTATCGCGCCGGATAAATCCCGGATATTGGCTTTCTTAAGTCCATCGTTATACCAATAATTGGACTGGTATAAGAGTTTCATTGAATAATCCATATATCTACGTAACCCTTCTTCTACTTCGTCTGCTCTATCATTTCTTTGAGTATATCCGTCATATCAGTCAAATCCTCCTGATAGACTGCATCTTCTATATCTTCCACTTCCACACTGGGTTGGAATTTCTTTAATTCCTCTTCAAAATCAAGCATGTTCTTCGCCTCCTGCCAACAGCTTTTTTACCATCCCTGCCAGATACAGGGAACCAAGACAATATATCTCTCCCTCTCCCCTGATATCCCTGGCCGTGTCAAGGGCATCCCTCAACTCATTTTTAACAATCACTCTTTTATCTGTATATCTAACAAATACCTGTCCCAATTCCCGGGCCGGTACCTTACGTCTGTCATCGATTTCCGTGACAATATAAACAGCTGCATCCAGATTCTGGCACAGATATGATATCATCTGTTCATAGCTCTTATCCGCCACTGCGGAAAATATGACCACAGGCCTGGCTTCTTTCCCTTCTTCCAATATCCGCACAGTCTCTGTAAATGCCTCCACCGCACCAGGATTGTGGGCTCCGTCTATCGTCACATGAGGGGCGGCTTCTTCCATCCGTCCCTGCCACTTTACCGCAGCCAGCGCTTCGTGCCACCGGTCCCTGTGGACACCTTCGTCTGCAAGAAGGTAATCCGCCGCTTCCAGGGCAAGAACTGCATTCATAACCTGATAGACGCCACAGACAGGCATCTTCCACGTAACATCTTTATCATACGCATTCGTCCTGCAAAAAGCAATAGATTTGCGCCCAACTTCCAGGATTTCGTACGCATTTTTCGAGATTTCTCTACAGGGCGCCCCCATCTCTTCTGCCTTCATTCGAATCACTTTTGCCGCAGAGCGGCAGCTTCCGTCAAAAATCAGAGGTACCCCTGTCTTGATAATTCCTGCTTTCTCAGCCGCAATCTTTTCAATCGTGTCTCCAAGTATGTCCGTATGGTCAAGACTGATGGACGTTATGACGGTCAGGCACGGATTCCCTGCAGAATTCGTCGCGTCAAGCCTTCCGCCCAGACCTGTCTCCAGGATGATATACTCGACATCTGCCGCAGCGAACACTTTCATCCCCATGCCATAGAGAAATTCAAAATAGGAAGGATGGGATATGCCTTCACGCTCCATCTCTCCAACTACCTCCATGACCTGGCAGAATACGTCAAGGAAAGTCTCATCCTCCACCGGTACATTGTCAACCCGTATCCTTTCATTGACGGATATAAGATGAGGGGACGTAAAGAACCCCGTCCTTTTCCCCTCAGCCATCAGTATCTCTTGTATATATGCGCACACCGAACCTTTTCCATTTGTCCCGGCTACGTGGACAATCTTCCGGTCTTCACCTGGATTGCCCAGCCGCCTTAAGAACTCCCGGGTGTGGTCCAGCGAATGCTTTTTCGTAAATTTAGGCAGCTCCTCTATATAGGCTGCGGCCTGTTCATAATTCACTGCTCTCACCATTATTCTTCTGCATTGCCGGTCTGTTCCGTCCACGATTTGTCAGGATCAGTACCGGTCCCTTCCCTCACTGTCAGCATGCCGTCCTGATATACGTATTCATTAGAAGTCCGGAAGGTCGTATTGCTGGATCCCATCTGGACGACCGTGATGATGTCTCCGTCTGACGGCGTAGTCTCCGGCAGGTCTATACGGGTATTGTTAAGAAATGTACTCTTCTGTTTTTCCCCGTTTATAAATATCTTGCTGTGCTTTGTAAAGTTCTCCCCATACAAGCTGCAGCCCTCCTCAAGATGCTTCACTACATTCGTGAGCGTGACATCTTTCACACCCATCTGCATATGGCCTTCCGTAATAGGCGCCTTTCCATTATAAACGTATTGCTTGCCATACAGAATGTCATACTGCAGTAGTTCCAGATCGGACAGGTAGTTCTTCGTCTTCCTGCGCTCCTGGTGATAGTTGAATACGGTCCCGGAATGGATATCAAGGCGGTCAAATACATCCGCCATAATCTGGTAGGACGGTATGTTGCGGTCTTCCTTCTTCAGTCCGATATTATCCCAGATAACATAGTTCGTATTGTAGAGATAACGGCCTTTCAGGTCTTCCGCCTTCAGTCCCATCGTCGGAAGATGATCACCGTAGAATACGACCACTGTCGGTTCCCCTCTCTCTTCGATGGCTTTTACAAGATCCCCCGCAAACTGGTCCATTTCATAGACCTGGTTCACATAGTATTCCCATTTATTTTTCAGCCCTTCGTCTTCAATCCCTTCCACTTTGATCTTCGGATTTTCTATAATCTGCTCTTCCGGATAGTCTCCATGGCCCTGTACGCTGACGCCAAACACAAAGTCCTGCTGCTCTGTCGTATCCATGGCATCGATGATATGCTGGATGAGTATATCGTCTTTTGCCCATCCGTTTTCCGTCGTCTGAAGTATATTCATGAATTCTTTGCTCGTAAAGCTGTCGAATCCGATGTTGTTAAATACGTTCGCCCTGCTATAGAAATTTCCACCGTTATTGTGGAGAGCGTGTGAGCCGTAACCAAGTGCGGCCAATGCAGTAGCGGCACTTTCGGCCGTCTGGTTTTTAAGTACCGTCTTATACGGATACTCGCCGGGTCCAAAATACCTGAGGTTCATGCCTGTCAGCACTTCAAACTCCGTATTCGCAGTACCGGCGCCCACGGATGGCACTTTAAAGTAGCCCGAGGAATAATTCTTGTACATCGCGTGAAGATTCGGGCTCGCATCCTCAGATGTGGTAAAGAACTCTGCATCTGCCACGTCAAAATAGGATTCCAGCTGTATAAAAATGATATTCGGCAGTTCCTCTTCCGTGCGGCCGGTCTCATTTTTAGTAATTTCTCCGTTATTGCTGATTCTTTCAATCGTTTTCTTATTGTAATCGTTCGGCTCGTTGATGCCTGTGTTGAAGACGCTTGCCATAAAGCAATACGGGAAGCCATAGTCTTCGTATGCAAATGCTATATTTCCGAAATACGTTGATACGACTCTTTTCTCTACTGCAAGATTAGAGAAGAGCCCATATGCTGCAAAGCATACGATTATGCCGAGCAATGCCCATACATGATGCACCTTGCCTTCAAACTGCCCGCCGCGTTTCCACATGGACACGACCCAGATGACGACGGACACGATTCCGATAATCAGGATAACCAGTTCAAATCCATTAAAATAATTGTTGATGAGACTCAGACCATCCTTTGCCACTTTCAGATCCTGAGCGTTAAATGGCGTGACCCTCTTAAGCAGCATATAGCCATTGGCCACTCCGAGGATGAGCCAGAACACGCTGATCAGAATCCTGACAAATACTCTTCTCCTGAACAGATACACGATAGAAAATGTGATAAATATCATAAATGCATTGTACAAGAATACCATTGGCGTGCCTGTCATATAATCCCATGCTTCAAACAGGGAGTGCCTCGATATCGCCTCAATCACAAGATTGAGGAAGCATGCAAGAATCACATGGAACAGAAGGGAAAAACGGTTCATAAACTTATACACCGGCTTCATCTTCCTTGCAAACGCGCTGTTACGGCGCTGCTCTATAATCCTGGCACGCCTTTCCCTTCTGGCCTTCCAGTAAGTTTTGACATCTTCCTTGTTCATATGTTTCAATTTATGAAATGTACCTTTTATGTCAGGTCTATTAATCTGAATCTTCATATTATCCCCTTATGGCTGTCTGGCCTTCAGTCCTTCCAGCCTTTCTTTAACCTGGTCTAACATCTGCTGATATTTCACAAGTTTGTCTTTTTCCTCCTGGACCTTGGCCTCCGGAGCCTTGCTCATAAACTTCTCATTGTTCAGCATCCCTGTGGCACGCGCGATTTCTTTTGTAAGCCGTGCCTCTTCCTTTGTCAGACGTTCTGTTTCCTGTTCAAAATCTACCAGCTCATTGAGCGGAACATAGGCAGCTGCATCCGGTACGACGACAGAGACCGCGTCTTCCGCAATCCCCTCTCTGTCATTCTGGACGATGAAATCGCTTGCACTTGCCATTCTGATGACAGAATCCTTTAGTGCAGAAAGGCCGGCCCTCAATTTGTCATCTTCGCTTACCACGTATATCTTCGTCTTCCTGGCCGCAGGCACGTTCATCTCCGCACGGATATTGCGCACGCCTGAAATAATCGCCTTCAAGTGTTCCACGACTTCTTCCGCTTCTGCAAAATCCCTGTCTTGTCTATGCTCCGGCCAAGATGACATCATCAGAGATGCCTCTTCCGGTACGAGCTTACCATATATCTCCTCCGACACGAAAGGCATAAACGGGTGCAGAAGCTTCAGAGAATCTTTGAGCACCGTCCTCAATACCCACAGAGCGGCGTTGGCCGCCTCCGGCTCTTCCTGTGCACGGTAAATCCTCTGTTTGGCCAGCTCGATATACCAGTCACAGAATTCATCCCAGATAAAGTCATATACCTTCTGGAGCGCGATGCCAAGTTCAAACTTATCCATATTCTCTGTGGCTTCACGCACGAGCCTGTTACACTTTGACAGTATCCATCTGTCTGCATCCAGAAGCTTTCCTGCATCAGGTTGCGCGATGTCTTTGCCTTCGATGTTCATCAGAATAAAACGCGACGCATTCCATACTTTATTGGCAAAGTTACGGCTTGCTTCCACTCTTTCATTATAGAAACGCATATCATTGCCCGGTGCGTTACCTGTTACCAGCGTCATACGGAGCGCGTCCGCGCCATATTGGTCTATGATTTCCAGCGGGTCGATACCATTTCCAAGCGATTTGCTCATCTTACGTCCGAGCGAATCTCTCACAAGTCCGTGGATGAATACAGTATGGAACGGCGATTTTCCGGTATGCGCATACCCGGAGAACACCATCCGGATTACCCAGAAGAAGATGATGTCATACCCTGTCACGAGCACGTCGGTAGGATAGAAGTAATCCAGATCCTCATTCTTCTCCGGCCAGCCAAGCGTGGAAAATGGCCACAGCGCGGAGCTGAACCATGTGTCAAGCGTATCCTCGTCCTGCGTGAAGTGTGTACATCCGCAGTGCGGACACTCTTCCGGCCTCTGCCTTGCCACGACTACTTCACCACATTCGTCACAATAGTAGGCCGGAATCCTGTGCCCCCACCATATCTGGCGGGAGATGCACCAGTCGCGTATATTTTCAAGCCAGTGCAGGTAAATTTTGTCAAAACGTTCCGGAACAAATTTCAACTCACCCGTCTTGATTGCATCAATGGCAGGTTTTGCAAGTTCTTCCATCCTCACGAACCACTGCTGCTTGATCAGCGGTTCTACTGTCGTATGGCAGCGGTCATGCGTGCCTACATTATGGGAATGGGGCGCTACTTTGACGAGATAGCCCTGTTCCTCAAGGTCCTTTACAATCACCTTTCTAGCCTCATACCGTTCAAGGCCTGCATATGTGCCGCCATTTTCGTTGATGGTGGCGTCATCGTTCATAACATTGATTTCCGGAAGATCGTGGCGCTTGCCTACTTCAAAGTCGTTCGGGTCATGAGCCGGTGTAATCTTCACGGCACCTGTGCCAAACTCTTTATCTACATAGTAATCTGCAACAATCGGAATCTCCCTCTCTACAAGCGGAAGCAATGCCGTCCTGCCGACAATGTCTTTATAACGCTCGTCATCGGGATGTACCGCGATGGCGGTATCCCCGAGCATCGTCTCCGGACGCGTGGTCGCTATTTCAAGGAATCTGTCTGTTCCGACAATCGGATACTTTACATGCCAGAATGAACCGTCCTGTTCTTCATGTTCAACTTCTGCGTCAGAAAGTGAAGTCTTGCAGACCGGACACCAGTTGATGATTCTGGAGCCTTTGTAAATATATCCTTCTTCATACAGTTTGATGAATACTTCCTCCACTGCTTTGGAACAGCCTTCATCCATGGTAAACCGTTCTCTGTCCCAGTCACAAGACACGCCGAGCTTTTTGAGCTGCCCCTCTATCGTCCCTGCGTATTCATCCTTCCACTGCCACGTACGCTCTAAAAACTTCTCTCTTCCCAGCTCCTTTTTGTCAATGCCTTCTTCTTTCAGCTGGTTCGTGACTTTAACCTCCGTGGAAATGGCGGCATGGTCCGTCCCTGGAATCCACAATGCATTATAGCCCTGCATTCTTTTATAACGGATAAGGATATCCTGCAGCGTATTATCAAGCGCATGTCCCATATGCAGTTTGCCAGTTATATTCGGCGGCGGCATTACTGTTGTAAACGGTTTCCTGCTTCTGTCCACTTCAGCATGAAAGTATTTGCTTTCACACCATTTTTCATATAATTTCGGCTCAATCTCTTTCGGATTGTAAGTTGTTTCAAGGTTCTGGCTCATAGTTTCCTCCTCATACTCCTTCGTAAATGTTTCACACTCTTTTCACAATTCGGGGCAAGCCATGGATGCCGGAAGCACCCTGCCAAATAAAAAATCACCCCTTACCAGCATGTAAAGGGCGAAATAAAATCCGCGGTACCACCTTCATTGTACAGAAGAAACTGCTTCTATACATCTCCTCTTATTCGCTAACGGGAACGACTCCGGGATGACCTACTTGCCTTTCAGCCAACCGGCTCCGAAGCTACCTTCCGTCACTCCTACTTGAAACCATCTTCCAGCCCGTGGATGGTCCTCTCTTGCAAGGGTGGTGCCGTACTCTTCTTCTTCAACGCCTTTATCTTAATAAACTAATGAATATCATAGCCATCTAAGCCCGGTTTGTCAAGGTGTTTAGAGGATTTTCAGAATATCTTAAGGAGTTGAAAAATATGGTTTTCAACGAATCAATCTTGTGTTATAATCATGCCATGGGGTATTGGCGCAGTTGGGAGCGCGCTTGAATGGCATTCAAGAGGCCACGGGTTCAAGTCCCGTATACTCCATGTCTAAAGGCATAACTTCTTTGAATTGGAAGTTATGCCTTTATCTGTGTGTTCCATCAAGGCTCTGAGGGTAAGCTACGGTAATACAGCTATCTAGTAGTTATTGCTCTCGTTGCTGCTGTTTCTGTGTGATTAACAATCTTTGGAACAATCCTGCAGGCCGTGCGGCCGTTATGATCTACCTGTCATAATAGTTGCTTTTTCCTTTTGCAGAAAGAGGAATGCCAAATACCATGGCGGTGTCATCCCCAAAGATTCCCGTTGATTTAGCAGCCCTGCCTACGGAAAACATAATCCTATTGTCTATCCTGTTGTCTGCAGCAATGCTGACGGCAGAACTAAGTGCAATTCCAAGGTCTATAGGGTCATATACACAAGAGTTTTGTTTTGCCATACATTCCCCGCAGTTATCGCTCCCACAGTACTGGCAGGCTTCATTCAGGTCTCTAGTGTGGTGTCCAATGCCAAAAAACACAACTACATCGCTCTCTCTTATACTTTTAGAATCCCGAATCATGAATGGCAGGTTGTACTTTTCGCCTAGGTCCTCCATGCGTGCGGCGTATTCCTTCAGCTCTTCTCCGGCAACTATCACCGTTTCCAGATAGTCGCGTCCCCTTGTTTTTGGAGCCGTCCTCGCGGCAGCGGCCATTTGTTTTGCCACATTCATAATCGCTTCTCTTTCTGCTTGTTCTGAACTGATCATCATAGTGATTCCTCCTCGTTATTAAAATATTTTTAATAGTAAACTCTCTATTGCTGCAGGCATTTTCTCCTATGAACAGCCTCCAGCCCCCTAAAACGTGTCTGCGCACGTTAGGATACGAAAACTTTGAGTGATAAGAACTTGGCTTCTTCTAAAAATTTCAGTGCGTTATAATAAATAATAAGTTCAATATATTGTCCGTTTTCTATATTGTACTATTAGTTCTTTATATTGTCAACAGTGAAATATGAATCTTTTCTACAAAGTTGATGATGGATTCATACTAAAATTCGATTCACGGCATTGGAAAACCCTACGTGGAAAATGCTTCGGAAATCATATGGAAGCCTTGCATTTTCCGCTTTGAATATTTACGAACCTCATCCATGGAAGGATACCGGATCCTAGCAGGCTGGTATTCATAGATAATCGTATTTGCCGGGATGTCTAATTATTTTGCGGCTTTCCATCTAGCGCCCTTGCCAAAATCAACCGATACTTCTTCCTCTGTATGCTACGGCCTATTGTGTCCGTTTATTATACCTCCATTTTATAGCCGCCAGGTTAATAAAAAAGAGGCTGGAGAATGCATTGATACATACATGCTCCGCCTCTACTTTTTATTCCTGAATCATTTTTTCTAATGGATATATTATGCAACTTCATGAGCGCAACTAGACCGCCAATGGTCAACCCCGAAAGCAGCTCACCGGCATGTTTCGTCTTGTTTGACTCCTGTATCCAGTATATCTGCCATCCACTTTCGGCTTCCATCCAACTGCCTTACGCAGCGTCTTACGGTCCGTTCTTACGGATGGTGTTGTCGTAACTGCAGCCTGGAAGTTATTTTGTACCAATGTTGAAAGAGAACGTGTTTCCATACTCTCATCTTTACATTATTTCCAACGGCCCTCAGCCATCCAATGAAAACTGACCCCTGATATAGCTTCTCCATTGTGCTGGCGTGTGTAAACGTACGCGTATGAAGGTTTATTAGGCTGCACACTACACAGGAATGCTATGTATGAGGATGAATAGTACTCTGCCGTTGCTACCATATGATACTTATCATCTACAAATGAGATAGGGAATGTAATGGTTGAAAACGCTTGGCTTGCAGATGTTCCTTTCCCATGCATTTTTAATCTTCCATCTGACCATTGTTCATACATTATTCCATTTCTGGTGCCGGAATCGACAATATAAATGGACAATTTATCACTTAAATTTGTAACTTCTTCCATTCACTCTTTTCCCTGTCTTGCATCCAGCGCATATCCCTCTTTCGTCGTCTCAAGATTATTCGCGATATTCACTGGTCCTGCCGGACCCTGGTCTCCTTTGTCACCCTTTGGGCCCTGAATTCCTTGTGGGCCGGTAGCACCCGGGTCGCCTTTCGGACCAGTTGCGCCTGTCGGACCCGGTGGCCGGCACCAGCGTGTCAGTTTTTCCTATATACCAGTTGCCGTTTTCACCAATGTAGATTTCCGGTATGAAGCTTGTTGTTTCTTCCAAATGTATGTCCTCCTATTTGATTTGATAGCTGTATCCTATCAAATGCAATTGGGACATAGTGGGACTCTATCTGGCCCCGGCTCAGAGCATCCCCAATGACTTCAGTATATATAGCCAGCCTGTAAGGGAAAATGCGCTAAAGAATGTAGTCAGCATAATAACGCTAGAGGATAAAATGCCATCATGTCCCATATTCTTTGCCATCACATAACAGCTTACTGTCGTAGCAGATCCGAGCATGACAAGTATTGCGACCAGCTTCTCTTCCCGAAATCCCATCTGGACGGCTGCCGGCAGAAACAAAGCGCAGAACCCCAACAGCTTTAAGGCTGAGGCAGCAAGAGCAGGTTTCACTTTTGCAAAAGCCTTGCGGACATCAAAAGAGGCGCCCATCGCCATCAGCCCCATAGGTGTTGCCATTCCTGCTATGCCAGTAACTGTTTTTTCCATAATATGAGGTATCGGGATTTTAAGCGCGGACCATAATAAACCAGCTGCAATGCCGACGATAATCGGATTTGTAACTATTCCCCTCAGCGTCGCCTTTAGCATCTTGCTGTTTAATTTCTCGCGCCCGGGACAAAAGAGCGATAGCATAGCGACTGCCATAACATTGTATAACGGCACGCTTCCAATAATCATGAGCGGCGCCATCCCTGCATTTCCGTATATATTCTGAATGAACGCGATTCCCAGAAGCGCCGCACTGCTGCGGTAAGAAGACTGGATAAATTCACCCTGAATCGTCCTGTCCTTCCATAAAAAGGAGACCGTCACTGATATGGCGATGCTGACAATAGTCGCCAATAAGCAGAACATGACAAACCGCGTATCCCAGACCTGGCTGAAATCCACCGTAGCAAGATCGTTAAACACAAGTACCGGGAGTGGGACAAGAAATACAAACCGGTTCATCTTCGCCGCGAAATCGTCGTCAATCCATCCGATATATTTGAATAACAGCCCCAGAAGCATCAACACAAAAATAGGAACGGTCGCATTTAAACTAAAAATCAAATTATCCATGGTACCTCCCTGTCCGAATTTGGAACACCCAAGATTTGATTGGGGACGGAGGTTTTTTAGTTTTCCTCCGTCCCCAACTCGTTTTGCCGTGTCCCTTTTTAGCGAAATATTTTTTTGTATATATTGTAATCATCGTTTTTATACACATTTATCACCACGCGTTCCACATTTGATGTGGATAAGTATTTATCTATTACGTGGATAGCGATTTCTGCCGCCAGCTTATTTGGGAAATGGAATTCTCCTGTTGAGATGCAGCAGAATGCGATAGATTTCAGACTGTGTCTTTCCGCCAGCTTCAGACAGCTTTCGTAGCAAGATTTTAACTGTTCTATCTGCTGATTGGTCACCTTTCCTCCAACTATCGGGCCTACGGTATGTATGACGTGGCCAGCTGGCAGATTATAGCCCGCTGTTATCTTTGCTTTTCCGGCTGGCTCCTCGTGCCCCTGTTCCTCCATTATCTTAGCGCATTCATTGCGAAGCTGAAGTCCTGCTGCCGAGTGGATTGCATTATCTATACATCCATGGCACGGGACAAAGCATCCCATTAACTGGGAATTGGCGGCATTGACAACCGCATCTGCTCTGAGTCTGGTGATATCCCCCTGCCAGAGAATTATCCGGTCGGCATTTTTAATTTCGGTACATGGATATTCGTCTCCGATAACCGGGAGCTTCCTGACATCTACAACCCCTTTTTCGTCCAATTCCTCTTGCAGCAGTTTATCCTGAACATTTAACACTTCCGGGGATACCGGCCCCGGAAATCGAACGTTCATCAGACTTCGTAAAAGTCTTCTCTTCTCCTGCATATCCACAGGCTTTGGAATAGACGCATAACCCGGGTTCTCCGCAAGCAGCTGGTCAATCAAATACTCTATCTTTTCTTCTCTGTCCATATGCCACCCCTTCCTATCTATTAGATATATTGTTTTATAGCCAAATATGACTCATACAGTTCCTCGTAGGTCATCCTGCAGTTTGCAGGACTTGTTGACGGCAGTGTAACCGCCTCGATACCAGTCTTTGGCAGACAGTGCCGCTTATACAGCTGAGCCGCCTTTGTACCTGTAGCAAACACTGCCTGTATCGGAGCATTTTCCAATATGATGCCTAAATCATTCGCCACGGGATTACGGATGCTGCTGTCATCCGCCCCCTTTATCTCGCAGCCTGCCAGCACGTCCCACACTGCGATTTTATATTTCAGGGCAAATGCTGTCTTTTCTTCTTTCGTCTGTGGCAGCGGTGCCCCACATACATCCGAAACAACTTTCCAGAAACGGTTCCTGGGATGGCCGTAATAGAAGCCAGCTTCCCGGGACTTTGGGGATGGCATTGTGCCTAGCAGCAGTATACGGGATTGTTCATTATAAATAGGCTCAAAATTGTGAATAATATATTCTTGATGCATCTTCATATCTCCTGTCCACATAACGCCAGTTGACTAAGCAACGTAAGGATAAGAACAGCCAATTGACGCCAATCATTCATACTATACAGCATCACGCGCAGCACGTCAAACGGTGTGTTGAAATTCGTGAATTCTTAAACTTTTATTGAGTAAATTTATCCATTATGCTATAATTCATACAAACGTACTAATCACAAAGGTCATTCCTGAGTGAAAAGGCGCACAGAAAGTTCGATATAAAAGGGGATACTATCCTTTGACGAAGGTCTGCGCCTGTAGGTGCAGATTTTTTTATTTCCTACGATATTCTTCCAGAGGTGATATATGAGAGAGCTCATCGATAAGCTGCAGGAAAACAAGGCTTTATCCAAACAAGAATGGAACGTACTGATTGAGGGACGGTCACCAGAACTCGCTGAGTATCTGTTTCGGCAGGCACGCAGCGTTCGCCATATATATTACGGACATGATGTGTATGTGCGGGGACTGATAGAATTTACAAATTACTGCAGAAATGACTGTCTCTACTGCGGAATCCGTAAAAGCAATCTGAATGTATCCAGATATCGGCTGTCTAAGGAGGAGATTCTCTCCTGTTGTGATACAGGTTACAGCCTCGGTTTCCGTACTTTTGTACTCCAGGGTGGTGAGGATGCCTATTATGACGACTCCCGCCTGTGTGACATCATAGCAGCTATAAAGAAAGGCTGGCCGGACTGTGCCATTACTTTATCGGTCGGGGAACGTGGCTATGACAGTTATAAGGCGCTCCATGACGCAGGGGCTGACCGTTATCTGCTCAGGCATGAAACATATGATGCCGGACACTATGCAAAGCTGCACCCGCCTCTGTTAAGGGCGGCAGACCGCCAGGAGTGCTTGTGGAATCTGAAAAAAATCGGTTACCAGGTAGGAACCGGCTTCATGGTTGGCTCACCTTTCCAGACCGCAGAGCATCTTGCTGAGGATATGCTTTTCATAAAGGAACTAGACCCGCAGATGGTTGGCATCGGCCCATTCATTTCCCATCGTGACACACCATTTGCCGAACGGCCCTCCGGCACGCTGGAGCTCACATTATTTATGCTTGGACTGCTGAGGCTCATGGTTCCTAAAGTGCTTCTACCAGCCACGACAGCCCTCGGAACGATTCATCCTCAAGGGCGGGAGCTTGGAATCCAGGCCGGTGCAAATGTCGTCATGCCAAATCTATCTCCTACATCTGTCAGGAAAGATTATGCTCTTTATGACAACAAAATCTGTACCGGAGATGAAGCCGCGGAATGCAGGAACTGCCTGGAACGCCGCATGGAGTCTATCGGATATCACGTAGTCACCAAACGTGGTGATTCACTGAATATATAACTTTAAAAATTTTATAAAATGACGGAGGAAATGTACTATGTATGATGTAAACTCAAAACATGCGGACGATTTCATCAATCACGAAGAAATCCAGGAAACTCTGGCCTATGCCGACGAGAACAAAAATAACCTTGCATTGATCGAGTCACTTATCAAGAAGGCTGAGCTTAGAAAGGGGCTGACCCACCGTGAAGCTTCTGTTCTGCTCGCCTGCGAAGATGCGGATATGAACGAGAAAATCTTCCGTCTGGCAGAACAGATAAAAAAGGATTTTTACGGAAACAGGATTGTTCTGTTTGCTCCGCTGTATCTTTCTAACTACTGTATAAACGGCTGTACATACTGTCCGTACCACTTGAAGAATAAGCACATTGCACGGAAAAAACTGACACAGGATGAAATTCGTAAAGAAGTCATTGCTCTGCAGGACATGGGACATAAGCGGCTGGCCCTCGAAGCAGGAGAAGATCCGGTACACAATACGATGGAATACTATCTGGACTGTATCAACACCATTTACAGCATCAAACATAAAAATGGCGCAATCCGAAGAGTCAATATCAACATCGCGGCTACAACGGTGGATAATTACAAGTTGTTAAAAGAAGCAGGAATCGGCACCTACATCCTCTTCCAGGAGACATATCACAAGGAAAGCTACCTACAGCTTCATCCAACAGGGCCAAAGCATGATTACAACTATCATACCGAAGCTATGGACCGAGCCATGGAAGGCGGTATAGATGATGTGGGCGTCGGCGTATTGTTCGGTCTTGACAAATTCCGTTATGAATTTGCCGGACTGCTCATGCATGCAGAGCATCTGGAAGCCGCTTTCGGAGTGGGTCCACATACTATCAGCGTACCACGCCTGCGTAATGCAGACGATATCGATGCCGACGCATTTACAAATGGCATCGATGATGACACCTTTGCTAAAATTGTTGCCTGTATACGAATCGCTGTACCTTATACTGGTATGATCATCTCTACACGTGAAAGCCAGAAAACGCGTGAAAGGGTTCTTCATCTTGGCATCTCCCAAATCAGCGGCGGTTCCAGGACGAGTGTAGGCGGCTATTGCGAACCGGAGCCGGAAGATGAGAAATCCGAGCAGTTTGATGTCATCGACAACCGTACGCTCGATGAAGTCGTACGCTGGCTTATGGAGATGGACTATCTGCCAAGCTTCTGTACCGCCTGTTATCGTGAAGGCCGTACAGGCGACCGCTTCATGTCTCTGTGCAAGAGCGGGCAGATACAAAACTGCTGCCATCCAAACGCTTTGATGACGCTGGAAGAATATCTTATGGATTACGCATCACCTGAAACGAAAGCCATAGGAGACAAATTGATAGATAAAGAAGTCTTAAACGTTCCAAACGAAAAAGCACGACAGGTCGTACTCGAAAATCTTCGCCTCATACGCGAAAACAACAGACGAGACTTCCGATTTTAAACAATTGGGGACGGAGGTTTTCTAAAAAAACTCCGTCCCCAATTAAAATATCCCTGTCCCTTTTTTAATTTACCATGTCCCTGACGGAAAGGAATAATATATGAGCTTAAACAGCACACCTTCTTCTGAACGTATACATATCGGTATCTTCGGAAAACGCAATGCAGGCAAATCCAGCATTATCAATGCCCTTACAGGGCAAAATCTGGCTATCGTATCGGATGTTAAAGGTACGACTACCGACCCAGTTCTCAAGGCAATGGAGCTTCTTCCACTCGGCCCGGTCGTTATGATTGACACACCAGGACTTGATGACGATGGCGATTTGGGCGCTCTCAGAATACAAAAAGCATATCAGGTATTGAATAAAACAGATATTGCAATACTTGTCGTCGACGGGACTGTCGGGATGACCGAAGAAGACTATGCGATATTAAGACGTATTAAGGAAAAGGCCATCCCATCAGTCGTCGTTTTGAATAAGGCAGATATCGCTGTGCCCGGACGGTTTATGGATGCCGCATCACTTGGACTAGCCCCGGAAGATTATTTTATGTGGGTGAGCGCATCAGATAAGAGCAATATATATGAGTTGAAAGAACTTATTGCAACACTTGTTCCCCCAGATGATTCTAAGTTAAGAATTGTAAGCGATCTTGTCAAGCCGTCTGACTTTATATTACTCGTTGTTCCAATTGACAAGGCTGCTCCTAAGGGACGTCTGATATTACCTCAGCAGCAGACCATACGCGATATTCTGGAAGCTGATGCAGCTGCTGTCGTCATAAAAGACAATGAGTTATCCCGCACCCTTTCCGCTCTTGGAAAAAGGCCGGCCATGATTATAACTGACAGTCAGGTATTTGGAAAGGTATCGAAAGAAACACCGGATGATATTCCACTTACATCGTTTTCAATCTTGTTCGCAAGATATAAAGGCAGTTTAAGAGCAGTGGTAGACGGTGCAAGGACATTAGACACATTGGACGACGGTGATACGGTTCTCATAGCTGAAGGATGTACACATCACAGACAATGCGACGATATCGGCACTGTAAAGCTGCCCAGCATGGTTCAAGATTACACGGGGAAAAATATCAACTTTGAATTTACAAGCGGTACAGAATTTCCAATTGACTTATCCACATATAAGCTGGTTATCCACTGCGGTGGCTGCACTTTAAACGAACGCGAAATGAAATACCGCCTGAAATGTACAGAAGATGCACATTTACCAATCACGAACTATGGAGTCGCCATAGCACATATGAATGGTATACTGGAGCGGAGCATAGAAATATTCCCAGAATTATAAAAAGGGACACCCTATTTTTAATTGGGGACGGAGGTTTTTTAGTTTTCCTCCGTCCCCAATTTCTCGTCCCCAATTTCTTCAGAACTTCTAAAACTTGCTGTATAATTCTTTATAAATTCTTCATAAACACTACAATACATCTTTATTTCTTTTCGTTACAATATTCATATCAAATAGAACATTATCTTTTCCTAGGGGGGATTTTGATATGAAGGCAATGGCAAAGAAAATTGAAAGCACTGTTTTATCACTCAGTCCGTTTACTGAATTAAACTATGAACGTACGTATTCTATTGATTCCTTAATTTTGATGTTTTTTGCGTTTTCTGGCATTGGCTGGGTATGGGAAGTATTTTTACATATCATAGAAGACGGTATGATTATAAACCGTGGTGTTATGACAGGCCCATGGCTTCCTATATACGGTATGGGCGGCGTCTTGATACTGGTTGTCCTAAAGAGCTGGAGAGACCGCCCTATGCAGCTGCTTTGTCTGATTATGGGATTATGCGGAGTAATCGAATATGTAACCAGCCTTATGCTGGAAACATTATTCGGTGCAAGATGGTGGGATTACAGCGACATGTTCCTTAACATCAACGGCAGGGTTTGCGTGGAAGGCCTTGTAATATTCGGTATCGGCGGTCTTTTCTTTATATATATCATCGCTCCTAAAATGGACAACCTGCTACAGCGGTTCTCGTCAAGGTCTAAATTCATTGTGTGTGTATTTTTGACTGCTGTATTTCTGGGCGACCTTTTGCACATGTTTATAGCACCTAACATGGGATTCGGTATAACCTCATAAACATATATAATATAAACAGAGCAAATGCGGGCCGGGGACGGAGGTTTTTTTAAAAACCTCCGTCCCCGGCCCGCATTTGCTCTGTCCCTATTGAAATCCTCTTTTCCACAATTTGTGGATTAAGTATTCTTTTGCCTCTTTACAATCTTTTATATGTATTGAATTGTTTCCGACAATATATTCGACCGTCTCCTGCCATTCTTTTAATTCGTATTCGTTTTCATCTATTGACTCTATTGCTCCCAGCACTTTATCCCTATATATAGGCAGAATGACATCGGACAGGTAGATGCATCCTGATTTGGATGCTATCACCTCCAACAGCTCTTCCTTCGTATTCTTTTTCATCTTCCATTCCCTTCCCACGCTTATCCACTACATCCCCTCATAGAAACATGGCTATAAAATCAGACATTTTTATCCATCAATGATACTATTATTTTATGTAACTGCTTTAATTAAGTAGGATTCGTGTTAAAAAGCTTTTAATTTTATTGATTTCATGTGGAAATTTAAGTCTACATTTCCATCCAATTTTTATACCTTTTTGTCGCCCATATAAATATCATTCTCCTCTATATAGAGCTTTATCCATTTAGAAACTGTCGTATGGTTTGTCCCCATAATCTTCCCTGCCCTGCGCATGCTTATCTTGCCCTGTCTCCACAGTTCAAACACGTGGGGGAACTCCTCCGGTATCTCTTTTGCCGGACGGCCGAAAGCTACTCCTCTTAACTTGGCAACCGCAATCCCTTCCGCCTGCCTCTGCCGTATATTCTCGCGTTCAATCTGGGCTACATATGACAATATCTGTAATACGATATCTGCAATGAACTTACCAGTGAGTCCATTCACATGGTTCCTCGTATCCAGCAAAGGAAAATCTATGACGACGATATCAACATCTTTCGTTTTGGTCAGGAGCCTCCATTGTTCTATGATTTCATCATAATTTCTTCCTAACCGGTCGATTGACTTTACGAACACCACATCTCCAGCACGCAGCTGGTTCATCATCTTCTGGTAATTGGGACGGTCAAAATCTTTTCCGGACTGTTTGTCTATGTATATATTTTCCTCTGGCACCGGCACTTTTTCCAACGCTGCAATCTGACGCCCGATATTCTGTTCCTTGCTTGATACCCTGACATAACCATAGCATATTCTTTCCATACTAATCTCTCCTTCTTCGTATATAATATCGTAAATGAGAGTATTATATATTTCCAAATATTACCATATGTTATGATTTAAAATAGATATTTCATCAGAATGATACTACAAAATAAAGTTACGAAACACCCGAAGATGCCTCGTAACTTTATTCTCTGTCAACATGTTCTTCAACTGTGTACCGCTATCTGTCCAAGCACCTCCCCAATTGGTTCTGCTATCGTCAGATCTGCGCCGACTTCCTTTGCCGTAGCGCTTTTGTTAATCACCACAAGATGGCGGCCTCTGAAATAATCGATAAATCCCGCCGCCGGATACACTATAAGCGAGGTGCCGCCGATAATCAGCGTATCGGCTTCGCAGATTGCCTTTATGCTTTCGGATATGACTTCCGCATCCAGGCTTTCTTCGTAAAGAACGACATCCGGCTTAATGAGTCCGCCACATCCGCACCTTGGGACACCGTCAGCATGTTTGACATATGAAGCATCAAAGAACTTACCGCACTTCTGACAGTTATTTCTGTGTATGCTTCCGTGAAGCTCCAGTACATTCCTGCTTCCGGCTGCCTGATGCAGTCCGTCAATATTCTGTGTCACGATTGCCGCCAGCTTTCCGGCCTCTTCCAGTTCCGCCAGTTTCTTATGGGCCGGGTTCGGCTCTGCATCCAGAAACATCATCTTCTCCTTATAAAACTCAAAAAAATCCTCTGTATTTCTCGAAAAAAAGCTGTGGCTCACAATCTGTTCGGGCGAGAATCGGTACTTCTGCCTGTAAAGTCCATCCGCACTTCTAAAATCAGGAATGTGACTCTCTGTAGATACCCCCGCACCTCCGAAAAATACGATGCGGCTGCTCTCATCAATAATATCCTGAAGCCTTCTTATATCCTCATCCATTGTATAGCCTCCTTTCCGTTTTTTCTAAATATTCAACTGCCATACGTCTGCATTGCCATTAACTGATATTCTTCTGTTATTCTATTATAACGCAAAAAAGCCATGCTGTAATTGATCAAATACAGCATAGCCTTCGTTATCTCTGTCCGCGGCTCGTCCCCGTGTTCGTTGACTTTATCCAGTCTATCACTTCGAGCAGGCTGCCCATCCGGGCCGTTATCCCATCCAGAACCGTTTCAGGTATATCTGTTTCATCCGGGATATATATGATATATCCCCCGGCCGCCTTGCCCGCCATTACCCCTGCTGTACTGTCCTCCAGCACAAGACATTCCGCAGGACTGCAGCCAAGCTCTTCGGCCGCTTTCCAGAAAATGTCCGGTGCCGGCTTGCTCTTTTCCACCGCATCTCCACAGATGCAGGCCGACAGGTACCCATAGGCTCCTGCACGTCTTATGATATCCACTGCCCTGTCACGGGCGGTAGACGTGGCAACCGCCATGGGAATCTGCTCTTCCTTCAGATAGTCCATCAGTTCAAACAGTCCCTTTTTGATGGGTATGCCGTCTCTCTCCGTAAGCATTTCAAAAAACTCATGCTTAACTTCCTTCACATATTCATAATCCACATCCGGTCCAAGTGCTTCAGAAAATAGCCTTCTTATCTGCGCCGGGTTGCCGCCCCTGAAACTTTCAATAAGACTGTCATTGATATCCAGCTCCAGCTTCTCCCCGGCCATCTGCCATGTCACGGTAGACAGATGTTCCGTATCGAACATCGTGCCGTCCATATCAAATATTACGCCTCTTACCATCTGCTCTCTCCTGCCTTCTGTACTCTGCCTTCTTAACTCCTGCTGCCCTTCCCGTCGTCTCGGTGCTGGCTGTAGCCGCAGAAGAAATCATCAAGAGCGTCCAGCGTCTTAACCAGTACCGGAATCTCGTCTTCGCTGAGCTTATCCAGTATGGCCTGTGTCATCTGGCGGTGATAGTCTTCATGGTGCCTGTATGCGCTTACCCCTTTATCCGTCAGCTTTACATACACGACCCTTCTGTCTTCCTCGCTTCTCCTGCGCTCCACGTACTTTTTATTCACAAGGCTGTTCATGGCAGTAGTGAGAGAGCCTACGGTGATGCCAAGCCTGCGGGCTATCGCTGACATATTATTACCGTCCCCGAGGCCAACCGCCTCTATCACATGCATGTCATTATTCGTCAGGTCTTTGAACTCCTCTGTAATAATTGCCTTTTCCTCCAGCTCCCATATCTCATTGATCAAGTTCACCAGTATATGGTTAATCGTCTTATAAGCGTTTTCCATCTTACGCTCCCTCTTTGAATGCCAACAACATTTACCTGTCTACCATTATACCCTCTCCGGCAGAAGAGAATCAATAACTTCTTTTACGGTTTCTATCCGTTCTGCCTTATATGCATTGGCTCCGCAGAACAGAAGCGCGTCCTCCACCTCTCCTCTGGCCGCATGGATAAGCGCGTCCGTAATGCAGTACGGAATCTCGTCCGGGCTGCATTTGTGAAGGCAGCCATGACACGGGCTGTGAGGTATTCTCTTCCCTGACAGCACCTGCTCCATAAATGAATTCTTAATCGCTCTCCCCGGCATGCCGACCGGGCTTTTAACGATAACAATATCTTTTTCCCCGGCTCTTAAGTACGCTTCTTTATAACGGTTGTCTGCATCACACTCTTCCGTCGTGACGAACCTGCTGGCCACCTGTATGGCATCTGCCCCGAGGGAAAATGCGTGGGCGGCCTGTGAGGCAGTCTCTATCCCTCCTGCGATTGCAACGGGTATCTTCCGGCTATATTTGTCTTCATATCCCTTTACTGTCTCCATTATCCTCAGAATCTCCGCATCATAGGAATCCCCTCCAAATATCTCCAGCTGTTCCCTCGTAAACCCGAGATGACCTCCGGCCTCCGGTCCTTCGATAACGAGCAGATCTGGGATACGCTTATATTTTCTATCCCAGTATTTTAAAATTACCTGGGCAGATTTATCCGTGGAAACGATGGGGGCCAGCTTCACCTCTGAATCACCGGCAATCTTCGGAAGTTCTGTCGGAAGACCTGCGCCAGAGATAATCAAGTCCGCTCCTGTCTCTATCGCCGCACGTACGTATGTCTCATAATGGCGCATCGCCACCATGATATTGAACCCGATTACTCCATGCGGCGCCGCCTGCCTGGCCTTGTCATATTCTTTCCGGATTGCCCGCAGGTTTGCCTCCAGCGTATTCCTGTCAAAATCAGGTTCTTTAAAACCAATCTGGGCGGCAGAGATTATCCCTGTACCGCCCTCTCGTGCCACAGCCCCGGCCAGGCCGCCCAGACTGATTCCGACGCCCATACCGCCCTGTATGACTGGTACCTCTGCTCTGATATTTCCCATTACCAACGGTGCTGTTTTCATCCTGACATCTCCTACATTCTGCGGAACCGCTTATATCTGTGCTCAGTCAGCTCTTCTTCCGACATCTGCCCGTAAGTTCCGAGAAATCCCTCCATATATTTCTTAAGCTTTGATGCAACCTCTTCCAGGTTTTGTATCGTATAGTGTCCCGGCTCTTTTATGATGCGCTCGACGATTCCCGCCTCAAGCAGATCTCCGGCCGTAAGCTTCATGACCTCTGCCGCCTCTTTTGCCCGTGTGCTGTCCTTCCACAGAATACTGGCAAATCCTTCCGGGGACAGGATAGAGTACACCGAGTTCTCCAGCATCCATACTTCATCCGATGTCGCCATGGCAAGGGCACCGCCGCTTCCGCCTTCTCCGATTATGACAGATAATACAGGCACCTTGAGTGCGGACATTTCATAGATGCATCTGGCAATTGCCTCGCCCTGCCCCCGCTCTTCTGCCTCCAGCCCACAGAATGCGCCAGGCGTATCAACAAAGCAGATGACGGGACGGCGGAACTTTTCCGCCTGTTTCATGAGTCGCAGTGCTTTCCGATATCCGTCCGGGGACGGCATGCCAAAATTACGTTCAATATTTTCCTTCGTATTTGTCCCCTTGGCCTGAGCGATAACCGTCACAGGACGGCCGCCAAACCTTCCTACTCCCCCGATAATGGCCTTGTCATCTGCAAAACACCGGTCTCCGTGGAACTCTATAAAATCTGTAAACATGGCGTGGATGTAGTCTTCCCCCACCGGGCGGTCTTTCATCCTCGATATTTCCACCCGGTCCCATGCAGACGCTACTTTATTATATTGTTCCGGAATGATATCCTTTTCCGGAATACCGGCCGCCGTCTTCCCGCATCCGGCATGGAGCTTAAGAATACGTGATAGCGTGCCTTTGAGCTTTGGCCGCTCAATAATTCCATCTATGAATCCATGTGCAAGCAGAAACTCGGAACGCTGGAACCCCTTTGGCAGCTTCTGGCCGATTGTCTGCTCAATAACCCTTGGTCCTGCGAAGCCTATGAGCGCGCCCGGTTCCGCCAGGATGATATCTCCCAGCATGGCAAAGCTGGCCGTCACACCGCCGGTTGTCGGATCTGTCAGCACACTGATATACAGATGTCCGGCATCACTGTGTCTTTTCAGCGCGGCGGACGTCTTTGCCATCTGCATAAGGGAAGTGATGCCTTCCTGCATCCTTGCGCCCCCGGAGCAGGCAAATATAATGACCGGAAGCTTTACCTCTGTGGCCCGCTCCACCGCCCTTGCTATCTTCTCTCCGACAACTTCTCCCATGCTGGCCATGAGAAAGCGGCCGTCACATACGGCGATTACCGCATCTGTTCCGTCTATACGGGCTTTGCCCGTAATGACCGCCTCTTCCAGTCCTGTCTTCTCCTTCAGAGCTTCCAGCTTCTCTTCATACCCTTTATAGTCCAGAGGGTTTCTTGTCGTAAGTCCTTTGTCCCATTCTTCAAATGTTCCTTCGTCAGCTACCATCTCTATCCTGCGGTATGCATGTACCCGGAAATATCCTCCACACTTTGGACAGATGTAACCACCTGCTTTTACGTCTTCCGTAATGATAGCCTGGCCGCATCGATTACATTTTCTCAAAAGTCCCTGAGGCACTTCCGGCTTGGCTTCCTTAAGCGAGATGTAATTCTTCCGGCTGGAAGAAAGCCTTGTCTTCTTGAACATATTTTCTAATTTCATAGGAGCTCACCTTTACATTTTCTCAATAAATTCAATGTCTATGTTGCCTGCCTGATAATCAGGATGGCCTAATATCTCATACTGGTAGTCTACATTTGTATCAATTCCTTCGATAATCACTTCGCCGAGGGCGCTCTGCATCTTACGTATCGCTTCTTTTCGGTTCTTGGCCCATACGATGAGCTTCGCTACCATGGAGTCGTAGAAAGGGGGAATCGTATACCCGCTGTAGATTGCCGAATCTATACGGATTCCTTTGCCTCCCGGAAGATACATGTCTGTTATCGTGCCTGGGGAAGGGCGGAAGCCTTTCGACGGATTCTCCGCATTGATCCTGCACTCGATGGCATGGCCGGACAGCTGTATCTCTTCCTGTGTGTAGGAAAGAGGTCTGCCGGAAGCAATACGTATCTGCTCTTTGATCAAATCAATGCCGGTTACCCATTCGGTTACCGGATGTTCTACCTGGATCCGCGTATTCATTTCCATAAAGTAAAAGTTCCCGCTTTTCTCCAGCAGAAATTCTATCGTACCGGCATTGACATATCCTGCCGCCTTCGCTGCCTTAACCGCCGCGTCACCCATCTTCTTCCTGAGATTTTCATCCAGCGCTACGGAAGGGGATTCTTCTATCATCTTCTGGTGGTTCCTCTGGATAGAGCAGTCACGCTCTCCAAGGTGTATCACGTGTCCCTGGCTGTCCGCTAAGATCTGAAACTCGATATGTCTTGGCTGTTGTACAAAGTGTTCGATATACATTGTACTGTCGCCAAACGCCATCTGCGTCTCTTTCTGGGCAGTCTGGAATGCCTGAGGGAATTCCTCCGGCGTCTCTGCCACCCGCATCCCCTTGCCGCCTCCTCCGAGAGCCGCCTTCACGATAACCGGGTAGCCAATCTGGGCCGCTATGCCGGCACCAGTCTCCGCATCATATATAGGCTCTGTGCTCCCAGGTATGACCGGTACCCCTGCCGCAGTCATGGTATTTCTCGCTTCCTGCTTGTTCCCGAGTCTGGCGATTACGTCGGAGCCCGGGCCGATGAATGTAATGTTGCACTGTTCACACAGTTCTGCAAATTTACTGTTCTCGGACAGAAATCCAAATCCTGGATGGATGGCGTCTGCCCCCGTAATTATCGTCGCGCTGATGATCCGGTCCATACTCAGATAGCTCTCGCTCGACGGAGCAGGACCGATGCATACAGCCTCGTCAGCCAGCTGTGTGTGTAGGGCATCTTTATCTGCTTTTGAATATACAGCCACCGTTTCTATCCCCATCTCCCGGCATGCACGGATGATGCGCACCGCAATCTCGCCGCGGTTGGCAATCAATATCTTCTTAATCATGTAACTCACCTATCCAATCATAAATGTCAGTTCCGCGCTTACGACTGTCTTGCCGTCCACGGATGCTATAGCTTCTCCTATACCGACAGGCCCCTTCTGCTTGATAATCTTCGTCTCCAGGCGTACCTTGTCTCCGGGTATGATTTTGCCCTTGAACTTGCATTTGTTGATACCGCCGAAATAAGCAATCTTACCTTCATTCGCCTCCTGGCTCAGGATGGCCACTGCTCCCACCTGCGCAAGCGCCTCTACAGTAAGCACGCCCGGCATCACCGGTTCCTGGGGGAAATGGCCCGCAAAGAAGTCCTCTCTGTATGTGACACATTTATAGCCGATTGCATATTGTCCCGGCTCGTAATCCTCGATATAGTCAACCAGAAGAAATGGATGACGGTGAGGGATGATTTTCTTAATCTGACTGATGTCCAAATGATTCATAATTCCTCCTTGGGGACGTGATCTTTTTCAAAAGGGTTACGTCCCAAATTGAACTTTGCCCTGTACCTGATTGCATTTTGTCCTGTACCTTTATTAGCGAATGCGGAACAATGGCTGGCCGTATTCTACTGCCTGGCCGTTTTCTACTAGTATTTCTGTGATTGTGCCGTCGTAGTCGCTCTCTATCTCGTTCATCAATTTCATAGCCTCTACAATTGCCAGTGTCTGGCCCTTTTTTACGGTATCGCCGACGGACACGAAGGCTTCGGCGTCTTCTGACGGTGCTGTGTAGAAGGTTCCTACAAGGGGAGATTCTACAATCTTCCCTTGGGGCCGAGCTGATAAAGCGGCTGCTTCCGGCTCTTCTTTTTGTGCCGCGTCGCTCTGGGCGGAAGCTGCCATTGGGGCCGCCGCGGACGCCCCGGTCATGGCAGCCTGCCCGGCAGCCACGACGTGCACGTTATCCTGTTTCTTTGTGAGATGAAGCTTTACTCCGTTTTCTTCGTATTTTAATCCGGTCAGCTCTGACTCTGATACGGCTTCTATAAGTGATAGCAGATGTTTAATTTCCATAATCTTTAAGTCCTTTCTAACCTTCGTATTTCTTCACTAATAAGGTTGCGTTATGCCCGCCGAACCCGAGGGAATTGGTAAGCACGTATGTGAGGTCCTTCTCTATCGGTGCCCCGACCGCATAGTTTAAATCGCACCCTTCGTCCACGGTCTCCGTACCGGCCGTCTGGTGGATGAATCCGTCCTGTATGGACTTTACGCAAGTGATAAACTCCACTCCGCCGGCTGCTCCAAGGAGATGGCCAATCATAGATTTGGTGGAATTGATTACGACGTCTTTTGCCGCCTCCCCAAGCGCCAGCTTGATTGCCCTTGTCTCGAACAGGTCATTGTGATGGGTGCTCGTTCCGTGCGCATTGATATAATCAACCTGTGACGGTTTGATTCCGCCCTCCTCTATTGCCAGGGTCATTGCCTTAGCAGCTCCCCCTCCGTCCTCTGACGGTGACGTGATGTGGTACGCGTCCCCCGTGGAACCATAGCCTGCTACTTCCGCATATATTCTGGCACCTCGTTTCCTGGCATGCTCCAGCTCTTCCAGCATGACGACACCGGCACCCTCGCCGAGGACAAATCCATTTCTGTCCCTGTCAAATGGAATAGAAGCGCGCTTCGGGTCTGTGGATGTAGAGAGTGCGGTCAGGCTTGTAAAGCCCGCCACGCCTGTCGGACAGATGCAGCTCTCCGTCCCACCTGCAATCATGACGTCGGCATCTCCGTACTGGATTGCCCGGTAAGCATCTCCGATACAGTTCGTGCCCGATGCACAGGCAGTCACCACATTGGTACATTTCCCCTTGAAACCGAGCTGTATGGAAATGTTTCCTGCTGCCATATTGGAAATCATAAGAGGCACCATGAGCGGATTCACCCTGCCCGGCCCCTTTTCTTTAATCTTCGTATGTTCCTGCTCCACACGCTGCAGGCTGCCGATGCCTGAACCTACGATGACTCCCGCCCGGTAGGCGTCCTCCCGTCCAATATCAAGTCCAGAATCCTTATATGCTTCCAGAGCCGCAGCTACCGCATACTGGGAAAATAATTCCATCCGTTTTGCAGCTTTGAAATCCATATGGTCTTTTGCCGAGAAATCCTTAACCTCCGCCGCAAGCTTCACTTTATATTCTGTTGTATCAAATTTCGTTATCTCTCCGATACCTACCTTTGACTCTTTGATACCGGACCAGAACTCTTCTACAGAATTTCCTATCGGAGTCACTGCTCCCAGTCCTGTAACCACAACTCTTTTCTTCATATCGCTGTCTCCCTCTATCATCTGCACTTATGCTACATTACCATGCCGCCGTCTACGTGGATTACCTGTCCGGTTATATATGCGGACGCCTCTGACGCGAGAAATGCAGCCAGCTTCGCCACATCTTCCGGCCTGCCAAACCTTGCGAGTGGTATCTGGGATACCGTTGCCTCTTTTACCTTCTCCGGCAAAGCATCTGTCATGTCTGTCTCTATAAAACCGGGGGCAATCGCGTTCACCGTAATGCCACGGGATGCAAGTTCCTTGGCCGCCGCCTTCGTAAGCCCGATGACGCCTGCCTTGGACGACGCATAGTTTGCCTGGCCGGCATTGCCCGCAACACCCACCACAGAGGACAGATTGATAATTCTCCCGCTCCTCTGCTTCAGCATCTGGCGGGAAGCGAAACGAATCGTATTGAATGCACCTTTTAAGTTGACATCAATCACTTTGTCGAAGTCTTCTTCAGACATCTTCATCAACAGCCCATCCTTTGTAATGCCGGCGTTATTGACAAGAATATCCAGGCTTCCAAACTGCTTTACGATGCCTTGAACAAGCTCTTCGCATTTTGCAAAGTCAGAAACATTACACTGATATACCTCTGCCCTTCCGCCTCTGCTCTCTATCTCCTCTTTCAAATCCATCGCCTTATCCTGGGAGCCGTTATAGTTAATTACTACCGTGGCGCCTCCTTTGGCAAGTTCCAGGGCAATTGCCCGGCCTATGCCCCGCGATCCTCCTGTGACAAGTGCTACTTTTCCTTCCATGCCGTGCCTCCTTCTAATCCAATCTGCAAGCGCTGATTACCTTCTCCATGTCAGCCCATTCTGCAATATTATATACCGTAACAGCCCGGTTGATCTTCTTCATGAAGCCGGCCAGTGTCCTGCCCGGTCCTATCTCTATGAATATATCCACACCGTCTGCTGTCATCGTCTCCACGCTCTGCTGCCAGCGCACCGGCATGCTTACCTGTTCCGCAAGCAGTGCTTTTGTCTGCGCGATGTCCATCACCTTTTTGGCAGTCACGTTCGTCACATACGGCACCGCCAGCTCATGAAGCTCAACTTTTTCCAGTTCTGCCGCAAGCCTGCTGCCTGCCTCCTTCAGCATGGGCGAATGAAACGGCCCGCTTACGTTAAGCGCGACAGCCCTTTTAGCCCCTGCTGCTTTCAGCGCGTCACAGGCCTCTTCTACCGCTTTTGCCTCTCCGGTAATGACAATCTGACCCGGGCAGTTATAATTGGCAATCGTAACCCCCGCCATATCATCTGTCACCTGCTCAATGGCTTCCCCCGTCATGCCGAGGATAGCCGCCATGGCTCCCACTCCCGCAGGCACGGTGTTCTGCATCAGTATGCCGCGCTTACGCACAAGACGGACAGCGTCCATAACATCCATCCCTCCTGCGGCTGCAACGGCGCAATACTCTCCGAGGCTTAAGCCCGCGGTGACCGCCGGGGTCAGGCCCCCTCCGCTTTCTGACGGCATGGCTGATGACCCCTTTGCCGCATCGTTCAAAGTTTCTGTTATGGCCAGGCACGTCGTCACGAGTGCCGCCTGTGTATATTCTGTCAGATCAAGCTTTTCATTTTCCTCGAAGCACAGCGCTTTCATATCCAGTCCGAGCGCTTCGGAGGCTTTATCGTATATGTCCCGGGCAATGGGGCTGTTCTTGTAGAAATCTGCTCCCATCCCTGCTTTCTGTGACCCCTGGCCCGGATAGATAAATGCAATCTTACTCATAGACCTTCGCTCCTTTTACCAGCGCGTCTGTCTCGCTTACCAGCTTCTGAATCAGCTCTTTGCACGACATTCTCTCTTTTACCATGCCTGCAATCTGTCCTGCCATGACGCTTCCGTTCTTCACATCGCCGTCCACAACCGCTTTCCTCAGGCCTCCAAGCGTAAGGTACTCCAGTTCTTCAAAACTTGCTCCGTTATTTTCCAGTTCCATATATTTCTTCGTCATCTCGTTGCGAAGTGCCCGCACCGGATGTCCGGTCGTTCTTCCCGTCACTCTGGAATCGATATCCTTCGCCTTGATGATTCTCTCTTTGTAATTGTCATGCACGATGGATTCATCCGTCACCACAAAATGTGTGCCCATCTGTATGCCCTGCGCTCCGAGCATAAATGCTGCGGCTGCGCCTCTGCCATCCGCGATGCCTCCCGCGGCGATGACAGGGATATGTACCGCATCCACAATCTGCGGCACAAGCACCATCGTCGTATTCTCGCCGATATGACCGCCGGCCTCGCATCCTTCTGCCACGACAGCGTCCGCGCCGCAGCGTTCCATACGTTTTGCAAGGGCTACAGAAGCAACCACAGGAATCACCTTCACTCCTACCTCTTTCCACATTTTCATGTATTTTTCAGGATTACCGGCTCCGGTCGTGACAACTTTCACGCCTTCTTCAACGATTACCTTAGCCACTTCATCCGCATAGGGGCTCATGAGCATGATGTTCACCCCGAACGGCTTATCTGTCAGCTTCTTCGCCTCCCTGACCTGGTCTCTCACCCAGTCTGCCGGAGCACTTGCCGCGCCGATAAGTCCAAGCCCGCCGGCCTCGGATACTCCCGCTGCCAGATGGTACTCTGCGACCCAGGCCATGCCCCCCTGGATAATCGGATATTCAATTCCCAATAATCTGGTTACTTCTGTCTTCATACTGCCAACCTCGCTTTATTCGTTCTGTTTATTTGTGTGCTTCTACGTATTTGATAACATCGCCGACTGTTGCAATCTGCTCCAGGTCTTCCGTCGGAATCTCCACGCCGAACTCTTCTTCCAGCGCCATCACTAATTCAAATAAGTCAAGAGAGTCTGCACCCAGGTCATCTTTGAAGGAAGAAGTTTCTGTGATTGTGCTCTCCTCTACTCCTAAGTTTTCTGCTACCATTGATTTAATCTTGTCTAACATCGTCATTCTCCTTTATAAACATTTTTTATATAGTTTCGCCAGAAGGCGTAACTTACTGCCATTCAAGGACGCTCGCTCCCCAGGAAAGGCCTGCGCCGAATCCCGCGATAATAATCCGCTGCCCCTTTTTCAACCGTCCGTCTCTGTTCATTTCATCTAGCAATATAGGAATACTTGCAGATGACGTATTGCCGTATTCCTGAAGATTCATAGGAAATTTTTCCATATCTTCCCCAAGCCTTTTTGCAACGGCTTCTACAATACGCTTATTCGCCTGGTGGAGGACGTAATAGTCAATATCCTGCGCAGACAGCTCATTCATGTCCAACACCTCACGAATTACTTCCGGAACGCGCCGTGCTGCAAATTTGAACACCGCCTGGCCGTCCATCTGCATATACGTCTCTTCCTCAGGAAGACTCTTCCAGTTCTTTACGTAACGGCTCTTGCATGTTAATGCATCACCTTTCCATCCGTCAGAATGTGTTACAGATTGATACACACGTCCACTTGCAGCTTTCAGAACCGCCGCTCCCGCACCGTCGCCAAACAGGATACACGTCCCGCGGTCCTTCCAGTTTGTAAGGGTGGACAGGCTTTCACTGCCAATCACCAGAGCACAGTTGTACATACCGCTTGCAATGTATGCCATTGCAGTATTATAAGCAAAAACAAACCCCGAGCATGCCGCGCCGCCCAGGTCAAAGCAGGTCGCATTGACCGCGCCGATAGCTTTCTGCACACAGCAGGCCGCACAGGGAAGGATGACATCAGAAGAAATCGTTGCCACAAGTATCAGATCGATATCTTCCGGGCGGGTCCTTTTGTCCTCAAGAGCACGACTGGCTGCCTCTGCCGCCATGGAAACGGTAGTTTCCTCCTGTATAATATGTCGGCGAATGACTCCTGTCCGTTCACGGATCCACTCGTCGCTCGTCTCTACAATTCTTGCAAGGTCATTGTTGTCCATCGTATAGGACGGGGTATAAGATCCCGTTCCGTGTATTACTGCTGTCATGTGATTATCCTCTTGATATACATTTCAGACGGTTACGTCTGGATTGATGCTTTCCGGTTTTATTGTTTTGTGTTTCAATTATTTTGACTTTCAAAGTATATATCCAAAAAATATATTTGTCAAGTAGTTTGAGTATCAAAATAATACGACACAAATAGACATTCCGTATTGCCGCCATGTCTATTTGCGCATAATTATTTTTTTGATTTCCTTAACATCTCCTTTAAACATAAACAAGTAGAGTATAAACATACCTGCAAATAACACGGTTCCGGCCCACTCAAGCAGACTTCCGCACAATATAAAAGCGGCCACCATAACCGTTTCTGCTGCAATAGTTTTCACGCAGCTCCTCTTCATAATCTTACATATCTTGATTTCACCCACGCAGCACCTGTATGCCAATACGGCTAATATAGCAAGCATTGCTCCTGTCAGACTGTCTAAAATATATATGGTAAAAAAAGACAATGCAAATGCCAGTGCAACAGATACGATGTTTATTTTAAATAGAATCTTTTCTTCCCTCAACGTTTTCAGATAGGTGGATACGAGAACAGAGCTCTTACACTCATATACGCAGATCGGAAGCAGAAATGCAGCATAACCGATGCTGGCTTCATACTGTGGCAGCCACCAGATAAGGAGTTTGGTCATAGGGTAATAGAATATCATACATCCGAACAAGCCTATTACGACGACGCTGTTGATCATCGGATACAGCCTTGACAACTCCTTCCTGTCTGCCCTGCGCAGCGCCGGGAACAGCGTGACGGCAACTGCATTGATGCACTGCAGAAATACATTTGCGATGCTGATAGTAAGGGTAACCTCAGCAAAAGTCGTGATACTCCAGTGATTCTCTATACACCATCTCGTAATACCTATAATTATCGTTCCCGCTAACGTGGCAAATAATAGCTTATACCCACTCTGGATTGCTTTTTTCCCCTCTGCCGCTGCCAGCTTCATATCTACTCTTTTTCGTGACGTAATATCCTTACAGCAGAAGATGACATAGACAAGCGACAGCACTCTGCCAGCCGCATCCAGCATAATGAGCAGAAGATAGCTCTTCACCCCACACAGCACTGCAATAATACTGAGACCGACCGAACCCCCTCTCCATATTACGATTGTCAGGCTGTATTCTTTTATCCTGTTTGTCGCCTGGATAATAAACTGAAGATATCTCCAGATATTAACGACAGCACCTGCAAAGCAAGAGAATGAAAAGACTATTTTTTTCTCCGGTGTCAAAGGAGATATAAGGACTATTACAAATAATACTGAAAAAACGATTGCTATGAACGCCGAAAGCAGACGGTATTGGGCTGATAGACTCTGTTTATCAATATCATGATAAGCCATTCCTCCGATGTCCAGATATGTTCCTTCCGGCCAACCTAATGCGGCAATGGAACTGTAAGTGACATAAAAAATGTATAATTGGTAATACCCATAGGCATCTACACCTATGAACTTTGGAATAATCAGCATTGCCGCCATCCCAAGTATAACAGATATGATATTTGCCCCGACACTATATGAAAGATTGGTTAAAAATTTATTATATTTAATCTTCAATTGTACTTCCTTTGCTATTCTCACTCAGATACTGCAATGAATGTTCTCGTTGTACTTTTAACTGTTCATCAATATATCTCCAGTCAATCTCTCTTCTGAACACTTGCCGGAAGTTTTCTACATTTGCGTCTGTCTTGCGCTCTGAAAGTCCTATTTTTTTCAAAAGACCTTTCTGGCGGTTATTATTGACTGTCTTTTTCCCTGATGTGTCGGTCCTGTCAAGAACAACGAACCTTTTGTGGAAAAGAAGAGAGAAGCATAATCCGTGAAAGCTGTCTGTAAAAACGATGTGGGCATTATCGATCAGAGATAACCATTCCTGAGGGCCTGCCTCATATATCTTGATATGTGCAAAGTCTTCATCTTCTTTCTTGTAATGACCCTGTGCATGGGGAATGGACAGAATCTTTATTCCCTCTTTATCACAGTACTCTCTGATTGCTTTTCTCTGCCTCTTATCCACACCTACAAGATATACAAAGGCATACCTCCCATACGTTTCATGTAATCCACTTCCAACCGTTCTCCACTCATCCCCGCTTAACAGCAGCGTCGGGTCAAGAGACACCTCGCACCGTCTGCCGCACTTTTGTTCTATAATCTTTTTTGCTTCATACTCTCTAACCGATACCGCATCCAAATCTTCAACCGCATACCGCAGATATTCCGACTCCCTGTCCGTCAGTAATTCTACCCCCATAGATGCAGCGTAAGATATTTTCTTTGTTTTTTCTCCTGCAAACTTCAAAAAGTAGATGTCATTCCATAATCCGGGATTCCAGATCTGGTCACTTCCTGCAACTATAATGTTGTATTTATCTTTGCAATCTTTGATGCTGCTTTCATCATATGAGGCACTGTGGGGTATCTTCTCCATAAATTTTTCGAAGTTTACAACTCTGTTCCTCATCCCGGCCTTAATGCGGGGGGTAGTAAAATGAACCATTTTTAAGCCTGCTTTTCTCTTTAATATGCTGATAATTTCTGACATCTGCAATTTTTTCATCTTGTGGATAACTAAATTTTTGTAGTTTTGGCAATAATCAATTACTTCAGCATCATATCCCTGCCTTTCCATTACTTTAACCATGGCATAGGCCTGCAGTATTCCCCCATAATTATAGTTTTTATGATATAACGTTATCACTCCACATTTTTCCATCGTAATTCCTCTTTTATCCCTATTGCCAAAAGAACAGATATGGCATCGTATTCCCTATATTATTTATACATAATCTCAGAACATACTGAACCCCGATGAGTGAGTAAAATATTCCGTTCATCAGCTTCTTATTTTTAATAAATCTCATGTTTTCTGTCACATACGGTATGAGCAGAATAAGCACCGGACTAAACAAAAACGACACTCTCGAAAAAATCTCCAGCCGGAAAGACAGCCAATAAAACTCCAACTCCAGAATAAAGGTCCATAAATATAAATTAAAAGTCCCGTCTGTCTTTTTGAAATCCGTTACGGTCAGTATAAATACAAATATTAGTATATGGAAAATAAACACGACTCCGTTTGTAATCTGTGATGTCGCAAGATATCTCCGGTAAACTTCCGGCACAAACAGGCTTATGACCGGAAGCAGCCTGTCATAGAGCAAAAGTACAATACCACCTGCACCAAATAACGCGGCTGCCCGGAATCTGGTCAGTTTTATCTTTGGAAGGAAATAAAGGATAGCAAATATAAATACGCTTTGATGCATCTGCATGGCCAATACAATCATTGCAACATACTTCCACAGCTTTCTTTCCATTATAAAGCAGTAACTGCCTAACACGATCAGACATGCGATACTGCTGGGCATCATATTCAGAGCCGTCTGATAAATCCCGAGGGAAATGTACAGAAAAAGACTGAGAACAGGTCTTACAGAATATTTCTTAACCATTATTGCCAATGCGGCAAATAATAAAATACTGTTACATATCGTAATCGTCTGCCCTGACTCAAAGAAAAATCCAAGCAGTTTGTTATATATCATATAGCCTGTTTCAATCAGGTATCTGTCTGCATAATAGCTCAGATTCTGCCACGTATGTATCTGTGCTATATCTTCATAATACGTATAATAGTTTTTCGTGTCGGCTCCTACTGTTATTTCTCTCAATACAGCAATTAAGGCAAGCAATAGTATCGCCAGCCAAAAGGATATATCAAGTCCTGCTATCTTATACTGTCTTCGGTTGCACCCGTTTATTGCCAGAAGTGAAATCACAACAAAGCTCACTAAATATACCGTCATCTCTTAACCTCGATACTTATTCCAAAACCACTCTTCCTGCAGCCTTTGGTTCTTCTCATCACCGCTCCACGGAACACAGTCTGTATAGTTAACAATCTTTTCTCTATAGCTGTCATAGTCTCCGATAACCTTGGCCGGTACCCCGCCGACTACGGAACCGCCAGGTATATTCCCCGTAACCAGACTGCCTGCTGCGATTATTACATTATCTTCTATTACCGTGTCATACAGTATGGTCGAATTACAGCCAATAAAGACATTGTTTCCTATCTCTATGCTGCCGACTCTTACCGTATATTCCTTATGATCCTGCCATCCGAACATAAAAGACGTGATATCATGATTGACAAAAGAGACTCCCGTCGCTACATGAACGTTATCTCCCATGGCAATCAGCCATGGTTCGGTGCCAAAACGTACAGGCCAGAAGTAGCAGTGCCGCCCTATCTTATAAAATATTTTCTTTTTTTTAATATACTCTGCTCTTTTATACCCGTCTCTTAATAAAAGCAGCTTTATATAATGATATATTCTTTTATACTTGTCCATCACAATATCCTAACTATTCATAAGCTTCGTCCATTCTCGTACATTTCTCTGGACAGAATACTTTTCCATTCCATAGTTCCATGCCGCCAGAGACTTCTGCTCTCTCTCTTCAAAAGGCAAATCAAAATAATGATTTAATGCATGGCAGAACGCTTCAATATTACCGCTTTCTATCAAATCTCCAGAACGACCATCTTCAATCTGTTCTCCCATCGCACCAACATCAAAAGCGACGACATATCTGGATGCCTTATATGCGTCTATCACAACACCAGACTGGGTTGCAGTCTTATATGGAAACATAATTACTTCTGCATCTTTAAGATACGAATAATATTCTTCATTGGAAACGTAATCAAGAACCAGATTCAGATTAGGATAGGAATCCATTGCCTTCAAATAGTTTTCTGCCTCTTCTGTAGCTCTTCCAACAATAGTAAATGATATCTGCGGACATCCTCTAATAATCTCTTCCATATACTCAACACCCTTATACAGATTAATTCGTCCCAAAAACAGGACGTTCCCTGTTTCCTTAAGAGGTATATATTCTCCAAAATCTTTGTAAATATCAATAAATCTTATGTTGGAACGCTTCACCTTGTATGCATGGGAAAGATAATCAATATATTTCCTGTTATGGACGACAACATAATCAGCGAATATACCTATCAGTCTGTTAAATATACGTAATATTTTTGCCTGCCTGTCACCTTCGTGTGGGATAATATCGTGTATTACATGGAACTTCTTCACCTTTCTTAAAAATATAAGGAGTGGAAGATTCCACACATGCAGCGATTCAAAATAAATGGTATCTATATGTAATTTCTTTATGATGCGAAAGATTTTCAAGTATTCCCTCACACGAAAAGTCCCCTTACAGATTCCCGGTCTTTTCGGTGCATCAACAAGAAAATTATGACTATCGAATTGTGATTCATATTTAGGATTCTGGATGCCGATCGTATATATGTCAGATTTATCTGTGAGTTCCCGATATAAGGAATAGATTATCTCCTGGTGATCCACATTGTCAGAAAAACTTATGATTGCAATTCTCAATTTCTCTTCACGCCTCCTGTCTTTTATACTTGCATTTCCAATATTCCAGCATTTCTTTTACAGTCTGCTCAAGCCCCACCTGCTGCTCCCAGCCTGTTTCCCGCTTGAGTTTCTCAACATCTCCCACGATAATTCTTTCATCTGTCGGCCGCAGCAATTTTTTATCCACATGAAGTTGGAACTTTATCTTCAGTTCCTTCTCAATCATCCGAATAATGTCACTGATTTTATACACCTTCTCCGACGAGATATTATATACATCCCCGGCCTTTCCTTTTTCTGCCAGAGCTCTCAGCGCCGCAATCAAATCTTTTACATCCATAATTGCCCGTTCTGTGCCGATATTGCCTACCGATAAAACCGGATTTTCTTTGTTTTCATACAGCTGTTCTATCGCCCTCTTCGTAAAATCTGATGTGACATCATTTCTTTTTCTCGTTCCCGTAGTATTAAAAATTCTTGCTCTGATTGTTCTGATGCCATCGTTCACAAAATACTGATAGGCGAGCAGATCTTGTCCCACCTTGCTCACTCCGTATGGATGCAGTGGCTTCAACTGTGCATTTTCTTCTACTTTTCCATCAGCCATCTCCTCCAGCGTCTGTCCATACTCTGCGCTGGAACATGCTACTACGACTACGGGATCGTATTGAGGATACCTTTCCCGAATCTCTTTTATAGTCTCAAATACCGCTATCGTACCGCCAATATTAATATCCATCGTCTCATATGGCTTATCCCAGGATACCGTAGGATAGCTCTGTGCCGCCAGATGATAGACCTGGTCCGGCATATACCGCTTGATAATTCTCCCAATGTTATTCGGATAGCGGACATCACACTCTATCATTTTAATATCTTTAGAGAGTTCACACATATCCACGGTTGGTTTATAATAAGTTCCTATTACTTCTATCCCTTCCCTGGTCATCATCTCCGCCATGTGTGAGCCGACCATTCCACCTGCTCCAGTAATCAAAACCGCCATTTCAAATTCTCCTCTCAAAAAAACTCATCTTCCAGCATCAGACACAAATTGTGATAGACAGGCAGATGAAGCTCCTGCACAAGATACGTTTCAATCTCTGGGACTTTAATCGCCACATCCGCAGCGCTGCCCAAATATCCGCCATCTTTTCCAGTCAGTCCTATCACTTTCATCCCTTTTGCTTTTGCGGCAATGACCGCATATTTTATATTTACCGCATTTCCAGATGTCGATATTCCCCACAATACATCTTCTTTCCGTCCATATCCCCATACTTGCTGCGCATACACCTGGTTTCCGTCCACGTCGTTTGCGAACGCACTGCACAGTGACAGATGGTTCCCCAGCGCAATTGCCGGCAGCGCTTCCTGCAGACTGTCTGCAAGCGTGCAGCCCAGATCATTATCAATATCGCATAGCCGTTCGCGCATATCCAAGGCAAGCGCTCTCCTGGACTGGAACCCCTTCATCAGTTCCCCCACAATATGTTCTGCATCTGCAGCGCTGCCACCATTGCCTCCTACGAGTATCTTGCCTCTGTTAATATAGCAGTTCTTCAGTAGATTAAATGCCTTTTCTATTTCCTGTCCGACAATTTGCAGCTTAGGATAACGTTCAATTAAAAAATCCATCCGCTGTTGCTGTTTTTCATTCATGCTCTTTCCTCTTTCATGGCAGAATCTGCTGAATGCAGCTGAGTAAATCCGTATATTTCTCATCTCTTCCTATTTTTGCCGTTTTACATCCTGCCGCTTTCCCCGCTTCTATATCTGCTTCACTGTCACCAATCATCCAAGAACTGCCCAGGTCGATGTTATAGTCAAGTGCGGCACGCAGCAATAACCCGGGGGCCGGTTTTCTGCACTCGCACTTTACTTTATATTCTTCTCTTTCCCCTTCATAGCCTTTATCCGGATGATGCGGACAGTAATAAAGAGCATCTATGTAAGCGCCCCCTCTTCCCAGCAGCGTCTCCATCTTATTATGGATTTCATCCAATTCTTCAATGGTAGTTTCCCCTCTGGCAATCACAGGCTGGTTCGTAACCACTATCGCCAGATAGCCCGACTTGTTGATTTTCCGTATTGCTTCTTCTACCCCTGATATTAATATAAAATCGCCTATATGTTTTAAAAAACCGGCATATTCGTTAATCGTACCGTCCCTGTCCAGAAATATGGCTCTTTGTTTTTCTTGCAGATTTTTTCCCTTTACTTTTCCTGACAAGATATCCATTTCCACTTCGGCCAGCCGGTCCGGAGTCCCCATATCTTTTACATACTCGGGGCTGTCATAGGCATATAGCATTCCCTGAGGAATCAGTTGTTTCAATACATCTCTGTCCATATCCATCTTTTTGAGCTCTGCCATCTCATCTAATATGTGCGGGGATAAGATATGTAATCCGGCATTCACTCTGTTTTTATACCATTTCCGCTCATCTTCTTTGCTGAGCCATTGGGATACCCGCCCGTCTGTATCCACTTTGATGATTGCACTGTCAAAAGGGTGGTCGTTAGGATGGATAAAAATAGTAGCTTTCCCTCCCTTTTTCTTATGATGCTCTCTAAACCCGCCAATATCGATATCAAATATTATGTCTCCATTTATGAGCAGAAACTCTTCTTCCATTCTATCTTTCAATAAGAACAAAGCTCCGGCTGTTCCCAGCGGTGTCCGTTCAACGATGTACTCGATCCGCACGCCAAAATCTGCACCATCTCTAAAATATGCCTGTATCTGCTCTCCTTTATATCCTATGACAATAATGATATCTGTATAGCCCTGCTTTTGCAGACACTCAATCTGATATTCTAATATAGGTTTTCCCAATATAGTTATCATTGGCTTCGGAACCAATGCATTCACGGCCGCTATCCTCGTCCCCATTCCGCCTGCCATAATAACGGTTTTCATCTCTTGTCCTCTCTTCCCTGATATTACCTGGCACCCTCCAGATCAAAGCTTTCCGGTGCGTAATAGATTACCCGCGTTCCATCTTCTTCAAACTCAAATGGAATATAAAGAAAATCCTTCAGAATCTGTCTGACCTTGTCCTGATATTCTGGCTCCACATAAAAAAGCAAGAAACCGCCACCGCCTGCTCCTAGCAGCTTTCCGCCCACCGCGCCGGCTGATTTTGCTTTTTCATAGCATAAGTCAATAGCATCTGTAGATACTTTTTTCGTTATATTCCTTTTTAACTTCCAAGTATAATCAAGCAGCCTGCCAAACTCCGCCAGATCTGATTTCGTTGTCAGCACTTCTTCCGCTGCATCTACCAATTTCAGCATCTCCAACAGCTGGCTCTCGTTTTTCTTGATAGATAGCCGGGCCTCATTTTGAATATCAGAAGAAAACCTTGAAAAGCCGGTAAAGAACAACATCAGCCTGCGGTTCAGCTCTTTTTTCCGATCCAGCTGCAAAATAACAGGACTCACTTTATAGTCGTCCGCCCCAAAGTCAATCCGGTTAAATCCGCCAAACGATGCTGCAATCTGATCCTGGATGCCCCCGGCCTCGCCACACAGTGTCCTTTCCAGATAAATCGCGTCATCAGCTAACGTTCTTTTAGATACTCTTTTTCCTTTCAGAGCATAAAAGGCATTCAGCATCCCTACTGAAAAGGAACTGCTCGTCCCCAGTCCCGAGCGCGCGGGCAGATCGCCTTCATAAGTCAGGCGCAGTTCATACATCTCCAGATATTTCATAGCCTCCCGTATTGCCGGATGTTCAATCTGGGAATTATCAGTTACCCTTTCAATTTTTGAATATACTAATTCTGACGTATACTCGAAGAATCTGGGAAGATGCCTGACATTGACGTAGCAATATTTGTTGAAACTCGTGGAAAGCACCGCACCGCCATGTTCTCGGTAGAATTCCGGAAAGTCTGTACCCCCGCCGAAAAATGACATTCGGAATGGTGTCTTAGTTGTAATCATCTGTATTTTCTCCTAGTGCATTAAGTTAATTTTTCTTAAATCCCCGCGATACGTCAGATGCTGTTCTTTTTCCATCTTCTATTCCTTCTGTACTCTCCGGAATAAACAGAATCTTTATCGTCCAGACCATCAGCTTCAGGTCCAGCAGCACCGACTGTTCATTGATATATAGCAAGTCCAGCCTGAGCTTGTCATACGGCGTTGTATTATATTTTCCAAATACTTGTGCATATCCCGTCAAGCCTGCCTTGACCTTCAGCCTCAAGCCAAATTCAGGAAGTTCCTTCAAGTATTCCTCTTCTATTTCCGGACGTTCGGGTCTTGGCCCTACAATCGACATATCACCTTTTATAACATTAAGCAGCTGAGGGAATTCATCTATCCTTGTCATACGAATAAATTTTCCAACAGGCGTTATCCTGTCGTCATTTCTGCTCGCTAACTGTGCCCCCGCCTTTTCAGCATCAATAACCATACTGCGGAATTTGAATATCTTAAATGTTTTGTGTCCGGCAGTCAGCCTCGTCTGTTTGTATAATACCGGGCCTTTGTCATATAGCTTTATGCACAACGCTACTGCAAGCAATACCGGTGACATGATAATCAGACCGCATAACGAAAAGATGATATCTGCAAGCCGTTTTGCGGCAGGATAATACCACCGCACCGCCTCCCGCCGTTTACGCATGAAAGGAATGTCCAGCGAATGGGATATCTCATATTCCGAAGCCAAAATCTCCTCTATATCTCTTGTAATGTATAACTCGGCATCTTTATTTTCACAATAGTTTATATAGTATTTCTTACATCTGTCATTTACTTCATACAGATATACCTTATCACAGTTATCGATGGCTTTTTCCAGCTCTTGCTTATCCTCATCTTCACTCAGACATCCTGTCAATATATGAACTTTCTTTAATGCCCTTATCTTCTTTGCAAGCCTTTCATAGTCATGCTTCCCATATATGATAATCGTACGTATCGGAAGCATGTACTTCATTATCCACCTGTTAAAACCGAAGGTAACGACCATCATTCCAGTCAGCTGGACTATAAATATCTTCAGGATAGGCAGGATGAACACCGGCTTGTGATAATATATGGTAGCTTCCACATAGAGAAACATATCCGCCATCCCGAAACACAGCAGATGAAAGTACGCCAGATCCGTCAGGCGATATTCGCCTATTCTATAAGCATGGTACATTTTAGCCAGCACATGATAAACAATCGAATACAATGCAGCGATTATTAACAGCTTTATCCGCCCTTCATCCCCCTCATTCCACCACGGGCTATAACTTACATCCCACATTATCATTGCCAGCAAAAATGCAAACAGCAATATGCCAAGCTTATAGATGAACTTTATTATTTTTATCTTATCCTGCCGTACTTTTTTCATCCACACCACTCTTCTCCGCCCTACTGCTCTTTTGTAACCTGCTACTGTTCTTCTCTTATTTTTCTCATATTCTCCGTAATCTGCTGAACCGAACTTTCATCCGGCCACATGACATACAGCAGCTGTGATCCAGATGAATAACACCCTTGGTTATCCCCCTTGCCCGTTGCCGCGGCCGATTCAATCGTCCAGGCTGTTCCATCTGAAATCTGCATATTAATCAGCCGTGACATCTCATCCTGGGTCATATTCGTCTCAACACAATCACCAATATTTCTCAGAATCTCATTGGCACTTGTCAATATAGCCGGGGACATCGCCTTCTGTAAGATGGCTGTCAACACAGCCTCCTGGTTTTTTCCTCTCTGGTTGTCTCCAGATTCAAAGCTATACCTTTCTCTTGAAAATGCCAGCGACTCTTCTCCACCCAAATGGTTGATACCCTGCTTGAAGCTGTACCCCATCGCCTTAAAGTCATAATCAGAATATACATCTATGCCGCCGAGGGCATCCACAATTGTAATCAATGAAGTGAAATTAACTCTTGCATAATAGCTGATGTCGATTCCATATAAATGTTCCAGCGTGTCCATAGATACATCTACCCCATATATTCCCGCGTGTGTCAGCTTATCCCTCTGCTCACCGGATACTCCTGGTATCTGTACATAATAGTCTCTCGGCGTTGTCGTCAAGAGAATCTTCTTTGTCTTGGGATTTACTGTCATAATAATGTTTACATCACTTCTGCTGTTTGTCGTAATAGGTCCCGAGACGTCAATTCCACTTATATAAATATTAAACGGCTTCTCTATATCCGCTTCCTCTGGTTCGATAGGAGTGTCTATCCCATATTGGTATAAAATTCTTACCTCGGACGAATAATCCTCTATCACGTCCTCTAAGATTCCGTTAAATGCCTCGTTATATATGGCTGCATCAATCCTGCCTTTCAGAAGCGCTTCTGCCTCTTCCTGCAAGGTAGTGTACTCTTCCAGCTTCATATCCCTGCCTATTACTTTCTGCACGTCTTCAACCATCTTTTGGTTGTTGTCCTGGTCAACTGTCGTCTGCACGCCGAAACGGTAGTTCTTTGCCGCCAAGAGGTTCGCAGCAGGATCGTCTTTTTTTACCACCACAATCATATTGTCAGTCTTATAAGAAGCTCCCCCGACATCTTTCATTATCTGGGCCGCCTGCATCGTATAAAATAATCCAGCTGCAAGACAGATGCTTATAAGGGCACTCAAGACAACTCCCGCTATATTTAATTTGCTCTTCACATACTGTATTCCAAAGCACAACCCGAACAGTACAAGAAGCAATATAACCATTGATGCAATATATTTTGCGGGTAGTAATCCACTGTTCCAGACAACAGCAATCAGCCCGACTGACAGCAGAAGCTGAATCAGTGCAATGAACTTGCCTGCCGTGTGCCTGCCTTTCCTTTTCTTTGATTGGTTATGCTTTTCCATATGTATTCTCCACTTCTTATTGTACTGTTAAACTGAAAGTCTTTACGTCAGATGTGTTCCCCTCGCTGTCACTTACGTAGATTCTGAGTTCATATGTCCCCACAGTATTTACATCGTAATTTCCATCCACATGGATATGACGGTATAACGTATTTTTATCATCTTTGTCATCCACTACGTCCTTTACATAGCGGATGGCATCAAAGGTGTCTCCCGCTTTGATCTGGGCACTTTCAGCAGTAAGGGAGATTGCCGGCCTGATTCCATCCGGTTTTAACTCCTCTTCCTCGCCAGCCGGCTCTGCATCCCCTTCGATATCATCTTGCTTATCATCCTGCCCGGCGGATATACCACCGTCCTCATTGTCCTGCGTATCTGTCGGAACCTTCTGGACATATCCCACCTTACGGACAGCAGTTCCGACGTTCTTATCGCGGTCAATCACGCCATAATATATGACTGCTTTTCCGTTATCCAGTGGTATGACTCTGTCAACAAATACCTGGTCCGACAAATCGCCACCGTGGCTGTCCTTTGCAGAAATGCCTTTCAGAAGGCTGCTGTAATCCTCACCTTCTACATAGGTTATCGCCATCTCCTCCACACTGATTTCCGGTGGTTTCGTATCCTCCCCCACAGACAGGATAACCGATCCAGCGCCGAGGACAACACAGCCCACAGCCAAAACCAAGGCCAATAACCGTTGCTTCATCTTAAGTTACCCTCTACTTCTTCCCGTATTCTCCGTAATATTTGCCATAATACTTATTTTGTTTCATATTAACCTTATTAAGCACTACACCGAGGATGGAACAGTTTGATTTCTCCAGCTGTTCTTTCACGACACGCGCAAATTTATAGCTGATTGCATTCGCTGCTATGACAAGCACGGCCGCATCGCAGACCGTCGCTACAATCGCGCTGTCAATCACGCTCCCTAATGGCGGTGCGTCGATAATTATGTAATCGTATACCTTTCTAGCGCTGGCTATCAGCGAGCTGAAACGCTTATAGCCGAGCAGTTCCGCGGGATTTGGAGGGGTAACCCCGGAAAATATCACCATCATGCCTGGTTCCTGGGTCTTATAGATGATATCATCCACCTCTGACTGCCCGGACAGGAAATGGCTGAGTCCTTTCAGGTCCCCATTTACCTTATGTCTTCCTATCAATACCGACTTCCGCAGATCCGCGTCGATAAAAAGTACCCGTTTACCTCCCTCGGCAAGAGACTGGGCAAGAGATAGCGAGACTGTACTTTTCCCCTCATTAGGAGTACAGCTTGTAAATACTATCACTTTATTGTCGGCGCCCGAAAATTCTATATTCGTACGAAGGGTCTTATACGCTTCGTTACTGCGGTAGTCTTTCCCCATATTCTTCAAATAAATTTCCTGCATGATTAAGCTCTCCTCCTTATCGTTTCATTTTCCTAACGAATCTTTTGGCTGACATGCCTTTTACCTTCTTGGTTTTTTTTACACCTTCCTGAATGGGGATAGAAGTCAGGACATTCAGGCCAAGATAGTGTTCTACGTCATCGGGCGTCTTTATCGTATCATCCAATACAAAAATAAGCACAATAACCCCCAGTGCAATCAGGATTCCCAGCATTCCCCCAATTGCCATATTTTTGACGAGGCTCGGCGATGATGGTTCTTTGGGAAGATTCCCTTCTTCGAACGTATTGACAGAATCTGCATCCATAATCTCTGTAATCTGGATGCTTACGGATTCTCTCAGTGCATCTGCAATTTCTTTTGCCGTCTTAGGATCCTCGTTCTCAACTACAATAGTCAGTATTCTCGTATCTGTCGGCGTTTCGACAGTAATCAGGCGTTCCAGCTCTTCTATCTCCATATCCAGATTAAGTACCGCTATCACCTGTTCCAGCACCGGCCTGCTCTTCACCAGTTCCATATAATCTTTCGTAAGCTGCGTCCCTGTCTGTATATCGCTGTAAGTCACGCCTGCACTGCTGTCCTGCTTTGTCAGGACATACATTTTGGTCGTAGATGAATACAGCGGCGTAATAAATACCTTTGTTCCTACAAACGCAAGCAAAGCCATAAATATTCCGGCCAGGATGACAAGGTGTATCTTGCTCCACACAGCCAGAAGCAGTTCCGTAAGGTCTATATTTACATCATCATTTTCAAAATCTTTATTTATCACACTATTTTGTTTCATTTTCAACCCTTTTCTTCAGCATAGTTTTGGCGTTGCTGAAAAATATCCTCCTCATATAGTCTTCTCCATATTTTTTCTCCACATAATCTGCCGCTTTTTTCATCTTGGGCGCCCGGTGCATAGCACCATGTGCATCTGTGCCGACGCAGAACACCAGATTACGATCCATAAGTTCTTTCACAAATTTTCTTATCTTTCTTCCACTGTCTCCTGTAATGCTGCCTGCATTGATCTGAATCAGCGTGCCCATTTCCCACAGATGTTCTGCAAAAACTACATTTTCAACGAGACAATGGTATCTCTCCACATGAGCCAGGATAACCTCGTATCCGTTCATCTGGAGCTGCTGGATTCCCTGCTGAATATATGTATATGAATCGGAAGGGGAGAATTCAATGAGAACGACATCCCTTTTGTTCATGCTCAGTATTCTTCCCTTTTTTATTTTTTCAGGAATATCCTGTCCAAAATAAATCTCTGTGCCGAGATATACGCGGAACCGTGCATCAATCCTGTGCGCCGCTTTCCTTGCTGCTTTCAGTCTTTCAACCAGTACATCCGGGTGTTCTCTGCCCCTTCTTGGATGATAGTGAGGTGTGGCAATCATACAGCGGATGCCCTCGTCATAAGCAATCCGAAGCATCTTTTCCATCTCTTCTATGCTTCCGGCCCCGTCATCGACCTCAGGCAGTATATGGCAGTGCATATCTATATAGCCGCCCATAACTCTTCCTTTCTAATACTTCTTTCTGCAAAATGCACGCTATCGTTCTGGCGAATAAACCGCCTTCTTTCCAGTCCATCATCTGGCAGAGTATGCTAAAGTACACTTTAGTACACTTTAAAGTACTTCGAAAGAAGTGCTTTTTTTATGTAAAATCGCTATATCTATTATACCCTTTCTCAGGTTAAAAGCAAGTATTTTTGCGTGTACTTTTGCATATTTTTTAATAGGGCATATCTGCGTTACATCATGTCCTACAAGTCAAGCTGCTTGACATGGGTGAAGAAATAGCTCCTGCTGACCTCGAGCCGTTCGAGTGCCTGCTGGCAGGTCATTTCCTTTTGTCTCCAGCGCACGACCGTTTCCTGAAAGCCCTCAGGAAGCGGTTTTTTTTCTCTCCCGAAACGAACTCCTCTCGCTTTGGCCGCCGCAATACCTTCGGCCTGTCGCTGCCTTATATTCTCCCTTTCGGTCTGTGCCACATATGACAATATCTGTAGTACGAGGTCCGCAATAAAGGTTCCCGTAAGGTCGTCTCCCCTTGCCCTCGTATCAAGCAGAGGCATATCGATGACGACAACATCGGCACCAATCTGCTTTGTCAGGACCCGCCACTGTTCTAATATTTCATTGTAATTCCTTCCAAGCCTGTCAATGCTCTTTACAAACAGGACATCTCCCCTTTTCAGCCTTTTCAGCAGCCTCTGGTATGCGGGCCTCGCAAAGTCCTTTCCACTTTGCTTGTCAATAAAAAGGCGGCTCCGGGGAATTTGATATTCCGCCAGAGCCGCCAGCTGCCTTGCTTCGTTTTGATCTTTTGTCGACACTCTGATGTAGCCAAACGTATTTGACATGCGAATAACCCTCCCTTATTCTATTGAGAAACTATTTTTAGTTATTTCTCTATTGTAGAAGAATTATTCCATATTTTACTACTATAAATTTTTTCCGACTTCTTGACCCCTTGGGCTTCCGGCCACACCGCCTATGCCCGTCTCCCTGAGGCTGACATCCATTTTCTCTCCCACTTCCCGCATGGCATCTATCACCTGGTCCACCGGAATCTGGCTCACGATGCCCGCCAGCGCCATGTCTGCCGCCGCCATTGCGTTGACGGCTCCGCCTACATTTCTTTTGACACATGGCACTTCCACAAGTCCTCCTACCGGATCGCACACGAGGCCCATCAGGTTCTTCAGCGCCATGGCACATGCATGTCCAATCTGGTCAAAACTTCCTCCGCGCACGTACGTGATGGCCCCTGCCGCCATACCGGAACCAGATCCAATCTCCGCCTGGCATCCGCCGGATGCCCCCGCCAGAAATGCACGGTTTGCAATAATCTGCCCGATTCCTGCCGCCACGTACATGGCCTCTATCATCCTGTCCTCTGGAACATCATTCTCCCGGAAATAGGTCACGAGCACTGCCGGCAGCACTCCGCAGGCCCCTGCCGTAGGAGCAGCCACAATTCGCTTCATGCAGGCATTGTTGCACCCCATCTTCAGCGCCGTTGTCATGACCTTGGCCATGTATCCGCCGCACAGCGGCTCTCCCGTCCTGGCGTATTCTTCCATGAGGCCGCCCTCTTTCCCCACAAGGCCGCTTCTGGACACAAGTCCTGGTTCATATGCATCCACGCCGTCAATCATAGCCTGCCACATATGCTTCATCTCGTTCCATGAGTCCTCTGCCGGGACATCACGCTCTTCGGCATCCTCTGACTGGACTGCTTTCCAGAACGGTACCTTTTCTTTTTCACATCTTGTCCTTACCTCTTCCATCGATTGAAATGACATACGTTATTCTTCCTCCTGCCGATTATTTCTCTTCAATACTTCCATTTACATTCAGGAACGTGACATTGACGATTCCTTCTTTGCCTTCCAGACGGTCCAGCGCCTCTCTTGACACGACCTGATCCGTCTCTACGACCATTACCGCACACCCGCCGCGCTTGTCCCGGAACACCTGCATGGTCGCTATGTTGATGTCCTCGTCGCTTAAGGATGCCGCAACCTCCGTGATGCATCCCGGCTGGTCGATGTTACGTACGATCAGGGTGTTGCTCTCTCCGCTGAAGCTTACATCGATGCCGTCCAGCTTGCTGACGCGTATTCTGCCGCCCCCGATAGAATACGCCTCTATCTTCATCGTCTCCGCGCCTTCTGCTTCCAGGATGATCTGCGCCGTGTTCGGATGCGCTCCTTTGATTTCCTTCTCCGCAAGGGTAAATTCCATTCCTTCCGCTGCCGCTATATCAAAGCTGTCAGGAATCCGCATGTCATCCGGCTTCATCCCCAGAAGTCCGGCGACAATCGCCCGGTCTGTCCCGTGGCCTTTCCCCGTAGCCGCGAAGGAACCGTGGAGGTAAATCGTGGCCTTCCCCGGCCTCCTGCCAAATAACTGGGTGCTGATCAATCCGATGCGTACCGCTCCCGCCGTGTGGGAACTGGATGGCCCCACCATCACAGGTCCCAGAATATCAAATATACTGCCCATGTTATAACCTCTCTTTTCTTAAGTTTAGCTTTCTTTTATTATACTTTGGTTTTGAACGGTTTACAACGACTATTTCCGCTTCGCCTCCCCCGTTTCACATGACACCCTTTTCATTAAATTCACATAATATGCATTAACTACTAAATTTATGAGAGAAGGTTTATTGGTATGTATCTCTTGTTTCCTCTGCTGCTCCTCTTCATGATGGTGCTGGCAGTTATATTTCATTTCAGAAAAAAAAGAATCATATGTAAAATAAAATGTATGTGTACGGAAGAAAAGCTGGAGCTTCTTAACGAATTAACTGCTCCTTTCGGGTTCTGCTACGAATTATGCCATGACGTCTTCACTTCCCGGACAGATGCATGGCAGCGGGAATTTGGCTACCGATGGCTTTACGATAAAAATGCGGCCCATTTTAATATGGTATTTGACTGTGAACCTGTCTATTTTGATTACGACGGACGCACTTGGATGCTTGAATTCTGGAAGGGGCAGTACGGTATCAATATCGGCGGTGAAATCGGCATATACCAGGCTGAACGTATTATTCCCCCCTCTGAGAGAAAACATGTACTGTTTCATGCGGTACCGGAAAAGGATATGCTCTCTTTTTCTGTCCGCATGTATAACGGTACTTCGCTTCTTTACAACCTGTCATGCAGAAAGCACTGGTGGCTGGCCGGCTTCAGCATGGGCTGCTATTCTGTACCGGAACTGCTGAAAATGGATATTACCATCGCTTTTGGCAACAGGCAGATGATGTATGCCTTTGTAGACAGCATGTATGAAATCGGATATCGTTCGGGTGATATCAATATATGCGGCAATTCCGTCTCTTTTGTATTCGACAGGCCCAAGACTCCTCAGCCGCGTACATCGCATCTTTTCAGCTCGGCATGGGCGCTCTGGAAAGACCGGCTGTTTCTCTTCTTCTACTGCAGGATTACGAAAGTATTCTGCCATACGCTCGATAAACTGCTGTACTTGTATGAATATCTGCCGTTCGTCTTCCGCCACATGATGCGTATCCACTGCTATTCCCGGAGGAAGCCGAAGCGGAGGAAAACATCATGAGCACGGCGGACCGGCTGGATGCTGCATTTGCGGATGCCCCCGTCCTGCCTCTGGGCTCTGACTCCAGATATGTACTGTTCAGCGACTGCCACCGGGGGACGGGAACGTCTTATGATAATTTCCTTAAGAATCAAAACCTGTACTTTGCTGCGCTCAGATATTATTATGACCGTAAGTTCACGTATATTGAGCTTGGAGACGGCGATGAACTGTGGGAGAACCGGTCCATAGAACAGATAAAATCCATCCACGACAATACGTTCTGGCTTCTGTCCCTCTACTACAGGCAGAAGCGGCTCTGGCTTCTGTACGGCAACCACGACCTCATAAAGCGCAGTCCGCGCTACAGCGGACAGCATTTCTCTTCGTATATATGCAGCACGAGCAAGACACAGCCTCTGTTTCCCGGCATTACCTTCTACGAAGGTCTCGTATTGAAAGACTGCCTCGGCAAAAGAGATCTGTACCTCACCCACGGGCATCAGGCAGATTACCTCAATTCTGTCCTCTGGAAATTCAGCCGTTTTCTCGTCCGCTATATCTGGAAGCCGATGGAACACATAGGTTTTCTTGACCCGACAAGCGCGGCAAAAAATAATACGAAAAAACGGAAGACGGAACGGCTGCTGACAGAGTGGGCCGTCGATAATGACAGGATACTCATATCGGGCCACACGCACCGGCCGATGATTGGTACGAAAGAATCTCCGTACTTCAACACCGGAAGCTGTGTACATCCTCGATGCATCACCTGCATCGAGGTGACAGACCGGTGTATGACTCTTGTAAAATGGACGCTTCGCACACGCGACGATATGACGCTCTATGTCGGCAGAGAGGAACTTGCAGGGCCTGTATGCATTGATGAATATTGATGCTTCGGAAAAATCATCCAGCTGCGCTGTACTATTGTCCCACCCATCTGCCGGTTGTCAAATTGCTTCGGATATGATAAGATTGTGTACAGTTTTTTAGAAGGAAGTGTCAAGTAATGAATAAGAAAGAAGTACTGGAAATACGCAAGCAGTTTTCACCTGAAAACTGTACAATCACAAGAATCTGCGGCTGTTATGTAGACCACGAGAAGCAAAAGATACTCGAACTGAAGAAGGCATTTCTTTCCATGCCGGAGGATGAAGCTTTTAAATATTTTGATATATTCAAAAAGACGCTCTCCGGCACCATTGGAAAGAACCTCATGAACATGGAATTTCCTCTTGACGAGGAAAAGCCGGGAGGGACACAGGACTTCCTGCTCAAGCTCCGCGAAAGCCGCCTTGAAGATGAGATGCTCGTAGAAGAATTTTACGATAAAGTAATCGAGAATTACATTTATGCAGAAAACTATTATATCATTCTCATCCATGCCGCCTATGACATACCCGGAAAATCATCTGACAATACGGAGATGTTTGACGCCTCTGATGAGGTATACGAGCATATCATGTGCAGCATCTGTCCCGTCAACCTTTCAAAAGCAGGTCTCAGCTATAACGCAGCGACGAACAGTATCGAAGACCGTATACGGGACTGGATTGTAGACGCCCCTGCCAAAGGGTTTCTGTTCCCCGCTTTCCAGGACCGTTCTACCGATATACATAATATTCTGTATTATACTAAGAAGCCGGAAGAGCTGCAGCCGGATCTTATAGAAAATGTCCTTGGAAGTACGATACCTCTCACTGCAAAGGACCAGCAGGAGACGTTCCATGCCATTATAAGCGATACGCTTGGGGATGAATGCGATTATGAAGTCGTCCGCAGCATACACGATAATCTGACCGAACTGATTGAGGAGCACAGGGAAGCGCCCGAACCGCTAGAGCTGTCACGTCCCGATGTGAAGCGCCTTCTTGAAAAGAGTGGTGTCCCGGATGAACGCATGGAGTCTTTTGACAAAGATTACGAAGAGATCGTGGGAGAGAAAAAATCACTTCTCGCCACTAATATCGTGAATACGAAGACATTCCAGATCGAGACGCCTGACGTAATCGTCAAAGTGAATCCAGAGCGGTCTGACCTGGTGGAGACAAAGCTCATTGACGGCAGAAAATGTCTTGTCATTGCCATAGACGATCACCTGGAAGTAAATGGAATTGAGATTGTAAAATAATTTAATAAAAAACGCAAAAAACATTTGCCTTATGTCCAAATATGTGCTAGAATATTTTTTGCGAGCGGAGATGGCGGAATGGCAGACGCGCTAGATTCAGGTTCTAGTGGGAGTTATCCTGTGAGGGTTCAAGTCCCTTTCTCCGCATCTGGTTAAAAAGCACGAAGCACCGTAAAATCAAAGGTGTTTCGTGCTTTTTATTTTCTTATGCCCTGTTTTACTGCAGCGGCCCGCTGCTACCAGGAGCCTCAACCTACGCCGCAGTCCGCGGGATGGTCATTTACGCACACTTTGCTGTGATATTTCTCTACTTCGCTGTTCCAGTATGCACTGTCCTTTGTACCTGTAACAGCATCTCCGAGTATCCCGCCGTCCCTGCCGACCATAATCGTAACCGGAGCTTCGGCATATTTATGGAGCATTTTATCCTCCATCTCTTCTGTTGCAATGAGCTGGACATAATCTGCACTTGCTGTGGCAGCCATCGCAGCTGCCTCCTCTTCATTGTCCGCGTCAACCCCTCTTGCGATGCCAAGTATCTGTACTCCTTTTCCCGCATATTCTCTCCCGATATCACCGAGCGTTTCCATCTCTTCTTTACAGGATCCGCACGATAAATCCCAGATATATACGACAGTGAGTTCCGCCTGGTCAAATATCGTATTCGTATTTGTCTTTATGCCGTTTAATGCATCTGCCGCATAATTCCCGAACACTTCCTTCTTCTCTTCTGTCCCGGCAGTGGCGGCCGCTTTTTCTTCCGTCTTTTCCTTGTTCCCGGCAGGGCTCTGGCAGGCGGCCAGCAGCAGTGACGCCGCCATTACGATTATGAATATGTTAGCCTTCATATGTCAGGCCCTCTACCACGATTCTCTTGCTCCAGAGGATTCTGGCAAGCTTCAGCTTTACAGTATCTGCGACGCTCACTCCTTTCCCCGGCAGCATAATCTTACCGGTTTCGCTTGGAATGCTCTTATACCCTATTTCCTCCAGCCCCTTGATTTCTTCTTCCTCAGCAAACCTTGCCGATATCTCCACATAGGAGCCGCCTCATGTATTGCACACCGTCGGCTCTACGACGATATCCGCATACTGTTTTTCTTCCATATATTCCTTTAAACCATTGTCCATTACAACATTCATGATTGTTACCTCCTTTTTTATTATGGGTTCATCATACCAGATTGAACGTCTGCTTTCTGTGATTACGTCACATTACTGACCGCTTGAGCCCGGCTGGCTGTCATATGTAGATTCATAGCAGCAGGTCTATCCCGCCTCTATACACCGTAACGCGCAGCCCCCATACCGGGAGCTGCGCGTTGCTTTTTACAATTAACTGTCATCCTGTCAAGCCTATACCTGCCTCATGTCTACATCTACCGCTTCTTTTCTCGCGTTATGCTCCTGGTTCTGATTTTCAGGCTTCACTTTTTCCGTAATGCTGTTGAATTTCTCCAGATTTTTCTTCTGATTCTGCTTTTCCTGTCGTTTTTTGTCCATAATATCACCTCATAAACAGTATTTCTCCTCCATACATTTATTATACTGTATACCTTGTTCTGCTGAAGTACATCCTATATAAAAAAGGAGTGTTTACATGAAAGATTTATCAGAATTGAAACTGGACCTTTTACCAGAAGCCCTTCGGAACGCTGCCGGCAGGGAAACCCGGGGAAAGCAGGAGAATACGAGCGATATTACAATTCCATTTCCTGAAGAGCTTCAGCAAAAAGGTGATACGGATAACGATAAGTAACTGTGCTTTATTGTGAATCTTTAAGAAAACCTTATAAGTTTGTGAAGCTTCTGTTTTCCCTCTTGAGAATTTGCTTCAAACGAGATAGAATATAACACATTGTAAGGAGGGATTGCATGAATAAATATATGGATAATGACTATGCTAACCATTTTGACGATGATTTTGAAGTCATATATGATGCCCTGGATGAGCTGGATGAATATATCGATTATGACGGCGGACTTGATGAACCGGACGCCGGGGATGATATGCGCTATCGTGATGAAGATGAAGAAGAGGTCCCGCCCAAAAGAAAGAGGCCGGACCGGAGCAAGGACAAAGAGCGGCGAGCGGCGGATGCCTCCCGCCGCAGAGATAAAGAGGACGATAAAGACGGTCGGAAAAAAGGCAGGCTGAATCTGCCGAATCTTCTATCTCCTGCGGCAAAGACAGTCAAAGCAGGAGGCAAGGCAGCCGGCAGTGTAATCCGTACTATTTTAAAAGCCGCCTCTTTGCTGCTTATCGCCGTCATTACCGCCCTGCTTGGAGTCAGCTTCTGGAATGGCCACGCCGCTTATGGGAACCCTGCCGCTGCTGTGGCGGAGAAGAATTATGCGCTTGCCGCGTATGCCGGCTTTGCGGCCTTGCTGCTGATCTTTGAACTTATATCATTTTTCTGGACGCTATCCGGCCAGAAGATAAAGGACGGCCGCCGTATCAGAAAGCTCGATACCGGAAGAGGGATAGGTTCTTTCCTAGTCATATATATAGGCTCTTATCTGTCTCTACATCTGGGCAGCCTGATTCCAGAGGCGCCTCAGGCGCTTAGCGGACTAAAAGGAGCCGTATCCGTTTACGGCTCCCTGAATCAGACGCTGTTCCCTCTATGTGTGATGGGCGTTATCAGCTGTCTCGTACGTAAATTTATTTTTCATTAGCCTTTTCATCCTCAGCTTCCGCCTGCTGCAAAAAATCTGCATCTTTCGTCTTAAGCCTGGGGATGAACCTTTTGGCAAATTTACCTTTTCCACGGTTCTTTACATAGAAGTATCCGATGATCGAGAACAGGACTGCTCCCACAAAATTCACGAGCAGATCCTTCATCGTATCAATGAGCCCGATGTCCAGATAACCGCCAAGTCCCAGGCTCTCTCCGTTTACAGACATGTCTGTGATATTGCGGATGACTTCAGGGTGGTTCTTTCCAGCCGGATCCAGCATTACGGAAGATATGGTATGGACTATCGTGTCTTTCTGCATATCAAAACGGAAGATCTGGTCCATGCCAAATTCAAAGAATTCCCAGATCACTCCGATAGTCATGGAAAAGCAAAAGGCCACGATTGCCACAAACACCGGGGACAGCTTGAAGGAAAAGCGTTCGTTGCGGTTCAGTATATCTACGAGCGCAAATCCGATTGCTGCCATCAGGAACCCGTTCAGCGTGTGGAGCAGCGTGTCCCATCCGGGAAATATGATATAATAGGACTGGATTTCGCCCAGTATCTCCGCCGCAAATATAAACAGCAGTATGATGATCTCGAGCGCTGTCGGCAGTTCTATCTTTAGATTTACCTGCACTAAGCTTGGAATGATCAGAAGCAGCAGCGTCAATATGCACAAAAATACATTTTCGTAATTGCCGTTTAAAATCTGCAGTACCATCATCAGAACGACCAGCGCCCGCAGCGTTACATATACCATAAAAGAGCTTTTGTGCTCCCGCAGCTCCATTTTGAGCGCTCTGCCCATAATCCTTATCTTGCTTATCATTTTCCTCATATGTTTTACATCCTTCTCGTCTTATCCCACAGAAGCTATTCCAGAAAGTTCTCTATGATTACTCCTTCCGCTTCCTCTTCCGTCATACCCAGTGTCCTCAGCTTAATGAGCTGTTCATCATTGATACGTCCGATAGCCGCCTCGTGGATGATGGCTGCATCGAGGTGTCTTGCGTTGATTTCCGGTATGGAGCATACCTCTGCTTTGTCCATGATGATTGAATCGCACTGGATATGCGCATGGCATCTTGCATTACCGACAGCCTTTGGATGGAACGTCTGTACCGATGCTCCCTTGGCTACTGATCTGGATACTATCTGAGCAGAGCTGCCCTCTCCATTCATCTGCACTTCCATATCGGACTCGGCCGTCTGGCTGTCGTGCGTCATCAGTTTCTCCACTACGTAGAGCTTGGCGCCGGCGCCCATTATGACATCTGTCGTGCGGACTGTGGAATCTACCCCTTTGATCTGTGCCGTATCCAGTGTAAATACCGCCCCTTCGTCAAGTATGATCTTAGTAACCGGGTTCAGAACCCTTGCACCGGTCCCTTCCCCCTCTCCGTAATGCTTCTCCTCATAACGGACATTCGCTCCTCTGCCTACATGGAATGTATGGATGCCGTCGTGGCGGCTCTCATTGCATCCGCTGTTGTGGATGCCGCATCCTGCTATGATGGTTACTTCTGCACCGTCTGCCACGAAGAAATCATTATATACTTCGTCCTTCATGCCGGTGGCATTGACGACAACCGGGATATGCACCTGCTCACCTTTCGTGTTTTCATCAATATAGATATCTATCCCTTGCTTATCTGTTTTTTTCTTTATTTTAATGTGCTCGCTGTCACCATGGCAGAGAGCCGTTCCGTTATATCTCAGGTTAAAAGCGCCTTTCTGTCTGAATCCGGCTCCGTCTATCTGCTCAAGCACCTTTTCTATGATTTTGTCTAACTGCTTTCCCAACTCTGTCTCCTCCTTCCTATTGCCCGTCCATACATGCACACTGTCCTTCGCTCAGCAGATTCGGAAGTATCTCATCGCGAGTGCCTATGGCGCCTATCTTTCCATCTTCAATTACCATAATCCTGTCGGCCATCTGGATAATCCTCTCCTGGTGGGAGATGAGAATCAGGCTTTGTTCCTTCTTTTCATGGATCCGTTCAAACTGCTGCACAAGCATGGAGAAGCTCCACAAGTCGATTCCGGCTTCCGGCTCATCAAAGATACAGAGCTTATGGGGCTTTGCGAGTACCGTCGCTATCTCCAGCCGCTTCATCTCGCCGCCCGACAAGGTCGCATCTACTTCTCTCGTGATATATTCTCTGGCGCATAATCCGACACTGCTTAACATCTTGCAGCATTCCGGCTCCGTCAACGGCCTGCCTGCAGCAAGAGATAATAATTTATCAACAGTCATGCCCTTAAACCTGGGCGGCTGCTGGAACGCAAAGCCAATTCCCGCCTCTGCCCTGTGGTTGATATCATAGTCCGTGATATCCTCCCCGTCCAGAGCAATCCTGCCTTCGTCTGCATCCTCTATCCCCATAAGCACTTTGGCAAGGCTGGACTTACCACCCCCGTTAGGGCCTGTAATCACAAGCATCTCACCGTCTTCAACCCGGAAACTGATATCCTTAACAATACTTCTTTCCACACCATTTTCATCCACTTTGAATGTCAGGTTCTTAACTTCAAGCATCTTCTGCATCGCTCCTTTATCTCTAAATAAATTCCAGGAACCACAAGATTCCTATATTGATTTTTAACAGTACGAGTCCATTATAATCTCTTTTATCCACATTATCAACATAAAGGAAGGCAAAAGGGACACGGCAAAACGAAATGGGGACGGAGGTTTTTTAAAAAACCTCCGTCCCCATTTCGTTTTTCTAATAGTTCTCAACTTTTCTCTCGAAATAGGCTCTGGAATATCCACATGCCGGACATCTCTCTGGTGCCTCTTCTCCTTCGTAGATGAATCCGCACTGGCGGCATTTCCATCCGAGCGGCGCATCGCCTTTGAATGTCTTTTCTGCCTTTAATGTATCCAGAATCTTCAGATAACGTTTCTCATGGGACGCTTCTACCTTTGCCACGTTGTCAAACTTCACGGCAAGTGCCTCAAAGCCTTCTTCTCTTGCCTCTCGTGCCATGCGTTTGTACATGTCGGACCACTCTTCGTTCTCGCCATCAGCGGCAGTCTGAAGGTTTTCCGCCGTGTCCCCTAATCCATGGAACTCGCTGAACCACATCTTGGCATGCTGCCTCTCCTGTTCCGCTGTCTCGTTGAAGATAGCCGCCGTCTGCTCCATCCCTTCCTGCCTTGCTATCTCGGCAAAGAAGGAATATTTATTTCTGGCCTGTGATTCTCCGGCAAATGCTTCCATCAAATTCTTCTCTGTCTTAGTTCCCGCGTATTTCCCACCGCCTGCCTTTTCCTCTTCCAGCCTTACAAATCTGTCAGGGCCTACCTTGCAGATTGGACATGCATCCGGCGGATTGGCTCCCTCGTGAATATAACCGCATACTGTACACTTAAATTTTGCCATCTTTATTTTCTCCTTTTCTTTCAAATCACTCTGATTCATTTCGTTTCCATCATCGTACTGCTCTTGCTTATTATTCCGCTCTTCTCCTGTGGTTTCCCATGGAGAAGGCGTCAGCGGCTTCTCCTGCATGCCTGCCGCCCCCAGGTCACCGCTTCGGTCTTTGTAACGGGTATGCAGAAGTTCTTCCGCCACCGCGCTCAATGGTTTTATGTAATGCTCTTCATAGACTCTCCTGATATCTGGATTTTCATGGCTGTATCTCACTGTCATGGATGCATCTTTGTCATATAACGCACGGATACGTGCCTGCCTGATGTCGTCCGTCATAGGCACTTCCGTCTTTGGCTGCCCTCCGCCGCCAATACAGCCGCCGGGACAGGTCATGACCTCGACAAAGTCATAATTCTTCCCACCGTCAGCCATCCTTTTTATGAATTGCCTTGCATGCTCCAATCCATGGATAACTGCCAGCCGGAGCGGGGCGCCGCCAATGGCGACTTCCGCCTCACGGATCCCGTCCATGCCGCGTACCGGTGCCAGGTTCAGATAATCCTCCGGCGGATTCTCACCAGTAATGAGGTAATAGGCTGTTCTTGCCGCAGCTTCCATGACACCACCCGTATTGCCGAATATTACGCCTGCACCTGACGCAGCTCCCATAAGCGTGTCATATGGAGAATCCGGCATATCTCTCAAGTCCCTGCCTTCTTCCCGCATCCATTTGGCAAGCTCTCTCGTAGTGATGACATAGTCCATATCACGCATATCTTCCACCCCATTGCTGACAGACGATATGTTCATCTCATCTCTTCGTATCTCGAATTTCTTGGCGGTACAAGGCGTCACCGCCACATTGACAATTTTAGACGCGTCCAGACTATTCTTTTTTGCAAAATAAGTCTTTATGGTAGGACCCTGCATTCCAATGGGGCTTTTCGCACTGGATATATGTGGAAGAATCTCAGGATAAAATGTCTCCGCAAATTTTACCCAGGCGGGACAGCAGCTCGTAAACTGTGGCAGCGGCTTTGTTTTCTCCGTCACTCTTTCCACAAGTTCCGATGCTTCTTCCATAATCGTCAGATCCGCGGCGAAATTAGTGTCCAGCACATAATCCGCTCCCAGACTTCTCAGTGCTGCTACCGTCTTCCCTTCCACAAAACTGCCTGCCGGGTATCCAAATTCTTCCCCAAGGCCGACACGTACGGAAGGAGATGTACTGAAAATGACTATTTTTTCAGGATCTTCTATTGCCCGCCTGACTTCTTTGTATTCGTACACTTCCTTTATGGAATCCACCGGACAGACATTAGCGCACTGCCCGCAATGTACACATACAGCCGTATCATTTGTACTTTTCAGGTCATACAGCCGGCCCACGGCGATATCCCGTTCACATACCTGCCTGCACTGCCCGCACTTGATGCACAGGCTTTCCTCTCTTCTCACTGCAGGATTATCAGGCTCGATTGGAATCCTGATGTCTGCAAAATTGTGCTTCATCTCTTCACCTCTCTATATCAATATTAGTAACTATTATTAATATAGCATATATTTCCAATATGTGCAAGTGTTAAATTCATTATTTCCCGGTTGTTAGCATCATCTCCCGTACGGACAGACAACGAGCCGTAACTGCCTGATGATCAGGCAGTTACGGCTCCTCAAAAATTCCTAATCTTTTAACTTTTCATACGTCCAGAAATTATTCTTCTGTCTTAATCTGACCTGTTCCTCTGTAAATAATATATTTGACTCCTTTTCTATCTTTAATAGCAGCTCCCTGTCCCTCTCATTCTTTTCTATCCGTTCGATAATGATATCTGTATCGCCAATCTCCATACCAATCCAATTTCTTTCCAGAAACTCTGCCGCCACATAGGTTGTGCCGGCGCCTCCAAAAGGATCCAGCACGATATCACCGGCATCTGTAGATAAAGAAATCAAACGGTGCAATAGACGTAATGGCAGCTCATTTGCGGATCTGTTTTTATATTTTTTATGTCTGACAGGGTTTATATCCATAAAAATATCCGATATCGATATTCCTTCCGGGTTCAAACTGCTCTTTTTCCCACCATAATCCCTTATCTCCCCTCCACAATGCCTGCAAGTGACCAATGGAATCCTTTGTTTATGAAAGACCTTAGGCCTTTCACCCTTTATATAATAGAGCAGCCCATAGTGTTCTGGCTGTAATTTACCTTGTACTGGTATCAGTCCTTTCATAGATACCGCTATCCAATGTCGAAAATTCATATATTTATTCAGGATATTAGAAAGAAATGTATTCCAATACGGTAAATTATATATATAAAATGCGCCACCCGGCTTCAGCACTCTGACACATTCCTTTATCCAGGCTTCACACCAATTGATATATTTTGATTTCGTCATATTATCGTCTATGCTGTCCCCATAATCTTTATTCAAATTAAAAGGCGGGTCTGCAAAGACCATATCCACGGATTCATCCGGCATACTGGCCAATACTTTTATACAGTCATCATGAAACAGCGTACCGTATGTAGTATTAAAAACGGAAGAGACTTCAGGAACCTTCAAAGCAGGTACTGCAATTTCTTTTATAATATCTTCTCCATGATCAATTATCCATGATTGTACTTCCGGTGTAATATGTCCCAGTTTTAATTCTAACAATTCTCTGCTATACCCTGTATATATACAAAGCCTGTCCATATCTTTTCCCATTGGAAGTATCATATTATCATTATAATACTGCAGCCTGTTTATCGGGATTCCTGTTGCCTTAGATAAGTTCTTCAATGTCTCGTAGTTATGAACATCCAGCAGCTTAAAAAACGGTTCCATCTTAATCTTTTTAATATTCATTCTCCTTGCCCTTCCATCATAATCATGCAGCCGTTTTTCATAAGATTTCGGCTGATTGACCATTTCCCTGGAATCAATTATATCACTATATCCAAATACATCAAATAGCCTTATTCTGGTTTTCCGTCCATTTACCCCTATTCTTCTGTTTCTATCGGAAGCCTCACAGATTCTATAGGACGGCCTTCGCTGTCATAATCCTCCTGAAACATATCATATTTTTTCGGGTTCCTGCAGACCTTCAGCAGCCCCACAATAAAAATAATTATGATAAACATAATCGGGAAACCACCCAGGTTCGATGCCGCTTTTATCCCATCAATACCTGCAAAGCTAATCAATACCCAAGTAAGCACTCCCAAAGTAAGCCCCCAGCATATCTTCAGCCATGACGGAGATTCCTGATTGTCAACAGTAAGTCCCTTCACGCAAAGGCCTGACATCGCATTCGTATTAGAATCCGCCGCGGTCACAAAAGAAATGAATACAATAAACAGATAGAACGGTATAACGACTGCTGCCAGCGGCAGCTGTTCAAACACTTTATAGACAACAGACTCTGTACCATTCTTAAGCAGGCTGTCATATAAGCCAACACCATGATTCTCAAAATAGATGGATGCGGTTGAGAATAACCCCATCCAAACCATGCTGAACACAGAAGGAATCACAAAATTACATACGATTGCATCTCTTATCGTATATCCTTTCAATATCTTTCCAAGGAATACGCCTGATATCGGAGCCCACGCCATCCACACACACCAGTAGAATATCGGCCAGCTCCTTGCCCACGGGTCTCCATGGATATCACCTGTCATAAGGCTCATCCTGAAAAAGTCCTGAACATATGCCCCAAGGGATTCCACCGAGAAGTTCATCATAAATGCTGTCGGCCCAAATATCAATACGAACAGCAGCAAAAAGATATAAACCTGCCCGTTCAAAGAAGATAATAACTTTATTCCTTTCATGACCCCCGACACACTGGAGATGATAAATGTCGCCACAATGGCCAGTATGATGAATCCCCACGAAACCGGGCCGCTTTTAATGCCGAATACATTTTCTATGCCGCCCCCCATGGTCAGCGTACCAGTCCCGAGGGAAGCTGCCATACCAAGCACAAGGGCAAAAAGACAGATGACATCAATGATACCATTATACCGCTTCGCCTTATCCCCAAATACAGGGACAAACGCCGAACCAATCGAATAAGATTTCCTCATATTATAAAATACAAAAGCAAATAACAATGTCGCAACTGTATATATGGCATAGGGGGACCATGTCCATTCTAAAAACATCGTTTTCATAGCAAACACTGCCGCACCGGGACTGCCTGCCTCCACCCCTTCTGCAGCTGCGGGGGTATACATATGGTACAGCGGTTCCGCACAAGCCCAGAACAGAACTCCTGACGCCACTGTCGTACACAGCGTAATCCACGCAAGATTGCGGAACTTCATGATTGGCCTTGCCTTGCTCCCGCCAATCCTTACTTTGCCAAGCGGTGATACAAACACAATGATAACCACTGCCAGACATCCAAGTGTCGTAAGATTGAACGCCCATGCAAAATTATCCAGGATAAATCCTGTTGCCGCCTGCATCCCGCTCAAAAAACTTTTTTCACTCAAAAGGCTGATACCTACCAGCACGATCAGTAGAATCCACGGTGGAAAGAAAACCCGTTTCCTCAACGATATATGTACCGTCTTATCATTCCCATTAGACATGTTTACATTTCCCTCCTTCGTATACATATATGCTCCTGCAGCAATGCCGCAGGAGCATATAACTTTAACATATTAATCATGGTAGATACTGTGGATTTCCCTTAACACCCCATCTGTATAATCTGACATCCTGCTGTATGCACGTTCATTTAATTTCTGGTAAAGCCTTGCATTCTCCACGATTGGATAGAAGGTATCCTGTACCTTTACCATCTTTTCAACCGCTTCTTCATAACTTCCATACACGTTTAGAGCCACAGCTGTGTTGATGACTGCACCAAGGCTTGCAGATTCATTGATTACATTTCTTCTCGCCGGCAGATGAAAGATGTCTGCAAATATCTGCATAAATACATCGCTGTTAGAACCGCCGCCGGAGATGACGATTTCCTTTAGGGATTTTCCCAATTCCCTGCACATCGCATCGCAGTTATTCTTCATTGTGTACGCAATCCCCTCTAAGATAGACCTGTACATATAAGCTTCATCCATATGCGCTCCAAAACCAATCATCATTCCTCGTTTGTGAGGCTCCCATGAATTGGCAAGCCAGTCCAGTATTGTCATAAGGCCGTCACTGCCGGCCGGCACATTCCCGGCTTTCTTATTCAGATATTCTTCCGGGGACATCCCCTGCTTTGCCGCTTCGTTCACAAGCCCGTCCCCGAACAGGTCGCGGAACCAGCTTACCGTCCACATCCCACGGCGTATGCCATAGCTTTCATATAGGTACATCCCTGGTACGGAGGATAAGATTGCCCACAAAGCCTTGGGATTCTCCGGCAGTTTTTTCCCCTGAATCATCAGTGTGATGTATGTTCCAAGAGAGATTACCGCTGTCTCGTCATCTATAAGTCCCGAACCAAGCCCTTCTACTGCCTTGTCATTCGTAGTGCTTACTACCGGGAGCCCTTCCGGAAAGCCCGTCCTCTGAGATGCCTCTTTCGTTATGTGTCCCAGGACTTCTCCCGGCAGCACTGCCTCAAACAGCATCTCCCTTGGAATCTGGTACTGCCGGATGACCTCGTCATCTTCACTCCAGTTCCATGTCTCAAGGTCCACCGGCCATTGGCCGAAGAAATTGCCTACACAGTCTTTAAACTCTCCCGTCAGCCTGCAGGACAGATATCCGGTGGAAGAGGTCACATATGCCGTCTCACGGTTCGTATGCTCATAGGGCATGGCAGTCCTGTCATCCATCCAGCTGATAACCGGCTGCGCTAATGTCCCGTCCTTCTTGAGCAGTACACGGCAGCAGCGGATACCTCCAACGCCAATGCCGATGATATCCTCTGCATCACCATCAAAATCATCAAGCGCCATCCGGCTTGCCTCACACAGAGAATCCCACAGGTCATCATCCGGATGTTCAACGATGCCCGGCTTAGCAAGATGCATAGGTGCCAGCTTCTTCTTACCCCTGGCCACTATATTGCCCTCCAGGTCATATATGAGTATCTTCGCACTCTGAGACCCCACATCAATTCCAACAATATATTTCTGCTCCATACTATTTCTCCTGATTATCTGATTAAGAACCCGCCGTCAACTGCAAGTACATGTCCGGTTACAAACTGTGCCGCTTCGCTGGCAAGGAACACGGTAGAACCCATCAAGTCATGCACTTCACCCCATCTGTTTGCAGGCGTGTGGTCTACAATCCATTTACTTCTCTCTGGGTCATTCACAGAATACTCTGCTGCTTTCGTCTTGAAATACCCCGGGGCAATGCCGTTCACCTGAATATTGTACTGGCCAAGCTCATCAGCATATGCCTTTGTAAGCCCCGCAATACCATGCTTTGTGGCAACATATGCCGGGGACAGCTGACAGCCGAGGAATGCAAACAGGGAACAGATGTTGATGATTTTTCCGCTGTTCTGGGGTATCATGACCTTTGCACATTCATGACTCATCTCAAATGCCGCCGTGAGGTTGATGCTCACCATCTTATCCCAGAGCTCTCTTCCGAACTTTGTCACTTCTTCACACAGGCAGATGCCTGCACAATTCACTAATATATCCACACTTCCAAGCTTCTCCACACAAGTCTCAACAATCTGTTTTGCTGTCCCGTCTTTGGTAAGGTCAGCTTCCATGTATACTGCCTTTCCTCCCTCTGCTTCAATCAGCCCGTTAAAAGACGGATCATCCGGCATAATGCTCGGCATGAAGATATTTGCCCCAGCTTTTGCAAGCGCCAGCGAGAATGCCTGTCCCAATCCAGTGTTCCCTCCTGTTACGATTGCGTTTTTTCCTTTCAGTGAAAAATAATCCATTCTAAAATCTGTGATATTCATAATTGTTTCTCCTTTTCTTTTTTTATTTTTGTTGAGAGTTTTTCTATAAATTCTATGGCATCGCCCTCCACTACGATAGAAGACAGGCTGCATATCGGCGCATTCCGATTGATATTTACCGAGATAATATCTTCTACATGGTCAAGCCCTTCTATATGCTGAAGCGAACCATATATACCAAGTGCTATATAAAGCCTTGGACTTACGGTCTTGCCGGACTGCCCCACCTGTATGCTTCTCGGTGTTATGCCGCTGTCCACCAGCCGTCTGCTTGAAGCTACCATTGCATGAAGCGGTTCGGCCAGCTGGTGCAGAGAAGGAAACCGTTCCATCACACCTCCGCCTCCTGATACGAGGATTTCCGCATCACGAATATCCTCCGTGCTTTGCTTTCTGCCTTCTGCTATCACCTTAATTGGCGGCTCCCCCTCGATATCAGGCGTGTGGTAAACTATTTTTGTATCTCTGATTCTGGCCTGCTTATATTGGAAGGCTGAAAGCCTCGCACTCATCATCACAATATCAGAATCCTCGTTTTCAATGACCGCCATCAGTTTCCCATCGAACGCCGGACGGACCATCCGCACACTCCCATCTTCACCCGTCACTTCCGTCACATCGGCCACCAGCCCTGTCTGGAGCTTCACTGCCAGTATCGGGGCCATCATCCTGCCTTCAAACGTGGCCGGTATCACAATGCATGAGAACGACTCTTTGTCATGCAGTTGCTTGATATACGATGCTTTCAAACGCATATCATATGCACAGCCGTCCGGCATCTGGAATTGATGAACCTCATCAAAAAATCCCTTTATGGCTTCCAAATTTCCGCCAAATGCAGCCGCATATGTCTTTGCCCCGCCATCGCCGTATATTCTCCTTATGACCTCCAGCAATTGCGCAGACTGCTTTCTATCCTGACTGTCAAGATATATCAATGCCTTCCTCATATCAAACATATCCTTTTTCTTTCAAAAACTGGTATACATATTCGATACCATCATCATCATTACCAACAATCACTTTCTGCCTGGCAGCGTATTTTTTAGGATAAGTCTTTATGACCTTCGTCTTTGAACCAGAGAGGCCGGCTTCATCCTCCCGGAATTCAAGTTCGCTGTTCGTTATGACCGTGATATGGTCTGATACATCTTTATTAAGGTCCTCATATCTGACAAACGGCAGCTTATATTTGCTTTCGCTGCTGACTGCAAGTACGGCGGGCCATCTCATCTCTAATTCCACGTTCTGGCCATCCGCTGCCACTTCAACCTGAATATGTGTATCTGATAACTTATCCTCCCTGACCTTCCTGACATTACTCATCACATTGACACCGAGAAGCTCTGCGGTCTGGCATGGGATGTGGGCCGTGTCCCCATCCATAGAATGCGTACCCGCAAAAATGATGTCATACCCACACCGTTCTATCGTTCTTGCCAGTATCCGGGCAGTCGCATAGGTATCACTCCCCCGGTACATGGAATCTGTTATGAGCACAGCTTCATCTGCCCCGCGCCGGATCAAGTCCTCCAGATACTTGGATACACTTCCCGGCCCCATACTGATGACAGCCACTTCTGCACCACAACTTTTTTTCAGCTTCAGAGCCGCTGCCAAAGCACAGGCATCCGCAGGATTTAAGACAGACTTTGCATGCTCTCTGACCAGGATGTTCTTCTCATAGTCATAGGTAAAATGCTCCATATCCGGGACCATCTTTACCAGGCAGACAAGCTTCAGACTCTCTTTCATCTACTCAATTTTCTCCTTTGTCTTATCTGTCTTAATCATCTTCATGAATATGCCAATCAATGCCACTCCGATGATTCCTAACACAGCGCTTCCGATGAAGTAAGCGTTATATCCACCGTTTGGCCCAAAATGGTCAAACATAAACGTATTGAACAGCGGAATCACGATGTCCGGCAGGTAACCAAGCAGAGCGGTAAAGCCAAGGGCTGTTCCAATTATCGCCGGATTCACCTTACAGTCATCCATGAGCGACCAATAGGTACCTCTCACCGCATAGATAAAGAAGGAAAGCACTAATATGATGCCGATGAATAAAGTATTGCCAGATGTGACCGGTAAAAGTGATACGATGATAAGCCCGATGGCTGCACATAACAGCGCTGTGAATATTGCCTTAGGCCTGCCGAATTTATCCCCGATAAATCCACCGATGAAACCTCCCACTGGGCGCAGCCATAGTACAACTGTCATAACGACACCAACCGTGACCGCATCTATCCCTACGTTCGTCTGTAAAAATCCGCTGAAATAATACAAGGTCCATGTGAGTGAATATGCCATGAATACGATGCCTGACATTACGAAGATGGATTTATTCTTAATCAGTTCTTTTACTTCACTCAGCTTGAACTTCTCATTCTTCACGTCTGAGCCTTTTCTGAACATGCCCTCAGGGTCCTTGTCATTATCCATGAATATAATCACCAGGACAGCCACTATCACGATTGCTGCCGTGTAAAGGTAGACAAGCGCAACCATTGCACTTCTCTTATCTGCCGCACCTGGGTCAGAACCCATGAAGTGTGCGAACATAGCAACTGCGATAATGCCAAGCACGGCCTCGATAAGCCCCCGTCCACCGTCCAGTATTCCAAAGAACCGCCCCTGTTCTTCCGGTCTGGCTAATAATTTAATCAATTTCATATGTGCTGCCCAGAACGTAAAAATTGAGAACACACCCCAGAGCACATAGATCACTACGACTCCTTTGAAATCCGGCACGGTGGCAAACCAGAACCCGGCTGCAGCCGTACCTGCCAGCGATATCACAAGAAGCTTCTTAGATGAGAACTTATCACACAGTATTCCGCTTGGGAAATAAGCCACTACAGAGATAATCCCAAGGAAAAGGAAGATTGTGTTCAGGTCCTGGATGCTGAGATGGAATACTTCCAGCAGTGTTTCCTGATAATTATTCTTTAAATATGCGATTGGATAGATGACCCCCGCCGATGCCACTACGAGCGCCAGCTGGATATACCGTTTTATACTCTCTTTATTCATATTTTCCTCCCGGTTACCTCTGATATTTTATCCCTTCCTCTTCTGGGAAAATCGTTCCAAAATTCATGATTCCATTGGGGTCAAATGCCTTTTTCAATGTCTCAAGCATATAGTATGCTGTACCGTGCTCTGCTTTTGTCCACTCATTGCGGTACTTCCCGATTCCATGGTGGTGGCACATAGAGCCCCCTGCTTTTAACGTCTCTTCTACAATAATCCTCTGGATTGGATGATGATAGATTCTCAGCTCGTCTTCCGGCTCACAGTTGATATTATAATTATAGACAAAGTACATGTTCGTACCATTGATATAACTATGGGACGAATGTCCGCCAAGCATGGTCAGGTCATCTGCCCTGTCATATTCCTTCCGGATCCGTTCCATGACATTATAATAAATCTTCGTGATATTCTCCCAGTCTGCAGATATCTCTGTCGTGTATCCGTCATGCCTGTCATTATCAATCATTCCCTGTCTCTCATCATCCAGGTCCTGCTGTGACCAGTTCAGATGGTTGAACCAGTCTTCGATGAGCGCGCTGTCCACCTGCTCAATCACACCGTCTTTGTATTTATCAACCGCTGCCTCAATCGCGTCACAGGTTGCCTTTACGATGCCTTCCGGACCTTCTGCCATGAATATGAGCACACATTTCCCTTTATGGAAATGGTAAAAATGCTGTCTTGCATCCTCCTCAGAGTAAGTCCGTGCCACTGACGGCCGGAAGCCATGAACCACAACTTCACGGAGGACTTTGATTCCTGTATCTACATCATCAATCAGATATCCGTAGAATCTGTTATTATCAGGATAGAACTTAAATATCTTAACTGTAACTTCTGTGATGTAGCACAGTGTACCTTCATTACCCAGGGCAATATGGCGGATGTCCGGACCGCCGGACCTTCTTGGAACATTCTTAATCCTGGAGATATGACCATTGGGGAATACACATTCCAGACCAACCAGCATGTCCTCCATTGCGCCGTACAGTGTTGAGAACTGTCCGATACTTCTTGTGGCCGTCAGCCCGCCATACTGGGCTACCGGTTTAGACTGAGGTGAGTGTCCTGTCGTATACCCCAGTTTCCGCAGTTCATCTTCCAATACCTGCAGCTGCACACCTGCCTGGACAGTTGCCTGCATGTTATAGGTATCTATTTTGATAATCTGATTCAGCCTTTTTGCATCCAATACCACTGCAGAATCTTTCCAGTTCTCAAGCCCTCCCTCTGTGGCCGTCTGGCCGCTTCTCGGGATGACATTGATACGGTTCTCATTACAGAAAAGAAGTATCTGGCTAACCTCTTCAGGTGAATCTGGATAAACGATTGCTGTCGGAACCGGCACATCCAGTACCTTCTTTGCCTTCGCGTATTTCTTGTATCTGTCTGCAGATGCCTCATATAAGTCATCTGCATCCAAGTTAATCTGGCTCTCATCTAATATTGCTTTTAGTCCCGCAATAACATCTGCTTTGTTCATTTTTTCTTTTTTCCTCCTAAAATCGCTGGCATCACAATTGTGCAATTAGCATACTTTAACCGGTTTTTTTAAGTATGTTTTGTTTGTTTTGTTGTTTCTAACGATACTACATAAGTATTACCGTGTCAATCATTTTATGGAAAATTTTTTATTTTTATTTTATATTCTTCTCAATATGGAAACTTTTCCAATTCAAAAGTTGACTTTTATTCACTTTTGCTTTATACTATGTATCGTAAGGTTGATTATCATCGAGGAGGTTATAAAGTGCTGGATATAGATATTAACAATTTAAATGCCCTTGAGAAACAGATTCACGAAAAGATAACAGCAAAATTAAAGCAGGATGGGGCGCTTACCATCACTCAGGCTGCCGCACTCTGCGACTGTTCCGCATCAAAGATATCAAAATACGTAAAAAAACTAGGATTTCAAAACTATAAACAATATATGGATTTTATGTGCGGGAAGGAAATACCCCGCAAAGAAAGTTCCAGCGAATTTGACCGCATACGGAACTTCATGGATGAATTTGATTTGTCTTTGATTGACAAATTCATAGATTTGATAAATGGATATGAAAAGATTATCTTGTTAGGATACGGGCCATCGCGTTACTGTGCACAGTATTTCGAATTCCGGCTGCAGCTTATCATCAAGCAGACTGTAATCGCTGTCGCAGATGATATATCCGCACGGGCGCTTGCAGATGATAAGACTCTGCTCATTATATTCTCTGCCACCGGGACCTATCTTTCTTTTGACAATGTTGTACAGACCGTCCATGAAAAAGGCGGGCAGTCCCTTTTAATCGCGGAAGAATATAACCCGTCCATCATCCCAAATGAAGGGATGATATATTTCCTGACCAATTCCTCCCAGACATTCACTACAATACCGTATGAAAAATCAAGGGCTGTTTTCTTCATTTTCATCGAGGAAGTGATACACACCCTGCTGTTGAGGCGGGGGCCTGCCGAAGAATAACCGGAAGGGTTTGAGCCGTTTTTCTTTCTTTTCTCCTGAAAATTTTATTGTAAAACCTCATACCGTATGATACCCCGTACCGCCTGAATACAGTAAAATAGTATTGACTATACTATCAATTCTGTTTATAAGGGAGGAGTTACCATGAAAAAGAAAAAGTTGATATCGTCTATGCTGCTCTTATCTGCCGCAGCTATCTTAACCTCGTGCCAGGATTCAGGCGAAACGGATACGTCAGACAATCTTGAGCTTAATAAAGAGACCAAATCAGCTACGAAAGAGACAAAGGCGGCAAATGAAGCCGTATATGCCCTGCTAGATTTTGACGATACCGGCGAGCAGGAAGCTGCAGAACAGGGTCTGATAGCTGCACCGGAAGCACTTGAAGTCAAAGATAAGGACGGAAAAATCATATGGAGCCAGAAAGCCTACGCTTTTCTGGAGGAGGAAGCCCCAGATACTGCCAATCCAAGCCTTTGGCAAAATGCCCGGAATAATCATCTGTATGGTCTTTTTGAGGTTACGGAAGGGATCTATCAGGTTCGGGGATATGACATGACCAACATTACATTCATAAAGGGGGATACCGGGTGGATTGTCTTTGATCCACTCATGAGTACCGAGTGCGCCAGTGCTGCTTTCGAGCTAGTAAAAGACAATCTGGGAGACTTCCCGGTAAGGGCAGTAATCATGAGTCATCCTCATGTAGATCATTACGGCGGAATCAAAGGGATTATCGCAGAAGAGGATGCAGCAGCTATTCCGATCATTGCCCCCGAAGGCTTCCACGAACATGCAGTCAGCGAAAATATATATGCAGGCAATGCCATGGGCCGAAGGGCCGGCTATCAGTATGGGACTATCTTAGAGCCTGGCGGGCAAGGTTCTCTTTCTATCGGGATTGGTATGGGGCAGTCTAAGGGGACGATCTCCTATATTACGCCCAATGATTTTATTGTGGAAACCGGGGAAATGCGTACCATAGACGGTGTAGAGATGGAGTTCCAGATGACGCCCGGCACGGAAGCCCCGGCAGAAATGAATACCTGGTTTCCTGCCAAAAAGGCGCTCTGGCTTGCAGAGAACTGTACCGGAACACTACACAACCTGTATACCTTGAGAGGCGCACAGGTACGGGACGGCAATGCATGGGCGGAATACATTATGGAAGCGTTGACAAGATATGGTGACCAGGCGGAGGTGGTATTCCAGTCCCATAACTGGCCTCACTGGGGATCCGATACGATTCAAAAATATATGACAGACACTGCGTCCATGTACAAATTCATCAACGACCAGACACTTATGTATATCAACCAGGGCTATACCGAAGATGAGATTGCCCACATGATTGCGCTCCCCAAAGAGCTGGAAAAAAACTGGTACACCCGCCAGTATTACGGAACCGTGGCCCACAACTCCAAGGCAGTATACCAGAAATACATGGGATGGTATGACGCCAATCCAGTTCACTTGAACACACTGTCACCATCAGACAGTGCCAAAAAGTTTGCAGAATACATCGGGAGTACAGAGGAGGTACTGAAAAAGGCAAAGAAGGACTTTGAAAAGGGGGAGTACCAGTGGGTAGCAGAGATTACGAATGTTCTCGTATATGCAGATCCGGAAAATAAAGAGGCCCGGTATTTATGTGCAGATGCACTGGAGCAGCTTGCCTATCAGGCCGAATCCGGAACATGGCGCAATGCCTATCTTTCAGGCGCCAAAGAGCTGAGAGAGGGGACAACGAGCAATCCAGACCTTAAAGCAACAGCAAGTGCAGATTTGCAGATGGCCATGACGCCTGAAATGATGTTTGACCAGATGGGAATTCTTCTGGATACGGATAAAGCGCAGGATTTGAATCTGAAGATCAATTTTAACCTGACAGATGCATCTTGCTACCTCGTAACCGTCAATTCGGGGGTACTGCTCTACCAGAAAGACGCACAGGCAAAGGATGCCGATGCGACACTTACCATGCCCCGGAAAGCGATGTTCACAATCCTTGCAAAGGATGAGGAAAAGCAGAAAAAAAGCATTCAAATAGAAGGAAAAGAAGATATTTTAAGTACATTGACAGAAGATATGGCTGAATATGAATTCTTTTTCAATATCATTGAGCCTTAGCCGGAACTCCTACAGCGACCACACAATCAGGAATATCTTGAATGACAACTGCGCCGGCACCTATCACTACGTCTTTACCGACTACAACATCATCAATAATGGTACAGCCAATTCCTAGAAAAGTGCTCTTTCCTATTTTGGTATGTCCTGCCATAGCTGCCTTTGGCGAGACATTTACAAAATCTTCTATTATGCAGTCATGCTCAATAATTGCAGCAGTATTTATAATACAGCCCATCCCCACTGCCGCATTCGTGTGTATGACTGCATTTGCAAATAAAGTACATCCTCTGCCTATTTTGGCTGTAGGGCTTATGACCGCTGTTGGGTGGGTAATTGTTGCTACGGAAATTCCCATCGCCATAAGCAATGTGATTCTGTCCTCTCTAATCTGGTTATCACCTGTAGCAACAATCACCTCATCATAAGAGTTCAGAAAATCGTCAAGATCTATCTCTTCCTCCTGGTAAATCCTATATCCGGGAATCTCCCGGCACCCTTTTCCCTTGATCTCCAGGAAGTCAATTCTGCTATACACATTCATTGCCAGAGCACAGTCCATCGTAACAGTCCCCTGATCGCCTGCCCCCCATATCAACAGCGTCTTCATCTAAATCTGCCCTCCCAATCCTAAACGTCTATCAATATATTATACATCTTTTTTCTCAAAGATTAAATCCATCTTTCTGTTACAGCCATTCAGGAAGATTTTACATGAGAGCATCCTCGATGCCCCTGCCCTTCCTGAGCGTACCGATGCAATGCACCAGCGGCCGGGATACCCGGCCGCGCAGCCATTTTCTCGGTTCGGTCCGTGTTTCCATACCGCCGGATCAATGCCCGGCCCGTTTGCGGCGGGGGGCGCAGCGAACCAGCAGGAAGATCAGGATGCCCGACACGATCAGCCAGGCCAGCCACAACAGGGCGCGATCCGCCACGCCGGTGTTGGGATTGCTGCCGGCATTGCCGGAATCGGACGTTGGGCCGGAGCTGGTGCCGCCCCCCGGCCTGGTGTCCTCCACCGTGAGGGTGAACGTCGGATCGGCGCCGCCGCTCATATCGAAGATAAAGGCGTGGGTGCCTTTCCCCAGCGTGGCAAGATAGGTCTTGGAGAATGTGTACCGGCTGCCGCTCACGGTGTAGTCCCGCCCG
>NZ_KQ236744.1:771958-773599 GCF_001185345.1 Dorea sp. D27 | reverse complement strand
GGGTGCCTTTCCCCAGCGTGGCAAGATAGGTCTTGGAGAATGTGTACCGGCTGCCGCTCACGGTGTAGTCCCGCCCGGCCTGCAAGGTCACGTTGCCGCAGCCGATGCCGTTCAATGTATGGCTGCCCGGCGAAAGCGTGACCGGTATGTCCCGATGGTTCTTGCCGGAGGGATAGCGGTCGAAGGTCGCCTTGTCGGGATTAATGCTGGCGTTGGCCGGGCCGGGGGCGGGCGTGGTGGTTCTGTAGGTGGCCCGCACGGTCGTGTCGGCAGCGGGCATGGTGAAGGTGGTGCTGGCGCTGGCAGCGTTTAAAAAGCTGCCGCCGCCTAACGTTTCCCACTTGTCGAATGCCTTCCCACCCGGCGCTGCGTCGGCCTCGATGACGGCCTGTCCGCCTTCCGGGTAGAATGAGGCCTTCGTTGTATCCGTGCCATTCTCCACCGTCAGCCGGTAGGTAAGAACGTGCGTCCAGCCGCCGGGCAACCCGGAGACCCCCAGCCAATTTGGCGCGTACCCGGCTCGGTAGTAGATGTTGCCGGTGGTGGCAACGCCACCGAAAATGCTGATGCCAATCGTCGGGGCCGTGGCGCTTTGGAAGGTCAGCTTGTCTAAGCTGGTGCAGCCAGAAAACGCAATGTCCCCGATGCTGGTCAGTTTTTCGGGGAATGTCATCTCCGTGATGCCGGTGCAGCCATAAAACGCGGCGTCCCCGATGCTCTCCACCCCGTCCGGCAGGGCGGTCAGCCTGATGCCGGTGCAGCCAGAAAACGCACTGTCCCTTATGCTCTCCACCCCGTCCGGCAGGGCGGTCAGCTTGATGCCGGTGCAGCCAGAAAACGCACTGCTCCCGATGCTCTCCACCCTGTCCGGCAGGGCGGTCAGTGCAAGGTTGGTGCAGCCAGTAAACGCAGAGTCCCCGATGCTCTCCACTCCGTCCGGCAGGGCGGCCAGCCTGATGCCGGCGCAGCCAGAAAACGCAAAGTCCCCGATGATCGTCAGGCTGTCGGGCAACTCGTCTAGTTCTAGGTTAGCGCAGCCAACAAACGCAGCGGCCCCGATGGTAGTCAGGCTGTCGGGCAACTTTACTTCTACGAGCTTTGGAACATTGGTGCTATAAGAACTTATATCACCGATGGTCGTAAGCTCCGTCATACCCGACAGGTATAGGGCGCTCAGGTTTGTCCAGCCGCTATCATTCTTATAAAGGTCGTACAGGGCCTTCCAGTTGTCGCCGGTGACCGCCGTGGCATTGCCGGTAATCTTGATTCCGGTCACCTGCTCCTTGCCAACACCCGCCGCAGGCAGCGCATCTTGAATGGCATCCGCCATGGTGGCGCCGTCGTTGTAGGTCACTTCGAGGGTAATCAGGGAAGCGAGCGTCCAGCCGCCGGGCAACCCGGAGACCCCCAGCCAATCCGACGCATACCCGGCTGGGTAGTAGATCGTGCCGGTGGTGGCAACGCCATTGAAAGCGGCGCCCCCTATCGTCGGGGGCGTGGCGCTTTGGAAGGTCAGCTTGGCGAGGCTGGTGCAGCCAGAAAACGCATATCCCTTGATGCGCGAAAGACCTACGGGGAATGTCATCTCCGTGATGCCAGTGCAGTCTTCAAACGCACCGTCCCCGATGCGCTCCACCCCGT
>NZ_KQ236744.1:687793-771563 GCF_001185345.1 Dorea sp. D27 | reverse complement strand
CCCTGCGGCGTAGGCCATGCGGTCGAGGGGAAGCACGGACAGCAGCAGGAAGAGGCAAAGCCCCAGCGCCAGCAGCCGGTTTGTCTTTCTTGGTTTCATCTGGTATTCCTCCTTTTCCTGATTGTTAACTGCTCCCTAAACGCGCAGACAGGCGCTTGCCCTCCTGATAGCAGAAGGGCAAGCGCCTGTCTGGGTGGGGAATGGTTCCCCTTTTGGTATGATAAAGGACAGACTTATTCTGTCTGTCTGTCTGTCTGTCTGTCTGTCTGTCTGTCTGTCTGTCTGTCTGTCTGTCTGTCTGTCTGTCTGTCTGTCTGTCTGTCTGTCTGTCTGTCACGAATTATATCGCGTCTGCTCAACTTGTCAACCCCCTTGAGAAAATTCTTAAAGCCGCCGTTCTCCGCGCCGTGCGCGATGTACTTTTCTGCGTGAGCTGGGGCTTATCTCAGCCCTGCGCCCGCCAATGGGCCGCTGTGGGCCCTGCCGGAGCCTTCACCTTCCGGCACAGCTCGTCCAGACGGCAGGGCTTTCCGATGGATTCCCGCACGCCGCCTTGCAAGGCTCTGGCCACCGCGAGGCCGCGCCCGACGCGCACCGCGCAGCCCTCCCGTTCCAGGAGCTGCCGATTGGCGGCGTTCGTATTTTCGTCGTCCTCGATGAAAAAATGACTGGCTTCCGGTTCAGCATAATCCCCGCCTTCCTGTCCTAAAGTGCCCTAAAAGACCAAAACAGAAAGCCGCCATCGTGACTTCCTGTTTTTACGGGACCTTTTAGTCCACACACATACATTATAGCGCAGTCAAACGAAAAAAACGAAAAGGTTGCTAAATTGTAACCTTTTTTTAAACTTATTTCTCCCGCTCAAAGCAATAGCCCACGCCCCACCCGGAGGTGATGGCATAGCCGCTGCCCTCCAGCTTTTTACGAAGCCGGGAAATGACGGTTTTCGCCGCGCTGACGTTTCCGTTGGCAGGCAGCATCCAGACTGTTTCATACAGCTGCCCTGCCGAAATACCCTCTCCCTCGTGCTGGATGAGATAGCAGAGGACGCCGAACTCGCGGGGCGACAGCAGGATGTCCTCCCCATGGAGGAACGCCCGCTGCGCCACCATGTCCAGAGCCAGAGCCCCCCGCATCAATAGGGCGCTCTCCCGCGCGGCGTCCCGCCTGTGCAGCAGAGCCACCATCCGCGCCAGCAGCTCCTCCACCCGGTAGGGCTTCGTCATGTAGTCGTCCGCGCCCCCGGTCAGCCCCCTCACCATGTCCTCATAGTCCCGCTTGCTGGTGAGCAGGAGCACCGGGGCGGAGGTCGCCTCCCGCAGCTCCGGGATGAACGCCAAGCCGTTGCCGTCCGGCAGCAGAATATCCAGCACCGCAATGTCAATAGCGGGATGCTCCGCCAGCACCCGCCGCGCCCCGGCCAGGCTCACCGCCGAGAGCACCGTGCATCCCTCCCGCTCCAGCACGATGCGGTTGATCACCTGCACATGTTCGTTGTCCTCCACCATTAAAACTGTTTTTCCTTTCATGTCTCCACCTCCTGTACCAGCGCCGGTATGGTAAACCGCACGGCGGTGCCCGCTCCGGCCTTGCTCTCTACTTTGATCTGCCCGCCGTGGGCCTTCACAATCTGCCCGCAGATATACAGCCCCAGCCCGTTGCCGCCCGCCGCGCGGTTCTTGGGATACCGCTCAAAGAGCTGGGGGAGCAGTTCGGGGGCGATGCCCGCGCCAGTGTCTTTCACCGTCACCGCCACCATGTTTCCCTCTGCCTGCGCGGACAGGGACACGCTGCCTCCCTCGGTGTGCTTGACGGCGTTGGACACCAGATTGAGCAGCACCTGCAAAAGCCGTTCCTGATCGCCGTATAAGGGCGGCAGATCGGGGGATACGTCAACCGTCAGGGCGTTGCCGTGGTTGTCCATCACCGGGAAGTGGACGCGAGCCACCGTTTCCAGCAGCTCCCCGATATCCGCCGCGCGGCGGCTCAAGGAGAAGCTGCCGTTCTCGATGGCGGCGGCGTCCAAAAGCTGCACCACCAGCCGCTCCATCCGTCCCGCCTCGCTGTCCACCCTGCGCATGTTGTCCCGCACAGCGGCCCGGTCGATTTCCTCGTCGTCCATCATCCGCCCGGTGAGCTGGGCGAAGCCCGACACTACCGTGATGGGCATTTGCAGCTCATGGGAGAGGTTATGTAAAAATTCCTCCTTCATATCCGCCAGCCCCCGCACGCGGACCAGCGTTTCCTCCTTGGCCGCCTGTTCGCGGGCGTACCGCAGGCAGATCACCAGGATAATGCAGAACGAGGCGCACAGCAGGCCCACCAGCGTCCGGGTCAGCACATAGCTCACCCGCTGGGCGCCCAGCATCCCCGGCGTCGCCACCGCGATGACGAGATAGAACAGCGCCATCGGCACCCAGGCAATCTTCCACACCTTTGGGTCGTCCACGTCCATCACCGGCTCCAAATCCCGGCGCAGGAAGCGGAAGATGAAGGGATAGGTCACAAGGTAGAAAGCCAGCGTGGCGAGGTTCCCCGCCAGCAGGTTACTGCCGAGCCGCTGCATGACAAACTGGGAGACGCCGATGCTCACCGTCATTAAGTTATACGACATGAGGTACACAAAGAAGTGCTTGATAAACCGCTCTTTGATGATAACGCAGGAGAGGGGGAAGAAGATGAGGATGGCCACGCTGCAATAGAGATTCATGGAGGTTTCCGGCGAATAGCCGAACACCGCCAGGGAGAGGGCAATGCCGCCCCACACTGCCGCCGTGATGGCCGCCAGCGACCACACAGGGATTCTCAGCTTCTTGCGGAAGGGATAGTAGCGCAGGAACATCGGCCCCACAAATTGCAGCACACACCAGAGCCATTCCTGCCACATCAGAGCGTCCAACTCGTTCATGCCCTGTCCCCCTCCCGGTTCTCTCGCCTGCGCCAACCCGCCGGACACTCGGCGGCGGGAATCGGCCAGTCGCGGGCCGGGCGGTACGCCCCCTCGATCCGCCCGTTCTGGCAAAGTACCTGTCCCCAGCGCCGGGAGCGGTTCCATTTCTCCCCTGCCTGCCGCACCGTCATGTATTTCATATGAAACCTCCAGAATTGTCCATTTTTCTCCATTATATGCGTTTTGCCGCACAAAAGCAAGAGGAACAGCCTGTGCCCGAGGGATGGAAACAGCAAGCAATTTCTTTAAGAAAATTGCTTGCTGCCGTCCGCCATGACCGGGCGGGCGCGGATTGGCGGCAATCCGACGATCGGCGGGAAAAAGAAAAAGACCGGAAAAATCCATACATGGGCTTTCCTGGCCTGGATACAAAGACAGCCCTCCGAAATGGAGAGCTGTTTTTGTATCAAAGTTTGTTCCTTGATTTGATGCGGATGACAGGAATCGAACCTGCACGGTCTCCCACTAGATCCTAAGTCTAGCGCGTCTGCCAGTTCCGCCACATCCGCATATTTTATTCTAAACAGAAAACGGACCGTATTTCCTGAATACTACCAGGAAATGGGACCGTTTTCAGTGAGCGTGCGGGGATTCGAACCCCGGACAACTTGATTAAAAGTCAAGTGCTCTACCACCTGAGCTACACGCCCATACGTAACCTGGGCTAGCTGGATTCGAACCAGCGAATGCAGGAGTCAAAGTCCTGTGCCTTACCGCTTGGCGATAGCCCAATAAAAAAAGGTGGGTAATGGGACTCGAACCCATGATATCCAGAACCACAATCTGGCGCGCTAACCAACTGCACCATACCCACCATATATATTACCTATTGAACTATAGTGTCCAACTAAGTACCACCTTATTCAATTGTGTGGCTCTAACGAGCCTGGGGGGATTCGAACCCTCGACCTACGGCTTAGAAGGCCGTTGCTCTATCCAGCTGAGCTACAGACTCACAAACCAGCTCTTCGGAACTGCTTTTTCTTAAATCCCTGCAAACGATATCAAGGCTTTAAGAAAGCGGGTGATGGGAATCGAACCCACGTATCTAGCTTGGAAGGCTAGTGTTCTACCATTGAACTACACCCGCATAAGTATCGGGGTGACAGGATTTGAACCTGCGACCTCCTGGTCCCAAACCAGGCGCTCTAGCCAAGCTGAGCCACACCCCGAAATATTCTTTTTCTGCCACCTGAAGCCTTGTCTTCTGCTGTACTGCCGTGACACAAGAGTTATTATATATGATGGCTACCAGCTTGTCAACATATTTTTTCCATTTTTTTATAAACAGCTTTTTACAGAAATTTTATCTCAAAACCGGCATCTCCTCTGCCATCGATACACATGATGATATAGCTTGCTTTTCTGCCTTCCTGCCTCGGAAAAGCGATACTTCCGGGGTTAAGTACCACCAAATCTTTCTCGACTTTAAGCGCCGGCCTGTGCGTGTGCCCGTACATCACGATATCAGCGCCGCGGCCTCTCGCTTCAGCCTTAAGACGATCTTCTGACATACCGACATAATAGTAATGTCCGTGTGTGATGAATACGTGATATCCATTGATAAAAAACTCTTCTTCTCTCGGAAGATCGGAGAAAAAGTCGTTATTTCCGCTTATGACATGAAACGGACAGCTTACGAGCGCACCTATATAGTCCTCTTTTCCCTCTGCATCGCCCAGATGAATGAGCATGTCAATCGGTCCCTCCCGCTCTAGCGCCTTCTCCAGATTCTTATGAGATTTGTGTGTATCGCTAACAATTAATATTTTCATACTAATTCCTCTTATCCTAACATCTTACTTTCAATGACGGAACGCATTTTCCGCAGGCCCTCTCCCCTATGGCTCAGCTCGTTCTTTTTTTCCGGTGACAGCTGTGCACTTGTCATGCCAAACCGGGGCAGGAAAAAGATAGGATCATAACCAAAACCATTTTCACCGATAATCTCATGTCCAATCATACCTTCCATCGTACCACGGACGACTTCTGACGTCCCATCAGGAAATACTGCCGCTATCGCACAGACAAATCTCGCGATACGTTCGTCATCCGGCACTCCGTCAAGTCGGTTTAGGAGCGTCTGGTTCTTGATATCATAGGATGTATTTTCCCCCATATATCTTGCGGAATATATCCCGGGTTCTCTGTTCAGGGAGTCAATCTCCAGACCCGAATCATCGGCAAGTACCACGGCTTCTTTGTACGCGTCTATCTCATGGGCAAGCTCCGCTATCTTTGTTGCCTTAATCAGAGCATTTTCTTCAAACGTACTTCCGTCCTCCACGATATCAGCGGTAATACCGGCCTCTCTCTGAGACAGGATCTCCATGCCCAGGTCTTCCAGTATCATGCGGATTTCCACCATCTTATGTTCATTACCGGTTGCAAATATTACTTTCTTCATGATCTGTCTTTCCTTTCTTCGTGGCTGCCGGAACGCTTCGGCGGCCTCGGGCCGAGAAATTGATAAAAGTACGTCTTGAGCATTCCGTTATATATCTTCCTGTTCTTATCCGCTTTTCTTCCAAAGTACCGCTCTGCTTCTTCATAGGAGGTTATCATATAAGCAGACCAGGAATCAAGCTCCTTGAAACTCTCTCCGAAAGTCCTGTAGAGCTGCGGAAGATTTTCTTTCTCTTCCATCCGTTCCCCGTACGGGGGATTTGTTATGATAAAGCCATACTTTTTCGGATGTCTCAATTCTTTCACATCTCTTTGTTGAAAATGAATCAGATGCCCGACTCCTGCTTCCGCCGCATTCTGTCTTGCAATCTTGATTACACTGTCATCGGCGTCGTACCCTTGTATATCCACCTCGATATCCTGCCGAATCAGGTCGTCTGCCTCATTAACCGCATCGTACCATCGCTTTTTCGTAATAAGGTTTGTCCACCCTTCTGCTGTAAAGGAACGATTCTGCCCCGGCGCAATGCCTGCCGCCATCATCGCTGCTTCTATCGGGAATGTACCGCTGCCGCAGAACGGATCTACCAGTATGCGGTCCTTATTCCATGGTGTCAGCATGATAAGCGCTGCCGCGAGAGTCTCCGTGATAGGCGCTTTGCCGGATACTTCCCGGTATCCCCTCTTGTGCAGTGATACGCCGGAGGTATCTATCCCTATCGTAACAATATCCTTCATTAAAAAAACACGTACCGGATAAGATGCTCCGTCCTCTTTGAACCATTCCATATGATAATGTTCCTGAAGCCGCTTTACCATCGCCTTCTTCATGATTGACTGTATATCAGAAGGGCTGAAAAGCTTGCTCTTTACAGAAGCTGCCTTCGCCACCCAGAATTTACCATCCTTAGGGATATAGTCCTCCCATGGCAGCGCCTTCGTCTTTTCAAACAATTCCTCGAAAGTAACCGCTTTAAAAGAGCCCACCTTCCATAAGATCCGCTCCGCCGTTCTCAGGAATACATTCGCACGGCACACCGCCTCCGCGTCTCCATAGAAAGTCACCCTTCCATCTTCCACGCCCGCAATCTCACAACCCAAATCCTGTATCTCTCTCTTTAACACCGCCTCCAGTCCAAAATGACATGGGGCAATCAATTCAATTCTATCCATAAAATTCTCCAATTTTGTTAATCTTATCCTCTTATCTTACTGGTTAAGCACACGTTTTGTCAATTGGGGACGGGGGTTTTTTAAAAAACCCCCGTCCCCAATTCGTTTTCCCCTGTCCCGGGGCACTTATCCACAGAAAAGGACGTACCCTGTGGATACGTCCTTTTCTGATCTTCTTCCGCTTACAATCTAGTAGTTGTTGCTCTCGTTGCTGCTGTTTCTGTTTGAAGAATTCTGATTTGATGCATTTTTGTTTGATGCATTCTTGTTTGATGCATTTCTGTTAGAAGCGTTCTGGTTTGATGCATTCTGGTTGGATACATTCTGGTTAGAAGCATTCTGGTTTGATGCATTTGAATTGCTGTTAGATGAATTATAGTTCTTTGCCATGTTAATTCCTCCTAATCACTCTAATCAATTTTTTGATTACGAGATTATTATGTCCTGAATCTTCTCTTTTATGTAAGATGCACAAAAAAACTATTTCCATAGCTCCATAAATCTTTTTTGCTAAGTAGATTGAATCCGTCTAATATTGTCGATTCTCATCTTTTTTATTCTTTTCGTTTCTGTTATTTTTTAATCGACAAGTTATTGTATACAATTAAGCTGTAAGGTCGGTAGGAGGCATTATGGATAAAACAAGAGCTCTATTGTTAAGGCTTGGGATACGGTCTACATTGAAAGGTTTTTATTTCCTGCTATATGCGCTGCAGCTATGCTTGTCTAATGATGAGTATCTGCTCTCTGTCTACAAAACTCTCTATGTTGATGTGGCCACACATTTCGGCACCTCCAGGGATAATGTAGAGCACTGTATCCGTACTGCCATTTCTAACTGCTGGTACAAAGGCAATCGAAAGCTCCTGATAACCATCTCTGGGTATGAGCTTAAGCAGAAACCGGCAAATGGAGAATTCATCGATATTCTCTATAATTATTTAAGCGAAGAAGGATAGCCCGCCATGCGGGCTCCTTCATAAAGTTTATGATGGCAATTTTTGGCAATTTTCACAAAAAGCTTCCATTTTAAGAATTTTTTAATTTTTAACTTGCTTTTTAATGTTCCCTATATTATACTTAATCATGTAGAAAGGATACTTTCTACAACCCCTTATTAATTATTTATACTCCCCTCAAAAGACCGATGGCTCCCCCATCGGTCTTTTACTTTTACCAGCAATTACCTGTAAGCTATACGGGATGAGGTACATCAATCATGCTTATATATGGTATAATTTGGAATGCACTTCGACGCCATACAACGATTAAAAAACGAAAAAAGAGGGGAAATCCCCTCTTCTCTCACCTCCGCCGCCCTACCAGACGGACAACAAGCATCACAACAATAATCGGCACGATCAGCGGCATCAGGAGGCTGAAGATACCTCCAATCACGGCGATGACAATCAGCACTACACCGATGATACCGAGTACAAGAAGCAGCTTCTTCCACCACGAGTCAATTCCGAACACATGAACGCTTCCGCCTGTTCCATAGCTCTGCCCGCTACCCTGCCCCCCTGAAGCTTCCTTCGCCTGATATCCACTGTATGTTTCCGCCACATTCTCAGCGGCATCGATAAGCGAACGGGCAATGACCCAGGGATCGCCGAGTTCTTCGACCACTTCCGCCTCCGGCCTGCCTTTCCTCACTTCTTCCATTATATAAGAACCATAATATTCTACATTATCCTGAACCGCCGACCCACCCAGGTCATTTTCCAACGCATTCCGGAGCTTTTCCAAGAATTCATTCCGCGTCATCCATTTATCCTCCTAACGTCACCACTGTAAAACACAAGAACCTTGAACCTAGAATAACATATATAAACTGTCATTCCAAGCCCAAGGTCCTTAAATTTTTCTAATCAATTTCTAAAGAATCAGACTTCAAAAATCAAATCCCCGTACGACGGCATCGGCCATGCTTCTTTATCGACAATCATCTCCAGCGCGTCAACCGGACTGCGTAGTGCAGCCATTGCAGGCACAACGTCAGAATGATAATACTCCGCCTGCTCCTTCCCCTCTTCCATACAGGCTGCTTTATCCGCTGCAAGTATGAGAGCCTCCAGTGCCTTTTTCGTGTCTGCCAGCAGAGCCGATACTTCCTTCAGAAGATCAGACTGAACGGACATATCCGCTCCCGCTTCCTTCACCGCGACGACCGTATCCGCCAGGCTCTTCGTATACCTGATGACAGCCGGGATAATCTGTTTGCTCGCCATATCGATCATGGTGCGCGCTTCTATATTGATGGCTTTCGAATAATTCTCGTACTTGATCTCTGCGCGGGATTCAAGCTCCGCTCTTGTAAACACGTTGAACCTCTCAAACATGCTGACAGACTTTTCTGTCGTCAATGCCGGTATGGCCTCAACCATAGAGCTGATATTCGGAAGTCCTCTTCTGGCGGCTTCTTCCACCCACTCATCAGCATATCCGTTGCCATTGAACACGATACGGTAATGCTCCGTCGCATACTGCTTGATCAGGTCATGAACCGCCATCTCAAAGTCGTCGGCCTTCTCCAGTATATCACACGCCTCGCTGAATGCTTCCGCCACAATCGTATTGATGACTACGTTAGGGCCTGCAACCGAATCACGGGAACCGACCATACGGAATTCAAACTTATTTCCTGTAAATGCAAACGGCGATGTCCTGTTTCTGTCAGTTGCATCTTTTGCAAGGTCTGGCAGCGTTCTGACGCCGGTATCCAGCGTCCCGCCCTTCAGGCTATGAGTCGCCTCGCCGGTACTTATAAGCTGCTCAAGCACATCTTCCAGCTGCTCGCCTAAAAAGACAGAGATGATAGCCGGAGGCGCTTCATTTGCCCCAAGCCTGTGGTCGTTACCAGGGTCAGCCGCAGATTCACGCAGAAGATCCGCATGTTCGTCCACTGCTTTCAATATGCAGGTGAGGACGAGAAGGAACTGGATATTCTCGTGCGGCGTCTTGCCAGGTTCCAGCAGATTCCTGCCATCGTCCGTCGTGATAGACCAGTTGTCATGCTTGCCGGAACCATTGACCCCCGCAAACGGCTTTTCGTGAAGCAGGCATTTCATTCCATGCTTTCCGGCAACACGCTTCAGCGTCTGCATTACAAGGTGGTTGTGGTCTACCGCGATATTTGCCGGTGCATAGATTGGCGCAAGTTCATGCTGTGCCGGCGCCACCTCGTTGTGCTGCGTCTTTGCCGTTACGCCCACCCTCCACAATTCTTCATTCGTGTCTTTCATAAATCCGGCAATCCTCTGACGGATCGTGCCGAAGTAATGGTCATCCAGTTCCTGGCCCTTCGGGGGCATCGCGCCAAAAAGCGTACGTCCGGTATATATCAGATCCTTCCTGAGACGGAACTTCTCGCCGTCAACGAGAAAATACTCCTGTTCCGCCCCTACGCAAGGAGTTACTTTTTTAGAGGTCGTGTTGCCAAACAGCCGGACAAGCCTCAACGACTGTTCGCTGATGACTTCCATCGAGCGAAGCAGCGGCGTCTTCTGGTCCAGTGCTTCTCCTGTATAAGAACAGAAAGCAGTCGGAATACAGAGGGTAGCTCCCGCGGCGTCATGCCTGACAAACGCAGGTGACGTACAATCCCAGGCCGTATAGCCTCTGGCCTCGAATGTAGCACGCAGTCCCCCGGACGGAAAGGAAGATGCATCCGGCTCACCTTTGATCAGCTCTTTCCCGGAGAAGCTCATCAGAACCTTGCCGCTGTCCAGCGGAGCAGATATAAATGAGTCGTGCTTCTCGGCAGTTACGCCTGTAAGAGGCTGAAACCAGTGCGTATAGTGGGTAGCCCCCTTTTCAATCGCCCATTCTTTCATCTCATGCGCGATGACATCTGCTGTTGCCAGGTCCAGTTCTTTACCCTCTTCAATCGTCTTCTTCAGATCCTTATAGACCTTCTTAGGCAGGCGTTCCAGCATGACAGTGTCATTGAACACGTCTTCTCCAAATATTTCAGCTACGTTTATTGCTTCGCTCATATTCTCTGTTTCCTTTCTTGTATTTAATCGTGCGCATCGGGAAGCTAAATATACCATCTCCCGGAAAGTTTTTGTAATGCAGCCATACACAGCCATCTGCATCACATAGAAAAAGGCACCCCAACACCGGTTGGAACGCCTTTGTTCATTTCTACGTCTGCTAGTATACCTCAATCAGCCGAAAAAGGCAAGTAAAAATTACATTCTGCGACTTAAGCTTTTCCAACTGAACCGAATAATTCCATCTTTTCTTTTACAGTCTGCATAATAGCGTCTGTACCTGGTTTCAGCAGCTTACGCGGGTCGAAGCCCTTGCCTTCCAAGTCTTTGCCTGCTTCAATATATTTACGTGTCGCATCTGCAAATGATAGCTGGCAGTCTGTATTGACATTAATCTTGGCCACGCCGAGGTCGATAGCCTTCTTGACCATATCATCCGGGATTCCGGTACCGCCGTGAAGTACGAGCGGCATCTTTCCTGTCAGCTGCTGGATGGCATCCAGTGTCTCAAAGCTCAATCCGGCCCAGTTCTCCGGGTATTTGCCATGGATATTGCCGATTCCGGCGGCCAGCATGTCTACTCCAAGGTCAGCAATCATCTTGCATTCCTGCGGATCCGCACATTCGCCCTGTCCGATCACTCCGTCTTCCTCGCCGCCGATAGCTCCAACTTCAGCCTCGATGGACATTCCCTTTTCCCTACATATAGCAATCAGTTCTTTTGTCTTGGCAACATTTTCCTCGATAGGATATTTGGAGCCGTCGAACATGATGGAAGTAAAACCTGCATCGATACATTTCAGACATCCGTCATAGCTTCCGTGATCCAGATGGGTTGCAACAGGTACCGTGATACCAAGCTCATCCACCATAGCTGATACCATTGCCTGTACAGTCTTAAAGCCTGACATATATTTTCCCGCTCCCTCAGACACACCTAAGATTACAGGTGATTTGCACTCTTCAGCCGTAAGCAGAATCGCTTTCGTCCATTCCAGATTGTTGATGTTGAACTGACCTACCGCATAATGCCCCTCTACCGCTTTTTCAAGCATCTCTTTTGCTGATACTAACATATATTATTCCTCCAATTCCTACACTATGGCGGCATGCCGCCGACATATAATGTAATTGTTTCGCTTTTAACATTATATATCATTACCCGTGAAAACACAATAATGTTTGAACGAAACCTTAAAAAGTGGTGCCCAGCTTTGCACCGCATGATTCCCGCACGACAAGCTCCGTCTGGAAATAAATCCGCTGTGGGGAACCTGTCCCGTGCCGGATGCGGTCAATCAGGAGTTCTGCCGCCTTTTGTCCTATCTCCTTGCACGGCTGCACGATAGTAGTCAGGCCGGGATGAAACAATGCCGCCCACTCACAGTCATCAAACGCGGCAACCGCCATCTCTTCCGGCACTTGTATGCCAAGGCTGTCAAGCGCCTTCATGACGCCGAGCACCATAAGGTTATTTGCTGCAATGATAGCCGTCGGCCGGTCGTCCCGTCTTGCCATCTTCCGTACGATATCTATCGTGCGCTTCTCCGTGGGAACACTCCTGGACTCTCCTTCAATCACAAGAGATTCATCATATGGAATGCCAGACTTAGCCAGAGCATTCCGGTACCCTCGGATCCGTTCCTCGGTCGTACTGATATTGCGCAGTCCGGCTACAAAGGCAATCCTTTTATGCCCCAGAGATATGAGGTGGTCCGTCATCTTCTCCATGGACTTCTCATTCTCGCTGCCGACCCAGTCGCCATCTGATCCAAGCATACGGTCTATATACACGATTGGTATATCTTTTTCCTTGACGTACTTGCCCACGTACTTCTCCGATTCAGTAGTCGGGGATAAGATGAATCCGTCCACGCACCGCTCGCAGAACGACTGGACGATCTCCAGTTCCCTCTTGGCGTTATCGTTGGAATCCGCCAGAAAAACCGTATAATTATTCTGTATGCACGCATCGCTGATTGCTTTGATGACATCAATAAAAAACTGATTCTGAATGTCTGATATGACCAGCCCGATCGTCCTTGTCTCCGATTTCTTTAAAGCCTTTGCAACCAGATTCGGCGTATACCCCGTCTCTTCAATCACCTTCAGTATCTTGCTTCTCGTTTTCGCGCTTACATGCTTCGTGTCATTCAGCACATGGGAAACCGTAGATTTAGAGACATTTGCTATCCTCGCCACATCCCCCATCGTAACTTTACTACCATTACTTTTCTGCATTTTTTCATCTCTTATTTCTCTTTTTCTCTGTTAATTTCTGACCTTGAATTCAGGATATCATTAACCTTTTTATTTGTCAATTAATGGTAAATCGCATATAAGGCGGTATCCCGGGCAGCCTTCTATTTCATTTCGACAAACTCGATCTTCACACGGTCGGGTCCGTAAACCATTATGCATCTGCACGATTTCGGCCTCCATGCTTCTGTGACGGAGATGCCTTCTGTCGCAAACGGCACTCCCTTTTCTTCCAGAACCTCTTTCGTCTTGTCCAGATCGTCCACAAGCAGTGCAAAATGGTCTATATTCCCATCCCCTTTTGTTCCTGCCCTTCCTCTGGCCGTCTCGTCCAGCGGCTGAGGCAGTCCGATTACGACTCCGCTGCATTCCATGAAAATGAAGTGATTGCCTTCCATCCCTTTTTCGTCCACGATAACCCGGAACCCCAGATTCCGGTAAAACGCAATGCTTTTTTTCAAATCGGAAGTAGGAATGCCGATATGGGCCAGGCCTCTGACTTCTATATCACTCATGTGTTCTCTCCCTTCCTACTGCTCTGCAAGCTTATACAATTTACTGGCGTTTCTCCAGAGTATATCCTCTTTTTCCTCATCACTCAGCCTGCACTGCAAGATGTCTGACGGCAGAGTCCCTTCCCCGGCAAATACTATTTTCTTTGCACCGGCTATACTTGCCGCGTGCTCTATCCAGCCGTGGATATCTACAGGTGGAAATTGTCTCGCCGCATAGTGGCGCAGCCATGCCGTATCCATATATGCATGCTCGAACCGTTCGGTCAGGCAGAGAAATTCCCTGTAGAAGTTGCCGCCAAAATGCGCAAAGATAATCTTCAGTTTCGGATAGTGCTCCAGTACCCTGGCAAACTGATGCGGATAGCCGATGCATTCATACTTCGGTGTCTTGACTTTACCCGGTTCATCCGACGGCCATGTACTGAATGTCACGATGCCATTGTGGAACAGCAGCGGAATATCCAGTTCCAGACACGTTTCATACAGCGGATCCAGCATCGGGTCGTCAACGATATAATCCTCCACGTACGGGTGCATCTTAATACCCCTGACGATTCCCTTTTTCACATTTTCCCTTAGCTGCTCCAATGAGCGTTCCATATCATGTACGTTTACATAGCCGATGCCAAACAGCTTATCTCCGTATCTGCGTACATTTTCCAGCATAGCCGCATTCTCGGTTTTCGTCGTGGCGATACAGGAGCAGATGTCCACCTCCTGTTCTTCCATATACTGAAATAACGGCTTATCACCATAGTCGATAAATTTATCTAAAAAAAATACATGTGCATGTGTATCAATTACCATTTATTCCGCCTCCTTCAGATCCCGTCCCGCTTCCTCATCTGTTATGACCGTAAAATCATGATGGAGCCGCAGTATGCTTGCCGGCAGCTTCGGCGTGATTTTTCCATATACGGTCTCTCTCATGATATCTCTTTTCTTCGCTCCATTAGCCAGTAGAATAACCTTTTGGGCCGACATCACATTTTGAACGCCCATAGTTATCGCTTTTAATGTAATCCGCAGGTTCATTGAACCCTATATGTCCATTGCCGCCTATACCGAGAATCTGCATATCGATCTGCCCCAGTCCTCTGATCTGCTCTTCATATTCTTCCGCAGTTCTGTCATAATCATCTTCTGCGCTCAGCGGGAAATGTATATTCTCTTTTTTCACATTCACATACCTGAAAAAGCAGTTATCCATAAAGTATCGGAAGCTTTGCGGGTGGCTGCGCGGGAGCCCTGCATATTCGTCCAGATTCACTGTCTGTACTTCTGAAAAGTCTGCCTTTCCCTCCCTGTACATCTGAATCAGCTGTCTATACGTGCCGATAGGGGTAGAACCAGTCGCCAGGCCGAGCACGCCGGCTGGCTTTCTTTGAATCTGGCTTGCAATCATCTGTGCCGCATTCCGGCTCATCATCTCATAATCTGACGCGACAATTATTTTCATCCCTGTTGTTCCACCTCCTTCACGTCCAGTTCACTTAAGAACGGCAGACTGTCAATCGCGCCGTACCGCTGTACGGAAATCGAGCTGGCGCGGACCGCGAATTCTATCGCCTTCTTAAGGAACTTTTTCATCTCCATCTTATCCGCATATCTGGCATAGTAGTATAAGAACGCGGACATGAATGAATCGCCGCCCCCTGTCACATCCACCGCATTTACCGTATCCGGTCTCCGTCTCACCTCAAACCCGCCCGCATAGATAAAAGCAGCCTCCGCCCCATCTGTCACAAGTACGATCTTGCCTTCCTTTTCTGCCAGCTCCCTGGGGGATACCCTCAATACTTCCGCTTCCTCTTTCGTAAGCTTGACTATATTGCTCAGCCGTATCAGCTCCCGGCAGTGCCCGGCCATCTCTTCCTCTGATTCCCATGAGCCTGGTCTTAAATTTACGTCCAGGGATGTAACCATCCCCTTTTCTACAGCTTTTTTAATCGCCATCCTCATGGCGGCATTAGAATCCTTCTCCGCCATTCCAAGGCTGCCATAGTGCAGGATTTTCGCATGGTCAAATAATTCTGCCGGAATATCTTCAAATGCCAGCGCTCCATCTGCGCTTTCTTTTCTGTAGATGGCATATCTGCACATGTCTTGTGAACGCGGCATTACAACCGTAACCGTCGTGACACGCCTGTTATCCTTCTGGACATAAGAAGTATCTACGCCACACGCTTCTGCCGTATGTATGATACATCTCCCCAGGGCATCATCTCCAACTCTGGCCAGCAGCGCCACGTCCGCTCCCAGTTTACCAAGCCCGCAGGCCACGTTGTTGGGCGCCCCGCCCGCCATAGCCCGGAATGGTCCGGGAATCCTGTCTTCCACCGGCACAAAATCTATAAGTGCCTCTCCAATTGTCAACACATCATACTCTTTCATCACATTTTACCTGCATTCCATCTCAGAAGCCATCTCAGCACAACCGCGACTACTTTCTCCACTGCAACTGCCAGAATCAGAATCCATACAATTCCCACTACGACGAGATCAGTGGAAAGAATAGCAATAAACGCATTCAGGATTCTTCCAACCCCACTCTTAGCTCCCAGGAGCTCCCCTACGATTACAAGTCCCCAGGACCAGCTGTATGCCACTTTTATGGGACCCGCCATAGACGGCAGAAGACTTGGAAGCATTACCCGCAGCGCGATTGTCGTCTTACCGGCACCGAGTGTCCGCGCAAAATTAGCCTGTACGGGATCCTGCCTGTCAAGCGCCTCTGCTCCAGCCACGAAAATCATTGTAAAGGCATAGAATATAACGATTCCAATGATTCCTCCCTGGCTTGTTCCAAACCAGAGCAGAAAGAACGGCGCAAGGGCAAGCGGGGGTATAGCACGCAGAATATCAATCAGCGGATTGAATATCTCTTTGAAGCTTTTATATCTTGCTATAAGGAACAGACAGATGAATGCAATCGCCGTTCCCGACAGTGTCCCTGTCAGATATCTGCCTAGCGTCGCTGATACGTGGACTGAGAATCCGTTGCTTCCCGCACCCTGAAACTGGATTTCCGGGCTTTGCCAGATTGTCTCTTTAAATCTGTCCACAATCTTCCACGGTGACGGTACTCTTGTTTCACCCAGCACAGAACCTGCCCATATCCATAGGAGAAACAATACAATCAGACCAGCCAGGGCCAGAACGAAATTTTGTTTTTTCGTCATCTTTTTATCCATATCCGTCCCCTATTTCATTTCTTTCAAAGCCTGTTCTGAAAAGTTCTTCGCATCAAGATAGTTGAATATGGAATAATGATACTCGGCTTTTTCTTTCAGTTCCAGCGCTTTTCCCTCTGCATCGCCAAGCTTTTCCAGATTCTTATCCGCCTCTGCTTTCAGTTCTTTAAGTTCTGCATAGATTTCTCCCGCACTTACGATGTCTGAGGGACTATACTCTCCACTCTCAAACATGCCCTCTTCTTCATACATCTTAATCGTCGAACCAATCTCATATTCCCAGTACAGAGGGTCTTCCTTGTCTTCAAACCAAGGCTCCTGCATATCCCATGAGTACAGCGGGATAGATGTCTTATATAATCCCTGCACTTCTTCTTCCGTAAATTCAGTACCTGCCAGCTGGTTCACATAATTGACGTGAATCTTGGCCGCGTCTTCCGGGTTGTCATTGACATATCCGTTAAGCCTGAAGCTTACCGAGGCGAGCCGCAGTACCGTATCGTGATTTTCCCCGGCCCACTTTTCTGTAGCCGTCCATCCATTGTGCAATATGCTTCTTACTTCCTTGGAATCTGCAGAAGGTTCTGCAGTCTCCACGATGTCTTTTGCCGATAGAATCGGAACGAAACCCTTTGAGGACAAGGTTGCCGCCGCCGGCACGCCTCCCACCTTAAAGTCCGCTCTTCCAGCGAGCATAAGCGCCACACCGTTCGAATCATCTATCACTTCATTTTTCACATCATCCAGCGTCATCCCCGCTTTCTGGAAACAGAGATCTATAAATGGCTTGATGGCCGATTCGGATGGATAAGTGAATACTTTGCCCTTCATCTGCTCCAGCGTTGCTTTGATGGCTTCCTCTCCGGTCATGCCCTCTTTCACAAAGTCGCTGTATGTCTTTGTGCCTTCCGGAGCCATAACGCTGTATCCAAGGAACAGATTGCTGAATGCAAACGTCGTAAAATCCCCCTGCCCCATGGACGGGATGAATAGAGAAGGTGCGCCCGAAGCAAAATCATAATTGCCTGCGATCAGAACCGAAGGCACCTTATCCGCATCAATGGCATCTACCTTTTCCAATGTAATTCCGACATCTTCAAAAAACTTCTTTTCTATACCAACATATGGGACCGTGTGGTCTGGATACGGTTCCGTTGCAAATCTCAGGCTTACTTCAGGAATCCCATCGCCGGTCGTTCCTGACGTGCTTTTACCCTTGCCGCCGCTTTCCGAGCATCCGGCCAGCGTCATCGCTGCTATCATCAACAGACACATCATTATCCTTAACATCTTTTTCATATTACTGCCTCCTTTTCCTTTATCGTTATGGCATCCAACGTGTTATCCTGTTTCCCGCCGTCTTTACCATCCAGCTGAATACCGCTGTAAGGACGATAAAAACGATCAATATTATCAGCATCCTGCCCGTCTCCATATACTGCTGGGAAACAATCAGCAGCCTTCCGAGCCCATCCTGCGCCGCCAGAAATTCCCCTCCCAGGGCAATCGCCCAAGCCACACCGAGCGCTACCTTTGTGGCATTCATAATGCTGGGCACGATCATCGGCAAGATTACATTTGTATACACGTCCATGTTCGTGGCACCGAGCGTCCTGGCAAAATTAATGCGTATCCGGTCGGCATTATCGATGGCTTCTATAATGTTCGTCGTATATATGATCCATAGTCCGAACGCGATATAAATTATAATTCCCCTTTCTTCTCCTCCAAACCAGACAAGGAATAGCGCAATCAGCGCCAACAGCGGTATGTTCCTCAATATCTTGACGATAGGATAAAGCATGCCTCTTAATACAGGCTGCAGACCTATAATAATTCCTGTCGCCACTCCGGCCATTCCACCGGCTGCAAGTCCAATCAAAACACGCTTCACCGTTATCAGGCTGTTGCTTAGAAGAACATACAGGGCATCCCCGTAGTTCGGAAGTGCTCCGCCCTTAAATGCCGCGAAACCCGGCAGTGACTCTGTCAGCACCTTCCCCCATGTCGGAACGAGGACCGCGGTATATTCCCCGCCGCTTCGGGCAATGAGAGCCGCTATCTGCCAGAATGTAATCAGGCCCGCAGCTGCCAGAATCTTTTTTACATGTTTTGTTCCCATCTACCGCACCTCACTCTTCACATCACTCAGCTCCAGCAGTTTGCCAAGCAGATAGTCAGAGATCGCGTGGAACTCTGCCGTATTGCGGATTTCTACCGGCCTTGGCCTCGGTATGTCTACGTTAATCTCTTCTACTATCCTGCCTTTTTCAATCATGATAATGCGGTCTGCAACAAAAGTCGCCTCCTCCACATCATGCGTTACAAAGAATGTGGTAAGCGGGTGCTTCAGCCGTATCTTCTCAACTTCCACCTGAAGCTCTACCTTCGTCGCATAGTCAAGCGGTCCGAAAGGCTCGTCCATCAGCAGCAGTTTGGGCTGGTTAGCCAAAACCATAGCAATCTGAAGACGTTTGCGCATCCCCCCTGACAGCTCCTTCGGATAGAAATCTGCAAACTTCTCCAGATTAACCATCTTGAGATACTTCTCTGCCAGCTCTCTGCGCTTTTCCTTCGGCACCCCTCCAAGCTTCAATGCAAAGTCTACATTTTCTCCGACCCTTTTCCACCCGAATACGGCATCCGCCTGGAAAACGACTCCCCGCTCTCTGCCGGGCCCTTTTATTTCCCTTCCGTTAAGCTTACAAGTTCCCCCGGTCGGTTCAAGCAGGCCGGCCACGATATTCAGCAGAGTCGTCTTGCCGCATCCGCTCCTTCCGACTACGGCCACGAGCTCGCCGTGGGCCACATCCAGCGAGATATCATCAAGCGCCTTCATCTTGTCTCCGCTTACCGTATTAAATTCGATGCTGATATGCTCAATATTCAGTTCTCCGCTTTCTGTCTTCCTATCTAATTCGCCCATTTTCATCACTCAACCTCAATCTTCTCTATCCCTAATAATTTAGCGATGTTTCCACCGAGAATCAGTTCCCTGTCCTCTTCGTCGTCTGCAAATACATCGAGAATCTTCGATTTAAGCCCTGCTATGCCGAGAGGACCATCTGTTCCTATCGTAAACTTACGGGCCCCGCATTGCCGGTATGCTTCTATCACGGAATAGGGTCCCAGATTGCCGGTCAGATCCAGAAGCAGATTGTCATATGCCGGCGCAATCTCTCCGGTCGTTCCATAGCACCATATAAATCCAGAGTGAATCATGATAAAGACGAGCCCCGGAAAGTCTTTTGCCACCTCTGCAACCTGCAAGGCGGTCGTGTTGCCACTGTCCCCCGCTCCGTGCACGACGACGGGAAGGATCTTTCCTTTGCGCTCCTGCAGCTCGCTCAACTTGTCCAGCATCGGATATACGACCGTCTTATTATTCATCTCGTAATTGTGCGCCGCCGGATTCATCCTGAGCCCTTTAAGCCCAAGCTCCATGATACAACGTTCCAGCTCTCTTGCCGACTCATCTTCCACCGGAAGGGTAAATGGCCTTCCCGCTTCTTCAGGCGGATAGTTCCATGTCTTAGGCGCATCGTTCCACGGGTTGACCGTGGCGAGCCCGATTACCCTCTCCGGGAACATGTCCTGAATCTTAGCCACATAATCATTACCTATGTATGGATTCCATTCCGGCGTACGATGGGCAAATCCTTCATCAACCTGAAATACCATCTGTATATCAATTCCATTTTCATCCATCCAAGGTATCAGATCTTCCTCAGCAACACACGTGCTTTTTATGTTCACCCCGATTTTAAAATTCGTATCAATTACAGGCCAGCGATATTTTCCCATTCTTCTCTCCCCTCCTATTCTTCATATCTTAACTTCGGTATACCCAGGTACTTCGCCATATTTCCGCCCATCACCAATTCTACTGCCTCATCATCATCGCCCACCAGGTCTCTTACGATCATCCGCTTCGTGGTCGCAAGATCAAAAGGGCCGTCGGTACCGATTACAAACTTTTCAGCCCCTTCTTTTTCAAATGCAGGCTTCAAAGTTGTGGGCGTGACGTTGAGCGTCAGATCCAATTTCAAATTGTCAATGCCTTCCGCCACATCTCCCGCAGTGCCAAAAGATCTCATATAGCCTGCATGAGCCATAAGGAACAGGATTTCGGGAAAATCCGCAGCTACCTGTGCGAGCTGTGTCGGCGTATTGTTGACAGAATCGCCCGCACAGTGGACCACGACAAAAAGCTTTCTCCCGCATTCCTCCTGAAGTTCGGTTAGCTTCTGCATGATTGGGTATATGATGTGCTTATTGTTGATTTCAAAATCATGCTCAAGTGGATGTAATTTAATGCCCCAGAGCCCTAATCTCAAGATAGAACGTTCCAGTTCTTCGAGCGCCTCGTCCCTGATCGGCAGATCCATCTTCCTCCCGTACTTTGCCTTGGGCCAGTTATACGTCTTCGGGGCCTGGAGCCACGGGTTGATTGTACACAGTCCTATGACACGGTCAGGAAATTTATTCTGTATCTTACTGATATAGTCGTTGCCTATGAAGGGGTTCCAGTCCGGCGTCTTATGTACGAACCCTTCATTTACCTGAAAAATCACCTGGATGTCCACGCCATTATTATCCATCCATGGAATCAGTTCTTCCTCCGCGTCAAATGTGTTGATCAGACACACTCCGGTATGATAGTGTGTGTCAATTACCGGCCATCGTTCTTTCACCATTTCACCACTCCTTTTTTCATTTTATCCATTTGCAGGCTTATAGGCAATCGTTTCGCTGCATTATTAAAAAAATATACTTATTAATAAAAATAAAACGTATTTTCAACGGTTATACGCATTTAATTATTAGCGAAACGATTGTCTTGTTTGTTTTATCATAACATTGGCGCAAATTATTGTCAATATTCTTTTTTGTAATTTGATAATTGCATTGCCAATTCAGATTTAATATTGCACAATTCTGTTATTTCGACGGCTGACACCGGCATAATTGCATACGGCAAAAAGAGAGCCTGATTCCAAGCTCTCCACTGCACTTCTATTCTCTTTGCCCCCTCTTTTTTGCCCCTTTTAATAATTTAGGGCATAAAAAACCGCTGAACCCCTCTATTTAAAGGGACTCAGCGGAATAGTTAAGTGACTCCAAGGGGAATCGAACCCCTGATTCCAGCGTGAGAGGCTAGCGTCTTAACCGCTTGACCATGGAGCCATTATTTCACCTGCCTGTCTATTGTAGCAAAAAAATGTACAATAGACAAGCACTTTTTTTAGAAATTTTAAATTTATTTCATTATCATGCTAATATAGCCCTGTATAAAGATTCCAAACACGATAAGCGGCAGGATAAATGTCAGGTAGAACCTGGCCCCCCGGCCGGACGGAAACCTCATGCCCTCGCCTGAGTTTGCTTCCCTGAGAAAGTTGTCCCATCCCCACCCGTACTTCGTCACGCAGAACAGCAGATAGACCATAGAGCCCAGCGGGAGCAGATTATTGCTCACGATAAAGTCCTCGATATCCATAATGTTCTTTCCTCCTACGGTAAAGGAGGACCAGTCCGTCATCCCCAGCACGCACGGTATGCTGAGCAGAATGAGAAGAATGCCGTTCACCAGGACGGACTTCTTAAGCGGCCAGCCCCACAGATCCCTGGCAAACTGGATGATATTCTGGAATACCGCCACAATCGTAGAGAGTGCAGCGAATGTCATAAACAGGAAAAAGAGGCTTCCCCATATCCTGCCCCCAGGCATCTCCCTGAATACATTCGGCAGCGTCACGAACACAAGGCCGGGACCTTCCCCCGGGTTCACGTCAAAGGCAAAGCAGGCCGGGAAGATGACCAGCCCTGCCACAACCGCTACAAAGGTGTCCAGTGCCGTGATGCTCACCGCTTCGCCCGCAAGACTCCGTTCTCTGCCGATATAGCTGCCGAATATGGCAAGTGAACCGACACCGACGCTCAGCGTAAAGAATGCCTGTCCCATCGCTGCAAAAACTGCTTCCATTATCCCCGCCTCTTCCATCTTCCCAAAATCCGGCAGCAGGTAGAACTTAAGCCCCTCCACTGCGTCAGGAAGCGTCATGGCACGTATGACGAGCACTATCATGATGATAAGAAGACTGGACATCATCACTTTCGTAATAAGCTCCACCCCCTTCTGCAGGCCCATGGAGCAGATAAGAAGCGCTGCCACAGATATCAGCACCATCCAGAAAAGCATCGCATTCCGGTTGGACGTAAGGGAGCTGAAGACGGCCTCCACCTCGGCCGTATCCGCTCCGGCAAAGTCCCCCTTCGTCATCTTGACGAAGTACGCCAGCATCCACCCTCCGATTGTCGTATAGAACATCATGAGCAGATAATTGCCGGCCATCGAAAAGTAGCGGAATACATGCCACTTGCTTCCGGACGGTTCCAGCGCATTGAACGACATGGCAGAACTCTTCTGGCTTCCCCTGCCTACGGACAGCTCCATGACCACAATGGGAAGCCCTAATATGACAAGGAAGAAGAGATACAGGAGCACAAATGCTCCTCCACCATATTTACCTGTGATATAAGGGAAGCGCCATACATTGCCGAGACCTATGGCACAGCCCGCCGAGATTAGTATAAAGCCCAGCCTTGAAGAAAATTTCTCTCTCTTTTCCATATTCTGCAAACCTCTATTGTTTCTCTTCCAGCAGATATGACTCCGGATTCTGCATCAGTTCCCTGATATGCTCCTCCGGCACCATGATTTCAAGCTGCCTGTTCAGATTCTGCACCTCTACCCTGTCATGAGCTCCGCCAAACTCCCCGTCCAGCGTCCACGGTATCTCCTCCAGGGATTCAAATACGATATTGCCCGCCTTAAAGGAATACATGTGCTTCGTATCTACCTGTTCAATCAGAAGTGCCGCCACGATTTCCTGAAGTTCCAGCGGATTCTTCGGCATCTTGATCAGCGTCACTTCAAACACGCCGTCGTCAAAGACGACCTGCTTGCCTACCATATTGCGGAAACCGCCTACTGACCTGGAGTTTGTCACCATCCCGAATATAAATTCATCTTCTATAGTCTTTCCGTCGTATGTGACTTTGATTCTGTAAGACGGTACGTTGAACAGTCTCTTAGTCCCTTCCAGCACATATGCCAGATGTCCGAGCACATTCTTCACTTCCTGCTTCGTCTGGTAAGATACATCGGTAAATAGACCGAAGGCTGCAATATATACGAAGATGTCTTCATTGAATTTTCCGACATCACATGGAAACACACTTCCGTTGACCGCATTGTCCGCTGCACTCAGCAGCCCTTTTGGTATATGGAGGCTGTTTGCAAAGTCATTTGTAGTTCCGGTGGGGATATACCCGATTGGAGACCGGTCGCTGCGCTGCATCATTCCCGTCACAACTTCATCAATCGTCCCGTCTCCCCCGCTGCACACGACCAGATCGTAAGCGTCCACCTCATACCGCAGCACCTTTTTATATGCGTCCCGGTACGCCTGCGTAGGGTATGCCACCACCTCATAGCCTGCCTTTACAAATATATCGATTACATCTGACAGCTTAGGCTTGAGCAATCCCTTTCCTGCATGCGGATTATAGATAAATAACAGCCTTTTCATAAGCCCCTCCTTTTTCCTGGCGTATAAAAAGGGCATTTTCATGCCCTTCTCATGTATGCCTTATCAAACACCATCGTTTAACAGGTATGTATCTTTTTATTTTTTGTCAGAAAGGAATAATTCCAGCCCTTTTGCCGCTTCCTCTTCATCTCTGCCCTCTGCAACTACTGTAAGTTCCTCTCCCTGACATAATCTGAGCGTCATCATCCCCATGATGCTTTTGGCATTGATCTTCTTTTCTTCCACCTCGAAGAATACCTGGCTTTGGTACTGGCTTGCTTCCTGCACCAGCAGCGCAACCGATCTGTCTTCCGTACTCATGTCCGTTTGAATAGTTACAGGTTTCTTAATCATAATGTTCCTCCTTACTGTTCCCTTAACTTATCAGCTATCTCACTTAACTTGCGAAGCCGGTGGTTCACACCCGATTTGCCAAGCGGCTCCCGGAGCAGACCCCCCAGCTCTTTCAAAGTTGCCTCCGGATATTCAAGACGTGTAAGGGCAACGTCTTTTAAACCCTCCGGCAGCTTGTCAAAACCGACGGTTTCTCTTATATAAGAAATATCCTCCATCTGCCTTACGGCAGCAGATACGGTTTTATTAATATTTGCAGTCTCACAGTTTACCTTCCGGTTGACCGAATTGCGCATCTCCTTCAGTATCCTGACATTTTCCAGCTCCATCAGCGCGATATGCGCTTCCATGACATTCAATATATCAACAATCTGTGAGCCTTCCTTCAGATATACAACAAAAGTCTTCTTTCTCGGCACAATCTTTGCATCCATGTCAAAGCTGTTGATGACGTCCCTTAGATGGCAGGCCTCTTCTCTGGCACTGCATACAATCTCAAAATGATAAGATTTGCTTGGGTCGCTCATGGAGCCTGCCGCAAGGAAAGCGCCCCGAATGTAGGAGCGTTTGCAGCACACAGCCTGAACAGATGCATTCCTGGCTGCCAGCAGTTCGTTTCCTCTCACGCGGATATAATAACTGCTGCTGTCTCTGCCCGTATTTCTCCGGACAGCGATATCAGTTCTTATATTAAATGTTTTTTCAATTAATGTAAAGCACTTTCTTGCAACAGCGATATTTTCAGTGTGTACTCTGAGGATGCACGTGCCGTCTGCGCTCTCGGAAAATCCGCCGCACATGTGCACGACCGCGGACAGTTCTGCCAGGCTGCAGTGCCGGGCCTTGGCGTAATGCGCGGATAATTCTTCTTTTATATTTCCTGAAAATGACATCTGCCTCTCCTAAACCTTTTCCTGAGCAAGGTGCTATCTGGCCTTAGTGATAGCGTCCTTTTCTATATCACGGTGTTCAATCCGTATTCCGTATACGTCCGTATCCTTGAGCTGTTCAAACAGTTCATTTGCCAAAGTCACGGACCGGTGCTTGCCTCCTGTGCAGCCGATGCCTATGACGAGCTGCGTCTTGCCTTCAACAATATAATTAGGTATAAGGAATTCTACCATATCTACCAGTTTCCCAAGAAATTCCTTTGCCTTGTCATTGTTCATGACATATTCTCTTACCTCCCGGTCATTGCCACTTTTAGACCGAAGTTCTTCTATATAATATGGATTAGGCAGGAAACGCACGTCAAAAACAAGATCCGCATCATTGGGAATGCCGTATTTAAATCCAAAGGAAAGAACCGAGATATACAGATTCTTATATTCTTTGTTCTGGACAAATATTTTATTCAGCTCCGCTTTCAGTTCTCTTGTCAGCATATGGCTCGTATCGATAAGATAGTCCGCCCTCTTCTTCAAGAACTTCAGCTGTTCTCGCTCCCGCTGTATTCCCTCGTCTACTCTGCTGTCGCTGCCGGACAGGGGATGGAACCTTCTTGTCTCCTTATACCGCTTGACGAGTACATTATCACTCGATTCCAAAAACAGAATTTCATATCTCAAGCCAGTAATATCCAGTTCATCCAGTACCTTCTCCAGTTCCCTGAAGTTCTGCCCGCTTCGGATATCTACCCCGAGCGCCGCCTTGTTTATCTCTGTCCCCGGTACGCGGAGCAGATCTGCCATCTTCGGAATCAGCGGCACCGGCAGGTTATCTACGCAGAAATAACCTACATCTTCCAGCATTTTAAGCGCCGTACTCTTTCCGGCACCCGACATTCCTGTAACTATAACGAATCTCATCCTAGAACTCTCCTAATCTTTTCACTTCCGGTTCCATCCGCACGCCGGACTGGCGCTCTACCCGGTCGGCCACCTCTGTAATCAGTGCCATGATGTCCGATGCCGTGGCGCCGCCCTTGTTGATGACGAACCCGCAATGCTTTTCAGATACCTGGGCACCTCCTACGCTGTACCCGCGAAGTCCTGCTTCTTCAATCAGCTTGCCCGCAAAATACCCTTCCGGCCTCTTGAATGTACTTCCGGCACTTGGATATTCCAGTGGCTGCTTGGAGACTCTCCTCTCCTTCAGTTCATCCATCCTGGCCTTAATCTCATCGGTACAGCCTTCTTTCAGATCAATCACGGCTTCCAGGGCAATGTAGCCTTCCCTGGCTATAATGCTCGTCCGGTACCCTAATTCCAGCTCGTCTTTGCCAAGCGTAAGGAACTCTCCGTCTTTTGTGAGGACCGTGACGTATCTCAGCACATCCTTCATCTCTCCTCCGTACGCGCCTGCGTTCATCACACAGGCACCTCCGAGCGTGCCCGGGATTCCTGCCGCAAACTCAAATCCTGTCAGTCCGGCCTCCAGCGCCCGGCCTGCAATCGACGACAGAAGTGCCCCGGCCTGTGCCGTAAGCGTACGCCCTTCTATCGTTATCTCGTTCATACCCCTGCAGATCTGTATCATGACTCCCCGGTAGCCTTTATCCGATACGAGCAGGTTGCTCCCATTGCCTATAATGTAAAATGGGACGGACCATTCCCTGCAGACCCGGACGGTGTCCCTTATCTCTTCCTTTGTCTCCGGGATGGCGTAATAGTCTGCCTTTCCGCCGACACGGAAGGTCGTATGGTTCTTCATCGGCTCATCGGTGAGCACTCTTTCCTCCGTCAAAATATGTGCCAATGCTTTATAAAAATCCTGATTCATATCTGTCTCCATCTTATATATTTGTTTTGACCAGATGTCGGGCAAAAGCTATCTGGCCCTGGCATCATCATATTAATTTCCCAGTACATCATACACTATCTACCTCCCAAATTCAACGCAGACTTGCAAAAACAGGGGAAATGCGTTATATTAGTCCCATATAATCTATTTTGAAAAAGGAGTGAACTTATCATTGGACTCGAGTGACGTCATACAGCTTATCATACTGGTTGTTCTGCTGGGACTGTCTGCATTTTTCTCATCTGCGGAGACATCTCTTACGACGGCCAACAAGATTCGAATCCGCAGCCTGGCCGAGGACGGTAATAAACGGGCTAAAACATTATTAAAAATAACAGACAATTCTGGAAAGATGCTGAGCGCTATACTTATCGGCAACAATATCGTCAACTTATCTGCCGCTTCTCTTACCACAAGCCTTGCATACAGCTTCGGCGGCTCGATGGTGGCGATAGCCAGTGGTATACTGACTGTATTGATACTTCTCTTCGGAGAGATAACGCCGAAGACGATGGCGACCATCCATGCTGAGAAGATGGCTCTGATCTATGCACCTGTCATCAGCCTGTTTATGAAGATCATGACACCTGTCATCTTCCTTATCAATGGTTTGTCTATGGGCGTGCTCCTTCTTCTGCGTGTGGACCCCAATGCGAAAAACGATACCATGACCGAGACGGAGCTCCGTACTATCGTAGATGTCAGTCACGAGGACGGTGTCATAGAATCCGACGAACGCGAAATGATATATAACGTGTTCGACCTGGGGGATGCCAAAGCAAAAGATGTCATGGTCCCTCGCGTCCATGTGACGTTTGCCGATGTGGAAAGCACCTACGTGGAGCTGCTCGAGATATTCCGGGAGGACAAATTTACCAGGCTGCCGGTCTTCGAGGAGACTACGGACAACGTCATCGGTACCATCAATATGAAGGATCTTCTTCTCTATGACAACACGAAGGAATTTCATATACGCGATATACTGCGCGAAGCATACTTTACCTATGAATATAAAAATATATCTGAACTTCTTGTGGAGATGCGGCAGGCATCTTTCAACATTGCCATCGTATTAGATGAATATGGCGAAACTGCCGGACTTATTACTTTAGAAGATATATTAGAAGAAATCGTCGGTGAGATTCATGATGAATATGATGAAAATGAAGAGGATTTTATCCAGGAAATCGGGGAACGGGAATTTATAGTGGAAGGTTCTACCAATCTGGACGATTTGAATGACCGCCTCGACTTAAACTTTGAATCGGAGGATTATGATTCCGTCGGCGGCTTTATCATCGAACGGCTGGACCGGCTTCCCGAAGCAGGTGATACGGTTACGACAGAGGAAGGGATACGTATGGTAGTAGAGACTCTGGATAAAAACCGGATTGAGACGGTGCATATGTATCTGCCGGAACCTGCGGCGGAAGAAGATACAGATAACAGGCAGATATAATAAATTGGACGCTGGAAACTGCATTCCAGCGTCTTTTCATTTGTCTTCCCGTGCTTCTTCCCCTGCCAGCTTGAGTATAGCCTCAATCTGTTCCTCCGTCGTGCCGAGCTGCTGTGCCACTTCATCAACAGATACTTTCCTTCCCATATCTTCGCTCATATGGCGGATTGTCTCATCCAGCTCGGCAACCTGGTTAACCATCTTTTTGTCCTGCCGCTTCGTCTCCGTCTGGGATTCTATGAACGCCCGTATGCCCGCACGCACTTCTTCCATCACGGTATCCTCGTCGTCGGTTCCCGCCTCGCAGCGGCTGAGCGCTGTCACAAGGCTGATATTCCCTTCCTGGATCGTATCGCCGATAAACACCTCTTTCTGGTGCATCTGCAGCGCAGTGTCTGCTACGAGGGGAAGATAATAGGCCATGCGGGCTTCCTCTATAGTACCGCCCTTCATGCTCTCTATATCCTGCATATATTCCGCAAGATAATCCTGCTCTTCACTGTCCAGGTCTGCAGGCTCTTCCTCTGCCTCTATAATTTTCCCCGGCTGCCTCTTATATCCCGTTACGGATACCTTCTGCGAGAGCAGGTAGTCACAGACCAGCTCTGTCTGTTCCCGGGAAAGGCCGTCCTCTTCGAAGAACTTCTCTATCTCCTCCACCGTAAGCCGGTTCCCCTGCCCGGCGGCGAGTTCCTGGATGCTGCCCAGCTTGCTTCTGAATTCCAATCTGTCTGCCATATAATATGTCCTCCAACTTCCGGCCTTATGCCCTCAAGCCCGATGTAACAAGGGGCTTGCCGGTTTACAGAATATATTAGCACACTCTGACTGAAAATTCCATTGTAAATCATGAATGAAAGTGATACGATAACGTGGGTAAAATGAATAGAAACGGCTGCTGCCGTCGAGAAGGAGTATGTACCATGTCAATAGCAAAAGGGAATCTTAAAATAAATGGAGCAAGGCTGGAGGGCTCCAACCCCCTTCCTCAGTTCAGAGACCGCAGGAAAAATAAATCCCCCAAGAGCAATGGGACGATGCTTCAGGAGGAACTGGAGTATTTTGGGTATGAATCAGCGTTCCGCGTACTTCCGTATAAGATGCAGGACCGCTATACGAGGGAGAAGACGGAGCTGTCGCTTGCTACTGTCGTATTGGAGAACGAACATCTGCGCGCAGAGTTTCTTCCTGAATATGGCGGCCGGCTCTATTCGCTGAAAGAGAAAGGTTCGGGCCGTGAGCTGCTCTACCGCAATCCCGTCATGCAGCCGGCCAATCTTGCAATCCGCGATGCCTGGTTTTCCGGCGGAATCGAATGGAATATTGCACAGCTCGGGCACACGTTTTCTACCTGTGATGACGTATTTTTCGCCACCGTCGGAACCGGGCGCTCCAGTGGCGGCAGGGAGGAAGAATTTCTCCGCATGTATGACTACGAGAGGACGCGAGGACTCGTCTGGCAGATTGACTTCCATCTGCCGCGGGGGGCCCGCAGCCTCGCCGCCCATGTCACCATTATGAATGACCAGGATTACAGCGTACCTATGTACTGGTGGACGAACATTGCCGTACCTGAGAAGGCGGGCAGCCGTGTCTTTTCGGGCACCGAAGACGTCCTGTACATAGAACCCCAGTCACAGGCGGAAGGTTCCGAACACTGCTTCGGACGCGGACAGCTTCCCCATCTTCCTGTACTGCCGGGAAAGGACGCGTCCTATTCCCTGTGCTTTGACTTTGCCAGCGAATACTTTTTCCAGAATCCTGTGTCTGACCCGGCTCCGTGGGAAGCTGTCTCTTACACGGACGGCTCGGTATTCTGCGAGCGTTCCACGCAGCCCCTTCGGATCCGCAAGATGTTCTGCTGGGGCAGTCACAGCGGTGGACGTAACTGGTGCGACTACTTGTCTGTCCCGGGACAGGGAGACTATATTGAGATCCAGGCCGGGCTTGCGCCGACACAGCTGCACGGCATGGATATGGAAGCCAGAAGCCGCATCGAGTTTACCCAGATATTCGGTACCGCGGCCGTGCAGCCTGGGGACGGCAGCCTGGACTCATACAGACAGGCCCAGTCACTCGTGAGGCAGGCCGTAGAACAGTCTATCCCCGCATCGGAAGTTGCCCGGATGGATGCTGACTGCCGCAGGCTCGCCTCTCGTCCCTGCAAAACAATCCTGCACTGCGGACACGGGTGGGGCGCACTGGAGAACAGACGCCGGCACCTGGAGCATAAGGCTCCCCTGCCTTCCTGCCTGTCCTTCCCGGAAGAAAGCCTGGGTAAAGAGCAGGAGCTATGGCTCCGTCTGATGGAAGGCCATACGCTCCCTGAAACAGACGGCGTTCGTCTTCCTGCCTCGTGGATGACAGACGTCAATTATATACCGTATCTTGAACGTTACCTGAACAGCCATCCAGGCAGTGTTACCGGGCAGCTTCTCCTTGGCGTATGCCTGTACGAAAACGGCAGCTACGACGATGCCGTCTCCTTATGGGAACGATGCCTGCATGAGAAGCCGCTCCCCATCCTGCACCGCAATCTGGCCTGCGCGGCATATCAGGAAGGGAACGTGTCCAAAGCCGTCTGGCATATGGAGCAGATTCCCTTCCATACATATCTGGAAGCCGATTATGCCTACCTCCAGGAATACTTCCAGCTTCTCGCCAAAGACGGACAGTGGAAAACGATAGACCACCTGTACCAAAAACTGCCCGGACACCTGAAGGCCGAGGAACGGATATACCTGCTCAAATGCGAAGCTGCTCTTCATTTAGAACAGTGGGGCTTTCTTGAAGAAGCATTCCAAAAAGAATATGCCTCCATCCGGGAAGGAGAGACGAAGATAACCGATATCTGGTTTGCATACGCCAGAGCACATCACATCGATTTCAGCAAGCTCCCTGATAATCTGGACTTAAGGATGTTCTGATGAACGGGGACAGGGCAAAATGAATTGGGGACGGAGTTTTTCTAGAAAAACTCCGTCCCCAATTCATTTTGCCCTGTCCCTATGCCCGGTTTCTCATCAGAAATATTATGCCTCCAAACAGCCCGAAGATTATCCCGACATAAATCGCGGCGCACATGATGCTTGTCGCATACATCCACACGGATGCACCTGACGCGATGCAGAAAATCAATCCCATTATGAGGGCCGCCGCGGACCAGCATATAATATTGACCGCAAGAAATACACCTGTCGCGGAGTCGTTTTGAAATACTCTATTCGTCAGTTCCCACAATCTTTTCATCACAATACCTCCTCGCTAAATTCATTCCTATCTCTTTGCTGCCTTTATTATAATTTAGTATTGTTAAGGGAACCCGTGGACTGGTGATAAATCTACGTTAAATGTCAGCTGATAATCAGGGTCTGATAGCCGTCCATCTTCAGTCTTCTTTCCATTTCGACCGCATCGCTGAGATTGTCATATCCTCCTACCTGAACGCTTAAGTACGGGCCTGAATCGTCGATAAATGCGGGGTAATCCTGCTCCAGCAGTTCATTGCGCAGGCGTTCCGCATAATTCCAGTTCCTGAACAGGCCGACCTGTACTCTGTAATAGTTCTCTTCAATGACCCCTTCTGAGTTGAGTGCGTCAAGAAAACCTGACGCTATTGCCTGTGCGATGGCATCAAAATTATTATCAAAGAGCATGTTGTCCGTATCCGAATTGATAAATCCAACTTCCACCAGTACCGCGGGCATCTTTGTCCTTCTCAGCACGACAAGGTTCGGCCTGGCTTTTACGCCGAGGTTCACAAACCCTACGGCTTCCAGCTGTGCATTGATGTCCTGGGCCACCTGGTATTTTAATCCTGACAGGTCATATACGAGACTTTCCACCCCCGATACCTGATTATCCGTCGGGAAAGAATTCCTGTGTATGGATAAGAAGAAATCCACCCCCGCATTATTCGCTTTCGTCGCTTTCTCAAATGGTGTCTCATATACATCTGTCGTCCTCGTGTAGGACACATCTATTCCATTGTCCTGCAATATCTCACCCACTGCCAGGGCAAGACGTAACGTGTCGTCTTTTTCCTGTCTGCCGTTGTAGACAGCGCCTGGATCACGGCCGCCGTGGCCCGCATCCACCATGACTGAATATGGCATAAAAAATCCCCTTTCACAACATTCTATAATAGAATATGCAGGGGCAGGGCAATTGGGAACCTACGGTATCCAACAATAGACAAGGCAGTATCTTTTATGGACATGCCGCTTTATCTGAATACAAGTCTGCACCCGTCCCCAATACTTTTTACCAAAGTTATATCCTACTTCAAACATATGATACTCCGTCAGACAGTCTTTCATTAATATCTCTTAACCTTCCATACATCTGCCGATACAGTTCATAACGCTCCTCATATATTCTTGCCGCCTCTGCTTCCGGCTCCACTACGGTTCCTGGCCGTACCATCTGGCCTGCCGCGTCCTTAAGGGAACGATAAAGGCCGAGCACCACCGCTCCAAGAACGGCGCCTCCTAAAGCGCCGGTGTCTGCGCACGCCGAACAATACAGCTCTCTTCCCAGGATACTGGACCTGATCTGCATCCAAAGAGATGATTTGCTTCCGCCGCCGCTTACAACCACCTTTTTGACGGGAATCCCGGCATGGCGGATGCTGTCAAGAATGACCCTGCACTCGAATGCGGTCCCTTCTAGTATCGCTTTGTATATTTCTTCCCTGCTTGTGGCCATCGTAATCCCGATTACTGCCGCCTTCGCCTTTTCATCCATATGCCCCGCCGTTGCCCCGGCAAAATGTGGCACTACAAGCAGATGAGACGGAGGATGGCTCTGCTGTCTATTCAGGCCGGCAAGAATTAGATCCTTTGGTTCCTCAGACCTTCCGAAAAAATGGTCAAGAAACCAGTTTACACCTGCCCCGGCCGCATTATGCCATGCGACGGTATTATATAGATGCGGCCGGACAAAGGGTTCACAGGAGATGAGATTCTCCCGGATGCTTCTGCTGTCTATTCTGCTGCCGAGCACCGTTGTTATCCCTTCCGTCGTCCCGACTGTATTCGAGCAGATTCCCGGCTTTACCGCACCTGCACCGATTGCGTTAAATATGTGGTCGTGGCTTCCCACCAGAACCGGTATATCATAAAAGATGCCAAGCTCCTCTTTTATCTCCTTCCTGAGAGTCCCGGCCACCGTTCCGCCCGGAACCGGATGAGACAGAAGTTCCTTACTGATCTGTACCGCATTAAGGATTTCATCTGACCACCGTTTTTTTCTAATGTCAAAAGCCATCGTCCTTGACGCCATGGAATAGTCTATGACGGCCTCCCCTGTCAGGACAAAGCCTATATAGTCAGTAAAGCACATATATTTCCATACTTTTCTGTGTATCTCCGGATAGTGTTTCCGGATATAAAGCATCTTGTTCAAAGAATATATGTAGCTTAGATTCAGCCCTGTTATCTCCGTGAGTTTTTCCTCTCCAAACCGGCAGGCCACTTCTTTAAGCTCTTCACTCCCCCTGGAATCAGATCCGACAATACTATTCATCAAAACACACCCGTCAGCACCTACCGGAACGACCGCCTCCCCCAGGGAGGCAACCGTAATCAGCCTGATTTTCTCTGTCGGGGATGTATGCAGTACCTCCGCCACCGCCTGAAGCGTCTCTTCCTTTACCTGGACAGGAGAGAGTTCCCGTTTCCTCTCTACAGCCCCATAAGCCCGCAGCGGCCGGTAAGCCCTGGCGCACATATTTCCCCTCTCATCTATAATGGTCGCCTTAATGCCGGATGTTCCGATATCAATTCCTAAAAACATGGCCGCTCCTCTTATGTATGCGACGCATTTTTAAATGCGTTCAATACCTCTACCGTTCTCTCGTATATAATCTCCATCGCCTGATTGGCCAGATTGCAGAAGTTTACCGGATTTTTCGATTCCTGTATCGTCTTCATCAGGTATGGGGCAGGCGCCGTATCAATGGCGGTAAAATAATTGATTTTTTTGATTCCTGCCGTTATAGCTGCCTGAATCTGGTCAAATGGTGTCCCTGAACCGCCGTGCATGCCTAGATGCACATCCCCTGCAAGATGCTTGATCTTTTTAATCCGTTCTATATCCAGATTCGGCTCCCCTGCGTATACGCCATGGACAGTTCCAAAGGATGTCGTCAGCACATCACAGCCCGACCTCTCGCAGAATACCTCTGCCTCTTTCGGATCGGTAAAGTATACGCTTAAGTCTGACAGGTCGCTCGTCTCCTGTCCATGTACATCACTTGGCATGTTATTGGGCATGGCGCCAAGCTCCGCTTCCACCCCTATTCCAAGAGGCTTCACGATATCAACGAACCGCCTGACCTCCTCGATATTCTTCTCCAGCGGAAACCGGGAACAGTCATACATAATTGAAGTACAGCCCAGTCTTACCGCTTTCATACAGTGGTTGAAATCAAAACCATGATCCACATGGACCGAGATTGCCGCTGTTGATTTCTTTGCATAATCCAGCATCAGCGGTACCGCAATCTCTATCGGGACAACACTTTCCTCTGTCTGTGCGTGGTTAATCGTAACCGGCATTCCTGTATCCTCTGCAGCCTCGATTACGGCCCTTAATGATATCTGATTCGGGGTATTGATCGATGCGATCGCAAAATTATTTTTCTCCGCCTCCTGTAACATTTCCTGTAAACTTACTAACATTGTCTCTTCCTCCTTATGTGTTCTCGTATTCTGCTGCTTATCTCTGCTTTCTCTGCTTTATCATGTCCATGGAAACTGCCGCCAGTACCACAAGGCCCTGTACGATCAATTGCCAGAATGAATTGACATTCATCAGGTTCAGCCCATTCTTAAGGACTCCTATGATCAGGACGCCAATCATGGCACTTACCACACTGCCGGAACCGCCCATCAGGCTGACTCCTCCGAGAGCGCTGGCCGCCACTGCATCCATCTCCCAGCCGACCGCGACAGCGGGCTGTCCCGAATACATCCTGGCCGCCATGACAATTCCGGCCCATGCCGCCAGAAAGCCGGACAGCGTATGCACGGTAAACTGCACGACTTTGATATTGATTCCGGAAAACCTGGCGGCTTCCACATTTCCACCTACGGCATACACATATCTCCCCATCCTTGTTTTATTCAGGAACAGCCATATCAAGATAACCCATACTACCGCATAGATGACCGGAAGCGGAATGATGCCGAGCCTCCCTGTTCCCAGATTGGTAAATGCTTTCTCTGTGCACCGGATGGGTTCCGCATTTGTCATAAGGTAAGCAATCCCTCTTGCAATATTCAGCATGGCCATCGTTGCGATGAATGCCGGCACTCTAACCATGGAAACGAAGAAGCCGTTGAATGCACCACATGCGGCTCCTGCCAGAAGTCCCAGCATGATTGCGGCAGGTATGGGCACATGATAGTGGGCAATCATACCTGCCGCGACCGTCCCCCCCAGTGCGAATACGGAACCTACGGATATATCAATGCCGCCTATGATGATACACATCATAACCCCTAATGTCAGAAAGACATTATTGGTCATCTGACGGAGCAGGCTCATCAGATTGCTCTGCGTCAAAAAGGAATCGGACATGAATGTCAAAAACAGACATAATATGACAAGACCGCTGATTATCGCAACATTATCTTTAAGAAACGACTTGTTTCCCGCTGCCACTCTTCTTTCTCTATTTTCCGCCTTCATCAGTTCTTCCCTCCAATGCGTATGATAATATTCTCTCCTGTGAAAATTCTTCCCTGCTGACAGTCCCCGTGAGCCTGCCTTCACTCATCACGCAGATTCTGTCACTCATCCCCATTACTTCCGGCATCTCAGACGAAACCATAATGATGGACATCCCTTTCTTCGTCAGCTCATTCATAATGGAGTATATCTCGGCCTTTGCCCCCACATCGATTCCCCTTGTAGGTTCATCCAGGATGAGCACATCCGGCTTTACCGCCAGCCATTTCGTAATGACGATCTTCTGCTGGTTGCCCCCGCTTAAGTTGCCTGCCCTCTGGCTGTAGGACGGTGTCTTGATTCCCAGCAGCTTCTGATACGTATCCAGCATGTCTTTTTCTTTTTTCTTGTTTACCCGTATCCCTTTGATAAACTCCTTCAGGACGGTAAGCGTCATGTTAAAGCCGACCGTATTTTTCAGTATCAGCCCCTGGAGCTTTCTATCCTCCGGTACAAGCGCAATTCCGGCTCTCATCGCAGACAGAGGGTCATTGATATTCACCCGTCTCCCTTTTACATAGATGTTGCCGCCCTGTAACCTTGTGATACCAAAGAGCGCCTGCATCAGCTCCGTTCTTCCTGCACCGACCAGCCCTGCAAATCCCAGTATCTCTCCTTTATGCAGCTCAAAATTTATATCATGAAGTGTTCCCTCCTGTTCAAGATGCTCAGCCTCCAGGACTACTTCGCCCTTCTCAAAGGTATCCCGTATGTAATAGTTGTCCAGCGCTCTGCCAACCATAAGGGAAATCAGTTCTTCACTGTCCGTATCTTTTGTGGCTACAGTTTGAATCAGTTCCCCGTCCCGCATAATCGTGATGCGGTCCGTTATCTCAAACAATTCTTCCAGCTTGTGGGAGATAAATATGATTGCGGTGCCCTTTTTTCTGAGGTTTCTCACAATCTCAAACAGCATCCGTATCTCATTGTCAGAAAGAGAGGATGTAGGCTCATCCATCACGATAATCTTTGACCGCTGTCTCACAGCTTTTACAATTTCAACAATCTGCTGCTGGGCAACACTAAGGCTGGATACCTTTGCACCGGCATCGATGTCCACTCCCATCTCTTCCAGCGCCTGCTGCGCTTCTCTTCTTGATCTTTTACGGTCAATGTAGCCATATTTATCAGGGGCCTCATCCAAAAACATATTATCCGCAACCGTCATCTGGGGGACGAGTAAAAGCTCCTGATGGATAATGCTGATTCCATGTTCTTTTGCATCTCTGACCGAGTTCATCGCCACCTTGTGCCCGTCTATATAGATGTCTCCCTCCTCAGGGTGGTAGATTCCACCAAGGACTTTTATCAGTGTGGATTTGCCGGCACCGTTTTCGCCGAGCAATGCGTGGACTTCTCCTTTTCTGACCTCCAGACCTACGTTTTTCAATGCATATACACCGGGAAACTTCTTATGTATATTAATCATCTGCAACGCTAATTCACTCAACAACGCTCACCTACTCCCTGCTTTTTTGCTTATAAAGAACAGCATTCGTCTCTTTTATGATGTAAAAAGCCGCCAGCACTATGCTGACGGCAATTATCTGCACTGTCTTACTGCCAACCATCTGTCCCGTAATCTTTCACATTCTCTTTTGTGATTAAGAAAGTATCTACTTTGATTTCTTTATCTACTTTCTCTCCCGCCATGATCTTATTGGCCGCTTCTACACACTGCTTGCCAATATTAATCGGAGACTGTGCCCCGGTACCAGCCATGCCGCCTTCTTCTATAGATTTCTTGGCATCTGGTGAACCGTCACATCCGAATACTGCAATCTGGTCCGTGAGGCCCGCTGACTCTACCGCCGAATACGCGCCTAAGGCGGAAGGGTCATTGATGCAGAAGAATCCAATCAGATCCGAATTAGCTTGTATAATGTTCTCTGCAATGGGCAGTGATTCTGCCGTATCGCCTTTTCCATTCTGCTGTGAAACAATCTCAAATTTGTCTTTTGCATCTCCAAGACCTTTCATAAACCCTTCTACACGCTGCACGCAAGCTGCGGCATATGGCGCATCCAGTATCGCGATCTTGCCGCCGTCCGGATATCTTTCTGCCATAGCCTCGCCGACCACCTGTCCCGCGTATTCATTATTAGAGACCAGGATGGTATCTACTTTATCTTTATCTGTAACATCCGTATCAAAGTTGACAACCGGAATGTCGGCATCCTTCAGCATGTCAAGTGCCGGTGCAATGCCTTCTGAATCCACCGGGCATAAGAACAAGACTTCAATGCCCTGGTTGATCATGTCCTCGATCTGCTGTATCTGCGTAGCGATGTCCTGCTTTGTATCGAGTGTAATCAGCTCGTCACCATTGGCTTCTACTTCTTTACGGATGGAACCTTCAATTGTGGTAAAGAACGGATTGTTCATAGTCATACATGTAAAACCGTACTTATGCCCTCCGCCTTTGTCTTCACTGTCTTCAGCTGCTCCGCTTTTGGCGTCCTCTTTCGGACTTTCCTCTTTACTGCCGCATGCCGTCAGTGCCATACTCATGACCATTACTGCTGACAGCATCGCAACCATGATTCGTTTCTTCATAGCCTTTTCCTCCTTAAAATAGATTGTTTGTCGTGAAGTGTATTCTCTGCCCGGTACCAGGCAAATCACCTTTTTCATATTGTATAAAAAGTCCTTGACGTTACATCTTCTCTTCTTCCACTGCTTCTATCGAAGTATTGATATATTTATCTGATATTTCCTTGTCTTTCAGATACAGCAGTATATACAGGCAGTCCAGCATAATCATCTGGGTTACCGTCGCGCAGGACGGCTCATAGCCAAAATTAAGATTTTCATTGTTCACAGTCTTCAGGACGATGTCTGCAAATTGTTCCAGCGGAGTATTGTCATAACTTGTGACTGCTATTGTAACGGCACCTTTTTTTCTTGCCCGCTCCATATTAGCCACAACCATTCTTGACCGTCCGTATGTGCTGATTCCAATTACAACATCCTCTTTTTCTGCCAATGATGAAGCAATCGCGCCGTCATGTGCATCCGTGTAAAGGCAAGGGCTCATGCCAAGCCTGCTGAGTCTCTGGCGAATGCTTTTTGCAGTAACCTGGGAACGGCCCTGGGCAAATATCATAATCCGCCTCGCATCTGCAATTGCTTCAACGGCATGTACAATCTTATCTGTATCCAGAATGCTGAGCGTGTCCGTTATCGTCTGGATGTTCATGGAGAACACCTTGTTACAGATTGTAGACACATCGTCATCCTCCTGGATACTCCCATAACTGAGCGCAGACTGTTCTCTTTTTGTATTAACTTTGGCCATCTGAAGCACAAAGGCCTGGTAATTCTGAAACCCTATCTCTTTTACGAACCTCGTAATTGTAGCTTCACTGACCCCGCTTTCCTTTGCAAGCTGATGAATCTGTATGCCGTCGAGCTTCTCGAAATTTTCCAATATATATTTGGCAAGCTTGTTCATGGCCGGGCTCATATGATGCATATTACGTTTAATATTGATAAGTATTTCTGGTGTTGCGGTATTACTGAGTTTTTTCATTCATCCTCCTGGTATAGAAATAATTTTTATGAATACTATATTTATGTTTTATATTTTCATGAAAACTATTTTCAACATAATAATATCAATGATTATCTTTTTTGTCAACAACTATTATTTCTTTTTTATCAGCAAGGACTTTTTATACAATATTCACAAATAACCTATTCTTATTGAACTGCTAACGTTCAATAAGGCATTTTATATTTATGCACCTCCTTCGATTTACCCTACATTGACATGCCTGTCTCCTAGAATTTCCTTGAAAATCATTTTCAGACAGAAACACCTTACTGTTATTATAAATTCAAATCAGCGCAGTGCAATCAAATATTTGCATTTCCTGAATTTTTTACACATTTTATTTTTGATTCTGGAAACGAAAACGGCGGCAGACAGATATTGTCTACAGCCGTTCCATACAATCAGCAAGATATTAAATATACTATACATTTTACGATAACACTTTATAATCTTTGAATCTCGACCTTGTCATATATCCTCTTCATGTCTTCCACATCAAAGATTCCGGTCTCATCCTGCAGCGCCGCGGCGGCAGAGATGGCGCCGGCCTTCCGAAGCGTCTCTTCCATTCCGCAGCCTTCCTCCAGCCCGAGGGCAAATCCGGCAATCATAGAATCGCCGCAGCCCACCGTATTTACCGTGTCAAGCTTTGGCACCACGGCACGGTAGATGCCTTCCCCGCACACGACGAGAGAGCCGTCGGCCCCAAGGGATACTGCCACATTCTCTACGCCGGCTTCGTGGATAACTTGCGCCGCTTCAATGATATCGTCCATCCTGCCGCAGTCCTTCCCTGTGAGCATTCGTATTTCATCGATATTGGGCTTGATGAGAGACGGCCTTGCTTCTATTCCCTGGTCGAGAAGCGTACCGCTCGTATCGAGTATGACCTTTCTGCCTGCCTCTTTCGCTATGGCGATCAGACGCTGGTAAGCCGTGCCGTCAAGCCCCCGGGGAATACTTCCCGAGACGGCCACTACATCCGCACGTCCGGCAAGCTCCCGGTATTGGTCTATAAACCGCGCGAAATCTGCTTCTCTCACCGTCAATCCTGGTTCGAGCAGTTCCGTCTGGATGCAGTTCTTCTCATCCCAGATGTTCACGCAGGAACGGCTTTCCTCGTCTACATGGCAGAACGCACACGTTACTCCAAAGTCCCCGAGCGCTTCCTCAATATACTTTCCTGCATGTCCGCCTACAAAACCAGTCGCTGTGGTCTGTCCCCCCGCAATCCGGATCACCCTGGACACATTCAGTCCTTTCCCTCCGGGCGTATACTGGCAGTGCTTCAGCCGGTTGACTTCACCTACCTTAAATTCTTCCAGCACATACCGCTTATCAATTGACGCATTCAATGTAACTGTCAGTATCATGGCAACCTCCTAATCTTCGTTGACGAGCAGCACTTTTCCTTTGACGAGCCCCGGTGTCTTAAACATCTGAAACGCCTCCTGTGCCTGATTCATAGGCATCTTCTTATAGATGAAGCCCGGATCAAATTTCAGCTGCCCTGTTGCAAAATAATGTGCGGTCAGCTCCCACTCTTTTCCTGGGAACGGGGCGCTGTACGACATCCAGGAACCTGTCAGCTTGAATTCCTTCCGGTTCATGTTCTCCCACATCCCCGGGGTAAATGTCAGGTCAACGTGGGGCGTCCCGATGAAGCATACATGTGCCTTGTTGGCTGCCAGTTCAAACGCCATCTGCATCGTCGGCACCTGCCCTGCCGTTTCAAACACATAGCTGTAGCCCTTGCCGCCGGTAATATCCATCGCTTTTTCCATATAATTCTCTTCGGACGTATTCACGGCCTCGTCAGCGCCAAGCTTCTTCGCAAGTTTCAGACGCTCTTTGCTTATATCAAACACGACGACTTTCTTGGAACCGAATATCTTTGCCCACTGCATCGTAAACATGCCAATCGTTCCTCCGCCAAGTACAGCTACGTATCCGCCCCCCTTGTAATCATTCTGGAACACGCCGTGGAGCGCGACGGTAGACGGTTCAAACATCGCACCCTGCTCATAGGAGACAGACTTGTCAAATACAACCGCATTCTGTTCCGGGATTATGACGTAATCTGCATTGCTTCCCTGCTGTCTGGAACCGATAAAGCTGTATTTCTTGCAGAGAGAGAAATTGCCGTTCTGGCAGTCGTCGCATTTCATGCACGGCAGAAGAGGCGCGCCTGACACTCTGTCCCCGACCTTTACCTTAGTGACCCCTTCTCCGGTTTCCACAACATCTCCGGAAAACTCGTGTCCGAGGACAATCGGATAAAAATGTACTCCATTGTGAAGTACCCTTGGAATATCGGAGCCACATATGCCAGATGCCTTTACCTTCACCTTTATCATTCCGGGTTCTGCCATCGGCTCCTCATATTCCAGATACTGCACATCCTCATTTGCACATACAACTGCTGCTTTCATCGTTATCCTTCTCCTTTCATGACTGCTTTGAGATTCTCATACAGCTTCAGATATACGTTATAATTTCTATCATACACTTCCTTCTTCCCGATGTCGGGCTCGTGGTACCGCTTCTCTACGACCGTCTTCTTGACAGCCTCCTCAAAGCTTCCGTACATGCCAACCCCGACACCCGCAAGGATGACAGCCCCCAGCGTCGTGGCTGTATCGGAGGACGGGACGACAATCCTCTTACCGGTTACATCGGACTTTATCTGCGTCCAAAGCAGGGAATTGGCAGATCCGCCCATGGAACGAAGCTCACTGACCGATGCTCCCGCCTGTTCGGCCACATCCAGATTGTGTCTCAGCGACAGGGCCACCCCCTCCATCGCCGCTCTGATAAAATGTCCTTTCGTCTTGCTGAAATCCAGTCCGTAATAGACGCCCTTTGCATCTGGATCCCAGATGGGCGAACGCTCCCCGGACATATAAGGAAGGAACACTACGCCGTCGCTTCCCGCCGGAACTGTTTCTGCCAGCTCATTAAAAAGTTCCAGCGAACTCTTTCCGGCCTCTTTCCCCTTCAAGCGCTCATAGTCTGCGAATTCATGTTCCAGCCAGCGCATGACGCCTCCTCCTCCGACTGTCCCGCCCTGAAGGATCCACTGCCCCGGAACGGCATGGCAGCTTAAGATGAGCCGCTCATCCGCCTTGTATGTATCCATACAGATGCTCATGCCTCCGGCTTGCCCGCCCTGTTCCTGCGTCTCGCCAGGATGTATGGCGCCGGCTCCAAGCGTTCCGCATGCAGCGTCGAGCGCCCCTGCCACGACAGGGATCCCTTCTGCCAGGCCACACTCCTTTGCTGCCCTGGCAGTCACGGTACCGATGACCTCATGGCTCGCGCAGATCTCCGGCAGCATCCCGGGGTCCATCCCCAGCTCACGGCACATATCCTTATCCCACGTACCGTGCCTCATGCTGAAGCAATGGTGCCCGTACCCCTGTGTGAGTTCCTGCGTTACCTCTTTCGTCAGCTTAAATGCAATATAGCTGTTGGACTGCAAGATCTTGTCTGTGTTCCTGTACACTTCCGGCATCTGCTCCTTATACCAGAGCACCTTTGGCGTAGTATAAGAAGGCTTGAATGGATTGCCGCACACGTCAAATATTCTGTTCACGCCAATCCGGCGGCCCGTCTCCTCACAGATATGAGCCGCTCTCGTATCCATCCAGATTGGCGTGTTGGCCAGTACATTTCCATCCCCGTCGATTGGTATGGCCGACCAGCTCTGCCCGTCAATACCGATGCCCGCGATGTCAGACGGCCGTATCCCGCCCTTCGCTATCACTGTTTTGACTGCAGCGCAAACCGCCTGCCACCACTCCTCCGGATTCTGTTCTGCCCATCCCGGATGGGGATAATATACATGGTAGCTCCCGCTGGCACTGGCCTTTACCTGGCCGTTTCCATCAAATACCGCAACCTTGCATGCACTCGTTCCAATATCGATTCCTAATAAATACTGTTCCATAGCACCACTCATTCTTTCCGCTTCTAATATGCCTTGCCGTCACATCCACATACCTTCATACGGCCCTTGACAAGCTCTTTCACAGCTTCCATACCGACATTCCCAAGCTTCTTCGGGTCAAATGTCTCCGGCTTCTCTTCCAGAAGCTTCTTGCATGCCTCCGTATATGCAACACGCAGCTCCGTCGCGAAATTCACTTTGCACATTCCTCTTCTGACACATTCCCTCACATCTTCATCACGAAGGCCTGATGCGCCATGGAGTACGAGAGGCACCGGTACGACTTCCTTAATCTCGCTCACCCGCTCCTTATCCAGCACCGGCGTACCCGCATAGAATCCGTGGGCTGTTCCGATGGCGATTGCCAGAGAGGATACTCCTGTCCTTTCGGCAAACTCTTTTGCCTCCGCAGGGTCGGTATTCGTATCTGCGTCAGCCTCAAGGTCATCCTCCTTGCCGCCCACCTTGCCAAGCTCTGCCTCGACAGGGATACCACAGGCCTTTGCCACATCAGCCACCTTTTTCGTAAGTGCGATGTTCTCTTCAAAGTCTTCATGTGAACCGTCAATCATGACAGAGGTATAGCCTGCTTTCATTGCCTGAACCGCAAGTTCAAAGCTGCTGCCGTGGTCCAGATGAAGGCAGACGGGAACGGTGGCCTTCCCTGCTTCCGCCGCGGCCATCCCATAATACGTATCAAGCGAACCATATTTTACTGTAGATGGTGTCGTCTGCAGCATGACCGGTGCCTTGACCTCCTCCGCCGCACCTATGACGGCCTTGACCATCTCCATATTCTCTACATTAAACGCGCCTACGGCATATCCGCCCTTCTGGGCATCCAATAACATTTGTTCTGATGTTACTAATGGCATTATTTTATCTCCTTTTCCTTTGACTCTTTCTCTTTACCTGGATAGATACATTCAATTCTGTTCTTTTCAAACTCCTGAAGCCACTGTCCGCCCGGCTTCCTGTCCGTCACGATCTTCGTCAGATCAGTCCACTCGGCAACTTTTGTAAACGCAATCTCGCCAAACTTAGAGCTGTCCGCTACGAGTATCCTCTCCTTTGCCGACCTGAGCATCATCTTCTTACTGTTCGCGTCCTGCTCATCTGAATCTGTGATGCCTGCCTCCAGGCTGAGCCCTTTGCAGGAAATGACTGCCTTGTCCACATGGTAGGACTGAATCATACGGTCAGTATGCGGACCGACAAGGGCAAACGACTTCTCCCGCGATACGCCGCCCGTCGAGATAACGCTCCATTCGGGCATATCAAACAGTTCCACGATAATCTCAACGGAATTGGTAATCACGGTAAGCTTCTTCTTTTCTTTGAGCGCTTTGGCTATATACACATCTGTGGAACTGGCGTCCAGCATGATGGCTTCTCCGTCCCGGACCATCCCGACTATCAGGTCTGCCATCTTCTGCTTTTCAACAATCTTCTGATTCTTTCTTATATTGAAGGGCAGGTCGAAGATGCTATGCTCGTTCAGCACCGCACCTCCATAACTCTTTATGACGAGCCCGTCGTTTTCCAGCTTTTCCAGGTCTCTGCGGATCGTCTCCTCAGACACTTGGTATGCCTGGCTCAACTCACTGACGACGACTCTTTTCTCCTTCTGCAGACGTTCCAGTATGTCATTCCGTCTTTCTATTGCAAGCATTCTAACACCTCCGAATTCCGTGTTCTACTTCTCCGTCTTATCCATGTCAGCAGGATGCCTTCCTGTAAGCCCATACTGCTTCCTCATGCCGTAAAGCCTTTTGACCTGCTCTTCATCAAGCACCTGCGGCCCTCCCACCTGCATGGCCTGGTATAACAGCCGCGCGTAGAATTCCAGCGATTCCATCTTATGATAGGCGCCAAGGAGCGAGTCTCCATATGTGAGCGCACCGTGGTTCTCAAGAAGAACCGCGTCATAATATGGAAGGTACTCTGCGATTGCATCCGGTATCTCTTCCGTGGACGGCGTCCCATATCTTGCGAGCGGCACCGTGCCAAGTGCTATGACCGCCTCCGGCATGATAGGCTGTGTCAGCGCCATGCCGGATACGGCGAATGTAGTTGCATACATAGGATGTGCATGTACCACCGACCTTACATCTTCTCTTTCCTTATACACGCGCATATGCATCTTTATCTCAGAAGATGGCTTGAATCCTTCATTCGCTTCGATAACATTTCCTTTTGCATCCACTTTGCATATGTACTCCGGTGTCATAAAGCCTTTGCTGACTCCCGTCGGGGTACATAAGAATTCGCCGTCATTTAATTTGACCGAAAAGTTACCGTCATTCGCCGCGACCATTCCTCGGCTGTATACTCTTTTTCCTATCTCGCACATCTCTTTTTTGATATCAAGTTCGCTCTGCATGTACATATCCTCCTTATTCTGACATGGTTGGATTGCCTTTGTTTTTCGTTGTTTCTAAGTTGATACTATCATACAATTCCATGTAATTCAACTAAAACATTTGTGGTTTTATGTTGTTTTTATATTTGTTCACAGTCTAAAGACATGCAAAAGGCAGGAGGCCGCCTCCCTGTCCACGGGAAACAGCCTCCTGCCCTCCATATCCGGTCTACAGCTGCTGCACTTTGGTAAGCTCTTTCATGTCCTCCTTCAGATGACTGTAGATATTTTTATAGAGCCTGAAATACTCGTTATATTTTTTGTGGTTTTCTTCGTCCGGCATGATCTTCTTATCCAGCACCTGCCACTTCTTCACTTCCTCATATGTAAGAATCCCTGTCCCGATTCCTGCCAGCATGACATCTCCCATGTTCGCTTCTACATCATAGATAGGGCAGACGACCGGATATCCTGTCACATCTGCAAATATCTGCCGCCATACTTTGGACTTCGTGACACCTCCGGCGATAAGGATATATTCTCCCAGATCCTCTCCCGTCGCCTCCATAGCATCGCGCAGACAGTATGCAACCGCCTCCAGGAAGGCGCGGTAGATATGTCCCTTCGTATGTGTAAGAGACAGTCCTACTATCGTACCCTTCGCGTCAGAATCCCACACCGGGCTTCTCTCCCCCATAAAGTACGGCAATACGACCAGGCCCTCGCTGCCGGCCGGAATATCTTCCGCCTGGGCGTTCAGCACATCGTATACGCTTGGGCCGCCGTTCTTCTGGTTCTCTGCCTCCCACTGGCAGAGCGTATTCCGGAACCACTTGATAATAGCACCTGCCGTGTTGCCACCGGCGAAATAGTATGAAAGGTTCTTCGCATCATACAGGTACGGCCATATAATTAGCCCCTTCCCTTTTACCGGCCTGTCGGAAATGAGCGCGGCGCACATGGAAGTCCCTATCGCCGCCGCGTACACGCCTGCTTCAAATACACCGAGCCCGATGTTGGCAGCGCCGCAGTCGATACCTCCTGCTATGACAGGAAGCCCTTCCCACAGGCCAACCTCTTCCGCCATATCCTTTTTGAGGCCTCCGACGATATCCGTAGATTCCACTATGCGCTGCGGCATCATGGAAAGCGGGATATCCATAGCGTCAAGCAGTTCTTCGGACCATACGCGGTCGTTCATATCAAAGATGCCGCCGATATTTCCCGCGGAAGAATAATCGATGGCGACTTCTCCCGTCAGCTTGTAAATCACATAATCATTCGGAGGGAGGAACAACTTGGTCCGGGCCCAGTTCTCAGGCTCGTTATTCTTCATCCAGAGAATCTTCGTGTATCCATAATAAGGATCCGCACCGTTATGTGTAATCTGGAGCAGCTTCTCCTCGCCGATGTGGTCAAGCGCCCACTGCGTCTCCTTCTGTGCACGTCTGTCCATCCATATCATACAAGGTCTTACAGGCTTCATCTCCTCGTCAAGCGGTATCCCGGAACCTCCATACAATCCGCTGATGGCAATCCCCTTGATCTCTTCCCTTTTGACGCCGGATTCTTTCGCCGCTTTCTCCACGGTCTTGCGGATAGATTCTTTGGAAGCCTCATACCAGACATCCGGCCACTGCTCTGCCCAGAGCGGTCTCGGCGTAAGCACGTCATATTCTTCCAGATCCTGTGCAATCAGCTTCCCCTTCGTATCCATAAGAATCGTCTTAGTTCCTGATGTTCCAATGTCCGTTCCCAATAAATATTCCATTGCATATCCTCCTAATCATAATCTCCAATTTATTCTACAGTCCCAGATGTCCCTTAACGCTTATTCCACTCATCCTCGCCATCCCAGATGTCCCTCCAGCTTTCGGCTCCTTCCCAGAGGAATACCTTTCCTTTGATAAGGCGGGCGTTCCTGTCGGCTTTTCGCAGCGTCTCCATCTCGGCCTCTGTAAGAAAATCTTCCGTCGCACATCTTAAGTTGCCTGCGTATTCTGCCGGATATACTGAAAATGGAATCGGTACATGTCCCCTCTGTACCGCCCATTTCACACATATCTCTGCGGGATGGCAGTGATGCGCCCGGGCAATCTCCCGAAGTTCGTCCATCTCGAATGTAACTACATCCCCTTCTTCCGTATCACGCTTTGGCCTGCACGGAGATCCCATCGGGCTGAAAGCAACCGGCAGGATATCATGTCTGATGCAGTATTCAAAGAGCTTGGGCTGCTGGAAGGCAGGATTCATCTCCACTTCCAGGACAACAGGCTTGATCCTGCAAAGCGGGAGCACCTGCTTAAGCTTCGTGATTGTCATATTAGACATGCCAAGACTTCTGACAAGCCCCATGTCAACCAGACGTTCCATCTGCCTCCATACGGACATATACTCCTCTGCCGAATACGGAACCGCATCCGGGTTCCTGCCATCCAGCACGGCCCCCGGAGCATGGTAGTTCGGGAACGGCCAGTGCACCATATACACGTCCACATAATCAAGGCCAAGATCCCGGAGGCTCCTGGCACATGCCACAAGAACATCCCCTTGTCCGTGCATGTCATTCCAAAGCTTTGTCATAACGGTCAGTTCCTGCCTCTGTACGATTCCTTCCGCAAAGGAACGGGCCAGCACCGTGCCGATATCCCTCTCGTTGCCGTAAGCTGCCGCACAGTCTAAAAGGCGGTATCCGGCCTTTATCGCTCCGTATACCGCATCAGCCACTTCCTGCGGGGCATATCGGTCATTGCCGAATGTCCCCATGCCGATGCCGGGGATAACCATCCCGTTGCTCAGCCTTCTCTGGGGAACTGCCGCCGGATTCACACTCTCCATACGCATCCTCCTCATCCTCTGCCGGACAGACGGATGACAGGATACCGCCACCCTGTATCCGCCCGGATTCTTTGATTGCAATATTAAGTAAACTAGTTTTATAAAACCTATTTATATATTAAACCATTGTCAATCCTCTGTCAATCCAAATTGCACGAATTCCATTCCAGCATATACCTTTGAAATTCTACCGCACGTCTGGCATCTTCATCCAGTCTCTCCTCATCTGCCCCACGGCTGATATCTCTCCACACCTTGATGTCAGATCCGACCTGGCCTCCCATGCGTACGAAAGGTTCCATCACTACCGTTCCGTCGTATCCGATATCGCGGAGGGCATCCCCTATCTCACGCCACGGCGTGCGCCCTTTTCCGGGAACCATACGGTTACATTCGCCTGTATGGAAGTGTCCAAGCAGCTTTCCTGCACGGCGTATCGCATCTCCGATACTGGATTCTTCGATATTCATGTGGAACGTATCCAGCATAACCTTTACGTTGTCCATGCCCACTTCTTCCACAAACTTCACACCTTCTTCTGAAGTGTTCAGGATATGGCTTTCAAAGCGGTTCAGGACTTCCATGCCCATATTGATGCCATACTGTCCTGCTATCGGAGCCAGATTCTGCATTCCCTCCACGCTCCGCTTCCAGTCCTCTGCCTTATCGGCCGAAGCGAAGTCCACAGGCCAGTAGGAGTAGAGTGCTCCTCCTATGAGGCGGATGTCCAGGGCCGCCATCACTGCAAACAGCTTCTTATACCACTCAAGCGCCTCTTCCCTTATCTTGGCATCTGAAGAACCTATGTTGTGGTTGACGGTCGGGCCATACCCGGCTGTCAGCATAATCCCGTTGTCATCTGCGCACTTCTTCAAATCCATAACATCCTGCTGCGAGTAGTCCGGCAGCGGCGCGGCTCCAATTTCCAGCAGATCAAATCCCAGCTTCGCCACCTTCTCGATATAGCGTTTATAGTCTGCCGCCCACTCTTGTTCCCAATATGCGTAATAAATACCATGTTTCATTTTTGTCTCCTCCTTCAGGATATAATTTTTATTACCAGTCCCGCCCGTATTACCGTGCAGGATAGTGATACACTTTAATGTCAAATGATCTATGAATCATGCTCCTTGCCTCATCCTTACCGGAAAATTCTCCACGGTAGATCATCTGTGCCGCGATGTTGCCGATGGCCGTCCCTTCCGTCGGGCCGACATGGACCTCTTTTCCTGTCGCTCTGGCTGTCAGCTTGTTCAGATATTCCGCGTTGCCGCCCCCTCCGACGATATGTATTCTCCGGTATGTTCTTCCGGTAGACGCTTCGATTCCCTTAATCGTCCTGTCATAACATTCTGCGAGACTTGCGTATACGCATGTGGCAGTCTCACCCAGTGTCTCAGGCACCTGCTGTCCCGTCCTCCTGCAGTAATCCTTTATCTCTTCTATCATGTTGTCTGGAGCCATAAAGCAGTTATCTGTCACATCAACTCTGGACGGAAAACTGTCCGCTTCCGCCGCCATGGCACATATCTCTGCGAAGCTGTATCTGTCGTCCAGATTATGCCTTACGGACTGAATCATCCATAGGCCCATAATATTGCGCAGATAACAGATTTTCGAATCGTATCCTCCCTCATTCGTAAAATCATTGGCACGGCTCAATTCCGTGCAGTCCGGCGTGTCCCTCTCCACCCCGAGCAGAGACCATGTGCCGGAACTGATGAAGGCATAATCGTCATCGTTAGCCGGGACCGCCAGAATTGCAGACCCAGTGTCATGGGTACAGGGCAGCACGATATCCATGTCAAATCCAAATTCCTCCACGAGTTCCGGGCGCAGCTTCCCAAGCTTTTCCCCCGGCATCGCGATGCGCTGAAACATCTCTCTGGGAAGCTCAAGCCTGTCTATAAGCTCATAATCCCAGTTTCTCCTTCGGGCATCGATAAGCTGAGAAGTAGTCGCTTCCGTATATTCGTTTACCTTCACCCCGGTCAGCAGAAAGTGGAAAAAATCAGGCACAAACAGCAGCGCCTTTGCCCGGTCCAGATATCCGGGACTATGTTTCTTCTCTGACATGAGCTGGAATATCGTATTGAACATCATCTTTTCAATTCCGGTCCTTTCATACAGCTCTTTCTCCGGAATGATTCTGTATACCTCTTCGTCCATGCCGTCCGTGCGTCTGTCTCTATAGCCCACCATATCGCCGAGCACTTCGTCATTTTCATCGAGAAGGACATAATCCACTCCCCATGTGTCTATGCCCATGCTGACCGGAATCTTACCTATATCTTTGCATTTTTTAATACCACTCTTAATATGTTCAAACAGCTTCCTGTAGTCCCAGCAGAGATGTCCCTCTTTTTTTATCATTCCATTCTGAAAACGGTATACCTCTTCCAAAACTATCCTTCCATCTTCTATACTTCCAAGAATATGGCGTCCGCTGGACGCTCCGATATCCACCGCCAAATAGTAAACCGGCATCGCCTTTCCTCCTCTCTGATTAGATGTTTTCATAGTCCAAAACGTGACTCCAGCTCATAATATGCCCTGAGGCATCTGTATCCTTCTTCAAATAGCGTCTTTTGCCTAACATATGCTTCTCTGTTATGAGTGTCGGGATGAAAGGTAAGCTCAGGCTTAACAAACTGGCGTATCACAGAAAAGTCTCTGAATGCTCCGACACCAACCCCCGCAATCACCGCCGCAGCAACAGAAGTAGCCGTCTCCACATGATCCAGCCGGTGCAGCGTAACCCCTAGAACGTCTGAGAGAATCTGAGCGACAACGTTTCCCTTAGCCCCTCCTCCCGTCAGCATCAGTTCCTCTACGTGTGCATGTTCTCTATGTGCGCTCAGTATCAAGTCCAGATTCATCGCCACGCCTTCCAGAACCGCCCTGACATAATCGCATTTCTCATGCTCCATCTTGATTCCGAGAAAGCTTCCGGAAGTATCCGGATTCCATCTCGGACTCCGCTCCCCGAGCATATATGGCAGAAACACAAGGCCCTTTGCCCCGGCAGGCGAACGCATGACGAGCCTGTTCAATATATCATATACCGATGTGCCTTCCTTCTCTGCACGCCGCTCCTCCTCCCGGCACAATGCCTTCTTGATATAGGAATAAGAGCTCCCCGCCGCCTGCATCGTGCCACATGGCATATATTTCCCCGGAATGACGTGGCCAAAGCAGATCAGCGTCTTATCTTTGTCCAGAAATACCTCATCCGATGTCCCTGCTATCCAGGCGGACGTACCAAAAGAAAGAAACATCTGGCCTTTCTCTATGCTTCCTGCTCCAAGCGCTGAGCACGGTCCGTCACCGCCTCCGCATACGACCTTCGTCTCCGGAGCAATGCCAAGCGCCGCAGCAGCTTCCGGGAGCATCTGGCCGATGACATCTGTAGACGCATGCAGCTCCGGCATCTTTTCCTCCTCTATCTCCGCCGCGTCAAGAATCTCCCGCGACCACTCCAGTCTTCTGAGGTCAAAAGCATCCGTACCAGACGCTTCTGAATAATCCGTCACAAATCTACCCGTCAGCCTGCAGATGATATAATCCTTCGCCAGCAGCATCTTATAAGTCTGTCCGTATAGTTCCGGCTCATTGTCCCGTATCCACATCAGCTTCTCGATACTATAGCTGGCGCTCGCCCTGTGCCCGTTCAGTTCATACATCCGCTCTTCACCGACGCGCTCTACAAGCTGCCGGGCCTGTACTTCCGCCCTTAAGTCTGCCCATATCATAGCCGGGCGCAGTACATTGCCCTTCGGGTCCACGATAACACATGCCTGCATCTGGGAAGAAAATGAGATGCCGAGTATATCTGCGGGGCATATTCCTTCCACAATCTTCCTTGTAGCCGTGCACACCGCATTCCACCAGTCAAGGGGATCCTGTTCCGCACAATTCTTCTGGAAAAAATGTACATCATAAGACACCGTGCAGCTCTTTATCAGCCTGCCATCTGTCGTAAACAAAGACGCTTTATTGCTTGATGTTCCCATATCATGGGCAATCAGGTATTTATCCAATCCTCTTCTCCCTCTCTCTGTCATTTTCCGCCTTCTCTGGCCTGACCTTCCGTCTGCCCGGCCCATTGCGATTATTATACCATACGATATGCAAAAAGTAAACTTAAGAAATATATTTACTTTCGTACGAAACCATCATTCTTGACATAAAGTATATTCTATGCTAGTATACTAGTGATTCACAAAAGAACATGAATGTAGTCAGGAGGGGTATCAATGAAAGAACGGCACACCGAGCTTCTGGAATATGTCATACGGCACGGAAGGACAGAAGTGAATACGCTAGCCGCATATCTCCACACATCAAAGGTTACGATTCGCAAGGATCTGGATTACCTGGCCGAACGTGGGATGCTGAAACGGGAACGCGGCTATGCCGTACCGAACGATCCGGGTGACATTAATTACCGAATGGCACTTCATTATAATAACAAGCAGAGGATTGCCCGCCGGGCGGCATCCTGCGTGCAGGACGGCGAGACGCTTATCATCGAGTCCGGCTCTACCTGTGCGCTGTTTGCAGATGAACTGGCAAAGTCCAAGAAAAATGTAACGATTATCACAAACTCTTTCTACCTGGCCAATTACCTGAAAGGTTACACGAACATACAGCTTATCGTACTGGGAGGGACGCTCCAGCCCCACGGCCAGTCACTTGTAGGTCCCCTGACGAAAAGTGCCGTGAGCGCTTTCCACGTCGGTAAGATTTTCGTGGGGACAGACGGTTATTCCCGTACAGCCGGCTTTACCGGGGACGATCTCATACGTTCCGACACTTTGAGCGCTATGACCGGTTCCGCTGATCATACGTACGTGCTTGCCGGCTCGGAAAAATTCGGCCGTCCCGGCTCTGTCGCATTTCTGGACTTAAAAGATGTATATGAAGTAATTACCGACGGTGAGATTCCAAAAGAAGAATGCGCTTATCTGGAACAACACGGAATCATCGTCACAATTGCATAATACGGCGTACTCCGGCCCAAAGGAGCCTACACGCCGCCAAACAGGAGGTTATAATGAAATATCTATTAGACACGGCCAGCCTTAAGGATATCGCACATTATTGCGAGATATTCCCGATATCCGGCGTCACATCCAACCCGTCAATTGTAAAAAAAGAGGGCCAGATCGACTTCTTTTCACATATGGGAGCAATCCGTTCTATCATCGGCAGAGAAAAGCCGCTTCATATACAAGTAACGGCGCTTGACGCGGCGGGCATGCTCAGGGACGCAGATGCCATCCTTGAAAAAGTAGACCCGGACGTATATGTCAAGATTCCGGTCACGATGGAGGGAATCAAAGCTATCCGGCTTATGAAAGCCCGCAGTATCCGCACGACCGCCACCGCGGTATACAGCAGACAGCAGGGGTTCCTGGCTATGGAAGCCGGTACGGATTATATCGCCCCTTATTACAACCGGATGGAACATATGGGGCTGGATGCAGCGGATGTCATCGCGTCTATGGCGGAAATGATTGACCGTTACAGTTATCCGGCTCAGATTCTGGCGGCCAGCTTCAAGAATGCCGGCCAGGTTGACCGGGCCTTCCTTGCGGGCGCCCACACCGCCACCATGGATCCGGCCATCCTGGAATCCGCATTGACACAGCCGCATATTATGAATGCAGTCGATACATTTGACGCAGACTGGAAATCTGTATTTGGAGATAAGACGATATCAGAACTGTAAAAACCCATTGCAATAACGGATTGTAAAAATGCTCCAGATATAGTAAAATATAGCTAATTATAAGAAAAGGGGTGTCGATAATGGATAAAAACGTATTAGACTTTGTTGTGGAAAAATCCCACGAACTAATGAATGCACCGACATGCAGCAAAGAGACGAAAGAGGCAGCCGAGGCATGGCTCAATGCTGTCGGTACGGAAAAGGAGGCGGAAGTGACTAAAAGCTATGTCGCCGAATTGGAAGAAGATATCATGCCGATTGATACTTTGATTCGTTTTGCAGAATCCGAGGGCGGGGCCCACGTATTCGGAGCCGACAAAGCAAAAGACGTTGCGGCGCATGCCAGAGAAATCAAATCCGCCGGAGCGGCATACTGCGATTGCCCCGCCTGCGTAATAGTGGCAGAGATTCTTGAAAAGAGGGACATGCTTCTGCAGTAATGAAAAATGCCGATGCGGACTAACATATGGACACAGGATGTAGAGCGGGGCAGCAGCCCCGCTCTCTGCTTATCCCACGCTTCCATTCTCATCTGACGCCATGCGACCTTCTTCCAGCGTACCTTCCAGGAGGTAAAGTTCTGCTTTCCAGCGGCCCGCCATACCGCACTGGTTCTGGAGCGAGGTGAATATCTGCTCCACAGCCGCATTCAGATTCTGTTTATACATGATGATTCCTGCACTGTCATTTTTTGACAGCTCATCCACTGCAGCAATTTTGACAGGCGGACCTAATCTCTTAAATGTCTCCACCGTCAGTTCTCCGCTCTCCCTGTCACTGCAGATGACAGCATCCACCATCCCCTCATGTCCAGGCCCGTACAGCTCATTCAGCATGGCAGCACCTGTTTCTGCGTCCTTCCATGGCAGGGTGAGAAGCCGGGCTGCCGGACCGGCCTTCTTCCTGTAAGTCTGTTCGCGCATACGTATACTGTACGCGTCCTGCAGATTCCATCCAATGTAAACGACATTTTTATATCCGCGCCGCTCGAGTTCCTCATACAGTGCCTGTACTGCCAGACTGTTATCCAGCGCTACGCAATCCGCATAAGGGAGTCCTTTGTCCGAATCAAAAAATACCAGATTCATGCCGAGGGCACGCAGCCTCTTCAGCTTATCTGAATCTACCGTCATATCCTCCAGCCAGACGACTACATTGCGCAGCCCTCTTTTATACAGCCGGTACAGGCAGCGTTCCAGCTCCTCCTTACGGGGCTTTTCCACATAGAGCAGGAGCGCTCCCTTTTCCTGAGCATAATTCTGGAACCGGGCTATAAATTCGGAAAAGAATGGATTACGGGCAGGGGCTATGAGCACAACCATATCCAGTTCACCTTTATTCCCCACATTACGAAGCGTAACTCTCGTTCCTCTTCCCACTTCGCGTACAACCAGGCCGTCCTCCTCGAGAACCTCAAGCGACCTGCGTACGGTGACACGGCTTACATGGAGCATTTCTTCCAGCTCCCGCTCAGGCGGTATCCGGTCGCCATCTTCAAAATGCCCCTCAAATATCTCGTCACATATCTTATCTTTTACAATTTCATATAGATTTTCATTCACCATATTATTCCTATCTTACATGCTCGTGGATTCCATGTCCAGACGTTTAATAATATCCTCCTGAATATCCGGAGACAAGTCCAGGAAGTTGACAAATGTACCGTGGATCCTCATGATATAGACACCGCCCGGTGCATATTTCTTCGGATTCTCAAGCACTTTTCTGAGCATCTCGGGTGTTGTGACATTTACATACAGATAGAACGGCGCTATCCCTTCCTTCTTCGGGTTATAAAATAGCGGTGCTATGATCTTGTTCTTGAACTCGATTCCTTTTTCCTCGAACGTCTCCGACCTGAAGTAATTCGGATTCACACCGAGGTGGGAAGCGCAGCCTCCATTCATCTTTTCAAACGGCAGCCTCATATTGGACAGCATCCTGAATCCGAGACCTGAATGTGCTTCGCCATACAGCGGGTCGATACCATAGCCAAGCTGTTCTCTGGCTTTACGCCCGTCAGGTGTGGCTCCCACCCAGTATCCATACAGCAGATGCGTAGACGGAGAAGCCCAGTCTGCCCGGAAAGGATTTCCGAGATAATTCTTTCTGGAAGCTACAATGTCGCTGACTCTCCCTGCTATTTCTGCCGCTTCATCATCCACCTTTGCGCTATTGTTGCCGTATTTCTCTGCCTTGAGCAGATACTGCCGCATCTCCGGGTCATGTCTGAAATCATCCCTGAGCGCTTCCAGCAGCCTGCCTGCGTCTTCAGGCCTCTCATCGAGAAGGGTGTCGATGGCTGCAAAAGAGTCTGCGACAACAGATAGTCCGTGAATCAGGCATCCGCTGCCATTATATTTCGTCCCCTGTACCTTCGTATCTCTCACATCAACGCCGCTTTCAATCCCGCCCATGAGAGAAGACAGAAATGGTACCTGCAGCAGCGAGACTGCTTCTGAAGCAGCATTGGCACACGAAGTCATCTTATCTACATACCCTTCCAGATTCTTGTAGAAGACGGTGTGGATATTCCGTAACAGGTCCAGCTCCGTACTATATCCGTTTTCCTCGCTGCTTCTGCCAAATTTCTTTCCGGAGATTGTTGAGACGCCTCCGTTCAAGGACAGTTCCAGCACCTTTGCCATATTCAGCCAGCTGTTTGTCGTGTTGCCGTTATCTTTTCCCATTATGAGCGGTTCCTGGCAGCCTGCCACGGAATAGTCCTCCAGGTCATCCGGATCCACCTTGTTCCTGTCTTTTAATATTTCGAATACTGAATCATCATTAAAGAAAGACGGAGTCAGACAGCCCGGTGTAAACAAGAATCTTCCAAGGCTCTCGTACAGTTCATCCGGCGTATTCTTATGCAGCTTTACAGACAGAATCGGCTGGGGCAGGTTCATGTCATAGTATGCATCCAGAAGCGCGTAGGATGTAAGGTTCGTCAAATCCTCTCCCGCCAATGACCGTCCGCCGATTATCAGGTTCTGCGAGATGGCCCAGCTTCTGTCGGCCACATTGTAGAATACGAGAAGATGCTTCAGCAGCGCCGCCGTCATTTCCCGCCCTGTATCTTCGGTCAGCCGGTACGGTTCAAATATACGGTCTGCATTCCCTACGGAAAATGCATATGGATTTGGCGTCTGCTCCAGGCACATCACCTGCCACATAAGGATAAAGGACTGGATAGCCTCATAGAGGTTGTCGGCTCCATGTGCCGGTACTTTTCTGAGCGTCTCCGCCATAATTGCATACCGTTCTTTGTCTCTGCCCGCTGCGGCGGCTGCTTTCTCCTGCGCCAGCCGGGCATATCTGCCTGCAATCACGGTCACAGCGTCAAGCGCAGTGTCCATTGCCTCATAATAAACCCGCTTCTTTTCACACGTCTCCTTCCCCCTCTGCTCCTCTATCTGCCTTTTAAGCCCTTCGACTCCCATGCGCAGTACAGGACGCATATCCGGTATGAGATGGCCCGTCACCTGTTCGATAAAAAATATGGCTTCGCTCGTATCCTCTCCTGCCATATCGTATGCACCGAAAAGTGCCCTGGAAAATTCTGTATTCGTGTTATAGTCTTTCAGATCGTCTATGCGTTCCTGCGTGATATCGCCAATGGGCTCGATATCACCGAATACAGCCACCGGGTCACAGTAGCCGGTGAAAGAGTCTACGGAGAATGCAGGGTTGATAAGTGCATATGACCTGGCAAACGCATCGTCCTGTGTGCCGGCAAACACATGGTAGTCGCCAAGCCGGAGGGGAATCTTTTCTGCAGCCGTGACGAGCGTCCTGGCAATCCGTATGCAGTCTGGCTCATCTTTATATGCACCGTCACACTCCCGCATAATCTCCTTCGCGAGAAACCAGCCTTCCAGATGGTCCACCGCCCGCTCTTCCTGGAATCTTTTCTTCGCCAGATCTGTAATCTCACCGGCGTTTAATATTGTTTCAATCTTCATATCCGCTACTCTCCTTATATGGATTACATCATGTTCCACGCATCTGTGAAGGTCTGATTACGTTCTTCTGTAATGGCAGCCCAGACGGGTGACTGCTCCCCGGAATTGCCCGAGCACTTCATCCTTCACATATGCCCCCTCAGTCATCTTATATTCCCATCCGCATTCTTCCCATTTTTTTCTGCCGAATTCATGATATGCCAGCACCTCGAATGTCACATTCTCTCCTTTGATCTCACCGAAAAAAGCAAGGAACTCTTTCAGGTCGTCCGGGCCGTCGTTGATTCCTCCGATCAGTGGTACGCGCACATGAAGCTTCGGGTGGCTTGCCGCCGCTTCTCTTATGTTATGCAGGATGCCGCCGCAAGGAACACCTGTATACCGTTCATGCTTTTCTGCAATGCAGTGCTTGCAGTCCATGATAAGTTCATCAATAAGCGGAAACAGTTCCGGCAGCCTGTGATGCGTCCCGTTCGTCTCGATGGCGGTATGGATGCCGTGGTCTTTCAATCTGAGAAGTACTTCCTTCAGTTCCTTGAACTGCACGGTTGCCTCTCCACCGGTAAAAGTCACCCCTCCACCGTCATAAAACATCATTTCACTGGCACATGCCTCACGGAATACTTCTTCCGGCGTCTTTTCCTCGTAGGATAGATACATGCCTTTTGTATTATGCTCTGTGATGCACTCTTTCTTTGTGCACGTGCGGCACATATCTCTGTCTACATGCGTCCCCTTTACCGCGCCATGCGGGCAGACAGATTCCAGTATCCACTCACTGTCCGCCACAATTACGCCATCCGGCTCCATCCCTTCCGGATTGGCACACCAAGGGCACTTCATATTACAGCCCTGCAGATGGTAGACGAGCCGGTTGCCGTTCCCGTCCTGTGAATAGTTAAAGCCTTTTTGAAATATCTTCATCCTATATGCTCACCGCTTCTTCCCTTACATATGGAACAGGTCTTTGTTATGTCCGTACAGTTCTCTGTATACCGCGAACTGTTCTTCATAATATTTCTGATTCTCGCGGTTCGGCGTCACAACCGTGTCCTTCATATGTACAAGTCTGGCACATGCTTCTTCGTAATCCGCATATTCTCCACATGCAACTGCCGCTGTTATCGCCGCTCCTATTCCTGCCTGTTCGTTTCCGGCATTCGTATAGATGTCACAGTCGAATATGTCCGCCTGCATCTCAAGGAACAGCCGTCCCCTCGCACCCCCTCCGGACGCGATAACCTTACTGTACTCGATGCCGAGCCCTTTGAATATCTCGATGGATGTGCGCAGGCCGAATACGATTCCCTCCATCGTGCTTCTGATCATATGCTCTCTTCCATGCCGGAGCGTCATGCCAAAATAAATCCCTTTGGCACCCGGGTCATTGTATGGCGTCCTCTCCCCGCTCAGATACGGAAGGAATACGAGCCCTTCGCTGCCCGCCGGAGCGGCCGCCGCCATGGCCGTCATCTCATCGAACGTATCCATATACAGAATCTCGTTCATAAGCCATTTCATCGCGACACCGCCGCTCAAATGGGCTCCCATCAGCATCCACAAGTCTTCCTTTACATGGCAGAACGTGTTCGTGCGGTACTTTTCATCATGCAGCGGTTCGTTAAATGCGCCCGATATCTGACATGCCGTCCCAATATTAGCTGCCAGTGACCCAGGTCCGATGATGCCGTTGCCCACACCCTGCATCAAGGTATCGCCGCCGCCGCAGGCAATCTTTATGCCGGGCTTCAGTCCCGTCACTTCTGCGCATTCCCTCGTCACTGTTCCGACCACATCACAGGACTCGTGGCGCTCCGGGAACATATCCCTGTCTATGCCAAGCCTGTCTATCAGCTCCCAGGCCCATTGGCGCTGCTTCGTATCAAATATTGCGCCGCTTGAGGCATCTGTCATATCCGTGCCAAATTCCCCACACATCCGAAATCTTATGTAATCCTTCGGGAACATGACATAGCGTATCTTCTCATAATTGTCCGGCTCATGTTCTTTCACCCACATAAGGGAAGAGATAAGAAATCCTGTGCTGAGAGAATTCAAAGTGACGCTGCGGTAGGAATTTTCCCCCACGATATCGTATATCCTGTGAATCTCATCTTCCGAACGCTGGTCAGCCCATATGATCGCATTACGTATGAGGCAGCCTTGCGCGTCTGTCATGACAAGACCATGCATCTGCCCGGAATAGCTGATTCCCTGAATACGTGCTGCCTCTTCCGGGTACTTTTTCACCACGTCTGCAATCGTCCGCCGCGAAGCCTCCCACAATACCTCCATATCCTGCTCCGCATATTCCGGTCTGCTTTTTATTATGTCGTATCCAACCTGTGAAGTCCCGACCACATGCCCTTTCGTATCCATAAGCAGCGATTTCACGCTGGACGTACCGATGTCCACTCCTAAAAAATAATTCATATGCCGTGCACCTCCTTATATTGGTATTGTATTACAATACCAATTCTGCGTCAATACTTTATGGACCGATTGTTTCTAAATTAACCATTGAAATAACTGCAATAAACTGTGTTCTTTCATACAAACAATGTTATAATATATTAGGAATACTCAATTATCCAGACCCAGGGTAATGACAGGCGGAAAATATTACATTGGAGGTGTACCATGGCACTTGAAAATAAATTAGGGATTGATGATTCTGTCGCTCTTGCGCGTGAAGAAGAACGTATCAGCAAAAGGAAAGCCATCGAGCTATTTGAAGAGGGGATACTGGGGACGCTTGATGCAGGTAAATTTTCCGCACTTCAAGCGATTCATAAATACCTGTTTGAAGATATCTACGACTTTGCCGGTACTATCAGAACCGTGAATATATCAAAAGGGAATTTTCGATTCGCGCCGTTGATGTATCTAAAGGCCTCTCTAGAAAATATAGACAAGATGCCACAGTCTACCTTTGATGAAATTATTGAAAAATATGTAGAGATGAATATCGCGCACCCCTTCAGAGAAGGCAACGGGCGATGCACCCGTATCTGGCTTGATTTGATTCTGAAAGCAGAAATTGGCCAGGTCATCGACTGGAGCAAAATAGATAAAGAAGATTACCTAATGGCAATGGAGCGAAGCCCAATCAAGGATATTGAAATTAAGCATATTCTGAAAGCAGCACTTACAGACAAGATAAACAGCCGCGAAGTATACATGAAAGGAATTGACCACAGCTACTACTATGAAGGATATATGATATTCAAGGCGGAAGAATTAGGAGTTTAGTAAAGTGGACGCCGCTGACCAGTAACGTCACACATCCACCCTCGCCCATGCCAGTAAGGTAGATAGCGGGCGGGGAGCCGGGTGGGAGATGCGCAGGTGTAAGCGGAAGAGGCGGAGAATCCTATCCGGAGCCCTCATCCTGCGGGATGCAAGCTGCTGTCGGCGCGCATTCCGCAGGGTTAGGGATACGTGAAATAGCCGGAGTCTCGGACGCATCGGAGCAGATGCCATCCGGCTCCCTGCCCGCCGCCTGGTTTACTTACCCCCGCTACTATGAAACCTGAATCATAACCTTCCCGGTCCTTCTATATTCCGGTTTCGTAAATACATCCGCGATATCATCCAGTGGTACGATATTCGTAATCAGGCTTTCCAAATCAATCGCCTTGGACTCCAACACCTGAATCGCACGTTCAAATGTATATGGATTGATGAACGAAGAAGTGATTTTCAGCTCTTTCTTGAACACGTCATCTGGTTTAAGAGGAAGGCTTTCCTCCGGCGCTGCCAGGCCGAAGTACATAACCGTCGCTCCTTTTCCGGCGAACTTGATGGCGTCTTCCTGCGTATGTATATTGCCGACACATTCGATGACAGCATCCACGTTGGCACAATAATCTGCCAGCACAGCCTGCACGTCCTCTTCTATCGGGTTGATTGTCTTTGTCGCGCCGAGCTTCACTGCCAGCTCTCTCTTTTCCTCTACAGGCTCCGACATGATTACTTTGGATGCCCCCGCGTTTTTAGCCAGCTGCATCATAATCATACCAATCGGGCCGCCGCCCATCACAAGCACGGTGTCTCCCGACTTGATATGACACAGGTCTATTCCGTGCAGACAGCAGGATATCGGTTCTGCCATAGCGGCTTCTATAAAGCTCAGCTCGTCCGAAAATTTGTACACCTGCTTCTCTCTGATGACGACATACTCGGCAAAGCCGCCGTCTACCGTCGTTCCAAGCCCGATATTGTTCGTACAGAAATGCTGCATCGCATTCTTGCAGAAATAACATTCACCGCACATATCGTTCGGATCGCCGCTTACACGGTCACCGACCTTCACTGATGTGACACCGGCACCGACTTTCGCCACCACTCCGGAGAACTCATGTCCTGGAATGAGCGGAGGCGTAACTGCAAAAGAGCCTCCGTCACCATTGAATATGTGGATATCCGTTCCACACACGCCACAGTATTTCACCTTGATCATGACTTCATTATCTTTTAATTCCTTCTCCGGCACCTCTTCTACTCTCAAATCCTGCTTTCCATAATATACCGCAGCTTTCATATCTATAACCCTCCATTAATGCCAACAGTCAAATAGTATCAAAAAACTCATCGATAAAGCAGATTGCCGCACCTGCCGCGGCAGATTCCACTTTATACTTGCAAGGGAAGAGAAAGTCTCTCGCACAGTCGCTGAAGGAAGTCCTCTCGTCCACCCGCCTGCACAGTTCCTCCATATATGACTCTATATATGCCCCTACATAGCCTCCAAGAATTATGTCAGAGTCGAACAGCATACGGATATTGTGGATGCCGAGCGACAAGTCATCCAGATATTTATCCCAGAGTCTTTCCGCTTCTCTGTCTCTGGACTGCAGAAGCGCAAAAAACAGTTCCAAATTCCCATCTGTGTACTGGTCCAGATTGGTCGAACGGCAGACCGTGTCAAAGCAGCCGAATCTTCCGCAGTAGCACTGCTCACCATCCTCCGGTACGACCGTCATATGGCCAATCTCGCCGCTTTTCTGCGTATTGCCTTCATATATGTTATTGTCAACCAGGACCGCACCGCCGACACTGTTGCTCAGGCTGATGTAAAATGCATTGCATATGTCATGGTCAATCCATACCTCTGCATAGCCTGCCGCGCTGGAATCATGGAACAGCCGGCTGTTGTACGGTATATATCTTGCGATTTCTTCCCTTGTCTTTCCGGTAAAGTTAAGCGTAAGACCATAAGTTACGACCTCCCCGTCTTCAGACACGAGACCCTGCACCGCGATTCCGACTCCAAGCAGCGCTTCATCGCTGATTTCCGCCTCATTCTTAATGCGCTCTACCACTTCACCGATTTTTTTTAAATATGCTTCATCTTCTAAATTAAATGTAATGCGCTCCTTTGTCATATCAATGACATCGCCCGACAAATCTACCGCCACGCAGTTGATATGGTGTCCGGTCAGATAGACGCCGATTGCCGCCCTCGCCTTTTTCACATAGGAATATGCCGTGGCATTGCGTCCACCTGTATTCTGTATCTTCCTGGACGTATCTATGAGATTCCTCTGCTCCAGATACTGGAGCTTCTGCGTAATCGTCGGAAGACTGAACTTAAGTCCTAAAACGATGTCCTGTTTGGAAACTGACTGGTGTGTCCGTATATAATGATATATCTGTTGACTTTTATTCAATGTTAGTTACCTTCACTTGTCTTATAATTATATACTCATTATTTTACTTACGATTGCATCATATGTCAACAAACAGTCCCCCAATCGCCTTCCAGAACCCTTTATATTCTCTAAAATCCCAGTAAACAGACATTTACCGGGATTTTTAGACTTCATTGTATTCGTATATATGTACTGATATTAATTCTGCTGTCTCTTCTTCTGGATACAGTCGAAACCAACCGCAAGTGCAAGTACGACACCCATGACGACATCCTGGATATAGGAATTAATGTTTAACAAAATCATGCCGTTCGTCAGCGCGCCGATGATAAATGTACCTGCAACGACACCTGATATCTTACCGTAGCCGCCGGTTACGGATACACCGCCTAAAACGACACAGGTGATTACCTTAAATTCATATCCGTCACCAGCGTTAGGCATGCCTGAATTTGTACGTGACAGCATAACAATACCAGCAAGGCCTGCAAAGAATCCCGAGATAGCAAATACAAGATATTTGATTCTTCCGACCCGTATGCCTGACAGCCTCGCCGCTTCCACGTTACCGCCCACTGCATAGAAGTAACGTCCGAAATAAGTCTTGTTCAGAATGAACGATCCAATCGCGAAGCAGATGATCATGAGAATAACCGGCACTGGAACGACGCTGACATATCCCTGTCCGATAATGCGGAAATTGTCTGTAAATCCGTTAATCGGGAGACCGCCGCTCAGAATGTAGGCAAGGCCTGAGAACGCTGTCTGAGTTGCAAAGGTTGCAATCAAGGCCGGGATGCCGATCGTGGATACCATGAAACCATTCAATACGCCAATCAGGGTAGACACCGCAAGCGTAAGAAGTATGGCAAGCCACATATTTACTCCCATGTTGACCATCAGATAAGCACATACAATGTTAACAAATGACATGATTGAACCCGTTGCCAGGTCGATATCCCCAAGTAAGATAACAAATGTCATACCGATAGAAGCAATACCGAACATGGATACCTGGCGGAGCAGCGAGAATATGTTGCTCGGGTTTATAAAGCGCGGATTCGCGATGGTAAACGCAACAACGAGAATCAAAAACACGACCCATATCGCTTTATCTTTTAATTGGTATACTACTTTATTTTTCATACTGTCTGACCCTCCTCCATTCTTGCTGCGGATGCATACGCCATGATGGTTTCCTGATTGAACTCGCTCTTTTCCAGCTCTCCGGTCATCTCACCTTCCGACAGCACAACAATTCTGTCCGACATACCCATCAGTTCCTCCATCTCAGAAGAAATCATCAGAATTGCCTTTCCTTCTTTTTCAACTAGATCATTCATCAGCTTGTAGATCTCATATTTTGCGCCGACATCGATACCTCTTGTCGGTTCATCAAATATAATCAGCTCGGAATCCGCCGCAAGCCATCTTGCCAGAATCACCTTCTGCTGATTCCCGCCGCTCAAGTTCTTCACGAGCTGGTGCAGCGTCGGTGTCTTAATCGCCATGCTCTTCTGATATTTCTCAGCAGTCTCCAGCTCCAGCTTGGAATTGATTACGCTAAGACGGGAGTTTCTCTCATAGATAGGCATATTGATATTATTCTTAATCGATATGCCGAGCATAGCCCCGTGGCGTTTCCGGTCTTCCGGCACGAGTGCGATTCCAAGGTCAATGGCTTCCCGGGGACTCTTTGGATTTACTTCCTGTCCCTTAAATATGACCTGCCCGGACGTCTTTTGCGCGGCTCCAAAGATAACTTCCGCAAGCTCGGTACGGCCCGCTCCAACCAGCCCGCCAAGGCCTACTATCTCACCTTTATGCACTTTCAGGCTGATATCATTATCTCCGTTGCCGGTGACTCCTTTCAGTTCCAATACCACTTCATCTGTATCGATACAGTCCCCCCGCGGCGGATAGGTCTCCGTCAGTTCCCGGCCTACCATAAGCTTGATGAGTTCCTGGACTTCGCTGTCTTTTGTAATCAATGTTTTTACATATTCTCCGTCACGTAATACGAGGATTCTATCTGAAAGCCGATAGATTTCATCCAATCTATGAGATATGTAGACAATAGAAATCCCTTCCTTGCGCAGTCTTTCTACTACCCGGAACATACTTTCAACTTCCGCGCTCGTCAGAGGTGCAGAAGGTTCATCCATAATCAATATCTTTGCATCCTGCTGGATTGCCTTGGCAATCTCAACCATCTGCTGATAGCCGACCGTCAGGTTCTTCATCAGAGTCTTCGGGTCAATCTTAATCTGGAGCTGCTCGAAAGCTTTTGCCGCCTCTCTCTCCATCGCCTTCTTATCAATGACAGGCCCTTTTCTGATAGGTCTTCCCAAAAACAGGTTTTCCGCTGCAGACAGTTCCTTAACATTGTTGAATTCCTGATAAATGATTGCAATTCCATTCTCAGCCGCGAGCTGAGGTGTCATGCTGGTGAATTCTCTGCCGTTTACGATAATCTTGCCGGAAGTCGGGATAACCGCTCCCGAACAGCATTTGATCAGCGTAGATTTCCCGGCCCCGTTCTCTCCTATCAGTGCAAGAATCTCGCCTTTCTTTAATTCTAACGTAACATCTTTCAGTGCAACAACACCCGGGTATTCTTTTCTTATATGCTCTAACTGCAGTACATATTCTTCGCTCATATTCATTCCCCCTGAGTCAAGCGGATATTACATAGAGGCGGAGCAACCCGCCTCTATCTTATCGTCTCGCTAGCTTTATTATGATGTTACATTCCCTTCATGATATCATCGATATTGTCCAGATTGATTTCCATCGTCGGTCTCTGAACATTGTGATTGTCACCTGAGAAGTCTTCGCCGTCAAGGATTCTCTCATACATCTTCAAACAAGCTTCCGCTGTATCTGTGCTGGAACCTTCAAAGCCGATGATAGCTCTTACAGCCTCATCTCCTGCCTTAAGAGACTCTAACTGCTGTGGAGTAACGTCTGTAGTGATGACACCATAGTTCTCCGGAATTTTGCCGGCTCCGCCGAACTTCTGGAGCAATGCTTCGTTAGAACCGATCATAGCGCCTGCTCCAACACCTACAAATACAGAACAGTCAGGATTTGCCTGAAGAACAGTCTCTACATTTGACTGTGCTTCATTTGCTTCCAGTCCGTCAACCTCTGCTACTATTTTATAGTTGCCTTTGTCACAGTTCTCTTCCAATCCTTCTTTGATACCGTTCGCTCTCTCTAACAGAACCTTTGTAGACGGCTTGCCGATAACGCAGACCTCAGCCGGCTTATCTGCTGTATAGTTTTCATTGATGAAAGCTGCCGCCGTCTTGCCGATGTCATTTCCAAGTGCCGTGTTGTCAAGAATCCAGTTTGCAGTCGTATTCTCCATCGGGTCGTCCCAGCACATAACCTTGATTCCTTCATCAAGCGCCTGCTGGCATACAGTCTCAAGAGCGTCTGCGTCAGCCGGGTGAACCATAATCAAGTCACAGCCTGATGTGATAAAGTTCTCAACCTGGCTGATCTGCTCTGATGAATTGTTAGAGCAATCCTGCAATGTGTAGTCCCATCCTTTGTCTTTCAAAAGTTCTTCAAGCTTACCCATAACGCCTGCCCAGTAATCATTCTTCAGAGACTGGATGGAGATACCGACCTTGTAGCTGTCTTTCTTCTCGTTATCCTTCTTGTCGTCTCCGCCAGAAGTCGGTGACTTGGTTGTACATCCAACAACCATTGCCGCAATCATTGCCACGCAAAGAATCACGCTTACCACTTTTTTCCTCATAATACGTTTTCCTCCTTGAAATATATTATTTTATAGCTTTTGCTATCAGCTATCCTGTTTGGGATCCCTTTAGAAGCAGGTAAATGCTCCGTCTACGATGATATCGGATCCTGTTGTAAACGTACTGGTGTCCCCTGCAAGGTATACGAGAATCGACTGAAGCTCCTCAGGCTTTCCAAGTCTTCCCATCGGTGCCATTGCATTCCACTGTGTAATCAATGGTTTCAGGTGTTCTGCATTCATAATCAGTTCAGTTCCTATATATCCGGGGCTTATGCAGTTGACCCGTACGCCCTTCTTGGCCCACTCTACCGCAAGTGATTTGGTCAGCTGGCTTACACCGGCCTTCGAAGCATTGTATGCGCACTGTGGCTGCGGTACATTCACGATATGCCCTGACATGGAAGCGGTATTTATGATGGATCCATGTCCCTGTTTCAGCATCACCCTTCCGGCCGCTGTAGCACAGAGAAATACACCTGTAAGGTTAATATCGATTACTTTCTGCCACTGTTCGAATGTCATCTCCTCCGCGGGAGCGTTCACCGCGATACCAGCGTTATTGTAGCAGGCATCCAGCTTTCCATATGTATCTACAACTTTTGCAACCATTGCTTCTACCTGGTCCTTTTTCGTAACATCGCACTGGATTGCGATTGTCTTGGAACCTGTAGCTTCTTTAATCTCCTTTGCAGCTTCTTCAGCGCCTTCCAGATTGATATCCACGATGGCCACGTCCGCACCGGCTTCCGCAAATGCCGTAGCAGCGCATTTGCCAATCCCGCTTGCAGCACCTGTTACATAGATTGCTTTGCCGTCCAGTCTCATACTTTCGATAATTCCCATTTCGTCCTCCTCCCGGTTGCTAGCCGTTCTGCTTAATATTGCTTTGCCGCTGTTCATAAAGTATACTTTTATGAACAGTCTTGTTTTTTATTGAAAACGCCTTAATCAGGCGTTTTTTTCATGCCCATTTCTGTGATTTTGCCGGTGAACAGAAAAGTATAGCTTTCTTACACATACCACTTTTATAAATCTATTTTATAAATTCAATTTATATAATTATATATCAAAAGCACATGACTGTGCAATATGCAATGTTACACAATATTTTTTTTATAAATTCATGTAATTTGCATAATGTTATTTATTTGGCAAACTTACGGCTATTCTGCAATTTTTACGACTGCTTTCACTATCTCGCTCTTTTCGTTCACGCTTCTGTCCATCGCCGTCTGTATGTCGTCAAAGCGGAAGATGTGCGTGGCTATTCCCTTTAAATCCACCTTTCCCTGAGCCACCGCATCAATGGCCATCGGATAGATATGGCGGTAGCGGAATACTGTTTTAAATGTAACTTCCTTGTCAAGGGCAAGGCTCATCATCATATTCATCATACCTGTCTTGCCATAGCCGACAAGGACGATGTTGGATCCTTTTCGTACTGCCTGGATTGCCTGGTTTGTCGTAATCTCTGTACCCGCGGTCTCAATTGCCAGATCAAAGCCTTCTCCGTCCGTCAGTTCCTTTGCCATTGCAAGCACGTCATCTTCCTTCCCGTTGATAACGCCGTCGGCCCCGAGTTCCAGCGCCTTGTCCAGACGCTTCTGCATGACATCCACCACATACACCCTGGACACTCCGCATGCCTTTAATGCCATCATGGACACGAGGCCGATACAGCCTGCTCCGAATACGACCGCCGTCTGTCCTGCATGGGCATCTCCCTGCTTTGCCGCATGGAAGCCTACCGCCAGCGGTTCAATCAGCGCACCTTCCAGCGTGCTGACATTCTCCGGCAGCTTAAAGCACAAATCTTCCGGATGTGCCACATATTCCTGGAATACGCCATCAACGGGAGGGGTCGCGAAGAACACCACGTCAGGGCAGAGGTTGTACTTCCCTTCTCTGCAGAACCTGCATTTGCCGCATGTCTTCCCCGGCTCCAGCGCCACACGGTCGCCTCGTTTCAGATGGGTCACGTTCTTCCCCACTTCAACGACGGTTCCGCCTGGTTCATGTCCGAGAACAAACGGCGGCTCTACGATATAGTCCCCGATTCTTCCCATCTCGTAATAATGCATGTCGCTGCCGCAGATTCCAACATACTCCAGCTTCACAAGTACTTCATCATCTTTAACCTGCGGTATCGGGCGCTCGGTATAGCCCATCTCCCCAATTCCATTCATTACTGCAACCTTCATCATCCCATCCATCTTCTTCTGCTCCTTTCACTTCTCTATATAGAATTTATAAAGTTTTCAATATAATAGACCGCGGCCCCTAAAGCCGATGCGGCTTTCTGGTATCTGCAGGCACGGACATAAGTCCCTCCCCCTTCAAAGATGTTCTTTTCCGCCACCCTTTTCTGCAGCTCCTTGATATAGGGACCGATACAGCTCCCGACATAGCCTCCGAGCACTATATCGCAGTCAAAACACATTCTCAGGTTATCAACCGTGATAGCCAGGTCGTCCAGATAGTCCTCCCATACGTTCACAAGTTCAAGATCCCCATCCTCCATTCTGTCAAAAAAGCGTTCCAGATAACCGTCCGTGTATTCCGCCAGGCAAAGCGCGGAACAGTACGCATCTACACATCCTTTTTTGCCGCAGTAGCATGTCTTGCCACCAGGATGTATGACCATATGCCCGAATTCACCGCTGTGCCAGTGCCTCCCGATATACATATTCTCAAACACGCTGACCAGCGGGCTCCCCGCTTCCTCCTGTCCGGTCTCCTGCCGGAACACGACCGCACCGCCCACCGTATTGCTCAGGGACAGGTATATCATGCTCTCCAGCTGCCTGTCCGCGATGCACTCTGTGGCGGCCGCGGCGTTGGCATCGTTAATCAATACGCATGGATACGGAATATGGCGGGAAAACACCTCCCCATCTATATCATACAGATCCAGCGCCCTCGAATATGTGATATGGTTCTCATTGCTGTCCACGATAGAGGGGACAGATATTCCCACACCTGCAACCTTTTCACTAACTGCCTTATCCTCCCCGATGAAGTCCGCCAGCGCCTCACCAAGCTGAACAAAGTACTCGTCCTCATATGTAAAGGCTCTCCGCATACGCACATGTTTCAGCACGGTCTCCGTCATATCCGTCAGAACCATTCCGATATGGTTCCGGGTTATCTCGATTCCCACCGCATATCTGGCATCCTTTACTGCTGCAAGCGCCTTTGCCTTCCTGCCGCCTGTAGATTCAAATTCCCCGGCGTCGCAGACGACATGCGCTTCTTTTAGTTCTTTTACTATCTGCAGCACTGTAGGTCCGCTCATATCAAGCGCGGCAGCGATATCCGGCATAGAAGTTCTGTTCTTACTGTTTATATAACGAAAAACGCGGTTCCGGTTCAGCTTCTTCACCTCTGAATTGTTCGTTCTCTGTATCACCATCCACCCCTCCTTTCACTATATTCTATGATACGCGCACTTTTCGCCAAAACTTTAATAAAGTATTTAATAAAGTCCTTAATTAAGTATAATATTACCATTTTATGGGAAAAAGTCAACATATAATTTTCGACACAGCTAAAGAATTTGGTGAATTTGCCAGATAGCCCGGCATGTCACCGGGCTATCGTTTCAGAATTTCCGCCACTTCTATCATCCCATGTGGCGTATCAATGATTCGTCGGGGCCAGTTAGAAGACATGGACAGTATCCTTACCCCATCGGCCCCGAGATAGGTAGTCTCCTCGCACTTTGTACCGAGAATCGTAGGATTCCACGCGTAAGCCTGGCCTTCGCGGATTGTCCGCTCGTCGCCTGGAGCCGGGATAAATTCCCTGCATGCATATCCGGTCGGCCCTCCCTGGTGATGCATCTTCCATTCGCCGTCATACCCCGCCTCCGCGTATAGTGCCTTTACTTTTTCAAAGTATTCTTTATAGGTCATCCCGTCCCGCATCATCGTCTGCATACACGCAAAGATATACTGCGTCTTTTCGTACCGCTCTTTGATCTCTTCCGGCACCCGGGCAAAATATACCATTCTCGTCAGACTCGTGTACAAGCCGTATTGCTCTCCGCCGAGGACAACCATCAGGCTTTTTTCTATTTTCTTTCCGGCCGGAACCGGATGACGGTATGACAGGATACGCCCATCAGCGCCTGCAAGTACGCAATCGGGGCTTACCCCGTTCTGGATGCAGCGGCAACTGAGCATATGTGCGATATCGTTTTCCGTCATCCCCGGCCTCGCCTCCGCACAGACCCCTTCGACGATATCCGCACACAGTTCTCCAGCCTTTTCATAGCGCGCCACTTCCTCTTCCGTAAGCCTCAGACGCAGCTCAGCCAGCTCTTCCTGTACATTTGCAGTACCTGCTGTCCCTGTGTCTGAAGCAAACCGTCTTCCCCCTATATAGTCTTTTATCTGTGCATCCTTGGATACATACCATGGGAGAAGCACCGGATCTGCCCCGAGCGGGTTCTGTTCCGTGTCCATGCGGTGAAGATCGCTGCTGTCCGCCAGCAGGTCGATACCGTCCCGCCTTATGGCATAGTACGCTGCACCATTTTCGCTGTTGGACACTACATTGCTTTTGGCACCTTTGCTGACCCAGGTATAGTTATCCCTCCGGTTCAGAAGCACACCGTCATAGTTATTTTCTTCAAGCCACTTCCTGATCCGTTCTACCGCCTCCATAATCTCCCCCTCTTCTATTCCATCTCGTGATTGATGCATACTTTGCCTGTTTTGCCGGTCGCAAACACTTCGAACGCTTTGTCCGTCTCCTTCAGAGGGAAGCGGTGCGTAATAATCTGGCTCGGATGTATCTTCTTCCTGTCGAGCAGTTCTACGAGCTTCTCCATATTGCCTACGGATGTCACCCAGGAACCGTGGAGCGTAAGATTCTTATGCAGCAGAAGCGGGCTCGGCTCAAACGTCACGGTTCCCTGTTCTCCAAGAAATACGACGTTGCCCCACATTCTGGCCGCCTCCAGGCATCTGTGCCGTCCTACGCTGCTGCCGGAACAGTCTACGGCCACCTCCACCCCTTTGCCTCCGGTGAGTTTCATAACATTCTCTACCACACTGTCATCACCGGCAAGAACCTCATCCGCACCGATTTTCCTGGCCATCTCCATTCTTTCTTCCGAGATATCTACGCCAACTGTCTGGGCTCCAAGCGCTTTGGCCAGGATGAGGGCTGCCTGTCCTACCGGCCCAAGCCCCATGACGAGCACCCTGTCATTACCGGAGACATTGGCTCTTAAGAGCCCCTGATAGGCAGTGCCAAATCCGCATGCTATCATGGCCCCGTCTTCATAAGTCAGGAAATCCGGGAGGTGGATGCATGTATCCGCGTCTGCAACCATATATTCCGCCAGTGCACCGTCCCTCTGCCATCCGTACGCTCTTCTCTCCGGCTGCTGGCAGTTGATATAGAATCCTTTGCGGCATTCGTCACAGTATCCGCAGCCCTGGATATGGTATACGACGACACGGTCCCCTTCTTTAAAATCATCTACTTTGTCCCCGACGGCCACGACCTGCCCGCTCGGTTCATGTCCGGCGATGACGTCATCGTATCTGGCCCCGCCGGTCTTATCCGTGTGTTCAAAATAGATATACTTCAGATCACTTCCGCACAAGCTGGCAGCCTTCATCTTCAGAAGCACCTGCCCCGGTCCCGGCTTTGGCACATCACACGTGACCGGCTGTACTTTGGCTCCGCCCGGAAGCTTCATCCCTGACATTTTTTCTGGAATCTTCTCACTCATCTTCATATCCTCCTGTCTTTTGAATAGACTGAAATCATGTTCTTCACGTTTATACCTCATTGAACATGGGCAGTTCAATAAGCTTAAGTTCTTATACGGATTATAACATCATTGTGCAGCAAGCAAAATTCCATATGTTATCTTTTGATGGACTATATTACACTTCCTCAATCATTCTGCAAGGTTCTATTTTTCTGATTCTCATGGACCAGACCACTGCTGCCAGCCATGCCCACAGAACAATTGCGGCCACGATTGCGGCCATTGCGCCAATGTTCATATCAAGCCCGCACTTTTTGATACCAAAAGCTGAAAAACAGAGAATGAGCGACGGTTCTGTTCCGAACCAGGCCGCAGCGCTTCCAAACAGTGCGCCAGACAGCACAACCGGAATATAACTCATGGTCGTCTGCAGTATGAGCTGCCTCGTCGTACAACCGAGCGCCTTATATATGCCCAGCTGCCGCTGTTCTCGCACGATCTGCGTCTTGACGAGCAGTATGAGTATGAGTGCAATGACAAGGTTGACCGCGCCAAACATAACGATACAGAGTACCTTCATGACTGATTTTATAGAGCCGAGCGAAACTGATATATAATCCAGGAAATTCGTGACTGTCACATCTTTTCCTTTTACAATTCCTTTGATTTCATTTACCATGGACGGTACATCCTTATCTTCGTCGAGATAGATATACAGCTCCGGAACGATATCTGGTTTGATCCGTGCAAATCCCTCCTTCGTGACCATCGCTTTTTTCCCGAGATGGTTCATGCCCTGGCTCAGCCCCGTGACGAGGTAATCCTGCCTGCTGCCCCCCAGCTTAAGGTATACGACGTCTCCCGTACCGGCTCCGAGCCTGTCGGCAATCACGGTGGAGAGCATCACTTCATTGTCCAGCTTAGGCCTTCTGCCTTCTACCACATTGTCGATACGCAGATGTTCCGTGTCGTCATAAGCGTCACAGTTGACACCTTCTTTGCCGCCTTTGTAAGTACAGGTCACATCGTCTGCAGTGTACGCGACGATATGAGAGATTCCATCTACAGCGTACAGTTTATCTTCCAGCTCTGCCTGTAATACTTCCGCCTTCTTAGGATCTGCCTCTTTTACGGCCGTTGTAATATCGGGAGTCTCAAATCCGGTCACTTCTATCAGTTTCCTGTCCTGTACGGCGTAATTGTCGTAGATGCCAAAAGACATCTGGGCGCAGAAGGAAAGCAGTGCGACAATGCCGCCAAATGCAAGTGTCCGCCTTCTGTCCAGCAGCACATGCTTCATCCCGACCGCAGCATGAAGAGGCAGATGCGTCGTGGAAAGCGGTACGTGGTTCCTCTTAAAATTATGGCTGTGCATTCCATTTCTCATGGCGTCCAGCGGGGTAATCTTCTTATATTTCCGGCAGCTTATATATACCGCCGCAAGAATCAGTACCATTACGGCCGCAGTACTGATGGCGGCGCTCCGTATATCTGCTCCCATATCCCACTGAAGTCCAAGGGAAGCAGATATGATATTTCCGACGATTCCGGAAGCGGATTGCGCAATAGCCAGCCCTGCGCCTATGCCAAGCAGACCTGTCAGGAGATATTCCAGCATGGAGGCCCTTCTGAGCTGGCTTCCCGTGTACCCGCACGCTTTCAGCATCCCGATATTCCTTATATTCATTTCGATTGCATTACGGATATTAAACCTTACGATTACGAGCGATATAAGTACGAGCAGCACTGCAAATGCAGTCAGTATCCCCATAAATATATTTGCGGCGACGCCGGTTCCTGTCCGCATCGTGCTATAGTCCAGCGTCCAGTTGAGTACCTGCTGGTAATCTGCTATATCGGCGCTCAGCACATCCTGCATCTTATCTGAGAATTCTGCCGTGTCATATCCCTTATCCAGTTTGACACGGTACGCCATATCCTTATCCCACGCGTCTGAATATGCGGCAAATGCATCGGCAGATATAAAGCATTTTACTGCCGGCAGGTTATTTGGGGTGGCAAACATAACATCTTCTGTAAACCCATACACCTGGAATTGATATACCTGATTCTTATAGTCCACACAGAGCACATCCCCTGTCTCATAACCCATACCGGTCTTCATATAATATGGGAGCAAGACGGAGTTATCGTTCCATTCTTTGCCCTCATCTATAATCTGTATGACGGACAGTTTACGCGCGGCGTCTTTTTCAAAGAAGAAAAATTCCAGCTGATCTGCGTCCGCTGCTTTCTCTCCCTCCTTATAAAATTTGGCGCCAGTAGCGTAGAGCGCCTTCTCCCGCTCCATATACGCGGTTTCTTTCTGCTCCTTTAATATCTCTGCTATCTCCTGCGTGTGGCTGCTGCCGGTGAACAGAAGATAGTCTGCGCCATTAACATGTGCATTCCTGCTGTCTATGACATTGTCGATATTGGTGACCACGGATATTCCGACATAGAGCAGCAGTACGGATAGCGCCACAAGCAGAAAGAACAGGAACGTGTTGCCTTTCTTTCTCCTGATGTTATCTCTGGCAATCAGCAAAAGTCCCATTACTACCACCCCATCTCTCTCAGGAATCCACGGAGCTGCTCCGGCCTCTTATCATCATCCGGGCTGTACGCCCCAAGTCTCAGTTCATCGAGGATGACCCCGTCCTGGAGATACAGGATTCTGCTGCCTCTTATCGCCGCTTTCATATCATGGGTCACCATGAGTATGGTCTGTCCCTGCGTATTCAGTTCTGTAAAAATGTCGAGCACCTGAGAGGCGCTCTTAGAATTCAGCGCCCCTGTCGGTTCGTCTGCAAACAGGACCGACGGAGTGTTGATGATTCCTCTTACGAATGCCACTCTCTGCGCCTCCCCGCCTGACAGCTGTGCGGGATACTTGTGAAGCGTATCCCGGGAAAGCCCGACTTTTTCAAACAGCCCGGCTGTCTTTTCTGCTATCTTCTTTTTTTCCCTGCTGAGGAGCAGCCCGCTCACCATGATGTTATCCAGTGCCGTCATCGTGTCATTGAGATAATTCTGCTGGAAGACAAAGCCGCAGTTCTTCCTCCGGAACACTGCCAGCCTGTCATTTGAGTATCCTGATATCTCTTCTCCTCTGATTGCTATGTTTCCGAGTGTGGGACGCTCCATCCCGGACAGCGTATAGAGCAGTGTACTTTTCCCGGATCCTGAACTGCCCATGATGACGGCAAATTCTCCCTCGTCTATCTCAATGTTAAGATTCTTCAATACGTGCTGTTGGACACTTTCATTAGAAAATGTCTTGCACAGGTCTTTCGCTTTTAATATTACTCCCATAGTTATAATCCTTTCTCTGGCGGACATAAAAAAGCCGCGGTTTTTCTTCCACGGCTTTATTGTACCTTATGCGGCTTCGCAAGTCTTAATCTGATTCCTGCCTGTTTCTTAACTGATTCTTAAACTTTCTCATACATTTTCTTCTTACATCAGCCCTGCTTTCCTCAAGAACAGATTCACGACAAATCCTCCGTCGTTATAGCAGTCAAAGTCCCCTTTCATATGTTTCATAAAGTATCCGGCCAGATAAAGCCCGAGTCCCGCGCCTTCCTTTCCTTTTGCATTGCTGCCCCGGTAATACTTCTCCTTCACGAGCGGAAGCTCATCTTCCGGCACGCCTTCCCCGTAATCCCTCAGCATGACGACAATCCCTTCCGGCTGTTCTCTGAACGTGATATCGATTCCTGTGCCGGCATATTTATCCGAATTGTTCAGGATATTGTCCAGCACCTGTTCAAAGCGCAGCACATCCATATGGACAAGGCATTCCGGCACTTCAGAATGGATACGGACGTCCTCATGTACACGCAGCTTATCCAGTACGTGGGATATGACGGTGGAAGGCACTTCAAGCGGATTCACCGCCAGGCTTTCCAGCTCTTCCAGTGTTGCATGGAACATATTGTCCGTAAGCTGCCCCAGCATATCTGCCTTCTGCCCTATGACGCCGGCCTTCTCCTGTACTTCCGCCAGATTCAGTCCCCCGCTTTGTTCTGCTTTTGCTTTCATAAGCTCGCTTGTCGCTTTGATGACCGCCACAGGTGTCTTCATATCGTGCGACAGTCCTGCGGCAAGCTCCTTTTTGCTCATATTGGCCAGATATTCTTTTTCTTTCGCTTTCTTCAGCTCCTCGCGCATCAAGTCGAAGCTTTCCGTAAAGATGCCAAAATAATTTCCCTTCGTCATCCGAAGCGGTGCATCCAGATTCCCTTTTGCTACATCGGCGGCAAACTGTTTCAGCCTTCCAAATGGCCGGATGAAATAAACATAAATGAGCGCGATCAGTCCATATCCTATCAGCAGCACGAGAAGGCACATGGCGGTCATACGGCTCTGTACATCTTTTTCCAGTTCTCCCAGCCGCTCACGGGCACCCGGAAAGACGATTTTTCCTGCAGGATATCCTGCTTCTTCCCCATCTGCGTTATAATCCAGCAGAGTATCTCCTTTTTTCACTGCCTCCATGACCCGGCTCTCATAGTCTGCATCCGATGCGAGCAGTATCTGGCAGCCGGAGTCTTTTTCTATATCCTCCCGCTTTTTTCCCTGCGCAAGACCTTCTGCGATACGCGCATATTCCATGTTCAGGGAGACGGTGTCCGCGGCCTGGTACTTTGGAGCCTCTGTCTCTTTTAAGTTCGCTGCCAGCACGAGCAGTATGGCAGCGGTGAATACTATCGTTATATATCGAAGTTTCATAATTCCAGCATATACCCCGTTCCCCATATCGTCTTTATCATCTGAGGCTCATTCGGATTCTCCTCAATCTTCTCTCTCAGCTTCCTTATATGGACATTCAAGGTTCCGTCGCTGAAATAAGAATCTCCCCACACTTCCTCAAATAATTCCTCTTTCGTTACGATTTTATTTCGGTTGCGGAACAGATATTGAAACAGCCTGAACTCTTTGGCTTTCAGCTGGATTTCCTTTCCGCCTTTATAGACGCGCATCGTGGCCTCATCAATCGATACGTCCCCGTATCCCTCCCTGCTGCCCGCACGTTCCTTAGCCATGCGCTTAAGCGTCACCTTCACCTTTGCCAGAAGGATACTCAGCGAATACGGCTTCTTGATATAATCATCTCCCCCGATATTAAGTGCGATGAGTACATCATCATCACTTTGCCTGGCACTTATGAACAAGATAGGGATGTCAGAACTCTGGCGGATTTTTTTACATATTTCGAACCCGCTCTCATCTTCCAGGTTAATGTCCATAAGCAGCATATCTGCTTCATGCTCCTTCAGGAACCTGTGGCACTGGGCAGCGTTTTCCACATATGTACATGTGACATCAAACATTTTAAAATATTCACATGTCATCTGAGCCAGTTCTGTCTCATCATCTACAATCAAACAATTATAATGCATGTTGCTTTTCCTTTCCGGCACTATTCACAATAGAAGTAATCTCCATTTTTATAATCTCTGGGCGACATTCCCACCACTTTTTTAAATATCCTGGAAAAATAATACTGGTCTTCATATCCGAGTTCTGAACTCACCTCGTAGATATACATGTCTGTTGCCTTCAGCAGCTTACACGCCTCCTGCATCTTCAGATGGATGAAGAATTCCACCGGCGAACGTCCTGTCTGCGTCTTGAATATCGTATTCAGATAACTTTTGGACAACTGGACTTCTTCAGATATCTCTTCCAGCGTCAGGCTCCTCCTCAGATTCTGGTACATGAATCGGATTACCATCGTCACGTGCCGGTCCTGCACCGTACTCTCATCCGTCTTTTCCCTGAAATATATCTCGGACAATATGAGGGAGAGCACTTGTGAGATATAGATAAAGTTGCCAATCGTATAATTGCGCTCCAGTACACGGAACAGCAGCCTGAACAGAACCATCATGCGGTTGTCGCTCTGTCTGGAATTCATATGTACGGTTCGGCATTCCTCCAGCGGATAATATCCCGTGTCTTCCCCCTTGAAATGGGCCCACAGTATGCTCCACGGATCTCCCTGATCCGCATAATATCTGTGCCGTCTGCCCTTTGGGATGCAGAACGCATCCGAATGGCCGATGTGGTACACCTCGTCTTCTACCTCTATCCTCCCTTTTCCTTCTGTACAATAGATCAGGATATACTGGTCCGCCCCTTCCTCGCGTTCCCGGTAGTGGGCACGCGCCCTTGGAAAGAATCCAACATCTGTCGGATATATCGTGCGCACGAGCGGATGCTCCGCATAGTCCGCAAAAGATTCGGTTGGAATTATGATATATTTTTCATCTTTAAATCCATCTGCTTTACCTGATATATCATTCATCCTGTACTGCAGCCCCCTTCTTTACACGCAGCTTTTGATGTGTTCTCTGGCCTCATTATATTCTCTTTGCACAATATTGTCCATCTTTTTATCATTTATGCCATTTTAACACACGGCACGCTATGATACTCTGGATGCAGAGAGACATCAGGAACATGCCGCCCGCGGCTCATCTACTCATATATATGAAAGGAGAATATAAAATGAAGTTTGACAAGGTCCACGTGTGGGAAGAGACGGTAACAATTCCCACCTACAAAGTATCCCCGGCGGAGAAAAGTCCATTATTTATTGAGAACCGCGCCTACCAGGGAAGTACGGGAAAGGTCTATCCGCTCCCGGTGACGGAAAAGATATCTGATGAAAAAGAGGATGTGTCATACCGCGCTGTCTATCTGGAAAATGACTATCTGCTCGTCATGGTACTCCCCGAGCTTGGAGGCCGTATCCAGCGCGCTCTGGACAAGACGAACAACTATGACTTCGTTTATTATAACCATGTGATCAAACCAGCTCTTGTGGGTCTTACCGGACCATGGATATCAGGAGGCATCGAGTTCAACTGGCCGCAGCACCACCGCCCTACCACCTATTCTCCTACAGACTGCCACTGGGAAGAACATACCGACGGTTCTGCTACGGTATATGTAAGTGAGATCGACAAAATGTACGGGACAAAGGGAATGGCCGCTTTTACGCTCCGTCCCGGCAAGGCTTATATTGAGATCAAGGGACGCCTGTACAACCGGACAGATATGCCTCAGACCTTTCTCTGGTGGGCCAATCCCGCTGTACCTGTAAATGACTATACATACTCTGTATTTCCGCCGGATGTCCATGCTGTCATGGACCATGGCAAGCGTGCGGTGTCAACCTTTCCTGTCGCGACAGGTGAATACTATAAATACGACTATTCCGAGGGAATCGATATCTCATGCTACCGCAATATAAAGGTCCCCACTTCTTATATGGCGGCACATTCTGACTATGATTTTATCGGAAACTTCGACGAACAGGTGGATGCCGGACTGCTTCACGTAGCCGACCATCACATATCCCCGGGCAAGAAGCAGTGGACATGGGGCAACAGCGACTTTGGCCAGGCCTGGGACCGCAGCCTGACAGAGACAGACGGACCTTATATAGAATTGATGACAGGTGTCTACGCAGACAACCAGCCTGATTTTACATGGCTGAAGCCATATGAAGAGAAGACATTTACCCAGTATTTTATGCCTTACAAGCATGTGGGGCGCGTTAAGAATGCCACAAAAGATGCGGCGGTCAGCATCGATCTTGCCGACGGCAAGTGTCTGCTGAAAGCATACACTTCCGGAACGTTTGAGAACGCCTTAGTCTCTGTAAAGAAAGGAGACGAGACACTCTTCACCGACCGGTCGGATCTCACCCCGGCACAGTATTATGACGCCGCCTTTGACACCGCTCTCAAAAGCCTCGATGGGGTAACGGTCACACTATCCGACGCAGAAGGCTATGGGCTTGTCTCCTATACGCACGAAGCGCAGGAACTGGAACCGACGCCGGAGCCGGCGGAGCCTCTTCTTCCTCCTGAAGAGCTTAAGACCACAGAGGAGCTATATCTGGGCGCACTTCATCTCGAACAGTACCGCCATGCCACGCTTGACCCGGAAGCTTACTATGTAGAGGGACTAAGACGTGATCCGTCTGATATTCGTCTGAACAATGGATATGGGCTTCTCCAGTACAGGCGCGGGAACTTTACGGCGAGTATCGGTCATTTTAAGAAGGCGATTGAGAAGCAGACGTGGAAGAACCCGAATCCGTACTATGGCGAGAGCTATTTCAACCTTGGTCTGGCGCTCGTCATGACCGGTGATATACAGGCGGCTTATGATGCTTTCTATAAATCTACATGGAGCTATGAGACACAGGGAGCCGGTTACTACTGGCTGGCCTGTCTCTCCTGCCGCCAGGGCGATTACCGTCAGGCGCTTGCATTTATAGATAATTCTCTCATCCGCGGCTGGCACAATATGAAAGCCCGTACACTGAAGGCTGCGATTCTTCGTATGCTCTCTGCAGACAATGAAGCTCTCATTGCCGAGAGCCGGTCTATCGACCCGCTGGACATGGGAACCCTGTACGAGAGTGCAATGCAATGCAATGACTTTGCGGAATGGAAGTCCAAGATGCGAGAGCCTGCTCATAACTATCTGGAACTGGCACTTGATTATATGAAAGCCGGTCTCTATGAGGATGCGCTGGCCATACTGGCCTCCTGTGCCGACAGCTCTCCGTTGCTCCATTATTATAAAGGGTACATCTATGAGCTCAAGGGGGAGAGGGGCGAGGCCGCAAGGATGCATCAGCTCGGCGAAGCTGCCGATTCCAGCTACTGCTTCCCGAACCGCCCTGAGGAAGTGCTTATTCTGGAAAGTGCTGTCCGGCTGCTTGATGACGCACCTTTTGCCCACTATTACCTTGGATGTCTCCTGTATGACAAGAAGCAGTATGAGAAGGCAGTCTTCCATTGGGAAACCGCTGCCGATAAGGCGCCCTGCTTCGGCATGAACTGGCGGAACCTTGCAATTGCATATTACAACAAGCAGAAAGATATTCCGAAAGCGCTGGAATGTATGGCGAAAGCATTTTCACTTGATGCTTCCAGCTCCCGCTTCCTTCTGGAATATGACCAGCTCCGTGCAAGAGCCGGTGTATCCGCCGAAGACAGGCTTACGCTCCTTTGCGCCCATCTTGAGCTTGTGGAATACCGTGACGCGCTCTATGTGGAATACATTACACTGTTAAATAATACGGGCCAGTACGATCTGGCACTGGACTGCCTGAACGGACACCGGTTCCATCCGTGGGAAGGCGGCGAAGGCAAGGTCAGCGCCCAGTACCGCTACGCACTGACACAGAAGGCACTTAAGCTTCTGGCGGATGCTTCCTATGATGAGGCAATCCGCCTGCTCGAGGCGACGAAAGCGTATCCTGAGAACTTAGGAGAAGGAAAGCTTCCGAACGTCCAGGATAACATAGCGGATTACTATCTCGGAAAAGCATATAAAGCAAAGAATGACGGCAAGACCGCCCGGTCATATTTTGAGAAAGCGGCCACAGGCCTTGAGGAGCCTTCCAGCGTCCTGTACTATAACGACCAGCCCTCCGACACGATCCTCTATCAGGGCCTGGCAAATGAAGAACTAGGAAACAGGGCCGCCGCCAGGAAATGCTATCATCAGCTCCTGGCATTCGGTGAAAAGCATATTTTCGACCATGTTACTTATGATTATTTCGCCGTATCGCTTCCAGAAATAGAAGTGTTCCCGGAAAATATCAAAGAACGCAATGATATATACTGCCAGTATCTCATGGCACTTGGGAAAATCGGCCTGGGAGAAAAAGAAAGAGCAGCAGAAATTCTTCACGAAATACTGGCTGTGAAACCAGATTATCAAGGAGCCGTATGCCATCTGACTATGGCGGAATAAAGACAGGGGACACCCAAAAACGAATTGGGGACGGGGTTTTTTTCAAA
>NZ_KQ236744.1:679653-687490 GCF_001185345.1 Dorea sp. D27 | reverse complement strand
CGTACGTACGTACGTACGTACGTACGTACCTACTCTGCGTTTTTTGGGTGTCCCTCATGTCATGTATACCATTATTCCGAGGTCCTATCTTTGATACATCGCTCAAAAATTAATATCATCTGGTCTACTGTAGCATTCGTCCCAACTCCTGCCGCAGACAAAACCATCTTACCCAGTTCATTTGTAACAGCAGTATGAAGACGCCATCCGTCCAATGCATAGGCAGCCAATACATTTTGTATATCTGCCTTTTTGAAAGCACCTGTCAGGCCAGACTCCTGAACAACCTCCACTTTGTACTCGTACAATGGATTTCTTCGGTATTGTTCGAATCTGGTTTTAGCTGCCTTGACATAGTCTTCTTTGCTTAATCCCTTAATATCTGTATAAATATATCCGCAATTACCACAAATGTCCTCTTGAGGGTCTCTGATTTTACCGCATACCGGACATGCCTCCCATCTGGCGTTTTCCTCTTTAAGATTCTGCGCTTCTTGATACTTAAAGTAATCTTCTACATATTCATACCCCGAGTTGCCATTCTCTGCCCTTATCTGTTCCAGTATACTCTGCTTCACGCTGTTGTAGCCAATAGAATCATTCGTTTCATCTAACCTCTTTTTGACATTGTTAACGAAGTATTGATGACATTTGGGACAAAGACCTCTGTTTTTATCGTCTGGAAATTCCCTGCTAATGGTTTCCATCAGCCCTAACGTTTTCCCGCACATTGCACATTCATACTTAGCCATAGTTGCTCTCCTTTATATGCATTTTTATTCTACCTACTGGTTACTAGATTACTCCGTATACTCTCCGGTAACTTGGGTAGCAACAAATTCCTTGTCCGTAGTGAATTCAAATTTCACTTTTTGTCCGCTGTTCCAATTACTTACGTTAGCATATGTTGTTTCGAGAATCACATCATCTTGATCTAACAGGTTTATATCCAGCCCAAAGTAAGAGAAATTCATATCTGTAGTATTTTCCACGACAGCATTATACGTTTTCCATCCATACCCATCATCTTCAGCCAGTGCAAACTCTATTGAACCTATTAATGCCTGCACTTTACCTTCTTTTTCGTTTTCTTCATTAACCTGTTGTGCATTTAGAGTAAAATCTTTTAATGTATCCTCATATTTATCAGACACCTTAAGCTTATAATCATTTACAAACTCAACAATCATTTGAGTTCTTTTGTTAAACGCATCGTACCATAGTTCATCATATTTTTCATAGTCGACAGTTATATAATCACAAGCCTCCTTCTGCTGTTTCAATAAATTAATATATTGAATTGCTTTTTCTTGAAGTTTACTATCTTCGAATTTTTCAGTCTGATATTTTTCCAATATATCTAATTCCGCAGATACATAATCTTCATAGCTTTCCTTATGCTCTTCACTCCCTATTTCCGCATTCGCATATTTATCCATAGAATCATACTTATCTGATAAAGCCCACCTTGCTTCTAATGCCTTTGCTAAATCTTTCATAAATGTTTCATCTGCCGCAACTTCTTTTTCTTCCTTTTTAGCTGAATCCTCCTTTTTGCCACCACACCCTATAACTGATACTAAAACAAACATGAATAATAAAACAATTGCTACCATCCTTTTTTTCATAAACTGTTCCTCCCTCAACATTTTAATGTACCTTTATTCTATCATATTTTTCTTCAGGTTCCATTATATTTCTACATTTTTTTACAAGAAAAAACGAATTGGGGACGGGGTTTTTTTCAAAAAACCCCGTCCCCAATTCGTTTTTGGGTGTCCCTCATGCAATCACAAGCGGTACGTTCAGTTCTTTTGCTATTTTTACATTTTCTTTCGCTACTTCGTCGTCTGTGATTATCAAATGTACATCGGTTATCGGGCAGATTACAGACAGGTAGCCGCCTCCGAATTTGCTGCTGTCCGCAAGTACGTATACTTCCTTTGCAGCTTTCAAAATCGCATGCTTCACCTGCATCTGCGGCGTGGCTATGGAAGTAAGGCCTACTTCAAAATTGATGCCGTGGACTCCGATAAATGCCTTGTCCACATGAAAGCTCTGCATGTTCTCCAGTGCCGCATCGCCCATAGTCGCAGCGAGATGCCCCCCCACATGGCCGCCCACCATATACAGTTCCACATGCTTTGACCCTGCCAGCTCATTGCCCACGAGCAGGGAATTGGTAACAACAGCCACTCGCTTTTCTGGATGGTTTTTAATATGGACCGCAAGGTAAAAACTGCTGGACGCATCGTCAATAATTATCGTGTCCCTGTCTTCGATATACTCATAAGCACAGGCTGCTATCTTCTTTTTTCTGTCTGTATGGCGGTATATGCTTTCGGCCGAGTATTTGCGCACCGGACTTTCCTCCCGCTTTATAGCGCCTCCGTGAACTCTCTGCAGCAGACCTTCCATATCCATATTCTTAATGTCATTACGGATTGTCACCTCTGAACATCCCAGTTCTCTGCTCAGATCTGCAACCCGTACTCTTCCTCTTTCGTCCAGTTCTCTCAGTATCGTACGCCTGCGTTCTTCCATTTTATTACCCTCTGTCTCTATTATTAATTCTCTATCTCAGCCTTACCTTCTGTGGATCGATATGCTGTGCCATCATCTTCATGACAGCTACGAAGCGGCTGCCGAAAGCCTGCTTCGGGATGATAAATGCTTGGTCTTTTCCATAATATATCCCTATTGTCTTCGGAGTCGTCGCCACACGTTCGATCTTGTCCCAGGCCACCTTTTCTGCTTTATCTCCGCGCACGGCAGTTATCCCATACTCGTCAAATGTATATTCCCATTCCGTCTGATATTCCTCGTTAAGTTCCATCTGCCTTTTAGCCCTATACTTCAGCTGGAGCGGAGTAAATGCGATAAATGCAACGGCGGCGGCAATATAAAACACGAAATGCACCGGCTTTATCCTCCCCGTAACGAGCAGGATAATCCCCATGATACCAACGGCGGCCCCCAGAACATTCGTCAGAAAGCCGGAGAATTTAGAGTATGTATGGTATAAAAGAAAATCAAACAATGCCTCTTTCGTCATCTGAACTGACAGTTTTTCTTCCATGATTGTGCTCCTTATAATAAAGTCCTCTCATATATTACGAAATCATTGTAACATATTAGAGGACTTTTTTCACTTGCCTATAAAGAATTATGTATACTTATCAAACTGCTAATGTTCAATAAGGTTACGGTTTTTTTACATCTCTGCTGGTGCTTCTTCACCCATGACCTTATAGTGTGCCCATCCTTCCGGTGAGTAGATACCCTTTTGCTTCTTCTGCATCATCTTGTCAAAGAATGCCACGATGAACGGGCAGAGGAACAATGTGATGATGGAAGCTGTGGCACACTGTGCCGTGGCCATTTCTGTATACTGGGCCATAGATGGATCGGCCTCTGCTACTGCGGCCGGTGTCATCGCTGAGTTGAGCGCCGTCGTACCTACAGCAGCCCCCATGGCATTTCTTTCCTTCTTCGGAAGCAGCAGGTTAAACAGGAAGAAGAATACTACTGCAAGTACTGCTGATATGAGTCCGAGTACGATGCCTGCGGCACCCGCCGTCACTATTGTCTTTACATCTGTTTTTGCACCGATGGAAATCGTCATGAAGAATGTCACGATTGGCTGTGCCGTGGCACATGCTTTACGGAATCCTGCATCCAGATTGCCCCAGATAAATCCAATCAGAATCGGCACCAGGGTGGCAATCAAAGAGTTGATTGGAATAGAGGCAAGCCCTGTAGCTCCGAGTGCAACCAGCGTAAAGAACGGTCCGTCGTTCAGCGACAGTATGGAAATCGCACCCGTATCTGTCGCATTACCAAACTGTGAGGACAGGGAAATGTACAGGGAACCGTTGGAGTTGGTAATAGCTGCAATCATGACGAACGGCGTAATTCCGAGGAATCCGTCCGGACCACAAATCCTTCCGACGAGGAGTCCGAACAGCACGCCAAGCACGAACTTCAGTCCGGTAAGTGTAACGCCCTTGTACAAAGGCATGCCTACCTGTTTAATATTGATAGTAGAACCGCACACGATGAGGAAAAATCCCATCATAGCTGAATTTCCTTCATAGAACAATGCCGTTACATAGCCACCTATCTGGAATGCCTGCGGCACAAATGTTGCGATTAGTACCGCGATTACAAGCGGTATGATTACAAGCCCGCCCGGCAGCTTTTTCATCTTGTTCAAAAGGTCAAGATCTTTTGTCTTTTTTACTTCTGTTTTCTGTTCTCCCATTTTCTCACTTCCTCCATCGTTATTATTTTCTCGCTGATTCACGGAACAGCCGGCTCACAATGTCACAGGCCGTATTGTCATTGCCTGTCAGTCCGCCCTTGCCTACAACCGGCAGTCCTTCATAACTTCCCACAAGACGGCCTACGTCCGTCTGAGGTATTACATAATCCATCACTTCTATACACTCGACACCAAGCTGATAACATACGTTGACCATCGTATCGCCGCCTGTGGTGTAAAGCCCTGCTATCTTTTCTCTTCCAACCTGCTCCAGCACCTGTGAAATAATCGTGCCGAGGCCGGCATTTATCCTGTCTGCGCTCATCCCCCCGGCATAATGCCTCTTATTGTCCTCCTCATCCAGGTTCAGAAGTTCGCCGTGCAGGGCGGTCTCAAAGAGAATCGCTCTTGGCTGGCTGTCAGATTCCATCAGTTCCACCGCCTTATGTACTGCCCTAAATGCCTCATCCATGGCCGCATCGCCACCCTCGATAAGAGGAACCGGGTCTACGCTGATACGGACATGACGTTGATCTTCACAGAGCACTTCCATCTGCTTCTTCGTGACAGGCGTCGCGCTGCCGGCAGCAATCAGTACCGTTTTTCCGTTCTCATCCGCCTCCGGCGGAACATTTGGCTCTTCCGTTCCAATCATCCCCCGGTGATAGGCGAGCTTTGAGGTGAACGGGCCCGGATCCACCGACACTACGTTCCAGCGAAGATCTATGCAGGCTTTTGCTATCTCCTCCACATCTTCCAGGGTAATCGCATCCACGACGATTACGCTGCAGCCTCTGCCGCGCTCTGCTTCCAGCGCCTCTTTGACAGCATCCGATCCCTTCAGAACCTTGTCGAGAGCCACAAGTCCCACCTGACGTTTCGTCTGACCGGAAAGCAGTCTCGGTATATAGTTTTCCTTAACCGGAGTACGCACATCCTGCGCAACCGGAGTATTGATGAGCGCCACACCGTCGATGACAGAATATCCCCCCACCAATATCCTTCTTGACTGGGGCATTGCAGGTACGACAACCGCCACCGCATCTTCCCCGACCATATCTAGCATCGCATCTACTTCAATTCCTACACCGCCGCGAAGCGTCGTATCGATACGCTTGGTAAAATGTCTGACGCCCATCCGCTTAAGTGCCTGCGCCGCAGACTTCACCTTTTCGTAAGCTTCATTTGCCGGAAGTGCCCTGCTGTTGCTGCTGATCAGCACTGCATCCAGTGCATCCAGACCTTCTGCTTTTTCCGCCGCTTCCTCATTAAAAAATACCGCCGTCCTTGCTTTTGATCTTGCCAGCAGCACACCTGTCGTAGTGGCTCCTGTCAGATCATCTGCTACCGCACCGATTAAAGGCATCTTTATCCCTCTCTTTCTATAATCACAGTCTCTTAGTTCTCTTCTCTTTCATGCTGTTTTGCGGCATATTCGGCAACTACTTTTGTTGATTCGATAAGGCTTATAGAGCCGGCGATGCCTTTTCCGGCGATATCAAATGCTGTCCCGTGATCTACAGAGCCTCTGATAAACGGAAGACCGAATGTAAGTGTTACAGATTTTTCAAAATCCAGCGTCTTACAAGCAATATGACCCTGATCATGATACAGAGAAAGGATTGCATCATATTTCCCTGACTTTCCGATGTGGAATACGGAATCCGCCGGGCACGGTCCTACCGCGTTGATGCCCCTTTTCTTCGCCGCTTCTACAGCAGGACCGATATCTGTCAGTTCCTCTGTTCCGAACAGGCCATTGTCTCCATTGTGGGGATTCAGGCCTGCCACCGCGATATGCGGATTCTCGATTCCGACCTTGCGCAGTTCTTTATCTATATTAATTACATTGTCTAAAATAACATCCTTTGTTGCATAATGGCATGCGTCCACAAGAGACATATGGCGGCTTACGAAGAATACTCTCAGCTTATGGCATGAGAACATGGTCAATGCATATGGTGAATTGGTGACATTCTGATATATCTCCGTATGTCCGGGCTCTTTTACGCCGACGAGCTTGATTGCTCCTTTGTGAATCGGCGATGTGGAGACGGCGTCAATCTTTTTAGCCATACCTAATTCAATGGATTTCATAATCCAGTCAATTGCCATCTGTCCCGCAAGCTTCTGTTCTTTTCCCCATTCTATGGAGTCCGTATCATAGTCCCCTGTCTCCATAATATCTACGGTGCCATACTCATACTTCGCCTCTGAAGGTTCTGTTATAAGATTGTACTTCAGCTCTTTGCCAAGCACCTTTGCCGCCTTTTCCATAATCGCCCTGCTACCGATTACGAACGGCTTGCAGCATTCATGAATTTCCTTATCCAATATCGTGCCCACTACTATCTCCGGACCGATACCTGCCGGATCCCCCATGGTAATCGCTGTCACTGGTCTGAATCTCTCGCTCATCTTTTCCATCCTTTCGTTTGCTTTCGTTTATGTTTTTGTTTTTATTTATGTTTCTCTTTCTTTGTAGTTTCATTTTATATTCGTTTCTTTCATTATGCAACTGTTTTCTATAATTTCAGTACATTTATATATTTCTATTGCCCTTGTTTTGTGCATTTTATCCTGTTTTTTTGTTGTTGCCTTTCGTTTTATTTCGTTTTTTCGTTTGTTAATAATTTCACGGTTTTGAAGTTGCGTTTTATCGGCTTATCCTATATAATAGATACAGAATATAAACAGAATCAACATCAGATTACCATAAGGAGGCTGCAATGCAGAAAAAATTGTATTTTGGAAGTAACTTGAAGATGTATAAGAACACACACGATACCGTGGAATATCTACAGAATCTGGTGGAGTACACGAAGGATTTAAGCCGCGATGAAATCGAACTTTTTATCATACCTTCCTACACTACTCTAGAAAGCGCGACGAAAAACATAGATCGTACATATGTAAAAATCGGGGCGCAGAATATGTGCTGGGAAGATGAAGGACAGTTCACTGGAGAAGTCTCACCTCTTATGCTGAAGGAAATCGGAATCAATCTTGTCATGATTGGACATTCCGAGAGAAGGCACGTGTTCGGGGAGACAGACATAGAAGAAAACAAGAAGGTAAAGGCAGCGCTCAATCATGGCTTTACGACTTTGCTCTGCATCGGTGAGACTGCAGAAGAAAAGAGCTACGGCATCAGTGCAGAGGTTCTCCGCACACAGCTTAAAATCGGTTTCCACGACATACCGGTATCACAGATTCCGAATATCTGGGTGGCATATGAACCGGTGTGGTCCATCGGCGTAAATGGTACGCCCGCGACAGCTGACTACGCAGAAGAGATGCATAAAGTTATAAAACAGACACTGCTGGACATCTTTGGAGATGCCGGGGTAGACATCCCTGTGCTCTACGGCGGCAGCGTCAATCCAGGCAACGCAAGCGATCTCATCGTCCAGCCCTCCATCGACGGGCTGTTCACCGGAAGAGCCGCATGGCAGGCAGACAAATTCGACAAGTTAATCCGCGATGCAAAAGCAGCCTTTGAATCAATGTAAAAGGGACACCCTGAAACGAATCTGGGACGGGGGAAAACGAATTGGGGACGGGGGAAATCTG
>NZ_KQ236744.1:570663-679431 GCF_001185345.1 Dorea sp. D27 | reverse complement strand
CCGTCCCCAATTCGTTTTCCCCCGTCCCAGATTCGTTATTTGACTGTAAACAGTTCTATCATATTGTTTATCCTGTTTTCTATCACCGTAGGATCGAATGGTTTATGTATGATTTCACAGATGCCCAAATCTCTGATCTGCTGCATCTTAACCGGTGAACTTTCAGCCGTAATAGCAATAACAGGCACATCGTGCAGAAGCATTTTATTTTGAGCCTTCCCCATCATTTCTATCCCATCCATCACAGGCATGATGATATCTAAAAGGACTGCCTCAATCTCACCTTTATGGGCGGCCAGATGTCCCAATGCTTCTTCTCCGTCCGCAGCCTCCAATATCCTGTATTTTTCATGCAGCATTTCTTTTAGTATGACACGGTTCATCTCCGCGTCATCGACGATGAGCACAAACCCAGGTTCCTTCTGCTTTGCAGGATGCGCCTGTCCGACGCGTTTCCTCTTCTGCCCTTCGGTCAGCTGGATAAGCTGTCCAACCCGGTGCGTAATGAGATACGGGTCAAACGGTTTGGCAATCACATCACAAACGCCATTTTCCAACCCCTTTAAAACATTCTCCTTATATGTCTCAGCCGTAACGAAAATAATAGGTATCTCTTTATATTCCTCTGTATTTTTAGCATGTTCCAGAAATGTAAAGCCGTCCATCACCGGCATGATGATATCCAGCATAATCAACGCTATGCTGGAATGCTCCTTTTCCAGTACCTCAAGTGCTTCAAGACCGTTTTCCGCTTCCAGTATATTATAATCTTGTCCTAATATAACCGAAAGAAGCTGCCGGTTCATCCCCATATCTTCTACTATTAAAATCGTCTTTTTCTCTCTCTTGTCCACGTCCTGTACCTCCATATCATCTTTTATTATAAACGATTTCAAAGTATTTACAAGCTTATTGGGGACGGAGGAAATTCAAATTTCCTCCGTCCCCAATTCGTTTTCCCCTGTCCCGGATTTATTTTAGGGTGTCCCTTTTTATCCTTCTACAAATTCGCGCATCCCCTGGAAGATGAGCCATACGGAGGTGGCTCCTGCATCCTGGTATCCGATGGCGCGTTCCATGAGCGATTTGGCACGTCCGAATTTGGCCGTATAGTTTTTCGTATCCTCCACGCCCTGTCTTGCAGCTTCCTCTGCTGCCCTCAGCATTTCGAGCAGGCCTTTTGCACTGTTGGCTTCCATGGCATCTACCGCAGGTGCCAGGGCGTCCACCATCGTCTTGTCCCCGACTTCTGCTTTGCCGCGCTCCTGGATGGCCTTCAGACTCTTCCGCTCCATTCTGGCCAGTTCTTCTGCCGTGATGGATGCTTTCGCCTCCGCGCCTTTTGCCCCTGCCAGGTACAGGCTTCCAAAGATGACGCCGGACGCGCCGCCCATGGACATGAGCATTGCCTTACCGGCCGCCTCGAATATGGCATAAGCGTTCTCTTCGCCTTCCATTTCAAGAAGCCTCGCCTTTGCTTTCTTCATGCCGCCGGCCATCCCGATGCCGTGGTCACCGTCACCGATAGCACTGTCTATTTCGGTCAGATAAGGCTTCTTCGCAATTACCTTGTCCGCTATGTAGATGAGCATCTCCCTGGCATCCTCAGCCGCCAGTTCCGTGAGCGTCCCTTCCTTTCTTCTTGGTACGCATGGTTCGGCCAAATCCTGCGCGCCAGAAGATTTCTCTTTTTTCCCATGCATTCTTATCTCCGCTCCGACGTCCGCATCCTCTTCCTCATCTGCATCATAAGCGCTGCCAGTCAGTTCCCCCTTTGCATAATATGGGCACCAGCACGGCATATCATAATAGCGCTTCAGTTCCTCATCCAATCTAAACAAGGTGATGGAGAATCCTCCCATCTCCTGGCTCGTACAATAATTATTCAAATCTGCATCATATACTGTGACGCCATCCCTGTCCAGAAGCTCCTTCACTTTGCGGAACACGATTGCAAGCTCTGTTATCGTCGTGGATCCAAGTCCGTTCACAAGTACGCACACCTCATCGCCTTCCGTCAGGCCAGTGTCCTCCTTAATCTGGTCATACATCTTCTCGGCCAGAACATCCGCCGGCTGCCAGTTCGTCCGGAGCACGCCGCGTTCCCCGTGAAGTCCCATCCCATATTCAATCTCATCCTCGCCAAGCTCAAATATCGGCTTATCCACACCCGGGAGCTGGGCCGGAGCAGTGGCTACGCCTATCGTATTCGTATTGTCCCTCGCCTTTTCCGCAACCCTCGTCACCCCTTCCAGATCAAGACCGGAGTCACATGCCGCTCCGGCAGTCTTAACGACATACACATCACCGGCAATCCCACGCCGGTCAGATATCCTGTCCCTCGGCGCGCTTGCCACATCGTCCCACACGCGCACATGCGCCGTCCTGATACCGTCGTCATTCAGAAATTCTTCGCCCATGTCAAAGTTCAGATTATCCCCTGCATAGCAGCCATATACGAAGAGCACTCCTCTGCCGTTATCCACAGACTTTGCAGTCTCATATACCGTGTTAGGATCCGGCGACGCAAATATATTGCCGCAGGCGGCTGCATCTGCAAGCCCCTTTCCGACAAACCCTGAGAACATAGGTTCATGGCCGCTGCCACCGCCGATGACAAGGGCAACCTTATCTTTTCTCCTCTGCTTTAAAATGACCCCGTTCACTTCCGGATGTTTCACGTAATGTCTGCTGTAGGCACTGATATAACCTTCCATCATCTCCTGTACCACATTGTCTGCATCATTGATTATCTTTCTCATCGCTCAACCTCAACTTTCGTCCATATTCTGTGCGCGTCCGCCTCCATATAACATAGAAACACCCGATGCACGGCGATAAAACCGGCACCTGGTTCATGCGTCTATTATATCATGTTTAATAAATAATTGGAATTATGCTTGATTATTTAGTAAGTTTAGTAATATGCTCCGCCCATAGCGCGGCCATCCGGCCGTGCCCTTCTTCCGAGGGATGGATACCGTCCAGATAAAATGCATCCAGCCCGTCGGAATCAGCAGGAACGCACTCCCAGAAGTCTACCACAGGCACGCCGAAGCTGCCGCCGAACTGCAGCAGCCACTTCCGGTATTCCTCAAGCCGCCTTTTGACAGCCTCACCGGAAGCGTATGTTTCCCACACCTTCGCAAGCCCAGGCTCATATACAGGAAGAGGGACGCCGACAATGGGCCGGATTCCATGATGCAGGCTGCGGAAAACCAAGGCCGCCATATTGCTTTTCGCCTCTGGCACGCTCCCGGAAAAGAAGATGTCATTGCTCCCTCCCATCACAAATGCCATATCCGCCCTGTTACCGGCCACATCTGTGTCGAACCTGGACAGCATGCCTCCTGCCGTATCCCCGCTTATTCCTTTGTTGATAATCTCGTACCCTGTCATTGCACGGGAAGCAAGGGCAGTCCAGACGGATGCCCTTTTCACGCCGTACCCATAGGTAAGACTGTCACCTAAGCAAACAATTCTCATGTACTTCCCCCGTATCATTCCGGAACGCAGCAGATGCAGGCCGCAACTTCATCTGCCCCTATGGTTCCAAAGTAATCCCTTATCCTGAATTGCCGGAGCAATTCCAGCACCTCTTCGTACCGGTATCTGCAGCCTGTCAGTCTATCCGCCACCTCCGAGGCCGGCCGCAGCGCCATAAAATCCCCGTACATGAGGCATTCCTCGATTCTGCCCTCCCGCACGTTCATGTACACTTCCACCGTGCCTCCTTCATACTTCTTGTAGTTATGAATCGCACAATTGATCGGCTGCCCGTAATTCCATTCCCACGTCTCATATTTATCCCGTTTCAATTTCTCTATCATGACGAGCTCGTCCTCCGGCAGGGCAAGCTCTTCATAACCGGCATCAAGCAGCTTGCAGGCAAGCCGCTCTTCCAGCACCTCTATCGTAACCTCGTCAGGCACATAATCACTAATATTGCCGACACGGCTTTTTACTGATTTGACCGCTTTGGAATTAAACTTCTCGCTTCTTACATTCAGGCTTTTCGAGACTGCAGACAGATCAGAGTCAAAAAGCAGGCATCCGTGGTGGAGCATCCGGTCCTTATAGATCCTCTGGGCGGTACCGGATACTTTCTTCCCGTCAATCATGATATCATTGCGGCCGCTGAACTCCGCCTCCGCTCCCAATTCCTTCAGCACTTCGATGACAGGCCCGGTAAAATATTTCAGTTCATCCCGGGCACCCTCTCCCCTGTCTGCAATGACAGAGTAGTTCAGATTCCCAAGGTCATGGTACACCGTCCCGCCTCCGGTCGTCCTGCGGACTACCCGGATACCGTGTTCCTTCACATACTGCTGGTTGATCTCCTCCATGGCATTCTGGTGTCTCCCGACCACGATCGTATTGTCATTCCGCCAGAACATGACGATGCTGCCTTCCATATGATGTGTCAGGAGATATTCTTCCAATGCAAGGTTATAATAGGGATTGGTACAATTATTTACAACAAGGTAATTATTTTTCATACTTTTTCGCCACCTGGTATAAATCAGTAAAATCATCTTTCAGATGCGCATACAGGTTCCTGTAAATCTCAAAATACTCCATATAGCGCACATGCGTCTCCTGATCCGGTTCCATATAATCAATATAGTTAACTTTTTCCTTGGCAATCGTAAAGTCTTCAAATACTCCTGCAGATACTCCCGCAAGAACAGCATCCCCATAAGGCGCCCCGACCCGGTTTTCTACAAATGCGGTCGGCACGTTGAATACGTCCGTGATGATCCTTCTCCACAGCTTGCTCTTTGCCCCGCCTTCATTCAGGATGATTGGCGCGTTTGCCTTGATTCCCTTCTCCAGCATAAGCCGGTAGTTATCATACAGTGCATATGCCACCCCTTCCATCATGGCACGTATCAGATGCCCCTTCGTGTGATGGAGCGACAGGCCGAATACCGTCCCTCTTGCATAAGCGTCCCAGAGCACCGTCCGCTCCCCCATAAGATAAGGCAGTACGATAAGCCCCTCGCTGCCGGCCGGCACTTTTTCTGCTTCTTTGTTCATAATATCATAGACGTCCATATCCGTCATCAGCCGTGCGGTGGCATGCTCCATCTGGCAGAAGTTATCTCTGATATACCTGAGCACCTGTCCCCCTGTCAGCACGACAGCGATGGAAATGAAGTCGTTGCAGGAGTTCGTCGTATAGGCATCGTTACATACAAGGTCGATGAATTCTTTGCTGTCATTCACTACACCCATGACGCCGCACGTGCCGAGATTGATCTGTACATCGCCCGGCGTGATGGCACCGCCGCCCACAAAGCCGGCATTGCAGTCTACCTGTCCGGCACAGACCGGTATGCCCGCGACGAGTCCGAGCGCCCCCGCGGCCTCCTCAGTCACCGTCCCGACGATATACTCGCACGGGTACAGATCCGGCATAAGCGCTATATCAATCCCGAGCTTATCCATCAGCTCCCTGTTGAACTCCTTCTTCCTGATATCATATGCGACACCCCAGAAGCCCCCGTGGGAATAGCTCATGGCGGCCTTTCCTGTCATACGGAGCCTTACAAAGCCGTCAATGGTCAATGTCTTCCAGATCTTCTTGTAATCCTCCGGGCGGTTGTTCTTCTCCCACATGATATTTACCATAGTCGGATAGTCTTCAATCCGATTGCCGTTGATTCGGAATATCTCATCCACCCCTACGTTTTCCCTGAGCCACTCGACTTCTTTCACCGCCCGCCTGTCCATAAGGTTATAAGCACGGTTGACCGGGTTGGCGTCCTTATCGACCATGACGAGGCATGGCTGCGCCGAAGATATGCCGATACCCTTTATCTCCTCCGGCGCGATTCCGGCCTTTTTTATGCAGTCTCTTATCGTCTCACACGCCAGCGTCCAGTAGTTTTCCGCATCATGCTCAGACCATGCCGGTTTGTCTACATAGATAGGGTATTCCTGAAAAGAATATGCAAGCACATCTGCATGTTCGTCGACAATACATGCCTTGCCGCCTCCGGTGCCATAGTCAAGGCCTATCATATATGTTCCCATGTAATTCTACCTCCTTATTATATCGCTTTGTGCACGCTCTTCCCAAAACAATCGAGTGCTGCTTCTCTGATCATCTCAGACAGCGACGGATGTGCCACGACCATCTTCTCCCACGCATCGAGCGTCATCTTGTCCCTGACCGCCGCAGAGGCAAATGCAATCATCTCCGGGGCATTTTCGCCGACGATATGTACGCCGAGCGTCGTCTTGTCCTCCCCGTCCATCACCACGCGCACAAGACCTTCCGCCCCTTCCGCCAGCGCCATTCCGTTTGCACTGTAGGCGAATTCTCCCGTAACCGCCGCGATTCCCATCTCTCCGGCCTTCTCAGCACTGATCCCCACCGCAGCAAAGGCAGGCATCGTATAGATGCATCTCGGCATGACACTCAGATCCACGGCTTCACTCCTGCCCGTGATGTTTCTGACTGCCGCCTCCCCTTCTGCATACGCGGCATGGGCAAGCTGGTATCCTCCCACGGCATCACCGATGGCATATATATGGGGCACGCTCGTCTCCATGTATGCATCCACCTGTATCTCTCCCTTCGGTGTAAGCAGAATACCGGCGGCTTCGGCGTCAATCCCGTTCAGATTCGGCTTCCTGCCGGTGGCCATGAGCACCACGTCCGCTTCGGCCACACCGGATCTCTTACCCTCATAATATACGCGCAGCCCGGTTTCCGCCTTCTCCACCTTCTGTACCTTCGTCCCACAGTACATGTGTATTCCACGCTTTCTAAGTGCGCGGGTCATATATGCCACGGCCATCCGGTCTTCTGCGGGGAACAGTTCCGGCAGAACCTCGATAACAGTCACTTCAGAGCCAAGGGAGCAATATGCGCTTGCCAGCTCCATGCCGATGACACCGCCGCCGATGACCGCCAGACGCCCCGGTACTTTTTCAAGCTCCAGAGCCTGCGTGCTCGTTATCGCATGTTCCGCGCCGTCAATCGGTATAGAAGATGGAACGGATCCAGTGGCAATTAAAATGTCTTTCCCTCTGTATATGTTCCCATCGCTCTCCACCTCGCCGGGACCTGCCAGCGTTGCAAAGGCATGCACCACCCTGACCTTGTTCGCTTCCAGCAGATACTCCACACCCGACACAAGCTTATGTACTACTTCTTCCCGGCCTTTCTGCATCTTCCTGAAGCTGAACAGTCCACATTCCCTGAATATCTTCCGGTCCACAAGGGACCGCACCTTTTCCATCGCCGCCGCCTTGTCAAGCAGGTACTTGGTCGGTATGCAGCCCACATTCAGACAGGTACCGCCTATATGGCCTCCTTCGAACAAAATCACGGACAGGCCTTCCTTCGCGGCGGCTATGGCGGCAGAATACCCGCCCGGCCCGCCTCCGATTACGATCAGGTCGTAATCCTCTCTCATCGCATTGATTTCCACTTTTTACGCCCCCTATCTACAGCAAAGCCATTGCCGGGTCTTCTATCACTGCCTTCAGTTGTGCCAGAAACCGGGCCCCGTATGCTCCATCCACCACACGGTGGTCAAAGCTCCCCGTAATCGTCATCATCGGAACAGCCGCCCACTGCCCCTCCTTAAGGACCGGTCTGTCGTACACGGTGCCCGCGGCCAGAATGCACACTTCCGGCGGGTTGATGATGGCATCGAACTGTGTCACCGGATACATGCCGAGGTTGGACAGCGTAATCGTTCCACCGGACATATCTTCAGGCGCCAGCTTCCCTTCCCGTGCCCGGCTGATGTTGGACTTGTTCTCCTGGGCTATCTGCGTGATCGTCTTCTCATTCACCGCTTCCACTACCGGGACGACGAGCCCTGCATCCAGTGAGACGGCCAGGCCGATGTTCACATTCGTATGCAGCACGATTGCATCATCCGTATAGGATGCATTTACATACGGATATTTCCTGACTGCCGCGTCGATGCACTTGAACAAGATGTCGTTGTATGATATTTTAAATCCTGTTTTATTGCCGTTGACCCTCGTCCGAAAGGCAATACAAGGTTCCATATCGACTTCCACGGATGCCCGGAACACGGGTATGTTCCGGGAACTCTCCAGCATCCTGCGGGCAATCGTCCTGCGCATCGATGTGAGAGGAACCTCCGTAACGGAAGCTTCTGCGTGCCCCGTCTCCTCAGTTACGGCTGTATCCATACACGGTGCCCCGTCCATAAACTTCTGCACATCTGCACGTTTCACATTATTTTTTCCGGAAAAGGACGCTACATCGCCAAGAGAGATACCATGTGCTCTCGCAAGCAGCTTTGCATTTGGCATCGCTTTGATAGGTTCCATGTCCGACTTCCTATGTACCGCCCGTGCGGGCTTCACACCCTGTGCACATGCAAAGCGGACCGGCTGCGACTTGTCTATCGGCTGATATTCTTCCTCTTCGTTCCCGTCCGGAACATATCCTGCAGTCATGGCCGCTTCCAGTCCGGAAGCACTCTGGCCCCCAAGCCTTTCTTCCACCTCCGGCTTGTCGCTCTCATCCCCGATAAGGGCAATCACCTCTCCGGCCGCCGCCTTATCCCCTTCTTCCGCCAGGATTGCAAGCACGGTGCCCTTTGCAAAGCTTTCTACCGAAAGGGTGGCTTTATCCGTCTCTACGGTAAGCAGCTCGTCTCCACGTCTGACCTTATCGCCTATTTTCACCAGCCAGGCACCTACGGTGGAAGTATCCGTCGTCTGCCCTCCGGCCGGCATCGTTATCTCTTTGATCATAATCTTCTCCCACCTTTAAAATGCTTTGTTCTCTCCATTCAGCGCCCGGATCGTCTCTTCCACATATGCAATGACCGCCTCCTGCTCCTTCACAATCATGTCTTTTCCGGCCCCTCTTCCGAGTATATCATTGGGATCCATCTTGTCCACGTCATGTCCTGACATATAGTCCTTCACCGCGTTGATGGCAGCACGTTTCATACCCGTGCCGAAATTCACCTTTGCAACACCCAAGGATGCAGCTTTGGACAGGTCTTCATGCGCGATGCTCGTTCCGCCATGGAGCACGAGCGGAATGTCAATTTCCCTTGCAAGCGTCCGAAGCGCATCATAGTTGATCGTAACTTTACCGTCTTCCTTCAGATGACAGTTTCCAACCGCTACGGCCACTGCATCTATGCCCGTGTCCCGGACAAACCGGCGGCACACCCCGGGATCTGTGTCCTCCCCTTCATGAAGCTCTCCCGTGGCAGAGTTGAAAAGCGGCAGCTCTCCCACTTCGCCCTCTACTGCCACGCCATTTGCATGTGCTTTTTTCACGATTCTCTTCTGAATCTCGGTCAGTTCCTGAAGCGGCAGCACGTCAGAGGCAAATACAGGTGCGAACATCACCATGTCGAATCCGATTTCCGCGGCCTTCATTACCATGCCCTCGTCATCGGATTCATTCAGAAGCAGCGCCACCGGAACCTTTGCCTCCTCCGCTATTTCGGACAGCATGGCATAGTATACGTCAAGGCTTTCCCTGTAACGTCTTGCGGCCTCCCCGATATACGTCCCGCATACGCCTATCATGACAGGTGAATTTACATTCTCCGCCGCTCTTACCATGGCAAGTGTAGACTGCAGGTCCCAGCTCTCGAAATATCCGACTGCATATTTATGTGCCAAGGCGTGCTTAAGCAATTCTTTTACTGCTATTCTGCTCATAATTTTGTTCTCCTTTTAAACTCTAGATTATGTTTGTTCATATGCTGCAAGTGTCCGGACACGCTCACGCTTGAACCAATTCCCGGGCTGCGTCTGCAATCCGCCTCGTATCCGGAATCACGAAGTTCTCCATAGGATAAGCAAACGGCACCGGCGTATCGTATGCTGCCACTATCCTTATGGGTGCATCCAGGTCAAAGATATTGTTTTCAGCAATATGAGCCGCAACCTGTGCCCCCCATCCGTTATTCTTGTGGTCCTCATGGACAATGAGAAGCCGGCCCGTCTTCTTAAGCGATGCCGCCACAGTCTCATAGTCGAACGGCACAAGTGTCCTTGGATCGATTACTTCACAGCTGATTCCTTCTTCCTCCAGCTTCCTGGCAGCCTCCTGTGCCCGGTAGCTCATAAGCAGGTTCGCGACAATCGTCACGTCGCTGCCCTCTCTTCGAACGGCCGCCTTGCCGAATTCTACCGTGTAGTCCTCTGCCGGTACTTCCCCGGACGTCTTGATGGCATCCTTTTCTTTTCTCGCCCCTCCGTACAGCAGCTTATGCTCAAAAACAAGCACAGGATTGTCATCCCGGATGGCCTGCTTCATCATGCCTTTGGCGTCGTAAGGCGTGGACGGACATATCACTTTCAGACCCGGCACATGTGTAAAGTAGCTCTCCAGGCTCTGTGCATGCTGCGCGCCTCTGTTTGTCGCCCCACAAGGCGCTCTCATAACCATCGGTACATGGACCGTTCCTCCAGACATATAGCACATCTTCGCGGCCTGGTTCACAAGCTGATCCATCATGCAGAACAGGAAATCTCCGTACTGGAGATCTGCCACCGGGCGCATGCCGGTTATTCCGGCTCCCACGCATACTCCTGATATGAGTATCTCGGCAATGGGCGTGTTGATGACCCGCTCCGGTCCAAATTCCTCCAGAAGTCCTTTCGTAACGGTGAACGCTCCGCCCATCCCTCCTTCTATATCTACGTCTTCTCCAAGGCAGAAGACGGTGCCGTCCCTTCTCATCTCTTCCCGGATCGCCTGTTTTAAGGCATCCGCTATGGACATCTCAGCCATTATGCATTTCCTCCTTCCCAGTATACATCCGAAAGCGCAGATTCCGGTTCCGGATCCTTGCTGTTCTTGGCATATTCTACTTCCGCCTCTATCTCAGCCTCTGTCTCTTCTTCCAGCCGGACCAGATCTTCCTCACTGACGATATGCTCCTCGAGCAGACGCTTCCTGAAAGAATGTACCGGGTCTCTGGAAAACCATTCTTTCTCTTCCTCCTCCGGGCGATAGCCGCATGCATCGTTTCTCGAGTGCCCGCCGATGCGGTACGTCTTCAGCTCCAGAATCGTCGGCCCTTCTCCTTTTCTCGCCCTCTCTATCGCCCTTGACGCCGCTTCGTTCACCGCCAGCACGTCATTGCCGTCCACGACCTCAGACGGTATTCCATAAGCCGTCCCCCTGTCTGCAGCCACATTCTCAAGGAGGCACGTCATCTTGATAGACGTGGTCGCAGAATAAAGATTGTTCTCGCACACATAGACTACCGGCAGCTTCCATACTGCCGCCGCATTGAGCGCTTCATGGAAAGCACCCTCATTGCTTGCCCCGTCTCCGAAGAAGCAGACCGCCACATTATCTGTCTTCATCATCTTGCACCGAAGCGCGATTCCCGCCGCTATCGGCAGGTTCCCTCCTACGATGGCATTGGCCGTGACAGCCCCGACAGATATGTCTCCCGTGTGCATGGCGCCGCCTTTTCCTTTGCAGCACCCTTCTGCTTTGCCGAACATCTCACACATCATGGAACGCAAGCTCACTCCTTTGGCAAGATCATGTCCTGCCGGCCTGTGGGTCGTCAATATGTAATCTTCTTTCCTCAGGTCGTATATCATCCCCACCGCGCAGGCTTCCTGTCCGTGGGACTGATGAATCGTTCCCGGCATGATTCCTTCCAGGAACAGATAATATATCGTTTCCTCGTACTGGCGTATCAGGTACATATCCCTATACATACCGACCGCCCGTTCTCTCTCAGGCATTTTCTGCATAACGCACTCTCCTTGTCATTGTTAAAATCAAATGGAAATATAGAAATGTATTTAACATGTTAAATTCTACGTTCATTATATTTTTAAAAAGTGACATAAGCAACATTTCAGCCGCCTTATGATGTTTGAATCAAAACATTATTGCCTTATTATTGTTCGTTTATAAACATAATGCAGTTCTGCATCAGTTGTAAAACAGAAAAATATGTTATAGAATAAACATAAATATGATGCCGAAAGGAGCCCCAAAATGAAAAAGGAACGCCATGCCCGTATTATAGAATTGTTGGAAAATCAGATGGTATGTACTCCAAAAGAGCTGTCGGAAGAACTCGCCTGCAGCGAGATGACGATTCGCAGAGACCTGAATGAGTTGGAGGAGATGAGCCTCCTACAAAGAAAACACGGGTGTGCATTCCTTGTAAAGGCGGCCAAACCGAATTATTTTATCGAACAGATAGATGAACAGCAGTATGAAAAAGAAGCTATCGCAAAAGCCGCCCTGCAGTTTGTACATCCGTACAGCGTCATCTGCATCGACTCCGGGACTACGGCCCACACCGTATCCCGTTTTCTGCCGGACAGCATTCCCCTGTCCGTCATCACCTCTAATCTGATGACCGCGGTAGCACTGTCAGAAAAGGAAAATATACAGACTTATGTCGTCGGAGGAATGCTGTACCACAGGACGAAATCCATCATGACAGAATCACCGGAACTTCTGGCTCAGCATCCTGCAGACGTGGCGTTCATATCTGCCCGGGCTTTCCGTATTCCGGGCGGAGCGTTCGAGCATACCTACCCTCTTGTGGCAACCAAAAAGGCCCTCGTGTCCATCGCGCGGAAAACCGTGCTCCTCATCGACCACACGAAGGCAGAGCACGTATCGCTGTGCAATTCCATCCCGCTGAACCAGATTGATGCAATCATTACAGACAACAAGACGTCCACCGAACTGATCAAAAAAGCGGTCGGACTCAAGAAAGAAGTAATCATCGTCAATCCCGAGACCGCCGCCATAGAGCATCACTATAATAAAATGTAAGTCAGTCATAATTGACAAGCACGCGCATATAGAACATATCTCCTTCCGTCTTATAGCTGAGGAAGGCGTTGTATTTGCGGGCAAATGCCAGGATGCTCTGAGTTCCCGTGCCATGGCCGTCGTCTTCCGCCCTGGGCAGGCTGTTTTCGTCAAAGTCGACCGTCCCGTCATAAGTATTCACCACTTCCACTATCATCTGAGGACGGCTTACACAACGTACCTTAATCTGCTTCCGGGCATCTTCAGGCCTCTTGGCGCACGCGTGGACAGCATTTTCAACAGCATTGGCGAGTACGATGGCGAGTTCGGCAGAATCTACAGGGAGAACTTCCGGGATATCGCAGTCTACCGACACTTGAATGCCCGCTTCTTCTGCCCGCTTAAGATACAGGGCCAGGGTAGCGTTCACAATCGGGTTCTTACAGTAAGCTGACAAGTGCAGGGGCCGGTCCAGCTCATCAAACCGTCCTTTTAAGACTTCAAGAGCCTCCTTCGTCTTCCCCTCCCTAAGCTGCACTATAATATTCGACAGGTAATGCCTCATGTCATGGCGGTATACGGCAAGTTCCCGTTCATTCGTCCTGACCGCCTCAATCTGCTTCATCAGCGCCAGAGACTGCGACTCCAGAAGCTCGGCATTGCGTTGGAGGGTCAGGAGCTCGTATGTACTACGATACACCTGGTAAATGATATAGTATACGAAGCATAAGATGACATAGAGAAATGTGACCGCCGGCAGATTATCTGTCCGCACATGGGGATACAGGCCGAGAAACATAACAAGAGCAAAAAAGCAGAACGGAATCACCGCAAATACTCTCCAGCTCCCCTTTTTCATATTTGCCGCCAGAAACTGGTACGGCGACCGCAGATAGCGCGCGAACAAGAATAAGATCAGCAGGGACAGAAGCCCCCTCACGACCGCGTCCTGCCAGACGGCCCCGTTTCCTTCCTTCAGCTCTCCCCCTGTGATGAAGTGAGATAATATGGATACAAAATAAACTGCATTCACCGCAGTAAAAAAGTTGAACAGATGCTGGGAGAGCCAGTCTTTAGACGCGGCAAGCAGATACAGTATGCAAGGCACAAACAGGATGACCGCATACAGCTGCTTCATCCGTTCATGCCCCGCCAAGAGGAACAATACGACATTGACAGACCCGGCGGCAAGAAAAACCGCCGTCATAGCGGCACGTGCCTTGCGCCGGCTGCGAAATCGCGACATCTCAAAAACGAGTGCAATCGGAAAGGCACTGGTAATCAGCATGCGCAGTATATTTTCATAAATTACGATCCGGCTCATATGCCCTGCCTCCGTTCCAGTATGTAATCTATATACTTCCTTTTCGCTTCCGCATATTTCCTCGTAATCGTCAACACTTCACCATCGCTCAGCGTAAACGTGTTTCTTCCCACCTTCTGTACGTGCTGCATATTGATGATATGGGACGCCGATATCTGTACAAACCGGATATCGGCCATCAGCGGTGCCGTAATGTAAGAAAACGGCTGCCGGTAAAGGACGCTCTCAACCGTCGTCCGGTCCACCAGATGGCAGTACAGGCGGTGCCCGTAATACTCCACGCACGTAAGTCTCGGATGGGGAATGGCTTCTATTCCTTCCGGCACGTGCACGATAAAACGGCACTGATTGTCTGCTTCCAGCTTCTGGCACACCTCATCAATCAGCGCACACAGCCCGCCTTCGCGGCATGGTTTGAGAATGTAGTCCATTGCCCTGACCCGGTAGGATTCCAGCGCATAATCTGGCGACGATGTCAGATAGATGATAACAGCCAGGCGGTCCTCCTTCCGTATAGCCGTGCCAAGCTCAATTCCATCCATCCCGGGCATCAGAATATCCAGAATGCAGATGTTAAACTTCCCGCCCTTTTCCATCTCTTCCAGAAGTTCCACACCGGTATGAAAGGGGTGCAAAGCAATATCCATATCCGGATGCCTCTCCATATATCTACTTATACGGGCACATATCTGCTCAAGTTCTTTATTGTCATCTTCACATACAGCAATCGATACCATAATCTTCCACCCCTGAAAACTTGTCTTAAACTTATTATAAATGAAAACAGCTTTGTTTCCCAGATGATAATGGCTGCCAATTAAGTGAAAAAGAATGTCCATAAGGCTATTGCCGGCAAATGCTGCCTTCATTCATCTATAATATCATCTATGCTGATGCAAATGCGCGCTATGCCTTTGAGATGGCATCATCGGTAAGCGCGGACGTTATAGAAAGGGTAAGGTAGAAACAAAATGAGACAAAAAGTTCTAATGAGAAAAGCAGTTGTGATTATAGGAGCCACAGCCTGCATGCTGGCTGCAATCCTCTACACATGTATCCCGGTACATGCGGAAGGCACTATAACCGTGACAAGTGCCGCCGAGCTGAAAAATGCAATCCAGAATGCCTCCTCACCTCTAACCGTCAATCTGGGCGGAAACATATTTACGTCTACGATCTCTATCGGTTCCGGCAAGGACATCACCATCCAAATGAATGGCTATCAGCTCCGCACCACCTCTATGTATGCGCTGGAATGCTTGGGAAAACTGACCGTCAACGGAGGCACCGTCATAAATGAGGCGGGGCAGCCCGCCGGCTGTATCCAGGTAAGTGCCGGAGGCACCTGCGCCCTTAACGGGACGAAGCTGGACGGAGGTTCTATGGTCCTGGACAATCATGGAACTACTACCGTCACCGACAGTACCATTACGGCAAGCTTATATTTCGGCATCTCCAACCAGACTTCCGGAATCCTGTATCTGAACGGAAACAGCCTTATCTCCGGTGAACGAATGGCAGGTATCGCTAACTACGGCACCATTTACTTTCATTCCGGCATCGTCAAAAGTACCGGGAGCGCCATTGACCCGGACGCGGGGAGTTCGCTGATTCTTCCGAACGGCAAGATAGATAAGGCCGGCACGGAAGGCAGATATAATACGTGTACGGTCGCAGACAGGACAATATCAGGAAAAGTAAACGGAAGCGCGGATATCGATGCCGAAAGCATACAAGATCTTATCCGGCGGTCGAAAGTGAATGCCGCGGACGTCACTCATCTGGAGATTACCGAAGGACGCGTAACCGGAGAAGACTGGAGATTCCTTTCCTCCGACAAAGATAATACCGGAGCAGGCAATCCTCTGTCCCATCTGGAACATCTGCTGATTGGCCAGAGCGTGTCCCACGCCGCCGGCATACCGGCTGACTGTTTCTGGGGCGACAGCACGCTGAAAGAAGTGGTAGTATATGGGGTAAATGAAATTGGCGGCAATGCGTTCAGGAACTGCACTGCACTGGAAACCGCCATGTTTCCGGATTTACAGAAAATGGGGCAGGATATGCTCGAGGGCTGCACGTCTATGCAGGTATTCGGAGTCCCGTCCACGCCCCCCGTCTGTACAAACGGATGGATATACACCTCTCAGCCCCCACGTGGCTTGCAGCTTCAGATTGTGGACGCCGCCGGCACGCCTCTTGCCGGACAAGAGCTAAACGAAGCCCGCATCCGTTACGCACTGGCCTTTGAAGACGGTTCGGACCGAGAGGATGGCTATTGGTTCGGTATCGATATCGGAGAGATCACCCATACCATCTTTGCATCCGGCAGTGAGGGCGGCACAGTTAAAGGCGCCGGCAAAGTCCTCCGGGGCACCGACGCGAGGATACAGGTCATCCCAGACGAAGGATGGAAGGTCGCCTCCGCAGAAGCTGACGGTATATCTGTGTCTGTAGAAAACAACGCATATATGTTCCGTGATGTAAAAGAAGACCATTCCCTGACCGTCACATTTGAAAAGACGGGAGATGCCGGCGCACCCGGGACGGAAGACGGCGTCAGCGGGAAGCCTGCATTCGGCGCCGGAAAGGCAGCCCAGACGGGGGACGAAGGACGCCCGCTTCTCTGGAGCTTCCTGCTTCTTGCCGCGTCGGCCGTGTTAAAAAGGTTCCTTCCGTAATAGCAGAGAAGCATAAAGAAGTATTGCGAAAATACTAACCTATGCCAAGTGAACGGGAAATAAGAAACCTCTATGTGAATGGACGAACCATTTGCATAGAGGTTTTCTTTTGCTTCTTAAAATTTTTCAGCGTCCGTAGGACGCGCAGCCGTCACCGAAGGGGGCGATCTTGGGGGCTTGGGGGGTATCCCTCAACAAGCGTTTTGGCGGGGTTGTTCCCCGCCAAAATCGCAAATATGTACATATTTGCATTGCTTGCCAATCTGTGAAAACAGCCTATGAATATAACTGAATTTCTAATTGTTTTGAAGCAATACTCGGACTGCTTGCGGCGTTTCTCCAAATCTCTGCTGAAAGACATGGTAGAAATTTGATACTCCATGATAGCCAACTGCTTTTGCGATGTCGCCAGTGGACATATCGCTTTTTTCAAGAAGTTCCAGAGCGAGTTCCATCCGCAATGCCCGAATGTATTCCCCAATGCTTTTGCCTTCTGTAAGCTGAAATGCTTTTTGGAGCTTGTTTTTGTTAAGCGCAGCCATAATATGAAATGCCACAGGATCAACGTGAACTTCTCGCGGCATTTATTTTCGTCAAATCCTCTATATTTAAAGCGCTAATTTCAAAGTTGTTTTCGATCCAGCGCTATACGCTCGCTCAAAACTTGTTGACAAACCACACTGCTTATGTTAATATACCAATGGTATATACCGATGGTATATGAAGGGAGAACAAAACGTGGAGCTGACTGATACGCAAAAGCGCATTCTTGAGGTTGGAAAGCGGGAGTTTTTGGAGAAAGGCTTTAAAGATGCTTCCCTGCGGGCCATTGTCAAAGAAGCCGGTTTTACCAAAGGGGCCTTTTACGGCTATTACAACAGTAAGGAAGCATTGTTTGACGCTTTGGTAGCTCCGGCGGCCGACGAACTGATCGCTCAGTTTAAACAGGCGCAGCAAGCACATTATGAATTGGTTACAGAGGATAAAGCGGAACAGAGCCAAGATTTATCTACCAGCTACCTGAATTACTTTATCAATTACATCTATGATCATTTCGATTCGTTCAAACTGGTGATTTGCTGCTCCGAGGGAACCCGGTATGCCAACTATATTCATGAGCTTGTGGAGCTTGAAGTCGATCAGACGGAGAATTACTATCAGCAGCTCCGGCGGCTCGGAAAATTGAAGGGTACGGTCAACCGTGACCTTCACCATATGATCACAAGCGCCTATTTTACCGCTGTTTTTGAAACAGTCGCCCATGATATGAGCCGGGAACGGGCGATTGGCTATGTCAATGAACTGGCAGTCTTTTTCAACTGTGGCTGGAGCGGCCTTTTAAGGTTCAAATGAACCTTAAATTTTTGCGTAATGGTTAGCGTAGGCTAACTCAAAGGAAGGAGGATATTCATTTGGATGATGCAACCGCCTTTCCGTTGTCCAGAATGCGGGCCATCCCCTTGTGTTGAAATGGGGACGGACCGTACAGCGGGGAATACATCAGGAACTCATGATACAGGACAGCCTGTACGGCGGTTTATAGGGGCTGCGTGAAAAGGCATTAAGCTGGAAGCTGCAAGAATCATAAGAGAAAATAAAGGAGAATCAAAAATGGAAAACGCAAAAAAATGGTCTGTAAAAGACGTTATCACACTGGTACTGATGACCGTGCTGCTCATTGTCATTCAGCTGGGGCTCAACATGGTCTGCATGGTAAATGATTTTGTCAGCATGGTGCTTTCCGTAGGCATTAGCATGCTTGTCTGCGGGCCTGTCTATTTTTTGATGGTAAACCGCATCCGCAAACGGTTTGTTTCACTGGTATACATGACGCTGCTGGGCCTTGTCTTTCTGATGATGGGCAACTGGTTTTTGCTCCCGTGGTTTATCGTGGTAGGAATCCCCGCAGAAATCATCCTTTGGAAAGGAATTACGCCAAACCGATTGACTGTCTCCTGGACGCTTTCCAGCCTGTTATACAACGGGGTAAATCTGCTTCCCATCTGGTTTTTCTGGGATACCTATTACAGTTTTGCGGTTGCCAGCGGTATGGAGCAGAGTTATATCGACGCTTACGTTCAGTATTATACAGCGCCGGGCTGGGTGATTTTTATCCTGATTTTTACCGTGCTCTGCGGATTCTTGGGCAGCTTGATCGGACGGAAGCTGATTCAAAAGCATTTCAAAAAAGCGGGTGTTCTGTAAATGCGGGAAACAGCCTTATCCGTTCCGGTAAAAGTGTGGGCGACGGCCTGCGCGATCCTTGGAGTGTCGCTTACCGCAAACACTTTGCTCACCTGTTTTCTTGCGCTGCTTGCTTTCTGCCAGTTGGTTTTTGAAAAGCGGTGGCGGCTTTGCTTGACCTTCGGCGTTTTTTATCTGGCGCTGGTGCTGCTGTTGTACCTGATTCGTTTTCACAGCCTGCGTATGGTGGTTTTTTCGGAGTTCTATGTGTTGATGTTTTACAACCTTATGCCGGTATTCCTGGTGGCGTGGGATCTCATTACCACGCCTCCGGGACAGCTCTCGGCCGCCCTGTCGAAAATTCATACCCCCACTCCCGTTATCTTAGGGCTGCTGGTGGTATTTCGGTTTTTCCCAACCATGAAGGCGGAACTGAAGGGGATTCGGCAGTCCATGAAAAACCGAAGGCTGACCGGACCAGTGCAGGTGCTCCGCCACCCTGCCGTTACCTGCGAATATGTGTTGGTGCCCATGCTGCTGCGCTGCCTGCAGATTGCGGATCAGCTTTCCGTATCGGCAATAGCGCGTGGCGCCCAGTCGCCGGGAGTGCGGGGAAGCTACTATGCCAGAAAGCTTCAACTGGCTGATTTCCTCTGGATGGGAATATGGGCGATTGGAACCATCCTGTTTTTCATAATAGGAGGAATAAAGTGATCCGGTTTGAACGTGTGAATTTTCAATATGCCGACTCCGAGGCAGGCGTGACCGATATTTGTCTGCATGTCCGGAAAGGAGAATGCGTGGTATTGACCGGCCCTTCGGGAAATGGGAAAACCACCTTGATTCGCCTGGTAAACGGTCTTGCTCCCGCTTTTTATACAGGCCGGTTTTCTGGCTGTATTCAGATTGATGGAAAGGACAGAAGCGGTGAACCTCTTTGGAAACGGGGGAAAACGGTGGGCAGTGTGTTCCAGGATCCGGGAAGTCAGTTTTTCTCCTCTGAAATGCCGGGAGAAGTTGCTTTCAGCTGTGAAAATTACGGCTTCCCGCATGAAAAAATTGTTCTGCGAACAGACGTGGCTATCCGGCGGTTTCGTTTGGAACAATTGCGTGACCGCTCCCTTGATGTGCTTTCCAGCGGAGAAAAGCAGCGTACAGCCGTGGCCTCTGTCTACGCCATGAACCCTCCCGTTTATGTTTGTGACGAGCCTACCGCCAATCTGGACGGCCAGGGTGTTAAAGAACTGCGGGAAGTTCTCCAAGGGCTAAAGCGGGAAGGCTGCACGCTTCTGATTGCGGAACATCGGATTTCCTGGCTGATGGATGTAGCGGATCGCTTCGTGTATATCCGGGATGGAGCCATCCAGTGGGAGCGCACGCCTAAACAAATGCGACTGCTCCCTTCTGAAGTCATGAAACAGTTGGAACTACGCGCTGTACAGCATTGTATGCCTTCAAGGCTCTCCATACCTGCCGTCACAGGCTCGCCTCTTCTTTCCCTGAAGAGCCTTTCCTGTAAGCGAGGGAAGCATACAATTTGGGAGAATTTAAACCTTGCAGCCTGGGCGGGGCAGATCATTGCCATCACCGGACACAACGGGGCGGGAAAAACAACACTGGCAAAAATCGTTGCCGGCTTGGAACGTCCGTCCAAGGGCAGTATTTCCCTTCACGGTCGGAAAGCCGGTTCGTCACGGCGGCGGAAAAGCTGCTGGTACAGTTCCAACGACACTGGCACACAATTCTTTACAAACAGCGTAACAGAAGAACTGTTCTTAGGGATTTTCAGGACAGAGGAACAATTGGAAAGGGCCAGAAATTTGCTGAAGAAATTAGATCTTTACGCTTACAAAGACGCGCATCCGGCTATTCTGTCCTGCGGACAGAAGCAGCGCCTTTCCATTGCCTGCGGCCTTTTATCCGACAGGAAAATTTTATTGTTCGATGAACCTACGTCGGGGCTGGACGGCGGGAACATGCGGAAAATTGCCTCTGCATTGGAAGATGCCGCGGCCGAGGGAAAAGCCGTATTAGTGATCACCCATGATGAGGAACTGATTCAAGCCTGTTGTAGTTTTCAGTGGGATTTGAGTAAATAAGAACTAAAAGAGAGGAGCCTTTATGTCTTTAACTTCTTCGATGGAAGATTATCTGGAGGCCGTTTTAATAATGCAGCAGCGTCATGGCTATGTCCGCTGCGTGGATGTTGCAAAGCAGTTGGGGGTAAAAAGCCTTCCGTAAGCCGGGCAGTCAAGGAGCTTTCTAAATCCAGCCATCTTGTTAAAAATGCTGACGGCACACTCTCCCTCACAGAAACAGGATTGCAGCTTGCCGAACAGATTTTTGAAAAGCATCGTTTTTTTACAGAACGGCTCATAGCGGCAGGCGTAGCCCCCAAAATAGCAGAACAAGACGCTTGCAACATTGAACATGCGATCAGCGCGGAGTCTTTTCAAAAGTTAAAGAAAGCATTGGATGATGGTTAGGTGGTGGTGATATGGGAAATTAGCCGTACTTGATTTAGCTGAAACCGGCTGGCAGGTCGGAGAAAAACTGTTTGCCCTGCTTTCCGCAGATCAGCAGCGGGAACTGGCGCAGTTTATCCTTGAAGGGACTATAAGCCGCGTCAACATAAATGATACACCGTATCAAACCATCTTCCGTGGCAAATATTCTATCCCCAAAAAGTCGAATCATCCCCTGACGGAGGCTCGGGCAGGAGATTTGTATTTCTGCTTGGAGCATCGGCTTGTTATAATCCGGGAGCAGCCGATAGAATTGACCGTCAAGGAATTTGAAATTTTCTCGCTGCTTATCTTAAATCCGAAGCGGGTATTCACCTATGAGATGCTAATGGATTTGGTATGGGAAGAAGATTATCCCTACTATTCCCGCAAAGCAGTCAACAACCATGTAAGCAACCTGCGAAAAAAGCTAAAGGTTGCTCCTGATCTGCCGGAGTATATCAAAAGCGTCTACGGCATCGGCTATAAATTTGAGGAAAAATAGGAAGGTGAGGCAGTGTATAAACGCTGCCTCGCCTTGCTTTATCTTCAATATCTCTGAAATGCTTCTATGGGTAATTTCCCTCTTGACAGGTCCCGCCTCTTGGAATAAAATATAACAGTGATATATAACAGCGTTATGGGGGTGAGAAGGATAGAAGGAAATCTGACAACCTTAGAACGCATCCACCGGGCCGCAAAAGCAGAGTTTTTGCAAAAAGGCTACAAAGACGCTTCCCTGCGGAATATCGTAAAATCCGTAGGTATGACAACCGGAGCCTTTTACGGCTACTATAAAAGTAAAGAAGAACTGTTCGAGGCTTTGGTGGGTGAGCATTATGCGTATCTCCTGAACTGTTTTCAGAAGGCGCAAAAAGATTTTGCCAATCTCCCCCACGAGCAGCAGCCGGAGGTTATGGGAGATATTTCCGGCGCTTGCATGTTTGATATGCTTCATTACGCCTACGAACATCTGGAAGAATGTAAACTGATTCTCTGCTTTTCGGAGGGCACGAAGTTTTTCGGTTTCATTGATGAAATGGTGAGGATTGAAGTGGAAGGCACCCACGCCTATCTGAAGGTTCTGGAGGAATTGGGTCGGCCTTCACCACAGATCGACCCTGCGCTGGAGCATATCCTGATTACCGGTATGTTCCACACCTTTTTTGAACTGGTGATTCACGAGATGCCGCTTCGGGACGCGGAAAACTATGTGAAGGAAATGCGAGCCTTTTATACAGCCGGATGGATGAAAATTATGGGGCAGTAAAGCCCTGTAATTTTTGCCCAGAGGTTAGCAATAACTAACTTATGAGGATATAAGAAGAACGCGCTTGTGTTCTCTTTATCATAAATAAACGAAAAGGAGGAATCTTCTTTGAAAAAACAATCCAATCTATCACGGCTGCTTGCAGTTGCAGGCGGCCACAAATACCTGACTTACGCTTCTTGGGTGCTTTCGGCAATCAGCGCCCTCATAGCGTTAGTGCCTTTCTACTATATCTGGAAGGTCATGCAGGAAGTGTTGGCAGTTGCGCCGGATTTCAGCCATGCGCAAAACCTGACCCATAACGGCTGGATGGCGGTGCTGTTCGCGGTGATTGCGGTGCTGGTCTACATAGGCGCTCTGATGTGTTCACACAAGGGAGCGTTCCGCATTGCCACCAACCTGCGCCTGCAAACGATGGAGCATATTGTAAAGCTGCCGCTGGGGTTTGCAGAACAATTCGGCAGCGGCAGGCTGCGCAAAATCGTCAATGAATCCAGCGCCGCCACCGAAACCTATCTGGCGCATCAGCTTCCCGACCGCGCCAATGCCATTGCAACGCCATGCGGCCTTTTCGTCCTGCTGCTGGTGTTCGATTGGCGGCTGGGACTTTTGAGCCTTGTGCCGGTTTTGTTGGGCTTTCTGATTATGATGACGATGACCGGAAAGAAAATGCAGGAAAAAATGAAAGAATACCAAAATGCTCTCGATGATATGTCCAATGAAGCGGTGGAGTATGTGCGGGGGATTCCTGTTGTGAAAACCTTCGGGCAGACCATATTCTCCTTCAAAAAATTCAAGGATTCCATTGATAGGTATAAGGTGTGGGTGATTGCCTATACCAAGCAGCTTCGAGCACCCATGATGTTCTACACAGCGGCGATCAACGGAGTGTTTGCCGCGCTGATTGCCGGTGCGCTGATTTTTACAGAGGGCGGCGTTACCAAGGATTTCCTGCTGGATTTGATGTTCTACATCATCATCACGCCCATCATCTCCGTCACCCTTACCCGTATCATGTTTCAGAGCGAAAATGCCATGATTGTGGACGACGCTTTGCATAGAATCGACAGCGTATTGAATTTGAACCCTCTTGCAGAAGCAGCACAGCCGGAACACCCAAACGGCGCTTCGGTACAGCTTAACCATGTCCATTTCAGTTATGATGGAAAAAACGAGGTCATCAAGGATATTTCCCTTTCCATTCCCGCAGGGCAGACGGTGGCCTTTGTGGGACCTTCCGGCGGTGGCAAGACCACACTTGCCAATCTGATCTGCCGGTTCTTTGACCCGCAAGGCGGGCAGGTGAAGATTGGCGGCGTGGATGTGAAGCACATCGCCAAAGAGGAACTGATGAATACAGTTTCTTTTGTATTCCAGAACAGCCGCCTAATCAAAGCCTCGATTTTGGAAAATGTGCGTATGGGCAAACCGGATGCTACCCGGAAAGAAATTATGGCCGCGCTCCATAACGCCCAGTGCGACGATATTCTGGAAAAGCTGCCGAGGGGCGCAGACACCGTGATCGGGACAAAAGGTGTGTACCTTTCCGGCGGCGAACAACAGCGGATTGCCATCGCCCGCGTGATGCTGAAAAATGCGCCTATCGTAATCTTAGACGAGGCCACCGCCTTTGCCGACCCGGATAATGAATCCCGCGTACAGGCAGCCTTTTCCAAGCTGTCACAGGGGAAAACGGTGATTATGATCGCCCATCGGCTCTCTACCGTGGCTGGCGTAGACCAAATCTATGTCATTGAGGATGGGCAGATCACAGAGAGCGGCAAAAGCCGTGAGCTGTTGAAAAAAGGCGGCGTATTCAGCCGCATGTGGCAGGACTATCAAACTTCTGTTCAATGGAAGGTTGCAAAGGAGGTACAATAAAGTGATTAAAAAACTTCAAAAGAAATATGCCCTTTCCGAGCAGGGGGCGAAGGATCTGGTAAAAGGCTGCCTTGCCTGCGTCCTCCAGAATCTTTCCTTTATGTTTCCTGTTGGGCTTTTATATTTTTTAGTGGCCGATCTGATGAACGGCGGTATTCCCAGTGAAAAAATCGCTTTTTACATCGTGGGCTGCGTGGTGTGCATTGGCTTGATCTTGCTTACCACTTACTTTCAGTACAACGCCACCTACTTTGCCACCTATACGGAAAGCGGTGTGCGAAGGATTACGCTGGCCGAACGGCTGCGGAAAATTCCCTTGTCCTTCTTTGGGAAAAAGGATCTGGCCGATCTCACCAGCACCATCATGGCCGACTGCACCTTTTTGGAGCAGAGCTTTTCCCACTTCATTCCCGAACTGGCAGGCTCCATCATCTCCACTGTCTTAATTTCAATCAGCCTTTTGGTATTCGACTGGCGCATGGCGCTGGCGGCGCTTTGGGTTCTGCCGGTGGCCTTTGCCATCGTAGGCTTTTCTGCAAGGGTGCAGGAACGGCTTAATCAGAAAGCGATGGATGTAAAGATGGCCTGCGCGGACGGGATTCAGGAGTGCATTGAGACGGTGCGCGACTTGAAGGCCAACAACGCCGAAGCAGAATACCTGAAAGGCTTAGAAAAGAAAATCCGCGCCGTGGAACACCGTTCCATTCTCAATGAGTTTGGGTTGGCAGCCTTTGTGGTGTCCGCATCGCTCATATTAAAGCTGGGAATTGCCACCGTTGCGCTGGTAGGCTCGGTTCTGCTGATAGGCGGCAGCCTCGATGTCCTGACCTTTTTCATGTTCCTGCTTGTCGTATCAAGGCTTTACGACCCACTGCAAGGGGCGCTGCAAAATCTGGCGGCGGTTATCAGTACCCGCACCAATATCTCCCGTATGAATGAAATTCTCGATCACCCGATTCAGCAAGGAGAAAGCACGCTCACCAACAAGGGATATGATATTACCTTCGGTCATGTAGGCTTTGCTTACAACACGGGAGAAACCGTATTGAAAGATGTTTCCTTTACCGCAAAACAGGGCGAAGTCACAGCTTTAGTAGGACCCTCTGGCGGCGGCAAAACCACGGTATCGCGGCTTGCAGCAAGGTTTTGGGATGCGAGCCGGGGAAAAATCACTGTGGGAGGTATGGACATTTCTAAAATTGACCCGGAGGCGCTGCTTTCCTTGTTTTCCATTGTTTTTCAGGATGTTACGCTGTTTGACAATACAATCTTGGAGAATATACGGATTGGGAATAAGGACGCAACCGACGAACAGGTATTAGCCGCTGCAAAACTTGCCAATGTGGATGAATTTGCCGAAAAGCTGCCGGATGGCTGGCATACCAACATCGGGGAAAACGGCTGCGAGCTTTCCGGCGGTGAACGGCAGCGGATTTCCATCGCTCGAGCCTTTTTGAAAAATTCGCCTATTATTCTTTTAGACGAGGCTACTGCTTCGCTGGATGTAGAGAATGAAACCCTGATTCAAACCGCCCTTTCCCGCCTGATCGCAGATAAGACGGTGCTGGTGATCGCCCACCGGATGCGTACCGTAGCCGGAGCAGACAAAATCGTGGTGCTTTCTGAAGGAACTGTGGCCGAAGAAGGCGTGCCGGAAACACTATTGGAGCAGAACGGCCTCTATGCCCGCATGGTGAAGTTACAAACGGAGAGCCAAAGCTGGAAACTGGCGTAAAGTTTTTGTTTCTTCCAGTTTTATTATCTGCCGCATCGACTATAAGTTTGAAATTTGAGAAATACCATCATGGATTGAAATACCATGGTGGTATTTTTTATTTTTTACCCCCGAAAAAGCGCCCTCAAAAATGAAATGAATATTAGAGGGACATTTTTGTGTTTACCAGTGCAACAATCCTCCGAAAAATGTACTGGTATATGAAAGGTGTTTTTTGACTGCCGCAAATTTATTTTCAAAAGGGGGTGTCATTTTGCTTTCAAAATGTACGGATAGATAGGGAGAGTTTTTTAACAGCCTGAAAGGAGGTGATGGAAATCAAAGAGAAAATCCCCATCATGACCTATTCCCAGTACCGCAGGGCAAGAAAGCTGGCCCATCAGTGCTGCAACTATGAGAATGGGAACTGCCTCGCTCTTGACGATGGAGAAGAATGTGTCTGTGTACAGAGCATTTCCTACTCCCTGCTGTGCAGGTGGTTTCGCGCCGCTGTCCTGCCTTTGGATGAATCGTTGGAGGCTGCTTTACTTCATCAAAAGGAGCAAAAGCGGTGTACTGTCTGCGGCCAGCCATTCCTTCCCGGTTCCAACCGGGCGAAATACTGCAAGATCTGTGCCGCCATCGTTCACCGCAGGCAGAAAACAGCCAGCGACCGGAAAAGGAGGGCTGCCTGCGGACAATTAGAGACGAAAAAACCTTGATTCTACAGGCTTTGTAAACGCCGGTCAACGGGATAGAGGGATAAATCCCTTATACCCGCCCAAAACGAGCTTCTAATTGTCCGTATTGGGATTTTCCGTATTCGGGATTCCAGGACACGGTAAAGCTGACGCTCTGAAACGTCCATATCCTGCCTTTCCGTCCGTGGCTTTCCCGCCTCTCAGACAGCCCGGATTTAGACAGTAGTTAATAAGAAAGAGTTAAATACAAAAACAGTCAATATCAATCTATCTATCACAGCGATGGATAGATAGGAAGGAGGATTTATGATTCCATACAAAACAGATACCGATATTTCGTCTTACATCATTTTCCCACGGTTCCTTATCCCCCTGGATTTATCCAATGACGCCAAGGTGCTGTACGCCCTGCTTTTGAACCGGGCGGGGATTTCCAGAAAGAAAGGATACATCGAAGCGGATGGGACCATCCGCCTGTACTTCACTGTGGAGGATGCAAAAGCGAAACTTCACCGAAGCAGACAGGTAACGACGCGGGCGTTTCACGAACTGGAATCCTGCGGCCTGATCTTCCGCCGGAAACAGGGTCTCGGCCGGCCGGCTATTATCACATTGAATTTACCTGTTGACAAAAGGAGGGACGCCAATGACCGATGAACAAAAGCTGTATGAACTGCTGAAAGACTTTGATCCTGCCGTGGGGGAACGGATGGAGCAGCATTTCAGGGACGGGGCGTTTTACTTTGACCTTGGCGGCAGCAGCTATCCCTTCTTTGAGGGGAATACTGTCTACACGGTCATTCCCCACTTTGCGGAAAAAGGCTCGGAAGGGATCGTGAAGAAATTAAAGCGGCTGATGGAGAAGGATTTGCGGGAAAAAGAATCAGAGACATAGCTGAAAAATCGAAACCGGAGCGTTATAATAAGGGCAACCGTTTACTTGGCTGCCTGAACAGAAAGGAGAAGTAAATGAATCAGCAGCCAGAAAAAATTACCGCTTTATACTGCCGCTTGAGCCAGGACGACGCTCTGGACGGGGAAAGCAATTCCATTACCAACCAAGAGTTACTATGTAGAGGGTGGTTTCTCCCACCTAATACATATGACTGCGGCTCATTTGTGGTGAATGGAACAGCAGTTGTAGGAAAGGAGCAGAATATTCCTTATAATTGCTGAAAATCAACACAAAAAGGAGCTGATTCTTATGAAGTCTCTATTTGAAGAAATGGGCGGCACTTACCGTCAGGAGGGCGATTATCTTATCCCAAACCTTGCGCTGCCGGACGAACCAGAATACCAAATCGGCAAGTACGGGCGTATGCGCCGCAATTATCTGAAAGAACATCGTCCTGTTCTCTATGCAAACCTGCTCACAAGCGGAACGCTGCATCGGCACCTTGCCGAGATCGACCAAGCCTGCAATGAGCGTATGGAAATCATCGTTTCCGATATGGCAAGGCAGGAAGATGTGACCGAAGCGCTCAAAGCCGCCGATCAAATGGAATGGGTGCGCCGCATGAACAGCATCCGCAATCGTGCGGAGGAAATCGTTTTGACCGAGCTTGTATATGAATGACAAATGCCCGTTATTGGCTGTATGACCGATAACGGGCATTATCTTTATTCTTTTGGTGCTATAAACTTGTATTTGCCCTTTCCAAAGCCGCTGACAGGCTCAATCAAATCCGCATTTTTCAGTTTTGTAATGAGATTCCCTGCGGCAGTAACAGAATCCTTTGTGATAGCAGCGATGTCAGATCGGCCAAAGACGCCATCAGCGCCCATATTTGCAAATACCGCTTTTGCCTTTGCAATCGTGCCTTGGCTTGCGTTCAGCCGGTCAATCGCAACCTCAATCGCAACATTTTCGTTCTCGATCGTAACCTTGTTTGCGGTTGCCGCAGTTCCGTAATTCAGATTATAGAGCGTAACTTGAAAAGAACTGGCATCCGAATAGAATTTAGGCTCCAGCTCATCGCGGTAATTGTGAGCGGCACGGTAGGTTTCCGTGATTTTCTTAAAGCCGCTGCCTTGCCGCTCCATATAGCCCAATCGTCCGAAAATATCTGCAAGGACGGGATTGCGGCGCGTAGAGGAAATGCTGGACAGATCCCGCTCCTGTATCCGTGTTCCGTCTGCCATACCACCGGGAGAATGGATAGTAAGACGGTCATCATAAATATCGATGTGAACCTCGCTACCCAAAATCAGATAATCCCGATGGATCAGCGCATTGACAAGCGCCTCAAAAACGCTCCGCTCGCAGTAGTCGGGCATCTCAACACGAGAATCGGCGGTTTTCTTCCAGCGTGTTTTCATATTCCGCTTAACAAAACTGACACCCTCATTGAGCAGAATGATCAAGCTGCCAGAGTATTCCGCGCTGTCAAGTGCATCTACCATACCGCCGCTTTTATCAAGGCCGTTCCAGCGTGTGCAGAACAGGCGGGAATGCCGGATGGGAGAATCGTCTGCAAGCAAGGCGCCTGCATTGGTCAGCTTGCCGTGTTCGTCCCGCATATCGAAGGAATCGAACAGCTTTTCTTCCATGCTGTTGCCCGTCCAAGCCTTATACCGTTCGCGCAGCTTGGAAAAAGCGTAATCCTTGAAATCATACTCGGAAACCAGTTCGTCATAGGTGCGGTGCATCCCCTTGAGAATCAGCTGGTTCAGCGCATAGGACGGAGCAATCACGCTTTCATTGCCGATGCGGATATACGCCTCCATAACGCCGTCTGCTTTGTAGTAATACGGTGTGGAGCGCCCTGCGAACACAGACAGCACAAGAATGTCCTTGCCGTCCTCCCGCTCCGGTGCGAGGACAAAACTCGGATAAGGCGTGATACGCTCTTTAATCAACCGGCTGATTGCCTCTGCATCGGTCTGCGCGTCAGCTAAGCCGACAACATTTCTGTCATTATCAATACCAAAAAACAGCGTGCCTCCAATGCCATTTGCAAAGGCACTGACGCTTTTGAGCCAGCTTTTCGGCTTCTTTACCTCCAGCGCGACCTTGAAATCACATTCGGTCGCTTCTGCAATCCAGCGGTCAATCATCATTCTCACCGTCCTGTCCCTTATTCTTTCCCCTGCTCTTATAAACATTATACTGATTCTTGCACCGGGCGCTGCAAAATGCGGAATTGGCCCGACTGCCGAGGAACACCTTCTGGCAGTGCTTGCACAGCCGCAAGGGTTTTGCGTCGTCCACCAGCATAAAGCTGAACATCATCTGCACGCCCAGCAGCAGGGAATGAAAGTCCCAATAGATGGTGGGCTTGTCCAGCAGTTCAATATGATAGGTAGGCGCAATGCCGCCGAAGGCAGCCATGGCCTTGCGGTAAAGATTTCTTGTATCCTCGTCAATGCTGTCGTAGTCGTTATAGTACAGAATAGAGGTGGTCAGCGTGAACGCCCAATCCTTGAACTGCTGGGCAACCCAATCATACGGCTCGGCATATTCCCGCTGGAAGCTCATGTTCTTCGCCATTGGCTCATCCATAAAGGTCATGGTCAGGGCAATCATCATATTATCCCCGGAAACATTCCAACTGGATTCCACGCCCTTTTTCACCACATCCAATTTGTCGAAGGGATAGAACAGAGCAAGATAATCCTCTGTCGCCATGCTTTCTTCCTTGATGAAGTGATTCTTCGGCAGATAAACCGCCTCGTAGTCCATAAACGACGGCGTGGTGGGCAGTGCCGTCATCAGCCCCAACAGACCGTAATGGGTCACAAAAGCCAAAACTGCCTTTTCCACCTCGTCCTCCGGACTGCGGTTCATCATCAGCATACCAACATTCAGTGCTTCCAGCACCATCTCGGAGGAATCCTTCAGCGGGTTATAGATGTCGGGCTTTGCCGCCTTTTCCGGCGTAATATAGCGTTTTCCGTCCTTGCCGGTCTTGATCTCATAGCGGTCATACCGCACCCAATGGGAACGGGACTGCGCAAACAGATTGTTCATGACGCTGTTCCTCTCAATTCGTAATCCATCTATATATTAACCATATTACCATTGTATCAACCGTCCTTGGCATCGTCAAGGGCGGCTTTCTTTTTTCTCGGCTTCGTTTTATTCTCCCTGCGGATCACGGCATCCTTGCCCATGGTTTGCAGCAGCGCTTCATATTCCTCCATGAACTCGCGCTCCCGCAGCGTAAAGCTATGATCGTTTTCCAGCTTTTCGCTCAGATGCTCATACATCCGCTTTTGCAGCTTTTTCTGAATGGTCATCCGCAGCTTTCGGATATTTCGGTCGGACTGCCCTCGGATGGCGGCAAGCCTTGTGGTGCTGTATTGCTTGACGAACAGGTAATACAGCACCTCCTTCTGCTCATCGCTGAGGGCGAAAAAAAGCTTGGAGAGAAAACGGTTCGCAGTCAGCTCGTGCAGCTCGTATGGACAGGAGAAGATGATGTCGAGAAAGTTTCCCTGACAGAGCTGGCGGAACCTCGGCAGATTCATCCACAGCGGGGCGATCTTCGGATCAGGTACCGCCTGAAACTCCAACGGCACATCCCCACGCAGGTTCTCATAGTCACGTTCCCGGCGCTCCCGGTTCCTGTCCAGCTTATTCCACTCGTCTACTACAGTCAGAAAGTCGGATTCTGTCCGGGCTGCTTCCTCCAGCCGCCGCAGAGCCTCTGCGCGAATTTCACGCTTGAGCCGCTTCTCACTGGTGGGCGCCGCTTCTTCCTCCTCGTCCTCCAGCTCGGCATTATAGTCTCTGGGGTGTTCGTCCTGCTCCAGCTCGCTTTCCAGCTCCAGCGTACGTTCCTCTGCAAGCGCCTCCTCCAGCGTCTCGTCCACCGGCGCACCGTCAGACGCATCCTCCCAATCGGCAAAGCTGTCCTCATCCATTTTAAGACCGGTTTCCTCTATTTGCTCCTCGGCAACTTCTTCCTCATCGGAAAAATCATCATCCCACAGCAGTTCATCCTCCCACGGTTCCATGACAGCTTCACCTCCCCGAAAAAATATTTTTCTTTTTTTCAAAAACAGTTCCGATTTACACCCTGTATTTCTCCTATTAGTAGAGAAAGTAATCTTGACGCAAATTACACAGGTTACTTCTCAAAGCCATCAACGAAGAAAAGGAGGATATGGAACATGGAAAACCAACAGAAAGCCACGGTTGGCTTACAGCCAACGGAACCAAACACATTATATCAAAAACCAACCAATCGCGCAAGGAGGATGCCTATGGAGCAGAACAAACGAGAACAGTTTATCATCCGCCGGATTGGCGGTACAACCTACAAGGTCAGAGTTGTGTTCAACGAAAACGGCGGCGAGACTATGGAGGATAAAATTTTGCGGATTGTACGCAATGATATGGTTACAAACGACGGAACCTATGGTATAATGGAGGCACCACAAATGAGCCGACAGTCTGAAAGGAGCGCATCATGAGCGTGAAACAGGCTGAAAGCAAAATTACCGCTCTCTATGAGCGGCTGTCCCGTGACGATGACAACGCCGGGGATAGCAATTCCATCGTGAATCAGAAAAAATATCTCGAAAGCTATGCCCAGCAGAGAGGCTACACCAACTGTCGGCACTATACGGACGACGGCTGGAGCGGCGGCAATTTCGAGCGTCCGGCATGGAAACAGCTTATCGCGGATATTGAGGCAGGCAAGGTTGCCCATGTGATCGTCAAAGATATGAGCCGGGCGGGGCGCGACTATCTGCAAACCGGCTTTTACACGGAGGTATTCTTCCGGCAGCACGGCGTCCACTTTGTCGCCATTGCCAACAGCGTGGACAGCGACGACCAGAACAGCAATGAGTTTGCCCCCTTCCTCAATATCATGAACGAGTGGTATCTGCGCGACCTGAGCCGCAAGCAGAAAACCGCCATCCGCGTCAAGGGCGAATCCGGCAAGCCCACTACCAACTGTGCTATCTATGGCTACAAGAAAGACCCGGAAAACAAATACCATTGGCTGATCGACGAAGAAGCTGCCGCCGTGGTGCGGCGTATCTTCCGTTTGACCATTGAGGGCAAAGGCCCCTACGATATTGCCCGCATCCTCTTTGAGGATAAGGTGGAGACGCCTGCCGTGTACTTCGGCAAGCAGGGCAAGGGCATCTGGAAAAGCAAAGAGGAATTTTCCAACCCGTATAACTGGAGCGGCTATGTCGTGGGACAGATCCTCTCCAAGCCGGAGTATATGGGGCATACGGTGAATTTCCGTTCCCACAAGCAGTCCTACAAGGATAAAAACGCCGTGATGAATCCAAAGGAGGACTGGCTGATCTTTGAGGATACCCACGAGGCCATTGTGGACAGGGAAACATGGGAGCTTGCGCAAAAGCTCCGCAAGACGCCCAAGCGCATCGACACGCTGGGTGAAGCGAATCCGCTGACTGGCCTTTTGTACTGTGCCGACTGCGGCGAGAAGATGTATAATCACCGCTCCAAAGGCGGCACGGAGAATAATCCGTACCCATCCGACTTCTTCGATTGTTCTTCCTATACCCTTGCCCGTCAGAAAAGAACTGCCGCCTGCTGCGGCCACTATATCACGACCAAGGCCCTGCGCACACTGATTCTGGACACCATCCGCACGGTCAGCACCTTTGCAATTTCCAATCAGGCGGCGTTCATGGAAAAGGTGCGCTCCGCCTCCCAGCTTCAGCAGGCGGAAGCGGCCAAGGACGCCAAGCGGAAGCTGAACAAGGAGAAAAAGCGGATTTCCGAGCTGGATACTATCATCAAAAAGCTCTATGAATCCTTTGCCGTCGGTCGTATTACCGATGAACGCTTTGACAGTCTGCTGGCAGATTACGAAGCCGAGCAGAAAGCGCTGCAAGCCTCTGTCGCAGAAGCAGAAGAAAAGCTGTCCGCTTTTGCGGAGGACGCCGCCCGTGTGGAGCAGTTTCTGGAGCTGGCAAGGAAGTACACGGACTTCTCCGAGCTGACTACACCCATGATCAACGAGTTTATTGAGAAAATCATCGTCTACGCCCCGGAGCGTATCGACGGTGACCGGGTGCAGGAGGTGGAGATCCACCTTCGCTTTATCGGGCAGTTTGAGCTTCCCGCACCGGAGCTGACCGAGGAAGAAATCAAGCGGCAGGAGCAGCTCAAGCGACATCGCATTAAAAGCCGGGAACGGTATCAGAAAATCAAGGCTGGTGAACACGCTGTCGGTCAGCCTTTCATGCTGACCTGCAAGTGCTGCGGGCAGGAATTTGCATCCAAACGGACGAACACCCTGTTCTGCGGTCCCAACTGCCGGGCAAAATTCTACCGGCAGGAGGCGGCAGAGAGCCGCAGCCGGGCGTGTACCTGCGAAAACTGCGGCAAGGAGTTTATCACAACAAGGTCAGATGTGAAATATTGCAGTGACGATTGTCGGTATGCAGCACAGATCAAGCGGCAGGGCGCACGGAAGAAAGCTCTACGAGAAGCTAAGAACGAAAAAGAAACGAAATCAGCATAAGATAAGACGCAACCGGCGGCTTGCCCCTCAATGGGCAGGCCGCCGTTTTTTGCGCAGAAATGGAGGAACAATGAATCTTTTTGAAATTGTCAAATACGGCGTAAGCTGCCGGGAGGCAGCGGAGCTGTACGGCGTGGAAGTCAACCGCTACGGCATGGCCCTCTGCCCGTTTCACAACGACCGACATCCCAGTTTGTATGTGGCAGACGACCACTATTATTGCTTTGCCTGTGGGGAGCACGGCGATGTGATCGACTTTGCTGCAAGGCTGTTCGGCTTGCCGCTCTATGAGGCGGCGCAGCGTCTGGCAGCAGACTTTCACCTTACCCCGGACAAACCGCCCAGCGCAGCGGCGCTCCACGCAAAGCGCATCCGAACAGAAGCACAGCAGCTCAGGGAAAACGAGCGGCTGTGCCTTTCTGTTCTGTCCGATTATGCCCGTGTCCTGCGGGACTGGAAGGTGCAGTATGCGCCGCAGTCACCTGACAAGCCTGTTCACGCACGGTTTGTAGGAGCCTGCCACGAACTCGACCGGACAGAGTATTACTTAGATATTCTGTGCGCCGGGGATTCTCACGAACGTGCCGAAGTAATTCAGCAGCAGATGGCGGACGAAAAGCTGGACAGGCTGCGACGGAGGTTAGAGAAAATTCACAAGGAGGAATTGGAAGATGGATATGACACCGCAGACGTGGCCTGAGTGGTACGATGGCAGGCACATCAACGAGGTGCTGTTCTGTCAACAGTTTTTGGACAAGCACCCCATGAAATGTGTGCGTGGGCGGCTGTTCACCGTGGACGGGCTGATTGAGGATGAAGGGCAGATTGGGAATCTCATTCTGGAGGAAATCTCCGGCGTGCTGACCGCCAATCTTTCCAAGACGGTTGCGAATCTGCTTGCCAGCATCAAGCTGCAAGCCTATTCGCCGCCGCTGCCCATTGAAACCGACCGCATCCATGTTGCCAACGGAACGTACTTCATGGACGGTAGCTTTTCCACAGACAGGAGCTACTGCAACAATCGTCTCACCGTCACTTATAATCCAGACGCACCCACTCCGAAAAAGTGGCTGCAATTCCTATCGGAGCTGCTGCAACCGGAGGACATTCCAACCTTGCAGGAATTTCTCGGCTACTGCCTGCTGCCGACTACCAAGGGGCAGAAGATGCTCATGTTGATCGGCAAGGGCGGCGAGGGCAAAAGCCGCATTGGTCTTGTCATACGCTCGCTGCTGGGGGACAGCATGAATACCACCAGCATCCAAAAGGTGGAGAGCAACCGGTTCAGCCGTGCAGACTTGGAAAACAAGCTCCTGATGGTGGACGACGATATGGACATGAGCGCCCTGCCAAAGACCAACTACATCAAATCCATCGTGACCTCCGAGTGCAAAATGGACATGGAGCGTAAGGGTGTTCAGAGCTACCAAAGCCAGCTCTATGTGCGTTTTCTTTGCTTCGGCAACGGTGCGCTCACCGCCCTGCACGACAAGTCCGACGGTTTCTTTCGCCGCCAGATCGTGCTGACCACCAAAGACCGGCCCGCAGGCAGAGCGGACGATCCGTTTCTGGTGGATAAGCTGCTGCGGGAAAAGGAGGGCATCTTCCTCTGGTGTCTGGAGGGGCTGCACCGGCTGATTGGCAACAACTATCAGTTCAGCATTTCGGGAAAAGCCAAAGAAAATATGGAGACGGTCAAGCGCAGCAGCAACAATGTGATCGAGTTTCTGCAATCCGAGGGCTATATCCGCTTTCGGGCAGACAGCGAAGCCAGCTCCAAGGCGATCTATGAAGCCTATACAAGATGGTGCGACGACAACGCGCAGAAGCCCATGTCTGCCAACCGCGTCAGCTCCGAGCTTGCACAAAATGAGCGGCTTTACAATGTGGAGGCCACCAACAACGTCCATGTCGGCGGCAAGCGGGTGCGCGGGTTCATGGGCATTGAGGTGGTCAATCCGCCGCCGTATTAAAAATGAGGAATGGACTTCAAAATTGCCGTACACGCCGTACACCCTGTACGGCTGTTTTTGATTTCATTCTTAAAAACCATTTTGCTTGTGTGCACCGTGGAGTATTTCACGGCAGAGTGTAAAATCTGCCGCTGAACCGACGGCTGGTACGCAAAACAGGCGTACAGAAGCGTACACAAAGAGACTTTGCCGTACCGAGCCGTACACTGGCGGCTCAATTTAGCGGCTTCAAAATCAATGCTTGTGAAATCCGTGAAGATTTTCGCCGCAGGTCGAACACGATGCACCATCCGGTGATTTACCGAAATGCGAAGCTGCTGTACCGGACTGTGGCATATCCTGCCATTCCGTATGTTCTCACACAGAACGATGAAGCCGATAGGGCGCAGTTGTGAACAGGGCATCACGGGCGGAAATCTGAGCGGATTTGCGGCACGGCAGATTCTTCACCGCAAAGCGCACACAGTTCACTTACTCAAAAACCAATATCACGAAAATATGGAGGTAAAAAGTTGATGAAATCCAATCTGAGAAATGAGATCAAGTCGTACATCGTCCGTCAGGGCATAACCATGCAGGAGGTGGTCGATCTGCTGCGGGACGAACACGGCTGGTCTGACAGCGTTTCCAACCTTTCAAACAAGCTCCAGCGGGAGTCCCTGCGCTATGTCGAGGCTGTCCAGCTTGCCGACGCGCTGGGCTATGAGATCGTCTGGCAGAGGCGGAAGTGAGGAGGATGTTCACATGACGGATACGGAAAAGAAGCTGTTGCAGGCGCAGCACCGATTGGAGGAAGCACAGGCGCGGGATCGCGTCAAGGAGCGAAAAGCCCGCACTCGCAGGCTCATTCAGGAGGGTGCAATTCTGGAAAAGGTGCTGCCGGAGGTGCGGACGATGGAGCTGCCTGCGCTGGAGGGGTATCTTTCACGGAAGCTGGGAAAAGAAATCTAAATTTCAGATGGGAGGTCTCCGGGAAACCGGGGGCCTTCCTCTTTTTTCTCCCGAAGGGCGCACTTACTCACCACCCTAAAGGGCAGTGGTATTTCCTGCGGAAATCGTGCGCTCTGCGAGGCGGATGCGGCTGCTGCGGCAGCCTCCAGACAATGCCACAGCACTTGCAGGGTGCTGCTGTCATCGTCTGCGCAGGTCGCAGTTGTTTCTGCTTTGGAAACAGCTTGCACCCTGCCCGCACAAACCTGCCACCGGCAGCTTTGTTTGCGGCTATGCCCGAAGCTCATCTTCGGGGCATTTTCTCTTTTGCGAAAGAGAAACAGAAAAAGGAAGAACGAGGTGAAGAAGATATGGCGATTTATCATTTGGAAGCGAAGGTGGTCAGCCGGGGCGCAGGCCGCTCCGCAGTAGCTGCTTCTGCCTATTTGAGCTGCTCCCGCCTGTATAACGATTACGACGGGATTCAGCACGACTACACGAAAAAACAAGGGCTTGTCTGGCAGCAGATGTTTCTGCCGGAATATGCCCCACAGGAATGGCAAGACAGAGAAAAACTGTGGAACGCCGTGGAGGAAGTAGAGACAGCAAAAGACAGCAGGCTTGCCCGTGAGTTTGTTGTGGCTCTGCCCATAGAGCTAAACCGGGAACAGCAGATCGAGCTGCTGCAAGACTTTATCCGGGAGCAATTTGTGTCCGATGGAATGTGCGCCGACGCTGCCATCCACGACACCGACGGTCACAATCCCCACGCCCACATTCTCCTGACGGTGCGCCCGCTGGATGAGCAGGGACGCTGGCAGTACAAGACCGAAAAAGAATATCTCTGTATGAGAAACGGTGAAGAACGAGGCTTCACCGCCGCCGAGTTCCGGGCGGCGCAGAACGAGGGCTGGGAGAAGCAATATCCCTACAAGGTCGGCAAAAAGAAGGTCTATATGACACCGTCTGCTGCCGAGGCGCAGGGACTCATCCGGGCTGACAAGCATCCGAAGAGCACCCGCTACGGCAGACAGAACCCCATCTCCGAACGTTGGAATAGTGAGGAGCAACTTGTGACATGGCGGGCTGCATGGGCGGATGTGACCAATCTCTATCTGGAGCGCGCCGGACGGGCGGAGCGAATCGACCACCGCAGCAACGCAGCCAGAGGTCTGGATGAGCAGCCTACCATCCATGAGGGAGTGACCGCACGGGCGCTGGAGCGGAAAGGGATCATTGCTGACCGCTGCGAGATCAACCGGCAGATCAAGGCGGACAATGCCTTGCTGCGGGAGCTGAAAGCTGCGGTCAGGAAGCTGGCACAGGCGGTAAAGAACACCCTCCCGGTTATTGCCGAGGCGATGGAAAAGCTGCGGGCAAATATGATTGTTTTCCGCTATCAGCTGCGGCATATCGGCCGGGGCAGGCAGCGCATGAAAGATTATATCCACGCGGTTCAGCCGAATCTGGTGCGCTATACCGAGCTGGTTCAGGAGATTCGGGGCAAGGGCAAGGAACGCAAGTCTTTGCTTGCCCAAAAGAAGGAGACACCCCTCTATCTCATCCCGAAGCAGTGTGAACTGTCCCGCCATATTGCGGAGCTGACCGAGGAATTGGAAGAGCTGAAATCCGAGAAGGATATGCTGCTGCACTCGCTGGAATGCAGTGACGATGCCGGTATCGCTGCTGTGAAAAAGGACATTTCCACGATGGAAGCCGCACTAAAAAAGCTGTCGCAACAGGAAGAAAAGTACACGGCTGAGCTGAACGACGCTTTGCAGCAGTATGCTGATTTGAAGACGCAATCGGCAGAATTCGACCCAGACGAATTGCAGGACGCAAGGCTCGACCTGCGTCCTGCAATGGAGCGCTCTGTGGTTGACCGTGTGCAGTCTGCTTACGGAGATAAGTACGATTACTTGATGATGTACGACAGCAAGCGGGATGTTGCTGATATACTTCATGAGGAAACGGAAGCTCGCTCCATCCGTGAACATCTGCGTCAGAAACAGCAGGCACAGCAGAAGCAAAACAAGAAGAACAGCAGAGACACTTGGGAACGATAATATATATATGCTACCACATTCTTGCGCTTACCTCTATCCCAACTATTGACATAGAGCCGCACAAATTTAAAGGAGCACGGTCGTGGCTGACCGTGCTCCTTTAGCATCGCTTGCGATGCATAGTCACAGATGGAATCTGTGTCAAAGGGGTTCGAGGATTTTATCCCAGACAGGCGATTTATAAGCCCCTGCTGCGGCAGGGGCTTATAAATTTTGCATGAGTGGGTACCGCCATGCATTGCTCGTTAAGATCGTGCCCAACTTTTTTACTTACGCCGCATCGAATATTTGCGAGATAACAGCCCCTGTATATGCGCCTGCTGCACTGGCAATTAAGTTCACAAGTTCAGATTTTGCTTTTTGCTCACTTAACTTCAACAATTCATCACCACGAGGAGAACAGTCGTATGCGTTAGCACCATGTGGCGAGCCACATTTCGTCATTTCATAGGCTCACTAAAGAAGAGAAACCATTATCTCAGCTTATCGTTTCGATTTCTCCAAGCAAATCATTTTTTCCTGAGTTGCTAATTTTATCTGCAAAATTGACTTATTTATGAGGACTATCATAATCTGCACGCGCTGGAACACAAGAGCAACTTTTTGAAATAACGTACCTTTGAGGAGTCTGGACTGGCTCCTCTTTTTTGTTGCACAAATTGTGCAGGCGGTGCTTGCACAATTATCAACCTAACATCTGCATTCCATACAATCTCGATATTGTCCTCCTGTTGTTCTGCGTTATGCTTTCTCCGTGCATTTTCGTATTATTTATTCTGCCATCTGACTTCGCCCTTGGACAGAAGCGGATAACAGATCAGCTGATCTGAATCCAGATTTTCCGCATGCATGTCAACCGCTGTGATCTGATGATTATCATAAGTCGTATAATAATAAATACCTTTTGCTGTATTACAACAGGACGTGTATATCGTGATCTCATATTTGCCTTCTGTCACCTCACAGCATCCACGCTGCTGATCTACGGATCCTAAGATATGGAAGAACTGGCTTACACTCTCATCCTCTTCTTCACCGGAGATCGAATTTAATTTTGTAAAGGCAACTTTCACAAATCTTGACTGGCTGGAAAGATCTCCAGGTATTCCCATTCCACCCATTCCTCTGCTATATGCATCAAGCTGTAATACTCCTGCAAAAGTACTCTCCGGCTGTTTTCTGGATACTCCGGCATAATTATTCAGTGCAAACATCTGACTCGGGAATGGTGGATTATTGGTAAGCACTCCTACCGGATTATCATATACATGCAGCCCATCTTTCATAGACTCAACAACGATACAGGAGTCTTTGTCTGCAATGATCCAGTGAAGCTGTGCTGTCGGCAGCTGTTCACTGAATGCTGTGCCTGTCAGTCTCATTGCTGCCAGCTTCTCTCTCGCCTCTGCTACAGTAGCACACTGTGTAAGGATCCATGGGATGAACTCGAACTGTGCCACCTGGCTGACTTCTGTTTCATCTTCCGGCAAAGCTTCTTCATATGCCGCATTGCCGACAAAATTAAGACCTGCCATTCCAAGGCCTTTTTCATTAACAGCATCATAATAAAGCGGATAACCTCCTGCAACAAATGCCATTCCGATCAAAGCATAATGGCTTTTTATCTTCCCGGCAAACCGGAAATCAAATTCGTAATTTCTTGGCGTTATCGTGATCTGTTCCCCATAGGAAAATTCATAATCAAGCGTTCTGCCCATATAAAAATCTTTTGTTTTGTAAGTTGCTGCTGTACACATATCGAACACCTCTTCTTTCTGCTATAATAGTCCTGCAAACAATCTCATAAACAACTGTCCGAGCCATAAATATGCACTCCGTCCTGTGCGGTACTTTTCGGTCACTTCCCTGCATTCATTCGAGGATTTTTCTTTACACAATAACTCCATATAATTACCGGAATCAGACAAAGCCGAAAAAAGAAAGAAGATTAGGAACCGTAATAATTCTATTCAAATTTTCTTTCTGATTCACTTCACTCTGCATGTACGGTCACCTCACTTTCCTTTTTTTTAGGCATAAACCAATAAAATATAACACAAAATGCTAAAGCAAACACAACACCAAAAACATTTTGACTCACTCTAAGACTAACCGCTCCTTGTAGTCCATATGTCTCTGCAGCAATGGCTAAAGCACCAAATGTGTTAAATACTGCCTGCCAGCCATATTGTGCTGAAAATCCTACACCGATTCCACCAAGAATTCCTATATATGCATAGATTGACGAAGGAAGCAGAAAATATAATACTGTAAAACATATAACACCTGCAATATTTCCGACAATCCTTTTACGGACTCTGTAGTGCATATCTTCCATAGACGGCAAAATCACGGACATGGCCGCAATACCAGCCCACATTGCACGTGGCATATTACAAAGTTCTGCAATGCAAAGGACAATCGGTACGCATAAAATCTGACATATCTGCCATTTTGTTCTGGAAGAAGTGATATCAAATTCTTGTATCAGATCTTTCAGATTTCTTTTATAAGTTCTGTTTTTATGATTTCGATAAAATACGAAGCAGGTAAGTGCTGCACCTAAAGCCATTCCGACTAATCGCATCTGATAGCTTTTTCCCGTAACATCATAACCATATAGCAGCAGATACCCAAGAACCAATGTAGATTGATTAAACATGGATGGATTATGGCATCCGAACAGAATCAACACAGCCAGTGCCGCAATATTTAACAGCATTCCCAATACCGGTGAAAACTGATTTGCTAAATGCGGACATACAGTCATAATTACAAAGAACAAAGCCAAAAGCATCGTAGATTGTCCGGTGTGGATCCCCAGATCCGCATTCCTAAACACCATGAGACATAATAAGACTACTACACCTACAATGCTGTTCTCATTTCCAAATAGGATGCTGAAAATACTAACAAAGAAAAAACAAAATGCCATTGTAGCAGCTATCTTCACCAGATATACCCACATATGATATAGTTTTTCTTTTAGTGTTTCACTCTTTTTCAACAGGTTTTTAGAACCTGCCTGATTTAACTGCAACTCCTGATAAAATGTCATATAAATACTCCCATCTTCTAATTTATCTTAAAACTAGATAATCTCATCTTTCTGCTTTGGCAGCTCTATAACAAATCTGCATCCACCATATTCACGGTTTTCTGCTTTGATTGTTCCTCCGGCACTATCTACAATCCGTTTTACAAGTGCAAGACCTAGGCCATTTCCTTCTGCTTTATGAGATCCATCTACCTGATAGAACTTGTCAAATATTCTGGATTTTACATCATCCTCTATTCCTGGTCCTTCATCTTCCAGAATGAACTTAACAGAATCCTGTTCTTGTTTCAGAAACATCGTAATTGTCCCCTTTGAAGGGCTGAACTTAATCGCATTATCTAAAAGATTTATCCAGATATGCATAAAAAGTCCTTCATTCGCAGTATATTTAACTTCCTCCAATTCTACCTGAAAACCAATTTCTTTTTCTGTCCATTTTGTTTCCAATGAAAGAACTGCCTGGCGGATCTGTTCATCCAGACGATTATCGTCAATAAACGCACAAACTATTCGAACGCCTGCTACATCATTGAGATATGTCTGTATTCTCGTCTGAGTTGCTTTGTACATTGGACAGCTCCGGTTTGCGGGTATGCAGCCGCCGTTCGATTGATTCGTGTAGAAGCTGAGATACAAGAGCCATTAACGGAATAAAGAAAATCATGCCAAGGACACCGAACAGTTTACCGCCCAGCAAAACCGCCAACAACGTCCAGAACGGGGATAGCCCTACACTGTTTCCCACGACGTGAGGATAGATGAACTGATTTTCAACAAACTGAGTTGCCTGATAGACGATAAAGCATAGGAGCGCCTTGTTCGGAGCCGCCAATAAAGTAAATAAAATGCCGAAAGCGCAGGAGAGAAATCCTCCAATATAAGGAACGAATGCAAAGGCGGCAGTTAAAACGGCTGTTAGCCCCGCATATGGAATCCCTGCAACAGAAAACGAAAGAAAGATCAATGTTCCAAGAATCATAACCTCGACACACTGACCAGAAAGAAACTTCGCATAGGTGTCATGTGCAAGTTTCGAAATATGGCAAATTCTATCTGCAACGGATTCCTTACAGTAGGCATACAGTGCCCGTTTGCTTTGACTGCTCAATTCACGCCATCCAATTAGCACATAGAATGTGATCACAAGTGAAATTGCAACATCAGCAATCGCAGATACCGTAGAGCCAGCAACATTGGCAACTGAGGAAATCACTGTGTTCATTTCGCTCGAAATGCTTTGCAGAATAGATTTCCAATCGAGCGCAGCAAAATGTGCCGACAGTTTCTCTGTGTCAATGCCGTATCTTTGCAATAAGCCGACCCAGTCAGGCCATTTTTCTTGAACAAGAGCAGCAATGCTTTTTACAGATGCAGTGAGCTGTGGAATCGCAATTACACACAGAAGAGCAATAATCGCAATAACACATATCAGCGTCAGTAACAGGCTTATCATGTCTATTTGCCGATCTGTAGCTTTAGTCAGCTTTCGTCGAAGCCTCTTTGCCAGTCCGCGCACGGGTATACTCAGAACAAAGGCCAGCAAAAGGCCTGATAAAATCGGAGCGAGCAAGCCAATACACGATTTTAGAAAGTTGGCAACATAGTTTAGATTGTTGAATGCCGCAAATAAGATCACCCCAAACGTGATTAGTAGAAGCGGCTTTTTGTAGGATTTATCCATGATTACATCCTCGTAAGAAATCGGTTTGTTTTATTATTGGGGAGTATCTTATAGGCAATCCACCAACCAAAGAAACAGACTGGCAATGCAGCGAGAACATCCATGATAGAATGCTGTTTCATAAAAACGGTGGAGAGACTGATACACACGGCGATTGATGTAGCAGCGATTTTCCATCCGACGCTTTGGAGCGCCTTGCAATCCCATAACCCAAACATCGCGGCAACAGAGCCTATTACATGAAGTGAGGGGCAAACATTTGTATTGGTATCGAAACTATAGAATAATTCAATAAAGCGTGTAAGTAGATTATTGCGTACAAATGCTTCTGGCCGCAAATTTTGGCAGGTTGGAAAGAACAGGTAAATCAAAACCGTGATCGTATAGGTGACTATCACAAAATACATCATACGCCGAAATGCAGGTACATCGACGAAAAAAGTATAAACCAACGTACCGATTAGAAAGACAAACCAAAATAGATACGGAATCAACGCCCATTCACAAAATGGTATTATATCATCGAGTCCACAATAGACGGGATAGTAATTTCGTTGCGGTTGCAACCGCTCAAGAAACAAAAACAGCAAGCCGAAAATTGGCCAGTAAAGCAATAGCCTGACGTGAGAAAATTCAGGTGTATTAAGTTTATGGATGCGGAACTCACGGTAATTAACTTCCGGCTTTATATGATTACTTTGCATGACTGTATATCCATTCATAGATTTTATCGGCTGCCGTACATTCCGTCTGCGACCGCATTGCCGCGCGCATTTTAGAAAGAAGCACTGGGGCATTTAGCGTTTTTATTGTGGTGTCTGCGATTGCTTTTGGCGTATTGGCTGTGACGGCCATTCCATTACGCAGAAAAAAATTCAGATTATGTGTCTCGCAGCCAGCCACTGCATCGATAAGCACCATTGGTAACTCTGCCGCCATTGCCTCAGATGTACTTAGACCTCCGGGCTTTGTCAGGAATAGGTCTGAGGCTTGCATGAGCTGCGGCACATTATTGACGGTTCCCAGAACATGAACTTGAGAATACTTTTCTGTCCTTTTTTGGAGTTTTTTGCGTAAATCATCATTTGTGCCGCATACAACACTAAGTTCTTGTTCTGTTGTGAGGTAAGGGCAGAGATACGATATAATCTCCTCCATTGGACCGCAGCCCATGCTACCGCACATCATTAAAATATGTTGATGAGCAGGAGAGATTCCGGCGTTGGCTTTTCCTGCTTCTTGTGACACACGCTGGTAGAATTGCTGCCGCACAGGGATTCCACTGGCGATCAGCTTTTGAGGTTGAAGTCCACATTGTTCAAACTCACCTAACAGCGAAGTGGACGGAATGAAATACCAGTCCAGCGCAGAATCCGCTGTGCAGGGAGCGCAGGTATAGTCTGTAGAAATGTGGCTCGTTACAAGCTGTAAGCATGGGTGCTGTCGGCGCATTTCTGTCAACGCCAAGGCTGGGAATACATGAGTACAGATAATATTATCGTAGCCTGCAGAGCGGATGTATTGATACATCCGCTCTGCGCCGGAGGAAAGTAGCTTATAGATCGGCGTTCCCTCACAAAAAATATCTTCGTGAGATTCCGCACGCTGATACCCAGCATCAAAAAGCCTTGGAGCATGGCGGTAAATTCGGGTATGCCAATTAGAAATAAACGTGGATGCTTTTTCTGAAATAAACTGCAAAGAATCTGTAATATTGCAGATTTCTCCGCGAGAGTGGTAGGCTTCCTGAACTGCTTGCGCACAGGAGTTATGCCCTGCGCCAGTGTTGCAGCTTAGAATTAGTGTTTGCATTTGAATCTCCTATTTTTTCCTTTGCTGCATAGCAAACAGCTTTTGCAGGCGTGGGCGATTATAGCGCTGGACAACAATAAACGGCAAATTACCCAGCACAATGTAGATAATCGTTATACATACCCCGCCAACACCGGACCATATTTTCAGCAGTCCAAGACCGGCGATAGACAACAGAATATGTGTCCACTCTGCCACGCAAGTTTCTTCTATCATGCGCGGCAAGTTCTCATAGTTTTCCTTTGTCAGTTTCTTTTCCGGCATGATTTTAACGAATATGCGGCTCATATCGGGGATCTTTGCCTGCCATTTCCGAACATGAAGCCGCTTCCATAGTTTTTGCTCTGCCGGGTGGCAGACCCAAGGAAAACGATCGGCGTGAAACCAATGCTTCGGGATCAAGCGCCCCACTACAAAGGAGAGAACCCCTAACGCCGCGATATATAGCAGACACATAAGAAAATGCTTCATAAAAACCTCAACATAGCGGTGCGAAAATACGAAGGACACCATCTACGACCCAGCGGCGCGAATAATGTTTCATATCATAGGGCTTTACCTCTTTACATTTTGCCTGTGTAGCGATGAAATCGTCCTTTATTGCTGCAATAATACTGGAACGATAAAAGAACGAATTGTTTTCAAAGTGGAGAAAGAGACTGCGGTAGTCCAGATTGACAGTTCCTATCGTCGCAACTTTGTCGTCTGATACAAAGCTCTTTGCATGAACGAAGCCGGGAGTATACTCATAAATCTTGATGCCGCCAGTCAGCAACACCTGATAAAAGCTCCGAGACATACGGAAAATCAGCTTCTTATCAGGGATGCCGGGCATAATGATCCGCACGTCTACACCACGTTGAGCAGCGGAAATCATTGCATCCATCAAGTCATCGCCAAGCATAAGATACGGTGTAAAAAACCATGCGTAATCCGTGCTTTGAGAAAGCAAGTCAATAAAGAGCTGATTACTGGTAGCTTCATGGTTAAGGGGCGAATCGTAGTAACTAAGCACATAACCATCAAATGTGTGCGGCGGCGCAGGATACCTTTTGGGATATGTGGGCATTGCAAGCTGTCCTGCTTCTTTTTCCAGCGAAAATGCGTTCCAAAAGGTCAAGAACATATGGGTAAAATTTTTTACTGGCTCACCAGTAATCCGAAAGCCTGTGTCCTTCCAGTGTCCATAGGGATGTTCCAAATTGATATACCGATCTGATAAGTTGATACCTCCGCTATAAGCAACTTCGTTGTCAATAATCAGCATTTTGCGATGATCGCGATAGTTTGCAGTTCCTTTTAAGGCAAGGAAAGGATTAAAAGGAATACATGGAATGCCTTTCTTTTTCAGTTCACGGACATTACTGAAATTGAACGAAGAAATACTGCCAAGATCATCGTATATCACACGTACATCAACGCCCTGCTCCATTTTTACTTCCAGTTCGTTCACGATTGCGTCCCACATATGCCCCGGCTCAATAATGAAGTATTCTACGTAAATCGAGTTTCTTGCATTTTTCAAATCGGCAAGCATATCAGGGAACATATTATCGCCCAACGGATAGTAACGAACCTGCTCAACTGCACACATCGGATATTGCGTTTTTTCTTCCAGCCACCGCACTGTTTGCCCCATGCGTTTTTCGCCGTCAAAGGGCGCTTCTTTTATTGGAAGAGGCTGCGGATTGCAACTCTTTTGAACTTGCTGCAAGCGCCTTTTTAGAGGGCGGGCCGTCCGTTTATTTCCAAAGAGCAGATATAGTAACGCTCCTACCAAAGGTAGTGACAGAATAACCAGCAGCCAAAGCAATTTATAAGCGGTTTCATCTCTCTTTATAATAATAAATACCACCAAGAAAAACGCTGCAACGGAAAGCAGTGACACAATAATCGGTGCGTAAGGGGTCAGCCATTTCATCAACAGCAAAAGCCAGAGCGATTGTAAAGCCACCGCTGGAATAATTGTTAGAATGCGTCGAATGATTTTTCCCATATGTTTACCCCCCTCTATGTTATTTCTCCTCCGAAGATGCTTCCCAATCGCAAACTATTTGTGCCATTTCCTGTGGGGTTTCTTTATAGCCTCGTAATACCCACGCATTCATAAGCCCAAACAATCCATATGTAATAAATTGGATAAAGTAGTGCGTTTTGGCATCGGCATTAGCGACAATGGATGCCGCTTCTTGTAAATAGAAGTTTAGAATCACATATTGGCAATCAGCTGAGTAGAGCAGATCACAAATAGGACGAGTGGAAAGGCAAAATTCAAAAAACAGCCTGATGCCGTCATAACTACCAGTGGCGAAGTTGGTAGCACCGTGTTCGTCGGAAAAGCGCTTCCACAGACATGTGATTTTGAAAGACAGAACTTCATCTTTACTTTTGAAATAACGGAAATAAGTGGAGCGACCTACATCTGCCTTGGCAGTCATCTCCTCAATACTGATTTTTTCAATGGGTTTTTCTTTCATTAGTTCCAGCAACGCTGTACCCATACATTCTTTCAGATAGTCTGTTGTAGCCGTTGTCCTTCGCATAAGAAACGTCTCCTTTAATTGCGTATCATTGAAACAAGGATTGTCATTTGTTCCACTTTCGCTCGGACTATTGACAACGCCTGCTTCTGTGATATTCATAGCATCTATGATACTATCGTTTCATTTATACTATCATTTGCTATTTGCCCTGTCAAGCTAAAATGCGAGTACGACGAGCAGAAAGGAAAACTATGGGTACGATTTTTTCCCGTGTAAAACTCAGCGGAAAGCATGTGGCCGCCCTCTTGGCGCTGATGCTGCTCTCCGCTGTGACAGCCATGCTGCTGCCTACTGCCCTGGCCAGTATGATTGACATCGGAGTGGCCGGAGAAAACCGAAACACCATCCTAATCATTGCGGCGGTGATGGCAACCCTGGCCATTCTGCGGCTCTGTGTTTATTATATCTGAGCTATTCACAGTAAAGTTGGACATTTGTATTCAGCGGGAGAAAATAACCTTGACAAATCTCGTCTCAGAAAGCCCTGCTCAGTAAATACGCCGCCGACCATGGATTCCGGAATACCCGGTTCTTCGTGGACGATGGCTTCTCAGGGACCAGCTTTGTTGAGGTAAGATAACGATACCTTTTTTGCAGAGGGTGTTATCTTACCTCTTTTTGATGTATGTTAGATAGCATAACTCTTTACGTCGGCTCCTATCTGTCTGAAATAGGAGATACTTTCAGTAGGCTTGTCGCCTGTATCAACTCTGCCGACAAAGCTATAAAAGATTTCGATTTTGCGGGTGTTCGTTTCCTTATCCAGTTCGTGAATAAGAATACGGTCAATAAATTCATGGACGTTTTCGTAGGTCAGTTCTTCAATCGCTGTGTATCTGCGTACCAGTGCGACAAACCTTTTTACGTCCGCGCTGCGCTCGGTGGCGTTGTCGATTTCCTGTGACAGCTCCGCAATCCTCCGGGTCAGCGTCTTTTTTTCTTCATCATAGCCGGAAGTCAGAAAAGCAAATTGTTCATCTGAAAGTTTCCCTAAAGCGTTGTCCTCGTAGAGCTTGCGGAATAAGATGTTCAGCTCGTTAATACGGTTCTGCGCCTTGTCAAGTTCTTTCCGCTGCTGTGTCAGCGTCTTTTGTACTGCCTTTGCGCTGCACTCGTTGGCGGTTTCGATAAACTCCTGTTCATGCTCTTTCACATAAGACGTTACTCGCTGCAAGTCTGCAAGGACAAGTTCTTTCAATACGCTTTTGCGGATATAATGCGTAGTGCAGAGCATATCATTTCTTGCCCGGTTGCGGTAGTTGCCGCAAGTGTAGGCGTGTTTCCGTTCAAGCGTCCCGGCTCCGCGTACTGCATACATTTTGTAGCCGCAGTCCCCACAAAAGAGCAGCCCGGAAAACAGGTCAATTTCATCAACCTTTGTCGGGCGTTGCCGGGTGGCAATCCGCTTCTGTGCAAGTTCAAAGGTTTCTTCATCAATCAAAGGTTCGTGAGTGTTGGGGAAGAAATACCTTTTTTCCTCCGGGTTCTTTTTCGTCTTTTTCGACTTATAAGATACCTTGTAGGTTTTCCCGGTTATGGTATGCCCTAAATACTCTTTCCTTGTCAGAATGTCGTACAGTGTCTTATCCGGCCAGTTGTACCATGCGTTGAGCTGTGGGCGGGGGTGGCGTTTGCTCCCTGTCCTGCGGTAGCGCAGTTCCCCGACGGTCAATATCTCATTGTCCCGCAGCCAGTTCTGGATTTCACACATACGGTCGCCCCGTACATACATTGCAAAAATCTGTTTTACGACGTGTGCCGTTTCCGGGTCGGGTATCAGATGATTGCGGTTATCCGGGTCGATAAGGTAGCCGTAAGGAGCTTCGCCGTTGACGCGCTCGCCTTTCTGTGCCTTTGCCTGTTTGACAGCCCGGATTTTCTTTGAGGTGTCGCGGGCGTAAAACTCGTTGAACCAGTTCCGCAGAGGGGTAAACTCGTTATCTTCCCTCGCTGTGTCTACACCGTCGTTAATGGCAATGTAGCGCACTTCGTATTCGGGGAAAACAATCTCTATCAGTTCGCCGGTTTTCAGATAATTACGTCCCAGACGGGAAAGGTCTTTTGTTATGACGGTCGCCACGTTCCCGGCTTCAACCTCATGCAGCATGGCTTGAAGCCCCTCACGCTCAAAGCTCACGCCGGAAAATCCGTCGTCTACAAAAAAGCGTGTGTTGAAAAAGTGGTGTTCGTCAGCATACTTTTGTAAAATCAGTTTTTGGTTCTGTATGCTTTCGCTTTCCCCGGCTTGCATATCTTCCTGGCTCAATCTGCAATATAAAGCGGTAATCTTGTCTGTCTGTAACATTTTGTCCTCCTTTCCGACGACAGACAAGCATGGTATTTGTACTGTCTATATTATACCACATACCGCTGCCTGTGTCATGTATAAAATGTGAAGAAACGCCCTATTTCCGGGCGTTTGCGGGGTTCAGCTCCATGTCCTTGCGAATGAGCTTCTTTATCTTTTTATCCAGTGTGTCCGTTGCGCGTTCACTTGCGGACGAACATACAAGGTAAGTAACTTTTCCGATTTTATGCTCCGTTGTGGTAACGGGCGTCTGGTTTTGCGTCAAAGAAAATCCCCCTTTCTTTCGCAAACATATAATACAGTCTATGAATAGCAGCAAGTCCACTATTCAAGAAAACAAAGGCTTTAATCGGACGGTTATTAGCATAACCTCATGGGAATTTCACCCCGGCATGGTTCTCATGCAGCCCTACCCATTGCCTGCGACGCTCTTAACGCTCGGACTGTGGCTGTAAGGAAGTATCATTGTATATTTTGCGTGTCGTCGCCCGCAAGCCGCTACACTTGCTTTCCGGCGCGGTGTTGGTCGCTCGGCTGTCCGGGCGGGGATAACCTCACCCGGATAGCGTCATGGCGCACCCACCGTATGGCTCGGCGCAAAAGGAACGTATCCGATTTGCCCTATGCTGCGCCGCCGTTATCTTGCGCCGCTTTCTTTGTCAAGGTTCAGAATGGCTTTGCTGCCGCGTCAGCAGCGGAACGGAAAAGGGGGAGAGAGAAAGCGTCCCGCCGCTGCGGTTTATTCCTCTGCCTTAAAGGTGAGGACAGCCATCATCAGTTTTGCTTGCAGCCGTTCCCGAATGTCGTGGTCTACGCCAAAATAGACGTTCCCGCGCTCGTCGTACAGCTTCCGCATGGAGAGGCGGGCTATGTAGCCGCTGAAATGCTGCAAGACAATCTTCATAGCGTCCGGGTCGCCCTTTGTCGCTGCCAAAATGACAGGATAGGGAACAAGGGCTTTTTCCGGGTAGCCGGGTTCGTTACCATTCGTCCCATTCATCAGCATTTTCCTCCAGATATTTTTTTAGCAGCTCAAAAGAGCTTGTCCGCCTGTACTGTATCGTGCTTCTCGACGTATCGAACAGCTCCGCAATCTCGGTGTCGTTCATTCCCTCGAAATAGTACAGGAGTACGGCTTTGCGCTTTTCTTCCGGCAAAGTACGGATTGCTTCAAGAAGCAGCTTCGGCGTGATTTTCTTCCCGGCTCTTTCAAAGGCGATTTCCCCTTTGAAATATTCATCAAAGGTATGAAGCTGCCGCGCTTCTTCTAAGGTCAAGTCGGAAAAGGTAATCTCCCTTGCCTTATGCCTGTGCAGCTCTTTGTGAGCGTCACACGCTTCATTGTGCAGTACCGTATTACAAAACTTCTGGAAAGCGCACTGTTTTATAAACTCCCTGCGATTAGGTTCCACATTCTCACCCCCTTTCTCGTTGGAAAGTTGGTGGTGCTTCCCCCTTTTCGCGGGGCAATACTGCCTTTTGAAAAAAACGCCGAAGATTTTCGGATTTTTTTCAAAAAATTTTTTGAGCAGCAAAATACGCCTGTCCGAAAAGCCCGGACAGACGTATAGGTATTGTAAGCGGTATTCAGATGATTAGACAGTTCATATTGATAGACGTAGTTTTCCCCGGCGGTGGTCGGGCTTTTTTTGATGTGTCAATGACCGTCGGATTTTGTCGATATGGTATGTGCTTCATGGCGGCTACCTCCTTTTAGCCGCCGCTTTTAACAGTGATACCGCGTCATTTCATTAGAAGATAAAAAGAAACGGCGGCTTTGGTTTTTCAAAGCTGCTGCGGAAATCAAAGAACGACAAGCAACAGTTCTGATTTTGCTCCAATATGGTTATTGGGGGCACAAATTAAATCAAAAAAGAGCCGATAACAGCAGTATTTCAAACTGCATATTATCGGCTCTGCGTCTGTGCGTCTGGCTCTTTTAATTAAATTATTTTTGTTGTTTTTTGGCTTTATTATATGTATTAGCTAACTGTCCACAAGCTGCTTTAATCTCTCTACCATGAGAAACTCTCATGGTAACTTCAAGTCCTGTTTGCTCTAATTGATGTTTGAACGCAACCATTTCTTGTTTTTGTGGTGCTCTAATTTTTGAATTACTCGTCGGGTTGTATTGCAGCACGTTAATCATAACATTTTTGCCCTTAAACCATTTTGCAAGTTGCCTTATATCTGAGGAACGGTCATTTATACCTGGTAAAAGCAAATACGCAAATACCACTTTTCGATTATGCCTTTGTGAATAGGACAATGCTTGCTTAACAACATCTTCAATAGCGTACATGTGCATATGAGGAATGATGCAGTTTCTCGCAGCCTGTGTTGCTGCATGTAAAGATATTGTCAACTGAATTTTTAGATGTTCTTCGCGCAATTTTTTTAATTGATTAACTGGACCAACTGTTGATACGGTAATGCCGTCGGTTGGAAAGTTAAGTCCATTTCTATCTCGAAGAATATGGATTGCTGCAATCAAGTTGTCGTAATTGAATAAAGGTTCTCCCATTCCCATAAAAACGATACGATTTACTTTTTGACGTATCAATATGACCTGTTGCACAATTTCAGATGGTGTTAGATTACGAACGAAACCATTGCGTCCGGACTCACAAAAAATACAGCCAACAGAACAACCAACTTGCGTACTTACGCAAACAGTCCCACCATCTCGCCGTTTAATAAAAACCGTTTCGATATACCTGTTGTCTTTCAATTCATAAACATACTTTTCAGTATCGCTACTTTTATAGACTTTTTTTGTTGATATTGATAGATTTTTTTTGTGAAATGGCTGTTTATACAATTCCGCATATAAGGCTCTTGCTTTATCCTCTCCAATTACTTCCGACATTTCTTTGTAAGTAAATCCGTATGGGTCATTCAATATTTCCGTAAGTGTACTTTTAGGTAAGTGTTTCATTTAATATCCTTCCTTTTGTTTTTCAGAGTTTTTGATTATGATTTCTAATTTTTCAACATCAATGATATGTGTTAATTTACATTTAGGGCAGAAAAGAGGAAAATTTCTTAATACCGTATTATAAAATACTTGAACCCTCGTCTTTCCGTTACAAATTGGACATTTTATCCAATATTTTTCAAGCATAATATTTCTCCTTTTGTGCAAAAAAATACAGGTCAATTCTCAACATGAGCATTGACCTGCATTTATACATATAACACTACAACAAAATTAAGGCATAGTTTTTATACTATGTCTATACATCGTTAGTTTTGTTGTATAGCATACGCAAAATAAGCATGACAAAAAAGCCCATATTGAAAATGGGAAAAATCTTTTTTGATTTCAATGCTTATCGAATACGCATGCTATGTAACATAAACATTTCCCCCTTTTAATAATACTATACAAAAAAAGCGGCTAATTGTCAACATATACATATGAATTATTTTGGCTAACTGATTGAATTGTGTAGACATATCCAAGAAGAAAGGGGAACAGTAAAATGTAACAGGGTGAATAACTATGGCAAAAAGACCAGTACCGAAATACGATTTCAAGGCTTTTGGGGCAGCGATAAAGGCGGCGCGGACAGGGCGCAAGGAGAGCCGCAAGAAAGTGAGCGACGAAATGTTTATCTCGCCGCGCTACCTTGCGAACATTGAGAACAAGGGGCAGCACCCAAGTTTACAGATTTTCTTTGAGCTTATGCTCCGCTACAATATATCCGTAGACCAGTTTCTTTTGGAAACGCCGCCAGAGAAGAACACGCAGCGGCGGCAGCTTGACGCGCTTCTTGACGGTATGAGCGATACAGGCATACGGATTGTGAGCGCAACGGCAAAGGAGATAGCGGAAGTCGAAACAGAGGGCAGATAAGAAGTGTCCGTCAGAATTGAATAAGGTTTAGAGAGCGTTGTAATCTTTTTTTGAGGATTGCAGCGTTTTTCTTTTGCGGAAGTTTGGCAAAACCGGGCATAGCTCCGTAGTAAGGCATAAGGGATAAAAACATTCGTAGCAAGCATAGGAAGCGGGTACCCACTTCCGTATTTTCCCCTCCCGCGCTGCGGCGCGTCGGTTGAAAATTGCTTGTTGGGAAGTGTCCCAAACCCTCGGAACGGAAAGGAAAGGAGCGAATACATGAACGGACGCAAAAGAACGGTGCAAATCAAATTCAGAGTGACGGAAGCGGAACGGGATTTAATACTGGAAAAAATGAAGCTCGTACCCACCCGGAACATGGCGGCATATCTGCGGAAGATTGCCATTGACGGGTATATCATTCAGATAGACCATGCCGATATAAAGGCAATGACCGCAGAGATACAGAAAATCGGTGTCAACGTCAACCAGATAGCACGCCGCGTAAACGCGACGGGGAACGCATACCAAGAGGACATAGAGGAAATAAAGGGGGTGCTTGCGGAGATATGGCGGTTACAAAGATTAAGCCTATTAAAAGCACTCTAAGCAAAGCCCTTGACTATATCGAAAACCCGGACAAGACGGACGGAAAAATGCTTGTGTCCTCTTTCGGCTGCTCCTATGAAACGGCAGATATTGAATTTGAATATACCTTGTCCCAAGCACTCCAAAAGGGGAACAATTTAGCCTTTCATCTGATACAGTCCTTTGAGCCGGGGGAAGTCGATTATCAGAAAGCCCATGAAATCGGAAAGCAGCTTGCCGACGCGGTAACAAAGGGGCAGCATGAATATGTACTCACGACGCACATTGACAAAGGACACGTCCACAATCACATTATTTTCTGCGCCGTAAATTTCGTAGACCACCGCAAATATAATTCCAACAAAAGGAGCTATTACGGCATACGGAACATGAGCGACAAGCTGTGTCGGGAAAATGGCTTGTCCGTCGTCGTTCCCGGCAAGGGCAGCAAGGGAAAGAGCTATGCGGAGTACCAGGCAGAAAAGACGGGTACAAGTTGGAAAGGCAAGCTAAAGATTGCCGTTGACGCGCTTATCCCCCAAGTTTCCAGTTTTGAGGAATTGTTGCAGCGGTTACAGGCGGCGGGCTATGAGATAAAGCCGGGGAAATATGTGTCATGCCGCGCCCCCGGACAGGAACGCTTCACCCGTCTTAAAACCCTCGGCGCGGATTATACAGAGGAAGCCATAAGGGAACGGATAGCGGGCAGACGGGCAAAGGCGGCGAAAGCCCCCAGAGAGCAGCGCGGCGTTTCGCTGCTTATCGACATTGAGAACAGTATCAAGGCGGCGCAGAGTAAGGGCTATGAACAGTGGGCGAAAATCCACAATCTGAAACAGGCAGCAAAGACCATGAATTTCTTGACGGAACATAAGATTGAACAGTACGCGGATTTAGTCAGCCGGATTGAAGAAATGGCAGCGGAAAGCGGACAGGCGGCAGACGCATTGAAGGACGCGGAAAAGCGGCTTGCGGACATGGCGGTGCTTATCAAGAATGTTTCCACCTACCAAAAGACAAAGCCCGTCTATGACGCATACCGCAAGGCAAGGAACAGGGAGAAGTACCGCGCCGGACAGGAACAGGCGATTATCCTACATGAAGCCGCCGCAAGGTCGCTGAAAGCGGCGGGCATTGCAAAGCTCCCGAACCTTGCCGCGCTGCAATCGGAATATGAAGCCCTCCAAGCGCAGAAAGAAGCCCTTTATGCCGACTATGGGAAGCTGAAAAAGAAAGTCCGGGAATACGATATTATCAAGCAGAACATTGACAGCATTTTACAGGCAGACAGGCAGCCGGAACGGGAAAAGGGAACAGAGCGCGGATAAGGATAGCAAAATCCCCGCCGCTGTGCTATGATAGGGCTATCAAAAAGCAGAGGAGCGTTGAGCATGGAAAACCAGAAAATGCCGGAATATGAAACCATACGCGCCGCCGTTGCCGGGGAAAAATGGGCGGTGGAGAAAGTCGTGGAGTGCTACAAGGACGAAATCGACAGGCTATCGACGGTAGCGGTCAGACAGCCGGACGGAAGCACGAAACAGGAAATCAACGAAGATATGCGCCAGTCCATCACAAAGAAGCTGATAGAAGCCCTCCCGCAGTTCCCGCTTGAAGAAATGGAAAAGGGAAATGTCAGATAGGCAAAAAAAGAACAGGGCGCGGAAGCCAGTATATGACTTCCGCGCCCTGTCTTTTTATGGGTGCTGTTTTCGTGAATGTTACGCAGTAGAACGCCATTTTTGGGGGTAAAGGTATAAAGTATCGCCTATCCGATTTTCACGCCCGGAAAGCCCTGTAAATCAAGGGATTTTCCGCGCCTACTGCGTAACAGGGGCGCGTCTTTTCCTCATGCGCTCGGCGGCTTGTCTGCGGGTGATACGTTTCCGGCAGACGGGGCAGTATTTGACACTGTTAGAGGTTGACGCAAAGAACGCGCCGCACTCGGTACATTTCTTCTTATCCCCTGTCTGGTAAAGCTCCGCATAAAGCAGCCTGTCGGCGGGAAGCACCGCAACCCGGAACCACTTGCAGAGAAGCGAATAGGAAATGAGCTGCGGACATACGCACTCGTCCCCGTCGTCCAGTAAGATACAGTTCCCGTTATCATAATTGCAGCACGTCCGGCGCACAAGGGCGTTGACTTTCCGGCTCTGGGGCGGCGTCAGCCGCTTAACCCCGTTCATACTTCATCAGCGGCGTAAATGGGAAGCTCTGCAAATTCCGCTTCGGTCAAAGCGTCCACTTTGGAAAGGGTGCGCTTTGCAAGCTCCCGCATATCCGCGTCCATGTAGGGCAGCGCGGCGTTGACATTCTCAATCAAAGCCCGCTTGCCGCCCTCGTTGTAAATGCTCAAAAGGTTTGTTTCTTCAACAGTCAGTCTAATCATGCTCATACCTCCATATCGTGATTTTTTGTTTTTGCCGCCGCCTTTTTCGGGGCGGTCTTTGCCTTGTCTGCTTTAAGCTGCGCCCGGATAGAGGGGCGGGGCTTCCTTATCTCCCTGTCCCGGTTCTCCCCCTTGTCAATCAGCGCATACGTCCCATGTCTGCCCTCGATTTTGGAAAAGGAAAGGGTCTTGTAGGGCAGCATGGAGAAAAGGCGGTCAGTGTCCTTTGTGGCTGCAAGCCGCATGAACGCCGGGGAAAGCTCTGCCATGAAATGGGTCTTGTTCGGGCTGTTCGGCTCGTAATGCCGCTTCATTTCCCGCACAATGCGCCGCGCTTCCGTTTCAATCAGCCCGTCCCGCAAAGCGGCAATATGCGCCTTGAAATCCCCCGGCGAAAGCTGCTCCCGGCTGCGCCGTTCTTCCTGTAAGAGCGATTGCAGCGCGTCCGGGTCGTTGGGTACGGCTTCAAAGCGTTCAAATTTCCCAAGCTGCGGGTCTGGGGTTCCGTCAAAATATCTCCCGGCTTCCTGTACCCTTTCCCCATGCTCATAAATCAGCTTCACCGTATCGGCGGGCAGCTCCTTTTCCTTGACGCGCTCATAATGTTTAGAGTAGTCCAGTTCGTACAGATTGCCCTTGATTTTCCCGCGCTCCTTTCCCGTCAGCTCGATTGCATAGGCAAGAACGCGGTCGCTTGTCTGCTCCATGTAGAAACGCCATGTGTTGTGGGGCGCGGTGTCTTTGAGGAAAACGTCGCGCTCCCGGAAACAGTGCGTCCCGGACGGGCGGCAGAACCACAAAAGTGTTTTGTCCTCCCTGTGGGGGCTTGCCGCCGCCTTTGCGATAATCTCTTTGTCAATGTCTAAGTCGCTCTGGTAAAAGCCTGTGTTCTGCTTCATAATCGCTTCAAGGGAAGCAAACAAATCCATGTTTTCAAATTTGCTCTGTTCCGGCATGGGTCAGCTCCTTTCCAAGTCCTGTGACTTCTGCTTTGCGTTTTTCTTCTGTGCCTTTTCCTTGTCGGCTCTAAGCTGCGCCCGGATAGAGGGTTTCTTTTCCGGCTTCGCTCCCTTGCCGCGCTCCTTGTCGGCTTTGACAGCGTTAGCCAGGTCAACAAGGGAAATCTGCTCGCCCGCCTTTACCTTTGCTTCCAGTTCGTCAACGGTGGGGGTGTTGTTGATGATACCGTCAATCATGTTCCCGTTCTGCTCTGTGGTCTGCTCGGCGGTTTTCAAGGGATTGTCCCGCTGCGCCTGTTCTGCGGCAACGGCAAACGCCCGCGTCCCATTCCCCATAATCAGATACTTTCCGTCGTCCGACTGGTGGTGAAAGCCATATCCGGCGGCTTCTATCTGCTCCCGGCTCATGGCGGTCACATGGAAAGTCCCCCTCGGTGTCTTGACAGTTTCGCCCGTTTCCAAGTCGTCCGGGGTAAGCTGCTTTTGCTCCTGTAAAAACTCCGGCACTTCCCGAAAACCTACACTGTCAACGAAATGCGCCGCGTCCTGTCCGTCCTGATGAAGCACTACCACGTCGGAAACGGAAAGGCTGTGTCCCTTAAAATCTTTGGGGTGGTCGATATTGAAACAGGTGTAAATATCTTCAAGGGAAGTTTCCGGCGCAAGGGGCGCGGAATAGACAAGCTCATAGTTCGCCCTGTCAACCACATTTCCCGCCGCCTGCAGGCGGTCGTATGGCTCAAAGCGGAAATCCCTTGTTTCGTCCCCGCCCTTTATCTGGTAAATGGAAAAGGTGTCTTTGTCCTGTCCGGCGGTCTGCGCCGTTTCCTGTGCCTTTGCGTAAAGCTGCTTCACGTCGCCCTCGGTCAGCTCGCCGCTTTTGAGCTGCCCCATAAGCTCGCGGCATTTCTCCGGCGTTCCCGTATAAAGCACGTCGCCCATTTTCGCCCGCCCGTTCTCCTGTGTCACATAGGCTTGCAAGAGGTAGCTGTTTTCCCGGCTGTCGCTGTAAGGGTTCCGGCGCACTCTGTAAATCGTTTCCGGGGTAAAGGCTTCTTTCGGGGCTGCGCCCGCTTTTTCCTGTGCGCCGGATTTTCCCGGTGCGGCTGCTTCCGGATCCGGCTTCTCCGGCGCGGCTTCCTGTCCCTCTCTGGTGGGCTGCTCCTGTCCGGCGGTCTGCTCCTTGTCCTGTGCCTTTTGCAGCTCCGCTAAGTTCTCGTCTATGGAATTGATAATCTCGGCGGCTGCGCTGCGTATCGTTTCAAGGGAGCTTTTCAGCTCGGACAGCTCCCGCCCGCTGCTCCACCCGGCGACATAGCCGAAAGAGTAGTCCGACGTGTCAAGCCCGTAATGTTGGCAGACAGTATAGGCGACGCTTTCCGCTTCGACTTCGCGGGTGCGGCGGTCAACGTGGGGCTGCTGCTCGTCCTTTGGCGCGTTGAGGTCAATGTCGTGCAGCTTCGCATGGGCGATTTCGTGAATAGCGGTCTTTAAGGTCTGTAATTCGCTCATGCCCTCGTTGATAGCAATGCGCTTGTCCTCCAAGTGGTAGTAGCCATGAGAGCCGCCCTCGATATTCTCAAAGGCGATAGGAACGGGGGAAGTCTTTTCAAGGGCTGCGAAAAAATCCTTGTAGCGGTCAACGTCGCCTGTCAGCTCGTCAACCGCAATGTCCGGCAGCTCCTTTCCCTCGGTCTGGGAAACGTCAAAGACGGATACCACCTTGTAGGCGGGTATGGTGACTTCCTTTTCCTCGGTGACGGGCTTCCCGTCCTTGCCGATAACGGGCTTCTGCGTGTGCGGGTCGATTTTCTGCATTTCCTGTTTGATTTTTATAGGGTGACGGAGCAATGATTTTAATTCCCTTTTGCCCTTTCATCACGTTTCGTTCAAAGTTGTTCTTCCAAGCGGAAAAGCCCGCCACAAGGGAAGCGTCCGGCTTCTGCATGGCGATAAGGACGGTGTTTCGGAAGCTGTAATTATGGAATTTTGACATGACTTTCAGATATTCCCGGTAACGCTCGCTGTCAAAGAGTTCCGCAATACCCTGTTCCAGACGGTCGGTAATCTCTTTGAGCTTTTCGGCGGGCTTCTCGCTCGTCAGCACGATAGGGATAACCGGGCGCGGCTCCTGTGGCTGCTCTGCGGTCTGCGCCGTTCTCTGCCCCGGCGCGGCTGCGTCCATTTCTACCTTTGACGGGTCGGGTCTTTCCGGCTGCGGGGGCTGCGGCGTTACCCGGTATTCCTCCGGCACGTCGCGCCCGTCGTACCATTCTGTAAAGGTGTTGCGGTTGTTGTAGATATAGCCCTTTTCGGTAAACATACCGTCGTCGTTAATGGAAGCGTCCCGCCCGTATTCCTCATACATGAAATACTTTTTCGCTTCTTCGGGAAGTTCCGGTTCTTCCAGTTCATCAACCAGATAACGCCCGTATTCTTCTTCATTGTGGACGGACGGATAAATCCAGTAGCAGTCAAGGTTCTGTGCAAGGTTGATAATGTCCTGTAAGCTGTCGGCATGGTCGCCGTATTCAATGGCTGCAATGAATTTCTCCCGGTCGTCGTCAAACTGCATTTCCAAGAGCTTCCCTAAATAGTTCAGCTCGTCGGGGTGGGAATACTCGCTTAAATGCTCCGTCAAGCCGGGGATAGTGGATTGAAATTCTGTGAAATGCCATTCCTCATAGTGCTTGAAGTCAATCCCGATACGGTCAAAGACTTCTTTCAGATGTTCGGCAGTCGTGGGGAATGTCACCCATTCGCCCGCGGGTCTGCCCTCGGTGTACTTCCCAAGATTGGAAAGATAGCCGCTTAAAATCGGTTCTGCCATTTGTTCGCTCCTTTCTTTTTCAATCATGCGGTGCATAAGCTCAAAATCCTCAATGCTCATGCTCCCGTCAAATACATAGGGGTTAAAATCCTCCCCGTCCCGGTAGGGCTTTTCGGAAAAGGGAAGCCCCGCTTCATGGGCGGCTGCCCTCGCTTCCTCGATAACCTCCGGGGGAAGCCTGTCGTCATGCGCTCCGATAAAACCGTCAATGTCGTTCATGCTGTTTTCGTAGTGGTAACGCACTCCGGCGGTCAGCTCGTCAAGGCTCATGTCCTCGCCTAAATGCCCGCAATAGTAGCCGTTTAAGATAACGGCGGCGGGGTCAATGCTTTTTATTTCCTCTAACCGGCTCCTGTCCTCCGGGTAGAGCGTATCGTCCATATCAAGATGAAAATATTCCGCGTTCCATGAACGCCCCTGTTTCCAGAACGCCACCCATGCGATACCGTCCCTAAGCTCGTCTTGATAGTCCTTTACGGTGTCCCGTAAACTTGCCATAGTGAAAAACCTCCTTTCTCTGCGGCAGCGTCATAAGCTGCATTTTTTGGCTGCATGGTCTACTACGGGTACGCCCGCATTTCTGCCAAATATTTTTGAAAATTTTTAGAGGGTGAAGCCCTCCGCAAAAGAGGGTTTGGGAAACTTCCCAACAAGCAAAATCCCCGTCCGGCGCGTCAGCGTCGCAACGGGGATTTACGGAAGTGGGTACCCGCTTCCTATGCTTGCTATTCAAGTTTTTAGTTCTTCTGCACTTCGATACGGTAGTTGACGTATTTCCCGCCAGTGTCAGCCAGAACGATAGTTCCGTCGTAGGTCTTGCCTGTTTTCGGGGAGTAGAGCTTCTTCACATTCGCCTTGCCGGATTTAAGGAGCGCGGCGGCAATCTTCGCGGAAAAAGCGGTCTTGCGTTCCTCGAAAAAGCGGTCATTCTTCCACATGACAAAGGCACATTCTTTGTTGCTGCAATAATAGTTTTTCTTCCCCTCATGGACGGGGGAACCGCAACGGGGGCATTTGCCGACAGAGGGCTTTTCCTCCCGGAACAAATCCTTTTTCCCGTCCAGTGCTGCGGCGTGTGTCTGCACAAGCTCCCGCGCCATAGCTTCAATGCCGGACAGAAATTCGCCGGGGTCTGCGGCTCCCTTTGCTATCTGCGTCAGATTGTTTTCCCATTCTGCGGTAAGCTGTGGGGAAGTGAGTATATCCGGCAGAATACAGATAAGGCTGTTCCCGTTTTTGGTAGGGATAAGCTGCTTCCCCTTGCGCTCCGCAAAGCCGCCCTTTACCAGTTTTTCAATGACGGCGGCGCGGGTGGCGGGAGTGCCAAGCCCCCGGCGTTCCGCGTCCGGGTCGGTGTCCCCGTTCCCGGCGCGTTCCATAGCCGACAAAAGGCTTGCTTCGCTGTGGGGCTTCGGCGGCGTTGTGGTATGCTCCGTTACTTTTGCGGCGGGGTTAGGAAAGCCCTGTCCCTCGGAAAGCTTCGGCAGCGTCACGTCTGCATTTTCCCCGTCCTCCGCTTCGGGCTTATCTTTCAGCGTCGCCCGGTATCTGCGTTGAAGCTCTTTCCAACCCTCCGCAAGTACGGTCTTTCCCCTTGCGGTGAAGTCTGTCCCGGCGCATGAGAAAACCGCCGTAACCGCTTCATAAATATGCGGCTCGGCGGTGGCAAAAAGCAGACGCGCCCCCGCAAGGGTAAGGATATTCTTCTCGCTTTCCGGCAGCGCGTCCGGGTCAGCCTTTGCAAGCTCCATAGTGGGAATGATTGCGTGGTGGTCTGATACTTTTTTACTGTCTAATACCTTTACAACCTCCGGCGTGAAGTCCGCGCCCGCCATAAAGGGGAGTTTTTCGCAAAGCAGCGCGATAATGCCCGCTGCGGTGCCGCCCATGTCGTCAGTAAGAAAGCTGCTGTCCGTCCTCGGATAAGTAAGGAGCCGCTTTTCATAAAGGGATTGTGCAAGGTCAAGGGTCTGCTTCGCGGTGTAGCCGAAAATGCGGTTCGCTTCCCGCTGCAAAGAGGTAAGGTCAAAGAGCTTCGGCGGGGCTGCGGTTTTCTTCTCTCTGGTGAGGGAAACGCATACCGCCGTTTCCGCTTCGCAAGCCCCTTTCAGCGCGTCGGCTTCTGCCTTGTCGGAAATCCTCCCGCTTGCCGCTTCCGCGCCGGATAAATCAAGGCGCACATGATAATATTTTTCTTTCTGGAAATGGGAGATAGCCGCGTCCCGGTCGGTGAGCATTTTTAAGGTCGGGGTCTGGACGCGCCCCACGTTCAAGGTCTTTCCATACAGGCAGGAGAAAAGCCGGGTGGCGTTAATGCCGATAAGCCAGTCAGCCTTTGCGCGGCAGAGGGCAGACGCAAAGAGCGCGTCGTATTCCTGCCCGTCTTTGAGGGAAGCAAAGCCCGCCTTGATTGCCCCGTCCTCCATTGAGGAAATCCACAAGCGGCGCATGGGCTTCTTGCAGCCCGCCGCTTCGTAGACAAAGCGGAAAATCAATTCTCCCTCGCGCCCCGCGTCACACGCATTTACCACTTCGGAAACGTCGGCGCGGTGCATAAGCTCTTTTAGGGTTTTGAATTGCTTCCCCTTGTCCGGGTCAACGGCGTACTGCCATTCCTCCGGCAGAATGGGTAAGCTCTCAAAACTCCATTTTTTATATTGCTCCCCGTAGGCGGCAGCTTCCGCAAGCTGTACCAAATGCCCGACGCACCATGAAATGAGGCAGCCGCCGCCCTCGATATATCCGTCTTTCTTTTCCTTAACGCCAAGCGCGGCGGCGATAGTCTGCGCCACGCTCGGCTTTTCTGCAATAATCAGTTTCATTTTCTGTTCTCCTTTCGGTTGTTTTAGGTTTGAAATTGGTTTATACTTTAAGCATTACTATAAGAAACAGGTGACAATATGAAATCAATACATACTTTCGATGTTTTTGCTCCTACTGATGAACAGGAAGAAGCAATGAATAAAAAACGTGGCGGGCATTACAGGCGCGGTAAAAACAAAGAAATGGATTACTTTATTGAGTGTGCTACTTCGCTATTTCCCAACAACCATTATTCAAGGTTCACACCTATATATGATACGACAAAAGAGTTTTATCAACTGATTACTTCTTCCGATACAACAGAAAGAGCTATACTAAATTGGATAGCTTCTAATCGTGCATGGAATTATTTGTTTGGCTTATTACGGCATTATTACAGAACAGGACACCATGACGATAATTATATCTTTCCAGAGTTCAAAATCGGGTCGGCTTATGTGGCTGATTATCTGCTCATAGGTAATAGTTCAGACGGTTATCAATTTGTCTTTGTGGAATTAGAAGCTCCCAACGGGCGGATAACAAAAGAAAAAGGTACTCGTTTCGGGGAAGTAATCAATAAAGGGATTGAACAGGTTAGGGATTGGCAAATGTATATTGCTGCAAATTGGAATGTAATTGTAGCAGAATTGGAAAAGCACTCATTCTCCAATACAAAGTTACCCAGACAATTATACAAATATTGCCCTTATCAAATCTACTATGCTGTGATAGCCGGACTCCGTAAAGATTTTGAGAATATTCGTGATAGAAAGCTCCAACTGCAAAATGAAAATAACATAACACTTTTGCATTACGAAAATCTCATAGATGTTGCAAACGAAAATTAAAAGTCCATTTTCAGCGTTCCGGCTCACTTGCCTTTTTCTCCTGTACCTGTTTCAGACAGTAGCCCACACAAGGGAGCTGCCCTTTGTACGGACAGGAAGCGCAAGCCGGGGAATGGGGAACGGGCGGCGCATTGTCACGCCGCCCGCCCGGTCTTTGTATCATCATCTTTTCAAAGGGATTGTCGGTAAACAGGGTCATGCTTCCTCGTCCTCCTGTTCTTCATCAGAAAGCCCGTCCCCCTCGTCCGGCTCGTCCTCGTCGTAGTCGTCAAAATCGAAATCTTCAAGGTCGGTGCCGCCCTTGACGTTTTGCTTCGGCTTCATAAACTTAAAATAATAGAACGCGCCCCCGCCGCCAAGAAGTGCCACGACAAGGAAAAGCACAAGCCCGCCCGCATTGCCTTTCTCTTTGGGCAGCTCCGGCGGTTCCTCGGTTTCCGGCTCTGCTTCCTTGCCGCTGCAAGCGGTCATGTTGTCCTTGCAGACGGGGCAGCTCACATTTACCTTTCCGGCTTCGCATTTTTCGGTGCAACTGCAAACGGCGGGCGGGGCTGCTTCGGTGCTTCCGTCCTCCATAAGTGCTAAGAGGTCGGCTTCGTCCACTTGATTAAGGAAATGTACGGTGTTCTCGCCTTCGTCGTCCCGGTCAATGAGGATATAAAAGTAATTGCCGTTTTTGGTCGTTACGGTGATAAGCTGCTTGTTGCCGCCGAAATCGTCTACAAGGGTCGCGTTCCCGTCCGGGGTAAGGGGTTCTTCCTTTTGGGGTTCCTCGTAGACAACGCCGCTGTCGTTGGTGTCGTCCTCTCCCTCCGGGGTCTGTGCAAAAGCGGTGACGGAAAAGCCGCCCGAAAGCATAAGGGCGGCGCAAAGTGCGGTCAGTGTTCTAAGGATTTTCTTATTCATTCTCGGTGTCCTCCATTTCTTCGGTGTCGTGGTCTGCGGGTTCTGCGGGGTAGCCCGGCGCGGCTTCCATGCCCGGAATACCGCCCCCGGAAAGCATAGCGGAAAGCTCATGCGGGGAAAGGCGCATGGAGCGCACAAGCTGTACGATTTGCAGGTTTTCCGCTTCGGTTTTCTGCGCTTCAAGCCCCCTTAATTTATTCTGGTACTCGGTGATTTTCTCGCGGGTCTTTGCAATCTCCTTGTCGATACGTTCAATTTTGTTCATAGCCATCAATAAATTTCTCCTTTCAGATTTTCATTTTTTTGTTGTCAGTTCCAATTCATTAAGCCGTAGCCCTTGATACAGGAGTAATTGACGGGGTAGCTCTTTATCTTGCAGGCGTCGCCGGAATTGCCCTCGACGGTATAGACGCGCTCCCCGTCCGTCCCGATAACAAGCCCTACATGGTCTGCGCTCCCGTCCCCGTCCCAGTCGAAAAAGATAGCGTCGCCGGGGGCGATATTCTCATAGCCCCTCGCGCCCCATTGCCCGCGTGACTGGAACCAGGGTACGCCCTGTGACTGGCACCCGGCAAAGCGCGGCTCGCTTTTCCCGGCTTGATTGTAGCACCATGAAACAAAACAGGCGCACCATTCCACGCGGCTGTTAAATCCGTACCAGCTCCAAAAGGGTCGCCCGCCTACGTTGCCGACTTGCCGCTTCGCAAGGTCTACAACGGCGGTGTTGCCGGGGCGTGTGCCGTTTACAAGCTGTACGCCGCTTAAATCCTCGGACGCGCCCATATCGGGGGAGCCGCCGCCGAAAATCAGCGGCTTGTTTCCGCTTGTTTCCAGATAGACGCGGTACATTTCAAGCTGCTGTGGCGTTAGAAGTTCCTCCGCAATCTCGGAAATGGGCTTGTTCGTCAGCTTCACGTTGAGGATATGGTACTCGTAGGGTACTTCCTCGCTGGTCGTTTCCCCTGTTTCCGGGTCTGTGCTTGTTTCTGTGCGGTAGCGGATTTCCGTTTCTTCCGTCAGCGTCAAAGTGTACTGCATGGCAAAGACGCGGTTTAGTTCTGCCTGTGCGCTCTGCGGGGTGTAGGTCTGTAAAAGGGCGGTGAGGTAGGACGCTAACTCATGGGGGTTATGCCCGATACTGTCAAGGTCATAGCGGTATTCGTCATAGCCGGGGTGGGTGCTTTCGATATTGTCAATCTGCTGCTGAAGCTCGTTTTCCTTTGCGGCGTAATTATTTTCCGTCGCCACAAGGTCGCTGTCCTCCGACGTGTAGGAAGTCCCAAGTATGCCGTTCATCAAGCCGGAGAACATGGAGCCGCAAGAGGAAAGCCCCGCCGATACCATGATGAATAAGAGCAGCGCGGCAACGGCGATACATACGCCCGCCGGGTGCCGCCCTACAAAAGCGATTGCCTTTTTTGTTTCCTCGGCGGTCTTTTTTGCCGCCTTGCGGGTGTTCTCTGCGGCTTTCTGCGCCGTTTTTGCGCCGCCTTTCCTTGCCGACTTTGCATACTGCCGCTTGATTTGCTGCTTCTGCATGAAGCGGGAAAGGGGATTGCCCGCAATCTGCGGATTGTCATGTAGGGATTTATGGTACTGGAAATCCACATTCGCCTTGAACGCCGCTTTCTCTGCCTTTGCCGCCGCCCGGTAGGGTTTGAGCTTGTGGCTGCGGTAGCCCTCCTTGACTTTCCGCGTCCCGTACTTTGCGCCGCGCTCTGCCAGTTCTTCGGATTTGTGCGCCCCCTCAACGCCGGAATTGTCCTTTTCAACGGAATGTATCTTGTTGTGGACGAAAATACCCGCTTCCTGTGCGGGGCGGGATAGCGGGTTATTGTGGGGCTTATTCCTTCCTATGGGCTTTTCCTGTTCCTCAAAATGTAGGCGGGTCTTGCCTTTCCCGGTGGCTTCATCAAAGGTGCGCTCCCGTACAAGTTTCTTTTCTTTGGGGATAGCCGCCTTTGCCGCGTCCAGACGGTCGGCTGCTTTGTCCGATTTTCGGATATACCTTTCAAGCTCCGGCGTTGCCCGTTCCTCGTCGGTAAACTGCAAGCGGGAAGATTTTTCTTTTGCTGTGGCTTCTGCCTGTGCTTTCCTCGCCGCCTTTTTGCTCGCCTTTCTGGTACGCGCCCCGTCGATACGCTCCAAGACGCGCTCGGCTGCGGCGGTGTCCTGTTCCCGTTCTGCCCCCGGCGCATGGGGAAGCGGCGGCGCGGCGGCTGTGGGCGCGGGAGCTGCGCCGCCCGGTATGGTCTGCGCTGCCTGTTCCGGCGGCTGCGGTGCTTCGGTCTTTGCAAAGTCCGCGTCCCTTATCCGCTTGCTGATACGTTTCTTTTTCCCGGTGGCGGCGTTTACCTCGACAGCCCCCTCGCGGGTCATTTTCTGCGTGACTTTCTCACGCGCTCGATACTGTTTTATTTTTCTGTCCCTCCAATCCGCGCCCTTGCAAGGGCGCAATACTCGGCGTTTATCTCAATGCCTATATAATGCCTGTCAAGCTGCCTTGCGGCTGCTCCCGTCGTGCCGCTGCCGAAAAAGGGGTCAAGCACAACGCCGCCTTTCGGACAGCCCGCCTTGATACAGGTTTCGGCAAGTTTTGGCGGGAACGCGGCGAAATGCCCGCCCTTGTAGGGTACGGTATTGATAAGCCACACGTCCCGCCTGTTCCGCATGGTCGGCATGAGGGCTTCGTCGTAGTAGCTGCCGCTTCTCGCCCGGTTAAGCCCCTGTACTTTCCCCTGTCCGGGTACTTCGTCCGCATATTTCTGTCCCGCGCTGCGCCCGGTGCGGTACCGCGCCGCCGTTGTGGGGGCTAACGGCTCGGCTATGGCGGCTGCGTCATAGAAATATTTCTTTGACTTCGTAAGCAGAAAGATATGTTCATAGCAGCGGGTAGGGCGGTCTTTCACGCTCTCCGGCATGGGGTTTTCTTTCTGCCAGATAATGTCGCTCCGTAAATACCACCCGTCAGCGCGTAGGGCAAAAGCTAAAAGCCAAGGGATACCGATTAAGTCCTTTTGTTTGCAGCCGGAAACGCGGTTGTTTTTTGCAATCTGCTGTCCGTTTCTGCCTTTCGGGTTCTTCGGGTCTGCATGGTAGCCCTTGTTCCCTGTGCCGCAGTAGGTGTCCGCGATATTCAGCCAGAGCGTACCGTCAGAACGCAGTACCCGGCGCAGCTCGCGGAAAACCTCGGTCAGCCTGTCAATGTACTGCTCCGGCGTGTCCTCCCGCCCAATCTGCATATCAAGCCCATAATCCCTAAGCGCATAGTAGGGCGGGCTTGTGACGCAACAGTGTACGCTTTCCTCTGGAAGCTCCCGCAAGGCATAGAGCGCGTCCCGGTTGATGATGGTGTCAGTTTTCAGCCCGTTCATGCTTCGCCCACTTCCTCCGGCTTCGTCGTCATTACCCGGTAAAGCTCGGTGTCTTTCGGGAAGCGGTCTACAAAGGGCAGCACCACGTTCCCGTAGAAGATAAGCCCCTCGCCCGCTTCGGTGTGGGTGACATATTTCATCTGCTGCGGGGAGATGTTGAGCTGCTTCGCAAGGATAGCCCGGTCGCCCGCCGCCTGATTGAGCATGAGGACAAAATCAGAGTTTTCAAAGATATTCTCCACTTCGCGGGAAGCAAGCAAATCCTTGACATTCTGCGTAATGGCTGTGGGTATGCCGCCCCATTTTCTGAAACGCTTCCAGATTTCAACGGAATAGGCGGCGGTCTGTTCCTCTTTCAAGAGAAGATGAAATTCGTCCATAAAATACCGGGTGGATTTCCTTTCTGCCCGGTTGACGGTGACGCGGTTCCATACCTGGTCCTGCACAATGAGCATACCTAACTTTTTGAGCTGCTTCCCAAGCTGCTTGATGTCAAAGCAGACAAGGCGGTTGTTCAGCTCCACGTTGGTACGGTGGTTGAATACGTTAAGGCTCCCGGAAACATACAGCTCCAACGCCGCCGCAATACGCGCCGCTTCCGGCTCCGGCTGCTTCAAAAGCTCGTTGTAGAGGTCGCCCAAGATAGGCATTTTCTCCGGGTCGGGGTCTGCAAGGAAAGGGCGGTACACGTTCCTAACGGCGCGGTCAATGACGGTCTTATCGACGGGCTGCAAGCCCTCCTTGCCGCCTATGACAAGCTCGCAGAGGGAGAGGATAAAGTCGGATTTCAGCGCAAGGGGGCTGTCGTCCTCGCTGTAATTGAGGTTAATATCCATAGGGTTCACATACTGGGGCTTCCCGTCAATGCCCTTGCCCGTAGGGGATAAGCGTATCACTTGCCCGTCAAGCCGCTGCACAAGGGAAAAATACTCTGCTTCCGGGTCGCAGATAATTATGTCGTCGTCGGTAATGAGGAAAGCGTTTGTCATTTCCCGTTTGGCGGCAAAGGATTTCCCGCTTCCCGGCGTACCCAAGATTAAGCCGTTGGGGTTCTTTAGCTGCTTGCGGTCGCAGAGTATCATGTTGTTACTAAGGGCGTTTAAGCCGTAGTACAAAGCCGCGCCCGTCTGGAAAAGCTCCTGTGTGATAAAGGGGATAAAGATAGCGGTGCTTGACGTGGTAAGCCCTCTTTGAATGGGGATAAGGTTCTCCCCAAGCGGTACAGAGGACATAAGCCCCGCTTCCTGTTGGTAGTCAAGGCGGGTTAAGGCGCAGTTGTTCTTCTGTGCAATGCCCGCCGCCGCGAATACGTCATTTTCCAGTTTCCGCTTCGTGTCCGCCATGTTCACCACAAGGAACGTCAAGAGGAACATTCTTTCATTCCGGCTCTGCAAGTCCTGTAAGAGATTCTTCGCTTCGCTGCCGAAAGTGGCAAGGTCGGACGGTATAATATCCATGTCATAGCCGCTGCGTACCGCTTTCTTCTGTTCCTCGATTTTCATTTTGTCAAGGTCGGTAATCTTGCGCTTGATTGTCTTTATGGCTTCGGTCTGGTCGATACTGTGGATATGCAGATTGACGATAACGCCCGTTTCCAAGTCCAGAATGTCAGATAAGATACGGTCGTTTAATTCCGGCGCAAGGATTTCAAGGAATGAAACCGCGCCGATTTTGCGCCCCATGCGGAAATAACGCCCCTCGCCAAAACGGAAAGAGGACGGGGCGATAAAGTCCTTTGTGGAAAGCCCGGACGGGGCAAGCCATGAAAAATCAAAGGCAAACTGCCCGCCCTCCGGGTGGAAAATGCCATGCAGCATTTTAAGGCGTTCATAGCCTGTCATGGGGCGGGCAGACACGCCCAAGAGCTTAAAGTTGTTGAGTACGTCCGTTTCGATACGGGCAAGGCGGGATTTCGCCGCGCCCAGACTGTCGGCTTCAATGGCAAAGGTGATATATTTTGCTTTGACAAGCCCGTTGTTGCCCTTTGCAAGCTGGTTTTTCAGCATATCCCGGTATTCTGTGCGGATAGAATTGAAAGCGTCCTCCTGTGCCGGGATATTGACCGCCTTTTCCGCTTCGCCGCGCTGCGTCCCTTGATTGATGAAAGAAAGCTGCACCGAAACGGAAGCGTCAAAGTAGTTGAGGAAGTCGCACCAGTTCTCAAAAATGGCGGTCTTGTCGTCTGCCTGTGCAAGCTGATAGTTAATATCTTCAAAGGCGACGGTCTTTGAGTATTTCCGTCCCGTAACCTTGCAGATACCGTCCGGGTACATCTGGATATAGGGGATTGTCTGCTGCGCGGTGTGGGCTTTCCCGTCGCCCTTTGCCTGTCTGATGATTTCCGCAATCTGCTTTTTCTCGGCGCGGGTGAGCTTGCGGGGCGGGTTAGGCTTTGTGCTTCCCGCCGCGCTGTTTCTTCGTGTTTCCTTTTGCAATCGCTGATACCTCCTTTTCAAGTTTTCTCTGCCGTTCTAAGACGGAATAAAAGTTGTCTGTCCTGTATGGTCGTTCTTTGGGGGCTATGAATTTTGTCCGTATGATGTTCTTCACCACCACTTCAAGGGGCTGTCCATGCTTCTCATACATGGCAAAGAGGAAACAGGGCAGCATGACGGCAATCATAGCCATAGACGCAAGGCTTGTGCCTGTGCTGTCTTTGAGCAGAAAGAAAAGCGGCAAGCCGAACAGGAGAGCCGCCGCAAAACATACAATCTGCCGTTTGGTAAGGTTGAAAGCTACTTTTGTCTTGACTTTGGATAAGTCTTTGGGTACGGGTACATACGCCAAGTGAAAACCTCCTTTCTCTGGGTTTGGTGTTGCTGTAATTTTCCATAAGGGTAATCAAGGCAAAGGTCAATCTATGCCCTTTGCCCGCCCGTATTATATGGGGGTTATCCGCGTCAAGGTCGGGTCGTATTTTCGCCGCTTCGCTCTGAAAATCTCCACCCTGCCCTTGACACGCCGCTAATGCGCGGAGAATATCGACTTCGCCAGTGCGCCGGATTTGAACAGGGAGAAACAGAGGATAACGGTATAGGCTGCAAGGGAGAATATCGCGCTGTGCAGATTGTCCGCTATTATCATGTTGTTTACCAGAACCGCGTAAATGCCGACGCATATCATAATGAGGAAGCCTTGAAAACCGATAGCGAACAGGGATTTTAGGTAGTTGTTTCCTATCTGCCCCCATTCCCGGTTCGTCATAGTTGCAAACGGGATAGGCGATACCGAACAGTAAAGGTAAATTTCTATCATGCGCCCGTAGAGGATAACGGTTATCAGTACGGACATGATTTTCATGCACAAGCTCACAAGGCTTGTTTCCATGACAAGTAAGAGCAGTTCGGGGATTTCCATAGCGTCAAGCCCGCTCTGCATGGAAGCAAGGGCGGCGGCAACATCAATCTCTGTGCTGCCGCCGATTACCCCCGCCGCGCCGGAAACAACGTGCTGCGCCATATCGAACACCGCCATAGTAATGTCAAAGGTGTGCGTCACAAGGTAGACTGCCACAAACGCCTTGAACACCCACTTGAAGAACATGGAAGTGTCAACGTCGTGCATATTGTTCTTTTCCGTTACCATGCTGATAAGCTCATAGCATAGGACGTAGGTAATGACAAGCCCCGCAATGGGTACGATTACATTTTCACTAAGGGTCTGTATCATGGAGAATATATTTGCGTTCCACCCTTGCGGGGTCTGCCCTACCTCTGCGGCGATAGTGCCGACTTTTTCGTTTACGTCCCCGAACATAGTTGACAGATTACCGTTTATGGCTCCTATGAGGATTTCCTTTATCCATTCGTTAATCGCGTCAAGTATGCTCTGCATAAGCCTTTACCCGCGCTTCTTAACCGAACAAGCCGGAAAGCAGCGGTACAAGGGTCATGCCGATAAGGGCAACGCCGCCGCCCGCCATAAGCTGCTTCATGCCCTGGCTCTTTGCGCCCGGATTGTCATTGCCGTAGCCCTCCATCAGATTGATTACGCCCCAGATACCAAGCCCGGCTCCAAGTGCTACAACAAGGGTCTGCAAAACGTCTACTGCGCTATTGAAAAATGCCATAAATATATCCTTTCTGCCGCGTCTGCGGCTGTCCGGCAAGCGGACAAAAGGCGGTCAGCGTATGGTCGCCGCCGCACAAAAAACCGCCCTCTGGTAAAGGCGGCTGTCCCCGCGCTGCGTAAGTTCTGCGGCGCGGCGGTATTCAGTTGTAAGGGGTGCGGCTCCTGCCGCTGTGTACTGCGCCGGAAAGTGGGGGCGCGTATCATGTAGCCGGTATGGATAGATGTGATTGCTTCAATCGCTCCTTTCTGTGTTCCGCTGTGCTGCCGGACGTTTTTTTCAGACTTGCGGGAAGTGAATAGCTTGCGTAGCAAGGTGTTCGCTTCCCGCAAGTTCACAAAGGGGTAGCTGCCGCAAGGCAGCGTAGGGGAAGTGTAGCTTCCCCTGTCCCCCGGCGGTCTGCCATGCTGTCACTGTTGCGGGATAAGCCCCCGGCGCGTGACATACTCCGTTGCAAAACGGCGGTGTTCCGCTTCCTTTTCCCGCCAATACTCCCATAATGCAGCGTCGGCGGCTTCCGCAACATTCATTAAAAACCGTTCAAGCTGCTTTTGTTTTTCCTCTGCGCTACGTTTCCTCATGGTCTGCGTCCTCCTGTAAGTCTGCCGCGTCAAGCTCGTAATAGTCAAAAACCTCGTCGGGCTTGACAATGGCGGGGCGGCGTTTAAGGTGCTTTTCCATGTCAAAGGCGTTCTTCGGGTCTGCGTCGGACAGGTACTTGTATTTCGGGTGCTTCGTTATGTCGAATTTGTCCGAAAAGAACGGGCGCACCCCGCGTAGCTGCAAGATACATTTCCCTCCGTCCATGACTGCAATTTCATCTTCCGTCATAAGCTGCTTTCCCAATTTCTGATAGTTCAGCCCATGCGAAAGCTCCCGCCCCCTTGTTTCGGACGTGTTAAAGCTGTCTATCGTTTCTTTTCCTAAAATTTCCGATATTTCTTTAAGGGTGGTTTTCTCCTTGCCGCCCAAGAAAAGCGTGGTGTCGCAGTTGCCGACTATGGTATCGGCGTTGTCTTTGTAAATGGCTTTTAGCTGTGACTGGCTCTGCAAGATGATTGACGCGGATATTTCCCGGCTCCGTATCGTTGCAATGAGCTTTTCAAACTTTGGTATCTGCCCGATATTCGCAAATTCATCAAGTAAGCACCTAACATGGACGGGAAGCCGCCCGCCGTATTCATCATCTGCCTTGTCACAAAGCAAGTTGAATAGCTGTGTGTAAAGGATTGAAACGACAAAGTTAAAAGTGTCGTCGGTGTCGCTGATGATGACGAAAAGGGCGGTCTTTCTGTCGCCTATGGTGTCAAGCTCCATTTCGTCGGTTTCCATAAGCTCCCGCAGCTCCTTAATGTCGAATGGGGCTAACCTCGCGCCGCATGAGATAAGTATGCTTTTTGCGGTCTTGCCAGAGACAAATTGTCAAGGACTTTTTAATCAAATTCACAAAAAATCTACAAAAAAAGGTGCCAGAAGCATTGTATGGCTCCTGACACCTCGTTTGATAGATTACATTTTTCCGTTCAGCAGGTCTTTGCAGAGATACGCATAGTCTGGCAACTGGTTGATATATGACTCCCAGCGCCGCTTGATTTCGGCCAATTCCAGCGGGTCGGCTGCTTCCAGTGCATGATCGTTGCCCGTCATATACAAAACATCCGTAGCAACATCGTCCAAACACCTGCCGCAGAGATCGGCGGCTGATTCTATCCTGATACCGGTATCCACATAAAGCGGATTTACGCCAATCGTCAGCCAGACATAGCCCACCTTGTCCGACCAGAGCAGTTCAAAATCGGGGCTTTGCCGCAGATGTTCCGCAAAGACTTCCTTTACTCGCTCAATTTCATGTTTCTCTTTTTCTGTGTAAAGCATTTTTGTGTCCTCCTTGACAAAAATTTTGGTGCATACCATCATCAGTTTAGCACAAGGCGGCTTCGTTTATCAGTCTGTCACATCTGCTGAATTTCATTTTTGAGCATACGCTTGATTTTATCGCTCATGGTTTCTGTGCTGGTATTGCTGAAATGGACATGAACCTTGTAGGTCGTCTTACCGATTTTCTTTACCATCGCCGGCGTGTTTTCCGGCGCTCTGGACGCAGTAACGGCGTCTGCCACCTGCATAGTACGGGGTTCTTTGTTCATGGCGCTCCTTTCTCCGAACGGGTCTGTGCCGCCCGGTAAAAAATCAGTCGTGCTTACTGTTTACAATGTCTTTTGCTGTCTGTCGGGTAGCACCGGCATTTTCTTCCCGAAAATTCTTCCCGTCAAAGAGGATCGGCGCACACCGTTCCAAAATACGGTCATAGATACGGGCGTGGGCCAGATCAGGCGGGTTTTTCAGCTCGGACAGTTTCAAGTTTGTTGTGATAATCATGGGTCTGCGGCTGCGATAGCGGCTGTCAATGACGAAAAACATCTGCTCCATAGCATATTCGGTACTGCGCTCTACACCCAAATCGTCAATGATAAGCAAGTCATACTCATCAAAGCTGGCAATAAACTCCGACCTGTCCTCAGCGAACATCCCGGTCAGGCGGTTCAGAATGGTGGGAAAGTTCGTCATCAGCACCGGCACATCCTGGTCAAGTAGAGCGTTGGCAATACATCCGGCGAAAAAAGACTTGCCGGTTCCCACATCTCCAAACAGCAAAAGCCCGATATTGCTCTTATATGCCTCTTTCCAGTTCTCCACATAGGCATGAGCCTTGTCCATCAATGGGTTTTGCCCGTTATCATTGGAAAATGTGTAGTCGTACAGATAACGGTCTTGCAAGCCCTGTGCCTTTCGGCGTTTGATACGCTCCATACGGCGCTGCCGTTCTTCAGCAGCCTTGCGCTGCTCCTCAGCTTCCCGCTGGCACTGGCAGATGCAACGCGGCATAAAGTAGCCGGATTTCCCAAAGCATGGCACAACGGTCTGCCTCTGGCCGCCGCATTTCTTACAGTGAATGAGCCCGTCTGACAAGTCTATATACTCGTCCTCAGCCAATTCCACACCGGCAGCTGCCTTGTCGATGAACGCCCGGATTTCTGCGGTAATCTCAATCATACAGTTTCATCCTCCTTTACGCTGTAATCCCGGTTGCGTGAGGGTGTGACAGTTTTTTTAGCGTCCTCACCGGCCCAGCGCCGGATGGTCGCTGCATGGCTCTGATAACGCTTGCCGGTAGAAGCCATGTACTCGGACAGTTTTTCGATGTACTGTTCCCATACAGCAGGAAAACTGGCCTGCAAGTCAGCCAGTTCTTCATCCGTCAGGAAAATATTCTGGTAACGGCCATAGGTGTGGGAAGGGTGCCCCATTTCAGGGCGTACCTTCTCTATCTCTCTCTTTATCTTTATCTCTTTCTCTAACTCTATCTCTATCTCTGGTGGACGAATGTCGGACAAATGTCCGCCACTTGTCCGGAGCGCAGAAAGAGCCTTATTTTGAAGCCTTGCAGCCCGCTTTCGCTCAGCCTCGGTAGAGGACTGGCCGATTAAAAGTTCGATGTTGCTCATGTAGAATGTGCCGCTGTCCAGCACTTCCACAAGACCCAGCTTCAAAAAGATTTGCAAGGCTCTCTCCACAGTGCCGATCTGCTGGCGGGTGATGGTGGCGATTATCTGCGCCGTGTAAGGAATGTCCTCGTCAAGCTGGAGCCGCCCGCCATGTTTCAGCGATTTCAGATACAGCTTGAGCAGAATGTTAGAATACAGCACACCGTCCTGCATACTTTCCAGCAGCACGATAGAATCATCGTCAAAATAGTTTTCTTTGAGTTTCAGGTAATAATATTTTCGATTGTCTGACATAGGGTTCCTCCTTGGGGATTCTCTTGGGATTCTGTACGCATTTTAAGGCTATTTTAGGAGTCAGAGGATAAATCTATCAGCCTGCCTTTGACACCCTCGAAAAAAGCCTTGATTTACAAGGGTTTTTCAGCCCCTAAAGCGTGACATTTCTCCCGTTGTTTCCGCTTGCGCTTTGCGGCGTTGATCCGCTTCATGCGCGCGGCACATTCCGGGCAATATTTGGCCCTGTTAGAACCGGGGGTAAACAGCGCCCCACATACAGCGCATTTCTTAGCATTCAGTCGGTGGAACAGCGCCGTTTCCAGTTCCTTATCCTGCGGCAATACCGCCGCCCGAAACCACCTGCACAACAGGGAGTAGGAAATGGACTGGACACAGATGCATTCCTCCCCATCGTCCAGGGCGATACAGTTTCCGTCAATGTAGTTACAGCACTCATGCACCAGCCTCCGCGCTCTGCGGTACTGGCGGTAATCCATGACAGGGATAGGTTCAGTCTTGTTGTTCTTCATAAATGATTTCTTTCATAAAGCGTGTAACCTCCTCGAATGAATTTATTGTTAAATATTCGTGCAAAGTATTGTTTTCTTCGTGCAAATGGCATATACTATAATTGCCAGCAGAAAGGGGTTGATCGTATGGCTGGAAATACCACAAACATCAGTATCCGCATGGACGCAGATTTGAAAGCGCAGGCGGACGCACTGTTTACTGAACTTGGCATGAACCTGACTACGGCGTTTAACATCTTTGTGCGCCAGTCGCTTCGTGAAGGCGGCATTCCCTTTGAGGTAAGGCTGGAACAGCCGAACAAAGAAACGGTTGCTGCCATGCTGGAAGCGGAAAGGATTGCAAAAGACCCGTCTGTAAAGGGCTACAATGACCTTGACGAGTTGTTTGCTGACCTGAAAAGATGAAAGAAACCAAATATACCGTCAAGTACACGACCAGTTTCAAAAAAGACTACAAACGAGCCATAAAGCGTGGCTTGAAGATTGAGCTGCTGGAGCAGGTCGTAGCATTGCTGGCAATGGGCGAACCGCTGCCGGATAAGAACCGCGACCATGACCTGTCCGGCGATTGGGCAGGCCATCGGGAATGTCATATTCTCCCGGACTGGCTGCTTGTCTACCGCATAGAGGATGATGTTCTGGTGCTGACGCTGGCCCGCACCGGCACACACAGCGACTTGTTCGGCAAATAAACAGTCTGCCGCCGTATGGGGAAACCTGTACGGCGGTTTTTCTGTATGCAAAGGTATGTCGTGAAACGCGACACACTTGACAGGGGTACGCCAAAACGCGGTAGCCTTTACCGCTCCGGCCCACGGTCGTGAGACTTGTCCCTTTCCTGTCGGGACAGCTGCTCGGCGGTTTTGCGGAGCCGTTCCACTGCTTTCAAATCCTCCCTCATGGATTTCATGGCAAGCGTGTCCGTCTGCTTTCCGGCGGTCAGCTGGTCGATCTCCCGCTGCCATGCCTTCGGGGTGATCCCCTCGCCGCTGTCTTTCAGTTCTTTCAGATACCAGGCTGCTGCGTCATACAGGATCAGTTCCCGGCTGTGGCGCTGCTCAAACTGTTCCCGCTTTTCCGGCTTTACTTTGGCAAGCTGTTTGTGGATGGGCTTGTACTGGTTGTACTGTTCCCACATCTCCCCGCGTTCGGTAAGAATGGCGATCCGGCGCTCAGCCTTGACAATCTTTCCGCGAAGGTCATAGTAACGGCTGTTCATATCAGCGATTTTTTCATGAAGCTGCTGCATAGACTGGATGCCGTTTGCCTGTAAAAAGCTGAATAGTGCAGCGCTTTCCTGCAAAGCCCGGATTTTGCCGGTGCGGGTGCGGGGAGTGTTCAACTGCTGCTGGGCCTCCCACAAAGCAGTCAAGCTGCTTTGCTGTGTTTGTGGTTTTTCCGCTTCGTCTTTCGACCAGCGATAAAGACGGGTAATGCGGGCTTTAATTTCTTTCAGCAGTTTGTTGTCGGCGACGATCTGTCGGTTTACTTCCCCCTTGTCGGTGCGGATACCGCGCTTTTCCATTTGGCTGGCAGCTGGCCCCAGATGGACAGAGGGAATTTTATCAATGCCCTGCCGCTTGTAACTGCGGTGGTCAATGCGCTCCGGTCTACCGGCAGATTCCAGCGCCCGGTTGGTGTAGGCTGTCCACGCTGCCCGCCAAATCTCCACATTTCCTTTATCGTTCCAGTCGGTCGTATCCTCCCGATGATTTTTCCAGCCGCCTTTCCCATCCGGGATACGCTGTCCATTCTCGTCCAGATCGTATGCCTTGCGGCACTTTGCGCCCCACTGTCCGTTTTCTTTCAGAGGCCGGAGCGTCAGCATGATATGGACATGAGGGTTGCCGGTTCCCTTGTCATGGATGGCAAAGTCGGCGCACATTCCTTTGTCTACAAAATTGTCCTTCACATAGGCACGCACAAGGGCAAGCTGTTGTGCGCCGGACAGTTCACGGGGCAGGGCTGCTTCAATCTCGCGGGCAAGCTGGCTGTCCCTTGCTTTCTCGATTTGCTCCACGCTGTTCCAGAGGATAGAACGGTCTGCAAATTCTGGCGGGGCGTGGGCAGGCAGCATGATCTCCGCATGGACAATGCCGCCTTTCCGGGTGTAGTCGTGGGTCATTCCATCCCATTCATTTGTCAGCTTGGTTCCGCTGCGGTAAGCAGCTGCGGCAACGGCAGAACGGCCTGCGCTGCGCTTGATGATACTGACGGGGATATGACAGAAATCTATGGGGAACACCTCCTTTCAGTGAGGGGGATAGCAGGCTCTGTGGAGCCGGACAAACGCAAAGCGGGTGTTTGGCTGCGCAGAGCGCACAAGGGGTTTGGGGAGCGTAGCTTCCCATCGCGGACGAAGTACGCAACGCCCCCGGCAGGGCGCACAGCACCGGCAACGGTGTATAAGTGCGCCCTTGTAAACAAGGGACTTATGGCGTGTCCCCGGATTTTGGCAGGTTTGCAGTCAATTCCGCAGCCCCCGGAAGATGGGACAGGGCAATCAGAAATGTTTTGACCTCTGCGCCGGAAAGGTTGGAGGCCAGCGGAAAAATACCCTCCAAAATGGCTCCGCGCTCAATCAGGCGGCGGGTGCGAACCCTGCGTTCTTCGTTCCGTTGCTTGTTCTCCAAAATCTTCTTGCGGTTTTCAAGCTGTCGGATCTCCTTCAGGACTTCCTCCCGTTCTTCTTTTTGGGTTTGGGCTGTATTTTTTTCGTTCATGTCATGCACCTCTTTTCTTTGAAAACGCTCATAGATTGACCGTCCATTTCTGACGCGCAAAGTACCGGCGCAGCCTCCGCAGTGCGGCATGGATGGATTTTCCCGCCTGTGATGGTGTGATACCCTCCATTGCGGCAATATCTTTCACTTTCATACCCAGCATATAGCGGGCGTGGACACGGCGAGCCTGCATAGGCGGCAGGGAGGAAATGGCTTCGTACAATCGCCGTATCAGTTCTTCGTATTCGGCTAATTCTTCTTTTTCTATCAGATGATCCTCCGGCGATGGCTGCGCCCAGCCGATGGCGGCATTTTCGATTCCATCGTTACAATCGAGGGAATAAAACGCCTTATACCGGAACATCTTGCGATCTCTGGCGGCCTCGGCTCTCTTGTCCAGAAGAAACGCTTCGACGATCTCATCGGACACCTCCACAAAAATGTCCTCTTTGCAAAATGGATAATATTGTTTGAGATTGATGGTCTGCATAGGCACGCCCTCACTCTGTTTGAAAAAGGTCATCATAGCAGCGGCGCATATTCCGCAGACCCCGGCGGATGGCAACGCTAACCTTGCTGCTGTGGACGCCCTCTATCCGAGAGATTTCCGGCTGCTTGATACCAACAATGTAGTAGGCGTGAACACGGCGGGCCTGTGTCGGAGTGGCATGAGCCAGAGCCACCGGCAGAGCTGCAATCAGGTATAGGCGGGTGGTCATTTCTTCTCGTTCCAGCAAAATATCTTCCGGCGATCTGCTGTGTTCCAGTGCGTAATTTTCCAGCCAGCTGTATGCGTCCAGAGAGTAGTAGGCGCGGTGGTAGACTTTCCGACGCTCATAGTTCTCCATCTCCCGCTTGGCCTGATACATCGCTGCCCATACCTCGTCCGTAACATCCACAAACTCGTCATGCCGGTAGTGGGGATACATCCACCGCAGATTGATTGTTTTCATAGGCTTACCTCCTGAAAATCGGAGAGGCGGGCAGCTCGTCCGCTGTCCGCCCCTCGCTGAGATAAGGGAAATGATCCCTTTCACTTGGTAGCCAGAAAACAGGTCATTCGTTAAGCCTGTTTTCAAAGAAATTTATAAATTTTTTTCTGACTGCCTCCACACTTTGATAAACAGCCACTTTGGAGCAGCCGCACAGCACACCGATCTCTGCAAGGCTCAGCCCGTCAAGCGCATAGAGCAGGAACCGGCGCCGCTGGGCCTCGGTACAGGTGTCCAGAACAGCCATCAGCTCATGCAGCGTTTCCATGCGGCAAAGGTATTCCTCCGGCGTTTCGCCGTAGACCCCTACACCCTCGGTGGTAATGATGTACTCGTCGAACTCCCGGCCATCCCAATGCCGCCGCTGTTCATGGAACAGGTTCTCCGTTTTATGATCGGCCCGGTCAAGAAATTCATAGACTTCCAGCGTAACCTCCACGGCCACAGCTTGTCCGTTATAATTGATGGTAACTTCCATCTGCCTTTCCTCCATTCAGATTTTTTTGGTAAATCTGAATGGGGCGGCGGAGAACGGCACTGGGGCCAAGGTTCGGGCCATGCTGACCCGATGTTACGGCCCCACAGGTATGAAAAAACGCCCGGACAGCAGAAAGCTATTCGAGCGCAAAAACTCCAATATTCACTTACAGAATGACAATTTTCGCACCGGCTGCCAGACGGGGCCTGTTCGTTGACTGGGCTTTTTTTGACGGTAGTGAAATATCGTCTGAATTTGTCGGCGGTCAATGTGCTTCATGGCGGCTCCCTCCTAAAGCCGCCGTGTCAGCGTGTAGTCGTCACTCCTTTGTCGAGGGCATAAGGAACGGCGGCCTTGATGTACTCAAAACCGCCGCAGTACCCGGAAAATCCATTTTGGGCGCACAAAGCTGCCTGCCCTGCAACGGTTTTTTTCTTTCCCCGTCTTGCGGGGCAGGATCGCTTGGCTTATTCGGTTTTAGTCTTGCTCTTGTTCGACTGCTTCTTTCAGCCGGTCAAAACTCTCATCGCTGATGATGTGTTCAATACGACAGGCATCGGCCTCCGCAGTTTTGGGGTCAACGCCTGCGGTGATAAGCTGCTCGGTAAAGAAGCAGTGACGCTCGTAGATTTTTTCGGCTACCTCGCGGCCCACATCGGTCAGATGGAGAAAGTGATCTTCGTCCATCATAAGAAAGCCGCCGTCCCGCAAGGTAGCCACTGCATGGCACACGCTGGGCTTTGACACCTCCATGTGCCGGACCACATCTACGGAGCGTACCATACCGAGTTTCTTTTGGAGAACAAGGATGGTTTCCAGGTAGTCCTCCCCGGACGCATGAAGTTTCATCTGAACCTCCTTTACTGAGCCAGCTTCCAGCCGATGGCCTCCTGTCTGGCCGATACAAAATCGGCATACAGGCCCTTTTGCTGGATCAGCTCCGCATGAGTGCCGCGCTGGACGATATGAGCGTTGTCCAGTACAAGGATCTGATCGGCGTTGCGGACGGTTTTCAGACGGTGGGCAATCATGATGATGGTCTTGTCATGGGTCAATGCCTCGATAGCCCGCTGCAATTCATCCTCATTCTCCGGGTCAACGCTGCTTGTTGCCTCGTCCAAAATGATGATAGGTGCGTCCTTCAGCATGGCGCGGGCGATGGAAATCCGCTGTTTCTCGCCGCCGGACAAAGTACCGCCTCCCTCGCCAATCACAGTGTCATAGCCATCCGGCAGGGCAGAAATAAAGTCATGGCAGCAAGCCTTCTTCGCCGCCTCAACCACCTGCTCATGGGTGGCGTCCGGGCAGCCAAACTTGATATTGTTCTCAATCGTATCTGCAAAGAGGTATACGCTCTGGAACACCATCGAGATATTCTTCATCAGGCTGTCCAGCTTAAAATCCCGTACATCCGTACCGCCTATGGTAATCTTCCCGGCATTCACATCCCAAAAACGGGCAATCAGGTTGCACATCGTTGTCTTTCCTGCCCCGGAAGGGCCGACAATGGCCGTAGTCGTTTTTTCGGGAATGGTAAAGCTGACCTGATCTAATATCTTACGGTCTGCGTAGGAAAAATCCACCTTGTTAAACACGATCTCGCTGGACTTCGGCGTAATATCAGCGCCTTTCTCGTCCATTACCGGCGTGTCATCAATGGAGTTTGCCGTATCCATCGAGGCCGCCAGCATTTGCAGCAAAGAGGCCATATTCCCGGCGTTCTCCAAATCGTTGAACACCATGAAAGAAGCAATCACCAAAATCAGACCGTAGGCCAGCGGCAGGGAGCCGTCCAGCCAGAACCAGACCGAGGCCAAAAGCAACAGGACGCTGAACACCCGGACAACAGCCTGTTTGATAGCGTCATAGGGAACGCTGGCCTTTGTCAATTTCAGGTTATCTCGGCAGCTCGCCTTAATTGCACTGCCGATAGACTGCGTGCTGTCCCGTTCCAGTCCAAATGCTTTGACAATCCCCATCCCCTGAATGTACTCCAACACAGACTCCACAAGGGACTCCTGTGTGTGCTGGCGTACCCCGCTAAGCGCGGCAGATTTGCGAAGCGCCAGTTCCGCCGCCGCAAGGTAAATCAGGACACCGGCAGCGGCCACAAGACCGATCCGCCAGTCAAATACCAACAGGACGATGACGAGGGCAACCGAGTTGAAAAAACCGCCCAGCACTGACACCAGGACACGGGCTGCTGAGTTCTCTACATCACCCAAAGTTGTTGTGACAATGGCGGTAATATTCCCGATACTATTCTTGTTGAAGTAGCCCATCGGGATGTAGCGCAGCCGATCTCCGATGTGGATACGCTTTTCCGCCACCATGCAATAGCCGGTTTCCGTCTGCTCCATCGTGGAAAAATAGGTCGTGATGATACGCCCAATGAGGGAAACGGCCATAATCCCCAGCGAAAGCCAGATAAACTTTCCGTCCCGGTTGTCAGATACCAGTGCACCAATTACCACAAAGAGGGCGGCAAACTGCATGGCTGAAAACAGCCCGGACAGGAATGAGAATAACAGGGATTTTTTTAGAAGCTCCTTTTTGCTGCCTGCAAAAGCAAAGATTTTTTTCAATGTTCCATACATCTGACAACACCCCCTTACATCTGGTCTTTCGCGCCGATGTGCGCCTGCCACATATCCCGGTAGAGGGGGCAGGTTTCCAGCAGCTTCTCATGCGTACCCTGTGCGTGGATGGTTCCATCCTTCACCACAACGATGTTATCTGCGCCAACAATGGTAGACAGCCGGTGTGCGATCACAATCAGGGTCTTGCCGACAGTTAAAGTGGAAATGGCTTTCTGCACCAGCGCCTCATTCTCTGGGTCGATATAGGCAGTTGCCTCGTCCAAAATGACAACCGGCGCATTTTTCAGCATGGCGCGGGCGATGGCAATCCGCTGGCGTTCACCGCCGGAAAGATGGGAACCGGCGCTGCCGACAACCGTATCATAGCCATTATCCAGCTTGCGGATAAAGGCGTCGCAGCCGCTTTGTTTGGCTGCCTGCTCCACCTCTGCGTCCGTGGCACTGGGTCTTCCCATGCGGATATTCTCCCGGATACTGCGGTTAAACAGGTAGTTATCCTGAGATACATAGGAAATCTGGTCTGCAATTTCAGACAGCGGCATATCCTTCAGCTCATGGCCGCCGAGGGTAATGCTGCCGGATGTAACATCCCAATACCCGGCAATCAGCTTCGCCACCGTAGACTTGCCGGAGCCGGATGGCCCTACAAGGGCGGTCATGGTTCCGGGGTGGATGGCGAGATTCACATCATGCAAAACCTCTGTTGTCCCGTCATAGGAAAACGACACAGACCTGAGAGAAATGCCGGTATCTTCCAGCTTGATCGGCGTTTCTTTATGGTTCAGTTCTTCGGCGTTCAGAAGCTGGCTGATTTCTTCCACATTTGTCCCCAGTACAGCCAAATCGTCCGTAAAGGTAAAGGCCGCAATAATCGGCCCGATCAGCCCCAGCGAGAAAATCACAATGGACAGGAAGGTGGAAAGCTCCAGACTGCCGGAGAGCCAGAACGCGAAGCCGCAGGGCAGCACGCAGATTAGCACTGAGGGCAGGATGGCGTTGTAGGCGCTCATGGTTTTCTGGTTTTCACGCATCCAGTCCACATAATAGTTGGCGTTATAATTCACCGCGTCAGAATATTTTTTGTAGGAACCGGCGGACTGGCTGAACGCTTTTACCACCTCAATCCCGCCGATGTATTCTACAATGGCGTTTGCCATCTGCTTTCCCGCTTTAACCGCGCCCTCCCATTTGACGGGATAATTCTTCATACCGGCGGACATGACAGCAAGGCCCACCACCAGCGTAACAAGGGACAGGAGCGCCATGCGCCAGTCCATAACGAACAGATATACGACAATCACCAAAGGCACCAGCACATTTGCGGTCATTTCCGGGAGCAGGTGTGCGAAGGTCGATTCCATGCCTTCAACCCGGTCAACAATCGTCGTTTTGTACTGGCCGGACGGAGTATCTAAAATCGTCCCCATCGGGACGCGGGCCAGCTTTGCGGTGATATTCTCTCGCAGATCGCGCAGCGTGTAATAGGTCGCCGTGTGGGAAATCGTTGTAGAAAGACTGGAAAACAGCACTTTCCCAAAGTAGCCGCACAATGCAATAATACCAGCGGTCACATAGCGGGAAAAATTCTGTTCCCCAGACAACATCATTGTGACAATATTCGCCACGCAGAAATAGGGCACCATCTGGCAGGCCACGCCTAATACCGCAAGGATAACACTGCCGATGAATTTTCCATGATAGGGCTTGCCCCATCCCCATAAGACGCCTATGGGCGACTCTTTCTTTTCCTCCTTCATTCTGTGGACACCTCCTTCTTCATATCACTCAGAAAAAACTTTAGTAGGCGTTTTCGGCCATCGCTGTCCTCTATGGAATAACTTTCATGAATTTGCCCGTTTTCTAAGTGAAGGACATAATTGCAGCAGCGTAGAATAAATTCCGGGTCATGCGTTACCACAAGCGCAGTTCTTCCAGTATTCGCCACCTGATTAACAACATTGGCAACCTGCCTCATGTGAAACAGGTCAAGGCCGCTGGTCGGTTCATCGAATAAAATCAAAGGGCGCTCCGAAGCAATCGCAGAGGCAACCGCCACGCGCTGCTTTTGGCCGCCGGACAGTCCCATCGGGTGGCAGTCCTCATAAGGCAGCAGGTCCATCTCCTGCAAGATTTCTCTTGCCCTCTGCTTATCCTCAGTTCTCATACTGAGCAGAATTTCATCCAGAACACTTTCGGTAAAGAGCTGGTGGTTTACATCCTGCATGACCATATAACAGAGTTTCAATCGTTCTTTTCTGGAATAGTTCTTGCTCTGATCCTGCACCGTTCCTTTGAAGTGCTTTTCCAACCCGCAGAGGCACCGGGCAAAGGTGGATTTTCCCGCACCATTATGTCCGATGATGGCCGTGGCGCTGCCGGATGGGAAAGAGGTTTCCGTTATATGCAAGGTTTCCGGCTCATGCTTATAGGCGAAGGACACATTCTTTATCGTCCAAACCGCCTCATTCATTCTCTGCGGCGTGCCTACAACTTCTGAAAGCCCCGCAAGATCAAGAGGGCGCAATCCCATATCATCGCGCTGTCTTGCCGACAGGCCGCAAAATTCCTCTGCTGTATAATCACCTTCGATTTCTCCATCTTTTAGGTACAGGACACGGTCAAAGAGGCCGGACAGATAATACAGCCGATGTTCAGAGATGATGATGGTCTTTCCCTGCGATTTCAAAGTAAAGAGTAGCTGTCGAAAATCAGCGATAGCGTATGCGTCAAGGTTGGATGATGGCTCATCAAGCACATAAATATCCGGGTCAATCGCCGCTGCCGATCCGCAGGCGATTTTTTGCTTTTCACCGCCGGACAAAGAAAAAATACTTCTATCAAGCAGCGGCTCCAACTTTAGCTGTGCAGCTACACGCTTTACACGGTCACGCACAAGATCTTCCGCTATGCCGTGATTCTCTGGGCCGAAAGCCAGTTCGCTGGTCGTGTCCACATTGAAAAACTGAGAACGCGGATTTTGAAATACAGAACCGACTTTCAGAGAAATATCAAACAGTGACAGGTCACGGGTATCCTTTCCATCCAGATAGACGGAGCCGGTATAAGTCCCCTCATGATAATGGGGGATCAAGCCGTTAAACAACCGGGTCATGGTTGTTTTCCCACAGCCGGAAGTCCCGCAGAGCAGGACAAAAGAACCGTCCTCAATGGTGCAGGAAATATGTTTCAAAGCGCCACCGGCCTGCCTCTCACTGTCGGGAAGGGTACTGGCAGGATAAGAAAAGGACACATCTTGACATTCAATCATTTCCTTCACCCCCTTGCGGCAAGCACATAGATTTGCGCTGCAAATGCTCCCAGACAGATCAGCAGGAAAATAACATCCTGCACATGAAAACCCAGCTTACAGATATTCGTCCGTTTTACCGGGCCTCCCAATCCCCGCGTAAGGGCTGCCTGGGACAGTTCCTCCCCGATTTTGACGGAGCAGATCATCATGGGAACAATCCGATACTCTAAAATCGTACCAGCTTTACCACCGCCAAAGCGGACGCCACGCATCCGCATGGCGTCCCCAATGGCGCTCCATTCTTCCGCAACCGTGGGAAAGAAACGGAACATCACGGACATGGGAATGGTAATCTGCTGCGGCAGGTGGAGTCGTTCCATCGCTGCAACAAATTCGCTGACCGTGGTTGTAGTTACCACGAAATATCCCATGACCACGCTGGGGGTGAACCGCAGAAGAATACCAACGACGGCTACTGCGATGTAGTTTGCTACGCCGGTCAGTCGGGACATGCCGAACATTTCCAGGCACAGACTGCCTCCAAAAATCAGGATATAGAGAACAGCGCCTTTCCATTTTCTGGCCGCTGACAAAAGTAACAGCGGGATCGCCGCCAACACGATGATGTAATACTGCATGATACCTTCATACGAACCGCCTAAAATAAAGACAGCTATGGTAATCAGTACCGCCAGTTTTGTCCGGGGGTCTAATAAAATTCCGCTATTGTTTTTTTGACTTGCAAGAAGTTCGCGGCTCATTACACAATTCCCGCCCGCTCAAAGTGCTTTTTGAAAATCTTCTGTCCGATCAGGCCGCCGACAAGACCACTGACGAAAGCAGCAATAAGCAGTGCCGGCAAAATCCAGTCTGGCATATAAGCCATGAGCGTGTCGGCATATTCCTGACCGTAGCCGGGGAGCAGGCTCTGGTAGTAAGCGTCACGCGTCACAACGATGGGAATAAACGCCCCGATTACCCACATGGAAAAAACGCCGTGGATCAGCACTTCACGCTTGGCGTTCTTGTAGTCACAGGCTTTCATCATAAAATCGGAAATCAGCCCGAAAATCAGCCCGGTAGGGATGCACCACCAGCCCATGCCGGTCAGCAACATAATGATACCGAGCAGCACCCCGCAGATGGTAAGCATACCGAATTTTTTGATTTTGGAGAAGAACAACATCATCGGAATACCGCCCACAAGCGGCACGATCACGCTGATAAGCGGAATGAAAATCGGGATAAAACCGATGGACGCCGCAGCGAAAATGACGATAAAATAAATCGCCGTGAAAATACCGATATTGATGAGATCCTTTCCTTGCAATTTGTTGTTCATTGCGAAACCTCCTAACATGATTGCTTTCTCGGTTAGATCTCGCTAACCAATTCTAATGGTAGCACATATTCAATTATGCTTCTATGCACATATCAGTATTTTAGGCCCGTATAGCAAGGAGTTTTTTCGTTTTGCCAGCATATCCATTGACCGTGAATTTTCTCGCGGGTATAATAATATTAACGATTTTGTGTGATGAAAGGGGCGAAGCAGTTGCGTGATATGATATACAGCATTTTAGAAAACAGCGATACTGTTTCTGATGTGACTTTGAAAAACAGTCCAAATAGCAGCACATTGCTTTTGGATCGGGCAGATGGCAAGGGACGCATGACATTCCATACGCTCTTTCCGGGGCTGACTTTGGCTTTTATTTTTGTAAATGCTCCCGTATGGCCGGAGTCGGATGAAAATTCAAATCTAAAGCCTTTGCTGATTAACTATTGCGTTTCAGGCAGAAGTGAATTGCTTCTGGATGACGGCTCTTACATTTACCTGAAGGAAAATGATTTTTGTGTCAGTGAACAGACCGCACAGAAAGAATATATCTTTCCTACGAAGCAATATCAGGGGATAAAAATATATTTTGACCTGTCACTTCTTTTACAGTCCTGCGGTGAACTTTTGAAATCTTTTTCACTTGACCTCCCTACGCTGGAAAAAAGTTATTGTGGCAACCATAAAACATATATCAACGAAGCGGACAGCGAGCTGGAAAATATATTTCAAAAACTCTGGCGGCTATCCGAAAGACCCTCGGCCTTCCATTTGCAAATCTATACTCTTGAACTTCTCCACCGGCTTCTTAACATGGAAATCCGGCCTCCGAAAACTTGCGGCTTCTACACGGAAACACAGGTTGAAATTGCAAAAAGGGCGGCACAAATCCTTTCTGATGACCTTCGCCAGCACATCCCTGTAAGACAGATTGCAGAACGATTTTCGGTCAGTGAAACCAGCCTGAAAAATTATTTTAGAGGCGTATATGGACAGAATATATCCACCTGGCTGCGGGAAATCCGCATGAACGAAGCCGCAAGACTTCTTTCGGACACAAAGCGTCCGATTGCCGAAATATCAGAACAGGTCGGCTACTCTAATCAAGGGAAATTTGCCGCCGTGTTCAAAAAGCAGTTTGGCTTTTCTCCGCTGGAATACCGGCGGTCAAAGAATTTGGAAAACCGATAAGAACAAAGCCGGGATTTGCCACTTGTCAGCAAAATCCCGGCCTTTCTTATGCCTAAAATCTCATGCGGAAATCAACTCTTGAAAAATAACTTCCTCCGCCTGCGCCTTCAGCGTGTTCATCAGCCCCACCCAGCGCATAGGGTCACAGGCTTTCAGTTCCTCGGTAACGCCCGCCGCCTCCATCATGCGGGGCAGCATGGCGTCTATGCGCTCCCGCGCCGCCCGGTCAATCTCCAACAGGTGCGGGTATAGCATTTCGCTCAAGATCAGGCTGCTGTAAAGTCCTGGCCGGTGTTCCTTCAGGTAGCGTTGCCGCATACGGCCATACTTGCCGATGGGGGCCTCCGGCTGCTCGGAAAGTTTCAGGTCGGGGATGTAGTAATCCCCGCAGCGGGTGTAAGTCAACTCGTTCATGTTCGTCCTCCTTTGCATTGTAATTGTTAAACGGCGGTGCTGGCCGATACGGTGGCCTTGCGGGGCTCCTGCCTAGGTAACTGACTGACGGGGATAAAAATGCCTTTTTCCATGTCCTCAGCACGGATTGCGGCCTTTGCCGCCTCCCGTTGCGCTTTGCGCTTTGCGTTGTAGCGTTCTTCCCATTCCTTCTGCTTGCCGTTTGCTTTGCGGCGTAAGTAGTTCTGGTGAAGCCTGTCCTTGCGTTCCTCTTTCTTCCGCAGTTCTTCCTGTTCCTCCGGGGTCAAGGGAACAGGCTGCAAGGCGGGCGGGATATACCGGCCCACAAAGTTGAAGTAGATTTCAACCTCCTGCGTGGTGTCCTGACTGCCTTTCCGGGCGCGCTCATGGACAAGGATTTTCTCGACAAACTCGTTGAGCATGATATTCGTAAGCGTGTCGAAGTTCTCATACTTGTCAATCAGGGCAATAAACTTCTCCGCAGATTTCCGGCTCTGCTCATAGCCGGTAACGGCTTTTTCCAACTCTGTGATTTCCGCATTGAGGGCGTCTTGCTCTTTGGCGTACTGTGCGTCCAGGGCCTCATACCGGGCGTCCGGCAGCTTGCCCAGGGCGTTGTCCTCATAGATTTTGCAAATCAGCCGTTCCAGTTCTCCGGCCCGCTTTTGGGCGGCAGCCAGCCGTTTCCGCTTTTTAGAGATGTCGGCGGTCTGCTGGGCGGCCTGCGTTTCCTGGACAGTGCGGATAAACTCGGCCCGGTCATTCCTGGAATACTCCGCGATGGTCCGGAGCATATCGGCAATCAGGGTCAGAACAGCTTCGGCCTTGATGCGGTGCTGTGTGGGGCAAAGGGAGCCGATAGGGTATTTGCCATACTGGCCGCAAGTGTACTGAGGAACACGCTTACCGTTATAGGTGCGGTGAACATACATCTTGCCGCCGCAGTCGGCGCAGTACATTAGGCCAGTCAGGGGATATGCCTCCCCAAAGCCGTCCGGGTAGCGTCTGGCGTTTCCCCGGACGCGCTGCACATTGTCAAAGGTTTCCTGGTCGATGATGGCCTCATGGGTATTCTCGAAAATTGTCCATTCGCTTTCGTCAACATAGTGGCTTTTCTTGTCCTTGAAGTGCTTGCGGGTCTTGAAATTAACCGTATGACCTAAATACTCACGCTTTTTCAAAATGCTCACAATGGTGGACGAACCCCAGCCGTAGGGGTCTTTGACTGGCTTCGTCCTGTTTACTCCTTCGTCAAAGCGTGCCAGATGGACAGCGGGAATTTCAACCTTTGCTTCGGACAGCAGCTTGGAGATTTGATAGGGACCGTAGCCCTCCATCGTCAGAGAAAAGATACGGCGTACCACCTCGGCGGCTTCTTCGTCCACAAGCCAGTGTTCCCGCTTTTCGTCCCACAGGTAGCCATAAATGACGGTGCCGGTCAGATGCTTGCCGCTCATACCTTTGGACTTGAACACGGAGCGGATTTTCCGGCTGGTGTCGCGGGCGTAAAACTCGTTCATAATGTTGCGGAAGGGGGTAAAATCATCGTCGCCTTTCAGGCTGTCCACACCGTCGTTAATGGCGATCAGCCGGACGCCGCGCTGCCGTAAAATCTCCATGACCTGACCGACCTTCAGATAGTCACGCCCCAGGCGGCTCATGTCCTTGATGACAATGGCCTCTACACGCCCCGCCTCAACTTCCTCCATCATCGCCAGGAATCCGGGGCGATCAAAACGGGTTCCCGATACACCGTCATCGGTAAAATGCCGGGGATTGGGCAGGTTATTCCGACGGGCAAACTCCTCTAACATCTGCTTTTGATGACTTATGGAATTGCTCTCACCCTGTAACTCGTCATCGCGGCTCAATCGTTCGTACAGTGGGGTGATTTTCTCGTTTCTCATGGCTGTACCTCCTGAAATGAAAATGCTCTAAGTGACTGCTTCACTAACCATGACATAAACCATGATTAAGAAGTCACTTAGAGCATACATCTCCCGCCGCAAGTTTGTATTTTTTGTACTGCTTGACTGCAAAATGTTCCGGGTCTTTTTCTTCCAGACGTTCAAACATGAGGTCAACCGGGTTCTGGAAATCCTCGTCGTCCTCGCGGGCTTCCGACGCATTTATCATCTCAAGCAGCGTCGTGAAGTTCTTCTCGTCCTCCGGGGCTTCATACCAGATGTAGCCGATTAGCGCGGTGTAGTAGAGCTTTTCCGCTTTCACCCAGAAATCCTCGCCGGATTTTTCCCCGTCGCCTTTGGTGTTGGCGATAATGGTATTGACTAACTTCAAAATGTCCTTTTCGCTCCGCAGATAGGCAAAGGGATTGTATTTCATGGATTTTTTGAAGTTAATCGTATTTAGCACTTTGATACGGTATTTGTACCGCTGTAACATTTTCCCGGTTTCCAAAATCAGTGTTCCTTTCGGGTCAGTGACGATATACGACGTTGGAAAATCCTTTGACGTACATTGCATGAGCGACGGTTTCACAAAGAACCGGGTCTTGCCGCTGCCGGAACCGCCGATTACAAGGATATTTTTGTTTCTTGCGTATTTCGGCTGCTTCGGGCGGCTGTTCATGGTGAGCCGTTCCGTCTGCGTTAAGGGGATATTGTTCTCAAATACCGGGTCGGTGTACGGCTTTATGTCGTCAGCCCCGCCCCAACGCGCCGAACCGTATTCTGTCCCGCGGCGGTATTTCTTCGCGTTCTTGCCTTTGGTGTAGATAATCAGCCGGACAATGACCGCCCCCGCAATGCCTAAAGCTAAGTCTGCCGGGTGGAAGCTCGGCGCGATACTGGAAAAGGCGGCGGTAAAACCGTCCCCAAGATGTAGCAGCTTTGCGCTTGCGTCCGCGCCGGGGGAGAGCCGGACAGCCGCGCCCACTTTATCAAAGAGCCAGACAAAGAGCAGATACGGGAGATTTAGGATAAGCAGCTTCTTGATTTCCGGCTTCATAGCGATACCTCCCTGTCCTTGTTCTTGACCTTTGCCCGTTCCGCGTTTCTGCCCTGTGCAGCTTCTTTGAGGGTAGAGAGCAGCTTTCGGATTGAGGGCTTTTTCTCCTGTGTCAGCTTTTTTGCGGAAAATTCCTTAAAGGCTGCGGTCAGTACGTCCGCGTCCCGCCCCTTGAAGAAAACCAGATAGCGGGGCGGGCTTTCCGTCGCGTCCTTTTTCAGCGCAAAGTCGATACCGTACTTTTTCGCCGTACTCTCAAAGGCTTTGATATTGCCCTCGGTAATCTCAATGTTGGAAACGCCCGCGTTCTGCTTCATAAGCTGCTTTAAGCTCTGCTTGCCCTGTGGCGGTTTTGCAAGCTGCTTTTTGCCCTTTGACAGTATGGCTTTCATTGCCTTTTGGAGCGTCTGCGCGGTCAGCTTCCCGGTCTTGATGTAAAGGGCTATGGTCTTTTCGTTTACTTCGTCCTGCAATTTGTCGCGTCCTCCTTTCGCGTTTCTTTATGGGGCGGCGGTCAGATACGCACCCGCAGCCCGTTCAAGTCCTCGGCTCTGATACCCACAAGATACCAGTTGTCGCCGTACTCAATCCGGGTCGGCTTCCACTTGCCCCGCACGAATACGTCAAAGCACTCGCCGCAATGCAAGCCCCCGTAGTAGCTGTTTAAGTCAAAGCGGATGTCGTAACGGTCGGTGCGCTCGTCAAATACCAATGCTCCTGTCATTTTCTGTGCCATAATAAAATCCTCCTTTTGTGGTTGTGGGTGGTTACAGGCTTTCGCCCTCATTGCATGAATAATAGTCCGGGTCGCCGTACTGCGGCTTTTTCGGTGACAGTGCGCCGCTTGCCATGTCATGGGCGACAAGGGAAGTGTAGTAGTTGCCGATTGTGGACGGGGCGTTGAAAAGGGCGGCTTTCAGATATTGCTTGATGTTGCGGATTTTGGTTGTGTTCTCCCGCATACAGTCAAGCACAAAGCGGATATGCTCGCCGTCTAGTTTCATAAACTTTGACTTCACAAGCTCTGCCGGGTAGTCGTCCCCCGCAATCCGTACCCGCTTTCTGGCGGTGCATACGGTTTCAAGCATGAGGTCTACAATCTCGTCCAGCCTGTCACTGTCAAACTTCATGTCCTGTTTGAGAATGTGGTAGTCGATATTGTCCTTGATGATTTCCCGGTATATATCAACTGCGCTCTGTGCTGCCGCTTCCGTTCCTTTCCGTTCCGGCGGCGCAGCCGCTTCTCTGCAAGGAGAGGGGTTAGGGGAAAGGATAGGAATGGAATGGGTACTTGATAAATCTGTATTTGATTTTTCTTTTTTTGGTAAGTCAGTTCTTTGTATATCTTTATTTAATTGCGTTGGATTTTCCAACGTAGGTTTTTCCAATGTTGGTTTTTCCTGCATTGGATTATCCAATGTTGGATTTTCCAATGTAGGTAAATCCGGCGTAGGCGGCTGCGGCTGCTCGAATATCACATAGTCCGCGCCCCGCAAGCGTCCTTTCTCGTCGCGCTCCCTTGAACGGACGATATACCCGGCGCGTTCAAGTTCCTTAATGGCTTCGCGGATAGCGTCTATCTTCTCCCGGTTGATAAGGGATAAGCCTTTCAAGGTGTAGTCCCAATCTTCGGGGAGTGACAGCATTTGCGACAACAGCCCCTTTGCCTTTAGGGAAAGCTCCTTGTTGCGTAGGTGGTGGTTGCTCATTACGGTATAGCCCTTGTTTCGTTCCACTCTGAAAACTGCCATAGTTCATAGCTCCTTTGCTTTGGATTTGTTACGCAGTAGAAGCGCGGTTTCGGGGGATAAGGTATAAATCCCTTTCCGCGCCAGATACGCGCCCGGAAAACCGCTTGTAGCAAGGCTTTTTCTGCCCCTACTGCGTAACAAAGGGCATGAAAAAAGCGGCGTTCCTGTTCTCCCATGTAGAGAGTAAGAAACGCCGCTTCTGCGTCGTATTCAGTTTTTAGTACAATACCCTGCTTGTCCGTCGCTCGAAAAACCTTGATTTTCCAGTGTTTTCAAAAGTATCGTTATCTAACGTCAGCTTTCCAGAGGCCGGGGTTCCAGGAGATGATGCGATATGTGGAGGATTACAGCGTATCCGCTGTGATTGTCAAAGACCTGTCCCGGCTGGGCAGGGAGTATTCCTACATGGGGCGGCTTCAGGATTTCATCTTTCCCGCTTATGACGTCCGCTTTATCGCCATCAACGACGATGTGGACAGCGCCAAAGGGGAAAATGATTTTGCGGTGTTCAAAAATGTATTCAACGACTACTACGCCAAGGATACCAGCAAGAAAATCCGGGCAGTGGTAAAGATGAGGGGTGAAGCCGGGGAGCATATCGCCAGCAATCCGCCCTATGGGTATATAAAAGACCCGCAGGACAAGAAGAAATGGATCGTGGACGAAGAAGCGGCAAAGGTGGTGCAGCGTATCTTCAACCTCTGCATTGCGGGGAAAGGCCCCATGCAGATCGCTAAAATCCTCACAGCCGATAAGGTACCGACCGTTACCGCTTATCACGCCAGGCAGAAAGGCTGGGCCATGCCTGAGAATCTTTATCAGTGGTGTGCCAAATCTGTCGCCGGGATATTGGAGCGGCGGGAGTACACGGGCTGTACCGTGAACTTCAAGACCTATACCAAGTCCCTGAAATTCAAAAAGCGGATGGAAAACTCGGTTGAGAACCAGCGGGTTTTTGAGGATACCCAGCCCGCCGTCATTGAGAAAGGGCAGTGGGAACGGGTACAGGAACTGCGGAAGAACAAACGCAGGCCGACAAAAACAGGAAGGACCAGCATGTTCTCCGGCCTGCTCTACTGCGCCGACTGCGGGGCCAAGCTGTACTTCTGCACCTGCAACACCTACAAGGATGACAGCCAGAATCATTTCGTTTGCTCCAACTACAAGAGCAACACCGGCTCCTGCAAAATCCACTATATCCGGGAACAGGTGCTTTACCGGATCGTGCTGGAGAGTATCCAGCGGACATTGACTTATGTCCGTATGTTCCGGAAGGATTTCAAGCTGGAAATGCTGGCGCAGAACGAAGAAAGCCGCAAGGCGGAACTGGCGGAAAAGCAGAAAGCCCTCTCCGGAGCAAAAAAGCGGATGGAGGATTTGGACAGGATTATCCAGCACATCTATGAGGACAATGTGCTGGGTAAGCTATCCGACAGCCGGTACTTAAAATTATCCCGCCAATACGAGAAGGAGCAGGCAGAGATTGAACAGCTTGCCGCCGTATTGGAACGGGAAATCGAGGAACAGTCCGGGCAGGTTTCCGATGTGAACGAGTTTCTGAAGCTGGTGGACAAGTACCTGGATATTCCGGAACTTGACGCCGCCATTCTCAATGAACTTGTAAGCAAGATTGTGGTACACAGCCCGGTAAGGGAGAACGGGAGGAAGCATGTACAGATAGATTTGTACTTTACCTATGTGGGACAAATCCGCATCCCTTTGAAAATTGGAAGGGAGTCCTTAAACGAATCGGAACCGGCGTGTTAAGTCACGCCGGTTCCGACCAAATTTCTTTTTGCTTCCTTATGGGCCGCTGCCTAAAGCGTGCACCGTTTTTTAATATTATTGGTGGCCGGAACATGCGGCCACCAATTTTAATTCAATCGGCCATATGAACGTCCTTCCTCTTTTCCAGCCGTTCCAGAGCATCATAAAGGCTGGATTCCTCCCAGCCTGCTTCGCGGAATACGTTCTGGAGTATCCTGTCGGCTGTAGCAATATCCAGTTCCGGCTCCTGCGTTATCTCTCTGTAATCTGCCACCTGCTCTTATCCTTTCTGTTCTCTCAATCCGCCCCTGCCATCCACATATCAGGATGAAGGAAACGTCCATATGATCGATTCATCATATGGCTCGCCTTCCCGGGGCGCTTTAAAATCCTTCGTATAATATATCTCCAGCCTGTCAGGCTGCGGCCTTCCTTCTTTCATCAGTATGACAAAAGAAAACTCCAGCTCGTCATTCGCGCCGATCTCCGTAACCAGATCGCTTTTATCATGATTTGAAAAAAGGAGGGCACCTTCATACGTCTTCCTGCCGCTTATGCCCTGTACCATGATATTGCCGGCATCAAGCACATATAAGCCTTTATTTTCCGCTGTTCCGGAGATAACATAGTAAGAATAGCCCTTCTTTTCCTCGTAATAGTTATAGTAGCCGTTTGGCTGCTTTGGCTTGACCTCCTTGCATATGTCAGCCTTCTCGAAGGTAAATGAGATGCCGTTCATGGTTATGCTCTCATCAGCACCGGCTTGTATGCTATGTTCCGCTGTTATCTTACCGCGGCAGCCGCTGGCGCAAAGCAGCAGCAGAAAGGCCAATAATAAGCACTTTTTCATTTATTCCACCTCGAGCACCGCTTCCATTGCTCCCCCGTTATATAAGTTGTCCGGATCCTTCATATCAGCCGCTTCCACATTCAAGACGATCGGATACTCCCCCTTCTTTAATTCCTTATCTATCTTGAAGCTTGTTACAGCCGTGCCCGGTTTGATCAGGCCTGTCTGATACAATGTCGATCCATCACTTTTAAGTATTATGTGGAATTTGAAATAACAGTCATTCCCTTCCGGGTTGAGCAGTGCCACTTCGACTTTCTTCGTTGCCAGGTCCATCTCAAGAACGTCATATCCCGGCATAAGGATGGAGTCCGGGTCTGTGTTTTTCACCCCATTCGGCAGTTGATATGCAATAGCATGCTTGTCCAGATCCGGTCCGCGCTCATAGGTCAAGGCTGCCGTCACTCCTGCGGCCGCAATCAGCAGCAGAAGGATTACTGTCATTATTTTTCTGACAGGCCTTTTACCATGCTTCCTTTTCCTCTTCCTGTATGTATCTTCCATATACCCTCCCTGCCTCATTATTCTGTTATTACGAGTTGTGCCTGTATATTTCCTGCATTATATACGATTTTTGGTTCCTGTATGTCCCGTGTCTCCACGATGACCTCAATGGGGTATGTCCCCGACTCCAGCTTCTTGTTGAGATCGAATTCCATTACAGCTTTGCCTGGTTCTATCAGGCCGGAGGCGTATAGTGATTCGCCGGTGTCCGTCTGCTTGATCGTATACCGGAAATAGCATTCATTCCCTTCCGGGTTGAGCAGTACGGCCTTGATATGCGTATCCCCTTCCCTGCCGTTCAGTGTACTCACCCCCGGCAGCAGGATGGAATCACTGTCCGTATTCTTAATACCTTCCACATGATAGGATACCGCCGTCTTGTCCAATCCCTCAACCTCGTCCTTTCGTGCAATCCATATGCCGGCCAGGAATATGATGGCGCATACGAGCGCCGCCAATATGACCGAAAGCAGCCTGTGCCAGGCATGGTCGACAATCCGGAGGAAGCCCTCTTCCCCTTTTCCGTCCACCACCGGAATATATCCCACGACCCTTTTCGTCCACGCCAGCCTGTTCTGATAAGGATACAGGCCCACCTCTGCCTCTTCACCGGCAAGATGATCCTCTGCTTTGGGATTTTCACGCATATGGATATCCGAAAACACTTTGAACCCCCCATTCGGATACAAGGCCTGCATCTCTTCCTCATTTGCATAATACCAGCAGCCGGCGTCATGAATCCTAAATACTCTTTTTGTTCGTAATAATGGATGTATCTTATATTTGATAGGTCCTTCCTCCTGTATGTTTATTCAAAAAGGAGTCAGTCCTCTGATATGACCGACTCCATCCTGCATGCCTGTGGGAATGGTTTCTAAGTGGTGCCATCTTTAAATGTAAAGGTTACCGTTTTTGTAAATGTTCCCTCTGGATTGGCGGTGCTTTTCAGATAGGCATAGCCTGTGGCCACATTTTCTTTGCCGGTGCCAACTTTTGCCTTCATACTGCCCAGCTCAAAATTAGGACCGCTCAATTCTGTCTTTGAACCATTTGCCAGCCCCATCTTCGCAGAACCGCCGCTTCCTCCTGTCATGTCAAATCCAGTGCCGTATCCCGCAACCGAAACCGTAACGGTCTCACTACCCGCATAAGCCTGTCCTGACAGCTTATCCAGCAGTTCAAAGTTCAATGACTGCCCCTTGCTCGGCTCGGTATTGTAATCAGTCAGGGTCACCTTGCTCGGGAAGGAAACCATCCAGTCCGCCAGGTCCGGTGCTGCAGAATTCGCGGTATATGTAACTTGCGTCTTTCCCTCTGCAGTTCCTGCTGCCAATGCCGGTACTGTTATTGTTATGCTGATCATAGCAGTCAATGCCAATACGCTCATAAATTTCATCTTCTTCATATTTGTTTTCTCCTTTTTTTATGATTATAATTAACATCAGCAATACTGCCGATGCAATTACCAGCCTTTCCAGATGCAGTAATATGCCCGTATCACCCGTACGGGGGCCTGGCATAAGTTTACCTTCGCCTTTGCAGATGATTTCTAACGCAGGTCTGTTATCTGGTATGTATACGACTTCCATCTGTCCTGTTTCTCTGCTCTTATCAGCATCTCCATATGCCAGTGCAGTACAGCTGCTGCATGCAAGGCATAAGATGAAGATGCCGACGCTTACAATTCTCTTAATCATGATACACCTCATGGTGATGGTGATACGGCAGAGATATAGAATAAGGTTCCCTGCCCGGTATCCGATGGATCGGAGCTGATGTTGAAGGTCCCCTTATAGACCTCATTGCCGTCTTTGGTCTCTGTATTGAACCATATGTCCTTACTCCTCACCGTCCCCCCCAACGTTCCGGCACGTGCATAGCTCCCGTCAGTTCCCGGAGCGTCCAGCTTATTCCCCCCTGCGTCATAAGAAAAGACTTTGATCGTCTCTGCCGAATCATCTTCCAGGGAAAGGTCAAATGATTTCAGGACATCTACGTTAACCTCTTTGTCATTGCCATTCACAGGTTCGTAGCCTATTGTTACTTTTACGCCGGCATACTTGTCTTCCGGCTGCAGGTTGGTCCCCGCTTCACTTAACAGTATATTTCTCGGTATCGTTATATAGGAATCGGGTGTGATATCCTTCCACACGGCCTGAAGCTGTATGCTCTTATTATTTGCACCAGGACCTGATGCAAATTCGTAGGCTGCCGGCTCCGCCCCCTGTTTGATCATGTAGCCCGGTTTTGGCACCCAGCTTCCGGAGTCGTCAAGCTCCTTGACCGTCCAGTAATCGAGCACCTTTCCTGCCGGACACTGGGATGCCGTCGGGAACTGGATGGCCGCCCTGTTATGTCCATCGTAAGTTCGATATACGGTCTGATCCTCGATACCTGTAAATGGGCTTCCATCCTCCTCCAGATAAGTGACCGTCAGTCCACGGTCATATGCCACCCTGGCGAGCTCCTGATTATCCTCTGTCACTTTAGGCACGGAAGTCGTATTATCAATGTTCAGATAATACGTATGGTGGTCTGCGGCATTATCATATGTCTCAGCAAATTTGCTGAATACGATATTAGTCCCGATTATCGCCTTCGTACTTTTCGAGTCGGAAGCAATATTCAGATAAGAAATCCCCGGTTTTTCTACATCCTGTAAATACTTGTTTACGTGCCCTGTTACAAAGCTGCCCTCAACGTTCTCACCCGGCTTATAGTTGAGCTTGATGTTCAATTCCAGCTTCGCTGTGTACATAAGCAGTTCCAGACGCTCCTGTTCATTCGCGTTCAGTCCCTTCCCCTCTTTCCAGATGTCTAGCAGGTCGGCCGAATCACGTCGGTAATAATCGGCAAGGCTGACCGTGTCCCCGGGTCTGAAGTAGTCTGTGTCTTCTTTGTTCTTGTACAACGTCTTTACAACCTTCTCCGGATCCAGGAAAGGGTTATCTTTTGCCTTGATTTCGATAGTGAACCCGACAAATGTCTCCCCCTCCCGTCTAGGCGCCTTGAAGCTGTCTGAAAAAACGATCCTGTTATTAGCCTCCAGAAGGTCAAAGCTCCCGTCTCCATTCACGATTACGTTATCTGGATTATTTCCGTCCACAAATTCAGCATTATTTACTATCTGTCCGCTTATTTTCTCCGTTGTTATATCGATAGCCCGCTGACTGTGCTTTCCGCCCTTATCGCTGACCCGCATGAACAGGACATATTGGAACGGGCTGATCTCGCCTCTGTTTTTAAAGTCCTCATTGAACCAGGAGTAGCTGCCCAGGGTAAGCGTCCCTCCCATTTCCGCTTCGATCGTCTCGGCTCTTTGTCCTGTTACTTCCCCATTTTCATCAAAGCTTAATACCCGGGGGTGCGTGTATCCCCACTCAGGCGTGACACCGAATTTGAATGAATATTGATCGTCAGCGGCACCGGGGATTCCCGTGCCGGACGGATATTCTTTGTTGGCTATGGACTGCTTATCTAAAAATACTCCTCCTGGTTTGATTGCCTTCTTGACTTGGCTCCCGCCGGCTCCGCCAGTGTCATTTGGGTCCACCATAAAATACGAATCTCCTTTATCTGCTGCCGTAGCGAGGGATACCTTGTCTAAACCACGGAAATAGTGGGAGCCTTGTACGCTGCTGGCAGACTGCGTCTGTAGATAGAAGCTGTTTTTCATATTACTGATTGTAATTATGGCCCTAAAATCATAATATTCTCTCGTGCCGGAGAGGAAATGTGCCTTCATAACCTGAATCATTATGTTGGCTCCATTCCCTGCAGTATAGTTTTCCGTTATCTGGGACGCACCTGTATCGCTCGTATCTTCCCAGGAAGGGTCCCAGAAGTTGAACGTTTCATTTATTATCGGCTCCTTTGCAGAATAATCCACGCCGTTCGGGAAGTAGCTCAGGGTCAATGTAGGAGACGGCCAAAAAAAGAATGTAGGGGATGACGGAGTTCCGTTGCCGCCGGCACGTTTCATACGATATTCAAAGTGCAATACATCGCTGCTTCCAAATGTCCCGGTTGATATCGTTTTCTTTCCGATGCTCATCTCCACATCTTTTGTTTCGCTGCCCCGTGGTTTTGACCATCCCTTCGTCAGATAATCCTCTCCATAATAATCCGTCCCAAAATACGGATCACCCTGTGAATAGTTGCCTGTGGCATCCGTCTTCCTGATCCAGCTGTCACCTATCTCTGTATTCTGCATAGGACCGGTGCCCTCATATACCCCGCAGATGAGAGGTCCATCATCCCTGTCACCGACTACGGTCATATCCAGGCTTTTATCAGGATATAGGAAGGAGTATACAATCTCTCTTTTTGCCTCGTCTTCACTTTTGGATATCTGAAGGGATGCATCGCCAAAAATGATGCCGACCGGCGTAATGCCCGGTGCTTCCACCGTATGGTACCCTGCAGGATATGTCAGCTTTACTTTAACATGCGTGTCATGCCTTGCGTAGAAGCTTCCATCAGCTTTGGTGAATCCCAGGATGAACTCTAGTCCGAATCCTTCCGCCTTCTTATCGTCTATAACATTCACCTTGTACTCCTTCGTGTTCAGCTGGAACTTAAAGGAGACTTCAGCAGTATCCGGCACTTCATTCGCTATCTCAAAATCCTGGGCAGGGCCGTCACCATTATCTACGGAATAGTAGCGTCTATCCCCTATCTTGTCATAATAGTTGATTGGATATACCTTCCAGGTCGCACCTTCAAGCATTCTGATTTCAGCACGCACGAACTTATAGGGCAGACCTTCAAATGTCTGGTCATCGATATTTATGATATCTCCCCCGGAAAACCGATAGTATCCCATCGGCTTCTCTTCTTCCATCGTATACATAGGCACCTCTATGAAAGAAGATCCATTGCTTTCCATTTTTTCAGCCTTTAGTTCACCAATCGTCACCGTCCCGGAAACCGCCGACGGGCCAGCTGATGCCTGTACATTCATCGTTTGCTCCCCAGCAAATGAAAGTACAGCCAATACTGGAATTAAAACTGCAAGAAATAAAGACTGCGGTTTTCTCCAAATCTTTCCTAATCTTTTTATCATAATTGTACTCCCCCAGTTTACGACATAATATGTATTATGTTGTAGACCGTGGTTTTTAATAATATTTCGTATACCATATTGAACATTAGCTGTTCAATATGGATAAAATAATGAAAATAAGGGATTAATATCAAAGAATTTGTTAAGATGATGACCTGACATTTGATAGATTTTTTTGGACTTTTTTGAGAAAATATATTGTAAAATTTTACCACTTGATATATACTGAGAAAAATAAATGAGATTTGCTCATTATTTGAATAAGCAGAAGCTACATATACAACATAATACATATTATGTTGTTTTTTTGTATTCCGGGATTACCAGATTCATCTTTGAAAGCGATTTTTGACATTCTCTTCCGGTTGTCATCGTGTATGTCCTCGTCGTTTCTATGCTCGCATGGCCAAGGATGTCTGCCAGCCTTACGACATCCTTCTGCAGACGGTAGTAGGTTAATGCGAACAGATGCCTCAGATTATGGGGGAATACTTTCTTGTCGCTCACTTTTGCATCCATACACAGCTTTTTCATCGCGTTCCAGATATTGCTCCGATCCATAGGTTTTCCACTTTTGGTGATAAAGATGGAGCCGCTCCGAATATTCTCCTTGCGGCAATAGTCCTTCAGCATTTTATTAAGCGCGGCAGGTATAAAGATAACCCTTACTTTGCCTTTGTTTTTGACAACCGCTTTCCCTTCTTTCAAGCTTTCCACCGTGATATACCTATGTTCGGACACCCTGATTCCCGTGCCGCAGATTGTCTGCAGCAGCAGATAGAGACGTTCATTCCCGTTATTCATTGCTGTATCCAGCAGTCTCTTATATTCACTTTTTGTAAGTTCCTTTTCCTCATCATAAAAAGCTGAGCGCTGTACCTTATGAAGCTTTACTTTCAGGCTATTCAGCTTCATAAATTCTAACAATCCGTTCAAGGCAGCAAGCATACTGTTGATGCTGGACATCTTATATCTGTCGGACAGGCTGTTCTTATATGCGACCAGAACCTCTTTTGTGATTACTTTATCCTCCTCCGGCAGATATTGATAGAAATATGTGACATCCCGCATATATTTCTCAATCGTCGCCTGGCTCCGTTCTTCGTCATACAGATGTTCTCTGTATTTTTTTAAAATGTTCTGATCCAATACCGCTTTCTTCATTTCATGCTTCTCTCCTTTAACCTAATAATTTGATTTTTATCATAGCATGCCGTAACATCAAATCATCTGGTTGATTTTACCATCTGTTCCGTCCGTCCACCTCTTTTGAATCTGGTAGATGCGTAAGAACAGCAGGCAGAACGGAAAGCCGTTCTGCCTGCTGTTCTTATATTTCATATATCTGATTCTTTACCGGCATCGTGTCTCCCTGCCACGAGCGCGCTTCCTTTTCTATCTTCCTCTGGAACGAAGCTGTCATCACTCCAGGATACTATCTCTGCTATATCATCGTCAGTCACTTCCACGATGTTGAGTGCAGCATTGCCGATCGGCTTTGCCTCCCATATCTCGCTGATGTCCGTTCCAATGAAACGCATCATGAGCAGCGTCAGGCAGATCATGTGTGATGTTATGAGGATGGTCCTGCCCCTGTTGCTGTCTACGATTCTCCAGAACGTCTCCGTTATCCGGTCCGACACCTCCTGAAACGTGTCGCCGCCCTCGATCTTGATCTTTTCAGGATGATTTCCCCAGAGTGATATCTGGACCGGATATCTTTCTTCTACCTCTTTGCCAGTGAGCCCTTCCCACTTGCCGCAGCAGATTTCCCGGAGTCCGTCATCTTCCAGTATAGGTAAGGGACGGTTCCCCCGTATGATTTCACCTGTCTCAAGCGCCCGTTTCATAGGACTTGAATAGATGACATCTATTTTCTCGTCCTTCAACGCTTCTTTCGCGTACCCGGCCTGCCTTCTTCCTTTTTCATTCAGCGGAATGTCAACGCTTCCAAGGAACTTGCAGAGTACATTCCATTCGGTCTCTCCATGGCGCACCATGATTACTTTTGTCTTCATGCCTGCTATCTCCTTCTTCTATTGAACTGCCGCATTTCCGTCCTCTTTTGACTTCGTATCCGCTTCGGCTGTCTCATCTTCCGAATCTTCCGCCTTTGTCTCTTCGGATGCTTCTACAAGCTTACAGCGGTCTGCAATCCAGGATTTCACATTATCCTGTGTTACGAGGAGGCGCATCTCTTCTTCCGTCACTGCCTTAAGAAGCAGATCTGTATTGGGGAATTTATATTCTTTAGCGTATTCTTCCAACGCCTTCTGGAACTCTTCTTCATTTGGCTTCAGCCCATACTTGTCAGCTATGACCTCTGCTGCAAGCTCCTGTTTTACAGACGCCTTAGCCGCCTGACGCAGTTCTTTGTCCGTCATCCCAAGAGCCTCCATGTACGCATCGTATTCCATGCCTGCCTCTTTTGCATAATCTTGATACTGGCTTTCCAGATGCTTCTCCACCTCTTTGAGACGGTCTTTTGGATAACTCTTGACTTCTGTCTTATCTATCACCTGCTCCCAGGCTCTCGTCTCTATCTTCTCCCGGGCGGCAGTTTCCTTTGCCTTATCTATCTGTCTGCGGAGGTCATCTCTGTACGCTTCCACCGTATCAGCCGTATCCGAAAGCGTCTCCTTTACAATTTCATCGGTAATCGGCGTGTCTTTCGGAAGATCATGCTGTGCCACATACCCCTCCATCATCCTTGCCACCACCTTATCTATCTCTTCCTCTGTCGTCTCTGTAACCTCTGCTTTTTCAACTTCGATTCCTTCGTATTCGTTAACCGTTACATATTTATCAGACAGTTTATCCGAGCAGCCCGCAAGGGACGCCGCAACGATAAACGCTGCCAATAGCACTGCTGTTTTCTTCATAATACATACTCCTGTTTTTCCAAAATATTAATGGGGACAGCCCCCTCCATGCAAAAAGAGACTGCCCCCGTATAAAGAATGAGCGAATTCTCTCCCTTTATACCGTTTTTTATGTACAGTTTATACAAACTTAACGACTGATTTTATTACTTCATCCTTGTGGTTCAGACTGTATTCTATAGCTTCGATACAATCCTTGAAATCAAATTCATGGGATACGATATCCTTTACCGGAATTGCCCCTGATGAAACAGCGGCAATTGCTTTCGGCCACAAGTTTCTATAACGGTATACCGAATAGACGACACCTTCCATTGCGTTCAGCGTTGCAATGTCCAATTCCAGAACCGGTTCCGGCGATACGCCTACAAGCGTTACTTTTCCGGCGCGTTTGATCAGCCTGCAGGACTGCAGCGTCGTAATCCGGTTGCCTGCGCACTCGTACACCTGGTCTGCACCGCCGCCCGGCAACGTCTTGGCAAATTCCTCGATACTCTCTCTCTTGCTGTTGAATACTCTTGTTGCTCCGACCTCCATGGCTTTTTCGAGCCGTTTGTCCATGACATCAGCTACGTAGATTTCGCTGACGCCTCTCGCTTTCAGGCTCATGACCGTGCACAGGCCGATACAGCCGCTTCCAAGGACGATAGCCGTCTCGCCGATTCTGGCGTCAGACAATTCCGTGGCATGCATGCCGACTGCCAGAGGTTCTATCATCGCCCCTTCCAGAGTTGACATATTCTCAGGCAGTCTATAGCACATGCTTGCATCGTGCGTGCAGTACTCTGCATTTACTCCGTCCCTCTCCCCTGGGATTGCCAGCATCTTTATATTCGTACACAAGTTGTAGTTTCCTTTTCTGCAGTCTTCACAGTGCCCGCACGGCACTGCCGGCTCGATAGACACTTTATCGCCGATTGCGAATCCTTCTACCCCCTCACCGATTCCGGTGACTACGCCGCCCGGCTCATGCCCGAGGGCAAGAGGTCCGTCTAATGTCCAGTTTGCAAGCTGGCCTTCCTGGTAGAAGTGAAGATCAGACCCGCACACGCCTACATATTCAAGCTTGATCTGAAGCTCGCCTTTGCCTGGCTGCGGTATGTCGCGCTCTACCCACTCCAGTTTTTGTTTTCCTGTCAAAACACATACTTTCATCTTTCCTTCCATCGTTTTCTACCTCTTTTCTTGTTTGATTTACATGTCCTTACCTCGTTAATATAGCTCCGACTGCCGATTTCCAGCCTTGATATTTTCTATCTCTCAATGCGCCGTCCATTTGCGGCTCATATTTTACCCGTTTCAATCTGTCAAAGATGCTTTCATCCCACACGCCGAGGGCAAGCCCTGCTGCGTATGCCGGGCCGATGCCCGACAGCTCCTCCGAATCCGGCACCTGCACCGCGGCCTGGGCGATATCGCTCTGGAACTGCATCAGGTACCGGTTCCTCGTCGGGCCTCCGTCCACCCGCAGCTCTTCCACCTTCACCCCCGCATCCTGGCTCATGGCTTTCACGATGTCCGTTATCTGGTAGGCGATGCATTCCACCCCTGCCCTCACCACCTCCGCACGGCCTGTCGTGCGCGTCATCCCTACGATGGCCGCCGCCGCGCGGCTGTCCCAGTACGGCGCCCCGAGGCCCGAAAACGCGGGGATGAGGTACAGGCTGTCGTCCTGCACCGCCTCCCTGGCCAGCCCTTCCGTCTCCCCCGGCGAGCTGATGAGCTTCAGGTCGTCCTTCAGCCACGTGATCACCGCCCCCGTGTAGTTCAGGTTCCCCTCCAGCACGTAGCTCACCTTCCCGTCCATGCTCCACGCCAGGGACGTCACCACCCCATGGGTGCTTAAGACCGGCCTCTCCCCGATGTTCATCATGATCGAGGAGCCCGTGCCGTAGGTGGACTTTATCATCCCGGGCCTTAAGCAGCCCTGGCCGAACAGGGAGCCGTGGGAGTCCCCGAGCACCCCGTGGATCGGCACCGGGCGGGGGAGCAGCCCTTCGAAGTCCGTCTCTCCGAAGTCGGAATCCGAGTCGCACACCTCGGCCAGGTTCGCCGGGTCTATCCCGAAGAGCCGGCAGATGTCCGCATCCCACGTGAGCTCGAAGATGTTGAAGAGCTGCGTCCGGGAGGCGTTGGAGTAGTCGGTCTTGTAGGACTTCCCGTCGGTCAGCTTATAGATGAGCCAGCTGTCTATCGTGCCGTGGCAGATCTCACCTGC